>NZ_VSFA01000011.1 GCF_008119785.1 Micromonospora sp. MP36 | reverse complement strand
TGCCGGAAAGCCGGTCGCCGCGGTCCAGGCCGACAAGCCGGACATGGGCAAGCTGATCCCGCACGGTGTGCAGGGCGCCCAGTCGAAGATCACCCTGAACGACGAGCAGACCGGCAACGTGAAGGCGATCATCGCCGCCACCAAGAAGGCTGGTCTCCCGGAGCGGGCCGCGGTGATCTCGATCGCCACCAGCCTGCAGGAGTCGAAGCTGGAGAACCTGGGCCACCTCGGCGACGCCAACGACCACGACTCGCTGGGCCTGTTCCAGCAGCGCCCCTCCAGTGGTTGGGGTACGCCGGAGCAGATCACGAACCCCGAGTACGCGACCCTGGCGTTCGAGAAGGGCCTGAAGCAGATCGACGGCTGGCAGGACATGCCGCTGACGAAGGCCGCGCAGACGGTGCAGGTGTCGGCCTACCCGGACGCCTACGCCCAGTGGGAACAGCAGGCCGCCGACCTGGTCGCCCAGCACTGGAACAGCTGACCCAAGCTGACCAAGCAGACCAACTGAAGAACACGCACAAGCCGCTGGCCGGCACCCAACCAAGGGTGCCGGCCAGCGCCGTCTCCAGAGAACGCCGTCTCCAGAGATCTTGGGCAGTTACCGTCAGCAGCGAACGGAAACGGTCCAAGATCCGAAGACGGCACAGGTTCGGTGCCAGAGGAAGAACCGCGACCGGCGGCAGTTACCCGTCCCCCGTGAACGGCAACTGCCCAAGGTCGGAAGACGGCGCGGGTTCGTACCGGAGGAAGAACCGCGACCGGCGGTCGGCGAACCAGCACGACGGGGCTGGGGGCGAGGGTGACCGGCGCAGGGATCAAGCCTGACCGCCCGGAGCCGGTCACCCTCGCCCCCAGCCCCCAAGCGCAACCACCGACCGGGGCCCAGCCGACAAGCGCAGAACCGGCCCACAAGAGCAGGCCCAGCCCGCAAGCCGTACCCGGATCAGCCCTCGACCGCAGCAGCGAGCCGCCGGGGCTCCCCCGGCGCCGCGGCGTCGCCCTGGCCCACGGAAGGGCTGGCGACCGGCGCGGCCGCGGCCTGCGCGGCGAGGGCGGCCTCGGCGACGGCCCGGGCGCGGCGGGTCCGGCGCAGCGCGCGTACGGCCAGCGCCAGCGCCACCAGCCAGCCGCCGCCGAGCAGCGCGTAGACCAGGGGCGGGACCGAGCCGCCCAGCTCGCCGGCGCGCAGCAGCGTCCGGGCGTTGGTCAGCACGATCACGCCGCCGATCGTCGCGCCCAGGAGTTGGGCTGGGACGATGCGGACCAGCCAGGCGGCGATCGGCGCCGCGATCAGGCCGCCGATCAGCAGCGCGGCCACGGTGGGCAGCAGGAAGCCTTCGGAGCCGAGGCCGATCAGGAACCCGGCGCTGGCCGCGCCGGCGACCATGAACTCGGCGGTGTCGACCGAGCCGATGACCTTGCGCGGCTCCATCCGGCCGGAGACGAGCAGTGCCGGGGTGGCGACCGGACCCCAGCCCCCGCCGCCGGTGGCGTCGATGAAGCCAGCGACCAGGCCGAGCGGGCTCAGGAAGCGCCCCCGCAGCCGGCCGGCGGCCGGGTTGGCGCGCAGCGGCCGGGAGAAGCGCACCAGCAGGTACGCGCCCAGGGTGAACAGGATCGCGGCCATCCACGGGGCGGCGGCCTCGGTGGAGATCGAGCTGAGGAAGGTGGCGCCGGCGAAGGCGCCGATCGCGCCGGGCACCGCGATCCGGGCGACCACCCGCCAGTCGACGTTGCCGAACCGCCAGTGCGCCACCCCGGCGGCGAGCGTGGTGCCGATCTCCGCCAGGTGCACCGAGGCGGACGCGGCGGCCGGCGCCACCCCGGCGAAGAGCAGCAGGGTGGAGGAGGTCAGCCCGTACGCCATGCCAAGCGCGCCGTCGACCAACTGCGCGGCGAGCCCGACCAGGGCGAGGATCAGCAGCTTGCGCACGAGCGCCCCCTGACTTTTCGGCATCTCCTATCGACTTGGTCGACAATGCGGTACCCCGCCGCTCCGGTCAAGTCCTCCATCCGGTTGGTGGGACGCGCCGGACGGCCCGGAACGGGCGCGGGTCGGGTGGTGGGACGGACTCGGCGACGGGCGCGGCGAGCGCCGGCAAGCCCGCAAGCGGCTGGCGCGGCAGCGCGTCGGCGACGTCCGCGGTGGTGCGGCCCCGGCGGCGGGGGATCAGCTCCAGGCGCTGGGGTCGGCGGCGAGTTCGTTGACCCGGCCGGGCAGGGTCCCGCTGGCCACGTCGGCGATGGTGACCAGCTCGAGGATCTGCCGCTCGCTGGCCCGCAGGGCGATCCAGACGTCCTGCAGCGCCCGGGCCGCCCCCTGGTAGCCGAGCTGCTCGGGGCGTTGGCCGCGGATGTGGGCCAGCGGACCGTCGATCACACGGATCACCTCGGCCAGGGAGATCTCGGACGCGGGCCGGGCCAGCCAGTAGCCGCCCTCGGGACCCCGCTGGGCGTGCACGATCCCGCCCCGGCGCAGCTGGAGCAGGATGCTCTCCAGGAACTTCGGCGGGATTTCCTGGGCGCGGGCGATCTGCTCGGCGGTCACCGGCCGGCTCCGTCCGGCCGCCGTCCCGTCGGCGACCGAGGCCAGCTCGGCGGCCGCGCGGAGGGCGTAGTCGACCCGGGCGGAGAGACGCATGTCGGCAAGGTTAGTCGGCTGGTCAGCCAGCCGGATCCCCGCCCCTCGGCCGAACGGGCACGATTGCCCTGCGACGACTCCAGCTCGGCGCGTCTGTCGCCGCGCCGCGACCTGGAGCCGTCGGTCAGGCGCCCACGCGGCGCAGCAGCCCCTCCTGCACGGCGCTGGCGATGTGCCGGCCGTCCGTGGTGAACATCCGGCCGGTGGCCAGCCCGCGGGCGCCGGAGGCGGACGGGCTCCAGCAGTCGTAGAGGAACCACTCGTCGGCGCGGAACGTCCGGTGGAACCAGAGCGCGTGGTCGAGGCTGGCGCCCACCACTCCCCCGGGGCCCCACACCTCGCCGTGCACCGACAGCACCGAGTCGAGCAGGGTCAGGTCGGAGGCATACGTGAGGGCGCAGGCGTGCAGCAGCGGATCGTCCGGCAGCTTGCCGTCGATGCGCATCCAGACCCGCTGGTGCGGCTCGGCGGGGCGGTCGCCGGGGCGTACCCAGCCGGGCTCGCCGACGTAGCGAACGTCGATCGGCCGCGGGATCTGGCCCCAGATGCCGAGCCGCTCCGGGTAGCGGGCGAGCCGGTCGGCCATGGTCGGGACCTCGTCCGGCCCGGGCACGTCCGGCGGGGCCGGCGCGTGGTGGTCCAGCCCCTCCTCCTGCCGCTGGAACGAGGCCGACATGAAGAAGATCGGCTTGTCGTGCTGGAGCGCGACGGAACGGCGGACCGAGAAGGAGCGGCCGTCCCGGATGTTCTCGACCTGGTACTCGATCGGCTCGGCCGGGTCGCCGGGGCGGACGAAGTAGCCGTGCAGCGAGTGCACGAAGCGCTCCGGGTCGACGGTGCGGCCGGCGGCCACCAGGGCCTGGCCGGCGACCTGGCCGCCGTACACCCGTTGTGGGCCGACCGGGGGGCTGATCCCCCGGAAGGTCATCTCGCCGACCTGGTCCAGGTCGAGGACCTCGAGGAGCTGGTCGACCGCGGCCTGGCCGGTCGCCACCGGTCCGGTCACTGCAGGGCCCGCGCCGAGGCGGCGTCGACCAGCGAGCCGAGCTGGTGCACCCGCAGGGTGTTGGTGGAGCCGGGGGTGCCGGGCGGGCTGCCGGCCACGATCACCACGTGGTCGCCGGGGTTGGCCCGGTTGAGGCCGAGCAGCGCCTGGTCGACCTGGCGGAACATGTCGTCGGTGTGCGCGACGAACGGCATCAGGAAGGTCTCCACGCCCCAGGAGAGGGCGAGCTGGTTGCGCACCTCGGGCACCGGGGTGAAGGCGAGCAGCGGCAGGTCGCAGTGCAGCCGGCTGAGCCGCCGGACGGTGTCGCCGGTCTGCGAGAAGGCGACCAGCGCCTTGGCGCCGATGGCCCGGGCGATGGAGGACGCGCCGACGGTGAGGGCGCCGCCGTGCGTACGCGGGTCGTGCTGCAGCCGCGGCACGGCGATCGACCCCGACTCGGTGGTGGAGATGATCTTCGCCATGGTGCTGACCGTGAGCACCGGGTACTTGCCGACGCTGGTCTCGCCGGAGAGCATCACCGCGTCGGCGCCGTCGAGCACCGCGTTGGCCACGTCGGATGCCTCGGCGCGGGTCGGCCGCGAATTCTCGATCATGGAGTCGAGCATCTGGGTGGCCACGATGACCGGCTTGGCGTTCTCCCGGCAGAGCTGCACGGCACGCTTCTGCACCAGCGGCACCTGGTCCAGCGGGAGCTCGACGCCGAGGTCACCGCGGGCCACCATGACCCCGTCGAAGGCGAGCACGATCGCCTCCAGGTGGTCGACCGCCTCGGGCTTCTCGACCTTGGCCAGCACCGGGCGCTGCACGCCCTCCTCGGCCATGATCGCGTGCACCAGCTTGATGTCCTCCGGCGAGCGCACGAAGGAGAGCGCGATCAGGTCGACGCCCAGTCCGAGCGAGAACCGCAGGTCCGCGGCGTCCTTCTCCGACAGGGCCGGGACGCTGACCGCCACGTTGGGCAGCGAGACACCCTTGTTGTTGGAGACCGCGCCGCCCTCGGTGACCAGGACGCGGATGTCGTTGCCGGTGACGTCGCTGACCTCGACCGCCACCCGGCCGTCGTCGATCAGCAGCCGGTCGCCCGGCTTCACCTCCTGGGGCAGCTTCCGGTAGGTGCAGGAGACCCGCTCCTTGCTGCCGAGGATGTCGTCGGCGGTGATGACCACCGAGTCGCCGGTACGCCACTCGTGCGGGCCGTCGGCGAACCGGCCGAGCCGGATCTTCGGGCCCTGCAGGTCGGCGAGGATCGCCACCGGGCGTCCGGCAGCTTCGGCCGCCTCACGGACCAGCCGGTAGACCGCCTCGTGGTCGGCGTGACTGCCGTGGCTGAAGTTGAGCCTCGCCACGTTCATGCCCGCCTCGACGAGGCCACGGATCCGCTCCGGGGACGAGGTGGCGGGGCCGAGGGTGCAGACGATCTTCGCGCGGCGTGTCACGCCCATCAGGCTAGTCTCTCCTCCGGGTCGACCTCCCGGCCGACCCCTTTCAGAGTGCGGAACATTTGTCCGACGACGCGCGATCCCCGCGCGGCGGGCGGCGGGAACCGCACCCGGGACGTCGTGTGTGGCGGGCATCGGCGACCGCGCGGCGGAAATCGTACTCCTCGCGGTCATCCCCTGTCGGGGCGCTCCCGACCCGCCCGCGAGCGCCGGTCGAGGCGGCGTCGACCGTCGCTCGACGCGCTCAGCGCTGCGCCGTGGCGAGCGGGAACTCCAGCGAGCCGGCCGGGCACAGGAAGGTCAGCACATCCACCCGGTAGAGCCCGGCCTGCACGGCCGGGTCGGCCTCCATGACGCTGCGCACGTCGTCCACGGAGCCGGTACGGGCCAGGCCGAAGCCGATCGGCGGGTCCGGCTCGCGGGCGGGGCCGTCCACCGAGCCGGCGACCAGGATGATGCCCCGCCGTTGCGGCGCCTGCATGTGCTCCTGGTGCTCGGCCTGCAACCGCTGCACCGTCTCCTCGGGCAGGGCCCGGCCGGACGGCCCCGGGTAGAGCACGATGCACTCGTACGTGTCGAGCGCGAAGTCGACCTGCGGCGTCCCGGCCATGTCGCACCTCCAGACGTACGCCCCGGCCCAGCGTCGCACGGCGCGGAGGGCCCTCGCGGTCGCTCGGCGCAACTGCCCGGGGCGCCGCCGGGTTGTCGACGTGCTGCGCCGTTCGTCCCGCGCGAGGGGACGGGTACGGTGGGCCGGCGGGCGGCACCCGGCCGCCCGTCGCGACCGGGATCAGATGGCGAAGCAGTTCGGCTGGATCGGGGCGCCGGCGAGCGCCTGCCGGACGACGCTGTAGGCGGTGCCGTCGAGGACGAGGCCGAGGTGGCCGACCACCCGCAGCGGGCACGACGACTGGATCAGCACGTTGGTCGCGCCGTCGGCGAGGGTGGCGTTGTCGACCGGCCGGACCAGCTCGTCCTGCCAGGTCCGGATCGTGGTCCAGCGCACCGCACCCGGGGTGTCGTCGCCGGCGTTGAGGGTGGCGAGGAAGTCCGAGCCGATCGCCATCTGCTGGCAGGCGATGACGCCGGCGCAGTCGCCGAGCCCGACGAACTCGACGATGTTCGCCACGTAGGTGCCCTGCTGCGGGGTGCCCAGGCTGAGGTAGCGGCCGACCTTGTCGACGCCGCCGAGGTACTTCACGTACCAACGGGAGACCAGGCCGCCCTCGGAGTGGGTGACCAGGTCCACCTTGGCCGCCCCGGTGGCCGCGCGGACCAGGTCCACGTAGGACGACAGGGCCCGGGCGGATGCCCGGATGTCGCCGAAGCCGAGGTCGGGGAGCTGGTAGATGGAGACCCGGTAGCCGTCGGCGCGCAGCCGGGCGGCAATCGGCTCGTACGCGATGGAGACCCCGATCAGGCCCCCGACGACGATGACCGGGTTGGCGGTGGCCGCGGCGGTGCGGCCGGCGGTCCCGGTGGCCTCGGTGGTGGTCGCGGCGTCGCCCGCGGGGGCGGCCTGGGCGGCGGTGGCGGACAGCAGCAGGGCCGCGACGGCGGTGGCGGCGACCAGGATCTTTCGGAGCAGCATGGCTGCACCTCCGGTGGGAGGCACCCGGGGAACCGGGGGGACGGGTGGGGGATCCGATCGATCGTGGGAACGATGATGCGTGGTCTAATTCACGCGCGTCAATGATAAGTTACGCGCCGGTAACCATTGTCCCATCCACCGCACAAACCGGCCTACCGGACATCGGTCGATTGTGGAGGGACGTGAACGGTGTGCGGAAGCGAGGCCGGGCGCTCACTCCGCCACAGTGCCGCCGGCGCGGGTGACGGCGCGAGCGGTCGCCGACAACGCCGCCCGGTCGTACCGCTCCGGGTTGACCAGCACGTCGACCGCGATGCCCGGCTCGACCAGCCAGAACGCCTCGCCGTCGCCGATCAGGCCGGGACCGTCGGGGTGGGCGAACTCGGCCCACTCCCCGCTGGCGGGGTCGCGCTCGTGGTATTCGGCGAGGAAGTCGTGCACGGCGGTGAGGTCGGCGAGCCGGTCACCCCGGAGGATGTGCATCCGCAGGTCGACCCGGTGGCCCTCCGCGACCCGGCGCTCCCAGACCCGGGTGGCGAAGCTGACGTCGTCCCACTCGCTGGCGAAGTCCGACACCTCCGTGCCGACCCCGGCCGGCAGGTGGCCGATGTGGAATCCATCCAGCTCACCGCTGCGGGCGGACTCGTTGAGGTCGCTCATCGGCGGTCAGTTTCCCAGCGCCTGGACCTTGGCGATCGTCTCCTGGACGTGCTGCCGGGCGGGCTCGCCGCCCTGGGCGGCCTGGGCCAGGGCCTGCCGGTAGGCGTCGATCACGCCGAGCAACGGCCCGGCGGCCACCCCCTCCAGCGCGCCGGCCACCAGCGCCCGCGCCTCCGCGGCGTCCTGCGCCGCGGCCGCCGTCTTGGCCTTCGCCTCGTCCAGCTTCTGGGCCGCCGCCGCCAGCCTCGCGATGATCTGCGCCGCGCTCACGCCACCGCCCCGCTTCGCTCGCTCACGCGCCCTCCCCGCCCGCTCGGGACACAGAGGAGCCTACGAGATCGCCGCATGCCCCGCGACCACCCGATCACGCGCCCGGATGACCGCAGTGGCGTGCCGCGCCACGGATGGCGGCGCACCGGCCCGGGGTCGCGGTCAGCGCATCAGGCGGAACACCAGGAGATACACGCAGAACAGCGACGGCGAGAACAGCGCACAGATCACGAAGCCGAGCGGGACGTACCGCGACGACGGCAGGTCGGTGCTGATCGGCGGCCGGCCCCACCGGCCGAGCACCAGGTGCCCGGCGAGGAACGACAGCAGCGGAACGCCCGCGCACGAGGCGGCGGCCACCAGCGACAGCCCGGTCGCCGGAATCGGCGAGCCCACCAGCGCCACCAGCATCAGCACGGAGCCGGCCAGCGCGCAGGCGGCGTAGACCGCGACGGCCCGCGCGGGCGGCGACCAGGTGGGCAGCAGCGCGGGCCGGTGCGCGATCGCCTCGGCCTGCTGCCCGTACCGGTCGGCCTCGTCGACCAGCTGCCGCGCCGCGGCCAGCTCCGCCGCCGCGTCACCCTCGCGGGGCCCGGGCACCATCCCTTCGGGGTACGCCCCGACGCCCGCCCGCCCCGGCGCGGCGGCTGCGCCGCCGGTCGCCACCGCCCCGGTCCCCGGCGGGTTGGCGGGCGCCCGGTTCGCGCCCGGCGCGCTGCCCGGTGCCGCTCCCGTCCCGGTCCCGGGCACGGTCCCGGGTGCCCCGGCTGGGCCCGGTGCGGGCGCCGGCAGCCCGGACCCCGGTGGCCCGATCGGGGCCGCCACCGGTGCGCCCGAGGACGCGGCCGCAGCGGGGTCCGGCGCGTCCGTCGCCGGTGCCGGCGAGAGGCCGGCGGCCCGGCCGAGCTGGTCGAGGCGCCGCCCCTGGGCGGCGAGCCGCTGGCCGAGCTGGTCAACGGCGGCCTGCAGGGACCGGCGGCGTTCCGCCTCGGCGGCGACGGCCTGCTCCCCGCCGCGCTGCCGTGCGGACAGCTCCCGGGCCAGGGCCGCGTACTCCTCGAATCCGCTCACGCCGCCGCCTCGCTCCGCTCCACGGCGGCGCGAGGCGCCACGCCGTCGAGCCGGGTGGTTCGCTCGCTCACGCGTCGTCTCCGTCGCCGACGAAGGGCACGATCAGGGCGGTCCGCTGGTCGTGCCGGTCCACCAGCAGGGCCCGCCCGGCGCGCGGGGCGTAGCCGAGGTCGTGCGCCCCGAGGTGCAGGCCGAGGTCGGCGCCGGGCACGTTCAGCGCGACCAGGCAGGCCAGGTCGTCGCGGTTCTGCGTACCGCCGAGATCCTCGCCGAGCCGGCGCAGCCCGCGCCACCAGCCGAGCAGGTGCACCCCGTGCGCCGGTCCCTGGCGCAGCACGGCCCGCAGGTCGTCGTACCCGGAGCGGAAGGTGGCCGGTTCGGTGGCGGCGAGCACGCCTGCGGCGGCGTCCATGCCGAACACCACCAGATAGGTCCGGCCGCCGACCGGGGCGGGCGCGGCCGACACGCCGCCGGGTCCGGAACCGCCACCGGGCTGGTCGCCCGGTCGCGTACCCGCCGGTGGGGCGGCCATCTCGGCGAGCTGGGCGCGCAGCTCCGGCGCGTCGATGCGGCGGACCGGGTGGCCGGCGGCGGCCAGGGTCATCGCCAGGTCGTCGGCGGCGTCGGTGGTGCCGGGCGCCAGCGGGGCGAGCAGGAAGCGGGCCGTGCCGGCGGCGTGCTGGCGGGCCAGGCCGAGGGTGGCCGCGCGGAGCACGTCCATCCCGGCCGCCGCGGTGCCGACCACGGCGACGTGCCGGCCGGGGGTGGCGTCCAGGCGGAACGCCGCCGTGCTGCCGGCCACGTCGACGGTCCGGCCGACCAGGGCGAGCGGCGGCTCGGTGCCCGGCCGCAGGCCGGCCCAGGTGGGGTCGTCGGCCAGCCGCGGCGTCTCGTACCCCCGGAAGACGGTGGGCGGACGCGCGTCCGCCGGCCGGGCCTGGAACAGCTCGTGCCGGAGGGTGGCCAGGTCGGCGCCGGCGGTGTGCGCGTCGGGAAAACGGACCTCGGTGTTCGCGCCGGGCGCGCCCCCGGCGGTGTTGACCACGGCCGTCCCCACCCGCAGCGCCCGCGCGGCGTCGTTGAGCGGGTCGAGCACGCCACCCCCGCCGGGGAGCGCGACCCGCAACGGGAACTGGCCGAAGATGGCTTCGGCCCGGCCGTAGAGGGCCTCGATGCCGGTGGTGCTCTGGCTGGCCAGCACCAGGTGCAGGCCGTACGAGCGGCCCTTGCGGGCCAACTCCTCGAGCAGGTCGACGGCCTGCCGGGCGAGGGCGTCGTTGCCGGCGAACAGCACGTGGAACTCGTCGACCACGGTGACGATCCGGGGTGGCCGGTGCGCGGCCGGCAGGTCGGCGAGCTTGGTGACCCCGTGCCGCTTGAGCAGGTCTGCCCGGCGGGTCAGCTCCGCGCGCAGCTCGCGCAGCACGGCGACGCCGTACTCGCGGTCGGACTCGATGCCGACGGCGCGGGCGTGCGGCAGCCAGGACGGGTCGCGCTCGGTGGGCACGAACTCGGTGAAGCTGACCCCCTCCTTGAAGTCGAGCAGGAGGAGCTGGAGCTCGGTGGGGGCGTACCGGGCGGCCAGGCCGTAGAGCACGTCGAGCAGGAACACCGTCTTGCCGGCGCCGGTCCGCCCGCCGACCAGCCAGTGCGGGGTGGCGTCGTCGAAGGTGACCGGGACCAGTTCCCGCCCGGACCGGCCGAGCACGGTACGCAGCCCGGTGGCGGACGACTCGGCCCAGCGCCGGGCGGGGAGCAGGTCGGCGAAGGTCACCGCCTCGGCCCGGCGGGTGGCCGTGGCGAGCTGCCGGGCCAGCCCGGTGACGGTGGCGTGGGTCGGGTCGCCGTCGAGCACCACCGGGGCGGGCAGGCCGCTGCCGTCGGCGCTGAACGGCTGCCCGGGCGGGTCGCCGACCAGGGCGTACCGGTCGCCCAGCCGGAGCTGGGTGGTGGCGCCGAGCGGCGGTGGCGGGTCGCCGGGGCCGGCGGCCGGGTAGCCGGCGAGCAGCACGCAGACCGCCGCGGCCGGACCGGCGTGGGTGAGCGCGGCGAGCCGGGCCAGCTCGCGGGGCGGCGGGGCGGACGCGGCGATCACCAGCAGCAGCTCCTGGTCGTCGCGGCCGGCGTGCTGGGCGGCGCGGGCGTGCCGTTCCGCCTCGTCGAGCAGGGCGGTCACCTCGGCGGCGGTGGTGGCGGCGGGGCCGAGCACCCCGGCGTCCTGCAGCGGGCGCAGCGGCAGGAACGCGGCGCCGAACGCGGCGGGGTCGATGCCGGCGACCCGGACCGTGCCGGCCGGCGCGGCGGTGAGCAGCCGCACCACCACGGCCCGCAGCAGCTCACCGACCCGGGGATCGCGAGCGTCGGCGTCGACCGCCAGATGCGTGCCACCGGCCAGCGGCACCAGCACCGGGAAGCCACCGTCCAGGGTGGTCGCCTCGCCGACCCGGACCGGTACGGGAGTCGTGGCCGGGCGGGCGGAGCCCGGTGCGGCGGCGGCCAGTTCGGCGCCGAGCCGGGCCAGCCGGGCGACCAGCTCGGGGCTGCCCGGGGCGACCGGCCCGGCCGCCGCGAGCGCCCGCCGCCCGGCCTCCCACCGGCGTACGGCCTGCCGGTGGAAGGCGAGCGCCTGCCCGTACGCGGTCGCGAGCCTGCCCACCGTCCGCCCCTCCGACGCCGCCGCAGTCTGATCGAGGGAACCCTAACGGACGCGGGGCGACCCGGCACAGGACGCACGCGCCCGCAGGATTTGTCTACTGTTCACCTGGCGGACCTCGGCCGCGTCGGCGGCGTTCCACCAGCCCCGTTTGCCTGCTGGACGGAACCATCCTGAACAGGAAAGGCGACGACGTGAGCCCCTCTCCCATCTCCCGCCGGGCCATGCTGCGCGGCGGTGCGGCCGGCGCCCTCGGCATCGTGGTGGCCGGCAACCTGGACGTGATCGCGGGACCGGCGGCGGCGCGGGCCGCCGCTCGTCCGGCGGTCGGCTACGGCGAACTCGTTCCGGATCCGGCCGGCCTGCTGGCGCTGCCGCCCGGTTTCTCGTACACCATCGTGGCGCAGGCCGGGGTGACCCTGCTGGAGTCGGGGCAGCCGACCCCGAGCGACGCCGACGGCACCGGTTGCTTCCTCGGCCGCGAGGGCTCGGTGCTGGTCAACAACCACGAGATCGGCGGCAGTGAGCCCTTCCCGGTGCCCGCGCTGGCCGGCCTCACCTACGACCCGGGCGCCCGGGGCGGCACCACCACCATCGAGGTGGACGCGCAGGGCCGGCGGCTGCGCGAGTACGTCAGCGTGGCCGGGACGCACAACAACTGCGCCGGCGGCATCACCCCGTGGGGCACCTGGCTGACCTGCGAGGAGACCGAGCAGCGCAAGGGCGGGAAGTACCTCTACGACCACGGGTACACCTTCGAGGTCGACCCGCACGACCGGTCCGCCAACCAGAACCCGGTGCCGCTGAAGTTCCTCGGCCGGTACGCGCACGAGGCGGTGGCGGTCGACCCGTACACCCACGCGATCTACCTGACCGAGGACGCCGGCGGGCCGAACGGGCTCTACTTCCGGTGGACGCCGCCGGCCGGCTTCCGGGGCGGCAAGGGCGCCCTGCGTGCGCTCGCGCAGCGTCCCGACGGGGACACCGCGGGCAGCCTCCAGGCGATGAAGTGCTTCCTGGGCAGCCAGCACGTCGCGGACCTGTCCGAGGCCACCACGCCGGGCACCCGGTACAAGGTGGAGTGGGTGGACGTGCCGGACCGGGACGCGAAGACCGTCTCGGTGCGCAAGCAGTTCACCGACGAGCAGGTAACCCGCAGCCGCAAGCTGGAGGGCGCCTGGTGGGCCGACGGCGGCGCGTACTTCGTGGCCAGCTTCGCCCGGCACGACGACGGCAGCGTCAACGAGCACGACGGTCAGGTCTGGTTCTACGACCCGCGGACCGAGACGGTGACCCTGAAGACCATCTTCGGGGTGAACCAGAACCCGGACGAGGAGGCCGGCAACTTCGACGGGCCGGACAACATCACCGTGTCGCCGTACGGCGGGGTGATCCTGGCCGAGGACGGCGAGGGCCTGTCGCACCTGGTCGGCGTGACCGAGCAGGGCAAGGCGTACCCGCTGGCCCGCAACGAGCTCAATGAAAGTGAGTTCACCGGGCCGACGTTCAGCGCGGACGGGAAGATCCTGTTCGCCAACATCCAGTCTCCCGGCTACGTCTTCGCGATCACCGGCCCGTGGGGCCGGCCGAGCAACGCCGACCTGGCTGCTGACCACTCCTGAGCACGTCCGACGGCCGGCGGTTCCCCAGGGACCGCCGGCCGTCCCGGCTTTGGCCGAGGCTCCGGCGCGGGCTCGCGGGGGTCAGGGGCGCGCGGCCGGGTAGCGCAGGCCGTCCAGGGCGATGGCCAGCACCCGGTCGCGTTGGGCCGGCTCCGGGAACTGGTACGCCATGATCCCGCTGATCAGTCGCACCACGTCGTCGAAGCCGGCGTCCGGCCGGGCCACCCCGGCATCCTGGGCGCGGCGCAGCAACGGCTCGCCCGCCGCGTAGATCTCGGTGCGGCAGTTGCGGAAAACCTCGGAGTCGTGCACCAGCTCCTCGGCGAGTGCCCGCTTGGTGCCGACGTAGGCGACGAATCGGTGCAGCCAGGCGACCAGGGCGTCCCACGGGGGCAGGTCCGCCAGGTCGGCCGCCGACCGGCTGAGCGCGCGCACCTCCTCGACGTAGACCGCCTCGAACAGGTCACGCCGGTTGGGGAAGTTCCGGTAGAGCGTCCCGATGCCGACCTCGGCCCGGCGGGCGACCTCCTCCAGCGAGGCCCCCGCGCCGCACTCCCCGAACACCTCTCGCGCGGCGGCGATCAAGGCGTCGTAGTTGCGCCGGGCATCCGCCCGCTTCGGGCGCCGCGCAAGGACCTCCCCCAGCTGGTCGCCGCTGGCCATGACGCGCGTCACCTCTCCTGCCTTGCAACCGGAGGCACCCCTCCGCTAAGCTATCCGGAGGCACCCCTCCGGAACCTACCGGAGCCATGCCTCCGGATAGCTTACTCCGGATTCTCGGGCCGATCCCACCTGGCGCGGTCGGCCCACCCAGACACCGGACCCAGGAGGTCCCGCCATGCCCACCTTCGGCTGACCACCGGCTCCGCCCCCGCCGGCAATCCCGGCAGACGTTCCATTCGTACGTGAACGGGAGTTCTCTCCGTGATCGAAACCACCCGACGCGGCTCGCGTCGGTTGACCTTCCTCGTCCTCGCCGCCGGCACCGGCTTCTTCGCGATGCTCCAGTCGCTGATCACCCCGGTGCTGCCCACCATCCAGCACGACCTGCACACCTCCCAGAACACCGTGACCTGGGTGCTGACCGCCTACCTGCTCTCCGCGTCGATCTTCACCCCGGTCCTCGGCCGGGTCGGCGACATGGTCGGCAAGGAGCGGACGCTGGTCGTCTCCCTCGCCGCGCTCGCGCTCGGCTGCCTGCTGGCGGCCATCGCGCCGAGCATCGGCGTGCTCATCGTCGCCCGCGTCGTCCAGGGCGTCGGTGGCGCGGTCTTCCCGCTCGCGTTCGGCATCATCCGCGACGAGTTCCCCGCCGCGCGGGTGAGCTCGGCCGTCGCGGCGATCTCGGCGATCGTCGCCGCCGGTGGTGGCCTCGGCGTCGTCCTGGCCGGCCCGATCGTCGCCACCCTGGGCTACCGCTGGCTGTTCTGGATCCCGCTGGTCGTCGTCGGGCTCACCGCGCTCGCGGCGCACCGGTTCGTGCCGCAGTCGCCGGTCCGTACGCCCGGCCGGATCAACTGGGCGGCCACCCTGCTGCTCTCCGGCTGGCTGGTGGCGCTGCTGCTGCCGGTCAGCAAAGGCGCCAGCTGGGGCTGGACCTCCGGTCGGGTGACCGGCCTGCTGGCGCTCGCCGGCGTGCTCCTGGCCGGCTGGCTGGTGGCCGAGGCCCGCTCGGCGAACCCGCTGATCGACATGCGGATGATGCGCCGGCCCGGGGTCTGGACGACCAACCTGGTCGCCCTGCTCTACGGCGGTTCGATGTTCGCGGTCTACGCCTTCCTGCCGCAGTTCGTGCAGATCCCGACCAGCGCCGGCTACGGCTTCGGCGCCAGCGTGACCCAGGCCGGGCTGCTGATGCTGCCGATGCTGGTCGCCATGTTCGTCGCCGGCCTCGCCGCCGGCCGGCTGCAGGCCCGGTTCAGCGCCAAGGCGCAGCTGGCGACCGGCGCGGTGTGCAACGTGCTCGCGTCGGCGATGCTGACCGTCGCCCACGACACCCGCTGGGAGATCGGCGTGGCCGGCGGGCTGGTGGGCCTGGGCATCGGGTTGGCGTTCGCCTCGATGGCCAACCTGATCGTGGCCAACGTGCCGCCCGCGCAGACCGGCGTGGCGACCGGCATGAACGCCAACATCCGCACCATCGGCGGCGCGATCGGCGCCGCGGTGGTGAGCGGGGTGATCACCGCCCACCCGCAGGCGAGCGGGCTGCCCCGCGAGGCCGGGTTCACCATGGGCTTCCTGGTGCTCACCGGGATCGCGCTGGCCGCCGCGATGGCCGCCCTGGTCGTTCCCTCCGGCCGCCAGGCGGTGCAGGAACGGCGCGAGGAGCGGTCGCCGCGGAGCGCCGAGCCGAAGCTGACCGGCGAACTCGCGGCAGCGGGACGCTGATCTGCCCGGCCGGGTGCCGGCGCCCGCTGCCGGTCACGCGGACCGCGCGGGCGCCGGCTCCGGCGGCTGGTCGCGCGGGCGCCGGCTCCGGCGGCTGTGGAGCTGACCTCACGAACGACTCAGCCGCGCGGAGGCGGCCGACGAGGGCGGTCAGCGCGTACCGGCGGCCGAGACCTGCGCCGACGCCAACCGGTCGGCGGCCTCGACCGCCCGGATGTGCCGGTACGCGAACCACAGCGGCGGGAACGCGCCGACCGCGAAGGAGAGGTCGACCAGCGTCCAGAACCAGGGAATGTCCCGCACCGGCCCGCAGATCAGCGCCAGCGGCACGATCCCGGCGCAGGCGATCATCCCGAGCTGCACCACCCAGACGTTGCGGACCGGATCCCGCAGCGGCCCCCAGAACGCCACCGCGAGCACCAGATGGGCGAAGGCGAGCCAGTCCGTGCCGTACAGCATGAACGGGTAGCGGTCGCCGGTCTCGACGAGCCCGGTGTGGACCCGCTCGATCCAGGCGACCAGCGCCGGGAACTGCCCGGCGAGCGGGTCGAGCACCCGGAGCAGCCAGCGCACCTCCAGCTCCAACGGGAACGCGGTCACCCCGCTGAGAAACAGCCCCACCACCACGACCCACAGCCACCGGCGGACCCGCCGCAGGCGTTCCTCGACGTCCATGACGGCAGCGTAGTGACGATCTTCGTGCCGCCGAGGTCCCGGACGCCCTCCTGCGCGCATGACCTCGCTCACCCTGGTCGAGCTGCGGGCCGCCCGCCGGCCGTGATCGTGCTCGATCGCGGAAGTAGTGGCCTCCCGGTGCGCGGTGGGCCACTACTTCCCGGATCGAGCGCGACCTTCACCGGCCGGTCGGCGGGGCCGCGCGGGCCGGGTCAGCCGGCGAGGGCGCAGTCGGCCGCGTGGACCGTCGCCCGGGACCGGCGCCGCGACCGGTGCGGCGCGCAGGCCGCGCACTCGCGGGCCGGGCGGAGCGCCCCGCCGGCCGCGAGCCGCCCGGCGGGGCGCAGTCGGGCGAACCGCGTACCGCCCAGGCGCAGCCCCGCCGGGCGGGGCACCGGGACCGGGCGCGGGACGTCGGCGGCCAGCGGGCGTTCGGCACCCGGGGACACGCCGGCCGCAGCGCCCGTGGGGGACACGGCGCCGACCACGGCACCCGCCAGCGACCCGCCCGCCGCAGCACCCGTCGAGGACACGGCACCGACCACGGCACCCGCCGGGGACCCGCCGGCCGCAGCACCCGTCGAGGACACGGCACCGGCTGCGACGCCCGCCGGGCGGACGACGCGGGCGGCGGTGGCCGCGACCCGGCGGCGCACGGCCGGCGCGGCGAGCACCAGGGTGAGCCGACGGCGCAGTCGCCGCTCCCGGAGCCGGTCGAGGGCCACCCCGGCCGCGAGGGTGGCGACGGTGGTGAGGGCGCCGGCCAGCACCAGGGTCTGCCGGGGTCCGGCGTGCTCGGAGAGCCAGCCGAGCAGGGGCGCGCCGACGGCCGCCGAGATCGAGCCGGTGACCGCGAGGGCGGCCAGCACCCGGCCCCGCATGGCGTAGTCGGTGTCGAGCTGCGCGCGGGCGCCGACCGTGGTGTCGATGACCACGGCCGCCGCTGCCACCGGCAGGATCACCGCGGCGAAGCTCAGCGTGCCGGGGGCCAGCCCGGCGACGATCTGCAGGGCGCTGGCCAGCAGGCCGGCCCCCACCAGCACCCGGTAGCCGAGCTCCCGGCGGCGGGCCGCGACCAGCGCGCCGAGCACCGTCCCGACCGCGAAGACGGTGGAGAGGAAGCCGTAGCCGGAGGCGCCGCCGCGCAGCGGCCCGTCGCTCATCGCGGCCATGGTCACCTGGTAGTTGCGGCCCAGGCTGCCGAGTACGAAGGACAGCGCCAGGGCCACCAGCACCACCGGCTGCCGCAGCAGATACCGGAAACCGGCCCGGATGCCGCCGTCCGCCGGCGGCGCGTCGGCCTCCGACAACTCCAGCTCGGCGCGTCCTGCGCCGCGCCGCGACCTGGAACCGTCGTCCGCCGCACCGGTGTGCCGCTCCCCCTCGCGTACGGCGAACAGGGCCGCCACGACCGCGACGAAGCTGGCGGAGTTGATCGCGAAGAGCAGCGCGGGGCCGACGGCGGCGACCACGACGGCACCGACGCTCATGCCGAGGATGCGGCCGGCGGAGTTGGTCAGCGAGCCGAGGGCGAGCGCGTTGCCGAGGCTCTCCCGGTCCACCAGGGTCGAGCACCAGCGGCCCATCACCGGACCCTCGATCGCCGACACCGCGCCGGTGACCAGGGAGATCGCGTAGATGGCCGGCAGGCCGCCGGTGCCGGTGACGGCGACCAGGGCCAGCCCGGCGGCGAGCAGCGCGTGGGCCGCCTGGGCGCCGATCAGCAGCGGCTTGGCGGGCAGCCGGTCGGCCAGCGCGCCGCCCCAGACACTGAGCACCAGGCTGGGCAGCGCCTGCAGCAGGACGGTGAGCCCCATCGAGGTGGCGGATCGGGTCTCCGCCAGCACGTACCAGTTGACGCCCAGAACCTGCATCCAGGTCCCGATGACTGACACGAACCCGGCGGCGGCCCAGATCCGGTAGTTGCGGTGGCGTAGCGCGACGAACGTGGCGCCGAGTGCCATGAGTAGTTCCCGTCCAGTGGGTGACACGACGAAAGCCGGACCCCGCAGGTCCGGCCAGTCGCCAAGTCTGACCCCGACTAAACCTCATCGCTGCTGTTCGTGAGGCGACTCACCCGGCCGACCGGCACTCCAGGAGGTCCTGGCCGTGCGGGGACCGGTGGTAGAGCACCCGATGCCCCTTGCGCTGGCGCATTACCAGCCCCGCGCGTAGCAGGACGCCCAGGTGATAGGAGACGGTCGCCGGGGCGAGGTCCTGCCGGTCGCTCAGCTCGTGCGTGGATCGGGGCACGTCGAGGTCGGCGAGGATGCTCGCCCGGCTCGTGCCCACCAACGGGCCCAGCAGGTCGCCGGTCCGGGCGGTCGGCCGGGCGGCGCCGAGCGGGTAGAAGAGCACCGCGTTCCCTGAGTCACAGAGTTGCGCCTCCACCCGGGGCCAGCCCAGCGCCGACGGAGTCAGAACCAGCTCCGAATCGGCCATCGTGGTGGTCACCCGCTGCGGCAGGTCGACGGTGAGCAGCCGCCCGGTCCACCCGACCGCGGGGTGCAACCCGGCCAGCAGCGAGCCCACTCCGGTGGTGGCCATGGTGGTGGCCCGCCCAGCCAGCTCCGCCTCCAGGGTGCGGCGCAGCGCCGGCCACTCGTCGGCGAGCGCCACCCGCCAGAACCGGCGCAGCCCGGCGGCCGCCCGCCGGGCCAGGGTGCCGCTGTCCACCGCCGCCCGTACGACGGCCGGCACCGCTCCGGACGGAAAGCGGCCGCCGACCTGGACGGCCACCTCCTCGGTCGGGGTCGCCTCGGCGGCCGCCACCTGCCGCTCAAAGAGACGGTCGACCGGGCCGAGCGGCGACTTCGGGGTGAGCAGGTCGGGGGTGTAGCCGGGGCGGCCGGCCGGCGAGATCAACTGGGCGACCAGGGCCACGTCGGGGTGGCGCACCGCGGCCCGGGCGGCCGGACCGGGATCGCCGTGCACCGGGTGCCCGAATCGGGACGTCGCCGCCCGGATCCAGGACACCGCCTCGGACGCCGGGGAGAGGGCCAGGCGGACGCGGGCCAGGGTCGCCCCGTCCAGATGCGCCACGATCACAGCCCGGAGCGTACGGGCATCCATGTCGATGTGCTGTCGGCATTCGAACTGACTCGAATCACTACCGGGGCCCGACGACGACCCGGTTTCCTCGGTGTCGAGCACGTCCCGTAGCCCAACGATGTGTGCCTGAGGAGGCATGAATGAGAAAGTTGGTCGTCACGTTTGCCGCGCTGTTGGGATTCGCCATGGTGGGCGCCGCGACACCTGCCGTCGCCTCCGCCGGCCGGCAGACCGCCACGCAGCAGCACTGCATCAGAAATCTCGACACTGGCCGGACCACCTGCGCCAGCAGTCCGCAGCAGGCTCGGCAACTCAGCGATGCAACGCTGGCTTCGCTGACGATCGCCATCTTCTACGACGGCACCAGCTACACCGGGGCCACCTTCACCTGGGTTCAATCCCGTCAGTGCACCCCCAGCTACGACAGCGAGTGGCAGTGGGGCGACCTTGCCAGCCTCGGCTGGAACAACCGGGTCAGCTCGGTGCACACCTACAACCAGTGCGACGTCAAGCTCTATGACGGCACGAACTTCACCGGCGCTTCCTCGGTGTGGATCGACCAGTCGGCGAACCTGGGGGCGATCGGCGGCGGTTGGAGCAACCGGGCAAGTTCGGTCAAGTTCTCCTAGACCTGACTATCTCCCACCGCCCCCCAGTCAGCCTGACCGGGGGGCGGTTCGGGTTCGGGATCCGGACGGGTCGCGCCCCGCGCCGCGTTTCAGCGTGCGGCGAGCGGCTGCCGGGCCGGATCCACCGGCGCGGGCAGCTCGCCGACCCCGCCGAGGTACGCGTGGATCGCCGCGGCGGCGGCCCGCCCCTCGGCGATCGCCCAGACGATCAGCGAGGCGCCCCGGTGCATGTCCCCGGCCACGAAGACCCCGTCGGCGTCGGTCTGCCAGTCGGGGCGGGCGTCGACCGCGCCCCGGGCGTTGCGGGTCACGTCGAGCTGGGCCAGCAGCGGCTGCTCCTCGGTCCCTTCGAAGCCGATGGCGAGCAGCACCAGGTCGGCCGGCAGTTCCCGCTCGGAGCCGGGCAGCACGGTGACGATCCGCCGGCCGTCCCGCTTCTCCACGGTCACCTCGGCGATCCGTACCGCCCTGACCTGGCCGGTGCCGTCGTCGACGAACTCCTGCACCGCCACCGCGAAGACCCGCTCCCCGCCCTCCTCGTGCGCCGGGTAGTTGCGCAGGATCCACGGCCAGGTGGGCCACGGGTCCCGGGCGGCGTCCCGGCTGGCCGGGGGCTCCGGGTAGAGGTCGAGCTGGTGCACGCCGGCCGCCCCCTGCCGGTGCGCCACGCCGAGGCAGTCCGCGGCGGTGTCGCCGCCGCCGATGATCACCACGTGCTTGCCGGCCGCGTCGATCGGGGTGCCGTCCGGCAGCGTGGCCGGCGCCGGCCGTCCCTCGCCCGCCGCCGCCACCACCCGGTTGGCCGCCACCAGGTGCGCCATCGCCTGGTGTACGCCGCGCAGCTGCCGGCCCGGGGTCTCGGGGGTGTCCCGGCCCTGGAGCGCGCCGCAGGCGAGCAGCACCGCGTCGTGCTCGGCGCGCAGCTGCTCGGCGGTCACGTCGACGCCGACGTTCACCCCGGCGCGGAAGCGCACCCCCTCGGCGACGAGTTGGGCCAGCCGCCGGTCGATGTGCTGCTTCTCCAGCTTGAAGTCGGGGATGCCGTACCGGAGCAGGCCGCCCAGCGCGTCGTCCCGCTCGTACACGGTGACGGCGTGCCCGGCGCGGGCGAGCTGCTGGGCGGCGGCGAGCCCGGCGGGCCCGGAGCCGACCACGGCGACCGACTTCCCGGTCGGCGCCGGTACCGGCCGCGGGCGCAGCCCGCCGCGGGCCGCCGCGTCGGCGATCTCCACCTCGACCTGCTTGATGGTGACCGGCTGCTGGCCGCCGAGGCCGAGCACGCACGCCGCCTCGCACGGCGCCGGGCAGAGCCGTCCGGTGAACTCGGGGAAGTTGTTGGTGGCGTGCAGCGACTCCACCGCGGCGTCCCAGTTGCCGGTCCGGACCAGGTCGTTCCAGTCCGGGATGCGGTTGCCCAGCGGGCAGCCGTCGTGGCAGAACGGGATGCCGCAGTCCATGCACCGGGTCGCCTGCTCGCGGATCAGCTCCTCGCCGGCCGGCGGGTACACCTCCCGCCAGTCCATGATCCGCACCGGCACCGGGCGGCGGGCGGGCAGCCGCCGGTCGTAGCGCAGGAAACCGTTCGGGTCAGGCACGAGCCACCTCCTGGGCGGCCGCCCGCGGGGCGGGCGGCACCGGCGCGGCGAGGGCACTCATCACCGCGTCGTCGACGTCACGGCCGGCGGCTTCGGCGGCCCGCATGATCTCCAGCACCCGGCGGTAGTCCCGGGGCACCACCGCGGTGAACTCCTCCACCGCCTCCGGCCAGCGCTTGAGCAGCTCCGCCGCGACCGCCGAGTCGGTCTCCGCGAAGTGCCGCTGCACCAGTTCGTGCAGCAGGTGCCGCTCGTCGTCGCGCAGCGGCGACAGGTCGACCAGCTCCGGGTTGACCAGCCGCCGGTCGAGCCGGTGCACGAACGCGGTGCCCCCGGACATGCCGGCGGCGAAGTTACGGCCGGTCGGGCCGAGCACCACCACCGTGCCGCCGGTCATGTACTCGCAGCCGTGGTCGCCGACGCCCTCGACGACCGCGACCGCGCCCGAGTTGCGCACCGCGAACCGCTCGCCAACCCGGCCGCGCAGGAACACCTCGCCGTCGGTGGCCCCGTAGAGCAGGGTGTTGCCGGCGATGATCTGGTCCTCGGCCCGCTCTCCCGGCCTGGCCGCGTCGTCCACGAACGGCGCCGCCGCATCCGGGCGGACGATGATCCGGCCGCCGGAGAGGCCCTTGCCGAGGTAGTCGTTGGCGTCGCCGTGCAGGCGCAGGGTGACCCCGCGCGGCAGGAACGCGCCGAACGACTGGCCGGCGGTGCCGCGCAGCAGGAACTCGATGGTGTCGGTGGGCAGGCCCGCCCCGCCGAACCGGCGGGTCACCTCGCCGCCCAGCATCGCGCCGACGCTCCGGTGCTCGTTGCGGACCGCCACCTCGACCCGGACCGGCGTGACGCCGGAGTCCCGCGCCTCGGCGCCGGCCGCCTCCGCCCGCAGCGCCGGCTCGGCCAGGGCGATGAGCTGGTTGTCCAGGGCCGCCGCCAGGCCGTGGTCCTGGGCCCGGACGCCCCGCCGGGCCGCGCCCTCGGGCAGCTCGGGCAGGTGCAGGACGCGGCTGAGATCGAGCCCGTGTCCCTTCCAGTGGTCGATGGCGCCGGTGACGTCGAGCAGCTCGGTGTGCCCGATCGCCTCGTCGATGCTGCGGAAGCCCAGCTCGGCAAGGTATCCCCGGACCTCCTCGGCGAGGAAGAGGAAGAAGTTCTCCACGAACTCCGGCTTGCCGGTGAAGCGCTCGCGCAGCACCGGGTTCTGGGTGGCGATGCCCACCGGGCAGGTGTCCAGGTGGCAGACCCGCATCATCACGCAGCCCTCGACGATCAGCGGGGCGGTGGCGAAGCCGAACTCCTCCGCGCCGAGCAGCGCCGCGATCAGCACGTCCCGGCCGGTCTTGAGCTGGCCGTCGACCTGCACGGTGACCCGGTCGCGGAGCTTGTTGAGCAGCAGCGTCTGCTGCGCCTCGGCCAGCCCCAGCTCCCACGGGGTGCCGGCGTGCTTGAGCGAATTGAGCGGGGACGCGCCGGTGCCGCCGTCGTGACCGGAGATCAGGATGACGTCGGCCTTGAGCTTGGCCACGCCGGCTGCGACCGTGCCCACCCCGACCTCGCTGACCAGCTTGACGTGCACCCGGGCGGCCGGGTTGACGCACTTGAGGTCGTGCACCAGTTGGGCCAGGTCCTCGATGGAGTAGATGTCGTGGTGCGGCGGCGGGGAGATCAGGCCGACGCCCGGGGTGGCGTGCCGGGTACGCGCGATCCACGGCCAGACCTTGTTGCCGGGGAGCTGGCCGCCCTCGCCCGGCTTCGCCCCCTGGGCCATCTTGATCTGGAGGTCGTCGGCGTTGACCAGGTATTCACTCGTCACGCCGAAGCGCCCGCTGGCGATCTGCTTGACCGCCGAGCGGCGCCGCGGGTCGTGCAGCCGGTCGACGTCCTCGCCGCCCTCGCCGGTGTTGGACTTGCCGCCGAGCCGGTTCATCGCGATGGCGAGGGTCTCGTGCGCCTCCGCCGAGATCGACCCGTACGACATCGCGCCGGTGGCGAACCGCTTGACGATCTCGCTGGCCGGCTCCACCTCGTCCAGCGGCACCGGCGGGCGTACGCCGGTGCGCAGGGTGAACAGGCCGCGCAGCGAGCCCGCCTGGGCGGCCAACTCGTCGACCTTGGCGGTGTACCGCCGGAAGACGTCGTACTGGCGGCTGCGGGTGGCGTGCTGCAGCAGGAAGACCGTCTCCGGGTTGAACAGGTGCAGCTCGCCCTCGCGGCGCCACTGGTACTCGCCGCCGACCTCCAGCCGGTCGGACGGCTGCGCGCCGGGGGCCGGCCAGGCCAGGGCGTGCCGGGCGGCCACCTCGGCGTGGATCTCGTGCAGCCCGATGCCGCTGATCGTGCTCGGGGTGCCCCGGAAGTAGCGCTCGACCAGGCGGGTGTCCAGGCCGACGGCCTCGAACACCTGGGCGCCGCAGTACGACGACACCGTCGAGATGCCCATCTTCGACATGATCTTCAGGACGCCCTTGCCGAGCGCCTTGACGTAGTTGCGGACCGCCTTCTCCGGGTCGACGCCGACCAGCGCGCCCGTGGAGATCATGTCCTCCACCGACTCGAAGGCCAGGTACGGGTTGACCGCCGCCGCGCCGTAGCCGATCAGCACGGCCGCGTGGTGCACCTCGCGGCAGTCGCCGGACTCCACGATCAGCGCCACCTGGGTACGCGTCTGCTCGCGTACCAGGTGCTGGTGCACCGCCGCGGTGAGCAGCAGCGACGGGATCGGGGCCAGGTCGGCGTTGGAGTCCCGGTCGGAGAGCACCAGGATGCGGACGCCGTCCTCGATCGCCTCGGAGACGTGCCTGCAGATCTCGGTCAGCCGGGCCTTGATGCCGGCGCCACCGTCGCGGACCCGGTACAGGCCGGAGACCCGGACCGCCTTGAACCCGGGCAGGTCGCCGTCCTCGTCGATGGAGAGGATCTTGGCCAGCTCGTCGTTGTCGATCACCGGGTAGGGCAGCACGATCTGCCGGCAGCTCGCCGGGCCCGGGTCGAGCAGGTTGCCCTCCGGGCCGATGGTGGACGCCAGGCTGGTCACCAGTTCCTCCCGGATGGCGTCCAGCGGCGGGTTGGTGACCTGGGCGAAGAGCTGGTGGAAGTAGTCGTAGAGCAGCCGCGGCCGGGTGGACAGCGGCGAGATGGGGGTGTCCGTGCCCATCGAGCCGATCGGCTCCGCGCCGGCGCGGGCCATCGGGCCGAGCAGGATCTTCAGCTCCTCCTCGGTGTAGCCGAAGGTCTGCTGCCGGCGGCGGACCGAGTCGTGGGTGTAGACGATGTGCTCGCGCGGCGGCAGCTCGTCCAGCTCGATCAGGCCGGCGTGCAGCCACTCGTCGTACGGCTGGGCGGCGGCCAGCTCGGCCTTGATCTCGTCGTCCTGGACGATGCGGCCGTTGACCGTGTCGACCAGGAACATCTTCCCCGGCTGGAGGCGGCCCTTGGCGACCACGGTGGCCGGGTCGAGGTCGAGCACGCCGGCCTCGCTGCCCAGCACGACCAGGCCGGCGGCGGTGCGCCACCAGCGGCCGGGGCGCAGCCCGTTGCGGTCCAGCACCGCGCCGACGATCTCGCCGTCGGTGAAGGCGACCGAGGCGGGGCCGTCCCACGGCTCCATCAGGCTGGCGTGGAAGCGGTAGAAGGCGCGCTTGTCGGCGCGCATGTCCGGGTCGTTCTCCCACGCCTCGGGGATCATCATGAGCACCGCGTGCGGCAGGCTCCGCCCGGCCAGGTGCAGCAGTTCGAGCACCTCGTCGAAGTTGGCCGAGTCGGAGGCGCCGGGGGTGCAGACCGGGAAGACCCGGCGGATGTTGCCGGGAAGGTTCTCGCTGCGCAGCAGCGCCTCCCGGGCCTGCATCCAGTTCCGGTTGCCGCGGATCGTGTTGATCTCGCCGTTGTGCGCGATGAACCGGTACGGGTGGGCCAGCGGCCACGACGGGAAGGTGTTGGTGGAGAACCGCGAGTGCACCAGGGCGACCGCGCTGACCACCCGTTCGTCGGTCAGCTCCGGGTAGAACGCCGGCAGCTGGTCGGGGGTGAGCATGCCCTTCCAGACCATGGTCCGCGCGGACAGCGACGGGAAGTAGGCCGGCACACCCCGCTCGGCGCTCTCCCGCTCGGCCTGCTTGCGGACGCAGAACGCCACCCGGTCCAGGTCCAGCCCGGTCAGCGGGGACCCGGCCGGGCCGGCGGGCGAGTCGGTGAGCCGGTGCGCGGCGAGGAAGACCTGCCGGATCCGGGGCAGCGCGGCGAGGGCGGTCTCGCCGAGGCCGCTCGGGTCGGTGGGGACGTCCCGCCAACCGAGGACGACGGCCCCCTCGACCAGGGCGTACTTCTCCACCACCTGGCGGGCCCGGGCCTCGGCCGCGTCGTCGTCCGGCAGGAAGACCAGACCGGTGGCGTACTGGCCGGCGGGCGGCAGCGGGAAGTCGACGACCGCGCGCAGGAACGCGTCCGGCACCTGGATCATGATGCCGGCGCCGTCACCGGTGTTGTGCTCCGCGCCTCGGGCGCCCCGGTGGTCCAGCCGACAGAGCGCGCCGAGGCCGTTGGCGACGACCTGGTGCGACCGGCGTCCGTGCAGGTCGGCCACGAAAGCCACGCCGCACGCGTCGTGCTCGTACGCGGGGTCATAGAGCCCCGTCGCGTGGGGGGCCGGCTGCGGGGTGTGCGGGTACGGAAAGGCCACCGGGCCTCCTGTCGTCACTCAGGTTGGATCATGGTCGGGACGACGTCGGCCCTACTGGGTTTTATTGAGTCTACGTTAGGGCTTCCGGCGCAAGGCCAGTTCAGATTGATCACACTTCCAGACTGTGGGACGTGTAGTCTCGCGCGGTGGATGTCGTACGCACTGACGTGCTCGACCGGTTGGAGCGGTTCTACGACGCGGTGCCCCGGGACGGGGCGCGTACCGAGGAATTCGGCGCTCTGGTGCTCTTCGTCCGGGACGGCGCCGGATGGCCGTTCTACGCCCGCCCGCGGCTCGACGCCACCGCGCCGCCGTCGCTCGCCGACGTGACCGCGGTCCGGGCCCGGCAACGGGAGCTGGGCCTGCCCGAGGCGTTCGAGTGGGTGCACGAGATCACCCCGGACCTGCTCGCGGTGGCCCGCTCGGCGGGGCTGACCGTGCTGGAGGCGCCGCTGATGGTGCTCGACCCGGCGCGCCTGCCCGACCCGGCCACGCTCAGCGACGTACCGGTGCGGGTCCTCGACCCGGCGGACCCGGGCTTCGCGGCGGACGTGGCGGTGCGCCGGGCCGTCGCGGCGGTTGGCTTCTCCAACGGCGGCACCACACGCGGTGATGCCGGCCCGGCCGAGCGGGACGCCGCGGTCTCCCGGCTGGACGTGGCCACGCTGGAGGAGGACGCCACCCGGATCGCCGACGGCCGGCGGATCTCGGTGCTCGCCGAGAGCCCCGAGCAGGGGGCGTTGGCCAGCGGGATGGCGATGCGCGTCGACGACGTGGCGGAGATCGCCGGGGTGGCCACCCTGCCGGCGGCCCGTCGGCGCGGCCTCGGCGCGGCGGTGACCGCCACGCTCGCCCACGAGCTGCGCGCCGCCGGCACCGACCTGATCTTCCTCTCCGCCGGCAGCGAGGACATCGCCCGGGTCTACCTGCGGGTCGGCTTCCGCCGCATCGGCACCGCCTGCATCGCCGAGCCCGCCGCTCTGATCGGCTGACCCGGGCCGGCCGTGCGCCGGGAGATCAGGCGGGTGGGTGCCAGGAGGCGGCGGCGGAGGCGGCCGTGTTGCGCAGCCGGGGGCTGATCGTGCCGAGGGCCGCGTCGCGGGCGCGCAGCGCCAGGCGGCCCCGGGTCTGCAGGACCGCCGACATCCGGCGGGTCTGCCGCACCATGGTCGCCGCGCGGGGCCGGCGCAGCCGGTCGTACGCGGCCACCGCGTCGGGCAGCCGGGACTCGCGCAGCAGCGCGGAGAGGGTGGCCGCGTCCTCGAAGGCGAGGCAGGCGCCCTGCCCGAGGTGCGGAGGCATGGCGTGCGCGGCGTCGCCGAGCAGCACCAGGCCGCCCGGCCCGGCCGGGAAGCCGTACGCCCGGGGCAGCGGCCGCAGCTCGCGGATCTCCTGCTGCACCAGATCGACCGGCTCGGTGGCGTCGAGCAGCTCAGCGATCGGCGCCGGCCAGCCCGCGTACCAGCGCTTGAGCAGGGCGAGCTGGGTCTCCGCCGGCTCCGGGCGGGGCGCCCCCGCGGCGGTGGCCACCCAGTAGATGCCGCCCCGGCGGGAGGCGCCCGCGGCGCCCCGGTCGCCGAGCGAGGCGGCCACGAAGCGGTAGCCCGCGCCCAGCGTCTCCCCGGGCACCGGCAGGTCGTCGGGCAGCTTCGGGGCGCGGTACCAGGGGATCACGGCCCGCCAGGCGGCGCAGCCGGAACTCACCACCGCCGACTCCGGGGCGAGCTGCCGGCGGATCTCGCTGTCGGTGCCGTCGGCGGCCACCACCAGGTCCGCGGTCACGGTCTGCCGGCCGTCGCCGACCGCCGGGCGCTCCCCGCGAACCGCCCGCACCGTCCGCACGGTCACCCCGGTGCGCAGCTCCACCTGGTCACCGAGGCCGGCGATGAGCGCGTCGTGCAGGTCCTCCCGGTGCACCACGACCGGCATCCGCTCGGCCGGGGTGGGGCGGGGCTGCACCAGCCACTGCCCGTCGGGACGGCGGATCCCACCGTCGGGCAGCGGGGTGGCGATGGCGTCCAGCCCGGCGCCGAGCCCGAGGGCACGCAGCGCGCGTACCCCGTTGGGCCAGAGCACGACGGCGGTCGGCTCCGGACGGACCCGGTCGGACCGTTCGAGGAGGGTGACCCGCCACCCGGAGCGGGCCAGCACGCCGGCCACCGCCAGCCCGCCGAGGCCGGCGCCGACCACCACCGCGGTACGCATGACTCCCCCGCTCAGCTGTCCCGGTCGGCGGGGCGGGCGCCCGTGGCACCGGCCCGGTCCGCGTCACCGGCGGCATCGTCCGACCCGGCGGCGGTCACTTCGGCAACGTCCCCGGCCGCGACCGGCTCCGCGGTCTCGTCGGCTGCCGGCTCTCCGCCGGGTTCCTCCTCCGGCACGACGCCGGTCTCCTGGTACGCCCGGAACTGCTGCTCGCTGACCACCCGGTAGCCTTCCGGCGCGACCTGCCGCGGGCCGGCCTCCCGCGCGGAGAGGTCGACCTGCGACACGTCGCCACCCGTGGACGGCTCCGGGGCGGCGGCGACACCGATCGGGACCAGGTAATCGCGGGGCCCGCGGACGCGGACGGAGTAGATCAGCGCGCCGAGGAAGACCAGCGCCGCGGTCCAGACGTTGAGCCGCAGGCCGAGGATGTGGTTGGCCTCGTCGGTGCGCATCAGCTCGATCCAGAACCGGCCGGCCGTGTAGCCCATCACGTAGAGCGCGAAGGCCCGGCCCCGGCCGAACCGCAGCTTCCGGTCGAGGAGGAAGACCAGGGCGGCGACGCCGATGTTCCAGAGCGCCTCGTACAGGAAGGTCGGCTGGTAGAGCCCCGGCAGCAGGACCGGGTTGCCCGCGTCGTCGCGCAGCGCGTGCCCGGGGTGGTCCGGGTCCATCACGTGGACCTCCAGCCCCCAGGGCAGGCTGGTCCGGCCGCCGTAGAGCTCGTTGTTGAACCAGTTGCCGAGCCGGCCGACGGCCTGGGCCAGCGGCAGGCCCGGCGCCAACGCGTCGGCCACCACCGTCAACGGGATGCCGAGCTGCCGGGCGGCGATCCAGGCGCCGAGCGCGCCGCCGGCGACGGCGCCCCAGATGCCGAGGCCGCCCTCCCAGATGGCGAACGCCTTGAGCGGCTCACCGCCGGCGCCGAAGTATTTCTCCGGCGAGGTGATCACGTGGTAGATCCGGGCGCCGATGATGCCGGTCGGCACCGCCCAGACGGCGATGTCGAGCACCGCGCCGGGGGCGACGCCGCGCCGGCGCAGCCGGAGCTCGGTAACCACGCAGGCCAGCACGATGCCGACAATGATGCAGAGCGCGTACGCCCGGACCGGAACCGGTCCGAACTGCCAGACGGCGGTGCTGGGGCTGGGCAGGGCCGCCAGTGGGGTCATCGGGGCGAGGGTCACGGGAGAACACGGTACCGCTGCGGACCGCGCTCCCGGCACCCCGGTTCGTCGGCTTGACGGCTCGGGTGACTTCTGCTTTGCCCGGTCGTAGGCTCTCTGTCCATGAGCGCGCTCACCTGGGCGGTCGCCGCGGTCGTCACCGACCAGGCCGGCCGGGTGCTGCTCTGCCGCCGGTCCGGGCCCGGCCGGCGCTGGGCGCTGCCCGGTGGCCGCCCCCGACGCGACGAGAGCCCACTCGCCGCCGCAGTACGCGAGATCCGCGCGGAGACCGGCTGGGCGGTCGACCTGGTGGACCTGGTGGGCCTCTACCGGCTCGGCGAGCCCGGCGTGCCCCGGCCGCCGGCCGGCCGCTGCGGTGCCCTGCCGGACGTGCTGGTGCACGTGTTCCGCGCCCGGGTACGCGGCGACGCCCCGGCCGCCACTCCGGTCGGCGGCGACCTGTGCTGGTATCCGCCGGAGGGGCTGCCCGAGGCGCTGACCCCGACCACCCGGGCCGCCGTGGCGGACGCCCTCGCCGGGCGGTCGGGGGTGCTGCGGGAGGCGCGGCCGGACGGGGTCCCGCCCGGCCCCCGAGGCGCACCGGGGGGCGCGCTGGTCGACGGCGAACATGCCGTCGCGCCGCCCGCCGGCCTCTCGAGCTCACCCTGGCAGCGGCGAGAAACCTGACACCTTGCCCGGATCCGGGGCGAATCTCATGTCACGAACGACACCCGCAAACCACCGGCGCAGCACGAACTCACCGTCACCGACGCTGGCGCGGGTGGGGCGGGTCAGCGGGGTTCAGCGCGCCGGGTTGCGAACGCCCTCGGCGAGTTCGGCGCTGAGCGCCCGCAGCGCGGCGAGCCCGGTGGCCTGGTCCTGGGCGTCGAGCAGGCAGCGGATCAGCGCGCTGCCGACGATGACCCCGTCGGCGTACCCGGCGACGGTCCCGGCCTGCGCCCCGGTCCCCACGCCCAGCCCGACGCCGACCGGCAGGTCGGTGACCTCGCGCAGCCGGGAAACCAGGATCGGCGCCGCCGCGGAGGTCTGCGACCGGGCGCCGGTGACCCCCATCAACGCCGTGGCGTAGACGAAGCCGCGGCAGTGCTCGACGGTCATCTTGAGCCGCGCGTCCGTGGACGAGGGGGAGACCAGGAACGTCCGGTCCAGGCCGTACGCGTCGGAGGCGGCCAGCCACTCGCCGGCCTCCTCGGGGATGAGATCTGGGGTGATCAGGCCGGTGCCGCCGGCGGCGGCCAGGTCACGGGCGAAGGCGTCGACCCCGTACTGCTCGATCGGATTCCAGTAGGTCATGGTGACCACCTGCGCGCCGGTCGCCGCGACGGCCTCGATGATGCGCAGGGTGTCGGCGGTGCGCACCCCGCCGGCGAGGGCCAGGTCGCTGGCCCGCTGGATGACCGGGCCGTCCATCACCGGGTCGGAGTACGGGATCTCCACCTCGATGACGTCCACGCCCGCCTCGACCATGGCCTTCATCGCGGCGATGCTGCCCTCGACGGTCGGGAACCCGGCCGGCATGCAGCCGACCAGCACGGCCCGCCCGTCGGCGCGGGCCTTGTCGAAGGCGACCCCGATGCGGCTCATGGCTCTCACTCCTTGTCGAGGATGCCGAAGTACTGGCCGGCGGTGTGCACGTCCTTGTCGCCCCGGCCGGAAAGGTTGACCACGATGACCGGCTCCCGGCCCAGCTCGGCGGCGAGCTGCGGAGCGATCTTCAGGGCGCCGGCGAGCGCGTGCGAGCTCTCGATCGCCGGGATGATCCCCTCGGTGCGGCAGAGCAGCTCGAATGCGGCCATCGCCTCGTCGTCGTCGACCGGCAGGTACGTGGCCCGGCCCTGGTCGTGCAGCCACGCGTGCTCCGGCCCGACGCCCGGGTAGTCCAGGCCCGCCGAGATCGAGTGCGACTCGATCGTCTGCCCGTCCTCGTCCTGCAGCACGTACGTCCGGGTGCCGTGCAGCACCCCGGCGGAGCCGCCGGTGATGCTGGCCGCGTGCCGGCCGGTCGCCACGCCCTCGCCGCCGGCCTCGAAGCCGTACAGCCGCACCCCGGTGTCGGGCACGAAGGCGTGGAAGATGCCGAGCGCGTTGGAACCGCCGCCGACGCAGGCGGCGACCGCGTCCGGCAGCGCGCCGGTCAGGTCGAGGCACTGCTGGCGGGCCTCCTCGCCGATGCCGCGCACGAAGTCCCGGACCAGCTCCGGGAACGGGTGCGGGCCGGCGGCGGTGCCGATCAGGTAGTGCGTGGTGTCGACGTTGGCGACCCAGTCCCGCATCGCCTCGTTCATCGCGTCCTTCAGCGTCCGCGACCCGGTGGTGACCGGGACGACCGTGGCGCCGAGCATCCGCATCCGGGCCACGTTGAGCGCCTGCCGCTGGGTGTCGACCTCGCCCATGTAGACCACGCACTCGAGGTCGAACAGCGCGGCGGCGGTGGCGGTGGCCACGCCGTGCTGCCCGGCGCCGGTCTCGGCGATCACCCGGGTCTTGCCCATCCGCTTGGTGAGCAGTGCCTGGCCGAGCACGTTGCGGACCTTGTGCGCGCCGGTGTGGTTGAGGTCCTCCCGCTTGAGCAGGATCCGCGCCCCGGCCCGGGCGGAGAGCCGGGTGGCCGGGTAGAGCAGCGACGGGGTGCCCGCGTAGCCCCGCAGCAGACCGTCGAACTCGGCCCGGAAGGCCTCGTCGGTCATCGCCTTCCGGTACGCCGCGTCCAGCTCGTCGAGCGCCGCGACCAGCGCCTCCGGGACGAACCGGCCGCCGAACCGGCCGAAGTGACCGGCGGCGTCGGGTACCTGCGCGGCGGGGTCTGCGGCGTCGACGCTCATGCCGCCACCTCCCGCTGGTCGGCGGCGTCCTGAGGCTCCGTGGCGCTGCGCCTGACGATTCGCTCGCTGCGCTCGCTCATGGCGTGTCCTCTCGCTGCGTGTCGGGGGGCCCGGCGGGTCAGCGGACCGGGCGGGGCGTGGCCGGGTGGTTACCGGCGTTGACCAGCTCGGCCACCGCCTCGCGGGGGCTCTTTTGGGTGACCAGGCCCTCGCCGACCAGGACCGCGTCGGCGCCGGCCGAGGCGTACCGGATGAGGTCGTGCGGGCCGCGCACGCCGGACTCGGCGATCTTGACGACGCTGCTCGGCAGACCGGGCGCGATCCGCTCGAAGACGGAGCGGTCGACCTCCAGGGTACGCAGGTCACGGGCGTTGACGCCGATCACCTGCGCGCCGGCCTCCAGAGCCCGGTCGGCCTCTTCCTCGGTGTGCACCTCCACCAGGGCGGTCATGCCGAGCGACTCGATCCGCTCCAGCAGCCCGACGAGGACGTTCTGCTCCAGCGCGGCGACGATCAGCAGCACCAGGTCGGCGCCGTGCGCGCGCGCCTCGTGCACCTGGTAGCTGGAGACCACGAAGTCCTTGCGGAGCACCGGGATGTTCACCGCGGCCCGCACGGCGGCCAGGTCGTCCAGCGACCCGCCGAACCAGCGGCCCTCGGTGAGCACGCTGATCGCCCGGGCGCCGCCGGCCGCGTACTCGCCGGCCAGGTCGGCGGGATCGGCGATCTCGGCCAGCCGCCCCTTGGACGGCGACGAGCGCTTCACCTCGGCGATCACCGCCACGCCGGGCCGGCGCAGGGCCGCGTACGCGTCCAGCGGTGGCGGCGCGGCGGCGGCCAGCTCGCGGATGCGCTCCAGCGGAACCTGCTCCTGTCGCCGCGCCACGTCCTCGCGGACGCCGGCCAGGATCTCGTCGAGCACGCTTGCGGGCGCCGCCGGACCGGCTTCGTCCCCCTCCGCGTGCGCATGCTCAGCAGTCACCAACGGACTCCCCTCTCCGGGTGTCATGGGCCGATGCTAGGGGGCGCCACCTGGAGACAAGTCCCGGGGGTATGGCGCTCCTCACGAAATGGGCTGTGGCATGATGGCCGACTTCCGGTGAACGCGATGTCACGCTGTGCCACCCCCACCCATCGATTGTCGCCCATGCCTCGTCCCACCGCGACCGACTGACCCGCCAGGCCGTGACGGTCGTCGATGCTGTGACCAAGCTCAAGGACGGACGACCCTGCCCTGGTCGCCCCGGCTGCCGGACAGTTGACCCGGGCGTCACGACGGCGAAACGTGGGCCCGGCAGCATCGTCCTCGGGCAGACTCGATGAGGCGGCTGCCAATCGTCGCCAACGATCTCGTACGGGGTGACCATGAGCGCCAACGGGCCGCACCAGACCATCGGGTTCACCACCATCTCCCGGACCGTCGCCTCGCTCGCCGTCGGCGTGGTGCACACCCTGGAACGCGCCGTGATCGGCGACGCCCGGATGCGGACCGCCCGGGGCAACGCCTGGGAGGCGGTCTGCGCCGACCGGGCCCGGGCCGCGCAGCGCCGGGAGCTGGACCGCCTGGTGGCCGAGCTGGCCGCCGCCCGCGCCGCGGCCACCCAGCGGCGCGGCGCGCGGGACGCCCAGCCGATCAGCTGACCGTCGGGTCCTCGCCCCGGTCCAGCGCCTCCCAGGCGTCCCGGGTGCCCCGCTCGACCGCCGGCCGCTCCGGGCCGGACGGTTCCGCCGAACGGACCGGCCGCTCGTAGCGGGCGCCCATTGCCGGCCACCCCGCGCCCCGCGCCGCGGTGAGCACCCCGCCGGCGGCCGCGACCAGCCCACCGACCAGCACCAGCGCGGGCCACTGCCGACTCACCCCGGCCAGCGCGGTCAGGCCGTAGCCGCCGCCGGCCGCCACTGCCAGCCCGACCAGGGCCAGCAGGCCGCCCAGCAGCCGCCGGACCCGGCCCCGGGTGGCCAGCACCGCGCCACCGCCGGCCAACGTGACCAGGGCCAGCGCCGAGGCCCACGGCAGCAGCTCGGCACCGGTCCGGGTGTGCCGCGTGGGCGGCAGCGAACCCCGCGCGGTCAGCTCGACCGACCAGGTCCGGGTCACCGCCCAGAAGGCCAGGCCCGCCCCGGCCAGGCAGAGCAGCACCGCGTACGTCAGCTCGCGCCGCCCCCGCGCGGTGGGCGACCCGGTGGTCGGCGCGGTCATCGGGCCGGCCGGAGGGTCTCGGCGGCGGCGATCGCGGCGAGCACGGCGGCGGCCTTGTTCCGGGTCTCCTGCTCCTCGGCGGCCGGATCAGAATCGGCCACCACCCCCGCCCCGGCCTGCACGTACGCCCGGCCCTCGCGGATCAGCGCGGTGCGGATGGCGATGGCCATGTCCAGGTCGCCGCCGAAGCCGAAGTAGCCGACGGTGCCGCCGTAGAGGGCCCGGCGGACCGGCTCCAGCTCCTCGATGATCTCCATGGCCCGCACCTTCGGCGCGCCGGAGAGGGTGCCGGCGGGGAAGGTCGCGGCGAGCGCGTCGAAGGCGGTGCGGTCCGCGCGCAGCTCACCCACCACCGTGGAGACGATGTGCATGACGTGGCTGTACCGCTCGATGGTGGCGAACTCCGGCACCTCGACCGTGCCCGGGCGGCAGACCCGGCCCAGGTCGTTGCGGCCCAGGTCGACGAGCATGACGTGCTCGGCCCGCTCCTTCGGGTCGGCGAGCAGCTCGGCGGCGAGCCGGGCGTCCGCCTCCGGGGAGCCGCCGCGCGGCCGGGTGCCGGCGATCGGGTGCAGCAGCGCCCGCCGCCGCCCGTCCGCGCCGGTGCTCACCTTGAGGTGCGCCTCCGGCGAGGAGCCGACGATGTCGAAGCCGTCGAAGCGCAGCAGGTACATGTACGGGCTGGGGTTGGTGGTGCGCAGCACCCGGTAGACGTCCAGCGGGTCGGCGTGGGTGGGCCGCTCGAAGCGCTGGCTGAGCACGATCTGGAAGCACTCGCCGGCCCGGATCGCCTCCTTGGCCGCCGCCACCGCCTTCGGGTAGCCGCCCTCGGCCGTCCGGCTGACCACGTCCCCGACCGGCGGCCGGGCGACCGTCGAGATCATGGGCGGAATCGGTCGGGACAGCGCGGTGGTCATCGCGTCCAGCCGCCCCACCGCGTGGTGGTACGCCGCCGCCACCAGGGCCTCCCGGTCGGGCGCGTCGAGCGGAGGCAGCACCGCGTTGGCGACCAGGATCGCCGAGCCGTCATAGTGGTCGAGCACCACCAGGTCGGTGGCGAGCATCATGCCCAGCTCGGGCACGTCGAGGTCGTCCTCGGTCAGCTCGGGCAGCCGCTCGAAGCGGCGGACCAGGTCGTAGCCGAGGTAGCCGACCATGCCACCGGTGAGCGGCGGCATGCCGCTGGCCGGGTCCCAGGCCGGGCCGGCCAGGGCGGCGACGGTCTCGCGGAGCACCGTCACCGGGTCGCCGGACGCCGGCACACCGGCCGGGGGCTCGCCGGCCCAGAGCGCCGCGCCGCCCCGCTCGGTCAGCGTGGCGCTGCTGCGTACGCCGATGAACGAGTAGCGGGACCAGGCCATGCCGGCCGAGCCGACGCCCTGCTCGGCGGATTCCAGCAGGAACGTGCCCGGGCCGCCGGCCAGCTTGCGGTAGACACCGACCGGGGTCTCCGCGTCGGCGAGCAGCCGGCGGGTGACCGGGACGACCCGCCAGCGGGCCGCCAGGTCGGCGAAGGCGGCCGGGTCGGGGCTGACCGCGCCGTCGGTCATGAGGTCGCCTCCGGGGAGCTGACCGGCAGCTCGGTGAAGAAGCAGGTCCGGTGGCCGGTGTGGCAGGCGGCGCCGACCTGGTCGACGCTGACCAGCAGGGCGTCCCCGTCACAGTCCAGCGCCACGGAGCGGACGTACTGGTGGTGGCCGGAGGTGGCGCCCTTGACCCAGTATTCCTGGCGGCTGCGCGACCAGTAGGTGGCCCGGCCGGTGGTCAGCGTGCGGTGCAGCGCCTCGTCGTCCATCCAGGCGACCATCAGCACCTCGCCCGAGTCGTACTGGCGGACCACCGCGGCCACCAGGCCGTCGGGGGTACGGCGCAGCCGGGCGGCGATCGCCGGGTCGAGCCGGGACGGTCGGGCCGGGCCGGGGGCCACGGCGCCGCCGGAGTTGGCGGGGGCGCCGGTCACCGGCGCGTCAGAGGCGGGCACAGTGAGCCATTGTCCCGCACGCGGCACCGGCACCGTCGACGTGTCCCGGGAGGCGGGCGCGGGCCCGCCGAGGGCCCGGGTCAACTGCCCCAGGTAGCGGTCCAGCCGGCCGTCCGCCAGGGCGTCCGCCAGGTCCGCGCCGGCCGCCGCGGCGATCTCCCCGGCGTACGGGCGGACCAGCGGGACGATGCCGGTGACCAGCCGGCCGGCCGCCGCGCCGATCTCGCCGACGGCACCCGGGCGCAGCCCGAGACAGAGCAGCATGTCGTCGCGGTAGCCGGGCGGGGCGACCGGGAGGTCCAGCACGGCGTCGAGCGCGTCCCGGCGGGAGACCACCCGGACCGACGGGTTGACCAGCCGCAGCACGGACGGGCAGAGCCGGGCCAGGTCGGCGGCGGCGAGCCGGACGCCCAACGGGTCGTCGGCCGACCGGGCGGCGGCGACCTTGCCGAGGGTGGCGATCAGTTCCTCCAGCCGCGGCTCGTCGGCGGGCTGGCAGAGCACCGGCAGGTCGATCCGGCGCCGCCACTCCGGCACCGCCCAGATCAGCCGGGCCGGCGCGGTGACCGGCAGCCCGAACGCCCAGTCCGCCGGCTGGCCGAGCCGGCGCACCCAGGACCGGACGTCCCGGGTGGCCACCGACACGTGCACGAGGCGACCGTCGAACTCGGCCAGGTACGCCTGGTGCGCCACGTACGGGACGGCGGCGGACCCGGGCGGGTCCGCCGCCGGGGCCGCCGGCCGCGCCGATTCGTCGCCGGTCCGCTCCCCGTCGGCCACGACCAGCACGTCCACGTCCACGTCGCTGTGCTCGGTGGCGGCCCGGCGGGCGTGACTGCCGCGCAGCATGATGCCGACGACCGGCCGGTCGGCGGCCTGCCGAAGGCGGACGGCCCAGTCGTCGAGGAATCCGGACTCGGGCAGCGGAGCGGGACCCACGGCGACATGGTGCCGGACGTCCGATCTTCGGCGCAATGACCGCTGCCTGACCGGATGTCCGGTGCGATAGTTATCGACCGATGAATCTCATTGCTGCCTCGGGGTACCTTTCTCCGGCGACCGCGCCCGGCGGCACCGCCTCGCCGAGCCGGGCCAACTGCTCCGGGGTGAGCCGAAGGTCGGCCGCCGCCGCGTTCTCCTCGAGGTAGCGGACCCGCTTGGTGCCGGGGATGGGCAGGATGTCGTCCCCCTCGGCGAGCAGCCAGGCCAGCGCCACCTGGGCCGGCGTGGCACCGACCTCCCCGGCGATCGCCCGCACCTGGTCGACCAGCTTGAGGTTGGCGCCCAGGTTGCCCTCGGCGAACCGCGGCGCCCCGGCCCGCCAGTCGTCGCCGGCGAGTTGCTCCCGGCTGGTGATCGTCCCGGTGAGCAGCCCCCGCCCGACCGGCGAGTACGCCACCAGGGACACGCCCAGCTCCCGGCAGGTGGCCAGCATCTCCCCCTCGACGTCCCGGCTGAACAGGGAGTACTCGATCTGCACGGCGGCGATCGGGTGCACCGCGTGGGCGGCGCGCAGGGTGGCCGGACTGACCTCGGACAGGCCGATCAGCCGGACCTTGCCGGCCCGGACGAGCTCGGCCATCGCGCCGACGGTCTCCTCGATCGGCGTCTCCGGGTTGCGCCGGTGCAGGTAGTACAGGTCGATGGTGTCCACCCCGAGCCGGTCCAGCGACGCGTCGCACGCCTGCCTCGCCCAGGCCGCGCTGCTGTCCACGTACGCGCCGGGGGTGCCGGTGCCGGCGAAGCTGTCGCCGGTGGTGCGGTTGCCGAACTTGGTGGCCAGGAACACCTCGTCCCGGCGGGCCCGCACCACCGGGGCGAGCAGCCGCTCGTTCGCCCCGAAGCCGTACATGTCGGCGGTGTCCAGGTGGTTGACGCCCAGGTCGAGGGCCCGGTGCAGGGTGCGCGTCGACTCGGCGTCGTCGGCGCCCCCGTACGCGAAGCTCATGCCCATGCAGCCCAGGCCGATCGCCGAGACCTCCGGCCCGGTCGCGCCCACTCGTCGCCGGATCACGCCAGTTCCTCCTCCGCCCTGCGATACGCGTCGATCTTGTAGTCGAGCACCTTGAGGTCCTCCTCCAGCTCGGCCATCCGGGCCAGCACCCGGGCGCGGTGCGCCTCGAACAGCGCCCGCCGGGCGCCGAGCGTCCGGTCACCCTGCCGGGCGAGCTCGGCGTAGCGGCGCATGTCCCGCACCGGCATCCCGGTCCGCCGCAGCCGGGTGAGCAGGAACAGCCAGTTGACGTCGGCCTCGGTGTAGCGCCGACGCCCCGAGGAGTCCCGCCCCACCGGGGCGACCAGGCCCTCCTGCTCGTACCAGCGCAGCGTGTAGGTGGTCAGGCCGACCCGTTCCGCCGCCTCACCCACGGTGAGGCTCATCTCCCGCGTGCTGATGTCCACGCACCCCAGGCTTCCAGTTCGAGCGCACTCGAAGTCAACTCTTGTGCCGCGCGGCACAACTCAACTAGCGTCTATTTCAACGTCTGATGAGTTTTGGAGGCGGGCATGGACGACGCGGTCGTGGTCCGTGACCTGGTGGTCGACCGGGGCCGGCGGCGGGTGCTCCAGGGCATCTCCTGCGCGGTGCCCCGCGGCGCGGTCACCGGGCTGCTCGGGCCCAGCGGCAGCGGCAAGACCACCCTGATGCGCGCGATCGTCGGGGTGCAGACCGTCACCTCGGGCACGGTCACCGTGCTCGGCCGGCCCGCCGGCACCGCGGAGCTGCGCCACCGGGTCGGCTACCTCACCCAGGCACCCAGCGTCTACGCCGACCTGACCGTCCGGGAGAACGCGCGCTACTTCGCCGCGCTGCACGGGCGCGGCCGGGCCGAGGCGGATGGCGCGGTGGCCGACGTGGGCCTGACCCAGGCCGCCGACCAACTAGTCGGCACGCTCTCCGGCGGCCAGCGCAGCCGCGCCTCGCTGGCCTGCGCCCTGGTCGGCGACCCGGAGCTGGTCATCCTGGACGAGCCCACCGTCGGCCAGGACCCGGTGCTGCGGGCCGACCTGTGGGCCCGGTTCCACGCCATGGCCGCCGCCGGCACCACGCTGCTGGTGTCCAGCCACGTGATGGACGAGGCGGCCCGCTGCGACCGGCTGCTGCTCATCCGGGAGGGTCGGCTGATCGCCGACGACACGCCGGACGCGGTCCGCGCCGCCACCGGCGTCGACGACCTCGAAGAGGCGTTCCTGCGGCTGATCCGAGCGAGCGAGGCGGGTCACGCCGGCCAGCCCGGAGAGGTGTCGTGATGAATCCCCGGATCCTGGCCGCGACCATCGGGCGCATCCTGCGTCAGCTGCGGCACGACCGGCGCACCGTGGCGCTGCTCGTGGTGGTGCCGGCCGTGCTGCTCACCCTGGTCTACTTCATGTACGTCGACCAACCCCACCCGCCGGGGCGGCCCACCGTCTTCGACCGGGTGGCGCTGATCATGCTGGGCTTCTTCCCGTTCATCATCATGTTCCTGGTGACCAGCATCGCCATGCTGCGGGAGCGCACCACCGGCACCCTGGAGCGGCTGCTCACCACCCCGCTGGGCAAGCTCGACCTGCTCTTCGGCTACGGCATCGCGTTCGGGCTGGCCGGCGTGGTGCAGGCCACCATCGCCTCGGCCGTGGCGTACTGGGTGTTCGGCCTGACCACGGCCGGCAGCAGCGCGCTCGTGATCATGATCGCCGCGATCAACGCGGTACTCGCCGTCGCGCTCGGGCTGCTCTGTTCCGCCTTCGCCCGGACCGAGTTCCAGGCCGTGCAGTTCATGCCGGTGGTGGTCGCCCCGCAACTGCTGCTCTGCGGGCTCTTCGTGCCCCGGGGCCAGATGGCCGGCTGGCTCCAGGCGATCAGCGACGCGCTGCCCCTGTCGTACGCCGTGGAGGCGCTGCAGGAGGTCGGCGCGCACGCCAAGCCGACCACGACGATGTGGCGGGACGTGGCGATCGTCACCGGGGCGGCGCTGCTGGCGCTGGTGCTCGCCGCGGCCACGCTGCGCCGGCGGAGCGGATGAGGGCGCGGCGCACCGGCCGCCGGCCCGGCAACCCGGACACCCGGGAGGCGATCCTCGCGGCGGCCCGGACGGCGTTCGCCGAGCGCGGTTTCGACGCCGCCTCGATCCGGGCCATCGCCACCGCCGCGGGGGTGGATCCGGCCCTGGTGCACCACTACTTCGGGACCAAGGAGGAGCTGTTCCGGGCCACCGTGGCGATCCCGATCGACCCGGCCGAACTGCTGCCGGCCGTGCTGGCCGCCGGCCCGGACCGGGCCGGTGAGCGGCTGATCCGCACCTTCCTGTCGGTGTGGGACTCCCCGGTCGGCGGGGCGGCGGTGGCCCTGCTCCGCTCGGCGGTCAGCAACGAGTGGACGGCCCGGCTGCTGCGCGAGTTCCTGGTCACCCAGGTGCTGCGCCGGGTGCTCGACCAGCTCGACGTCGACCCGGCCGAGCTGCCGCTGCGCGGCGCGCTGGTCGGCAGCCAGCTGGCCGGCCTGGCCATGATGCGGTACGTCATCAGGCTCGAACCGGTCGCCTCCGCCGCCCCGGAGACCCTGGTCACCGCGATCGCCCCCACCGTCCAGCGCTACCTCACCGGCGACCTGTCCACCCCACCCCCAGCAGGTTGACCAAGAAGTTCGCGTCGGGATCCGGCCGACCGGAGACGCGAACTTCTTGATCAACGCGGGTCGGTGCGAGTGGTGGGGCGGGGTCAGCGGGTCTGTTCGAGCCAGGAGGCGTAGAGCAGGGCGTAGACCGAATCGGGGTCCTTGACCAGCTCGTCGTGGGGGCCGCGCTGGACGACGCGGCCCCGGTCCACCACGATCACCTCGTCGGCGGCCTGGGCGGTGGAGAGCCGGTGCGCGATGGCGAGCGTGGTCCGCCCCCGGGTGACCGCGTCCAGGGTGCGCGACAGGCGCACCTCGGTGGCCGGGTCGACGGCGCTGGTCGCCTCGTCCAGCACCAGCAGGTCGGGGTCGGCCACGTACGCCCGGGCCAGCGCGACCAGCTGCCGCTCGCCGACGCTGAGCGCCTCCCCGCGCTCCCCCACCGGGGTGTCCAGCCCGGCCGGCAACCCGTCCAGCCAGTCGGCCAGGCCCAGCTCGGAGAAGGCGGCGGTGAGCTGGGCGTCGGTCAGCTCGGGGCGGGCGAAGCGGACGTTCTCCCCCACCGTGGCGTCGAACAGGAAGCCGTCCTGCGGCACCATCACCACCCGGGAGCGCAGCGAGTCGAAGCGCACCTGGCGCAGCGACACGCCGGAGAGCAGCACCTCCCCGTCAGTGGGGTCCATCAGCCGGGTGAGCAGCTTGGCGAAGGTGGTCTTGCCGCTGCCGGTCTCCCCGACCACGGCCACCCGGCTCTTCGCGGGGATGTCCAGGGTCACGTCGTGCAGCACCGGCGGCCCGCCCGGGTAGGCGAAGGTCACCCCGGCGAAGCGGATGTCCAGCGGGCCGGGTGGCAGGTCCCGCCCCTGCCTGCCGGGGTCGGCCACGTCCGGCGCGACGTCCAGCACGTCGAGCACCCGGCGCCAGCCGGCGATCGCGTTCTGCGCCTCGTTGAGCACCTCGGTGGCGATCTGCACCGGCTGGATGAAGAGCGTCACCAGGAAGAGGAACGCGGTGAGCTGGCCGATGGACAGGGTGCGGTCCACGCCGAGGTTGACCCCGACCACCACCACTCCGGCCAGCGCCAGGCCGGCCGCCAGCTCCCCCACCGAGCTGCCCATGATGCTGATCCGGATGGCCCGCTGCTGGGCCTGCCGCTGCCCCTCGATCGCCGTGTCCAGCCGCCGGGCGGTCCGTCCGGCGATCCCGTACGCGCGGATCACCGGGGCGCCCACCACGCTCTCGCCGATGGTGCCGAGCAGGGTGCCCATCCGCTGGCGGACCAGGCCGTACGCGACGCCCAGCCGGCGCTGCAGCAGCCGGATCACCAGCACCGCCGGGGCGAACGCGCAGAGCACCACCAGGGTGAGCTGCCAGGAGTACGCCAGCATCACGGCCGTGGTGACCACCAGCTGGCCCAGGTTGACGATCAGGATCACCCCGCCCCACTGGAGGAACTGGGTGATCTGGTCGACGTCGCTGGTAACCCGGGAGACCAGCGAGCCGCGCCGCTCGGACTGCTGGTGCAGCATGGACAGGTCGTGCACGTGCCGGAAGGCCCGGGTCCGCACCCCGGCCAGGGCGGTCTCGCTGACCGTGAACAGCCGGCGCATCATCAGGTAGCCGCAGGTGGTGGTGACCACCAGCACGGCGGCGGCGGCGACCACGGTCAGCGCGACCACGTCCACGTCGAGGCCGCCGACGATGCCGTGGTCGATGCCACGCTGCACGGCCACCGGCACGGCCACCCGGCCGATCATGTAGACCAGCGCCAGCCCGAGCGTGCCGGCCAGCCCGGTCTTCAGCTCCGGGGAGAGCGCCAATCCGCGGCGCAGCGTACGCCAGGTCGACTCGGTCGCCTCGGCCGGCCGCTCGGCCTCCACAGTCGTGCTCACCAGTCCTGCCTCTCGTTCGCGACCGCGGGGCTCCGCTCCGCTGCACTCCTCGCGCTCACCGGTCAACCTCGACTTCCAGGCCGGAGGTCAGCGGGGTGACCTGGTCGTACGGGCGGGGCTGCTCGCGTTCCTGCTCGGCCTGCTCGTACGCGGTGACCAGGTCGGCGTAGCCGGGCACGGTGGCGAGCAGTTCGGGGTGCGTGCCGCGGGCGACCACCCGCCCGTGCTCGACGTAGATCACCTCGTCGGCGAGCGCGATGGTGGCCCGGCGGTACGCGACCACCAGGATCGACGCGGCCGCGCTGTGGCCATGATTCGGCCTCTGCGCCGTTGGGCGGCGCTCCGGACCGAATGACGGCCGGTCGGCCGGGGCGCGCAGCCCGGCCAGGATGGCCGCCTCCACCCGGGGGTCGACGGCGCTGGTGGCGTCGTCGAGCACCAGCAGCCGCGGCCGGCCCGCGAGGGCCCGGGCCAGGGTGAGCCGCTGCCGCTGGCCGCCGGAGAGCGAGGTGCCCCGCTCGCCGACCATGGTGTCCAGCCCGTCCGGGAGCGCGGCGACGAAGCCGTCCGCCTCGGCCAGCCGCAGCGCCGCCCAGACCTCGTCGTCGCCGATGCCGGGCCGGTCCAGGGTGATGTTGGCCCGGACGGTGTCGTCGAAGACGAACGGGATCTGGGCGACCAGGGCCACGTTCCCGGCGAGCGAGGCGGCGGTGAGGTCGCGGACGTCGACGCCGTCCAGGGTGACCGTGCCGGTGCGCGGGTCGACCAGGCGTACGGCCAGGGAGGCGATGGTGGACTTGCCGGCCCCGGTCGGCCCGACCAGGGCGACCGTCTTGCCAGCCGGCACGGTGAAGGTCACCTCGCCGAGCACCTCCGTGCCGGGCAGGTGCGCCTCGGCCGGCTCGTATCCGAAATGGACGTCGTGGAAGGCGAGGGTGGCCGGCGCCGGCGTGGCCGGGTCGAGCGTCACCTCGCCGTACGGCATCTCGCCGGTGGCGTCGAGGACCCGGCGCACCCGGTCCCAGCCGGCGACGCTGCGCGGCAGCTCGGCCAGCACCCAGCCGATGGCCCGGACCGGGAAGGCCAGCACGGTGAACAGGAAGGCGACGCTGACCAGCTCGGTGACGGTGATCGCACCCTGCCGGAGCCGGATCGCGCCGACCACCAGCACGGCGAGGGTACCGAGGCTGGGCAGGGTCTCCAGCATCGGGTCGAAGACGCCGCGCAGCTTGCCGACGGAGATCAGCGCGTCGCGCAGCTCCCCGGCGCGGGCGGCGAACCGGGCGGTCTCCTGCGCCTCGCGGCCCATCGTCTTGACCACCAGCGCGCCGTCGAAGCTCTCGTGGGCGATGCCGCTGACCTCGGCCCGCAGCCGCTGAGCGCGGGCCTGGCGGGGGGCCATCCGGCGGGAGTAGACCACGTTGAGGGCGAACAGCGCCGGGAAGACGGCGAGGCCGACCAGGGCGAGCGCCCAGTCGGTGAGGAACAGCGAGATCACCGCGCCGACCAGCATCACCAGGGTGCCGACCGCGAACGGCAGCGGCGCAATCGGATACCAGGCCGCCTCGACGTCGGAGTTGGCGTTGGAGAGCAGGGTGCCGGTGGCGTTGCGGTGGTGCCAGGCCAGCGGCAGGTCGAGGTAACGGCGGGTGACCCGACGGCGGTAGGCGGCCTGGAGCCGGTACTGCATGTAGCCGGCGCCGAGCCGGCGGCCGAAGATGCCGACCACCCGCAGCACGCTGATCCCGAACAGCGCCGCCGCGGCCAGCGCGAGCGTGCCGGTGGCCACCGAGCCGCGGGCGATGGCCGGGACCACCACCTTGCCGACCACCCCACCGACGACGTACGCGCTGGCGATCACCATGAGGCCGAAGAGCACGCTGCCGGCCACCGCGATCGCGAAGATCCGGGGTTGTTCCCGGATGGCCCGGCCGAGTACCCGCAGTCCCCTGCCGAGCACGTCCCGACTTGTCCCGCTCGCCACGCTCTCCCCCGCCGTAAGCCGCAATTTTCTCCCTCATCCTTACCGCTCGGTGCCAGATCCGCCGACCCGGCGGGCATATGTCCGCCGTCACCTTTCCGCGCCGACCGGGCTGACCAGGGCGGTTCGTCACGCCGACCGCCCGCCGGTCGCGGGCGCGGCGGCACCGTGGCGCGCCCGTCCCGGCCGCCGGGCCACCACCGGCCTACGATCGGGCCATGCCGCGGTACGCCCGATCGGAGCGCGAGGCGCTCGCCGATCTGCTGCTGGACCTGGGACCGGACGCGCCGACGATCGACGCGGGGTGGCGCACCCGCGACCTCGCGGCGCACCTGGCGGTGCGGGAGCGCCGGCCGGACGCCGCCGCCGGCATCCTGCTGCGGCCGCTGCGCCGCTACGGCGAGGCGGTCCGGCGACGGACGGCCGCGGGACCGTACGCGGAGCTGGTGGCGCGGGTGCGCCGCCCGCCGGTGTGGAGCCCGGTCAGCAACCCGCTGACCGACGAGCTGGCCAACACCCTGGAGTTCTTCATCCACCATGAGGACGTCCGCCGGGCGCAGCCGGGGTGGCTGCCGCGGGACCTGCCGGCGGGGTTGCAGGCGGTGCTCTGGAAGCGGGCCGCGGCGATGGCCCGGTTGGCGCTGCGCCGCTTCCCGGCGGATCTGCTGGTCCAGGCGCCCGGGTTCGGCGAGCGCACCGTCGGCCGCGGCGGCGACCGGCTGCGGGTGGTGGGCGCGCCCGGCGAACTGGCGCTCTTCCTCTCCGGGCGGCAACGGGTGGCGCGGGTGCAGGTGGACGGCCCGGCGGCGTCGGCCGAGCGGCTGCGGGCGGCCAGCCTGGGCTTCTGACGGCTGGGCGGAAACGGTCGCCGCGAAGTGTGAAGCAGCCCTCGGCCCGATCACCACGGCTGATCATTCCTGCCGTACGCTCTCGGCCACCCGCCCATTACCGAGGGCGGCGGGACAGGGGGACGGATGCGGAGCTTCGCGGTCTCGGCACTGCGCGAACCCCCCTTCCCGGTGCGCCGGCACACCGCCGTCGAGTTGGCCGCCGGGGAGAGCGCCGGGTGGGTACGCGAGCTGGGCCTGATCGAGGATCCCGCCGGACTGCGCCGGCTGGCCGGCGCCAGCCCGGCGGAGTTGGCCGGCCGGGCCTGCCCGGGCGCGCCGGTGGACCGGTTGCGCCTGCTGACCGACCTGATCTCCTGGCTGTTCGTGATGGACGACGCCTGCGACGAGGACGGCCTGGGCGCCAGCCCGACCCGGCTCGCGCCCACCGTGGCGGGGCTGCTGGCGGTGCTCGACCGGCACGGCGACCCGGACGGGCCGGTGCCGGCCGGCGTCGGGCCGCTCGGCGTCGCGCTGCACGACCTGTGCCGGCGGGTCCGCGCCCGGCAGCGGCCGGCCCTGCTGCTGCGGTTGGTCAGCCAGTTGCGGGAGTACCTGCTGGCGCTGCTCTGGGAGGCGGCCAACCGGGAGCACCGGCGGGTGCCCGGGGTGGCCGAGTACGTGCAGATGCGCCGGCACACCGGCGGGGCCCGGCCCAGCTTCACCCTCACCGACCTGGCGTACGACGCGGTGCCCGAGCCCGGGCGGCGGGCGGATCCGGCGCTGGCCGCCGTGGACGACCTCGCCGCCGACCTGGTCTGCTGGTGCAACGACCTCTTCTCGTACGGCAAGGAGCGCAGCAGCGCGCACAACCTGGTCACCACGATCGTCGGCGAGACCGGGCAGGACGAGGAGGCGGCGCTGCGCGCGGCGGCCGCCCGGTTCAACGCGGCGCTGGCGGCGTACGAGGAGCGGGAGTCGGCGCTGGCCGGGGCCGGCGACGAGGCGGTCCTCGCCTTCCTGACCACCCGGCGGAACTGGATCCGGGCCACCTACGACTGGTCGCTCGCCGCGTCCCGGTACGCCTGACCGGGCCGTTCCGCGTTCCGGGACGCGGCTCGGCGCAGTCCGCCAGGGCTAGCCGCCGCCCCGGTGGAGGCAATACTCTTCGGTAACCGCAGAATGGCGTGACCCCCGTCACGTCCCTCCACCCGAAGGCGGCTACAGCGATGGCTCTCGATGTACCGTACCGCTCCATCCCCGACATGTTCCTCAAGCGCGTGGCGGCCACCCCCGAGCGGCCCGCGTTCGCCCATGCCGCCGCGGACGACTCGGGGCCGGTGTGGCTGAACTGGGAGCAGGTCGGGCGGCGCGCCAAGGCGGTCGCGGCCGGGCTGCACGGGCTCGGGGTCGGCCTGGAGGACCCGGTGGCGATCCTGGCGAACACCCGGCTCGAGTGGGTGCTCGCCGACTTCGGCATCATGTGCGCCGGCGGGGCCACCACCACCGTCTACCCGACCACCGAGCCGGAGGACGCCACCTACATCATCGCCGACTCCGGGTCGCGGGTGCTCTTCGCCGAGAACCCGGCCCAGGCCGCGAAGATCGCCGGCAGCGACCTGCCGGCGCTGACCCACGTGGTGCTCTTCGACGGCGAGCCCGACCCGGCCGCCGCGGTCCCGCAGCTCACCCTGGCGGAGCTGGAGGCGCGGGGAGAGCGGGCGCTGGAGAACGAGCCGGACCTGATCGACATGCTGGTCGCCGGCATCGGCCCGGACCACCTGGCCACGCTGATCTACACCTCCGGCACCACCGGCCGGCCCAAGGGTGTCGAGCTGCTGCACGGCGGCTGGTGCTGGGAGGGGGTCGCCCAGGCCGAGCTGGGGCTGCTGCGCGACGACGACCTCCAGTACCTCTGGCTGCCGCTGTCGCACTCGTTCGGCAAGACGTTGCTCTGCGGCGTCACCCACGTCGGCCTGCCCACGTACGTCGACGGGCGGGTGGACAAGCTGGTCGAGATGCTCGGGGTGGTCCGGCCGACGCTGATGTGCGGCGCGCCCCGGATCTTCGAGAAGGTCTACAACAAGGTGGTCACCACGGCCCAGGACGCCGGGGGCGCGAAGGCGAAGATCTTCGCCTGGGGCGTCGCGGTGGGCAAGGAGAAGGTCGCGCGGGAGCAGGCCGGCAAGCCGCTCCCGTTTGGCCTGAAGCTGCGCTACGCGGTGGCCGAGAAGCTGGTCTTCAGCAAGCTCCAGGCCCGGCTCGGCGGCCGGATCCGGGTGCTCGTCTCCGGCGCGGCCCCGCTGAGCAAGGAGATCGGCACCTTCTTCGCCGCCGCCAACCTGCCCATCTCCGAGGGGTACGGCCTCACCGAGACCAGCGCGGGCAACTTCGTCAACCCGCCGGACGGGCTGCGGATCGGCACGGTCGGCAAGGCCATGGGCGACCTGGAGTGCCGGATCGACAGCGACGGCGAGATCCTGGTCCGGGGCCGGCCGGTGATGCGCGGCTACCACAACCTGCCCGAGGAGACCGCCGCCGCGTTCACCGAGGACGGCTTCTTCCGCACCGGCGACATCGGCAGCCTGGACGACGACGGCTACCTGCGGATCACCGACCGGAAGAAGGACCTGGTCAAGACCTCGGGCGGAAAGTACATCGCGCCGTCGCACATCGAGGGCATGTTCAAGGCCATCTGCCCGTACACCTCGCAGGCGGTGGTGATCGGGCAGGCCCGCAACTACTGCACCATGCTGGTCACCCTCGACCCGGACGCGATCAAGGGCTGGGCGGCCGGCGGCCCGCTCGAGGGCCGCGACTACCCCGAGATCGTCACCTCGCCGGAGGCGCAGGCGATGGTCGACGGCTACGTGGCGGAGCTGAACGCCAAGCTCAACCGCTGGGAGACGATCAAGAAGGTGACCATCCTCCCGCGCGACCTCACCATCGAGGACGGTGAGGTCACCCCGTCGCTGAAGATCAAGCGCCGGGGCGTGGAGAGCAACTTCGCCGCCGAGATCGAGAAGATGTACGCGGGCAGCCTCGCCGAGCTGTAGTCGCCCGTACCGTCCGGCGGCCGTGCCCCACCGTCCCGGGGCACGGCCGCCGGCCCTTTCGGCGGTCGGCCACGGCGGTCACAGGTGGTGCTGGCGCCACCGGCTCCGCTCCGCTTCGGCGGCGACCTCCTCCTCCAGCGCGAGCTGCCGGATCTGGCGCCGCCGGCCGTCCTCGCGCAGCGTCTCGACGACGACGGCGGCCGCGCAGAGCACCGACAGCAGCACCACCGCCACCAGCTCCGGCAGCCTGGCCGCCGCCGGGGCCACCGCGACGATCGCCACCACCGCCACCAGCAGCGGCCAGCGCACGGTGCGCAGCGCCAGCAGCACGCAGGCCGCGAGGCTGAGCAGGTAGACGGCGACCCCGCCGTAGAGGACGGTGATCCAGAAGGCGCCGATGGCCTCGCCCCAGGGCGGCGTGCTGGGCGACGCCGACTCGGCGAGCAGGTCCTTGAGCCCGAGGGCGAAGAAGATGACGCCGGCGACCATGGGCAGGTGCAGGTAGGTGTATGCGTTCCGGGCCAGCCGGGCCCGGGCGCCCGGCTCCCGGGCGGCGTGCAGCCGGTGCTCGATGCCGATCGCGAGGGTGTCGAAGTACGCCCACCAGAGCACCGCGGCGATCGCGATGCCGAGCACCGCGGTGGTCATCACCGGCCCGGTCAGCGGCAGCGCGTTGCCGAACTTCGAACCGAGCCCGAGCGCGATGATCGACTCACCGAGCGCGAGCAGGACCATCAGGGCGTGCCGCTCCGCCCAGTGTCCGGCGGAGGTCACCACCCAGTAGGAGCCGCCCAGGATGATGCCCGCCACGTACTCCACCAGCACCGCCGCCGCCCAGAGACCGAGCTGCAGCCCGGTCGCCAGGGCACCGGAGGTGACCCGGGGCGGCACCTGCCCGGCAGCGACCAGCAGCGCCGTGGCGACCACCGGCAGGGCGGCGAGCCGCAGCCAGAGCCGGAACTGGGCCGGATCGGACCGGGCCACCCAGCCGAAGACCGCGAGCTGCGGGGCACGGACCAGGAAGTAGCAGACGGCGAAGACGAGCGGGCCGTTGAACCCGCCGGGCTGGTCGACGAACGCGCTCGGGATGCTCAGCACCAGCAGGAAGATGGCGGCCACCATGACGAAGCCGACCACCGGCAGCACGCCCTGGTCGGCGCGGACCAGGTTGCCGAGGCCGGCGAACCCTTGCCAGCACCACCAGAGCAGCGCCAGCACGAGCAGGGCCTGGAACAGGCTGTTCCAGCTGGGCCGGCTCGCGGTCAGCCCGGTGACGGTGAGGAACGCGAAGACGAAGACCAGGTCGTAGAAGAGCTCCAGCCGCGTCACCCGGGAGCCCGGGGCGCCGGGCAGGACCACGCTCGCCCATCGGGTGCCGCCGCCTCGGTTCGCCACCTGCGCAGTGTCCCAGCCGCGCCGGGCCCGGTGACCGAGATCCGGGCAGGTCGGCGCGGGTGCCGGCGGCGATCAGACGCCCGCCGTCCGGCCCGGTTGCGGGTGCCGGGCGGTCAGGTGCACCGGCACCCGCTACGGGCCCGTCTCGGAGACCAGCGGTTCGCGCAGCACCCGTCTGAGCTGCGCCGTACGCGCCGCTTCGACGATCAAGAAGATGATCGAGACGGCGACGAGGACCGCGAGACCCAGCAGCCCGGGCAACGGGGCGGTCAGCGGGACCAGCGCGACGAACACCAGGGTCGTGATGCCGCGGATCCGCCGGACGTTGTGCTGGGTCCGCCACCAGAAGGCCTGATCGCCGATCAGATAGAGGATCACCCCGCCGTAGAGGGCGAAGTGGGCCAGGGCCGCCAACCCCGTGTCCAGCCCGGGCTTGCGGTGCACCAGCGCGAGCGTCAGGCCCAGACCGAGCGCGACCAGCACGACGCCGGCCACCATCACCAGGTGCAGCAAGGTGTACGCGTCGGCGGCCAGCCGGCTGCGGTCGCCTCCCGCGGCGGCTTCCACGGCGCGTTCCCCGGCGATGGCGTCGACGTCGAAGTACGCCCACCACAACGTCGCCACCAGCACCGTGCCGAGGACCGCCCCGACGACCACCAGCCCGGATATCGGTGCGTCGGCCACCGCACGTCCGGTGGAGATGATCGCCTCGCCGAGCGCGACGATGACGATCAGGCCGTACCGCTCCGCCCAGTGACTGGCCGAACTGATCCGCCACTGCCTGACGTTCACCAGGTACCGGCTGCCGTAGTCCACAGCTACGGCGGCCAGCCACAGGGCGATCCGCAGCGGGCTGTAGGGTCCGCGCACGCCGACCAGTTCGGGCAGCAGCGCGGCGCTCAGCAGCAGAAGCACCGCCAGCCCGGCCGCGAGGGCGAGCAGCAGCAGTTGGCGGCGTAAGCCGGGATTGCCGCGCGCGACCACCCAGAACGAGCCCAGGTGCAGCAGTCGGACGACGCCGTAGCAGGTCGCGAAGACCAGCGGCCCGTACAGCCCGACCCGCGACGGGTCGTAGAACGCCACCGGGATCGTGATCGCGATGATGAGGATGTTCGCCGCGACAGCGACGTAAACCAGGCGAGCTCCCGGCTCGTCGGTGCGCAGTGCGGTGGACAGCCACGCGAACACGTTCCAGGCCCACCAGAGCACGGCCAGCGCCGCCAGCCCGCGGACCAGCCCGTGCCAGGTCGGGTCGGCGGCGATCAGGCTGGTGACCTGGATGAACGCGTAGACGAAGACCAGATCGAAGAAGAGTTCCTTCGGGGCGACACCGACGGCCCGCTGGACGGCGGGCTGGATCGCGCGGTGCAGGACCTGGTGCCGGCCCCGGAAGACGGTACGGTCGGCGAGCACGAGCACGGCCACCAGACCGGCGAGAATCGCGAGCGCGGCCAGCGCCGGCACCTGGGCCGCCACCGGTATGCCGAGGGCGAGCAGGACGAGGCCGAGCAGCGGCCCGCGGCCCACGATGTGCATCGTGCGCCCTTCGAAGGCGAGCAGCCCGCCCAGGTAGAGGATCACGCCGCCGTACAGTGCGAGCAGGGACAGCCCGGGCAGCGGCGCCGATTCGCCGACGGCCCCCACCGCCTTCCGCAGGCCGAGGGAGAGCAGGATCAGGCCGCCGATCATCGGCAGGTGCAGGAAGGTGTACGCGTTGCGGGCTAGCCGTACCCGGGCCGCCCCGGACACCCGCTCAAGGGCGAGTTCGGCGGCGAACCGGGCGAGGTCGAAGTAGGTCCACCAGAGCACGCCCACGACGCTCATGCTGAGCAGGATGGCGACGATCAGCGGCCAGGTGACCGGTTTTGTGGAGCCGATGCCCCGGCTGACCCCGACGGAGATGATGGTCCCGCCGAACGCGACCATGACGATCAGGGAATGCCGCTCGACCCAGTGCCGGACCGGGATGTCGCGCCCACCCACCGCGCCGGTGAGCACCCCACCGCTGTACTCGATGAGGATCGCCAGGAGCACCAGCCCCAGGCGGGCCCACGGATGGATATCGACGTCGATCAACCGGCTGGCCAGCACCCCCGCGAGCAACAGCAGCGGGGCGGCACCGGCCAGGGGCAGCCAGCCGCGCCGGATCCGCCGCCGGGAGACCGGGTCGGACCTCGCGAAGAGCATCGCGACCAGCAGGGCGCCGGCCCGCGCGGCGAGGTAGCCCAGCACGAAGATGAGCGGGCCGGGCAGCCCACCGGACCGGTCGACGAATGCCTCCTGGATCGCCACCCCCACCACGAAGATGATCGCGATGAGGCCGAAGGCGACCAGCGGCATGATCCCTCGGTCCAACCGGATGGAGTTGCTGAGCCAGGCGTAGGAGGCCCAGCACCACCACAGCAGCGCGAGCAGCAGCAGACCGCGCACGATCCCGAAGAGGTCGGGACGGGCAGCGGCCAGGCTGGTCACGTTGAGGAAGGCGTAGACGAAGACAAGGTCGAGGAAGAGTTCCAGCCGGGTCACCCCGCCGCTCTCGGCGACCATCTGGAACCGATCGGACAGTCCCCTCGACCTACCGCTGGCCACCGCTTGAGTCTGCCCGGGCGGCGATGCCCGGCGCGGGGCATCCGGCAAGCCGGCCCGGCTCATGTAGAGGACTCCGGTGCTTGATCAGCCCGGTGGTTCTGGGGTTGCATGAGCATCCCGGTTGGTTCGGTGGGTGGCGTCGAGTAGGGCTCTGAGGGCTTCGCCTCGTTCGACTGATTGCCACTGCTGGCCTGGCCACGGATGCCCCGGATGAGGGAAGTGGGCCGACCCTGTCGAGGTCGGGTCCGGTTGCAGCACATGAGTGGGAGCCGTCGTCGGGACGCTCTGCCTCCTTGGGACCGTGGCGGTGAAGGGGCGCCCTTGCTCGGGCCGCCGGAGTCGGCGGTGGCCGGTGAACAGGAGGTAGGGATGGTGCAGCGGCGGCTGGTGGGCATTGATCTGGGTATCGCCTCGGCGCATACGGTGCGGGTGCTGGACGAGGCGGGCCGGCAGGTGTGTCGCCGGCGGTGTGAGCCCACCGTGGAGAGCTTGACGGCGATCGAGCAGGCGGCGTTGGCTGGGGCGGCGGACGGGACCCGGTTGGAGGTGGTGATCGAGCCGACGGGTCCGGCGTGGCTGCCCGTCGCGGTGTTCTTCACCGCCTGGGGGCACACGGTGTTCCGGGTGTCCTCGGCGCGTGCGGCGGACCTGCGTCGGTTCCTGTCCCGGCACGCCAAGTCCAACGGTATCGACGCCGACACGTTGGCTCGCCTGCCGTTGGTTGATCCGGACGGGGTTCGGCCGCTGCGGCTGCCGGCAGCCGAGCAGGCGGCGTTGGACCGGCGGGTGCGGGCGTGTGACCGGCTGACGCAGGCGGCCTCGGAGCACAAGGTGCGGATCAAGGACCTGGTCCGGCAGTTGATGCCGTTGACTCCGTTGACGGGGGACCTGGGCAAGGCCGACCTGGCGGTGCTGGCCCGCTGGGCCGACCCTCGGGCCCTGCTCAAGGCCGGGCCCGTCCGGCTGACCGCGGTGATCGTTAAGGCGTCACGCCATCAGCAAGGCGCCGCCCGGGCTGAACAGTGGCTGGCCTCAGCCCGCGCCGCGGTCGACCTCTACGCCGAGCACCCCGCGGTCGCATTGGCTGACCTGGCCGCGGAAGTCGCCACCGAAGTCCGCCTGTTGGCCGCGACAGACGCCGAGCTGGCCGCCCACGCCACCGCCAGGGAGGACGCCTACCGATGGGCTGACCCTGGGCAGTTGGCCCGCAGTCTGCCCGGTCTGGCCACCGTCGGCGGCCCGGTCCTGGCCACGGTCATCGGCGACGCCGCCCGGTTCCCCTCCGGCGCGCACTTCAAGTCCTACCTCGGCCTGGCGCCCCGCGCGTCGGAGACCGGCAACACCGACCGCAAAGGCCAGCCCATGTCAAAGGCGGGATCCCGGCTGGCCCGCGCCGCGTTGATCCGCGCCGCCGACCACGCCCGCAAACAAGACCCGCAACTGGCCAAGATCTACTACACGCAGATGGTCGAACACGGCGCGGAGCATCTCAAAGCCCTCTGCGTGGTCGCTGGCCGCCTCGCCGAACGCGCCTGGACCGTCATGCGCCGCGGCATGCCCTACGTCATCTGCGACACCGACGGCACACCCATCGACCCCGCCGACGCGAAGAAGATCATCGCCGAGCAGTGGACCGTCCCCACCGACGTCCGCACCCACCGGCGCAGCACCAAAACCACCACCACGAAGGCGGGGAAGGCCCCTCAACGAGTCCTCGCGGGACATGTCAGGTCAGACGCGCGAAGCGCCGACAAACGAGGCGACCTTCCCCACCCACGATCGTCCAACCACTCCACCACCAAGGTCAAGCCAGCCACCACCTTGACAGCAGACCCTCGATAGGGAATCAGGCGATGACGGACGGCTCCCGCCACTGCGGGCGACCGGTGCGGTCCAGGTCGTAGCGGACCGCCGCGAGCCGGCCGACGGCCTCCACCAGGTCGGCGGCGGGCAGCGTGAACGGCAGCCGCAGGAACCGCTCCAGGGTGCCGTCCAGGCCGAACCGGGGGCCGGGCGCCAGGCGTACGCCGACCTCCTCGGCGGCCCGGGCCAGGGCGCTGGAGATCGGGCCGTCCAGCTCGACCCAGAGCGTGACGCCGCCGCGCGGCACGGCGACCCGCCAGTCGGGCAGCCGCTCGGCCAGCGCGCCGACCAGCGCGTCCCGCTGCGCGGCGAGCTGCGCCCGCCGCGCGGCCACGATGGTGGCCGCCTCGGCGAGCAGGTGCACCGCGACGAGCTGGTCGAGCACCGGGCTGGCCATGTCGACGCCGACCCGGGCGGCGGCCAGCCGCTGCACCTGCGGCGCGGACGCCCGGACCCAGCCGATCCGCAGGCCGCCCCAGTACGGCTTGCTCATCCCGCCGATGCTGATCACCCGGGAGTGGCGGTCGAAGGTCGCCACGGGCGGCGGCAGCGGTGTGCCGTCCAGCGGCAGGTCCACGAAGGACTCGTCGATCACCAGATCGGTCCCGGCGGCGTGGGCGGCGCCGACCAGCCGCTCGCGCAGCTCGGTCGCCATCAGGTGACCGGTCGGGTTCTGGAACTCGGGGATCAGGTACGCCAGCTTCGGCCGGGCCTGCCGGATGCTGCCCAGCAGCAGGTCGGCGTCCCAGCCGACGTCGTCCGTGGCGAGGCCGTGGGTGCTGATCCGGGCCCGGCGGGCCGACAGCGCGGCGAGCGCGTTGGGGTAGGTCGGGGACTCCACCAGCACCCCGCCGCCGGGCGACAGGGCCAGCCGCAGCACCAGGTCCAGCGCGTGCTGGGTGCCGCTGGTGACCATGATCTGCTCCGGGCTGGTCGGCAGCCCCCGCTCGGTGTACGCCCGGGCCACCGCCTCGCGCAGCTCGATGATGCCGGTCGGGTGGTAGCCGGCCCCGCACAGGTAGCGGGGCAGGTCCTCGGCGGCCGCCCGGGTGGCCGGGACGAGCTGCGGCGGGGCGGCCAGCGCGGCCACCCCGAGGTCGATCATGTCGCGGTCGTCCAGCGGGGTCCACAGCCCGGTGCTGGCCACCCGGTGCGTGCCGGGCAGCATGGTCCAGCTGCCGGCCCCGCGGCGGCTGGCCAGGTGGCCGCTCTCGCGCAGCTCCCGGTAAGCGGCGGTGACCGTGGTGCGGCTGATCCGCAGCGCCTCGGCCAGCTCGCGCTCGGCGGGCAGGCGTACCCCGAGGGGGAGCCGGCCGTCGGCGAGCAGGCCGCGGACCGCGGCGGCGAGCGCGGCGTAGTCGGGGCTGCGCCGACGGCCGGGCAGTGCGTGCCACTGGCCGAGGAGCCGAGCCAATTGGACGCCACGCACCTGACTCGTCATGGCCACACCTCCGAAATTGGCTCTGTTGTGGGGAAGATTGGCCCCTAGAGTGGCATGCATGGCACCGATTGGCAATTTCCGGTACCGGCCGGCCCGGCGGCTGACCCAGCTCTACGCCGGGCTCGCGCTCTACGGCGTCAGCATGGCCCTGATGATCCGGTCCGACCTCGGCCTCGACCCGTGGGACGTGTTCCACCAGGGCCTCGCCCGGCAGACCGGGCTCTCCTTCGGCACGGTCACCATCGCGGTCGGCGCCCTCGTGCTGCTGCTCTGGATCCCGCTGCGGCAACGCCCCGGCCTCGGCACGGTCAGCAACGTGGTGGTGATCGGACTGGTGGTGGACGGCACCCTGGCCCTGCTGCCACCCGGCGGCGGCCTGCCGGTCCGGATCGGCCTGCTGGTCGTCGGGATCGTCGCCAACGGGGCGGCCACCGGGCTCTACCTGGGGGCGGCGTTCGGCCCCGGCCCGCGCGACGGTCTGATGACCGGATACGTCGCCCGCCGTCCCGGTCGCTCGATCCGGCTGGTGCGGACCGTCATCGAGGTGACCGTGCTGGCGCTGGGCTGGCTTCTCGGCGGCACGGTCGGCGTCGGCACGGTCGCGTACGCGCTCGCCATCGGGCCGCTCGCCCAACTGTTCATCCCGCTCTTCGCGGTGCCCCCGCGGCAGCCCACGGAGTCCGTCCTGGCGCCGTCAGCGGCCGGCGCGCCACGCCCGGCCGGCGAGACGGCGTGATCCGGCGTCCACCCCGCACCGTCCCTCCGGGCCCGCTCACGGCCACCGGGTGGGACGGCCCGCACCAGCGCTGAGCTGCGTAAACGGCCGGCGTCGAAACCGGGTGTTTTCTCCGCCGGCAACGCCGGGCATCATTCGTCCATGGGGGAGAACGGATGGCGCTGGACCGACGCCTGGATCTTCGTCTCGCTGGTGATCGCGAGCGGTGCCGGCCGGCATCGCCGCGCGGCCACCACCCGGCGCCCGGAGGGCGTCCGCCTCGCTGATGTCCTCTCCACCGCCGACCACCTCAACCGGGCCATCCCCGAGCGGCACGAGGTCGAGGGCGCTGTCCGCCGGCTCCTCGGCGCGGGTCTGGTCACGGTCACCGACGGCTGGTTCCGGATCACCCCGGACGGCGAGCGGCTGTGGCGCACCCGGCCGAGCGCCGGGGTGGGGACCACGGTGGACAGCGTGCAGGGCGTGCTGACCCGCCGGCACACGCCGGGCACGTCCGACTGGAGCCTCGACGAGGACGACCACGCCGCCGCCGTCCAGGAGTACGTGGTCCGGTCGATCCCGATGCCGCGCCGCTCCCCAGAGGGCCACTCCGGCCGCTCCTGAGCGCCTCTCCCCGACCGGCTCGCGGGCCCGGCGGGGGCGGTGCCGGGCCGTTGACCACGCCTTTGTCCCGGCCCGAGCGACACCGCCGGATCGGCGAGTCAGTGGCCGGTCAGCGCGGCACCGGCGGACGGATCAGCGGACCGGGTGACCGGCGGCGCGCAGGGCGTCCTTGACCTCGCCGACGGTCAGCTCGCCGAAGTGGAAGACGCTGGCCGCGAGCACCGCGTCGGCGCCCGCGCCGATCGCCGGGGGGAAGTGCGCCACCGCGCCGGCGCCGCCACTGGCGATCACCGGCACGTCGACGGCCTCCCGGACGGCCTGGATCAGCGGCAGGTCGAAGCCGGCCTTGGTGCCGTCGGCGTCCATCGAGTTGAGCAGGATCTCCCCCGCGCCCAGTTCGGCGCCGCGCCGGGCCCACTCGACCGCGTCGAGGCCGGTGCCACGGCGGCCGCCGTGGGTGGTCACCTCGAAGCCGCTCGGCGTGCTGCCGTCCGGCGCGCGCCGCACGTCGAGGGAGAGCACCAGCACCTGCCGGCCGAACCGGTCGGCGATCTCGGCGATCAGCTCCGGCCGGGCGATCGCGGCGGTGTTCACCCCGACCTTGTCCGCGCCGGCGCGCAGCAGGGTGTCGACGTCGGCGACCGTGCGTACGCCGCCGCCGACGGTGAGCGGGATGAAGACCGACTCGGCGGTGCGCCGGACCACGTCGAGCATGGTCCCCCGGTCGCTGGCGGACGCGGTGACGTCGAGGAAGGTCAGCTCGTCCGCCCCGGCCCGGTCGTACGCCGCCGCCAGCTCGACCGGGTCACCGGCGTCCCGCAGGTCGAGGAAGTTGACCCCCTTGACCACCCGTCCGGCGTCCACGTCGAGACAGGGGATCACCCGTACCGCCACCGTCATGTCGCGAGCCTATCCAACCGTTCCCCACCGGCCGTCCGCCTGTGAGCCCGGCCACGGGGTGAGCAGGGGCCCTCCTCTATCGCAAGCGTCAAGACAGGGCCCCTCCCCCGCGTCACAGCCGGACGAGCATCTTGCCCAGGTTCTCGCCGCGCAGCATGCCGAGGAACGCCGCCGGGGCGTTCTCGATGCCGTCCACCACCGTCTCGTCGTACGCGATCTTCCCGTCGCGCAGCCAGCCGGCCATCTCCTCGACGAACTGCCCGCGCAGGTGGCCGTGGTCGCCGACCAGGAAGCCGCGCAGGGTGAGCCGCTTGCCGATCAGCAGCGCCAGGTTGCGCGGCGCGGCGGGCGGCTCGGTGGCGTTGTACTGGGCGATCATGCCGCAGATGGCGGCCCGGCCGTGCAGGTTCATCGCCCCGATCGCGGCCTCCAGGTGCTCGCCGCCGACGTTGTCGAAGTACACGTCGACGCCGTCGGGCGCGACGGCCTTGAGCGCGTCGTACACCGGGCCGTCGTGGTAGTCGAAGGCGGCGTCGAAGCCGAGCCCCAGGAGCCGCTCGACCTTGGCCGGTGAGCCGGCGCTGCCGACCACCCGGGCCGCGCCGCGCAGCTTGGCGATCTGGCCGACCATGCTGCCCACCGCGCCGGCCGCGCCGGAGACGAAGACGGTCTCGCCGGGCTTCATGGCGGCCACGTCGAGCAGGCCGGCGTACGCGGTCAGCCCGGTCATGCCGAGCACACCCAGGTAGGCGCTCACCGGGGCGAGGTCCGGGTCGACCTGGCGGGCGGCCTTCGCGTCGACCAGCGCGTACTCGCGCCAGCCGAGGCCGTGCAGCACGGTGTCGCCGGGCGCGAACCCGTCGGCCGCGCTGGCCACCACCTCGCCGACCGCGCCGCCGTCGAGCGGGGCGTCGAGCGCGAACGGCGGCACGTACGACTTGACGTCGTTCATCCGGCCGCGCATGTACGGGTCGACCGACATGAACCGGTTGCGGACCACGATCTGCCCCGGCCCCGGGGTCGGCACCTCGGTCGCCACGAGGCGGAAGTTGTCGGCGCTGGGCCAGCCCTGCGGGCGGGCGGCCAGGTGGATCTCGCGGTTGGTGCTCATCGCGTCTCACGGACGGTGAGGGCGACCGCGACGTTGCCCCGGGTCGCGGCGGAGTACGGGCAGACCTCGTGGGCCTGCGCGACGAGCTGCTCGGCAGTGGCCCGCGCGACGGCGGGCAGATCGACCAGCAGGGTGACGGCAAGGCCGTAGCCACCGCTGCCGTTCGGGCCGATGCCCACCTCGGCCTCGACGACCGACCCGGAGACGTCCGCCCTGGTCCGGCGCGCGACGAGCCGCAGCGCGGAGTGGAAGCAGGCCGCGTAGCCGGCGGCGAAGAGCTGCTCCGGGTTGGCCGCGCCGCCGGCGCCCCCCATCTCCTTGGGGATCGCCAGGTTCAGGTCGAGGGTGCCGTCCGAGGTGCAGACGTGGCCGTCCCGGCCGTCCCCGGTCGCCCGCGCGGACGCGGTGTAGAGCACCTGCATGGTGGTCACTGCTCCTTCTGTCGGTGGATCGTCTCAGTGACCCGGGTGAGGGTGTCGCGCAGGGCGACCAGCTCGGCGTCGGTGAGGCCCGTGGCTCGGGCCACCCGCCGGGGCACCTCGTCCATCCGCTGCCGCAGGGCCCGGCCCTGCGCGGTGAGGCCCACCTCGACCCGGCGCTCGTCCCGCGCCGAGCGGGTACGCACCACCAGACCGGCCGCCTCCAGCCGCCTGAGCAGCGGGGAGAGCGTGCCGGAGTCCAGTCGCAGCCGGGCGCCGAGCTCGGAGACGGTGGGCGGCTCGTCGTCGCGCTCCCACAGCACCAGCAGCACCAGGTACTGCGGGTAGGTCAGCCCGTGCGCGTCGAGGAGGGGCCGGTAGACGTCGGTGAGGGCGCGTGACGCCGCGTAGAGGGCGAAGCACACCTGCCGGCGCAGCACCAGATCGTCGGTCACGCCTCGAACAGTAGTGCCCAATTAAGTTGCGCACAACTTATTTGGCCCGACGTGACCACGCCCACTGCAGGGCGCCGGCACCCCGCCGGGGCCGCCGACTCAGCGGTCCGGCAGGTACGCCTCCAGCTCCACCTCAACCAGATGCTCCGGGTCGATCAGCCCGGCCACCACGACCATCGTCGCCACCGGGCGGACCGCCCCGAACACCGCGTTGTGCGCCCGTCCGACCTCGTCGGCGTGACTCCGGTCCGTCACGTACATCCGGGTCCGGATCACGTCGGCCGGCTCGACACCCACCTCGGCGAGTGCGTCCAGGCCGATGCGCAGCGCCTGCGCGGTCTGGGCACCGGCATCCCCCACGTGCGCCACCCGCCCGTCCACCGTCGAGGTGCAGCCGGCGGTGATCGCCAGGTTCCCGACCCGCACCACCCGCGAGTAGCCGAACCGGGCCTCCCACGGCCCGCCGGAGCCAAGGCGGGTGACGACCGGGGAGGTCACGCCGCGGCCCGCAGCGTGGCGAGCGCCTCGGCGACGGTGAACGCCCCGGCGTAGAGCGCCTTGCCGGCGATCACGCCCTCCACGCCCACCGGCTCCAGGCCGGCCAGGGCGCGCAGGTCGTCCAGGGTGGAGACCCCGCCGGAGGCGATCACCGGCGCGTCGGTGCGAGAGCAGACCTCGCGCAGCAGCTCCAGGTTCGGCCCGCGCATGGTGCCGTCCTTGGTGATGTCGGTGACCACATACCGGGAGGCGCCGGCCTTGTCCAGCCGCTCCAGCACCTCCCACAGGTCACCGCCGTCGCGGGTCCAGCCCCGGGCGGAGAGGGTACGGCCGCGCACGTCCAGCCCGATCGCCACCCGGTCGCCGTACTCACCGCAGACCCGGTCGCACCACTGCGGGTCCTCCAGTGCGGCGGTGCCGATGTTGACCCGGGCCGCCCCGGTGCCCAGCGCCGCCTCCAGCGACTCGTCGTCCCGGATGCCGCCGGAGAGCTCCACCTTCACATCGAGCTGCCGGACCACCTCGGCCAGCAGGTGGGCGTTCGAGCCCCGGCCGAAGGCGGCGTCCAGGTCGACCAGGTGGATCCACTCGGCACCGTCGGACTGCCAGGCGAGGGCCGCCTCCAGCGGATCGCCGTACGCGGTCGCGCTGCCGGCGGCGCCCTGCACGAGCCGGACGGCCTGACCGTCGGCGACGTCCACGGCGGGCAACAGGGTGAGGCTCAACGTTCTTCTCCTCGCATCAGGTACGACGGTCCAGGGCGAGCACCACGATCGCCGGCAGGACCAGCAGCAACAACACGACCAGCGCCAGCCGCAGCGCCAGGTCGTCCACCAAACTCCAGATGGCGGCCAGCGCCGCCCCGGTGAGCAGCACGATCGCCGCGCGCTCGCCCCGGGTGTGCCGCCGCAGCCGGCCCGTGCGGCCGCGCCGCAGCTGCGGCGTCAACCGGCGTACCAGGGCCCGCCGCCGCTCCCGGCGCGCCACCCGGCGGCGGCGGACGGCGCGCTCGGCCTCCAGTTGCGCCTGGCGGGCCTCCCGGCGGCGGGCCCGCTCCTTGCTCACCGGTCCACCGTCGCTCGCGACTGCGGGGCTCGCAGGCCCGGCTCACTCCTCGCGCTCACAGTGTCGTGCTTGGTTCGCGGCTGCGGGGCTCGCAAACCCGGCTCACTCCTCGCGCTCACAGTGTCGCCAACCAGTTGCGGAGCAGCGTGGCGCCGGTGTCGGCCGACTTCTCCGGGTGGAACTGGGCCGCCGACAGCGGGCCCCGCTCCACGGCCGCGACGAACTCGGTCCCGTGCTCGGCGGTGGTCACCGTCGCCCCGGACGCGGCCAGCCCGGCAGCATCCGTCACCCCGTACGAGTGGACGAAGTAGAACCGGGCGTCGACCGGCAGCCCGGCGAAGAGCACCGAGCCCGCCGGCGCGTGCACGGTGTTCCAGCCCATGTGCGGCAACCGCTCGGCGGGCAACCGGGTCACCCCGCCGGGCAGCAGCCCGAGCCCCTTGGTGACCACCCCGTGCTCGTCGCCGTGCTCGAAGAGCACCTGCATCCCCACGCAGATGCCGAGCACCGGACGGCCCGCGGCGACCCGCTCGGCGATGACCGGGCCGGCGCCGAGCGCCTCGATCCCGGCCATGCAGGCGGCGTACGCGCCGACGCCCGGCACCACCAGGCCCTCCGCCTCGGCGGCGGCGGTCAGGTCGTCGGTCACGGTGACGTCCGCACCGGCCCGCGCCAGGGCGCGCTCGGCCGACCGCAGGTTGCCCGAGCCGTAGTCGAGCACCACGATCCGCTTGCTCATGCCGGCACTCCGCTGCGCTCGCTCATGAGCCCTCCCCCGGTAGCAGCCAGAGCAGCCCACCGGCGGTGGCCAGCGCGGCGAGCAGCCCCGTGATCAGCACCGCGCCGCGCGGCGCGCCCTGCCGGTACAGCGACCACGTCCCGCCGACCAGCACCCCGGCCAGGATCAGCAGCAACGTCGGCAGCGCCGCCCCCATCAGATCCGCCCTTCATGCGCGGCTGCGGTACTCCGCCGCGCCCCGTTCCTCGCGCTCATCAGAGCGCACCCTTGGTGCTCGGGATCGCCCCGGCGTTGCGCGGGTCGAGCGCGGTGGCCTCGCGCAACGCGCGGGAGACCGCCTTGAACTGGGCCTCGACCACGTGGTGGGCGTCCGGGTGGCCACCGGGGCGGGCCGCCCGCAGCACGTCCACGTGCAGGGTGATCCGGGCCGCCTGGCCGAACGACTCCCAGATGTGCCGGGTCATGCTGGTCGGGTAGACCGGCCCGATGTACGGCGCGAGCGGCGGCTCGTCGTGCACCACGTACGGCCGGCCGGACAGGTCGACCGCGGCCCGGACCAGGACCTCGTCCATCGGGACGGTGGCCGAGCCGTACCGCCGGATGCCGGCCTTGTCGCCCAGCGCCTGGTCGACCGCGGCGCCCAGGGCGAGCGCGGTGTCCTCCATCGTGTGGTGGGCGTCGATCTCCAGATCGCCGACGGTGTGCACGGTCAGGTCGAAGCCGCCGTGCCGGGCGATCTGGTGGAGCATGTGGTCGTAGAAGCCGACGCCGGTCTCGATGTCAGCCTTGCCGGTGCCGTCGAGGTCGATCTCGACGAGGACCTTGGTCTCCTTGGTGATCCGCTCCACCCGGGCGGTCCGGCTCATACAGGGCAACCTTTCGTTCGCGACTGCGGGGCTCGCAAGAGCGGCTCACTCCTCGCGCTCACGGACCTTCTCCATCGCAGCCAGGAAGGCGTCGGTCTCGGCGGGGGTGCCGGCGGTGACCCGCAGCCAGCCGGGCAGGCCGACGTCGCGGACCAGCACACCGGCGTCGAGCAGGGTGCGCCAGGCCGCGGCCTGGTCGCCGCCGACCTCGAAGAGGACGAAGTTGGCGTCGCTGTCGGCGACCCGGTGGCCGCGGCCGCGCAGCTCCGCGACGATCCGGTCGCGCTGCTCCATGATCGCGGCGACCGTGCCGAGCAGCGCGTCGCGGTGCGCCAGGGCCGCCCGGGCGGCGGCCTGGGTGAGCGCGGAGAGGTGGTACGGCAGCCGGACGAGCTGCACCGCCCGCACCACGGCCGGGTCGGCGGCCAGGTAGCCGAGCCGCCCGCCGGCGAACCCGAACGCCTTGCTCATGGTCCGGGTGACCACCAGCCGCGGGTGGTCGGGCAGCACGGCCAGCGCGCTCACCGTGCCCGGCCGGGCGAACTCGGCGTACGCCTCGTCCACGATCACCATGCCGGGCGCCTCGTCGAGCACGGCGGCGACCACGGCCGGGTCGAGCGCGGTGCCGGTCGGGTTGTTCGGCGAGCAGAGGAAGACCACGTCGGGCCGGTGCGCGCGGACCTGGGCGACCGCGTCGGCCGCGGTGAGGCCGAAGTCGGCACCGCGGGCGGCGGGGATCCAGCCGGTGCCGGTGCCGAGCGCGAGCAGCGGATGCATCGAGTACGCCGGGGTGAAGCCGAGCGCGGTCCGCCCGGGACCGCCGAACGCCTGGAGCAGCTGCTGCTGGATCTCGTTGGAGCCGTTGGCCGCCCAGAGGTGGTCGACGGTGAGCCCGTGGCCCAGGTATGCCGCCAGGTCGGCGCGGAGCGCCACGGCGTCCCGGTCCGGGTAGCGGTTGAGGTCGCGTAGCTCGGCCGCGAGGGCCTTGGCGATGGCGTCCACCACCGGCTCGGGCACCGGGTAGGAGTTCTCGTTGGTGTTCAGCCGGACGGGCACGTCGAGCTGCGGCGCGCCGTACGGCCGCAGGCCCCGCAGATCGTCCCGGATCGGCAGCTCGTCGAGTGTGGTCATGCCGCCACCTCGCTTCGCTCGGTGCCGGCCGGAGGCCGGTAAGGGCTGAGCTTGCTGGTTCGCTCGCTCCGCTCGCTCACGAGCTCTCCCCCGGGAAGCGCGCGCTGACCGCCTGGCCGTGGGCCGGCAGGTCCTCCACGGTGGCCAGGGTGACCACGTGCGGGGCCACCTCGCGCAGCGCCTCCTGGCTGTATTCCACGAGGTGGATGCCGCGCAGGAAGGACTGCACCGACAGCCCGGACGAATGCCGGGCGCAGCCGCCGGTGGGCAGCACATGGTTGGAACCGGCGCAGTAGTCGCCGAGCGACACCGGCGACCACGCGCCGACGAAGATCGCCCCGGCGTTGCGTACCCGCATCGCCCACTCGCGGGCGTCCTCGGTCTGGATCTCCAGGTGCTCCGCCGCGTACGCGTCGACCACCCGCAGCCCCGCCTCCAGATCGTCGACGAGGACCACCCCGCTCTGCTCCCCGCGCAGCGCGGTGCCGATCCGCTCGGCGTGCTTGGCCGCCGGCACCTGCCGGGCCAGCTCCGCGTCGACCGCGTCGGCGAGCGCCACGGACGGGGTGACCAGCACGCTCGCCGCCAGGGGGTCGTGCTCGGCCTGGCTGATCAGGTCGGCGGCGACGTGCGCCGGGTCGGCGGTGTCGTCGGCCAGGATGGCGATCTCGGTCGGGCCGGCCTCGGCGTCGATGCCGACCACGCCGCGCAGCAGCCGCTTCGCGGCGGTGACCCAGATGTTGCCCGGGCCGGTGATCATGTCGACCGGCGTGCAGCGCTCGGCGCCGTCCGGGTCGACGGTGGCGCCGTAGGCGAGCATGGCCACCGCCTGGGCGCCGCCGACCGCGTAGACCTCGTCGACGCCGAGCAGCGCGCAGGCCGCGAGGACTCGCTGGTCGGGCAGGCCGCCGTTGTCCTTCTGCGGCGGGCTCACCACCACCAGCGAGCGCACCCCGGCCGCCTGGGCGGGGACCACGTTCATCACCACGGTCGACGGATACATGGCCAGGCCGCCGGGCACGTACAGGCCGACCCGGTCGACCGGCACCCAGCGCTCGGTCACCGTGCCGCCCGGCACCACCTGGGTGGTGTGGTCGGCGCGGCGCTGGTCGGCGTGGACCTTGCGGGCCCGGGTGATCGACTCCAGCAGGGCGGCGCGCACCTGGGGGTCGAGGCTGCCCTCGGCCGCGCGGATCGTCTCCACCGGCACCCGCAGGCGCTCCGGGGAGATGCCGTCGAACCGCTCGCTGGCCTCCCGGATCGCCGGGTAGCCATGCTCCCGGACCGCCTCCACCAGGGGGCGGATCCTCTCGACGGCCACCGACACGTCGAGCTGGGCACGGGGCAGCAGGCGGCGCGGGTCACGCGCGCCGCCGCGCAGGTCGATCCGGTTCAGCACCCTTGCGAGTCTAGGCCGCCGGCCCGGTGCCGACCCGCGCCGCCCGCAGGCCGGGACGGTGAGCCGGGACACGCGGGATCGAGCCCGGTCCGACTACGCTCGGACGGGTGACCGCACGGCTGCCGGTGTTCCCCCTCGGGACGGTCCTGTTCCCCGGGCTGGTCCTGCCGCTGCACATCTTCGAGGAGCGCTACCGGGCACTGGTGCGCCACCTGGTCGGGTTGCCGGAGGGCGCACCCCGGGAGTTCGGGGTGGTGGCGATCCAGGCCGGCTGGGAGGTCGCCGCCGGGCCGCCAGGCCAGCCGACCCTCGGCGGCGGGCAGGTCACGCTGCACGAGGTGGGCTGCACCGCGGAGCTGCGGCAGGTCACCGAGCTGGCCGACGGCGGGTTCGACATCGTCACCGTGGGCCGGCGGCGGTTCCGCATCGCCGACGTCGACGCGGGCGCCGCGCCGTACCTGACCGCCGAGGTGGAATGGCTGCCCGAGCCGGCCGGCACCGACGAGGTGGCCGACCTGCTGGCCGCCCGGGTCATCTCGGTCTTCCGGCAATATCTCGGCCTGGTCCGGCCGGACCCACAGGAGATCTCCGAGCAACTGCCGGAGGATCCCACGGTGCTGTCGCACCTGGTCGCCGCGACCGCCGCGCTGACCGTCGCCGACCGGCAGCGGCTGCTCGCCATCGACGACACCGCCGCCCGGCTCCGGGCCGAGCTGCGGCTGCTCCACCGCGAGACGGCGTTGCTGCGCGAGGTCCGGGCGGTACCCGTGCCGCTCAGCGAGCTGGCGGGTCCCCCGGCGCCGAACTGACCTCCGGGCCGGCGGGCGGCCAGCCGCCGTCCAGCTCCGGCTCCGGCCGCAGCGACGGCCACCGCGACCAGCCGGCCAGCAGGGTGTACGTGACGGCCGCGCCGAACGCGGGCAGCAGCAGGTTGCCGTACGGCACGGGCAGCAGCCCGAGCAGCCAGTCCACTCCGCCGGCCCGCAGGTCGGCCGGCTTGGTGAACAGCGTCCCGTCCGGCGCGGTGGCCAGCAGCCGGTGGTAGGCGCCGAGCCCGATCCGGCGGCCGACCTGCCAGGCCACCACCGCGGCGCCGAGGCCGCCCAGCGTCCCGGCGAGCAGCCCGGCCGGGCCGCGCCGGCGGCGGGCCAGGAGCCACAGGGCGACCGCGGCGAGCACCCCGAAGCCGAGCCCGAGCAGGCTGAACCAGCCGTCCGCGGCGATCGGCTGCTCCGGCTGCGGGGTGGCGTAGATCGCCCCCTCGGCGGTCTTCTGCACGGGGGTGCCGGGGGCCACGCCCGCCCAGAGCAGCCCGAGGGGCGCGCCCAGCACGGCCAGCAGGACCGCGCCGACCAGGGTGGCCCCGACCATCCGGAGCCGGCCGCCGGCGCGGGCGGGTGTCCCCCCGGGCACCGCGCCGACCACCTCCGGATGCCCGGCGAGCGGGTCCGCGCCCGGCGCCGTCACCGGGGTGCCGGCGGGCACCGGCAGGCCGGCGGGCCACTCCGGAATCTCGCGCGCCTCGGCGCGCCCGGCGGTCCCGGCCGCGTCGACCCCGGCGTCGGCCCCTTCCGGCCGGCCGGCGTCGGCCGTCGCCCGCCCGTCGCCGTCGGCCGGCACGTCGGCGCCGGACCCGACGAACGGCCGGTCGGCGCCGGACTGCCCCGCGTCAGACGTGCCGGCCGGTCGGTCACCGGCCGGGTCGGCCGCGTCGGACGTGCCGGCCGGGTCGGGCCGGGGGGAAGGCTCCGGGCCGCCGGACGGGCGGGCGGCGGCGTCGGGCGCGCCGGGACGGTCGGCGGCCCGCTCGGGATCAGGGGTGTCCGGACTCACCCGGTGATCCTCTCAGGCGGCGGGCCGGCGCGGGGCGGCGGTGGCGGTCAGCGGGCGAACGGCTCCAGCATCACCGCGGCCGCCTTGAGCCACGCCTGCCGGGTCTCCGCTTGGAGCTGGTGGTGGTCGATCGAGGAGCCGGTCTCCAGCGCCGGGTCGTAGGGCACCACGGTGACCGCCCGGGTCCGGGTGGCGAAGTGCCGTTCCAGGTCGTCCTGGATCGAGGTGCGCCCCGGCGTCGGGCAGGAGATCAGGGTCACCGCGTTGTCGGCCAGCTCGCCCATCCCCACCTCATGCAGCAGGTCGAGCATCCAGTCGGCGCTGAACGCGGCGTCCTCGCGGGGCACGGTGGTCACCACGAGCTGGTCGGCGGCCTGCATGACGGTACGCCAGTTCGGGCTCTCCACGTTGTTGCCGGTGTCCACGCAGACCACCTCGTGGGTACGCCGCAGCAGCTCCAGCACCCGCTTGACGGTGAACTGGTCCAGCCGCTGGGCGAACCGGGGGCTCTCCTCACCGGCCAGCACGTCGTACGAGCCGTCGGAGGCGTGCCGCAGGTAGTCGTCGAGGTGCTCCAGCAGGGCGGCGCCCTCCAGGATCTCGATCTGGGCGAGATCGTGGATCAGGTGCCGGATGGTCCGGGCGTGCCGGGCGCTGCCGGCGCGCAGGCCGAGGGTGCCACGCAGCTCGTTGTCGTCCCAGGCGAGCACCCCACGGCCGCGGACGCTGCCCACGGTGGCCGCGGCGAGCACGGTCGCGGTGGTCTTGTGCACCCCGCCCTTGGGGTTGGCGAAGGCGAGCACCCGGGGGCGGCCCAGCTCGCGGCGGAGCACGCCGACGGCCCGCTCCACCTCGTCCTCCGGCTTCGGGGCCCGCCACTCGACCCGGGCCGGCTCGACCCGGGCCGGGTAGCCGTCCGCTGGCGGCCGCTGCACGGGGACGGGTGGGACCGGCGCCGCCGGCTGATGGTTCTCCGGCCGGTAGCGGCCCCGGTCCAGCAGCGCGTACCGGGACTCCACCGGCGGCGGGTCGGGTCGGTGGCCGAGCTCCTGCAACCCGTACCGGGACTCGACGGGGGCGGTGCCCCGGCCGCGCGGCTCCGGGTCCCGGTGGCCCGGCTCCGGCTCGGCGCGGTACGTCGGCTCGGCCCGCCAGGACGGCTCGGCACCGCCCGGGTGACCCGACTCCGGCTCGGCGCGGTACGGCTCGGCCCGCCAGGAGGGCTCGGAGCCGCCCGGGTGACCCGGCTCCGGCTCGGCGCGATACGTCGCCTCGGCCCGCCAGGACGGCTCGGCACCGCCCGGGTGACCCGACTCCGGCTCGGCGCGATACGTCGGCTCGGCCCGCCAGGAGGGTTCGGAGCGATGGTCCGGCTCGGCGCGGTACGGGGGCTCCGCCCGGCCCACCGGCTCGCCGCCGTATCCCGGTTCGAGCCGGTGGGCCGGCTCCACCCGGTAGGTCGCCTCGACCCGGTAGGGCGGCTGCTCGGCGCCGTACGGCGGCTCGGCGGGACGCCCGACGGCCTGCGCGCGGCCGGTCCAGCCGGTGCCGGCGGTGCGCCGCGGCAGCGGATCGGCAGGGGGCGGGGGCCCGGCTGGACGGTGGTCGGCGTCGATCTGTTCCGCGCCGCGGGGGCCGTGCCGGGCCCGGTCGAGCAGCGCCCGCCACCGCGGTGCCGGCTCAGCCTGCCGACCCCAGCCGGTTTCGCTGCCGTCCAAGGCTTCGTCCTCCCCAGCCGTCGATCTCCGCCTGACAGGCTACGAACGAAACCCTATTCAAACCACACCCCGGTGCGCACATCCCCCCGGTGGCCCTCCTCACCGTCGCATCGGCCGACGACCCGTCGCCGACACGTCTCACGAGGTGGGAGCGGGAATCGGGGGTCCCGGACCGGCCGCCGGGCCGCCGGAGGACGGTGCGGATCCGCGCACCGTCGGCGCGGCTTCCGACGAATCGCCCACGCCGGTGGCGCCCGGGGTCGGCCCGGCCAGCCCGGTGTCGACCGGCGGCCGGGCCACGTCCTCCTGCTCCGGCAGCGGTGGCGTGAACACCGTGCGGTCCAGGCGGCGCACCTCCGGCGCCGGGTCGACCCCCCGTACGCCGGGGCGGGTGGCCAGGGCCCGCAGCGCCGCCGGGGCGTCCCGGACCACCGCGGCGTAGACGCAGGCGCAGGCCGACCGGTAGGCGGCCGCCTCCTCGGCCGAGACCGTCGCGCCCGTGTCGTACACCCGCCGCAGCTCGGGATCGGCGGTGGCGGCCGGGGCGATGGCGCGCGACCGGTAGTCGGCGGCCTCCCGGTCCTTGCGGGCGGCCACCTCGGCCATCCCGGCGACCACGTCGTCGGGGACCCGCAGGGTGGCGATCCGGACGATCTCGGTCTGCCGCCCGGGCAGCGGCACCCGGGCGACCACCGCCGAGACCGGGGTCGCGCCGAGCGCGGTGGCCAGCTGCGCCGGCGTCAGGTACGACGCGAACGAGACCAGGGCGTAGTCGCCCGGCCCGGGACCGGCCGACCCGGTCAGCGCGGCCAGTTCGGCGGCGCTGGCGCGCAGGTAGGCCGGGATGGCGTCGCCGTCGGCCACCCCGACCCGGGTGACCTCGCCGACGGTACGGTCGCTCACCGGCTCCCGGCGGCGGTCCCAGGCGGCGGCGACCAGCACCGCCAGCGCGCAGGCCAGCGCGATCCAGGTGAGCGGGCCGGACCGCGACCGTCCGCGCCGGGTCGGGCGCGGCGGTACGTCGGCGGGTGGGGTGCTGTCCGGATGGTCCATGGGGCGGGTCAGTCGCGGAGGATCTCCAGCGCCCGGGCCAGGTCGTCCGGGTAGTCGCTGACGAAGGTGACCTCCTCGCCCGTCCGCGGGTGCAGGAAGCTCAGCGAGCGGGCGTGCAGCCACTGCCGGGCCAGCCCGAGGCGGGCCGCCAGGGTCGGGTCGGCGCCGTAGGTGAGGTCGCCCACGCAGGGGTGCCGCAGGGTGGAGAAGTGCACCCGGATCTGGTGGGTCCGCCCGGTCTCCAGCCTGACGTCGAGCAGACTGGCCGCCGGGAACGCCTCCAGCGTGTCGTAGTGGGTGACGCTCGGCTTGCCGCCGGAGACCACCGCCCAGCGGTAGTCGTGGTGCGGGTGCCGGTCGATCGGCGCGTCGATGGTGCCGCGCAGCGGGTCCGGGTGGCCCTGCACGACGGCGTGGTAGCGCTTCTCCACCTCGCGGTACTTGAAGGCCCGCTTCAACGCGGTGTACGCCTGCTCGCTCTTGGCCACCACCATGATCCCGGTGGTGCCCACGTCGAGCCGGTGCACCACGCCCTGCCGCTCGGCGGCGCCGCTGGTGGAGATCCGGTGGCCGATCGCGGCCAGCCCGCCGATGACGGTCGGCCCGGTCCAGCCGGGGCTCGGGTGGGCGGCCACCCCGACCGGCTTGTCCACCACCACGATGTCGTCGTCGGCGTGGACGACGGTCAGGCCCGGCACGGCCTGCGGCACCACGGTGGGCGGGGCGACCGGCGCGGGCAGCGTCACCTCCAGCCAGGAGCCCGCCTTGACCTTGTGCGAGTTGGGCCGTACGGCGCCGTCGACCAGCGCGTCCCCGGCGTCGACCAGGGCCGCCGCGGCGGTCCGGGAGAGCCCGAACAGTCGGGACACGGCCTGGTCCAGCCGCAGGCCCTCGAGACCGTCCGGGACGGGCAGCGACCGGTGGTCGCCGCCGGCGGCGAAGACGGAGGTCACGCCCGCTCCCGCTGCTCGCCGGTGGCCGCCGCGGTGGCGTCCGCCTCCTCCGCCGACCCGGCGCCGGACCGGCTGCCGTCGCGCTGCCGGCCGGTCAGCTCCAGCACCACGGCCAACACCACCCCGCAGACCAGGGAGCTGTCGGCCAGGTTGAACACCGGCCAGACCTGCCCGTACGGGTCGAAGAGGCTGATCATGTCGACCACGTGGCCGACGAAGTGCCCGGGGGCCCGGAAGATCCGGTCGGTCAGGTTGCCGAGCGCGCCACCGAGCACCAGGCCGAGCGAGACGGCCCAGGGCAGCGAGCGCAGCCGCAGCGCCATCCAGCCGATCCAGGCGATCACGCCGATGGTGACCAGCGGGAAGACCCAGGTGTGGCCGGAGCCGATGCTCCAGGCCGCGCCGCTGTTGCGGGTGAGGGTGAGGTAGACGGTGCCGCCGAGCAGGGACACCGGGCCCCGGCCGGTCAGCGACGAGAGGGCGAGCTGCTTGGTGGCCAGGTCGGCGAGCAGCGCGAACAGGGCGACGCCGAGGAGAAGCCCGGTCGCCCTGCGGCGGGACGCCCCGGCGCGCGACTCAGCGGTGCCGGACCCGGCGGGCGGTGCTGCGGTCATCTGCTCCCCATCGACGCTCCCGACGGTGGCTCCCACCGTCTCCGACCAGCCGCCGGGGAGCGGACCTCAGCGCCGCTCCTCCAGCTGCTTGCAGGTCACGCAGAGGGTGGCCGACGGGAACGCGGCGAGCCGCTCCACCGGGATCGGGTTGCCGCACCGCTCGCACCAGCCGTACCCACCCTCGTCGAGGCGCTCCAGTGCGCGCTCGACCTGCGTGATCCGCTCCTTGATGCTGTTGGCGAGAGAGATCTCCTGCTCCCGCTCGAACGTCTTGGTGCCGGTGTCGGCCTGGTCGTCCCCGGCCGAGTCGGTCAGCCGATCGCGCTGCAGCTCGGTGATCTCGCTCAGCGTCTGATCGTACTCGGCGTTGAGCTCGTCCCGCCGCGCCGCCAGAGCGGCCCGGATCTTCTCGGTCTCCGCCGCGCTGCGGGTGGCCTTCGCCACCGGCTTGCGGCCGGCGGTTTTGGTGTCGGCTGGCTTCGCCATCGTCAGCTCCCTTGGCCGCGTGCCGCGGCGGTCGGCGGTGCCTGGGAGGGGACGCCGCCGCGGGTGTCCCCCAGTGCAAAAACGGGCGCACGGCGACGAGGGCCGTGCACTCCGGAGGGTGGCAAGAATACGGAACGTACAGGCGTCCGACAACGTGCCGCACCGTCGCACCGCGATTCAGCCCCGAACAGCCACCAATCGGGGCAAAAGGAACGCTAGCAGATCAACCGTCCCGGTCCTCGCCGTACTCGCCAAACCAGCGGGCCAGTCGTCCGCGACGGCTCACCGCGCGCAGCCGCCGCTCCACCTCGTCGCGGACCTCGGCCGTGGCGACGATGAGCAGGCTGTCGCCGACCTTCAGCCGGGTGTCCAGGCCGGGGACGAAGCCCGCCCCGTCGCGCAGCACCAGGGTCACCGAGGCGCCCACCGGCAGCCGCAGCTCGTCCACGTGCACCCCGCCCAGCCGCGAGCCCGGGGGGACCTCCACCTGGAGCAGGTCGGCCCGCATCCGCTCCAGCGGGGCGGTCTCCACCCGGATCTCGGCCGCCTCGGCCGGCGCCGTCACCCCGAGCCGGCGGGCCGCCGGAGCGAGGGTCCCGGCCTGGAGCAACGTGAAGATCACCACCAGCACGAAGACGGCGTCGAAGAGCCGCTCCGCCCCCGGCAACCGCGCCGACAGCGGGATGGTGGCCAGGACGATGGGCACCGCGCCGCGCAGCCCGGCCCAGGACAGGAAGAGCTGCTCGCGCGGGCGGATCCGGAACGGCAGCGCGGCGACCGCCACCGACAGCGGGCGGGCCAGGAGCAGCAGGGCCAGCCCGGTGACCACGGCCGGCAGCACCGCCGCGTCCAGCCGGCTCGGCGAGACCAGCAGGCCCAGCAGGACGAACAGGCCGATCTGGGCCAACCAGGCCAGCCCGTCGGCGAAGCCGAGGATGGCCTGCCGGTGCGGCAGCCGGGCGTTGCCGAGCAGCACCCCGGCGACGTAGACGGCGAGGAAGCCGGAGGCGTGCAGCACCGCGCCGGCCGCGTACGCCAGCACCGTGAAGCCGACCACGGCGATCGGGTAGAGCCCGGCCGACGGGAGCGCGGCCCGGCGCAGCGCGTACCGGCCGGTGATCCCGGCGGCCACCCCGACCGCCGCGCCCATTCCCAGCTCGTAACCAACCAGGAGGACCTCATACCACCACGGGTGGGCGTCCGTGACCCCCCGGGAGAGCAGCAGCACCACGATCACCACCGGGGCGTCGTTCATGCCCGACTCGGCCTCCAGGGTGGCCACCAGGCGGGGCGGCAGGCGCAGCCGGCGCAGGGTGGCGAAGACGGCCGCCGCGTCGGTCGAGGAGAGCACCGCCCCGTAGAGCAGGGCCAGCCGCCAGTCCAGCCCGAGCAGGAGGTGCACCACCAGCCCGACCACCAGGATGCTGACCAGCACGCCGACCGTGGAGAGCGCGGCGGCCATCCCGAGCACCGGGCGCAGAGTGCTCCATCGGGCGGTCAGCCCACCCTCCGCGATGATCACGATGAGGGCCATGAACCCGAGCACCCGGGTCAGCTCGACGTCGTGGAACCGGATGCCCAGCCCCGCCTCGCCGATCGCCACCCCGAGCGCGAGGTAGACCAGCAGACTGGGCACGCCGAGCCGGGTGGAGAAGCGCACTGCGCCCACGGCCACCAGCAGGACGGCCGCGCCGAGCAGCAGCGCGAGATCGAGCCCGGGGGTCATCCGCGGCCGGCCCGGGCGGTCCTCACTCGGCCGATCCGTCGCGCAGCCGGCGCAGCACGTCGGGCAGCCCGGCGGCCGGGCGCTCGACCAGGAAGAGCTTGTCCCGGCTGGCCGCGCCGGCGCGCAGGGAGACCGCCGCCGGCCGGACCCCGAGGGCGTCGGCCAGGGCCCGGCGGGCCGCCTCGGTGGCGCGCCCGTCCACGGCGGGGGCGTGCACGGCGATGACCAGGGCCGGCCCGTGCGGGCCGTCGAAGCGCCCGCCGACCCGGGCCCGGGCGGCGCCGGGTTTCACGCGTACGGCGACGGTGAGCGGGGCGTCCATGGTCATCCTCGGCCGGGCCGGGCGTCGGCGAGCAGGACGGTGGCCGGCGCGCAGCGGGCGCACGGGGTGAAGCCGAGCCCGACCGCCTCGGCGACGGGCAGCGGTTCGTCGTCCCGGCCGACCAGGTGGGGGCAGCCGGGCAGGTGGAAGCGCGGGTGGCCGTCGACCACCCAAACCTCGGCGTCGAGCCGGGCCAGCCGGGCCAGGTCCGGGGCCGACAGGTCCTGCGCCGGCGGGTCGCCGTCGAACGGGCCGTCGGCCGCCGGCGAGGTGGGCGCCGGGGCGTCCGGCACCGGATCGACCTGGTCGGCGGAGGGCTCCCGCGGGCCGGGCGGCGGGTACCCCTCGCGCGGGGCGTACGCCTGCGGCGGCGGGTCGTCCCGGTCGGTCACCGGCGGCTCGGGTGGTTGCCGCCACCCGGGTGCACCGGTGCCGACCGTAGACGGGATGTGCTGGACCGGGATCTCCGGCTCACCGACCCGGGGGTCGTACGGCGGGCCGTCCGCCCCGGTCCGGGCGCGGTTGCGCGGCCCGGCCCCCCGATCCGCCGTGCCCCGGGTGGCGGCCGCCTGGCGGGTGCCCGCGACCAGGGCGACGGCGGCCAGCAGGCTGACCGCGATGGAGGTGATCAGCAGCGGACTGGACCCGTTGGCCAGCCCGGCCACCAGGAGCACGACCGCGACGAGGATGAGCAGGATGCTGGCGACTATCACGGCTCACCCCCGCCGCGTCGTGTCGGGCTGCGCGTCCGGCGGCCGTCGTACGGACGGCCGCCGGTGGCGGATCAGCGGCCGGACTCGATGGAGCCCGCGCGGCCGCCGCCGTAGGAGCCGGCGAGGCCGGCGGTGGCGAGGCCGTTGCTGCCCCCGCCGGAGCGGACGCTCTCGGTGCGGTTCATCTCGGCCTCCAGGCCCTGGCCGCGACCGTCGAGGTCGCGCAGCTGGCTCTCCAGGTAGGCCTTGAGGCGGGTGCGGTACTCGCGCTCGAACTGCTTGAGCTCCTCGATGTGCTTCTGCAGCGCGGTGCGCTTGGCGTCCAGGCCGCCCATGGCCTCCTGGTGCCGCTGGCGGGCGTCCCGCTCGAGGGCGTCGGCCTTGGCACGGGCCTCGCGGGTGACCTCCTCGGCCTTGGTACGGGCCTCGGAGAGCAGCTGGTCGGCCTCGCGGCGGGCGTCCGACACGTGGTCGTCGGCGGTCCGCTGGGCCATCATCAGCACCCGCAGCGCCTGCTGCTCGCCGTCGCCGCCGGCGGCCGGGCCGCCCTGGGCACGCACCTGCTCCAGCTCGGCCTGCATGGCGCGGGCGGCCTGCTCGGCGGCGGCCTTGTCGCGCTGCACCCGGTCGAGCTGGGCCTTGACGTCGTTGAGCTCGGCTGCGAGTCGGGCGTCGCCGCCGGGGCCGGCCGGAGCGCCGCCGCGGCCGCCGCGCTCCACCTGGGCACGCAGCTCGTTGTTCTCCTCGATCAGACGGGCGAGCTCGCGCTCGACCTCGTCCAGGAAGGCGTCGACCTCCTCCTCGTCATACCCCCGCTTGCCGATCGGCGGCTTTTTGAAGGCGACGTTGTGGACGTCGGCCGGGGTCAGCGGCATCGAAACTCCTCGGGTCAGTTGCGGCCGCGAAAGCGCGCTGGTCAGGCGAAAGACCTGATCAGCGGATCTAACACGAACTCCATCAGCACGAACAGGATAACCAGGAGCACAAGGGAGGCCAGGTCGATGCTCACGGTACCAATTCGCAGCGGAGGGATCACACGCCTCAACGCCCGCAGAGGCGGATCAGTGACGCTCCACACCGATTCCAGTCCCGCCGCCGCTCCCCGCCTCGGTTGCCAGCGGCGACCGTAGGCCAGAACGGCGCCAAGGACAAATCGGGCCAAAAGCACAAGCAGGAACAGGTAAAGGAGCAGATACAGCACCTGGAACAGAATCGACAACACGGCAGGCGACGTCCCTCGGTCGGGCTAGCTCAGGCTGAAAAAGCCGCCCTCAGCGATCTTGGCCTTGTCCTCCGCGGTGACCTGGACATTGGCCGGTGAGAGCAGGAACACCCGGTTGGTCACGCGCTCGATCGTACCGCGCAGCCCGAACGCGAGCCCGGCGGCGAAGTCGACCAGCCGACGCGCGTCCGCCTCGTCCATCTCGGTGAGGTTGATGATCACCGGCACCCCGTCGCGGAAGTGCTCGCCGATCGTGCGCGCCTCCCGGTAGGTGGTCGGGTGCAGGGTGGTGATCTGGTAGCGCTGCTCCTCCTCGGCCGCCACCGTCCGCTCGCGGGGCTGCACCTGCGGGGCCAGGGCGAGGTTGTCCCGGGTGTGGTAGGTGAGCGCGCCGGAGGTCTCCCCGGCGCCCGAGCGGGTGATCGACCGGACGCTGGACCGGTCGGCCCGCTCCGGGCGCTCCACCTCGGCCCGGTCGGCGTCCCCGCCGCGGCTCGAGACGCGCTCGGTCAGCCGGCCGCGGTCGCCCAGCCGGGAACGGGTCGCCGGCGGCTCCTCGGGCTCCTCGTCGTCCTCGTCGGCGAACTCCTCCGAGTACCGGCTCGACCGGTAGCGCGAGTCCCGGTAGCCACCCTTGTCGTAGCCACCGTCGTCGTAGGCCCGGTCATCGTCCTCCTCGACGAGCCCGAGCCAGACCCCCGCCTTGCGCAGTGCACCCATCCCCGCGCCCTTCCGTCCGCCGTGCGGCACGCACCCCCGTGCCGTGTCGCTTGATCACGAGTGGGCCATCAAAATGCCCACCGGACCGGATCGGCAATCCCCGGACGAGCGGTTCGCGGTCCGCCCGCCACGGCCCCCGGCTACGGGAACGCCGTTCCTGAAAACAACACTGATGTAATTTGCTTCTTTCGCGGTCAGGCTACCGCAGCGTGGGGCGCATTCCGAGCAACGCGCTGCCGACGCGGACATGTGTCGCGCCATATTCGATCGCGGTTTCCAGATCCCCACTCATGCCGGCCGACAGCGCGGTCGCCTCCGGATGCCGGACGCGGAACCGCTGCGCCACCTCGGCCAGCCGGGCGAACGCCCGTTCCGGCTCCCAGCCCAGCGGCGCCACCGCCATCAGCCCACCCAGCCGCAGCGCCCCGGACCCGGCCACCGCCTCGGCCACCGGACCGAGCCCCCGGTCGGGGTCCGCCGCGTCGGGCAGCGCCCCGCCCCGGGCCGCGTCGCCGTCGATGCTCACCTGCACCAGCACGTCCAGCGGCCGGTCCCGGCCGGCCGCCGCGGCGGCGTCGAGGGCGGCGGCCAGGCGCACGCTGTCGACCGACTGGACGACGTCGGCGTACCGGACCACCGAACGGCACTTGTTGCGCTGCAGCTGGCCGATGAAGTGCCACCGCGGGGTCACCCCGGCCGCCGCCACCTCGGCGGCCTTCGGGGCCGCCTCCTGGTCGCGGTTCTCCCCGACGTCGGTCACGCCGAGCCCGGCCAGCGCCACCACGTCGCCGGCCGGGTACGTCTTGGTCACCGCGACCAGGGTGACCTCGCTCCGGTCCCGGCCGGCGGCCGCGCAGGCGTCGGCGATACGCGCCCGGATCCGGGCGAGCCCGGACGCGAGCTCGGCGCGCCGGTCCGGGCGCACCGTTGCTGGTGTGTCGGTCATCGGCGCGGCTCAGGACCCGTTCTTGAGGAAGTCGGGCACGTCGACGTCGTCGAAGAGCACCCGGCGCGGCGACTGCTGCGGGGTCGGCATGGTGGTCGGCGGCGTCACCGGCGTGTTCGGCTGGGTCGGCTGGTTCTGGTTGGTCTTGCGGGCCGGCTCGACCGCCTTGTACGCGGGCGCACCCCCGTCGAAGCCCGCCGCGATCACGGTCACCCGCACCTCGTCGCCGAGCGCGTCGTCGATGACCGCGCCAAAGATGATGTTGGCGTCCGGGTGGGCCGCGTCGGTGACCAGCTGCGCCGCGTCGTTGATCTCGAACAGGCCCAGGTCGGAGCCGCCGGCGATGGAGAGCAGCACACCGCGCGCTCCGTCCATGCTCTGCTCCAGCAGCGGGCTGGAGATGGCCGCCTCGGCCGCCTCGACCGCGCGGTTCTCGCCGCGGGCGCTGCCGATGCCCATCAGCGCGCTGCCGGCGCCGCTCATCACGCTCTTGACGTCGGCGAAGTCCAGGTTGATCAGACCCGGCGTGGTGATCAGGTCGGTGATGCCCTGGACACCGGAGAGCAGCACCTGGTCGGCGGTGCGGAACGCGTCCATCATGGAGATGTTGCGGTCGCCGAGCGCGAGCAGCCGGTCGTTCGGGATGACGATGAGCGTGTCGCACTGGTTGCGCAGCTCCTCGATGCCAGCCTCGGCCTGCACCTGGCGGCGCTTCCCCTCGAACGAGAACGGCCGGGTGACCACGCCGATGGTGAGCGCGCCGAGCTTGCGGGCGATGTTCGCCACCACCGGCGCGCCGCCGGTGCCCGTGCCGCCGCCCTCGCCGCAGGTCACGAAGACCATGTCGGCGCCCTTGAGCACCTCCTCGATCTCGTCGCGGTGGTCCTCGGCGGCGTTCTTGCCGACGTCCGGGTTGGCGCCGGCGCCCAGCCCCCGGGTCAGTTCCCGGCCGACGTCGAGCTTGACGTCCGCGTCGCTCATCAGCAGCGCCTGGGCATCGGTGTTGATCGCGATGAACTCGACGCCCTTGAGCCCAACCTCGATCATCCGGTTGACGGCGTTGACGCCGCCGCCCCCGATGCCGACGACCTTGATGACCGCCAGGTAGTTGTGCGGAGGTGTCATCTCCGGTCCTTTCCCTTCGAGATTGGCATGGGCCGACCCCACACGGCTTGGCCAGATCAGCGGCGGAGCAGTTCCCAGCGAGGGTGAGGGCTGAAACCCTCACCCTCTACTAGAGGCTTAGAGCTATGTCAACCACTGATCTCTTCGGGGCAACGTAAGCGCCGCCGCGCGATGAGCCAAGGACCTTTCCGGCGTGTCGCCGGCGGGAGCGGGGCGGCTCACGTCCGCTGACCGGCGGATCACCGGAAGGTGACCACGTCCGGGGCGCTGACATCGATCGTGTCGGCCTTCCGACCGAGCAGCGCGGTGGCCACCCTGGACTTGTCCGCGCTGCGGGTCGCATCCCCCCAGACCACCGTCCGGCCCTCGTGCAGCCGCACGGTGATCCGGGCCAGCCCGGCCACGTCCACCGAGACCAGCTCGGCGCGCAGCTGCGGGCTGAGCGCGCCCAGCACCTCCAGCCCGGCCCGGGTGCCCGGGTCGGCCGCGGCCGGCCGGCCCACCCGGATCACCGGCAACCCGTCCGGCGCCTGGGGCACGTCCTGGAACGGGACCCCCGCACGGTCGATCACCGCGAACCGGTCGCCCTGCGGCACCACCGCCACCGGGCTCCGCTCCACCACCCGGATCACCAGGGTGCCCGGCCAGTCCCGCTCCACCGTGGCCTGTTCCACCGGCGCGAGGGCGCCCACCCGCCGGGCCGCCGCCGCCAGGTCCACCCGGGCCAGCGGCGTGTCATCCGGGATCCCCACGGCGTCGCGCACCTCGACCGGGGTGACCAGCTTCGCCCCGACCACCCGGACCTGGCGGACGCCGAACAGGCCGGTGCCCAGCAGGGTCCAGGCCACCAGCCCGGCGACCACGAGCACGCCGGCGGCGACCGCCCAGGGCAGCGCCGCGCGCATCCGGCGCTGCCTGGCCCGGGCCATGAACCGTCGGGTCGACGGCGGGACGGCGTCGGCGCCGGCCCGGACCAGCTGCCACCGCCGCACCGGGTTGCGCCGGCCGGCCCCGCCGTCCTGACCCGGGGTCCGGCCGCGCGCCGGGCCGGGGCTCATCCGGTCGTGGCCGCCGCGCCGTCCGGACCGACGCCGGTGCCGATCGCCGCCGCGTCGCCCGCCGCCCCGGTGCGGGCCAGCAGGGCGTCGAGCAACTGGTCGCCCATCAGCGAGATCGGCGGCGCGCCCATGGTCACCACGACGTCGCCGGGACGGGCCCGGCGGGCCACCTCGGCCGGCACGTCGTCCCAGGCCTCGACGAAGACCTTCCGGTCGGCCGGCAGCGGCACCGCCGCGAGCAGCGCGACCGAGCCCTCACCCGGCTGGCGCAGCTCGCCCGGGCCGAACACCTCGAGCAGCACCAGCTCGTCGGCGATGCCGAGGGCGGCGGCGATCTCCGCCTGGAGGTCGCGCGTGCGATAGAGCCGGTACGGCTGGAAGACCACGATCAGCCGGCCCTCGCCGGCCACCTCGCGCAGCGTCTGCAGGGCCAGCGTCATCGACGTCGGGTGGTACGCGTACTCGTCGTAGACCAGCACGTCGTCCGCGACGCCCTTGCGCTCGAAGCGCCGCCGGACCCCAGGGAACGCGCCCAGCGCCGCCTCGGCCGCCTCGATCGGCAGGTCCAGCAGGTACGCGGCGAGCACCGCCGAGGCGCTGTTCAGTCCCATGTGCCGCCCCGGGATCGGCAGCCGGATCTCGCCCAGCGACCGGCCGTCGATCTCGGCCAGGTAGCGCACCCCCTGTGCGGAGGAGGCCATCCCGCTCAGCCGCAGGTCGGCGTCGGGCGACTCGCCGTACGTCCACACCCGGCGCCCCTCGGCGCGCAGCGTCTCGGCCAGCCGCCGGCCGCCCGGGTCGTCGGCGCAGGTGATGATGAATCCCGCCGGGTCGGTGAGCCGGGCGAAGTCGGCGAACGTCGCTTCCAGGTTGGCCAGGTCGCCGTACGTGTTGAGGTGATCCGCCTCGATGTTCGTGATGATCGAGACGTACGGGCGGTAGATGAGGAACGAGCGGTCGCTCTCGTCCGCCTCGACCACGAAGTGTTCACCCGTGCCGTGGTGCGCGCCCGAGCCCACCTCGGAAATCTCCCCGCCGATCACGAAGGACGGGTCGGTGCCGGCCTGCTGGAGCACCATGGTGACCATCGAGGTGGTGGTGGTCTTGCCGTGGGTGCCGGCGACCGCCACCGTCCGGCGGCCGGTCATCGCGGCGGCCAGGGCCTCCGAGCGGTGCAGCACCCGCAGGCCCCGCCGGCGCGCCTCGACCATCTCCAGGTGGTCCTGCGGAATGGCCGACGAGTAGACCACGGTGTCCACCCCGTCGAGGTTCGCCGCCTCGTGTGTGGAGTGGATGGTGCCGCCCAGCGCCCGCAGGCCGGCCAGGGACGGCCACTCCCGCAGCTCGCTGCCGGAGACCGGCAGGCCCCGGGTGAGGAACAGCCGGGCCAGGCCGCTCATGCCGACCCCGCCCACCCCGATCAGGTGGATCCGGCCCAGGTCCTCCGCGGTCATCGTGCCGGCGGGCGTGAACTGCGCGGTGTTCATGAGAGGTACCTTCCCGTCGCGCTGGCGACCGTCACAGTGCCGTCGTTGTTCGCGACCGCGGGGCTCGCAAGCTCACTCCTCGCGCTCACCGAGCCACCGCCTCGTAGACGAAGTTCAGCAGGGCGACGTCGCCGTCGCGCCGGCCGTACGCGGCCGCGGCGGCACCCATCGCGGCGAGCCGCTGCGGGTCGCGGACCAGCGGGATGACGGTCCGCTCCAGCCAGTCCGGGGTCAGCTCGGCGTCGTCGACGAGCAGCCCGCCGCCGGCCTCCACCACGGGCAGCGCGTTGCGCTTCTGCTCCTGGTTGCTGTGCGGGTACGGCACGTAGATGGCGGTCAGCCCGATGGCGGCCACCTCGGCGCAGGTCATCGCGCCGCCCCGGGCCAGCATCAGGTCGGCGGCGGCGTAGCCCAGCTCCATCTCGGACAGGTAGGGCAGGGTCACGTACGGCACCGGCAGGTCGGTGGGGATGGAGACCGGCTCGTTGCGGGCCCCGATCACGTGCAGCACCTGCACGCCGTGGCGGGCCAACTCCTTGGCCGCCCCGGAGACCGCCAGGTTGATCGAGCGGGCGCCCTGCGAGCCACCGGCGACGAAGAGCACCGGCAGGTCCGGGCGGAGTCCGAAGTGGGCGCGGGCGGCGTTGCGCATGGCGGCCCGGTCCAGGCCGGCGATGCCGCGCCGCAACGGCACCCCGACCACGCGGGCGTTGCGCAGCGACTCGGCCTGGCTCGGCTGGTGCGGGAAGCCCACCGCGACGTGCTTGGTGAACTTCATCCCGAGCCGGTTGGCCACCCCCGGCGGCACGTTCACCTCGTGGATGACGATCGGCAGCTCCCGCCGCCACGCGGCCAGGTAGCCGGGCACCGAGACGTACCCCCCGAAGCCGACCACGACGTCGGCCCGCACCTCGTCGATCACCTTGCCCGCCGCGCGGGCCGCCTTCCACATCCGGTCCGGCGTGCGGACCAGGCTCATGTTGACCGAGCGGGGCAGCTGGTAGGCCGGGATCTGCCGCAGGTCGTAGCCGGCCGGCGGGATCAGCTCGTTCTCCAGCCCCTTGGGTGTGCCGAGGCAGGTGATCCGGACGCTGGGGTCGTGTCGGCGCAGGCAGTCGGCGAAGGCCAGCAACGGGTAGATATGCCCGCCCGTGCCTCCTCCGCAGAGCACCACCGAACGCAGCGGACCCATCAGCGCCTCCTCTCGCTCGCCGTCCCGGCGCGCATCCGGCCCCGCCGGGCGCCGCGGGCTGCGGCCTGGTCGTCCTCCCGCCGCGACCGGGACCGGGGTACGGACCCACGGTCCGCCGGTGGCGACGCCGGGCGGCGGCGTCGGCCGGGAAGCGGCGGCAACGGGGCCCAGAGTAGTCGGACCCACCGGGCCGGCGGACGGGCATGCAGGGCTCGGGCCGCGTCCGGCTCGGCCCGGGCGAAGGAGGCGAGCATCCCGACGGCCGCCAGGGTGACCACCAGGGCGCTGCCGCCGTCGGAGATGAACGGCAGCGGCACGCCGGTCAGCGGCAGCAGCCCGGTGACCCCGCCGACGTTGATCACCGCCTGGCCGACCAGCCAGGCGGTGACGCCGGCCGCGGCGAGCCGGCGGAACGGGTCCTCCACCCGCCGGGCGATCCGCAGCCCGGTGTACGCCAGCACGGCGAAGAGCACCAGCACCACGGTGCAGCCGACCACGCCCAGTTCCTCGGCGATGATCGCGAAGATGAAGTCGTTGTGCGCCTCGGGCAGCCAGGCCCACTTGAAGGTGCTCTTGCCCAGCCCGACCCCGAACCAGCCGCCGTGCCCGATCGCGTAGCGGGCCTGGATGAGCTGGTAGCAGCCCTCCAACTCCTGCTGGAAGCAGGTCTTCGGGTCGGGCGGGTCGAGGAACGAGGTGAGCCGGGTCAGCCGGTAGTTGGCGGCGTCGCGCGAGCCCGAGCCGGCACCCAGGGAGGCGGCGGCGACCAGCAGGCCGACGCCGAACAGGCCGACCGCGGAGAGGGCGGCGAAGACCCGCCGCCGGACGCCGGCCGCCCAGAGCAGGCCGACCACCAGGGCCAGCAGGCAGAGCATGCTGCCCAGGTCGTTGTAGCCGACCAGCACGCAGAGCAGGCCGACCACCGGGAAGAGCGGGGTGGCCAACTCCTTCCACCAGCCCAGCGCGGCGCCCTTGCGGGCCAGCACGTGCGCGCCCCAGAGCACCAGCGCGAACTTGGCCACCTCGACCGGCTGCACCGAGATCGGGCCGAGCCAGAGCCAGAGCAACTCGGCCTTCAGCGGACCGATCGACTTGACCCGGAACAGCGCCTCCAGCGCGACCAGCAGGTTGAGCAGAAGCAGCAGCACCACCGCCACGCCGAGCGCCGGCCGGCCCAGCGCCCGGAAGGTGCGGGCGGGCAGCCGCTGGCAGGCCCAGAACGCCACGATGCCGATCACCGCGAAGACGGTCTGCCGGACCAGCGAAGCCGAGGCGTCGCCGTCCTCCGCGTAGTCCCGGACGCTGGTCGCCGAGAAGACCATGGTGAGGCCGATCAGCAGCAGCAGGCCGGCGCTGGAGAGCAGCAGGTAGTAGGAGGCCAACGGCCGGGCCAGCAGGCCGCGCAGCGCGGCCAGCCCGCCGGCAGCGTCCAGCCCGAGCAGCGGGGCCGGCGGGTCGGCCGGCCGGGTCGCGGCCGGCGCCCGTCTGGTCTGCGTGCTGGTGGTGCCCTCGGTGTCTCGTCCCTCCCCCACCCGCCCATCATCGCGGCTCGACCCGCCCGCCCGTGGCGCAACCGCCCGGTCGGCGTGTCGGGGTCGGGAAGAGGGAGGGCCCCAGCCGTCGGCCGGGGCCCTACACGGCTGCGCTCAGCTGACCGCGGCGAGGAACTCGCTGTAGAACAGGCCCAGCGCGATGGCCACGCCGATGCCGGCGATGATCCAGAACCGGACCACGATGTTGACCTCGCTCCAGCCGGCCAACTCGAAGTGGTGCTGCAGCGGCGACATCCGGAACACCCGCTTGCCGGTGGTCCGGAACGAGATGATCTGGATCACCACGGACATCGTGATGATCACGAAGAGCGCGCCGACGATCGGCAGCAGCAGGATGGTCCGGGTGGACATCGCCATGCCGGCGATCAGACCGCCCAGGCCGAGCGCCCCGGTGTCGCCCATGAAGATCCGGGCCGGCGAGGTGTTCCACCACAGGAAGCCCACACAGGCGCCGGCCGCCGCCCCGGCGATCAGGGCGATCTCCAGCGGGTCCCGGACGGTGTAGCAGTACGCCTCGGTGTAGTTCGGGTCGGCGCACCAGTGCCGGTACTGCCAGAACGCGATCAGCCCGTACGCGGCGAGCACCATCACCGAGGCGCCGGTGGCCAGGCCGTCGAGGCCGTCGGTGAGGTTCACGCCGTTGGTCGCGGCCATCACCACCAGGACGATCACGATCACCGAGGCGACCTTGCCGATCTCCAGCGCCGGGATGTCCCGGATGAAGCTCAGCGTGGTGCTGCCCACCGTCTCGGCGTTGGTCCGCTTGCCGGTGACGTCGTACATGGTGCTCGGGAAGTAGAGCGCGACCACGCCGAAGATCGCCCCGACCAGGATCTGGCCGGCCAACTTGCCCCGCTTGTTGAGGCCGCCGCTGTGCCGCTTGCGCACCTTCAGAAAGTCGTCAATGAAGCCGACCGCGCCGGAGAACACCATCAGCCCCAGCAGCACCAGCGCGGTGATGGTCGGCTCGACCTGGGCGATCTGGGCGTCCGGCAGGGTGGTCAGGGCCAGGTGGCCGGCGACGTACGCGATCACCGTGGCCAGGATGAAGACCACGCCGCCCATCGTCGGCGTGCCCTTCTTGCCCTGGTGCATGGCCGGGCCCTCGGCCCGGATCGGCTGGCCGGCCTTGAGCCGGGTGAACACCTTGATCGCGATCGGGGTGCCGAAGAGCGAAATGATGAAGGCGACCCCGATGGCGACGATCACCGCCCTCATGAAGCAGCCCCCTCGGTGGCGTCCGCGCGCAGCGCGTCGGCCACCTCCCAGGTGCGGTACCGGGAGCCCTTCACCATGACCACGTCACCCGGACGTAGCTCGCTCCGCAGCACCTCGACGGCCGCCGCCTGATCGGTGAGCAGCACCGACTCTCCTCCCCAGTTGCCTACCGCTGTCGCGCCCTCGTGGATCGGCGCCGCCGGCTCGCCCACCACGAGCAGCCGATCGACGCCCAGCTCGGCCGCCAGCCGGCCGACCTGCTGATGTCCCTCCCGTTCGAAGTCGCCCAACTCGGCCATGTAGCCGAGCACGGCGAGGGTACGCCCTTCCCCCCGCATGCTCGCCAGCGCCCGGAGCGCGACGCCCATCGAGGCCGGGTTGGCGTTGTACGAGTCGTCGATCACCGTGACCCCGTCGGGACGCTCGAAGACGTCCATCCGGCGGGTGGAGACCAGGCCCAGTTCCCCCAGGGCGGCGGCCAGCTCGGCCAGCGGCATCCCCAGCTCGCGGGCGACCGCCGCGGCGGCCAGCGAGTTGGAGACCTGGTGCCGGCCGGTCAGCCCCAGCCGCACCGGCACGCTCCCCTCCGGGGTCACCAGCGTGTACGACGGCCGTCCCCGCCCGTCCAGCGTCACGTCCACCGCCCGCACGTCGGCCCGCTCCGACTCGCCGTACCGGACCACCCGCGCCCCGGTACGCGACGCCATCGCGTCGACCAGCGGGTCGTCGGCGTTCAGCACGGCCAGCCCGTCGGCGGGCAGCGCCTCGACCAGCTCCCCCTTGGCCAGAGCGATGGTCTCCACCGAGCCGAACTCGCCGATGTGCGCGACCCCGACGTTGAGCACCACCGAGATGCGGGGCGGCACCACCTCGCACAGGTAGCGCACGTGCCCCACCCCGCGGGCACCCTTCTCCATGACCAGATATCGGGTCTCCGGGCCAGCCTGCAACGCGGTGTACGGGTGCCCCAGCTCGTTGTTGAACGAGCCGGGCGGCGCCACGGTCGGGCCGAGCCGCACGGCGAGCTGGGCGATCAGGTCCTTGGTGGTGGTCTTGCCAGAGGAGCCGGTCAGCCCGATCACGGTCAGCTCGGGCAGCCGGTCGACCACCGCGCGGGCCAGCCGCCCCATCGCGTCGAGCGCGTCGGCGACCAGCACCATCGGCACGCCGGGCACCTCGCGGGTGCCGAGCACGCCCACCGCGCCGGAGTCGACCGCGGCCGCCGCGTAGTCGTGCCCGTCCACCTTCTCGCCGGGGAAGGCGACGAAGAGCCCGCCGGGGCCGATCTTGCGGGAGTCGAACTCCACCGTGCCGGTGACCCGGGCGTCCGGGTCGGCGGCCACCAGCCGGCCGTCGACGGCCGCGGCGACCTCGGCCAGGGTCAGCGGGATCATGGCCGCCCCACCCGGTCACCGAAGCGGACGCGCAGCGCCTCCGCCAGCTCCACCCGATCGTCGAACGGCAGCACCTCGCCGTTGATCTCCTGGCCGCGTTCCTGGCCCTTGCCGAGCAGGGCCACGATGTCACCCGGTTCGGCCAACCGGACCGCCTCCTCGATCGCGGCCCGCCGGCCGGGCGCCTCGATGATCCGCGCGCCGGTGTTCGCCGCGTACGCCCCGGCGAGCACCTCGGCCCGGATCGCGGCCGGCTCCTCGGTGCGCGGGTTGTCGTCGGTCACCAGCACCACGTCGGCTCCGGTCGCCGCGACCGCCCCCATCACCGGCCGCTTGCCCCGGTCCCGGTCGCCGCCGGCACCCAGGACGCAGATCAGCCGGCCGGTGGTCAGGTCCCGCAGGGCGGTCAGCACCGCCTCGATGGCGTTGGCCTTGTGCGCGTAGTCGACCACCCCGAGCACCGGGGCGTCGCCGCTGACCAGCTCCAGCCGCCCGGGCACCCCGCCGCAGGCGGCCACCCCGCGGGCCGCGGTGGCCGGGTCGACGCCGGCGGCCACCAGGATGGCGATGGCGAGCAGGGCGTTGGCCACGTTGTGCCGCCCGGGCAGTGACACGCCGGTCGGCAGGGTCAGCCCGTCCGGGCCGTGCACGGTGAAGCGCTGGGCGTACCCCTCGCCGTCGACGCCGTCGGCCCACCAGGTGGCGGTCGGGTCGCCGGCCGCCGAGTAGGTCACGGTCGCCGGCTTGACCAACGGGCGCAGCGCCGGGTCGTCGTGGTTGAGCACCTCCACCTGGCAGCGCCCGTCGAAGAGCTTCGCCTTGGCGGCGAAGTAGTCCGCCTCGTCGGCGTGGAAGTCCAGGTGGTCGGAGCCGAAGTTGGTGTAGCCGCCGACGGTGAACCGGACCCCGCCGACCCGCCCCATGGCCAGGGCGTGGCTGGACACCTCCATGACCACCGCGTCGACCCCCCGCTCCCGGGCCACGGCGAGCATGGCGTGCAGGTCGGTCGCCTCCGGGGTGGTCCGGACGCTGTCGATCACCAGGTCGCCGAGCCGGGTCTCCACCGTGCCGATCAGGCCGGTGGTGTGCCCGGCGGCGCGCAGCCCGGACTCGATCAGGTAGCTGGTGGAGGTCTTGCCGGCGGTGCCGGTCACCCCGATCACGGTCAGCCCGGCGGTCGGATCGCCGTAGACCGTGGCGGCGACCTCGCCGAGCGCCGCCCGGGGATCGTCCACCACCAGCGTGGGCAGGCCCGCGCCGGCGGCCAGCTCGACGCCGGCCGGGTCGGTCAGCACGGCCACCGCGCCGGCCTCGGCCGCGGCGGCGGCGAACTCCCCGCCGTGCCGGCGGGCGCCGGGCAGGGCCGCGTACAGGTCGCCGGGGCGGACCTCCTGGCTGGCGTGGGTCACCCCGGTGACGGCCACGTCGGCGGCCGGCTCGGGCGCCAGAGCGGCCACCCGGGCGGCGAGGTCGCCGAGCCGGACGGGATTCACGGTACGGGGACGTGGATTGCCGGGCACGGCGTCAGACCCTACCCGGTCGTCCGGTCCCGACCGCACAGCCGCCCCGGTGGTTCGTCGCCACCCACCGATGATGTCTGCCGGTGCCCGCTCAGCGTGGAAAGACCTCGAACTTGGGGGACTTGTTGGTCAGCGAGGGCGGCACCCGGTAGTGCCGGAGAGTGAAGCCCATCATCTCCCGGAAGGCCGGCGCGGCCACCGCGCCACCCTCCCCGCCCGGGCTCCAGACGAAGACCGCCACCACATACTGCGGCTTCTCGGCGGGGGCCATCCCGATGAACGAGCCGACCTCGCCGGGCTGCTGCTTGCCGTCGACGTAGCGCAGGCCGGTGCCGGTCTTGCCGGCCACCCGGTAGCCGGGGACGGCGGCGGCCAGGCCGGTGGCCCGCCCGTCGGGGCCGTCGACCGTGGTGACCGCCTCCAGCATGGTGCGCAGGTCGGCGGCGTTGCGTGGGCTGAGCACCGGGCGGGTGATCGGTTTCGGCCCCGGCGTCCGCTTCCCGTCCGGGCCGATCACCTCCTTGACCAGGTGCGGCTGGACGTAGGTCCCGTCGTTGGCGATCGCGGCGTACGCGGCGGCCATCTGCAACGGGGTGGCGTCCACGCTGTGCCCGATCGGCACCGACCCGTACGCCGACCCGCTCCACTGGTCGGCGGGGAGCAGCCGCCCGGACGCCTCCCCCGGCAGCCCCTCGCCGGTGGCCCGGCCCAGCCCGAAGCGCTTCTGGTAGTCGATGAGCCGGTCCTTGCCCAGCTTGTCGGCGATCTCGATCGTCCCGACATTGGACGAGAACGCCAACATCCCGGGGATGCTCATCCGCCGCCCGTTCGCCGGGTGGGTGTCCCGGTAGGTGACGCCGCCCCTGGTGATCGCGTTGGCCACCGGGAACGCGGTGTCCGGCGCGATCACGCCCTCCTGGAGGGCGGCACCGTAGGTGATCGCCTTGTGGATCGAACCCGGGTCGACCACGAAGCTGGTGGCGACGTCCTCCCGGTCCGCCGGGGAGTTGACCTTCGTCGGGTCGGCCGCGTTGTAGCCGGGGTAGCTCGCCTGGGCCAGCACCTCGCCGGTGCGGACGTCGATGATCACCGCCGCGCCGACGCTGCCCCGCGTCTGGGCCATCTGGGTGGACAGGATCCGCTGGGCCTGGAACTGCAGGTCCCGGTCGATGGTGAGGGTCAGCGAACCGCCGGGCTCGGCCGGGGTGGTCTGGCTGTAGCCGCCCGGGATGGGCGCGGCCAGGTCGCCCTGCCCCACCTCGTACGTCTTCTTGCCGGGCTGGCCCTCCAGGAGGTCGTCGTACTTGGCCTCCAGTCCCTCCAGCCCGACCATGTCCTGGCTGACGAAGCCGATCAGGTTGGCGGCCAGGTCGCCGCCGGGCACCTCGCGCCGCTCGTCCCGGTGCACGCCGATGCCGGCCAGGTCCAGCGCCATGATCTGCTTGGCCTTGTCGATCTTGACCCCGCGGGCCAGGTACTCGAACTGGGACTTGGTGGTGGTGCCGGGGAGGATGCGCTCCTTCATCTTCTCGGCCAGTTCGGAGGCCGACACCCCGAGCAGCGGGGAGAGCAGCTTCGCGGTGGCCACCGGGTCCTTGACCTTGGTCGGGTCCGCGTAGACGTAGCGCGCCTCGATGCTGTGCGCCAGCGGCGCGCCGGTCCGGTCGTAGATGGCCCCGCGCGGGGCCGGCAGCTCGACCACGGCGAGCCGGTTGGCGAGCCCGCCGTCGGCGTACGCCGGGGTGTCCACGGTCTGCAGGAAGACCAGCCGGACGCCGATGGTGGCGAAGAGCGCGAGGGCGAGCAGCGTGCCGAGCCGCAGCCGGCGGCGCGGGTCGGCCAGCTTCGGCGGCCGGCGCGGCTTGCGGGCCGGCCGGCGGGCGGTGGCCGGCCGGGCCGGGCGGCGCGGGGTCGTCCGGCGGCGCCGCGGCGCCGGTAGCTCGTCGTCGTCGAAGGGCTCCCGGACCGGACGGGCGGACACGGTCCGCACCACGCCGGCCCGGCCGCCCGCGGCGGTCGGCCGGCGGCCGGCACGGGTCGCCCCGGTGCGGCCGCCGTCGAGCACCTGCAGCGCCGGCCGGAACGGGTCACCGGAGCGGCTGCTGCGCGGGGTACGCCGCTGCTCGGCGCCCCCGCCGGCGCGGGCGGCGCCGCCGCCCTCCCGGATGGTCCGCCCCCGGGGCGTGTACGCCCGGGCGTCGGAGATCCCGCCGACGCCCGGCTCCCCGGAGCGGGGGTCGGCGCCCCGGCCGCCCCGGGACGAGCCGCGCCGGGAGCCTGTGGCGTCCCGGCGCGGTTCCTCCGATCTCGGCGACACTGCTCAGCCCCCGTTGCCCTGCTGGCTGGTGATGGCGGGCGCGCCCTGCGCCGGGTGCGGCACGCCGATCATCTTCCCGTCGGGCAGCCGGATGTACGCCGGGTCGCCGGACTCGACCAGGCCGAGCTTGCGCGCGTTGGCGGTGAGGTTGCCGGGAGCCTCCTGGTCGGCGATCTCCTTCTCCAGCTGCTCCTGGTTGACGTCGAGCTTGGCCTGCTCCTGCTGGAGCTTCTCCAGCTTGAACGCGTTCTCGTTGATCTTGGTGTTGACCGCCAGGATGCCCAGCACGCCACCGACCACCAGCACCAGGATCAGCCCGACGAACGGCGCCCGCGGCACGGACACCGGCGGCGGCGGGGCGACCCGCAGCCGCGGCGACGCCGCACCGGTGTTCCGGGTCCGCTCGGCCGGCCGCAGCGCGGCGGCGCCGTCGGTGGGGAACTCGCGCGTCCCCCGGGCGCGGGTCGCCTCCCGGCGGTCGCGCCGGTCGGCCTCCGCCGTCGCGGTCCGCGTGGTGCGCTGCGCCGCGATCCGGCCCCCCGACCGCGGTGCGCGCTGCCCGACGGCGTCCCGGCCGTCGCGCGTGTTGACGTTCATGTCCCCTCCCCCTCTTCGTCCGTCCCGTTCCCGTCCCTCGGGGTCGACCGCGGGTCCGTTGCGGACCCTGGTGACCCCGTCCCCGGTTGGTGCATCGCCTTCACCCGGCGGCGGTACCGTTCGCGGTCGGTACGCCCCTGCCGGGCCGCCTCCGGGTCGAGCCGCTCCGCTGCCCGCAGCCGCACCGAGGCGGCGCGCGGGTTCGCGGCGACCTCCGCCTCCCCGGGGAGCTCGGCGCCCCGGCTGAGCAGCCGGAACGTCGGGCCCGATCCGGGCAGTTCGACCGGGAGGTCGATCGGGCCCTTGCTGCGGACCCGGTCGGCGAGCGCCTGCTTGGTGAGCCGGTCCTCCAGCGAGTGGTAGGACAGGACCACCATGCGGCCGCCCACGGCGAGCTTGTCGAGCGCGGCCGGCAGCGCCGATTCCAGCGCTGCCAGTTCTCGGTTTACCTCGATGCGTAAAGCCTGAAACGTTCTCTTTGCCGGGTGTCCCCCGGTTCGTCGGGCTGGTGCCGGAATGCTCTCCCGGACCAGTTCGGCCAGTCGCGCCGAAGAGGTGATCGGGGCGCGCTCGCGCTCCCGGATGATCGCCGAGGCGATCTTCCCGGCGAACTTCTCCTCGCCGTACACCCGCAGCACCCGGGCCAGCTCCGGATGGGCGTAGGTGTTGACCACCTCCTCGGCGGTCATCCCCCGGGTCTGGTCCATCCGCATGTCCAGCGGCGCGTCCTGCGCGTACGCGAACCCGCGGTCGGGCGCGTCGAGTTGCAGGGACGAGACGCCGAGATCGAACAGGACCCCGTCGATCGCCGGGTAGCCGAGCCGGTCGAGCACCTCGGGCAGCTCGTCGTAGACGGCGTGTTCGAGGTGGATCCGGTCGGCGAACCGGGCCAGCCGGACCCGCGCGTGGGCGAGGGCCTCGGTGTCCCGGTCCAGGCCGATCAGCACCGTGTTCGGGTGCGCCGCCAGCACCGCCTCGGCGTGCCCGGCCAACCCCAGCGTGGCGTCGACGTGCACGGTGCGGCCGGTCCGCCCGAGCGCGGGGGCCAGCAACTCGAGACACCGCTCGAGCAGCACCGGCACGTGCGTGCCGCGTAGCTCCCCCATGTCGACCCCCACTGGTTGAAACCTTCCGTCCGTCTCGCGTCCGTCGTCGCCACGACGCCTCGTCATACCGCCAGATCCCCATCCGCTCTCGCCCGCCGGAGGCCGTGGTCCCCCGGTACGGATCGTGCGCCTGGCACCGGGGAAGGGGTGCCAGGAACTCGAAAGCGGCTGGAGATCTCGCAGTACGTCGGGCGCCGTCACGCCCTACAGACCGCCGGGCAGCACCCCCTCCTCGATGTCGGCGAAGTCGTCTTCGCTCTCCGCGAGGTAGGCCTCCCAGGCCGCCTTGTCCCAGATCTCCACCCGGGTGCTCGCGCCGATCACGACCAGATCCCGGTCGAGGGCCGCGTACGAGCGCAGATGCCCGGGGATGGTGACCCGTCCCTGCTTGTCCGGCACCTCGTCGTGCGCGCTGGCGAAGAAGACCCGGCTGTAGGCCCGGGCCGTCTTGCTGGTCATCGGCTGCGCGCGCAACTGATCGGCGATCCGCTGGAACTCGGGCATCGGGAAGACGTAGAGGCAGCGCTCCTGCCCTTTGGTGATCACGACACCCCCCGCCAGCTCATCCCGGAACTTCGCCGGCAGGATCAACCGGCCTTTGTCGTCCAGGCGCGGGGTGTGGGTGCCGAGGAACATCGGCCCAACCCCCTCGCCCTGAGCGGCGTTCGCGGCGCCGCTGACCCCCCGGGCCGGTGTGGCCCTCCCGGCCTCACCATCGCGCCCCACTCTACTCCACTTCCCTCCACCTGCAACCAGAATCGCCCGCGTGGCGCGTCGCGCCCACGCGCAAAAGAGCACGTCAAACGGGGTGGGGCAGAGTGGAGGGCGGGAGCGGCCCCGGGCGCGGGTCCGCTACCCGACATTGATCGACTCCATCCGGCCGAGCGTCCGCTGGCCGTCCGCCGGACGTCCCCGGCCGAACGGATCGCGGTCGGCGGCGATCTGGCGGGCCCCGGGGTCCGGTAACCTCGCTCGGGTGACGGACGCGAAGATGCCCCTGCGGGCGAAGGTGGCCAGCTCCGTGTCGCGGACCGCCGCGGCACTGTCGCGGGCCGCGGGTCGCGGCGACGGCTCGGTGATCGGCGGCTGGATCGGCCTCAAGATCGACCCTGACCTGCTCGCGCACCTGTCGGCGGGTCGCGCCATCGCGCTCGTGTCCGGCACCAACGGCAAGACCACCACCACCCGGCTCACCACCGCCGCCGTCGGCGTGCTCGGCCGGGTCGCCACCAACTCCTTCGGCGCGAACATGCCCACCGGCCACACCTCGGCGCTGGCCAAGGCCGGCAGCACCCCGTACGCGGTGCTCGAGGTCGACGAGCACTACCTCGCCCAGGTGCTGGAGGCCACCGAGCCGCACGTGGTGGCCCTGCTGAACCTCTCCCGCGACCAGCTCGACCGGGCCAAGGAGGTCGCCATGATGGCGCAGCTCTGGCGCGCCGCGCTGGTCCGGCACCCCGACGTCCGGGTGGTCGCCAACGCCGACGACCCGATGGTGGTCTGGGCCGCCACCCCGCCGGCCGACCCGGCCCAGGGCCACATCCCGCCCAAGGTCACCTGGTTCAGCGCCGGCCAGCGCTGGCACGACGACTCGTGGGTCTGCCCCGAGTGCGGCGCCACCATCCAGCGCTCAGGTGAGCAGTGGTGGTGCACCGGCTGCCCGCTGCGCCGGCCCGAGCCGCAGTGGACCGTCGAGGACGACGGGGTGCTCGACCCCACCGGCGCCTGGCACAAGATCCAGCTCCAGCTCCCCGGCAAGGTCAACCTGGGCAACGCGGCCACCGCCCTGGCGGTCGCCGCCGAGTTCGGCGTACGACCGGTGGACGCGGTCTCCCGGCTCGGCTCGGTCACCTCGGTGGCCGGCCGCTACGCCCAGGTCGACCGGGACGGGCGCAACATCCGGCTGCTGCTGGCGAAGAACCCGGCCAGTTGGCTGGAGGCGTTCGACATGGCCGACGAGGCGCCGACCCTGCTCTCCATCAACGCGCGCGACCCCGACGGGCTGGACACCTCCTGGCTCTTCGACGTCGACTTCGCCCCGCTGCGCGGCCGGCAGGTGCTGATCACCGGCGACCGGGCGTACGACCTCGCCGTCCGGCTCGACGTCAACGGCGTGCCGTTCCAGCACGTGCGCAGCTTCGACGAGGCGGTCCGGTCGGTGCCGCCAGGCCGGCTGGAGGTCATCGCCAACTACACCGCCTTCCAGGACATCCGAGCGGAGCTGGACCGTGTCAACTGAGAGCCTGCGCATCGTCTGGATCTACCCCGACCTGCTCTCCACCTATGGAGACCGGGGCAACGCGCTGATCCTGGCCCGCCGGGCCCAGCTGCGCGGCATGCCGGTCGAGGTGCTGGAGGTGCGCTCCGACCAGAGGCTGCCCGCCACCGCCGACATCTACCTGATCGGCGGCGGCGAGGACGGCCCGCAGGCGCTGGGCGCCCAGCGGCTGATCGCCGACGGCGGCCTGCACCGGGCGGTGGCGCAGGGCTCGGTGGTGTTCGGCGTCTGCGCCGGCTACCAGCTCCTGGGCACCTCCTTCTACGCCAAGGGCGCCCAGTACGCCGGCCTGGAGCTGCTGGACATCGCCTCCGACCGGGGGCCCACCCGGGCGGTCGGCGAGCTGGCCGGCGAGGTCGACGCGCGACTGGGCATCCCGTACCTGACCGGCTTCGAGAACCACGGCGGGCGCACCCATCTGGGTCCCGGGGTGTCGCCGCTGGCCCGGGTGACCGCCGGAATCGGCAACGACGGGATGACCGAGGGCGCCTGGCGGGGCAAGCTGCTCGGCACCTACTCGCACGGCCCGGCCCTGGCCCGCAACCCGGCCCTGGCCGACCTGCTGCTGCGCTGGGCGACCGGCGCCCACCAGCTCCCCGCGCTGGACGACACCTGGGCCGAGCGGCTCCGGTCCGAGCGCCGCGCCGCGGTCGCCGCCGCCCGGGCATGATCCCCGCCGCCCGGCGGCTGCTCCGGCGGCTGTCCGCGCGGTCGGCGCGGTTGCTCCGGCAGCCCTCCACGCGCCGGTTCGGGCTGCTGCTCCTGCTGCTCGCCGGGTTCGGCGTGGCGCTGCTGCTGGTGCCCCGGCCCGCCCCGGCCCAGCTGCCCCGGCTCGCCGACTCCCTCGGCGGGTACGCCCCGGTGGCGGCGGTCCTGGGTGGCGCGCTGCTGCTGGTGGCGCTGGTCCCGCGTACCTTCGTGACGCTCGCCGCGGGCGCGATCTTCGGCCCGGTGGCGGGTGCCGCGTACGCCCTCGGGGCGGCGCTGCTGGGGGCGGCGATCGGCTTCGCGGTCGGCCGCCTGCTCGGCCGGGAGTTCGTGGCCGAGCGGGTCCGGGGCCGGCTGGCCCGGCTGGACGGCTGGTTCGCCCGGCAGAGCGTGCTCGGGGTGATCACCGTCCGGCTGCTGCCGATCGCCGGCTTCGGGCTGGTCAGCTACGGCTACGGCACCACCGGTGCCCGGGTGCTGCCGTTCCTGGCGGGCAGCGTGATCGCCGCCGCCCCGACCGCCGTCGGGTACGCGGTGCTCGGCGCGGCGGTCAGCTCCCCCGGCGCCGTCAACTGGTACGCCGCCGCCCCGTCCGGCCTGGGGCTGATCGCCACCGTGGTGATCGTCCACCGCTGGTGGCGCGCCGAGCGGCGGCGCCGCGTGGCCCCAAGCTGAGCCGGGTCGTGCCCGCTGACCGGCCACGATCCGCACTCGTTCCCGGAAAGAGTGGCCATCCGCAGCGGGATGGCCACGCTTTCCGGGAAGCTGCGCGCCGGGCGGGCGCCCCGGCGCGGGTCAGGCGACGACGGAGACCATCCGGCCCTTGACCACGATGACCTTGCGGGGTTCCTTGCCGGCCAGCGAACCGGCCACCGCCTCCAGCGCGGCCGCCCGGACGTCGTCCTCGGACGCGTCGGCGGGGACCTCGATCCGGCCCCGCACCTTGCCGTTGACCTGCACCGGGTAGGTCACCGTCTCGGCGACCAGCAGCGCCGGGTCGGCGGTCGGGAAGTCCGCGTACGCCAGGGAGGTGTCGTGGCCCAGCCGCTGCCACAGCTCCTCGGCGACGTGCGGGGCGAACGGCGCCAGCATCAGCGCCAGCGGCTCGGCCACCTCGCGAGGCGTGGCGGACAGCCGGGTCAGCCCGTTGGTCAGCTCGATCAGCTTGGCGATCGCGGTGTTGAACCGCATCCCCTCCATGTCGCCGCGGACACCGTCGACGACCCGGTGCAGCAGTCGGCGGGTCTCCTCGTCAGCCGGCGCGTCGGTGACCCGCACCTCGCCGGTCTGCTCGTCCACGATCGCCCGCCAGACCCGCTGCAGGAACCGGTACGAGCCGACCACCGCCCGGGTCTCCCAGGGCCGGGACACCTCCAGCGGGCCCATTGACATCTCGTAGACCCGGAAGGTGTCCGCGCCGTACGCGGCGCACATCTCGTCCGGGGTGACCACGTTCTTCAGCGACTTGCCCATCTTGCCGTACTCGCGCTTGACCTGGACGTCGCCCAGGTAGAAGCCGCCGTCGCGGTCCACCACGTCGGCGGCGGGCACGTACGCGCCGCGGGCGTCGGTGTAGGCGTATGCCTGGATGTAGCCCTGGTTGAACAGCTTCCGGAACGGCTCGAAGCTGGAGACATGGCCCAGGTCGTACAGGACCTTGTGCCAGAACCGGGCGTACAGCAGGTGCAGCACGGCGTGCTCGGCACCGCCGACGTACAGGTCGGTGCCGCCGCAGTCGCCCGCGCCGCGCGGCCCCATCCAGTACCGCTCGTTCTCCGGGTCGACGAAGCGCTCGCCGTCGGTCGGGTCCAGGTAGCGCAGCTCGTACCAGCAGGAGCCGGCCCACTGCGGCATCACGTTGGTCTCCCGGGTGTAGCGCTTCGGCCCGTCACCCAGGTCCAGCTCCACCTCCACCCAGTCCCGGCGCCGGGACAGCGGGGTCTCCGGGTCGCTGTCGGCGTCCTCCGGGTCGTAGGTCCGCGGGGAGAAGTCGTCCACCTCGGGCAGCTCGACCGGCAGCATCGACTCGGGCAGCGCGATCGGCGTGCCGGTCTCGTCGTACACGATCGGGAACGGCTCGCCCCAGTAGCGCTGCCGGCTGAACAGCCAGTCCCGCAGCCGCCAGGTCACCGCGCCGGTGCCGTGTCCGTTCGCCTCCAGCCACTCGATGATCCGGGCCTTGGCGTCGGCCACCCCCAGGCCGTTCAGGTCCAGGCCGCGGTCGGGCGCGGCGCTGTTGATCGCCGGGCCGTCCCCGGTGTACGCCTTGCCGGCGAAGCCCTCCGGCGGCTGCACGGTACGCACGATCGGCAGGTCGAACACCTCGGCGAAGTCCCAGTCCCGCTCGTCCTGGGCGGGCACCGCCATGATCGCGCCGGTGCCGTAGCCGGCCAGCACGTAGTCGGCGATGAAGATCGGGACACGTGCCCCGTTCACCGGGTTGATCGCGTACTCGCCGACGAAGACGCCGGTCTTCTCCCGGGTCTCCGCCTGCCGCTCCACGTCCGTCTTCGCCGCGGCGGCCTTCCGGTACGCCTCGACGGCCGCCCGCGGGCTGGCGTGCCCGCCGGTCCAGGCCTCCTTCGTCCCCTCCGGCCAGGTCGCCGGCACCAGCCCGTCGACCAGCTCGTGCTCGGGTGCCAGCACCAGGTAGGTGGCCCCGAAGACGGTGTCCGGCCGGGTCGTGAACACCCGGATGGACTCCCGGCCGGCGGGGAAGTCGATGTGTGCGCCCTGCGAGCGGCCGATCCAGTTGCGCTGCATCAGCTTGATCGGCTCCGGCCAGTCCAGCTTGTCCAGGTCGTCCAGCAGCCGGTCGCCGTACGCGGTGATCCGCATCATCCACTGCTTCAGGTTCCGCTTGAAGACCGGGAAGTTGCCCCGCTCGGAGCGGCCGTCGGCGGTGACCTCCTCGTTGGCCAGCACGGTGCCCAGCCCCGGGCACCAGTTGACCGGCGCCTCCGAGACGTACGCCAGCCGGTGGTCGTCGACGATCTTCCGCCGCTCGGCCACGGTCAGCTCGGCCCACGACCGGCCGTCCGGGGTGGGCCGGTTGCCCCCCTCGAACTCGGCGATCAGCTCGGCGATCGGGCGGGCCTTGCGCGCCTGCGGGTCGTACCAGGAGTTGAAGATCTGCAGGAAGATCCACTGGGTCCAGCGGTAGAAGTCGGTGTCGATGGTGGCCACCGAGCGCCGCTCGTCGTGGGCCAGCCCCAGCCGGCGCAGCTGCGCCTTGTACCGCTCGATGTTCGCCACGGTGGTGGTCCGCGGGTGGGTGCCGGTCTGCACCGCGTACTGCTCGGCGGGCAGGCCGAACGCGTCGAAGCCCATGGCGTGCAGCACGTTGCGCCCGGCCATCCGCTGGTAGCGGGCGAAGCAGTCGGTGCCGATGTAGCCCAGCGGGTGGCCGACGTGCAGGCCGGCGCCCGACGGGTAGGGGAACATGTCCAGCACGTACAGCTTCTCCGCGCCCGCCCGCGGGTGGTCGGGGTCGGCCAGCGGCCCGGTCGGGTTCGGCGCGTGGAAGGTGCCCTCCCGCTCCCAGGTGTCCTGCCAGCGGTGCTCGATCTCCTCGGCCAGGGCCGCGGTGTACCGGAACGGGGGGATGTCGATCGCCGGTGCGGCTGCCTCACTCATGGCGTCTCCTCGGCGCGGGTCAGATCGGGTGATGGGGAGGTCTGCTGCGGGCACAAAAAAGCCCCTCGCGCAGGAGGGGCCGCCGTGCTGTCGCGCGTCAGCGCATCAGCACGGCCCGGTAAGAAGCAGGAAGACTCCGGCCATGTCCGGCAGTGTACCCCGCCTGCCCAGCGACTATCTCGCCCGCTCCACGGGAGGGGACTCATCCCCCGGTTCGGCGAATATTTGGGGCGTAACCGACCGACCGGCTGCGGGGGTCGGCGACAACGACAAACATGGTTAGCCTGAGAGACCAGTGAGATTTCTGCGGCAGACGTGGCTCGACGTCGCGAACCAAACGGCGGGTCCAGGTGCTCTATTCAGCGCTGCCGTCCAGGCGACGAGGAGGAGGCCCGTGACACAACAGACCTGGGACGAGGTGGGCGGTCTGCTGCCGCACGACGAGTTCCGCGCGGCCAGCGAGGCCATCGTGGCCAACATCGAGCAGGTGATCGAGGGCAAGACCGCCACGGTCCGGCTCGCCCTGGCCGTGCTGCTCGCCGAGGGCCACCTGCTCATCGAGGACGTGCCCGGCGTCGGCAAGACCAAGCTCGCCAAGGCCCTGGCCCGTTCGATCGACTGCTCGGTGCGCCGGATCCAGTTCACCCCCGACCTGCTGCCCAGCGACGTCACCGGGGTCAGCGTCTACAACCAGGAGACGCACGACTTCGAGTTCCGGCCGGGCGCGGTCTTCGCCAACCTGGTGGTGGGTGACGAGATCAACCGGGCCTCGCCGAAGACCCAGTCGGCCCTGCTGGAGTGCATGGAGGAGCGGCAGGTCACCGTCGACGGGGTCACCTACCAGCTGCAGACGCCGTTCATGGTGATCGCGACGCAGAACCCGATCGAGATGGAGGGGACCTACCCGCTGCCCGAGGCGCAGCGCGACCGGTTCACCGCCCGCATCGCGATGGGCTACCCGGACGCCGGCGCCGAGCTGGCCATGCTGGACGGCCACGGAGCCACCGACCCGCTGACCGAGCTGCGCCCGGTCTCCGACGCGGCGACCGTCCGCCAGCTCATCGGCCACGTCCGGCAGGTGCACGTCGCCGACGCGGTCAAGCAGTACGCGATCGACCTGGTCACCGCCACCCGCGAGGCCCCCGACCTGCGGCTCGGCGCGTCCCCGCGGGCCACCCTCCAGCTGCTGCGCACCGCCCGCGCGGTGGCCGCCCTGGAGGGCCGGGACTACGTCCTCCCCGACGACCTGCAGGCCCTCGCGGTGCCGGTGCTGGCGCACCGGATCATCCCGACCGCCGACGCGCAGCTCGCCCGGCGTACCACCGACGCGATCGTCGCCGAGCTGGTGCACCGGCTGCCGCTGCCGCACGACCGCAAGCGCTCCCCGTACGACACCCGCCCCGGTGGCACCGGTCGCGGGCCGTTCGAGCCGCGGAGGCCGTGAGGTGCGCGACGGGCTGCGCGGGCTGACCACCCGCGGCCGCTCGTTCCTGGCGGCCGCGGTCGCCGCCGCGATCTCCGCCGGCATCCTCGGCGAGAAGGACCTGCTCCGGGTGGCCGTCCTGCTCGCCGTCCTGCCGCTGCTCGCGGCGGCGTACGTGGGTCGCAGCCGCTACAAGCTGGCCTGCAGCCGGTCCCTCGAACCGCACCGGGTGCCGGTCGGGGCCAGTTCCCGGGTGGTGCTGCGGCTGCAGAATTTGTCCCGCCTGCCGACCGGCACCCTGCTGCTGGAGGATCGGCTGCCGTACGCGCTGGGCAGCCGGCCCCGGGTGGTGCTGGAGCGGCTCGGCGCGCACCAGGCCAGCTCGGTGGCCTACACCGTGCGGGCCGACGTGCGCGGCCGGTACGAGGTGGGTCCGCTGGTGGTCCGGCTGACCGACCCGTTCGGGCTCTGCGAGCTCAGCCGGGCCTTTCCCAGCATCGACCACCTCACCGTGATCCCGCAGGTCACCCCGCTGCCCCCGGTCCGCCTCCCCGGCGAATACGCCGGCAGCGGCGACAGCCGGGCCCGCTCGGTCGCGGTGCACGGCGAGGACGACGCGGCCACCCGGGAGTACCGGGTCGGCGACGACCTGCGCCGGGTGCACTGGAAGTCGACCGCGCGCACCGGCGAGCTGATGGTGCGCCGGGAGGAGCAGCCCTGGGAGAGCCGCGCCACGGTGGTCCTGGACACCCGCGCCGCCGGCCACCGGGGCGACGGCCCGACGGCGAGCTTCGAGTGGTCCGTCTCCGCCGCCGCCAGCATCGCCGTGCACCTGCGCCAGGCCGGCTACAAGCTGCGCCTGGTCACCGGCTCCGGCGCGGACGTCGGCGCCACCGAGGCGGCCGGTGACGGCCTGCTCCTCGACCATCTCGCCGAGGTACGCCTCGACAAGCGCGGCGAGATCACCACGCTGGTGGAGCAGGTCCGGCAGCGCGCCGACGGCGGGCTGATCATCGCGCTGTTCGGCACGCTGAGCACCGCCGAGGCGGAGCTGCTGGCCGGGCTGCGCGGCAACGGCGCGACCTGCGTCGGTTTCCTGCTCGACAGCACCACCTGGCTCAACCTGCCGGCGAAGGCCCGCAGCGAGGCGGAGCACGCGCACGGCAGCGCCGCGCTCGCCCTGCTGCAGAGCGGGTGGCGGGTGATCGGCGTGGCGCACGGCAACCGGCTGCCCGTGCTCTGGCCGCAGGCGGCCCGCGGCTCCCAGGGCTTCGCGCTGCGGGCGGCGCTGGCCGAGACGGTGGCCGGAGGCGTGCGATGACCGGAAGGGTGGTCTCGTGAGGGAGCGGAGCAAGCGAACCATTTGGCTCAGCACCGGGGCGCGTCGCGCCGCCGGCGAGCGAAGCGAGGCGGTGGCGTGACCGCGCACCGCAACCTCGGCTTCGTCGCCGCCGCGGCGACCCTGCTGGCGGCGGCCCCGCTGTCCGCGATCTTCCAGCACTGGACGTGGCTGGTCGAGGCGGCCATCGTGGTCGCCGTGGTGGCCGGCGCCGCCGCGCTGAGCCGGCTGGCCCGGGCACCCCTGTGGGGCCAGATCATCGCCATGCTCGCCGGTCTCACGCTGGGCCTGACCTGGGTCTTCCCGGGCGGCACCGAGTTGCTGGCGTTCCTGCCCACCCCGGGCACCTTCGCCCACTTCGGCGAGCTGCTGGGTGCCTCGGTGCAGGACATGCGGACGTACAGCGTGAAGGTCGACGACGTCGACTCGCTGCTCTTCCTCGCCGTGCTGGGCATCGGTGCCGTCGCCGTGGTGGTGGACGTGCTGTCCGTCGGGCTGCGCCGGCCGGCGCTGGCCGGGCTGCCCATGCTGGCCATCTACTCGGTGCCGGTGGCGGTCTACGTGGACAACGTCCCCGCCACCCCGTTCGTGGTGGGCGCCTGCGGCTACCTGTGGCTGCTGGTCACCGACAACGTCGACCGGGTACGCCGGTTCGGCCGCCGGTTCACCGGGGAGGGCCGCGACGTCGACGTCTGGGAGGCCTCGCCGCTGGCCGCGGCGGGTCGCCGGCTGGCCGTGGTCGGGGTCGCCCTCGCGGTGGCGCTGCCGCTGGCTGTGCCCGGGATGACCAGCGGGCTGATGAACAGCGTCGGCAACGGCACGGGCGACGGCAACGGGCGGTCGGGCCACGGCGGCGGCCGGGTCGACCTGTTCGCCGCGCTCAGCGGTCAGCTCAACCGGACCGAGGTGACCGAGCTGGTCAAGGTCACCACCAACGAGCCGAACCCGTTCTACCTGCGCTTCGGCGTGGCCGACGAGCTGACCCCGAGCGGCTTCCGGGACCGGGTCCCCGTCGGGAAGGCGGTGAACCAGGACCTGCCCGACCCGTCGGGGCGCGCCGGCCGCAACGTCGAGCGGCAGCGCTACCGGGCCACGGTCGAGGTGACGAAGAACCTCAACATGCCGCTGCTGCCGGTCTACGCCGAGCCGGTGAAGACCGAGGACCTCAGCCGCAGCTGGCGCTACGACCCGAACCTGCAGGTCCTCTTCTCGGACCGGGAGAACTCGCGGGGCAAGCGCTACTCGTTCGACTACGTCCGCTCGACGTACAGCCCGGCCGCGCTGCGCGCGGCGCCGTCCCGGCCGGCCGACGACCAGGTGCTGGGCAAGCAGGTCTTCACGCCGCAGGTGCCGGCGGTCCGCAAGCTGGTCGATCGGCTGATTAAGGGCAAGCAGACCGACTACGACAAGGTCCGGGCGATCTACGACTACTTCTCGGTGGAGAACGGGTTCACCTACTCGCTCTCGACCAAGGGCGGCACCAGCGGGGACGACATCACCGACTTCCTGTCCACCAAGGCGGGCTTCTGCCAGCAGTACGCCAGCGCGATGGCCTGGCTGGTCCGGGAAGCCGGCATCCCGGCCCGGGTGGCGTTCGGCTTCACCAACGGCAACAACTCCGGCGGCGGCACGTACGTGCTGACCAACCAGAACCTGCACGCCTGGACGGAGGTCTACTTCGGCGGGATCGGCTGGGTGCCGTTCGACGCCACCCCGGCGGCCAGCGTCCCCGGGTCGGTCCGGTCCGCCTGGGCCCCCGACACGGAGGCCCTCGACGAGCCCACCCCGTCGCCGGGGAGCACCGCCGCCCCGGGCGGGGTCGAGCCCTCGGCCGGCCCGAACAGTCCGGACCGGCTCGACAAGGACGCCGACCAGGGCCTCTCCGTCGGCGCCGGCGGCCCGGCCCGGCAGTCGCCGGTCTGGCCGTGGTGGGCGGCCGGGGCCCTCGCCCTGCTGGCGCTGCTCGCGGTGCCGGCGCTGCGCCGCTCCGCGCTGCGCCGGCGCCGGCGGGTCCGGGTCGCGGCCCCGGTGGCCACCGCGCTGGCCACCATTCCCGGCCCGCGCGGTGAGGTACGCGACATCGTGGTCGGGGTGGACGCCGACCGCGCCCGCGCGGACGCGCACGCCGCCTGGGACGAACTGCTCGACACCCTGGTGGACTTCCAGGTCCGCGTGGACCGGACGGAGACTCCCCGGGCGACCGCCGAGCGGCTGGTCCGGGAGACCCTCGTCGAGGACGCCGGCGCGGTGACCGGCGCCCGGCTGCTCGGCCGGGCGGAGGAGCGGGCCCGCTACGCCCGCGACCCACTGGCCGGCGAGGAGCTGCATCCGGCCCTGCGGTCGGTACGCGGGGCGCTGGCCGCCCGGGCCGACCGGCGTACCCGGATCATGGCGGCCCTGCTGCCGCCGTCGGTGCTGCTGCGCTGGCGGACCACGATGTCGGAGCGTTCCGCCCAACTGGTCACCGTGAGCGGGCAGGTGCGGCAGCGGCTGCTCCGGTGGAGCCCGCGCCGGCTGCTGGCGGGCCGCCCGGCCCGGTGACCGGCACCGCGGCACGACCGCGTTGCGTCCTGGAAGTGGTGGTGTCCGGGTTCACCGGATGCCACCACTTCCGCGACGCGGCGCGCCACCAGAATGAGACCGGCGGCACGCCGCGCCGGTGGGCCTGTCCTCAGCGTCGTTGCACGCCGGTCAGCGGTGCCCCTCCGGGCGCTGCCGCCAGCGGTCCTCCATCCGGTCGAGGAAGGATCCCCGCCGGCCGGTCCGGCCCCGGGGACGGCGCCGGCTCGTCGTGCCGCCCACCACGTGCAGGTCGGGCGACTGGGACCTCCGGTGCGACTGCACCGCGTAGCCGAGTGAGGCCAGCATGACGACGAAGCCCGCCACGGCCACCGGGGGCGCCTTGATCACGGCTCCGTAGATCAACAGGGCCAGACCAGCGATGACCACGCCGGCAGCGACGAGCACGCGACGCCGCGCGTGGAAACGCGGGTCGCTGGCGCGCACGGCCGAGGCGAATTTGGGGTCCTCGGCAAGCGACCGCTCGATCTGCTCGAACAGCCGCTGCTCGTGCTCCGAGAGCGGCACGGCACTCCTCCCCGGTCACGTTGGTCGGCCCGGTCGGGCCGACAGACCGTGGCAGCCAACCGGCTGCTTACCCGCAAGTCTACGAGGGGGCTCGCGCGTCGGAAAGCGGGACGACCTACGGCCGGGCCGGTTTTTCGATTCGTCGCTGATCACGCTTCCCGAGCAGACTGGCCGGACCTATGACGGACCGCCCGAATCGGGCAGCGGCCGCGTCGGCGGCCGCCTCCGCCTCCCGCCAGCCACGTTCCGGGGCGCCGAGGGTGAGCTGTCGCGGGGTCTCCGCCGCGGCGGCGAGCCCCTCCATGCGTACGCCGACCAGGCGGACCGGCTCGCCGGCGGCGAGGGCGGTCCAGAGGGCCCAGACCGTGTCGAACATCTCCCGGGCGGTGTCGGTCGGCACGGTGAGGGTGCGCGACCGGCTGACCGTGCGGAAGTCGGCCAGCCGGACCTTGAGCGACACGGTCCGGCCCACCTGACCGGCGGCGCGCAGCCGGGCGCCGACCTTCTCGGCGAGGGCCAGCAGGGCGCGACGGATCTGCGCCGGGTCGGTGACGTCGACGTCGAAGGTGGCCTCCGCGCCGATCGACTTCTCCACCTGCTCCGGGGAGACCCGGCGTGGGTCCCGCCCCCAGGCCAGCTCGTGCAGGTGGGTCGCCGCCGCCTCGCCGACTGCCCGCCGGAGCAGGCCGAGCGGCGCCTCGGCCAGGTCGCCCACGGTGTTCAGGCCGAGCCGGCGCAACGTCTCGGCGGAGCGCTCCCCCACCCCCCACAGCGCCCCCACCGGCAGCGGGTGCAGGAAGTCGAGCACCCGGGCGGCGGGCACCACGAGCAGCCCGTCCGGCTTGGCCCGGGTGGAGCCGAGCTTCGCCACGAACTTGCTCGGCGCCACCCCGACCGAGCAGGTCAGCCCCTGCTCCTCGGCGACCCGGCGGCGGATCAGCCGGGCGATCCCGGCCGGCGAGCCGAAGAGCCGGCGGGCGCCGGCGACGTCGAGGAACGCCTCGTCCAGGGAGAGCGGCTCGACCAGCGGGGTGACATCCCGGAAGACCCGCATCACCGCCTGGGAGGCCGCCGAGTATTGCGCGAAGTCGGGCGGCAGGTAGACCGCGTCCGGGCAGAGCGCCCGGGCCCGTGCGGTCGGCATGGCGCTGCGGACGCCGTACCGGCGGGCCTCGTAGCTGGCCGAGCTGACCACCCCGCGCGGCCCGACCCCGCCCACCACGACCGGCCGGCCGCGCAGCTCGGGCCGGCGGCGCACCTCGACGGAGGCGAAGAACGCGTCCATGTCGACGTGCAGGATCGGACAGCCGGTGTCGTCGGCGTCCGGCCCGAAACGCGGATCACCGCCTCGGGGCAACGACTGGCTGCGGCCCATCCCCGCACGCTAACCGCCCGGTCCGACAACCCGCCGCTCGGGCGGGCGCGGACGGCAGGTCAGCCGCGGATGAGCAGGAGCGGGATGGTCATCTCGGCGGCCGTGTCGGCGCCGTGGTACGCCACCAGCCGCGACTCCATCGGCTTCTCCGATCGGGTGGCGACCACGGCGTACGTGCCCCGGCAGACCACCACCACGTCGCCGATCCGCTGCAGGTGCTCCTCGGCCACCGGCCCGAACCAGCCGGTGGCCACCGCCTCGTCCCGGGTGGTCACCCACGCGGCGCCGTCCAGCACCGCCGACCAGGCGGCCACCACGTCGGCGGTGGCGCCCGGCTCGACGTGCAGGTAGCGGACCCGGGGCTCACCGGCGACCACCCGCACCCCGGCCCGCAGCCGGGGATCGGTGTCCAGGTCGATCCGGTGGTCCGCCGGCACGTTGAGCTGCCCGTGGTCGGCGGTGACCAGCAGCGCGGCGTCCGGCGGCAGCCCGTCGACCAGCCGGACGAGGAGCCGGTCCACCTCGGCGGCGGCCAGCCGCCAGGGCACGGAGTCGACGCCGCTCAGGTGCCCGTGCCGGTCCAGGTCGGGGTGGTACCCGGAGACCAGGGTCGGCCCGGCGCCGGACGCGAGGGCGGCGAGCATCTGCCCGGCGAGCGCGTCGACGTCGGAGGCGCCCCGGTAGTCGCCGCCCCGGTTCGCGGCCAGGGTCAGCCCGCTGCCGGCGTACTCGGGGCGGCTGACCACGGTCACCGCGACCCCGGCGGCACGGGCCCGCTCGTACTGGGTGGGGACGGGCTGCCAGCGCAGCGGCTCGGGGTCGCCGGCCCACTCGATGTGGCTGAGCACCCGGTCGGTGTCCGGCACCCGGACCTTGAAGCCGAGCACCCCGTGCGCCCCGGCGGCCGCGCCGGTGCCGAGGGTGACCAGGCTGGTCGGGGTGGTGGAGGGAAACCCGGAGGTAAGCGGGGTGCCGACGGTGGCGACCAGCCCGGCCAGGGTCGGCGCGTACGGGGCGGCGGTGGGGAGCTGGTGCCAGCCGAGCCCGTCGACGAGCAGGACGGCGATCCGGCGTACCCCGGCCAGCCGGGGCGCCAGGCCGAGCAGGTCGGCCGCGCCGGGCACGCCGAGCACCGCGAGCGCGCTGGGCAGCACGTCGGCGAGGCTGCCGCCGCCGTAGCGGGGGGCGACCGGGGCGAGCGGATCCACCGCCGGGTCGGTCATGCCGGGCGGCGGGCGAACAGGTGCAGCTGGGCGGCGATGTCCCGGTACGGCGGCCGGGCCGCCAGGGCCCGCTCCAGCTCGACCAGCGCGGCCGACCCACCGTCCGCCACGGCGGCGGGCAGCAGGTCGGCCAGGACGCGTACGCCGTGGATCTCCTCGACGGTGAGGCCAGCGGCCGTAAGCAGGGCGGCCGCCCCGTCGGCGTCGTACCGCCGGCGCAGGGTGTCCCGCGGGCCGGCGCTGCCGTCCGGGTCGGCGGCGAGCGCGGCGGCGACGTCGAGGTGGCCGTTCATCGCGCGGCCGAGCACGGCGGCGGCCCGCCCGGCGACCAGGACGCTGGCGGCGCCGCCCCGGCGCAGCGCGCCCACCAGCGCCGACATCACCGACGCCGGTTCGTCGACGACCTCCAGCACGGAGTGGCAGAGCACCAGGTCCATGCTGGCCGGCGGGACCAACGCCGAGAGCGCGTCGCCGTCGCCCTGCACCGCGCGTACCCGATCGGCGACCCCGGCCTCGGCGGCCCGGCGGGTCAGCGCGGCGAGCGCGTCGGGGCTGGCGTCGACCACCGTGACGTGGTGGCCGGCCTCGGCGAGCGGGACGGCGAAGCCGCCGGTGCCGCCGCCGACGTCGAGCACGGTGAGCCGCTCGCCGGCGCGGCGATCCAGCTCGGCCCGGAGCACCGCCCAGATCACGGCGGTACGGGGGGTCTGGGTTCGGGTCTGCTCCACCCCGCCGAGCCTAGTCACCCGCGCCAGCGGGGTCAGGACTCGCCGCCTCCGGCCGGGTCCTCCTCGGCGCGGGAGCGGTGGGCGTTGGCCACCGGCCCGTCGGTCACCGGGTATTCGTGCACCTCGGTGTCGTGCGCCGGGACCCAGTCCGCGCCGAGTCGGGTCCGTCGGGCGTTCGCGACGCCGCGGTAGGAGTTGCTCCCCGTCATCGTTCTCCACCTTTCCTGCGTGGGCCGCTCTGCCCACGCCGGCGGACCGTATCTCCGGCCCGTCGGTCCGTGAAACGGGGATGTGGCCGACGCCATGCCCGCTGCCGGGCCGGTGTGGCGAAGATCTCCACGGCGTGGGCCTGTTGCCGACCCACCGCCGACCGGATCAGGCTGACCAGATGGTCGTCCTGCTCTGCGCCTTCGGCATCGTGCTGCTCGGGGCGTTCGCGCAGGCGGTGAGCGGCTTCGGGTACGCGCTGCTGACCGTGCCGCTGCTGGCCGCCGCGATCGACCCCCGCAGCGCGGTCGTGCTCTCCGCGCTGACCGGCATCGGGCTGACCCTCACGGTGGCGGTCCGGGAGCGCGGGTACGCCCGGTGGCGGGTGGCGGCGGCGCTCAACGCGACCGCCCTGCTCGGTCTGCCGGCCGGCCTGCTGGTGCTCGCGTACGCGCCGGACCGGCTGCTCAACGGGCTGATCGCGGTGGTGGTGCTCGGCTGCGTCGCGCTGGTCGCCCGCGGTGCCCGGATCCGCACCGGCCGGGTCGGGCTCGGCGCGATCGGCGTGCTGGTCGGCGTGCTCACGGCGGCCACCGGCACCAACGGGCCGCCGCTGGTCGCCGCGTTCCACTCGCTCGGCTACGACCCGCGTACCTTCCGGGCGACGCTCGCCGCGACCTTCTCCGGCACCGGGCTCGTCGGGCTGGTGGGGTTCCTGCTCGCCGGTCAGGTGCACGCCGACCTGGTGCGGATCGCCCTCGTGGCGCTCCCCGCCGTACCGCTCGGCTGGTGGCTGGGGAACCGGCTGTTCCACCGGATCGACCCGGTGGTGTTCCGGCGGATCGTGCTGGTCGGGCTGCTCGGCAGCGCCGGCGCCGCCCTCGCCGCCCTCGCCGGCTGAGCCGGTCGTCCGCCGGCCGCGCCCGGCATCAGCCAGGTCCTGACCGCGTCAGCGGAAGTCGCGGGAGGCCGGGGTGACCGGCGGGTCGATCGCGTCCAGCCGGGCCGCGGTGAGGCTGGTGACGCCCTCGTGCCGCTGCAGCCGGCCCCGCACCACCAGCGCCCCGCTGGTGCGGGCGACCCGCCGGTAGCGCTGCCAGAGCCCGTGCGAGCAGGTGACGTTGAGCATCCCGGTCTCGTCCTCGAGGTTGAGGAAGGTGACCCCGCCCGCGGTCGCCGGCCGCTGCCGGTGGGTGACGATCCCGCCGACCCGGATCCGCTGGCCGGGCTCCACCCGGCCGAGCCGGGCGATCGGCACCGCGCCCAGGGCGTCCAGCCGGTCCCGGATGAACCGGGCCGGGTGGCTCTCCGGGGACAGGCCGGTGGCCCAGACGTCGGCGACCAGCCGGTCCACCGCCTCCATCCCGGGCAGGGTGGGCGGGGTCGCGCCGGTCACCGTGCCGGGCAGCCGGCCCGGCCGGTCCTGGGCCGCCGCACCGGCGGCCCAGAGGGCCTGCCGCCGGGTCAGCCCGAAGCAGGCGAAGGCGTCCGCGGTGGCCAGCGCCTCCAGCTGCGCGGCGGTGAGCCCGACCCGGCGGGCCAGGTCGGGCATGTCCCGGTACGGCCCGTGCGCCGCCCGCTCCGCCTCGATCCGCTCGGCCACGTCGTCACCGAGGGTGCGTACGCTGCCCAGCCCGAGCCGGACCGCCGGGCCGCCCAGCCCCCAGGTGTGCGGCGGCTCCCCCGGCTGGCTCCCCCACCGGGTCTCCGGCGTGGACTCCAGCACCGCCTTGGCGCCGCTGGCGTTGATGTCCGGCCGGCGTACCTCGACGCCGTGCCGCCGGGCGTCGTCGACCAGGGTCTGCGGCGAGTAGAAGCCCATCGGCTGGGCGTTGAGCAGGGCGGCCAGGAACGGGCCCGGGTGGTAGCGCTTGAGCCAGGAGCTGGCGTACACCAGGTAGGCGAAGCTCATCGCGTGGCTCTCCGGGAAGCCGTAGCTGGCGAAGGCGGTGAGCTTGCGGTAGACGTCGTCGGCCAACTCCCCCGTGATGCCCCGCTCGGCCATTCCGGCGTACAGCCGGTCGGCGATCTGCGCCATTCGTTCCGCCGAGCGCTTCGCCCCCATCGCTCGGCGCAGCTGGTCGGCCCCGGCCGCGTCGAAGCCGGCCAGGTCGATGGCGAGCTGCATGAGCTGCTCCTGGAACAGCGGCACGCCGAGGGTCTTCTCCAGCGCGTTGCGCATCAGCGGATGTGGGAACGTCACCGGCTCCTGGCCGTTCTTGCGCCGGATGTACGGGTGCACCGAGCCGCCCTGGATCGGGCCGGGACGGATCAGCGCCACCTCCACCACCAGGTCGTAGAAGGCGCGGGGCTTGAGCCGGGGCAGGGTGGCCATCTGGGCCCGGCTCTCCACCTGGAACACCCCGACCGAGTCGGCCCGGCAGAGCATGTCGTAGACCTCGGGGTCCTCCAGGGTCATGTCGCCCAGGTCGAGGCTCATCCCGATCATGTCGTAGCCGTAGTGCAGCGCGGAGAGCATGCCGAGGCCGAGCAGGTCGAACTTGACCAGGCTGACCGCCGCGCAGTCGTCCTTGTCCCACTGCAGGACGCTGCGGCCGGGCATCCGCCCCCACTCGACCGGGCAGACCTCGATCACCGGCCGGTCGCAGATCACCATGCCGCCGGAGTGGATGCCCAGGTGCCGGGGGAAGGTCTGCAGCTCGTTGGCGTACTCGATGACCTGCTCGGGGATGTCCGCCACGTCGACCGCGGCGACCGAGCCCCACCGGTCGATCTGCTTGCTCCAGGCGTCCTGCTGCCCGGGCGAGAAGCCGAACGCCTTGGCCACGTCCCGCACCGCCGACCGGGGCCGGTACGAGATGACGTTGGCGACCTGGGCGGTGTGCTCCCGGCCGTACCGGGCGTAGACGTGCTGGATCACCTCCTCCCGGCGGTCGGACTCGATGTCCACGTCGATGTCGGGTGGGCCGTCGCGTTCCGGGGCGAGGAAGCGCTCGAAGAGCAGCCGGTGCCGCACCGCGTCCACGTTGGTGATCCGCAGCGCGTAGCAGACCGCCGAGTTGGCCGCCGAGCCCCGGCCCTGGCAGTAGATGTCCTGCTCGCGGCAGAACGCGACGATGTCGTAGACCACCAGGAAGTAGCCGGGGAAGCCCAGGTCCTCGATCATCCGCAGCTCGTGCTCCAGCTGCGCGTACGCCTCCGGGTGCGCCTCGGGCGGGCCGTAGCGTTCCCGGGCGCCGTCCATGGTCAGCCGGCGCAGCCAGCTCATCTCGGTGTGCCCGGGCGGCACCGGGTACGCCGGCAGCTTCGGCGCGACCAGTTGCAGGTCGAAGGCGAGTTCCGCGCCGAACTCGGCGGCCCGGGCCACCGCGCCCGGGTACGCGGCGAACCGCGCGGCCATCTCGGCGCCGCTGCGCAGGTGGGCGGTGGCGGCGGCGGGCAGCCAGCCGTCGATCTCGTCCAGGCTGCGCCGGGCGCGCACCGCGGCCAGGGTGGTGGCCAGCCGACGCCGCCCCGGGGTGGCGTAGTGCACGTTGTTCGTGGCGACCGTGGGCAGCCCCGCCGCGGCGGCCAGCTCGGCCAGGGCGTCGTTGCGGTCGGCGTCGACCGGGTGGCCGTGGTCGGTCAGCTCCACCGCCACCGTCTCGGCCCCGAAGAGCTGGGTGAGCCGGTCCAGCTCCCGGGCGGCGGCGTCGACGCCCTCGGTGAGCAGGGCGCCGGGCACGTGCCCCTTGCGGCAGCCGGTGAGCACCAGCACGTGGTCGCGCAGCTCGTCCGCGACCTCCTCCAACTCGCCATAGACCGGGCGGCCCTTCTCGCCGCCGCGCAGCTGGGCGCGGGAGATGACGGTCGCCAGCCGGGCGTACCCCTCGTGGCCGTGGGCGAGCACCAGCAGGTGCGACCCGTGCGGGTCGGGCTCGCCGTTCTGCGGGCCGGGCAGCCCGAGGGAGAGCTCCGCGCCGAAGACCGTCGGCAGGTGCAGCGCGCGGGCCGCCTCGGCGAACCGCACCACGCCGTAGAAACCGTCGTGGTCGGTGACGGCGAGCGCGGTGAGCCCCAGCCGGGCGGCCTCCTCGGCCAGCTCCTCGGGGTGGCTCGCGCCGTCGAGGAAGCTGAAGTTGGAGTGCGCGTGCAGCTCCGCGTAGGGCACCGGATCGTCCGGGCGGGGCAGCTCGGGCGGCTCGTAATGCTGCCGCTTGCGGCTCCACGCCGGGGAGTCGCCGCCGTCGGCGTCGACCGCCAGCGGGTCCACCACGTGCAGGTGCCGCTCGTCCCGGGACCGTCCGTCCCGGGACCGTCCCCTGCCGGACCGCCCGCCACCGTCGCCGGGCCGCCCGGAGAGCACCTGTTCCAGCTCCGACCAGGGCATCTTCGGGTTGTGGAAGCTCACGGCTCCACCCCTCGCCCGCTCCCTCGCCTGCTCCCTCGCCGGCGCCAGGAGGGCGCCGAGATCTTGGCAGGATCGGGCCCCTCCAGGGGCCGCAATCTTCCAAGATCCGATCCGGCCCTGGCCGTTCGAACCGCAGGGCGAATGGCCAGTGGGCGCCTACGAACTTGATGACGCAGATGAATCAGGTGGCCGAGGCCAGGGGCGGGGCCGAGCGGCGATTCGTTCACGTCATCAAGTTCGTAGCGCCCGAGGAGCCGGGCCCGGGACGGCACAGCCACGCGGCGCCCGACGAGCCGGGCCCGGGACGGCACAGCCACGCGGCGCCCGACAAGCCGGGCCCGGGACGGCACAACCACGCGGCGCTCAGTCATAGATCGCCTCCACCAGCCACTGGCCGCCCTCGACCGCGAGCAGCAGGGCGCCACCGTCGGCCAGGCAGACCTGGAACCGGGCCCGGCGCCGGGCCTCGGCCGGCGCCCACCAGCGCTCGTCCACCGGCCACGGACCGGCCCAGCCGACGATCTCGGCCGGCCGGCCGGTGCCGACGACCAGCCGGGCCGGCGCGGCGCTCACCGCCAGCCGGGCGCTGACCACGACCGGCTCCCCGGCGGCGTCGTGCACGGTGGCGAGGAGCGGGGTAGGCAGCACCACGGCCGGCGCGGGCGGCGGCAGCCGCCCCGGCCACGGCGGGACGGGCGCCCCACCCGACCGCGCCACCCCACCCGACCGCGCCACCCCGCCGGAGTGCGCCGCCCCACCCGACCGCGCCGCCCCGCCGGAGTGTGCCGTCCCACCAGGCCGCGTCGCCCCACCGGAGCGCGTCGCCCCGGTTGGCGGCGGCCCGCCCGCCGGGTCGGCCGGCAGGGGTGGCTCGCCGGGGCGGGCGGGCAGTCGTTCGTCGCCCCACGGGACCAGGCGTACCTGGTCGGCCGGGGAGCGCCCGCCGCCGAGCACCGGGGTGACCACCGCCTCGGGGCCGAGGATGCCCTGCACCCGGCTCAGCGCGCGGTGCGCCCGCTCCCGCTCCTCGCCGGTCTCCCCCCACAGCCCGGGCTGCAGGCCGGCCTGGGCGAGCACCCCGTCCGGCACCAGCCGCAGCCGGATGATGCCGGCAGTGGGGCGGGCCGGACGGGCCCCGCCCCGCCCGTTGCTGCCGGAGAGCCAGCCGTCCAACTGCCAGCGGACCCGATCGGCGATGGCCGCGGCGGTGAGCAGCCCGTCGTGCCGCCAGACCCGATGCAGCTCCTGGCCGTGCGCGGTGACCGCCTCGATGCCGAGCCGGGTGCAGGCCAGCCCGTACGCCGCGAGCCGCTCGTGCAGCTGCTCGGCCAGCATCCGGGCGGCGAACGCCGCGGCGTCGACCCGGTCGATCGGCTCGTCGTACTCGGCGGTGACGGCCAGGTCGGCCGGCGGCTGCCGGACCGCGAGCGGCCGGTGGTCCCGGCCGGCGGCGAGCCGGTGGGCCAGCGCCCCGTCGAAGCCGAACCGGGCCAGCACGTCACCGGCGGGCAGCGCGGCGAAGTCCCCGAGGGTACGCACTCCCAGCCGGCGCAGCAGATCGGCCAGGACCGGCCGGCCGAGCGCCTCGACGGGCAGGGCGGCCAGGAACTCCGGGGTCCCGCCGGGCGGCACGATGCGCCCGTCCCGGGCGGCCAGCCCGGCGGCGAATACCCCGTCGGCGATGCCGACCTGGCTCTCCACCGCGCAGGTCTGGGCGACGTGCTCGACGATCCGCTCGGCCGCCGCCTCCTCCCCGCCGAGGTAGCGGCTCGGCCCCCGGGCGGCCAGCGCGCAGGCCCCGGGGCGGGTCACCTCGACCCCGGCGGCCACCTCCTCGACGGCGGACACCACCGACTCGAACGCCCGGGCGTCCCGGCCGGGATCGTGCTCGACGACGGTGAGCTGCGGGCAGCGCCCCTGCGCCTCCCGCTTGCGCAGCCCCCGGCGTACGCCCTCGGCGCGGGCCCGCTCGGAGCAGGCGACCACCCGGTTGGCGTGCAGCACCGCGACCGGGTCGGTGGCGGGCACCCCGTCGACGATCTCGGCGGCGAGGACCGGCCAGTCCGGGCACCAGAGCAGCAGGGTCCGCACCGGCGTAACGCTCATGCGGCCGCCTCGCTGCGCTCGCTCATGCCGAGCCGACCACGGTGAGGGACCGGGCGGTCGGTGCGGGCGGCGCCACCACGCGGAGCCGGGGCGGGACGGTGCGGGCGGCGACACCGGTCGCCCGCGGGATGACCCGGGTCAGCTCGTCGCCGGGCAGCCAGACCTTGATCTCCTTGGGGCGGGCGGCCGCGCCCCGCCCGCGGGCCGAGACGGTCACCTCCCGGCGGCGCAGCCGCCCCCGGCCCGGGCCGAGCCCCTCCCAGACCCCCCGGACCACCTGGAGCGTGACGTCCGCGCCGTCCCACCGGCCGTACGGGACGAGCACGCTGCCGCGCTGCCGGGCCCGGGCGGCCAGCCGGTTGGCGACGGAGGCGGAGACCGTGGCCGGCACGGCGGTGACCACCACGTCGACCCCGTCGATGAGCGCGGCGACCACGGTGGGCCACTCGGGCCCGGGGTGCGGCACCAGAGCGAGCCGGTCCAGGGCGATCCCGGCCTCGGCCGCCGCGCCGGCCCCGAAGGTGGGCACGCCGACCACGGCGCACCAGGAGCCGGCCCGGGACGCCTCGGCCAGCAGGGCGAGGATCAGCGACGTCCCGCCGCTGCGCCGGGGCTGCCCGACGCCGACCGCGATGGTGCTGCCACGGCGCAGCCCACGGTTGGGCAGCAGCCCGGTGAGTTCGGGCCGGACGGGCAGCACCCGGTGGCCGCCCGCCGGGTCGGGCGCGCTCGCCGGGCGCACCAGCTCGGCCAGCGCGGCGGAACCGACCACCATGCGGCCCGCCATCGGCCCTACCCCCTGTCGTGTGTCGCCCACGGATAGGACCCGTGGTGGTGGTGCTGGATCTCCCACTGCGGCCAACGCCGCCGGACCGGGCACGGCGGCGTCCGGCCACCCGCCTCCCCGTCGGGTGGCCGGACGTCGCCGGCTCAGGCGGCGGCTGCTCCGGGTCGCGGCGCGGCGTCGGACACGCCGAGCCGGAGTGGCCGGTGCGGACCGTCGAGCGCCGGCTGGTGCGCCAGGCCGAGCGCGGTCTCCACCACGGCCACGAACTCCTCGGCGGCGCGGAGCAGGTCGTCGGCCTCCCGGGCGGTGACCACCCGGGGGATGCCGGCCTCGGCGGCGGCCCGCTTGCTCGCCCCGGCGGCGAAGTAGCCGGCCCACTCGTCGAGCTCGGGGGCGACGGTGGAGAGCAGGATCCAGACGCTGGTGATCCGGTTGCGCCGGGTGGGCGCGGGACGGGCGCGGGCGGCCAGCAGCGCGGCGGCGGCGCGCAGCGCCGCGAGGTGGGCGGCGGCGTACCGGAGGCCGTCGGGGCGGGTCCGGGCGGCCTCGGCCAGCCCGTGGCGGGCCACCGCGAGCAACTGGGCGGGGGTGCGGTGCGGCAGCACGTGCGCGGGCACCGTCGGGGCCTGGGCCGGACTGGTCGGCATGGTCTCTCCTCCGCGTGGGCCGGGGCGGGCGGTCACGCGACGGATCGGATCCGCCGGCGGGACGCCCGGAGCAGGCGGTGCGGAGGAAGACGCACCAGGTGGGGGCCGGCCGGGTGTGGACGCTTCCCCACACCACACCCGGCCGGCGTACCGGCGGGTCCGTCGCCCGCCGCCCGGGGGTCGTGGGCGGCGGGCGACGATCCTGCCTGACGGGTCCGGACTCGCGACTGTCCGGAGCCCGGTGCGGTCCGCGGAACCGCACCTCCCGGGAGCCGGCGCCGCGAAACACCTCTCCCGGGCGTTGGAACGAGCGTACGAGCGAATCGAACATTCGTTCTAACTGCCCTGACAGTACACCTCCCCTCCGACAAAAATGCAACGTGTGCGCGCCCGGCGTGCCGATCGCCTCCCGGCCCGGCGCGTCGCCCGGGACACGCGGAGGCGAGCCGGATTCTCAGCCGGCCCACAGCATCGGCAAAGGGCGCGCCGAGTTCCCCGGCCCAGAGTTGACCCATGAACGTGAGCCGGACCGAAGAAACTCACTCATGACCGCCGCCGTCGCCGACCGGCGGAGCGCGCGCCGTACCCTGCCGGCGGTCCCCGCCTGGTGGGCCGACGTCGCCGGCACCGCCGCGGTGCTCAGCCTGCTGGTCGTCACCGCCCTCTGGACCGCCGGCCGCGGGGTGCAGGAGCTGCTCGGCGGCCTCGCCACCGGTCTCACCTCGCTCGGCCGGCTCGCCGGTCTGGTCAGCGCCGACCTGATGCTCATCCAGGTGGTGCTGATGGCCCGGGTACCGCTGATCGAGCGGCGCTTCGGTCAGGACCGGATCGCCCGCTGGCACCGGCTCGCCGGCTTCACCTCCTTCCACCTGCTGCTCGCCCACGTGGTGCTGACCACCCTGGGGTACGCCGGCACCGCCCGGCGGGGCGTGCTGGCCGAGACCTGGGAGCTGGTCGTCACGTACCCGGGGATGCTGCTGGCCACCGCGGCGCTGGCCCTGCTGGTGCTGGTGGTGGTGACCTCGGTCCGGGCGGCCCGGCGCCGGCTGCGCTACGAGTCCTGGCACCTGCTGCACCTGTACGCGTACCTCGGCATCGCGCTGGCGCTGCCGCACCAGCTCTGGGCCGGCGCCGACTTCGTCGGCTCGGCGACGGCCCGCGGCTACTGGTGGACGGTCTACCTGCTGGCGCTGGCCAGCGTGCTGGTCTACCGGCTCGGGCTGCCCGCCTGGCGCTCGCTGCGGCACCGGATCGAGGTGGCCGCGGTGGTCCCCGAGGCGCCCGGAGTCACCTCGGTCTGGCTGCGCGGACGCGAGCTGCACCGGCTGCCCGTCCGGGCCGGGCAGTTCCTCCTCTGGCGGTTCCTGGGCGGCCCCGGCTGGTCCCGGGCGCACCCGTACTCGCTGTCGGCGCCGCCGAACGGGGGCCTGATGCGGATCACGGTCAAGGACCTGGGTGACGACACCGCCCGGGTGGCCACCCTGCGCCCCGGCACCAGGGTGCTGGTCGAGGGGCCGTACGGGCGGCTGACCGGGGAGCACTGGCGCGGCGGCGGGATCACCATGTTCGCCTGCGGGGTCGGGATCACCCCGCTGCTGGCGCTGCTCTGGGAGCTGCCGTACGCCCCCGGCGAGGCGGTGCTGCTCTACCGCGCGCGTACCCCGGACGACCTGGCCTTCCGGGCGGAGCTGGAGCAACTCGCCACCGAGCGCGGGTTGGTGGTGCACTACCTGATCGGCCCGCGGGCGGCGCGCCCGGCGTGGCTGCCCGGGTACGCCGAGGGGCTGTCCGACGCGGAGGCGCTGCGCCGGCTCTCCCCCGGCATCGCCGGTCACGACGTCTTCCTCTGCGGACCGGACGGCTGGGTCGACGCCGCCCGCGCCGCGACCCGTGCGGCGGGGGTCCCCGACGCGCACACCCATCACGAACGTTTCGCCTGGTGACAGGCGCGAAAGGAGGATCCGTGCGACGGATCACCCTCTGGCTGCTCGCCACGGTGGCCACCGTGGTGCTGCTGTTCAGCTACAAGACCAGCACCATGGGCGCGGGCGGGGACACCAGCGCGATCGCCTCCGGCTCGGACGGCTCGACCGGCAGTTCCTGGAGCGGCACGGACGCCGGCTCCACCGGTTCGGGCTTGTCGAGCGGCGACACGTCGGGCGGCAGTGGCGGCACGTCGGGCGGCAGTGGCGGCACGTCGGGCGGCAGTGGCGGCACGTCGAGCGGCAGCGGCAACGGCACGGCCACCGGGGCGGTGGCCCAGACCCGGTGGGGGCCGGTGCAGGTCCGGATCACCGTCTCCGGCGGGAAGATCACCGACGTCACCGCGGTGCAGGTGCCGGACGGCAACCACCGGGACCAGGAGATCAACGACTACGCGGTGCCGGTCCTGCGGCAGGAGGCCCTGGCCGCGCAGAGCGCCCGGATCGACACCGTCTCCGGGGCCACCGTCACCAGCGACGGCTACCGCGAGTCCCTCCAGTCCGCGATCGACGCGGCGCACCTGAAGTGAACGGGGTGGCGACGATGAACCTGACGACGGAACTGGACCGGCGGGCCTGGGTGGTGCAGGTGATGGGGCTGCCGGTCAGCGTCCACCTGCGCGGGCCGGAGGTGCACACCGACACGGTGGCGGAGCGGGTGGAGCGGGTCTTCGCCGAGCTGGGCGAGATGGACGCGGTGTTCAGCACGTACCGGCCGGAGAGCGTGCTGGGCCGGCTCGGCGGCGCCGTGCCCGACCCGGCCACCGCCGCGCCCGTGGTGCGCGAGGTGGTGGAGCTCTGCGAGCTGGCCCGCGCCCGCACCGGCGGGTGGTTCGACGCCCGGCACCTGCCGCTGCCCGGCGGCGGCACCGGCTTCGACCCGTCCGGCCTGGTCAAGGGGTGGGCGGTGGAGCGGGCCGCGCGCCACCTCGCCGACCTGCCCGAGCACGACCTCTGCCTCAACGCCGGCGGGGACGTGCTGCTGCGCACCGCCCCGGGCCGGCCGGCCTGGCTGGTCGGGATCGAGGACCCCGACCGCCCCGAACGGATGCTCGACGTGGTCGAGCGGGCGGGCGGCGCGGTCGCCACCTCGGGCACCGCGCGGCGCGGGGCGCACATCCTGGACCCGCACACCGGCCGGCCCGCCGAGGCCGTCCGGTCGGTCACCGTGGTCGGCCCCGAGCTGCTCTGGGCCGACGTGTACGCGACCGCGGCCGCCGCCCGGGGCGCGGACGCGCTCGACTGGCTGGCCACCCTGGACGGCTACGCGGCCCTGGTGGTGGACGCCGCCGGTCGGGTCCGGGCCACCTCGAACTGGCCCGGCACCCGAGCGGGGACTCAGACCCGCGCCGCGTAGTCGGGCAGGCCCGCGTCGGTGGCTAGCGAGCCGGTGCTGCGGACCAGCATCGCCTGGACCGGGCGGGCGGACAGCAGCCGGTCGCGCAGCCACAGTCCCCACCCGGTGGCCGGGGCGAGGAAGTGGCCGGGGCTGGCGCCGCGCTGCCAGCGGGAGGCGTACCCGCGCATCTGCCGCTCGTACGCGGGCAGGGCCACCCGGGGATCCCCGCCGGCCAGGGCCAGCTCGCCGGCGAGCACGTACGCCCCGACCACGCCGGTGCCGACCCCCATCCCGCCGAGGGTGACCCCCCACGCCGCGTCGCCGAGCAGCACGGTCCGGTCGGTGTGCCAGTGGGGTACGCGTACCTTGGCGATGGCGTCGAAGTAGAGCTCCGGCGCGGCGCGCAGGCCGGCCAGCAGGTGCGGCACGTGCCAGCCCAGTCCGGCGAAGGCGTCGGCGATCACCGCCTTCTGCCGGTCCAGGTCGAGCCGGTCCTGGTCCAGCCGGGGCGAGGCGAAGACGACGAAGGCGCCTGCCCGGTGCGGGTCGCGCTGGTCGGCGGCGACGCTGGCCATCCGCCCTGGCACGTTGTAGTGCCGGGGTACGGCGTCGAAGCCGCGGTCGTTGGGCAGGTCCCAGCCGGCCAGGTGGTAGCCGAGGTGGGTGACGTACGCCGACTCCGGGCCGAGGACGAGCCGGCGTACGCCCGAGTGCAGCCCGTCGGCGCCGACCACCAGGTCGACGGTGCGGGAGCCGGCCCGGGCGAGTTCGACGTGCACTCCGTCGGCGGTCTCGGTGAGCGCGGTGATCCGGTCGCCGAACAGGTACTCCACCCGGTCGGCGCCGTGTTCGAACAGGATCCGGGACAGGTCCCGGCGGAGCACCTCCAGCTCGCCGCCCGCGAACTCGGCCGGCAGCCGGAAGATTTCCCGGCCCTGCTCGTCCACCCGGCTCATCGCCCCGGCGTGGGTCTGCACCGCGCGCAGTTCGTCGAGCACGCCCATGGCGGCCAGCACGCCGAGGTGGGTCGGCCCCCGGAAGTCGACCGCGAAGCCGCTGGTCCGCAGCGCCGGGGCGGCCTCGACGACGGTGACCTCGGCCCCGTAGCGGGCCAGCCACCAGGCCACGGCCGGGCCGGCCACTCCGGCGCCGGAGACGAGCACGCGCAAACCGCGCAACGGAAGGGTGTGGGACATGGGTTCCCCGCATTCAAAACTGTGTCCGTCGGATACAGAGTATAGTAGACACAGTTTTCCGTCCCGGACAAGACCGCTCGGAGGGATGCCCCGTGGAAACCGGTACCGCCGACATGCGGCGGCTGTACGAGCTGCTCTGGGTCACGCCCAGCGGGCCCCGGCGCGGGCCCCGCCCCACCCTCACGCTGGCCGCGATCGCCCGGGCCGGCATCGCCATCGCCGACGCCGACGGGCTCGACGGGCTGACCATGCAGCGGGTCGCCGAGTCGCTGGACGTCACCAAGATGGCGCTCTACCGGTACGTGCCCGGTAAGGCGGAGCTGGTCGCCCTGATGCTGGAGGCGGCGATGGGCGAGCCGCCCCCGCCCCGGGCGGGCGTGGACTGGCGCGGCCAGCTCGACGACTGGACCCGGCAGATGTTCGACCGATTCCGCCACCACCCCTGGGCCAACGCGGCGACCATCGGCCCCCGGCTGCCCGGCCCCAACGAGCTGGCCTGGCTGGAACGGGTGGTCGCCGCCCTGACCGGCACCGGGCTGACCGGCGGCGAACAGCTCGACGTCGCGGTGCTCCTGATCGGACACGCCCGCAACCTGGCCCAGCACTCGGCGGCGAGCACCGCCGAGACGCCCGGACGGGCGTGGGAGGCCGGGTTCGCCACGCTGCTGCAGGGCCGGGCGGAACGCTTCCCGGCGCTGGACGTCGCGCTCCGCTCGGCCGCCGCCGAGGCCGCCGGCGACCAGGCCCTCGACTTCGGCCTCGCCCGCATCCTCGACGGCATCCAGGCCCTCATCACCACCCGCACGGCTGGGGCGAGGGCACCTGAGGGGACGCGGCAGGGAGAATGACCGGCATGCAGCCACACCCGAACGTGCAGACGGTGCAGCGGACGCTCGACGACGCGGGCGCCCGCGACGGCTCCGGCGGACCGAGCCAGGTTCGCCTGCTCCCCGAGGCGGTGCACACCGCCGCGGCGGCGGCCGAGGCGCTCGGCGTCGGCGTCGGCGCCATCGCCAACTCGCTCATCTTCGACGCGGACGAAGAGCCGCTGCTGGTACTCACCTCGGGCGCGCACCGGGTGGACACCGCCGGGCTGGCCGCGTCCCTCGGGGTCACCCGGCTGCGCCGGGCCACCCCGGAGTTCGTCAAGCGGCACACCGGTCAGGTGATCGGCGGGGTCGCCCCGGTCGGCCACCCCCGGCCGCTGCGCACCCTGGTCGACACCGCCCTGCAGGCGTACGACGAGGTGTGGGCGGCCGGCGGCGTGCCGCAGGCGGTCTTCCCCACCACGTACGCGGAGCTGCTGCGGATCACCTCCGGCGCCCCCGCCGACGTGGCGTGAGCGAGCGAAGCGAGCGAACCATCAAGCTCAGCAGCGAGGCGGCTCGCGCCGGCGCGGAGCGAAGCGGAGCGGTGGCGTGAGCGGTGGCGTGAGCGAGC
>NZ_VSFA01000109.1 GCF_008119785.1 Micromonospora sp. MP36 | reverse complement strand
GAGCCGGTTCCTGTCCGCGCTCGACCCGCTGGTCGAGGCGGACCGGCTCGGCGTGGTGCTGTTCCAGTTCCCGCCGTGGTTCACCATCAAGCGGGACAACAAGCAGTACCTCCTCGAGGTGGCGAAGCGGTGCGCCCCGCTCCGGGCGGCCTTCGAGTTCCGGCACGCCTCCTGGTTCGACGGCGACAACCGGGAGGAGACCCTCGGCTTCCTGCGCAAGCACCAGCTCCCGTACGTCTGCGTCGACATGCCCCAGGGGCACCGGTCGTCCGTACCGCCGGTGCTGGCGGCCACCGCGGACCTCGCGGTGGTCCGCTTCCACGGCCACAGCGAGCGGTGGACCAGCAAGGACATCCACGAGAAGTTCGGCTATGACTACTCCGACCGGGAGCTGCGCGACTGGGTGCCCCGGCTGCGCGAGCTGGCCGGGGAGGCCGAGCAGACCCACGTGCTCATGAACAATTGCTACCGCGACTATGCCCAGCGCAACGGCCAGCGGTTGCAGGTCCTGCTCGGCGTCGACTGACCGGTGCGGTTTCACCCTGTCGGGGTGAGGCCGGCTCACCCTCTCCCCGGACAGTCTGGGCGGTGTGTGCGGTCCGTCGACGACGCGACCGCGAGGCCGACAGGAGGTGGGCCATGGCGGTGCGGGTGGTATCGGATCGACGCCGTGGCGGGGTGCTGCACGTGGTCGGGAAGTCCGACGGCCCCCGGCGCGGCGAGCGGCCCGGTCGGTTCAGTCCGACCCGGCAGTGGCGGGGGCCCAGCGGGCCGCCGCGACGCACCGACGACCGACGGTGGGAAACCGACCTACGGGGGTGGGCAGATGGCTGAGCAGCTGAGTACCGCGATTGAGTCCTCCATCGAGAAGACCAACCTGATCCTCAAGGACATCGAGCAGGCCTACGGTTGGCCGAAGTCGCAACGCAACCAGTCCTACTGCGCGCTGCGTACGGTGCTGCATCTGCTCCGCGACCGGATGCCGGTGCAGGAGAGCGTGGAGTTCGCCGCGCAGTTGCCCTTGCTGCTCCGCGGGATCTACTTCGAGGGCTGGACGCCGACGGACGTGCCGGTGAAGCTGAACCGGGACGACTTCCTGTTCGAGGTGCGGCAGCACTTCCCGTACGACGTCGAGGGCGGCACCGAGCGCGTGGTCCAGGTGGTGATGGACGCCCTCAGCCGGCACATCACCCAGGACCAGTGGGAGGACGTGAAGGACAACATGCCCCGGGACCTGGTGCAGATCTTTCCCTGACCGACGGTCCCGACCCGGCCCGCCCCACCACCGGTGGAGCGGGCCGTCCGCGTTCAGCCCTCGGCCGCCGGCACGCGGCTCACCGGCTGGCCGGTCTGTCGGGCCAGGTCGGCGAAGGCCACCGCGTCCACGATCGCCGCGCCGCCGGGGTCGTTGTTGAAGTAGACGTACGCCGGCTCAGCGGCGTCGAACGTCGCGGTCAACCGGCGTACCCAGGAGGCGAGGGCGGCCCGGCCGTAGCGCGGCCACGGCCGGGCCCGTCCCTCGTGCAGCCGCAGGTAACCGAAGTCGGCGGTACGCCACCGCGGCGTCACCGGGCGGCTGAGCCGATCCGCCCAGGCCAGCGCGGCGCCGCGGCGCTCCAGCACCCGCCGGGTGTCGTCGGTCCACCAGGAGGGGTGCCGTGGCTCCACCGCCACCCGCACCTCGGCCGGGAAGAGGCGCAGCGTGGCGTCCAGCGCGTCCGGGTCGGCCCGCAGGTTCGGCGGGAGCTGCACCAGCACCGGCCCGAGCCGGTCACCCAGCCCGGTGGCCCGGTCGAGGAAGCGGGCCACCGGCTCGGCCGGCTCCCGCAGCCGCTTGATGTGGGTCAGGTAGCGGCTCATCTTCACCGCCACGCAGAAGTCGTCCGGGGTGCGGTCCCGCCAGGCGACGAAGGTGTCCCGCTCGGGCAGCCGGTAGAAGGCGTTGTTGACCTCCACAGTGGCGAACCGGGCGGCGAAGTGCTCCAGCCACAGCCGCTGCGGCAGCTTCGCCGGGTAGAACCGTTCCCGCCAGTCGCGGTACTGCCAACCGGAGGTGCCGACCAGGATCATCGCCGCCCCGGCGGCTCGGGCTGCCCCATGGCCACCTCCTCTCCGGCGTTCTCCCGCCATCCTGGCACCGACCGGGCCGGCCCGCCGTGCACGCCGGCGCGCCTGGGCCGGGTGACGCCCGCCCCGGCGAACGGTCCGTGTCGCCGGGCCCCGCCGTCTACCGTGGGGTTAGAGAAGATCGCGCGTGGGGTACCACCCGCTCCACGACGAACCCCGACGGACACCGGGGCACACCCGAGGGAGCACCCATGGCACTCAACGACGACGACATGCAGACCACCGGTGGCGGCGGGGCCGAGGGCCCGGCCGACGGTGGCGCGACCCCGGGCCAGCGCGACGGGGGCGCGGACGGCGCCGCCGACCGCGGGGCGGAGCGCGGGGCCGATCGCGGCGCCGACCGGGGCGCCGAGGGCCCGGCCGACGGCGGGGCGACCCCGGGCAAGCAGGACGGTGGCGCCGATGGCGGCGCGGAAGGTCCGGCCGACGGTGGCGCGACCCCGGGCCAGCGCGACGGTGGCGCCGACGGCAGCGCCTGACCGGTCGCCATGACGCACCTCGACGCGTCCGACAGATCCAGCTCGGCGCGTCTGGCGCCGCGCCACGACCTGGAACCGTCGCCGGGCGGCGACGGCCGCCCGGCGGTTCCGCCGGCCGCCGCCGAGGCACTCGCCCGCTGCATCACGGTCGAGCCGGCCAAGTTCGCCGCCGACCACTGGGGGCGCAGCCCGCTGCTGTCCCGGGCCGCCGAGCTGCCCAACCCGCGCGGTTTCACCGACCTGTTCAGCCCGGCCGACGCCGACGAGCTGCTCAGCCGGCGCGGCCTGCGTACCCCGTTCCTGCGCCTGGCGAAGGACGGCGAGCTAGTCCCCGCGGCCCGCTACACGGGCGGCGGCGGCGCGGGCGCCGAGATCGGCGACCAGGTCCTCGACGAGAAGGTCCTCCAGCTGTACGCCGACGGCGCGACCCTGGTCCTGCAGGGTCTGCACCGGACCTGGCCGGCGCTGGTCGACTTCGCCCGCGAGTTGGGCCTCGCGCTGGCCCAACCGGTGCAGGTCAACGCCTACCTGACCCCGGCCGGCAGTCAGGGCTTCGCCACCCACTACGACACGCACGACGTCTTCGTGCTCCAGGTCGACGGCCGCAAGCACTGGCGGATCCACCCGCCGGTGCTGCCCGACCCGCTGGAGCGGCAGCCCTGGGGCGGGCGGGCCGACGAGGTCGCCGCCACCGCCGACGGGCCGCCCGCCCTGGACGTGGTGCTCGCCCCGGGTGACGCGCTCTACCTGCCCCGGGGCTGGCTGCACAGCGCCCAGGCGCAGGAGAGCAGCTCGCTGCACCTGACCGTGGGCATCCGGGCGCTCACCCGGTACGCCCTGGTCGAGGAGCTGCTGGCGCTCGCCGCCGAGGATCCGCGGCTGCGTGCCGGGCTGCCCTTCGGCACCGACGTGGCCGACCCGGACGCGCTGGAGCCGGAGCTGACCGAGACCGTGGAGGCGCTGCGCGACTGGCTGCTGCGGGCCGACCCGGCCGTCGTGGCCGCGCGGCTGCGGGGGCGGGCCTGGTCGGCCGCCCGACCGGCGCCGATCCGGCCCCTCGCCCAGGCCGCGGCGCTGGCCGGGCTCGATGCGGACAGCCGGGTCGCCGTCCGGGGTGGCCTGCGCTGGCAGCTCGACCCGAGTGGGGACGGCCGGATCGCGCTGCGCCTGTTCGACCGGACCATCACGCTGCCCGACACCTGCGAGCCGGCGTTGCGCGCCCTGCTCACCGGCGAGGTCACCCGGGTCGGCGACCTGCCCGGCCTCGACGACGCCGATCGCCTGGTCCTAGCCCGCCGCCTCCTCAAGGAAGCCGTCCTCACCCCGGCCTGACGGTCCCGCCCCGCTGCTGCCGCCCCAGCGCGCGTCAATCATGAAGTTGGCGGCGCGACACGCCGTGGCGATCGCTGCCAACCTCATGATCGCCGAGGCGGCGGCCGGCCCAACCCGCCGGCCGTGGGCCGGAGCGCGGGGGCGGCGGTGGGGGCGGGTGGTCAGCGGGGGGCGAGGGCGAGCAGGAGGATGGTGGTCACCAGGCCGGCGGCGGCCACCAGGGTGATCGCGCGGGGGGTCAGCACGGCGTGCCGGCGGTCGGCCAGCAGCCGGGCCGGGGCCAGCCCCACCAGCGGCCCGAGCAGCGTGACCACCAGCGCCAGCACCGGCAGGCCGACCGCCAGGTCCCCGCTGGAGCCGTCGCCCAGCGCCCGCGCGCCCATCCCCAGCGCGTACGCGACCAGCGCGCCGCCGATCCCGCAGCCCACCAGCAGCGGGTTCGCCGAGCCGGGCAGCTCGCCCGGCTGGCGGGTACGGTCCAGCACCTCACGCACCCCGTGCAGCAGCGGCACCGGGTCGCCGGTCGCGTCCCGGGCCGGCCCGGGCAGCTCGCCCAGTCGCCGCCCACCGGTGCCCACCCGGGCGCGCAGCTGCCCCCACAGGTGGGCGGCCTCGGCGTCGACCCGCTCCACCAGCTCCCGCGCCTCCGCCACCTCCGCCTCGGCCCGGCGGACCTGCTCGGTGGCCTCGGCCACCGCCCGGTCGGCGGCGGCGCACTGCTGCGCGTACCAGGTGTGCGCCTCGGCGCGTTGGGCGGCGACCCGGGCGGTCAGCTCGGCGAGCCGACGGATCTGGGCGGCGTACGTCTCACTGGCGACCGGTTCGTTCATCGGGAGGGACCATAAGGGATGATCACCTGTCCGGTGCGGTGCACCGCCCGGTCGAAGTACAGCCCCCGCCACGGGCGCGGGTACCAGTCCGGCCCGCCGTTGCCCGGGTAGAGCGAGGAACCCAGCTCCGCGCCCTGCACGTCGAGCGCCACCCAGGCCCCGATCTGGTCGGTGCGCGCGGCCGGCCCGCCCAGGTCGGCCCGCATCCGGGCCACCCCGCGCCACCAGGCCAGCACGTGCGTACGCCGTTCCGGCCCGTCGTGCAGGATCCGGCGCAGTTGCTCCAGCCCGGTGCGCCGGCCCGCCTTGCCGGCGAGCTGCCCGGCGGCCGCGTCGACCGCGTACAGCAGCAGGTAGTGCGGGCTGTTCGGGGTGCCCGGGGCGCCGAGCGAGTCGCCCACCTCGGCCATCAGCTCGCCGACGGTCTCCTCGTCGTACCAGGCGGCGTCGTCGGCCAGGTCCTCGTAGAGGGCGCGGGCGGCCGGGTCGGCGTCGGGGTCGAGGCAGGCGATGGAGAACCGGGCGGTGCCGGGGCGGTGCTGCCGGGCCAGCGAGCGGGCGGCGGCGTCCAGCACCGCGCACGCCTCGTCCACCCGGGTGCCGAGCACGGCCAGGTTGCGCCCGGGCGCCCGGGGCAGCCGCAGCGCCGCCGAACGGGCCTGCACGTCGATGATCTCCCCGAGCAGCGCCATCGGGCTGCGCGGCACCCCCTGCTCGGGGGCGGCCAGGGCCCGGAAGTCCGGCGCCTCGGCCAGCCTCGGGATCGCGTCGCCGTCGAAGAGCCGGGCCGGGGCGGCGTCCTGCGGGCGCATCCGCCACAGCCGGTGCTGGAGTTCGCTCCACGTCTCCCAGTCGCTGGCCGACGGGATCCGGGCCACCTGGTTCCCCTCGACCAGCCCCGACTCGGCGTTCACCACCGCGTGGTGCCGGGGCAGCGACTGGGCCGCGTCGTTGCGCTCGGCCAGGATGCGCAGCGCCTTCGGCAGCGCGATCCGCAGGGTGAACTGGGCGACCAGGGCGGGCCGCCCCCATAGCGCCTCGATGCCGCGCACGTCCTGCGAGGCGAGCACCAGGTGGATGCCCTGCGACCGGCCCCGCCGGGCCAGGTCCTCCAGCAGGTCGGCGGCCTCCCGCGCGACCACGTCGCGGCCGGCCAGCAGCGCCTGGAACTCGTCGACCACGGCCACGATCCGTGGCCAGTGCCCGGTCGGGTCCACCGCGCGCAGCTCGGCCAGCTTGGTGACCTCGTGCTTCTTCGCCGCGTCCGCCCGGCGGCGCAGTTCCTCGGCGAGGAAACGGAGCAGCGCCAGCCCGAACTCCCGGTCGGTGTTCACGTTGATCCCGACCAGCCGCATGTGCGGCAGCCAGCTCGGGTCCCGCCGGCCCTGCGCGAACCGGGCGAAGGACACCCCCTCCTTGAAGTCCAGCAGATAGAACTCCAGCTCGGCGGGGGAGTAGCGGGCGGCGAGCGCGCCGATCCAGGCGAAGATCAGGTTGGTCTTGCCGGTGCCGGAGGGACCGCCGATCAGCGCGTGCGGCGGGTAGTCGCCGAGGGTGAGCAGCACCTGCCGCCCGTGCGGGCCCTCGCCGATCGGGGCGGTCAGGGCGTGCGCCGAGTCCTCCCGCCAGTAGGCCTCGGGCGGGGGTAGCAGATCGGTGAAGGGCGCCGGGGGCGGCCCGGCGTTGACCCGGGAGGCCGTCTCCCGGCAGGTCTCGGTGACCAGCCCGGCCGGGGGTGGGGCGTCGAGCACCACCGGCAGCCCGCCGATCCGGGCGTCGTCCGGCTCCACCACGACGCGGGTGACTGTGGGGTCGTCGGGCAGCTCGATGCCGCGGACCACCAAGTGCACCCCGCAGGCCACCCCGGTGCGCACCACCCGGTCCAGCTGGCCGCGTTCGTGCCGGGACAGCTCGTCACCGCCGAGCAGCACCGCCACCCGCCACGGCTCCGGCCGGCGGCCGGTGGCGGCGGCCAGCTCGCGCAGCGACGCGTACTCGCCGGCCAGCACGGTCTCGTTGATCCGGCGGATCTGCTCCACCAGGTCGTCCAGCAGCCGGCCCAGCCCGCCGGGGCCGACGAAGGTGAGCAGGCCGGCGGTGCCGAGCGGGGCGAACCCGGCCAGCCCGCCGCCCAGGTGCTCCGGGTCGTACCCGACGAGCCGGACGGTGCCCGGGTCGGCGCGCCCGACCGAGCGCAGCAGCAGGGCCGGCACCACCGCGGCGATGCGGTCCCGGTCGCCGCCGGCGAGCTGCACGTGGCCGGCGTCGAGCAGCGGCACCAGCGCCGGCACCGGCTCCGCGCCGGGGATGCGCACGGTGCCGACGCGTACCGCGCCGGGGGTCTCGGCGCGATCGGCCGGGGTCGGGTGCCACCGGTCCCACGGTGCGGACGCCGCGCCGGGCGCCTCCCGCTCGGCCGCGGCGGCGGCCCGCCGGGCCAGCTCGGCGATCCGGGCGCTGTGCCGGGCGTCGATCTCGGTCAGCCGGCGGTCGCGGGCGCCGCCCACCCGCTCGGGTACGGCCGCCGCGGCGCGCCGCACCCGGACCAGCCGGTCCCGGCGGGCGGCCAGGTCGGCGTCGGCGTCGGCCAGCCGGTTCCGGGTCGCCCCGAGGGCTTCGGAGAGCAGCCCCCGGACCCGCGACACCATCTGGGCCCGGACGTCAGCCATGCGTCTTCCGCTCGTCGGCCTCGGTGGGCAGGTCGCGACCGAGCCGGTCGAGCAGCACTGCGGTGACCACCCCGGCGGTGACCGCCGGATCCGCGGCGTGCGGCTGGTCCTGCTCGCCGGAACGGCGGGGCGGGGGCATCCGGCAGACCCGGGTCAGCAGGGTGTCCAGCACCGGCGGCGGCAGCCCCGGCAGCAGGTCGCGGACCCGACCGTCCAGTTCCCGGCGCAGCCGGCCCAGGTCGTCGGCGCGGGGCGGGTGCCCGAGCAGCTCCCCGGCCAGGTCGCGCAGCAGCGGCGGGGCGACCGCGGCCAGCCCCAGCCCGACGTCGGCGTGCGCCCGGCGCAGCTCGGCGTGCAACCGGGCCCGGTCGCCGGAGCGGACCCCGGTCACCACCCGGCGCAGCAGCTCCCGGGAGTCGCCGAGCCGCGCGTCCGGCTCGTCCGGCGCGCCCTCGCGACCGCCGGTCAGCTCCGCCACCCGCACCGACCACCAGCGCCGCATCGCCGGTTCGGCCCCCGGCTCCGGTCCGCCGGCCGCCGCCGGCGGGGCCACCTCCCGCGGTGCGTCGTGCCGCGGCCGCCGCTCGGCGGCCGGCGGGGCGGGCGCGCCGTCGGCGGCCAGCCCGATCGCGGCCAGGTACGCGGACAGCTGCTCCTGGGCCACCCGCAGCGCGTAGCCGGCGGTCTCGGCGTGCTCGGTCGCGGCGGACAGCTCGGGCACCCCCATCGGGTTCGCCGACTCCTGTCGCACCCAGCGCAGCCGCTCGGTGGCCTGGCCGAACTTTTCCAGCGCCGCGGCGAGTTGGGCCAGCGGCAGCTCCTCGGCGGCGGCCCGCACCTGCGCGCCGACGTCCTCGATGATGGACACGGCCGGCCCTAGAGGGTGGCGACGTAGAGCTGCGCCTGCTCGACCGCGACGAGTGTGGCGGCGAGGCACTCCTCCAGCTCCTGGCTGGCCTGGGTCAGCGACGCCTGGGCCGCCTCGACCGTCTCGTGTCCGCTGCCCTCCAGCGCGCCGGCCAGGGTCTGCTGCGCCTCGGCCAGCTTCTCGCCGGCCGCCTGCACGGCTGTCTGCCCGTCACCTATCTGCTGGAGGGCGACATCGATGGCTGCCTTCAGCTCGGCGACGCTCGCCACGGGGGACCTCCTGGGGGCAAGGGAGATCTCCATTACAACCCATCCCGGCGGGTGCACGAACATCCGCCCTCGCGGTGTTCCTGCCCGGCTGTCCGATCAGTCCCCTGACGTGCGCGGAGACCGTTTCGGCCGGGCGGCGCCGGTCCCGCCGGCGAACCGTCTGGTCCCGTCCACGGGTCACCCGGCCGGGGCGTACCCCGGTCACCGCGCCGGCCCGCGGCGCTGGACGTCCCGGGGGAGCCAGCGTGGCCCGTGCACCTCGGCGCCCAGCGCGCCCACCCGGGCCCGCAGCTCCCGGTCGGCGGTGACCACCACCCGGCGCCGGTCCGGCGCCGCGGCGACCAGCTCGACCATGGTGTCGTCGCCGGAGCCGGGCGCGGCGACCACGACCACCCCCGGCGTGGCCGGCACGTCCCGGGCCGCGCCCTCCACCACCAGCACCACGTCCACCGGCGGCGGCAGCTCGGGCGGCACACCCCGGTCGGCCAGCGGCGCGAGCGCGTCGCGCAGCCGCGCCGCCGCCCCGGCCCGGTCCCGCCACCAGCCGTCCGGCCGCGAGCCCACCACGTTCGCGCCGTCGACGATCAGCAGCGGCCTGTCCTCCATGCCCCCACCCTGCCATCGACCCGGCTGCCGCCCCACTCCCGACCCGCTTGCGTTTGTCGCGCCGACCGCCGGGTAGCCACCGCCGACCGTGCCGCGCCAGTCGCCCGGCGGCCGTGCCCGTCCGAACAGCGGAGGACAGAGATGATGGGACCCGGTGACTTCGGCTCCGACCCGTGGGACGAGTTCCTGGCCCGGTACTTCGGCCGCGGCGAGGGGGGACGCCGACCGGCGCACCGGGTCGACATCACCCGGCTGATGACCGCCGACGCGCGGGAGATGCTGGCCGACGCGGCCCGGCGCGCGGCGCAGAAGCACAGCAACGACCTGGACACCGACCATCTGCTCTGGGCGGGGCTGCAGCGGGAGCCGCTGCGCGACCTGGTACGCCGGGCCGGCGCCGACCCGGACGCCCTGGTCAACGCCCTCGGCGGGCGCGGTGACGGGGCGCCCCGCGGCGAGGTGCCGCCGAACCTGTCGCTCACCCCGGCGGCCAAGCGGGCGCTGCTCGACGCCCACCAGCTCTCCCGGGCGATGGGTGCCAACTACATCGGCCCCGAACACATCCTGATGGCCCTGCCGCTGAATCCGGAGTCGCCGGCCGGCCGGATGCTCGCCGCGGGCCGGATCCAGCCGGAGTCGCTCCAGGCGGCCAGCGCGGAACGCGGCGGCGCCCCCCGTCCCGACCGCGGCACCCCCACCCTCGACCAGTACGGGCAGGACCTGACCGAACTGGCCCGCAACGACCAGATCGACCCGGTCATCGGCCGGGCGGACGAGATCGAGCAGGCGGTGGAGATCCTGTCCCGGCGGACCAAGAACAACCCGGTGCTGATCGGCGAGGCCGGCGTCGGCAAGACCGCGATCGTGGAGGGGCTGGCCGAGCGGATCTGCGACGGCGACGTGCCGCAGACCCTGATCGGCAAGCGGGTCATCCAGCTCGACCTGGCCGGCCTGGTGGCCGGCACCCGCTACCGGGGCGACTTCGAGGAACGGCTGAAGAAGGTGATCGACGAGATCCGGGCGCACAAGGACGAGCTGATCATCTTCCTGGACGAGATCCACACCCTGGTCGGCGCGGGCGGCGCCGGCAGCGAGGGCGGCATGGACGCCTCCAACATGCTCAAGCCCGCCCTGGCCCGCGGCGAGCTGCGGGTGATCGGCGCGACCACGCTGGACGAGTTTCGGCGCAGCATCGAGAAGGACGCCGCGCTGGCCCGCCGGTTCCAGCCGGTCTTCGTGCCCGAACCGAGCGTCGAGGACACGATCACCATCCTGCGCGGCCTGCGGGACCGCTACGAGGCGCACCACCAGGTCCGCTTCACCGACGAGGCCCTCGTCGCCGCCGCCGAGCTCTCCGACCGCTACATCACCGACCGCTACCTGCCGGACAAGGCGATCGACCTGATCGACCAGGCCGGCGCGCGGGTCCGGTTGCGTACCCGCACCCCGGCCGAGGACGTGCGCGACCTGGAGCGGCAGCTCGACGAGATGCGCCGCAACAAGGAGCAGGCGGTCGCCAGCGAGCAGTACGAGCGCGCCTCGGAGCTGCGCGACCGGGTGTCCGAACTGGAGGACCAGGTCCGCCGTGCGCGCGGGGAGGGCGAGAGCCCGAACGTGCCGACGGTCGGGCCGACGGAGATCGCCGAGGTGGTCTCCCGGGCCACCGGCATCCCCGTGAACCAGCTCACCGAGGAGGAACGTGACCGGCTGCTGCGGCTGGAGGGGTACCTGCACGAGAAGGTCGTCGGCCAGGACGACGCGGTCAGCGCGGTGGCCGAGGCGGTGCGCCGCTCGCGTACCGGGCTGGCGGACCCGGACCGGCCGATGGGCAGCTTCCTCTTCCTCGGCCCCACCGGCGTCGGCAAGACGGAACTGGCCCGGGCCCTGGCCGAGGCGCTCTTCGGCGAGGCGGACCGGATGGTCCGGGTGGACATGAGCGAGTTCCAGGAGCGGCACACCGTCAGCCGGCTGGTCGGCGCCCCGCCCGGCTACGTCGGCTACGAGGAGGCCGGGCAGCTCACCGAGGCGGTGCGCCGCCGCCCGTACGCGGTGGTGTTGCTCGACGAGATCGAGAAGGCGCACCCGGATGTGTTCAACATCCTGCTCCAGGTGCTCGACGACGGCCGGCTCACCGACAGCCAGGGACGCACGGTCAACTTCAAGAACACCGTACTGATCATGACCAGCAACCTGGGCTCGGAGATGATCACCGGCACCCAGCGCACGGTGGGCTTCGGCGTCGGCGAGCCCGGCCGGGAGCAGGAGGCCAGCGAACTGCGGGAGCGGCTGATGCGCCGGCTGCAGGAGAACTTCCGCCCCGAGTTCCTCAACCGGATCGACGAGGTGATCATCTTCCAGCGGCTGGAGGCCGAGCAGCTGCGGCAGATCACCGAGCTGATGCTGGAGGAGACCAAGCGCCGGCTGCACGCCCAAGACATCCGGGTCGAGTTCACCACGGCCGGCATCGACTGGCTGGCCGAGCACGGCTACCAGCCGGAGTTCGGCGCCCGTCCGCTGCGCCGGGTGATCCAGCGGGAGGTCGACAACCGGCTCTCCCGGATGCTGCTGGAACACCAGGTCTCGCCGGGGCAGAAGGTCGTGGTCGACGCCCGCGACGGTCAGCTGTCCGTCGACGTGGGCAGCGGGGACCGCGACTACGCCGCCGCCAGCACGTCGCACCCGCGGTGAAGCGGAAGCGGGACGAGATGACCGAACCGGAGGAGAGCCGGGAGGAAAACGAGCGGCGCGAACCGATCGTGAGCCCACCGACGGCGAACCCGTCCCGGGTGAAGGTGACGCCGGAGGGCGTGAAGAAGCAGACCGAGGAGGGCGACCGGACACCGTCCGGGCCGCCGCCGGAAGAGGAGGCGTGATGGTACGCGAGACTCGCGTGGATCCCGAGGTCGACGTGATCTGGGACGACTTCCACGCCCTGGTGAACGTCCCCTCCGAGCAGCTGCGCCAGTGGCTGCTGACCCGCGGCTCCGGCGAGGAGTCGTTCGGGCCCGCCCCGAACATGGACCTGCCCGAGCCGGGCCGGCACATCCTGCGGGTGCTGAGCAAGCGCAAGGTGGACCTCACCCGGGAGGACATCGAGGTGATGCAGGAGGCGATCGACCGCATCCAGTCCCTCATCGACGCCCGGCCGAGCGGGGGCAACAGCGACAACGAGTGGCGGTACTCGCTGCTCGACCTCGGGCACGACGTCCTGGTCGAACGCTGACCGGACCCGCCGACGGCACCCGGGCCAGCCCGGGTGCCGTCCGCGTACCTGTTGTTACTCGGACGATTCCATGCTGGGCAGCTCCAGGCCGGCCGCGTCGGCGGCGGCCTGCCGGTCGGTGCGGGCCCGTTCCTCCCGGCTGAGCAGGTTGGCGTACTCGGTGATGTCCGCCGCGTCGGGCACCTCCGGCAACCGGCGCAGGAACGCCTCCAGGTCGGTGGAGGCGGCGGTGTGCGCGGCGGCGGCCTGGCGCAGCAGCTCCCGCTGGTCGGCGGCGGGGTACAGATCAGTCATGTCGCCGTGATACCCGCGCTCAGGCGGTTCGCACCCCGTCGGCGACCGTCACCTGCGCGCCGAAGTCGGGATGACCCAGCAGCCAGGCCAGATAGTCCGGGTGCGGCGCCAGCGCGTCGGTGTACGCCGCCACCGCCGTCTCGAGCACGGTCTCGGCGACCCGGGCGGCCGGCGCGTCCGGGTGCCAGCCCAGCAGCAGCCGCCAGCGCAGCGGCGTACCGGCCAGCCGGCGGGTCACCAGGCCGGCGACCGGCCGGAAGGTGGCCTGGCACAGGCCCACCGCCGCGCCGGCGTCGACCAGGTCCACGCAGCCGCGCACGTCCGTCTCGTACACCTTGCGGGGGGTGAAGCCGGCCCGGGCGCAGGCGGCGGCGAAGCAGTCACCGAAGCAGCCCTCCCCGGGGGCCGCCACCCACTGCTCGCGCCGCAGGTCGACCAGGCGCACCTCGTCCCGGCCGGCCAGCGGATGGGTCTGCGGCAGCAGCACGAAGATCGGGTCGACGGCGACCTCCCGCCAGCTCAGCCCGAACTCCGCCGACGGGGCGGCGTCCCCGCACACCCCGGTCAGCGCGAAGTCGAGCCGGCCGCCGGCCACCAGTTGGGCCAGCTCGTCCACGGACCAGGACGCGTAGGTGGTGATCCGCACGTCGGGCTGTTCGGCGGCGAGCCGGTGCACCAGCCGGCCGAGGATCGGGCTGTTCACCCCGCCGAACCGGTACCGGCTCGGCGGGTCGGCCGCCCCGGCCAGCCGGGCCGCCTCGTCCTGCAGGCCCTTCATGGCCGGCAGCAGCACCCGGGCCCGGTCGAGCACCAGCTCGCCCAGCGCGGTGGGGCGGGCGCCGCGGCGGTCCCGGTCGAACAGCGGACCGCCGAGGGCCCGCTCGATGCGCTGGAGCTGGGCGGTCAGCGCCGGCTGGGCCAGGCCGAGCATCGAGGCGGCCTTGGTGACGCTTCCCGTCTCCGCGATCGCGCAGACCACCCGCAGATGTCGCAGCTCCAGATTCATACGGTGACGGTAGGACCACGAACGGGTATGCGGAAGGGTTCACCCGCCATCGATGTGCGCCGATCAGCTGGCCGCCCCCGGCTCACCGCTCGCCGGCCGCTCCAGATCGGACAGCTGGGTACGCCGACCGGTCACCGCGTCACGGACCTTGTCCAGCACCCCCACCGCCGGCTCGACGATCTTGTTCCAGGGTGGACTGGCCGGGGTGCCCGGGTGCGGCCGGGTCGGCGCCGCCTCCTCGGCGATCTCCCACCGGTTGCCCAGCCGGATCAGCTCGGCGTCGGTGGCCACCGCGCGCAGCGGCGCCACCAGCGCGGCGACCCGGTCGACGTGCCGGCGGACCCGGTCGGTCACCTCGGCCAGCGCCGGATCGTCCGGCCCGGACAGGTCCCGCAGGGCGGTGAGCAGCGCGGCGTCCGCCTCGATCTCCCGGTCCACCAGTTCGGCGCTGTCGGGCACGGCGGCCCGGGCGGCGGGGAAGAGGTACTGCTCCTCGGCGGACAGGTGCCGGGACACCGCGGCGGTGAGCACGTCGAGCACCTCCCGCCGGCGCTCGGCGGGCAGGTCCGGGTCGGTGGCCTGCCCGGCCAGGCCGAGCAGCGCGGCGTGCTCCCGCGTCACCAGGTCGGCCACGCTCCGGCCGCCCGGCCGGTACACGTCGTCGGCGGTGGGCGGCAGCGGCGGCAGGGGGACGGTCATGGTGCCCTCCTCGACTGGTGGCCGGCGGGGGACCGGCGGGTCGCCGGCCCGGGTGAGCGCTGCGGGGACGCCAGCGGCGGTACCCGTCCGCGACATCCGCGAAACCGTGCGCGGGCGGGGGTGGACGCCTCGGGGCCGGCTGGTATGAAGAAGCGATGACGAGCGACGCCGCCTCCGCCCGACCGGACCCCACCGACGAGGTCGTGGACCTCTGCCGCGACCTGCTGCGCATCGACACCACCAACACCGGGGACAACGACACCAGCGCCGGGGAGCGCCGCGCCGCGGAGTACGTCGCCGAGAAGCTCGCCGAGGTCGGCGTCGACGCGGAGATCCACGAGTCCGCGCCGGGCCGGGCCAACCTGGTCGCCCGGATCCCCGGCACCGACCCGGGCCGGGACGCGCTGCTGGTGCACGGCCACCTCGACGTGGTGCCCGCCGACCCCGACGAGTGGTCGGTGCACCCGTTCTCCGGCGAGCTCCGCGACGGCTACCTGTGGGGTCGCGGCGCGATCGACATGAAGGACTTCGACGCGATGGTGCTCGCCGTGGTCCGCGGCTGGCAGCGCGCTGGGGTGCGCCCGTCGCGGGACATCGTGCTCGCCTTCACCGCCGACGAGGAGGCCGGCAGCGACTACGGCGCGCACTTCCTCGCCCAGCGGCACCGCGACCTCTTCGCCGGCTGCACCGAGGCCATCGGCGAGGTCGGCGGCTTCTCCTACTCCGTCGACGAGCAGCGGCGGCTCTACCTCATCGAGACCGCCGAGAAGGGCATCGACTGGCTGCGCCTGCACGTCAAGGGCCGCCCCGGCCACGGTTCGATGGTGCACGACGACAACGCGGTCACCGCGCTCGCCGAGGCGGTCGCCCGGGTCGGCCGGCACCGCTTCCCGGTGGTGGTCACCGACACCGTACGGGCGTTCCTCGAAGAGGTCTCCGACGTGCTCGGCATCGAGATCGACCCGGAGGACCCGGAGACCGCGATCGCCAAGCTGGGCCCGATCGCCAACCTCATCGGCGCGACCATCCGCAACACCGCCAACCCGACCCGGCTGGCCGCCGGCTACAAGGACAACGTCATTCCCGGCCGGGCCACCGCCACCATCGACTGCCGCAGCCTGCCCGGGCAGTCGGAGCTGCTGGAGCGGCAGCTACGCGAGCTGATCGGCCCGGACATCGCCATCGAGTACATCCAGCGCCAGCCGGCGCTGGAGACCACGTTCGACGGCGACCTGGTCGACGCTATGTCCGCCGCGCTGCGGGCCGAGGACCCGGGGGCCCGCCCGGTGCCGTACATGCTCTCCGGCGGCACCGACGCCAAGGCGTTCTCGCAGCTCGGCATCCGCTGCTTCGGCTTCGCGCCGCTGCGGCTGCCCGCCGACCTCAACTTCTCCGGCCTGTTCCATGGCATCGACGAGCGGGTTCCGGTGGACGGACTACAGTTCGGCGTGCGGGTTCTCGACCGGTTCCTCCGCAGTTGCTAACCGTGTCCGTCACGTCACCGTCGGCGCGGAATCTCCCCCATCCCGAAGGGACTGCCTCACATGACCGACCAGCACGGTGAGCTGGACGCCGCCCTGGAGCGGGTGATCGACGCGGCGCGGGCCCACCTGGCCGCCGTCCGTGCCGCCCAGGGCCGGATCGACGACGACAACGTCTGGCAGGCGTACGTCGCTCTGAACAACGCCTCGTTCGCCTACGACGAGCAGCTGCTCGACGCGTTCGGCGAGGTGACCCCGTGGGACGTGGAGTCGATCGACCCGAACGAGGCCGACGAGCGCTTCGGCGGCGTCGAGGGGGTGGAGGCCACCGATCCGCACCCGCGAGTCATCTCGGTGCGGCAGCGCCGGGACTACCGGGTGCCGAGCGTGTCCGCCCTGATCCGGGCGGCCGAGGCGGCCCGCCGGGAGGGCACCCCCGAGGAGGACGAGCCCGCCCCGGTCGAGGGGGTCGGCGAGGCTGTGCTGGAGCTGCTGCAGAGCGGCGACGGCTCGCTCAGCGCGCTGGACGTCCCCGAGCTGGAGCCGCTCGACGGCCTGGTCATGGTCAGCGAGGTCAGCAACCCCGTCGACCTGGAGTCGTTCGACGACGACGACGCGGTCGGCCCGTTCCAGCCCGCGGCCGACGACCGTCTCGTGGGCCGGCTCGACGAACACCCGTTCCTGGAGCTCGACGAGGAACACGACCACGCGCACTGAGCCGCGCCGCCCCGGGGCCCGACCATCCGGTGCGGGCCCCGGGGCGTACCGCGTCGTCCCGGTCCGGCCGCCCTCAGTACGACAGGCCCGGCTGCGGCTGGTTGACCCGGCGGCGGCGCAGCATCACCTGCCGCGTCCCGTCCCGGTACAGCCGCACCCGGGCCAACTCCCATCCGGAGAACTCCGCCTGGATCGCCAGCTGCGCCGCGGCGGTCAACCGGTCGACATTCGCGGGCAACCGCAGCGGCGCGTATTCGTAGTCCATGGCCTCTATGCTGCCCAGCCCGGTGGCCCATCGCCAACCCCCTGAGTGACCGGCGTCGCTGGCCGGCGGGCAGGTAGCTCCTCAGCCGTCCCGTTCCGGATAGCCCACCGGCACCGCCGAGACGTCGTCGAGCGCGGTGACGATCTCCTCCGGCAGGGTCATCCGCTCCACCTGCAACGCGCCGAGGAGCTGCCCCACGGTGCGGGCGCCGAGGATCGGCGCGGTCACCCCCGGGCGGTCCCGGATCCAGGCCAGCGCCACCTCCAACGGCGAGACGCCCAGCCCGCTGGCCGCGGTGGCGACCGCCTCCACGATGCTGGAGCAGCGCGGCTCCAGGTAGGTAGCGACGAAACGCTCGAAGTGCGGCGACGCGGCCCGGGAATCGGCCGGGCGGCCGTGCCGGTACTTGCCGGTGAGCACCCCGCGGCCCAGCGGCGACCAGGGCAGCACGCCCAGCCCCAACGCCGCGCAGGCCGGCAGCACCTCGCGCTCCACGCCCCGCTCCAGCAGCGAGTACTCCACCTGCGCGGCGACCACCGGGGCACGCCCCGGCCAGGCGGCCTGCCAGGCGGCGGCCCGGGCGGTCTGCCAGCCGGAGAAGTTCGACACCCCGACGTACCGGGCCTTGCCGCTGGACACCGCGTGGTCCAGCGCGGCCAGGGTCTCCTCCAGCGGGGTGTCCGGGTCGTACCCGTGCACCTGCCAGAGATCGACGTGGTCGGTGCCGAGCCGGCGCAGCGACGCCTCCAGCGTCCGCAGCAGGTGCCCCCGGGAGTTGTCCCGGCGCCGGCCGCTGCCCGGCCGCAGCCCCGCCTTGGTGGCGATGAGCAGCTCGTCGCGGGGGACCAGGCCGCCCAGCAGCGAGCCGATCACCGACTCGGCGTCGCCGTCGGCGTAGACGTCGGCGGTGTCGACGAGGTTGCCGCCCGCGTCGAGGTAGCTCTTCAACTGGGCGGCCGCGTCGTCGGCGTCGGTGTCCCGTCCCCAGGTCATGGTGCCGAGCGCGAGCCGCGAAACCGCCAGCCCGCTTCGGCCGAGCGGTCGCTGTTGCATGGGTGAACCTTATTTCGAACGTCGCGTCACGGATATCCTCGCCCGGAGTCAAGTTCCTGCTCCACCGTCCGGCCGGGTTGTGACGCGTTCGGGGTGAGCCGGTGATCGGCTCGGCCACCCGTATTGCGTAACCTGATGCGACCTGTGGTGCGGACGGTGGGAGGACCAGTGCGACTCGGGCTCAGCCTCGGATACCAGACGGCGTGGAGCACGCCGGCCGATCATCTGGCCCTGGCCCAGGAGGCCGACCGGCTCGGCTACTCGGTGGTATGGGCGGCGGAGGCTTACGGCTCCGACTCGCCGAGCATGCTGGCGTGGATCGCCGGCCAGACCGAGCGGATCGACGTGGGCAGCGCGGTGATGCAGATCCCCGCCCGCACCCCGGCGATGACCGCGATGACCGCGGCCACCATCGACGCCCTCTCCGGCGGCCGGTTCCGGCTCGGCCTCGGCGTCTCCGGCCCGCAGGTCTCCGAGGGCTGGCACGGCGTCCGCTTCGCCAAACCGCTGGCCCGCACCCGGGAGTACGTCGACATCGTGAAGCTGGCGGTCGCCCGCAAGGAGGTCGCGTACGACGGCGAGCACTACACACTGCCGCTGCCGGACGGCCCGGGCAAGGCACTCCGGTTGGGCTTCCACCCACCCCGCGAGCACATCCCGATCTACCTGGCCGCCGTCGGCCCGAAGAACCTGGAACTGGCCGGCGAGATCGCCGACGGCTGGCTCGCCGTCTTCTACGCACCCGAGTTCGCCGAGGAGCAGCTCGCCGCCGTCCGGGCCGGCCGGGCCCGGATCGGCCAGGAACTGGCCGGCTTCGACGTGGTGCCCAGCGTCCCGGTGGTGGTCGGCGAGGACGTCGCCTCCTGCGCCGAGCTGGTCCGCTGGTACGCCGCCCTCTACGTGGGCGGCATGGGCAGCCGGCAGCAGAACTTCTACAACCAGCTCGCCATCCGGATGGGCTACGGCGACGCCGCCCGCGAGGTGCAGGACCTCTACCTCGCCAAGCGGCAGCGCGACGCCGCCGCCGCGGTGCCGACCGAGTTCATCGACCGCACCTCGCTGCTCGGCCCGAAGGAGCGCATCGCCGAGCGGATGCAGGAGTACGCGGACGCGGGCGTCACCACCCTGTCGGTGACCCTCTTCGTGGCCGACCGGGAGAGCGGTGTGCAGACCCTGCGGACCGTCGCCGAGGCCCTGGAACTGTCCGGAGTCGGCGAGTGACCTGGGTCGAGGCCATCGTCCTGGGCATCGTCCAGGGGCTCACGGAATTCCTGCCCGTCTCGTCCTCCGGGCACCTGCGGATCACCTCCGCGATCTTCTTCGGCCGGGACGCCGGCGCGTCGTTCACCGCGGTGACCCAGCTGGGCACCGAGGCGGCGGTGCTCATCTACTTCTTCAAGGACATCTGGCGGATCGTCCGTACCTGGTTCGTCGGCCTGTGGGACCCCTCGGTCCGGTCCAGCCTCGACTACCGGATGGGCTGGTACGTCATCATCGGCACCATCCCGATCGGCGTTTTCGGGCTGTTGTTCAAGGACGCGATCCGCGACACGGCCCGGAACCTGTACCTGATCTCCTTCACGCTGATCTTCTTCGCGCTGGTGCTGGCCTTCGCCGAGTACTGGGGGCGGCAGACCCGTACGCTGGAGAACTTCCGGATGCGCGACGGCGTCGTTATGGGCTTCGCCCAGGCGATGGCGCTCATCCCCGGCGTGTCCCGGTCCGGCGGCACGCTCACCTTCGGCCTGCTGCTGAACCTCACCCGGGAGACGGCGGCCCGGTACTCGTTCCTGCTGGCCATTCCGGCCGTGGTGCTGTCCGGCGTGTTCAGCCTGGGCGACGTCTTCGAGCCTGCCGAACCGGGCACTGCGGCACCCAGCGTGGCCCAGATGGTGGTCGCCACGGTGATCGCCTTCGCCATCGGCTACGCGGCCATCGCCTGGCTGCTGCGCTACGTCGCCCACCACACCCTGTACCTCTTCGTGCTGTACCGGGTGGCGCTCGGCACCCTCGTCCTGTGCCTGCTCCTCACCGGGACGATCAGCGCGACCTGATCGGCGCCAGACGGAGAAGCCGCTGGCCGGCACCCGGGTTCGGGGTGCCGGCCAGCAGTGTCTGTTGCTTTGATCCGGTTGTCAGCTGTTCCAGTGCTGGGCGACGAGGTCGGCGGCCTGCTGTTCCCACTGGGCGTAGGCGTCCGGGTAGGCCGACACCTGCACAGTCTGCGCGGCCTGGGTCAGGGGCATGTCCTGCCAGCCGTCGATCTGCTTGAGGCCCTTCTCGAACGCCAGGGTGGCGTACTCGGGGTTGGTGATCTGCTCCGGCGTGCCCCAACCCGAGCTCGGGCGCTGCTGGAACAGGCCCAGCGAGTCGTGGTCGTTGGCGTCGCCGAGGTGGCCCAGGTTCTCCAGCTTCGACTCCTGCAGGCTCGTGGCGATCGAGATCACCGCGGCCCGCTCCGGGAGGCCGGCCTTCTTCGTCGCGGCGATGATCGCCTTCGCGTTGCCGGTCTGCTCGTCGTTCAGGTCGATGCGCGACTGGGCGCCCTGCACGCCGTGCGGGATCAGCTTCGCGGTGTCCGGTTTGTCGGCCTGCACGACGGCGGCCGGGATCAGCCCGGACGTCGCAGTGGGGGTGGTGTCCTGGTGGTGCAGCGGACCGGCCGCCAGACCACCGGCGAACGCCAGACCAGCCAGACCCAGCACGCTCTTACGCAGCATCGTGTTCATGACGAAAGCTCCATTCGGGGGTT
>NZ_VSFA01000108.1 GCF_008119785.1 Micromonospora sp. MP36 | reverse complement strand
CGGCCGATCCGCCACCCCGGCTGGTAGTAGGCGGAGTGCCAGCCGCTGAACGCTGCTCTCAACTGCCCCATGATCGGATCATCCACGCGGCCCGGCGCGCTGTAGGGCTCTCCCGCGTCGACCCTGGCCAGCCAGGCGGTGAACGGCTCCGGCCCGTTGCTCTGCGGGCTCAGTGAGCCCTCGTCGAAGACACCGTTGGCGGTGCCGAGGCTGTACAGCCCGCCGATGTAGCTGGTCTTGGTCACGCCGATCGGGTTGCCGACGCCGGGAGTGTCCGGCGCCCCCTGCGCCGACGAGTACAGGTCGCTGCCCCGGTACGGCTCACCAGCGGGCGCTTGGGAAGGTCCGCCCGGATGGCCGTTGGGCATCAGCGCGTAGGCGAGGTCGGTCCACGGGTACTTGGGCACGGCGACCTGCAGACGCAGCCGCGGCAGGCCGGGCCAGTCGCTCCAGTACTCGCTGCCTGCCTGAGCGGCTGCCTGCAGCCAACTCTCCCCGCCACCGTAGGAGCCGCCGCTGACCGCGACCTGGTTCCGGTTGATGTCGGGATAGGCAAGCGCCACCAGGGCGGCGAGCCACTGGGTGTCGCGGATCTCGACGTCCTTGTTTTTAACGCGGATGGTGCCGGCCGGCGGGCAGGCCGACCCGCCGGGCGGCAGGCAAGTCGGCGCGGCACCGGCCGGTGTCGACGGCTGATGGCTGGCTTTCGGGCCGTTGTCGCGGAAGCCGCGGGCGGTGTAGGTGAGCACGTAGTAGCCGTGTTCGGCGAACCAGTGGCTGTTCCAGTGGTACTTGTCCGCCCCGTCAGCGACTTCCGAGGTGGATTCCCACTCGTGCTTGTCGTTGCCGAAGCCGTGCAGCAGCACGATCAAGGGGTGGATGTCACCAGTGCCGGACATGGGCCGGGTGACATCCACGTCCAGCGGCGTGCCGTCAAAGCTGGGAACCTGCGCCGAGCAGATCGTCGCCCCACCCGGATACGCCGCACAATTCGCCCTCAGCGCCCCGGCATACGGCGATCCGTCGCCCGCCGCAGCCGCCACGGTGGGCGCTGCCCCCGGCAGGACCGCCAACAGAGCGAGCGTGCCGGCGAGGGCCACCCGGCCCCATTCCCTACGCGTCCGTGTCACCGTGATCCAGCCCTTCTACCTGCCCGCCTTGCTCCTCTCCTACTGATGTTCATCTCTGAAATGGCCAGCTCCGCAACAGCCCGTCACAGTCGGAGGGCGCTGTGACGACTGCGGGGTGGTGTCCACCGGTCTGCCAGCAGCCACCACCCCGCACACGGGATCTGGCGAAGGTCAGCTCACTTGGTGTCGGTTGCGGTGAGGGTGAACGGGACTGCGGCGCCCAGCCACAGTTGGGTGAGGATGAATCGGGTTCCGCTGGGGATCGTGCCGGCCTCGTCGGCGGCCGAGGAGGCCGCTGAGCCGAGCAAGGTGCACGACTCGTCGTAGAAGTACAAGTCGAAGTCGTACGGGGCCACGCTGTCGCTGCTCACGTGCACCTCGTGGGCGCCGTCGCCGAAGCTGTCCGGCAGCTTGGTGACCCAGCCGTCAGCGCCCTGCGCCGGTGCCGCCGGTACCGCACAGGTCGTCTTGAACGCCGTGGCTGTGACGCCGGTGGCGTCGTCGGCCGTGCCGGTGGACGGGTTTCCGATGGCGATGACGCCGGTCTCGGTCACCGGCGCGTCCGGCGGCGACGGGGGCAGCGGCTCGACCCCGGTGGCGGCGGGGGAGAAGACCTGCAGCTCGGCGGTCTGCACGTCGGTCTTGGTCTCGCCGAGCGCGGTGTCGGCCCAGAACCGCACGTACTGTGCCTGCACTGGCTTCGGCAGGGTGAACTGCTTGTAGTGCAGGTCAGGTGCGGTCGGTCGAGGCGTCTGGTAGATGAAGGCGTCCGCCTTGGTCAGGGTGGTCTGCCAGTTCGTGCCGTCGGTGGAGGTCTGCAGGGTAAACCCGCGCAGTCCCTCGAATCGGGAGGTAGTGAAGGCGCTGACCTGGATCGACGAGATCTGGGCCGGGGCGGCCAGTTTGATCACGGCGTTCCCGGTTCCCGGGGTGGTCTTCCAACTGCTGGCCTCGGTGTCGTCGATCAGGCGGGCGGCGCCGGTCGTGGTGGCGGAGACGATGGTGGCGCCGTTGGCGGCCGAGGCCAGGTTGGGTGCCAGGGCGAACCGCAACGCGGAGGTCTTGCCGGCGGTGACCTTGATGCCCGGGAAGGTCCGGGCGCCGAACCCGTCGGCCGCGATCGTCACCGGGTAGGTGCCGGCGGTCACCGGCGCGGAGAACCCGCCGTCCGCGGACGAGGTCCGCAGCGGCGTGACCCTGGCCTCGAACACGCCGAGCATGATTCGGGCGCCGGGGATGGGCTTGCCGGTGGCCGCGTTGACGACGGTGCCGGTCAGGGTGCCGTTGCGGGCCGGGTTCGTGTGCTCGTAGGAGGGGATGGGGTCGGTGTCGTCGCCGCCGTCGCTGACGGCGTGCAGGCCCAGGCCCCGCTTAGCGAACGCGCCGTACACGGCGTCCACGAGGGCGGCGTAGTCGGCGCGGCTGTGGTAGCGGTTGTCCAAGGCGGCGCGGATGGCGTCGCGCATGTCGATGAACGACGGGTCCGCCGGGGACAGCGGCATCGCGTCGGTGATCAGCCGCGCGGCGATCTCACCGCCGGCGGCCTGCCCGTACCGGGCGACGAGGGCTTTTCGCATGTCCCACAGGATGGTGGTCCAGGTCTCCCCGTCCGAGTGGACCTCGGGGCCGCCAAGGTCGTATCCGACGTCGCCGTAGCCGGTGGGGTTCTGGTCGTAGCTCCAGTTGCGGATGCCGCGTTCGCTGTTGCCAGTGACGTGCTGGCCGACCACGGCGGTGGTGGCGAGCTGGTTGCCGTAGAGGTGGTTCAGCGCGTACCAGTCGCCCCAACCCTCACCCATCGACCCGGACTGGTGGGTGTTGAGAGCGTTGTCCTCGCCACTGACGTACCGGTTGGACAGCCCGTGCGCGTACTCGTGTTCGATGACGGAGGCGTCGAAGTTGCCGTCGGAGTACGGCCCTTCGAAGGTGTCGTTGACCGGCTCCCACAGGAACATGCCGCTCCAGGCGGGGATGCCGTCGGGGAGGGTGAGCATGTAGGCGTTGTCGCGGCCGGTGTAGGTGGGTGCGCCGCCGGTTGCCGCCCCGGCGTGGACCAGCCCCAGAACGGGGTCGCCGCCCTGGCCGCCGTTGCCGCCGTTGTTGACCTGGAAATTACCTGCGGACTCGGTGAAGCCCAGCGCCCGGAACTCGTCGTGGATGCGGTTGTGGTGCCAGAACAGGTTCGTCGCCGCCGGATCGAGATCCAGGGCGTAGGACGGCGGCACGGACTGGCCGTTGCTGCGGGCCCAGTTCGCGGCGTACGCGTAGTTGAACTGCCCGGTGAGGCTCACCGGTCGTGGCCCCTGATCGGCGGGGACCAGGAAATTCGAGTAGTTGGCGTAGGTGTTGGCGTTGTTGCCGAGCGTCGTCGGGCCCGCCAGGCCCACCAGCCCGGTCGGGTCGACGTAACCCGAGGGGGACTGGGCGGTCGGCCCGAACGACTTGACCACCGGGGCGCCGCCGGCCGGGGCTCCCGGGTAGTTCTCGTAGACGGTGCCTTCGGCGTCGTGCGCCACCAGGGATGCCTGGTACAGCGTTTCCCCGGTCGCCGCGTCGACGACGGTGTCCCACGCCTGGTCGAGGGACTTGATGAACAGCACCCGGTAGGCGGGCCGGGCGCCGTCCCGGGTCGGGAACGCCGCCTTCTGCACATAGGAGGCGCCGGCGAACGGCCCCTTGGCGAACACCTGGAAGCCGGCGCGGTCGCCGGCCGGCACAGCGGTGAAGGACACCCCGGGGGCGAGCTTGCCGGCCACGCCCTCCAGCACCTTGGCCGCGGAGAGTTGGTGCGTGCCCAGCAGCGTGCCGGTACGGGCGGAATTGCCCGCGTAGGAGAGAACCTTGCCGTCGCTGGTCACCGCCACGCCGAGGCGGCCACCGCGGACCGCCGGCAGACCCGCGTACGTCTGCGTGAAGTTCACGACGTGCGTGCCGGTACCGACGAGTTCGTGGTCGCGTACGACAGCGAGTGACGCGACGTCCGCCGCGGTGAGGCCGAACGCGTCACGGTTGCCGTCGATGAACGACCGGGCCACCGAGACGGGGTCTCCCGAGCGGGGCCCGGTGAGCCAGCCGCCATCCTTGCGGATCGTCCGAGGCGTGCCGAACCGGCCGTCCCAACTGACCCGAGTACCGGCACCCGCGACGGCGACCAACTCGCGCGCCGCACTGACCTGACCTTCCGTGGGGCGCACGGACTGCCCCGTACGCCGGACATCAAGCCTGTCGACGACCGGCGATCCGACGTCAACGACGGCCGAGGCGACAGCAGGATTGAGTGTGAGAACCAAGGCGAAAGCCGCCCCGACCGCAAGCGGTCGACGAATACCCATCGAGACTCCTATGCGGGTCTGATCATGCCTGCGCCCGTGCCGGTGCCGGCTGCCTGTCGTACTGCACATCGACGGGGACGGCTGCATCGCAACGGAACGTGCAGGACGCAGTCCTACGGCTACGGCACGTGGATGCGGCTGGGGCGGGCGGATGGTTCCTCCGGGCCGACGACCTATCGGACGTCGCCGGACAGTAGCGGCTACCGCCGTCCCGGCCTCGGCGCTGCGATGGGTGACGTGACCGGCGCCGGCCGGGCCGGCCTGGTGACCAGCGCCGACGGGTACACGACGAACCGCGTCAATGGGCTCGGGTGTCAGGCGGATGCCCTGCCATCGTGGACGTCATCGGGCACGGGAAGCCGAACCTCGTCGCTGTCGCGTACGACGGGGTGGCGATCCGCCGGCAGCCCTGACGCTCGCCACCCGTGGGCCACATGCTCGGGTTGTCCTTACTGCAAAGGATGTAACGGTGAGTTCGTTGTTGACGCACATATGCCGGATGGGTTGCGGCACATCCACGGCGCGGCAGGGGTGGGACACCCAACCCCTCCCCGGCACCCCCGGAGGGTTCCTCGCCCCTGCCGCCCGCGCAATGCTGCAGGTCGATTGTGTTACGCCGACAGTTCGCTCAGCGCACGGTGACTCCACGTTCTGACCAACGGCAAGGACGAGGTGAGTGGTAGACGGTCAAGCGAGCACCACCGCCGTAGCCGGTCGGTCGGCTGGTCGACTGCGGAAGTCGCGGTTGGCCAGGACGTAGCCGAACATGTGCCGCAGCACCTCGGCGTGCTGCTGTGGAGGTCGCTCGGCAAGGAAATCCTGTGCCCCCCGTTACTGCTGAACGGTCCGGCCCTAGCGGATCGTGATGTGCCAGCGCGTTCACCTCTCCACATCCACAGGAACGTCGAACACAGGTTCGGGTAGATGCGGTGCGTTCAGAGATGGTGGCCCGCTCCAAGGGACGGCTTCTGCGCTGGCGGTGGTGACCGGTTGGCTCGACCGGCCGAACACTCAGCGGCTGGGCAGCAGTGCTGCGAGCTGCGCCAGCCCGGCGGCAAGGGTTTGGTAGCCCGCGCTGGAGAGCTTGTTCTCCTCGCGCAGCTTGGCCACCTTCTTGCCAAATTCCTCGAGTTTGTCCCGCGCTTTGTCGACCTCGCCATCGGCGAGCTTCTCCGCAGCGTCCTTCAGCCGCTTGGTGAGGTCCTCGCCGGCATCTGGCTTCAACTGTCCGTCCTGAACGAGCTCGCGGACCGTGGTGTGCAGTCCCGCGATGACATCCATAGGGCGCAGGGTCGGACGGGGGGACGGCTTCACAGAGGGCGAGGAGGACGGGGACGCCGATGGCGCGTCGGTCACCTGCGATTCGGCTGCCTCTGACACCGCAGCGTCAGTGGCCGCAGGAATTGCCGGTGCGGAACCGGCCCCGGCCGGCTCGGGATCGCCGCCGGCAAACATAAGGGCCACGGCGGCAAGGACGACCGCGGCCACCGCACCTGCCACCGCCGCCCACATGAACCAACGCATCCTGTCAGGGGCACCTTCTGCCTGTCCGGAGACCGGCACCAGTGGCATCGTCGGCGAGTCCACGGCTGAGCGATGGGGGCTAGGCGTGGCAGGCATGCCCGGCATCATGCCAGAGCTCGCACGGGAGCTCGAAGGGAAAGTAGCGCGGGCGGTCGGTCTCGCCGCTCGTAACCGAGGGCTCAACGGGTAGGGCGATGATGTGGTCGCTGGCGATCGGCTACCCCGGGCATTCGGGCAGATGCGGCGGCGAAGGACCAGGTGCCCGCCGCACGAGCACGGCCACAAATCGCGCACCGGGCTACGACCTCGACGTAAGTGATCCTCAACTGCTGGACGGGGGATCACTGCAGGTGCACCAGTAAGGTCGGGTGGGTGCCCGAGACCGAACGGTCCCGGGCACCCACCGATGCCACGATGCGCCGACATAGTTCCCACCCGTCAGTGGGCGGGCAAGGTCAGTCCTGGAGGGGACGCCAATGGCCCGACGCCTGACCCGCCTCGAGACCGAGGTACTTGTCTTTCGCCGCATGATCCTGCTGCTCGACGACGCGGGCGACGACGACGTGTCCGAAGAGGACTGGCTGTCGATCGCCCCGAACTGCGTCATGGCGATCAGCGCCGGCGCCACCGACCATTACGCGAGCGTGACCGTCGAGATCTGGGACGGCCCGCCGCCCGTGCTCGACGGGTGGGAGAGCGGCAAAGCCGGACGCGTCCGGCTGGACAGCGGCTATCTGCAGATCCAGCCGACCGACACACATGTTCTCCGGATCGGCCCACCCGGCCACTACGAGGTGCGGGCGTACAGCAACGGGCGGGCCCGCATCGCCGCTTTGACGCCTCGACCTGGCATTGAGCAACTGCGTGGAGTGGAGTCGTTCCTGTTCCAGTTCTGGCCGACGGGCCTGTCCGGCTGAACGACGCGTGACGTATGCCACCGAGCCGCGAAGCTGCACAGCCAGCAGAAGCCCGGCGTAGGTCCGCGGGTTCCGGATCAGGCAGCAGGTCGGTCTGATCGAGGGCCAGTTGCTGCGGTCGGCCCACGCGTCCGCCCCTACCTCGGCCTGAGGAAACGGAGTCGTGTCGTGGCCGCGAGTGCCCAGGTCGGGGCGCTCCTTCCGCTCCTGCTCATCGTTGCGCGCGTTCGGCATCGAGCCGAAAACGAGTTCACCGTCCTCGGAAGACCGCCTCGATCCCCGAGATCCGCGGCGACCCGTCGGCTCGCAAGGTGGTAATGATCTTGTTCCTGTGAGCGTCGATGGGCGCGCGTACGCGCTGCGCGAACTCCGGCTCTGCCTGTTCGACGTTCTGCCATGCCGTCAGACGCACATGATCGCACCATCCGGACGCGAGCGGCAGGACCGAGCGTCACTGAACGTCATGAACGCCTCGCGGCATGAGGGGGCGTTGCTCAGGCCCGCGACCACTCCTGTTCGAGGATGGCGTAGCCGACCGTGTCCAGCCATCGGCCGGACCGGTGCAGTGACTCGCGGACCGCGTGCAATTCGCGGCGCATGCCGACGCGCTCCATGAGGCGCCAGGAGGTGTCGTTGCCGAGGAAGCAGTTCGCGGTGACCCGGCGCACGCCGAGGTCCTCGAAGCAGTAGCGGAGGAGCTCACGTACGGCTTCGGTGGCGTAGCCGTGGCCGGTGAAGGCGGGATCGAGGACCCAGCCGAGCTCTGCCTGCATGTCGCGCGCCTGGTCGGCGACATCGAGCTGGGCCCAGGCGTCCTCGCGGCGGAGCATGAAGTCGCCGATGGTCGGGGCCTCGGGGTCGTGGCCGAGGGTGACGATGACAGTGGTCGCGAGGCGGGCAGGCTTCGAGAACAGCTCGCGGTAGCCCTCGAGGTCCGCGGGGCAGCCAGTGAGCCACTCGTTGACCGACTCGAGCTGACGGAACGCCCAGGTCGGGTCGGCGTCGTCGGCGGCGGCGGGACGAAGGGTGAGGCGCTCGGTCTGCAATGGGCGCTCGAGCACCGACGGGCAGATGGGAGCCGGCGTGCCGGTGGTGCGGAGCTCAGTGAGGACGGCGCCGATGTCGCGCAGTCCGGCGAGCACACCGTGGAGCTGCGCTTGGTCGGCGACCGAGACTGTGACGGTGGTGGTGCCGTCGTCGTCGCGGGTCAGGTCGAGCTGGCCGAGCCAGGCGGACCAGTGGTCGTCGAGGTGGCCGTCGACGCGGATCGCGTACGTCGTGGGGGCGGTGTTCATGAGGGCGCTCCAGCTTGCTGAGGACCTGTGGGGAGTGCGGGGCGCCGACGGGCGGGACTTCGAAGAGCCCACTCGGCGACGGCCAGGTTGATCACCCAGCCGGCGCCCTTGGCGAGATCGGCGGCGAGCACGCCGGCGCCGAAGATCGCGCCGCCGATGCCCTCGGTGAAGGCCTGGGTACCGGCGGCCAGGCCGATCGCGTACGCCCGGATCATCCACGCCCGCTGGGCCGCGATGTCGCGGCGACGTACGGCGGTGAAGCCGAGCACAAGGCAGGCGGCCATCGCGGACCCGAAGACCAGGCGGAGCACGTAGAGCAGGCCGCCGGTGCCGGGCTGCGCCTCGTAGAACAGCGTCATCCAGAGAGCCGAGGTCGCCACCAGCAGGCCGGCCACGGCCAGGACTCGGCCGGCACGGCGGTGCCAGGCCAGGTGCCGGCGGCGGAACCGTGGCACGAGCTGCAGGATCCCGACGAGCACGTACATCGTCGCGCCGACGATGTGCACCACGAGCGGGAGCGGGAGGCCGGTGAACCGGTGGTCAGCGGGGATGACGGCCGGGCCGCCGGCCAGCTGGATCAGCCGCAGCGTCCCGGCCGTCAGCGGGATCGCGCTTAGGGCGACCAGCGCCATCGGCACCGGCCAGCTCCGTTTCCGGGTGCTCACCGGACCGCGGCGACGTCGGCGTGGACCGTGGGCCGGGCGTCGACCGCCTCGGCGGCGTCGACCCGCCGGCGCCCGTCACGCCACAGCGAGATGCCGAGGCCGATCAGCGCGACGCCGGTGGGCACCGCGAACGGGCGGTCGAAGGACTCCGGCAGCACGGACAGCGCCAGCGCGGAGACGGTGCCATAGGCCAGCAGCAGGGCGGCCCAGCGGGGCAAGATGCCCGCTCGGAACAGCGCGATGCCGAAAAGCAGGCCGCCGAGCGAGTAGCCGATGCCGGTGATGCCGAACAGGACGGTCATGCCGCCGATATCGCCGCTCGGGCTGCCACCCATGGCGGCGTCAACATAGTCCTGGACGTAGCCCGGGCTCGTCTTGGCCACGGTCGGCAGGACGCAGGCGACGATGACCTGGTTGGCGAACATCGCGAGGTATCCGACGGTCAGCAGCACGTAGCCGGCCACCCCGAGAACCCCGAACCTCCGGTGGTTGCGGAGGAACATGCCGGCGAAGCCGGCCAGCGACAGGACGGCCATCACGGCCTTGGCGGTCTCACGGACCGCCATCTCGGTCGTCACGATGTGCGCGACGTCGGCCGGTGGGTGGTTGACCTGGACGCCTGCGTAGATGGCGCCGGCGGCGGCCGCGCACAGACCGGCGGCTGCCGTGATGCGATGGGTGGTGATGTTCATGTCGGATTCCTCGGTGCCCGGTGCCGGGCGGGGTGTCCGGCGATATCCGGGACGTTAGGAACCGACGTGGTGAGGCCACATCACCATGTGATGTGACCAGGGTGGTGATTCGGCCGCGGTGACGCTCAGAGCAGCCCGAGGTCCGCGGCTCGGCGTACCGCGGCGCGGCGGGTGTTCACGTCGAGCTTGGTGAAGATGTGCTTGGTGTGCGTGCGCAGCGTGTTCACCGAGACGAAGAGCTGTCGCGCGATCTCCGGCCCGCTGAGGTCGGTCGCCAGCAGCCGCAGCACCTCGAGCTCACGCCCGCTGAGTCCTTCCTCGCAGGCGGGTCTGGCGGGTTCGGGTGCCGACGGTCTTTGTGCGGCGGCCAGCAGGTGCTCGGCGTGCGTCCGTACGTCGTGCGGCGCGGCGCGGGCGACCTTCCCGAGCAGCTCGGCCATCGGGTACCCCTCGTCGAGGAAGAGCCGGCAGTAGCCGGCCGGCACCCCGTCAGCGAGGGCGGCAGCGAGGTCAGGCGCCGCCGAGTCCACGTCGCCGTTCGCCTGGTGGGCGAGCGCCCGCACCAGGCGCGCCTCGATCAGGCTGCCGTCGCGGCCCGCCGTCCGCGCGGCGTCCAGCACGCGGTCGAGCAGGTCGAGCGCCGCGCGCGCGTCACCCTCGGCGATGAGCAGCCGCGCGAGGGTGAGTTGGTCGTACTCGGCCAGGTAGGCCAGCGGATCTGTCGGCACGACCCCGCGCTCGCGGGCCCACGCTCGCGCCTCATCGAGGCGGCCCTGGGCGATCCGCACCCGTGCTCGGGCCGCGGCGATCGGCCGCACGTCCGGGAAGTAGCCGGGCAGGAAGAGCGGCTCCGCCTGGTCGAGCATCGCGACCGCGCCGTCGAGGTCGCCTTGCGCCTGCAGCAGTGCGGCCGTCGCGGTGTACCAGCGGTGCCGGTTCTCCAGCAGCGACGCCCGGTCGCCGAGCTCGCGGGCGAGCTCGAGGTGCTCCGCGGCCGCGTCGAGGTCGCCCTGCTCGCGGAGGACGTTGGCGAGGCCGACGTGCAGGTCGCCGGTGGTGGGGAGCACCGGGCCGGGGTGGCTCTCGGCCGCGGCCAGCGCCCGTTCGTAGAGCCGGCGCGCCTCGACCGGGCGTCCGCGCGCCAGCCACATTTCTGCCAGCACGACGGTGGCGCCCAGCTCGTCTGCGACCATGCCGGCCGCGTGCAGGCTGGCGACCGCCGCCGTGAACGTGTCCACCCCGGCGCCGAGGTCGCCCGCCGCCCAAGCCGCAAGGCCGACGAAGCCGGCGGCGGCACCGCGCGGGAAGTGGTCCTCCGGCCCGGCCAGCGCGAGTGCCCGGCGGGCGTGCGAGACCGTACCGTCGACATCGCCCCTGGCCTGGGCGACCGCGGCGCGGTAGACCGCGATCATGGCCGGGAGGGAGCGGAGCTCGCCCTCCCGGTCCCGGGCCGCCTCGGCCAGCGAGCCGGCGGTGGGAACGGTCGATGGCGGCATCGTGTCGAGACCAGCCTCAGCGGCGTCGAGCCACGCCTCCACCCCGTCGAAGTCGCCCGCGGATAGCCGGCTCCACCCAACGAAGGTGGCCAGCAGCGGTCGGCGACGGACGACGTCGCTGGGCAGCGCAACCAGCCAGTCGCGGAGGGTGCGGTCCTGGCGTCGTCGGCGCATGTCGGCCTCGGCGAGCTCGACGAGGTCGGCGGTGTGCTCGTGGTCGCCGCTCGCGATCGCGTGCCGTACGGCGTCGGCCAGCAGCCCGTTCTCGGCGAGCCATCGGCTGGCCGCGGCGTGCAGCTCACCGACCCGGTCGGCCTGCCGGGCAGCCAGGCGGGCACGCAATGCGTCGGCGAAGAGCTGGTGGTAGCGGTACCACCGGCGCTCGTCATCGAGCGGGACGACGAACAGGTGCGCGCGCTCAAGGGTCTCCAGCATCGGCTGACCGTCGGAGCGACCGGTCAGGGCGTCGCAAAGGCCGCCGGTCAGCTGGTCGAGCACGGAGGTGTCGAGCAGGAACGCACGCACCTCGTCCGGCTGCCGGTCCAGAACCTCCTCAACGAGGTAGTCGAGGACGAACCGATGGCTCCCCGAGAAGGCCTCGACGAACCCAGCGACATCTCCAGGCCAGCCGGCGGCGGCATGGGCCCGGGCCGACAGCGCGGCCAACTGCAGCCCCGCCGCCCACCCCTCGGTGCGCGCCTCGAGCGCGGCCACCAGCGCGGGCTCGAGCTGCAGCCCCATCACCTCGTTGAGGAACACCTCCGCCTCGTCGGTGGTGAACCTGAGGTCAGCGGCCCGCACCTCCACGAGCTCGCCCCGCGCACGCAGACGGGACAGCGGGAGCGGCGGGTCGGCCCGAGTGGTCACCGCCAGCGTGACCTGCGGAGGCAGGTTGTCCAGGAGGAAGGTCACCGCCTCATGGACGGCGGCCGCGTCGATGACGTGGTAGTCGTCGAGCGCCACCACCGTGGGACCGGCGAGGACGTCGAGATCGTTGATCAGGCTGACCAGGACAGCGTCGGTTGGCGTGGCGCCGCCGACCTCCAGCAGGGCGAGCGCGTCGACACCAGCCTCAGGCTCGGCGGTCTGAATCGCGGCCACGAGGTGGGTCAGAAACTGTCGGAGGTCGGCATCGCCTGTGTCGAGAGCCAACCACGCAACTCTGCGCTGCGACTTCTCGGCCCCCGCCAGCCACTGCACCAGAAGTGTGGTCTTGCCGAACCCAGCCGGTGCCGCGACGAGGACCAGCCGCGGCCCTTCGCCTCCGTCCGTGCGCAGTTGGTCGGTGAGGCGGGCGCGTCGCACCAGCCGACGACGCGGCGAAGGCAGGTGCAGCTTGGTGCCCAGCACAGGCATTCGACCATCGTAGGCCCGCTGTGAGGCGGTGTTCAGCCGGTACTGGTCTGCGAGCAGTAGGTCAACATGCCCGCGCCCGAGGCGCAGTCCTGCCCACCGACCGTCTGCTGCGCTACCGCAACGGGCAGGCGATCAACAGCCGCCGCTACGACCACCTGTGGAAACGCATCGGCCGGCAGTTGCCTTGGGTGGCCGCCCAGGGCATCTCCTCCCACTGGCTGCGCCACACCACCCTGACCTGGGTCGAACGGCACTTCGGCTACGGGGTCGCCCGCGCCTATGCCGGGCACACCGACTCCACCGGGCCGGCCACCACCACGTACATCAAAGCGGACCTCCACGCCGTGGCGGCCGCGTTAGCCGCCAGAGCGGCAGACCACACCCGCTCGCCGCCGCCGCGGACCGCGCCTGCGGGCCGTGACGGCCACCGGAACTGCCGCCTACGGCCGGCCGGAGTCGAACGGGTCAGGTCACGCCGGTTGGAGGAACTTCAGCAGTTGGCTTGTGAGTTCGGCGGGGCGTTCCTCGAAGATCCAATGGCCACAGTCCTCGATGACGCCGCCGCTGACGTTGGAGGCGTAATGGGCGGCCTGTTGGGATACGGCGTCCCCTAGGCTCGCCTGGGCGCCGAGGGCGAGCACCGGCATGGTGAGTTTCGTCTTGGCGTACTCGGCGTTGTCGGCGATGTCCTGTGGAAGGGCGCGGAAATACTCAAAGCTTGCCCGCAGGTGGGCATCGTCCTGAAGGTGCCGGGCGTACTCCGCGACCTCGTCCTTGCCGATGCCGGTCTTCTGCACCTCCATCGAGTCGGTGAATCGATCCACCCAGAGTTCCTCCCGGCCGGCCACAATCTGCTCCGGCAGCCCGTTCGGGAGGCTGAAGAACCCGAAATTCCACAGGCCCGGCCCGTTCGGAGTGAGCGACGGAGCCTGATACAGGCCCTGGTCCGGGATGGGCGCCTCGGTGAGGACGAGCTTGCTCACCTGATCGCCGTAGGCGGCGGCGTACGCGTACGCAACCATGGTGCCGATGTCGTGGCCAACCAGGCAGATGTCCCGTTCGAGCCCGAGTTGGGCGAGCAAGTCGTGTACGTCCCGGGCGAGGGTCTTCTTGTCGTATCCGCTTGCCGGGGCGTCGCTCCCGCCAGCACCGCGCAGGTCGGGCGCGATGACGGTGTACCGCTTGGCAAGCTCCGGCAGAACCTTGCGCCACATGAACCACGTCTGCGGATAGCCGTGCAGCAGGACCAATGTCCCACCCTGACCACCCCGTACATAGTTGATCGCGATTTGACCGACCCGCGCCGTCTGTTCCGTGAATCCGGGTGGGATCCGTGCGCCGTCCATGCCTCCCCCTCGCAGTCGTCAGTCCCGTTTCGCGTACCCGACACCACGGTCGGCGTACCCGAATCGCCTCGGCTAGCGGAGCGGGCGGAAACCGGCCCGAAGCTCTTCGGTGAGCAGCTGCGGTTGTTCCCAGGCCGCGAAGTGCCCGCCCCGGTCGAGCCGGTTGTAGTGGATGAGATTGGGATACGCCCGCTCCGCCCAACTCCGCGGCGCCTGATAGAGCTCGTCCGGGAAGACGCTCACGGCGGTCGGCACGGACACGCCCTTCGCGGACAAGAAGGACAACTTGTTCTCCGCGTAGAGACGAGCCGCGGAAACCCCCGTGTTCGTCAACCAGTAGAGGGTGATGTTGTCGAGGATGTCGTCTCGCGTGAGACCGCCGGGTTGGCCGGCGAAGGCCCGGCAGATCAGCTCCAGGCTGGCTGCGTCATGGTCCAGCATGAAGCTCGCCAATGCGATGGGCGAGTCCGCGAGTCCGGTCAACGTCTCGGGGCGCGTCCCCATCACGAGGGCGTACGCTCCATGCTTCCAGAAGAAGTCGAGCTGCCCGCATGCGCGCTTCTCCTCTTCTGAGAGGTTGGCGGGCAGCTTGCTGAGCGCCTTGTTTATCCCGGTGATGTCGGACTGGATCAGTGCATCGAGGTCGGGGGGAACCGTGCCAGGCATGCTGGTGTGGATACCGAGCAGTTCCGGGGGCGCCTGCAGACCGATGAGGTCGGTGATGAGCGCGCCCCAGTCGCCGCCCTGGGCGACGAATCGGGTGTAGCCGAGGCGCTTCATCAGTTCGATCCAGGCGCGGGCGATGTGCTCCGGGCCCCAGCCTGGCGTGGTCGGCTTGCCGGAGAACCCGTAGCCCGGCAGGGACGGGATCACCAGATGGAAGGCGTCCGACGCGCTCGCGCCGTGTGCCGTGGGATCGGTGAGCGGGCCGATGATCTTCAGCTGCTCGATGATCGAGCCGGGCCAGCCGTGTGTGACGATGAGCGGCAGGGCGTCGTCGTGTTTCGATCGGACGTGGATGAAGTGGATGTCGAGCCCGTCGATCTCGGTGATGAAGTTCGGTAGTGCATTCAGCCTCGCCTCGACCTTGCGCCAGTCGTACTCCTTCTCCCAATAGCGCGCGAGCGCCTGGCTTGTTTCGAGCGGTACGCCCTGCGACTGATCATCGACGGTCTGCCTCTCGGGCCAGCGCGTCGCCCTGATGCGCGTGCGCAGCGCCTCGAGTTCCGCCTCGGGGATATCAATCGTGAACGGCCGAACACCTGCAATGCCCACCCGCTCTTCGGTCTTGACAGCCACATGGGCCTCCGCTCCTCGCCAGGCCATCCGCATACCACCTCGATCGCCGTCTACACCTGGCTGTCGCATGAGTTCGGCGATCCGAGCCGGGACGGGTGGGTACCGGATGCGGCAACGCCCTCGCCCTGTGGCTTGTTGATCTGGACCGCTCCAACGGCCTCGTGCGCCTGAGCGAGAAGAGCGGCACGTACGGTGGCAGCCGATCAGCCTCGGCCTCGCCGAGCACCTGCACGAACACGCCCGCGTCCGCGGCGTAGTTCTGCCCACCGGCCAGCTGTTGCGCTATGCAACGGCCTGCCCGGCCGGCACGTCCTTGCCACGGGGAGTCTCCTTCCGGCCGCCGCACTGGACTACGCCGCCACCGACCCGCCCTGGGCGGTCGCGACGGCAAGTACAACAACGTTCACCGCCTCCGTCGTCGCGCAGGTGCTGCACACCGCGGAAACCACTGCCCGTGCCGCGGCCGATGCCCTCAGCGGCGCGATCGGCCTGCTCACCTTCACGATCTTCCTCGGCAAGTGACCGCCACATGGTCGGCAGGACTTTTGATCCACAGCGCTACCGCCTACGGCCTGGTGCACTGGTGGCGCATACGGCCGGCGCTACGACCGCCTGCTCGCCGGTGATGTCCGCGAGGGCCACCCGCCAGCTTTGCTGGTGGCCCCTGGCGGGCCGGCGACCCTGATGACGACCAGCCAGAAAATCTCTGCTGAATCGGCTAGAAATCCTCGGCAGCACGGGTTACTCTTCTTTAGGTCGAGAACAGAGAGCCACTAAGACGCAGACGTACCGCCCGGCCGTGAGGTCACGACGGGCGGCGGGGGAGCGGAAGTTTCATCACCGTTCCTCCCGAACGGCAGTAGGAGCACGTCAGCCCCGACGTGAAGCGCGACGGGGCACCGCAGGTGGGGCCAAGGCATCTTCAGGGCTCCAGCTGATGTTCGCCGTATGTGTACGGGGTCATGAAGTCGCGTGGGCTCCGACATCGGTGGACGGCACGTCAAGTAAGGGAAAGAGAAGTAGAGGAAAGGGAGGGCCGTACACCGTTGGATCGCCCGCCGTCGGCCGTCAAACCAGGCCGGGCGGACACCGTAGTTTCCATCGAACGAGAGGTGGTCTCCGGTCACGCTTATGCGATCCTCGCACCCGAAGCCTTCACTGACGGCTGGTGCGGATACGACAAGCCGACGTTCCTGTCGGCAGATGGTGTTCTGACCCGTAACCCTGGGCCCCGGCGCGCAAGCGCCGGGGCCCTCGACGTGGAGGTGACATGGGGAAAAACCCCGATGACATGTTCGGCGACGAGGACTACCCCGCCTACACCATTGGCCGAGCCGCGGAGATGCTCGGTACCTCGCAGGACTTCCTGCGCCGACTGGACGAGGCGAAACTGATCGATCCGCACCGCTCCGCCGGTGGGCACCGCCGCTACTCCCGCTACCAGCTGCGCCTGGCCGCCCGGGCCCGGGAGATGGTCGACCAGGGCACCGCCCTGGAGGCCGCCTGCCGGATCATCATCTTGGAAGACCAGCTCGAGGAAGCCCTCCGACAGAACGAGAAGCAGCAGGGGACGCGGCGACAGGGCTGACCGAGCCGCCCCCGGGTGAGGCCGTCGGGCGTGGCCGCCGGTGTCGGTAAGCCAGCGGGCGGACCCGTCGTCCCCGCCTCGCCCCCTGGCGGGCCATACCCCGTTTGTGGCGCCTCTCGGCATCCCGGCCGGCCGGCGGTCCGAAGCGCCGCTATCGGGCGTCCGGCCGCCGCACCTGGAAACGGCTGATCGGCGGCGTGCAGCGCACGACCAAGGCCAGCCGCGGAACGGACGACGACCGTACGGGTGGAAACGCCCCTAACGCGGCGGCGTCGGAATCGATCACCGCTGCGAGGGTGACGGAGTTGCGCCACGCGGTCGCCGCGGCGGTCATGGTCACACGCAGCGGTGCGATGTGGTGGTACGCCGCGACCAGGTCGAACCAGCCACGCGCATTGCCGTACCTGGCCAAGGCCAGGCTGGCGAGCACCACCGCCATACCGCCGCTGGAGCCGCGCCCGACGCTCTTCGGTCGTGGAGTCCGCTCCAACAGCGTGAGCCGGTGGGGTCAGTCGCGCAGCTCCGGGTTGCGGCCCGCCGTCGGCCGGACCTGCTCCACCGCGAACGGATGGCGCAGTCGCCGCATGGCCTCCTCGTTAGGACCTCTAAGTAGACGATGAAGATTCTTCACGCCAGTCATCGCCTGCAAAGAAAGGTCGTGTCAGTCTCCATGCTGTCGTCGGTGCCGTCACGGATGAGGGTGGGGAGGTCGACACCGAGCAGGTGGCGACGCTGGCGGCCCTGTTCGGGCAGGTCAGCGATCCGCGAAGGCACGGGCGTGCGTCGTCGGCTCGCGGCGGTGTTGACCGTGACGACGCTGGCGCTGTTGTGCGGCGCCCGTAACTTCCGGCAGGCCGCCGACCGGGTGGCCGAGTTGCCGCAGCCGTCGCTGGCCGCGCTCAGCGGCAGGGCGACGCACAGCGAGCCCGCGACCACGGAAACGACGAGGGGCCCCGCAGCGCGGTGCCGGCGCTGCGGGACCCGTCTCTGCTGGGCGTCAGTGGGCGATGGCCGCCTGGGCGGCCTCCTCCTGGGCCCGCCGTTCGTCGCCACTGACGGTGTGCAGCGGCTTCTCCTTGATGAAGAGGACCACCACCATCGCCAGCAGTGCCAGCGGCGCGCCGATCAGGAACAGGTCGGCCGTGGCGGTGCCGTAGACGCTCTGCACGATCCGCAGCACCGGCTCGGGCAGCGCCGACAGGTCGGGGACCTCGCCGGCGGAAGCCCCGCCGGCCGCGGCCGGGCCGAGCTTCTCGGTCATCAGGTCGGTGACCCGGTTGGCCAGGACCGCGCCGAGCACGCTGACGCCGATCGCGCCGCCCATGCTGCGGAAGAACGTCAGCACGGAGGTGGCCGCGCCGAGCTCGCTGGCGGGCACGTCGTTCTGCGCCGCCAGCACCAGGTTCTGCATGAGCATGCCGACGCCGATGCCGAGCACGGCCATGTAGATCGACAGGACGACCACGCTGGTCTCCGCGTCGATGGTGCCGAGCAGGACCATGCCGACGGTCATGATGGCGCCACCGGCGATCAGGTACATCTTCCACCGGCCGTACTTTGTGATGAGCTGGCCGGCGACGGTCGACGAGACGAGCAGCCCGAAGATCATCGGAAGGCTCATGAGCCCGGCCACGGTCGGCGACTTGCCGAGGGAGATCTGGAAGTACTGGGAGAGAAAGACCGTGCCGCCGAACATGGCCACGCCGACCAGCACGCTGGCGATGGTGGCCAGCGAGACCGTCCGGTTGCGGAAGATGTCCAACGGAATGATCGGCTCGGCGGCGCGGGACTCGACGAACACCGCCACCGCCAGCAGTGCGACACCGCCGACCACCATCACCGCCGTCCAGCCCGACGCCCACGCGAACTTGTTGCCGGCGAGCGACGACCAGACCAGCAGCAGCGAGACGCCCGTCGTGATCAGCACGGCGCCGAGCCAGTCGATGCGCACCTGGCGACGGACGACGGGCAGATGCAGCGTCTTTTGGAGCAGGACGATCGACAGGATGGTGAACGGCACGCCGATCAGGAAGCACCAGCGCCAGCCGAGCCACGAGGTGTCGACCAGCACGCCGCCGATCAGCGGCCCGGCGATGGTGCCGACGCCGAAGACGGCACCGAAGATGCCGGCATACCGGCCGAGCTCGCGCGGCGGGATCATGGCGGCCATGACGATGGTGGCCAGGGCAGTCATGCCGCCCGCGCCGACACCCTGCACGATCCGGCTGAGCAGCAGAACCTCGACGTTCGGCGTGAAGCCGGCGATCAGCGAGCCGATCACGAACAGCCCGAGGGACAACTGGATGAGCAGCTTCTTGCTGTAGAGGTCGGCCATCTTGCCCCACAGCGGCACGGTAGCCGTCATGGCCAGCAGTTCGGTCGTGACGATCCAGGTGTAGACGGTCTGGCTGCCATTCAGGTCGGCGATGATGCGCGGCAGCGCGTTCGCCACGACCGTGGACGCGAGGATCGACACGAACATGCCGACCATCAGGCCGGAGAGGGCCTGCAGGACCTCACGGCGGGACATGCGTGCCGTGCCGACCTCGACGGCGTCGGCGGGCACAGTGGGTGCGGACATCAGGTTCCTTGTCTCGTCGATGGGGGAGCGCCAGGGACGGTGGTCACCGGGTGCATCGGGGGTCGGGCAGGCCGGCGGCGAGCGCGTCGAACGCCTCGTCAGCCAGCTCGGCCAGGGACCGGGCGCCGCCGGCGGCGGCCCAGCGGAGCATCGCGGTGCGGAACGCGGCGCCGGTTACGGCCGTGAGCAGTGCGGGGAAGCCATGATCCGGGGGTACACCCACCCGGGCGGCGAGGGTCTCGGTCATCGTCCTTTCCGCCTCGACGCCGAGCGCGGCCAGGCGCGGCAGCAGGGCCGGATTACGTGTGACGACCTCCATGCGCAGCAGCCACAGCTCGCGGTCGGCCTGCATCTCGTCGATCACCTCGGCGAGGGCCGTTCGGATGGCCGCGAGCGCGGACACCTCCGGCGGCACCTCGGCGACCCGGGCCACGAGCCGGGCGGTGTCGACGGCGTGGTCGCCGATGAGGGCGTCGTCCTTGCTCGGGAAGTAGTTGAAGAAGGTCCGGGACGAGACATCCGCCGCCTCGCTGATCTCCTCCACCGTGACGTGCTCCAAGCCGCGCTCGACGACCAGCCGCAGCGCGGCGGTGGCCAGCGCGGCCCGGGTCTGCCGCTTCTTGCGGTCCCGCAGGCCGGCGGTCGCGGGCGAGGTGCTGCCATCGGTCACCGGGCAACACTAGGACGGATATTTCAGTACCTGCAAACTTTCGTGCTCTGAAGTGATCAGGCTAACGGCGCGACCGGCGAGGGCCGGCACGCGGCAGCCCTCCCGGTCAGGTCATCTGCCGGCGTCCGAGTGCGCGGGGTGGCGCCGGACGAAGTCCTGGTAGGTCTCGTTCGCCAGCTCAAGTTCCCGTACCTGCGCGGCCAGCTCCGCCCAGCGCAGCTCCGCCGCCGAGCGCGCCCGGACGAGCCGGAGCTCGTGCCGGTGAGACGCCAGCTCACAACCATTCGTTGAGTTCTGGCGCGGTACAGGGTCGTCGTGCAGAACCGGTGGGCGCAGGCCGGCGCGTCATCGCGCCGGCCATGATCGGGCGCGCCACGGAGCTGGCGGTGCTCACCAGCGCGGTGGAGGCGCCGCCGGCGATGGTGTCGATCGAGGGTGAGGCGGGCGTCGGCAAGAGCCGCCTGGTAGCGGAGCTGTTGGCAGGCCGTAGGGTGGTTCAGATCCGGGCCGGCCCGACCGCTTCCCGCCGTTGCGCCGGCCCCGTTTCTCCTGTCGTCAGGCCGCGTCGCGGCGGTCGGCGGCTTGGCCCGTGCGGTGGGTCCGGCGGCGGGCGTCGCCGCGTTCCAGCCACCACTCGGCGACGAGCAGGTTGACCACCCAGCTCATCCAGGCGCTGGCGCCGGCCGCTGCCCGGATCATCGCATCCTGATCGCCGCCGTAGGTCGTGTCGACGTGGGGCAGCAGCAGGATGACGAAGAGGATCAGCCACGCCCGGTTCAGCACGATTGATGTGGTCAGGGCGAAGCTGCGGATCATCCACCGGCGGTGCTCGACGAATCGGCGTTGCCGTGCCATCCGGTATCCGGCGATCGAGGTGGCGAGCCAGAGGACCGCGAGCATGGTGTTGCCGACCTGTGAGACGAAGCCGGTGCTGCTCAGGGGTGCGACGCCCAATACGGCGATGCCCGCTGGGAAGACTCCGGCGAAGAAGTACGCCCGGCCGATCCACCGGTGCGCGGT
>NZ_VSFA01000107.1 GCF_008119785.1 Micromonospora sp. MP36 | reverse complement strand
CGCCGACATCGCCTTCGACCACAAGGGCCGGCTGCTGGTCCTTGAGATCTTCGCCAACGGCCTGCTCAGCGGCGACCCGACCGGCGCGTTGATCCGGGTGGAGCGCGACGGCTCGCGCACCGAACTCGCCCGGGACGGTCTCGTCACGCCCACCGGTCTGGCGGTCGACCGCGACGGCACCATCTACATCTCGAACAAGGGCACGATGGTCGGCCAGGGCGAGGTCCTGCGGCTGCGTGTGAGCCACTGACCGATCAGGCACCTGTGCTACCTCGGCGCGCGCCGGCCAACGCGCCGTTGCGGGGATGGCATGGCCGGGCGCGCGTTACACAGCCGCGCGCCCGGCCACCGCGCTCACACCTGGCTTGCGGCGAACCGCTGGCCGTCGAACTCGCGACCGACGCAGCGCCGGGGTCCGGCCGGATATCACGCCGAGGGCGGTAACACCGGTGTGTGTTCAGCAGGGCTGACTAGCCCAGGTCGGTCGCCTTGTCCAGCGCCGCCAGGAAGTCGTCCACCAGGTCGGCGGTGTCCTCGATGCCGGTGGAGACGCGGACCAGCCCGTCCCCGATGCCGCTGGCGGCCAGCTGCTCGGCGTCCACGATCCCCGCCCACATCGACCGGGGGTGCACCACCAGGGTGCTGACACTGCCCAGGCTGGCCGCCCGCTTGGCCAGCCCCAGCCCGGCCAGCAGCGCCGCGGCCCCCGCCCGGCCCGCCTTCAGGTCGACGCTGAGCACCCCGCCGAAGCCGCTCATCTGGCGCCGGGCGAGCGCGTGCTGGGGATGCGACGGCAGCCCCGGGTAGCGGACCCGGGCCACCGCCGGGTGCCCCTCCAGTGCCCGGGCCAGGGCGAGGGCGTTGGCGTTGTGCCGCTCCACGCGCAGCGGCAGCGTACGGATGCCGCGCAGCAGCAGCCAGGCGTCCACCGGGCCGAGGGTGCTGCCCGTGACGATTGCCGTCTGCCACACCCTCTCGATCAGCTCCGCGGAACCGACGACCACCCCCGCCGACACGTCGGAGTGGCCGCCAAGGAACTTGGTGCCGCTGTGCCAGACCAGGTCCGCCCCGGCGCTCACCGGACGCTGGTTAACCGGCGTGGCGAAGGTGTTGTCGACCACCACCAGCGCACCAGCCGCGTGGGCCAACTCGACCACGGCCGCCAGGTCGGTCAGCTCCAGCAGCGGATTGCTCGGCGTCTCCACCAGCACCAGCCGGGTCCGTGGGCGCAACGCCCGGGTGAACGCCCCGATGTCGGTCTGGTCGACCTGGGTGCAGGAGACCCCGAAGCGCGGCAGCAGGCCGGTGGCGAGCGAGGTGGTGCCGCCGTACGTGCTGCGCTGCACCACCACGTGGTCGCCGGCGCAGAGCAGGGCCAGCGCGATCGTGCTGATCGCGCCCATCCCCGAGGCGGTGACCAGACCCGTCTCCGCGCTCTCCAGTTCGGCGACCACGGCGGCCACCTGGGCGTGGTTGGGGTTGCCGTAGCGGGTGTAGAAGGTGCTGCCTCGGGTTTCGGTGGCGATGGCGGTGAAGTGCTCGTCGGACTCGGCGCTGAAGGTTGCGCTCTGCACGATCGGCGGCGCCACCGCCCCGCCGGGGTTCAGGCCGTCGTCGCCGTGTACGGCGCTGGTGCTGGGGCCGGTCAACGTTGCTCCCTTCGAGTCAGCGGACGGGACGGCCGACCGGGCCGGCGTGGGCCGGCCCGGTCGGCTGCTGGTCAGGGGTCAGGCGGAACGGGCGACCCGGTCCACCAGCGCGCCGTAGCTGCCCAGCGTCACGAACTCGGGCAGCGTGAGGTCGCTGCCGTGGCGCTGCCGCAGCACGGTGACCAGCCGCAGGGCGCGCAGCGAGTCCCCGCCGGCGGCCTGGAAGTCCGTCGCCTGGTCGCCGGGCGCGACGCCGAGCACCTCCTGCCAGGCCGCCGCCACCTGGGCCGCCCACCGGGTCCGCGCGTCGTCGGCGGCGGCCGGCCCGCCGGTGGCGACGGCGGGTAGCGGCGCGGTCGGGTCGGCGGCCAGCAGCCGGTGGAAGCCGTCGGCGAAGGTGTTGACCCGGTCCGCGGCGACGTGCCGGTGGTCGTACTGGACGGTGAGGGCGAGGCGGCCGGTGTCGGCGTCCAGTTCGGCATCGACGGCGAGGCTGAACGCGACGTCCACGGTGATGCCCCGGCTGTCCACGATGCGGCTGCCGCCGTCGGTCGGCCCGTTCGGGAAGTGGGTCCAGTTGAAGAAGTGGTCGAAGCGGGGGCCGGCGCCGCCGGCGCGGACGATCTCGGCGAGCGGGAACCGGTGGTGTCCCATCAGCTCCCGTTCGGCCCGCCACACCTCGGCGGCCAACTCGGCCAGGGACCGGGTGCCCAGCCGCACGCTCACCGGCAGGGTGTTGAGGAACAGGCCGAGGGTGGTGTCGCTGCCGTCCCCCTCCGGCCGGCCGCCGACCACCAGGCCGCTGACCACGTCGTCGCGGCCGGAGAGCTCGCCGATCAGCCGTAGGTGGATGGCGAGCAGCCACGACTTGATCGGCACCCCGGCGGTGCGGGCCGCCTCGGTGACCACGTCGGTGGTGTCCGCCTTGAGCGGCACCCGCTGGGTGGTGGTGGTCCGCGGGTCCGGCCCGCCGAGCAGCAGCGGCGGCACCGCGCCCGGGCCGTCCAACCAGAACCGGCGGGTGACCGGGTCGGCGAGGGCGTCCCGTTCGGCCGCCACGTACTCCCGGAACGGCAGGCCGGGGCGGGCCGGGCGTGGGCTGCCGGCGCGTTCCCGGTCGTACGCGGCGAGCAGGTCGGTGAGGAGCAGGTGCAGGCTCCAGCCGTCGAGGATGCCGTGGTACTCGGCGACGATCAGGGTGAACGCGTCGGCGTCCTCCCGGACGGCGTGCAGCCGCAGCAGCGGCGGGCGGGCCCAGTCGAAGGGGCGTACCCGCTCCTGCGCGACGAGGTCGTCGACCCGCGCCCGGCGGGTCTGCGGGTCGGTGTCGGTCAGGTCCGTCACCGGCACCTCGACTGGGACGTCCGCGTGCACGAGCTGCAACGGCTCGGAGTACGCGCCCAGCGCGAACCCGGTCCGCAGCACCGGGTGGGCGGCGACCAGACCGGCCAGGGCGGCACGTAGCGCGGCGGCGTCCAGCGGCGCGGTGATCCGGTGCGCGGTGACGTTGTGGTACATCGCCGGGTCGCCGGTCAGCTCGCAGTGGTAGACCATGCCCTGCTGCAGGGCGGTCATCGGGTACGCGTCGGCGAGCCCTTCGGGCAGCAGCTCCCGGTCGGCGGCGGCGACCAGCGTGAACCGCTCGTCCGGCTCGGTCCCGGTGGGCGCGGCGGAAGCCCCGTCAAGGGTGATCTGCCCGTGCGTGACGAGTTCCCGGATCGACTGGTAGGTGAAGATGTCGCCGAGCCGGAAGGACAGCCCCCGCTTGTTCGCCGCGACCTGCATCTGGATGCTGCGGATGGAGTCGCCGCCGAGGGCGAAGAAGCTGTCGGTCACGCCGAAGGTCGCCACCCCGAGGACCTCGCGCCACGCCTCCACCAGGATCTCCTCGGCCCGGTTGGCGGGCGTCACTGCCGCGCTGTCGCGGGGCCGTTCGAGGCGGGGCGCGGGCAGCGCCGCCCGGTCGAGCTTGCCGTTGCGGGTCAGCGGCAGCTCGTCGAGGAGCACCACCGCGGCCGGGACCAGGTGGGTCGGCAGCCGGTCGGCCAGCCAGCCGGTCAGGCGTTCCTCCAGCGGTCCGGTCGCCGGCCCGGCCGGGACGACCACCGCCGGGCGGGGGTCGGCGGCGTACTCGGGGCGCACGGCGTGCAGGGTGTGCCGGTCGGTACCGACGAGCAGGTCGTCCTGTCGGGTGACCACGTCGAAGCCGTGGCCCTCGAACAACGCGACCAGCTCGACCAGCCGGCCCTCGGTGTCGGTGCCGGGTGCGTCGTGGACCTCCATGGCGACCTGCTGGATCAGCGGCCAGTGCCGTTCCGCCAGCCCGGCGAGCACGTCGGCCTCGGCGCGCTGCACGTCGATCTTCAGCAGGTCGATCCGCTGCGGAGCGAGCTCGTCGAGCACGGCCGACAGCGGCCGGACCGGCACGGTGAGCTCCCGCCCGGCGAAACGTTCCGTGAGCAGCTCGTCGACCCGGTCGAGCAGGACGTCCCGCTCGTCCGCGCCGGCGTCCCGCTCGTTGGCGAGGTACCGCTTGATCACCGCCCGCTCGGCGTCCGGGTCGGCGTACGCGGCGTGGCCGGACATCATCGAGTAACCCGGGTAGTAGGTGAAGGACACCTCCCCGTCGGTCCGGGACAGCCCGATTCCGTGCACCGTGGCCGGTACGCCGAACTCGGCGACGTTGCGTCGCAGGACGTCGGTCACCGACGGCACCGGCTCGAACGCGTGGATCGTCGCGTCCGGGCAGACGGTGTGGACGAACAGCGAGAACATGCCGATGTTCGCGCCCACGTCGAGCACGGTCGCCCCGGGCCGCAGCACGATGCCGTCGCGCAGGTAGACCTGCTGGACGAAGATCTCGTCGTACAGGTAGCGGGTCTCGTGCGGGTTGATCCCGGCGATCCGCTCGACGTCGACGGCGGGGGCCGGGCGGCCCGGCCGGACGTAGGCGACGAGCCGGTCGCCGTGGCCGTCGTCGTCGCGGGCCACGACGGCGGCGTCGGCGACCTCCGGGTGCTCGCGTAGGACCGCGGCGACCTCGCCCGGTTCCACCCGGAAGCCGTGGATCTTCACCTGGTCGTCCAGGCGGCCGAGGTAGCGCAGCCGCCGGTCGGCGTCGAAGCGGACCCGGTCGCCGGTGCGGTACACCCGTTCGGTGCGGCCGGACGGCAGGGCCACCGGCAGGAACCGCCGCGCGGTGGTCTCCGGGTCGCCGAGGTACCCGTCGGCGAGCTGCGGCCCGCTGACGCAGAGTTCCCCGGCCACACCCGGTGGCACCGGCCGCAGGTGCTCGTCGAGCACCCAGACCGCCACGCCAGGCAGGGGCCGGCCGATGCTCGGGGCGTCCCCGGCGCGTACCTGCGCCGCGCTGGTGTCCACGGTGCACTCGGTCGGGCCGTACAGGTTGACCGCGCGGACGCCGGGCAGCGCCGCCACGGCCTCCCACAGATCCGGCGCGATGGCCTCCCCACCGAGCAGCAGCAGGCCGGGCAGCCGCGTGTCGCCCGCCCCGGCGAGCAGGATGCGCAGCTGGGAGGGGGTCAGGTCGAGCACGTCGACCTGGTGGTCGGCCAGCGCGGCGGCCAGCGCCGCACCGTCCCGGCGGACCTGTTCGGGCACCAGGTAGAGGCTGCGGCCGTGACCGAGCTGCACGAGCTGCTTCATCGAGGCGTCGAAGGTGAGCGGGGCGTTCACCGCCACCCGCAGCCCGGGGCGGCTGCCCGCGTAGACAGTGCGCTCCAGGGCGTCGGCCAGGTGCACGGCGGCGCCGTGCGACACCTGCACCGGGCGGGGCGTGCCCGTGGACCCGGAGGTGAAGATCACGTACGCCGGGTCGGCCGGGGCTGGTACCGCGGCGGGCGGCGGGCCACCGGCCGCGACGAGGTCGTCGACCGTCACGGTCGCCGGGCCGCCGACACCGACGACGACCTCCGCGCCGACCGCGTGGATCTGGGCGGCGAGGCGCTGCGTCGGGGCGTCCGGGTCCAGCGGGACGAACACCGCCCCGGCCCGCAGCACCCCGAGGAACGCCACCACGGTGTCCCGGGACCGGGTGGCCAGCACCCCGACCGGGGCACCGGACAGCCCACGCCCGGCCAGCGCGGCGGCCACCCGCGCGGCCCGGTCGCGCAGCTCACCGACGGTGTACGCGCCGTCCGCCGCGACCACCGCCACGGCGGCCCGGTCCATGCCGGCGAGGCCCGCGTCGAGCAGGTCGACGAGGGCACGCTCCGGCGCCTCGGCGGCGGTCCCGGCCGCGTCGGCCAGCCAGCGGGCCTCCCCGTCGCCGAGCACCGCCAGTGGGGCGGCGGCGGTGAGCGCGGCGGGCAGGGTCCGCAGGACCGCCAGCAGCGCGTCGAGCAACCACTGCCCGCCGACCACCCGCAGGGTGACCTGCTCGCCGTCGATCAGCGCGGTGAGGTGCGGGCCGGCGGCCGGCGGCGGGTCGGCGACCGCCACCGCGGCCCCGTCGAGGCCGGCCACGGTGGCCGGATCCACGGTGGGCAGCACGGCGAACCCGGCGACCGCCTCGGACTGCTCGTCCACCGGATCGACCAGATGGAACGTGTCGTCCGCGGCCACCTCGACGGCGCGGACGGAGGCCAGCAGGTCGGCCGGGGCGACGGGCAACGGCAGGGCCAGCCGGAGCGGCCCGTAGCCGCCCAGCGGGCCCACCACGCCGGCGGTGCCGTCGGCCTGCCGGCCGTCGCTCCACCGGGCCAGCACCAGGTCCGCCTCGTCGGCCCCGGCCGGCGCCTCGGCCCGGCGGGAGACCGCGAGCGCCCAGGCGGCGAGGAGCACGGTGGCCGGCTCGACCTTCGCGGTGCGGGCGGCGTCGGCCAGCGCGGCAGCGGGCACGGTCGCGGTGACCACCGCGGTCGGGTCGTCGGCGTGCGGCGTGACCAGCCGCGCGGCCGGGGCGCTCGGGGCTGGGACCTTGTTCTGCTCCCGTTCCTCGTGCTGCCACTCGGCGACGTCGAGGAACTGCAGCGCGTCCGGGTCGTCCGGCAACGCCTCACCGGCGTAGGCCCGGGCCAGGTCGGCGAGGACCAGGCGCAGGCTGGCCGGGTCGGCGATCAGCGGGGTGGCGGCCAGCTCCAGGGCTTCGTCGGTGAGGGTGACCGACAGGTCGCCCTGCGCGCCGACCACCACGGCGCGGCTGTCGTCGACGTCCTGCAACGGCACCCGCAGGCCGGGGTGGTGCACCAGGGTCAGCCGCAGCGCCTCGTGCCGGGCCACCACCGTGTCGACGGCGGCCTGCAGCCGCGCCCGGTCCAGCGGCCGGTCCAGCCGGACCCGGGCCCTGACCAGGTCCTGCTTCCCGGACCAGGCCAGGCGCTGGATCGGCGACAGACGGTACCCGTTCACATCACACTCCGGTTGACGTAGAGGTCGGACATGGCGACGAGGATCTCCCGGTCGCCGCTGAAGGGTTCCCGCCCGTGGGTGGCCAGGAAGTTGTCCGCGACCAGCACGTCGCCGCGCTGCCAGGGCACCGAGACGGTGTGCTGCCGGTACAACTCGCGGATGCCGGTGACCACCTCGTCGGGGATCGGCTCGCCGTCGCCGTAGTACGCGTTGCGGGGCAGCCCCTCCGGGCCGTACTCGCGCAGCAGCGCGCCGGACACCTCCGCCGGCATGTTGGACACGTGGAACAGGTGGGCGTGGTTGAACCAGACGGTTTCCCCGGTACGCGGGTGCGTGGCGACCGCCTGCCGCCGGGCGCGGGTGCGCAGCCCGTCGTTACCGAGCCAGGTGAACTCGGTCGCCGAGGCGGCGCAGTACGCCTCCACCTCCGCCCGGTCGGTGGTCTGGAACGCCTCCTGCCAGGGCAGGTCCAGGTGCGGGCCGTAGTTGCGCACATAGCTGACGCCGGAGCGCAGGAACCGCTCCCGCACGTCGGCGGGGATCAGCGGCGTGATTACCCGCTCGCTGGCCAGCGGGGTCGCCCCGCCGCTGCCGGTCGCCGGCTGCGCGCACCAGAAGTAGAGGTAGGTGGGCCAGTTGTGCGAGTACGACATCTCGTGGTGCAGCGGGATCCACTGCTCGGCGTTGAACTCGGTGGAGGTGAACACCCGGTCGGCCACCTCGTGGCGGGGCGCGGCCCGTTCGAGGTAGCCGAGCAGGTCCGGGCTGACCGCCCGGGCGGCCTGGCTGAAGTCGTCGGCGGTGCCCACCTCGAAGCCGCGGAAGAACACCGCGCCGTACTGGTCCAGGTCCCGCAGCAGCTCCTCGCGGCGGCCGGCGAGCCAGCCGGCCAGGTCGAGGTCGGGTACGGCGGCCTCGACGAGCAGCACGAAGGTGTCGTCCACGAGCACCCGCCGGGACACCGGCGAGGCGACCGTGCTGGTACCGCGACGACGCGGCCCCGGCCCGTTCATGCCCGGCCTCCCGTCGCGACCGTGCCGGAGCGAAGCGCGTCGGTCAGCTCGGGCGCGGCGACCGGGTCGGACATCGCGGTGAGGATCCGCCGGGGCGGGGTGAACGGCTCGCGGGCGTGCGCGGCGAGCATGTTCTCCACCAGCAGCACGTCGCCGCGCCGCCACTCGAAGGAACGGGTTTCCGCGGCGTACGCCGCCCGCAGCTCGGCCAGTACCTCGTCCGGGATGGGCGTGCCGTCCCCGTACGCGGTCTGGTAGGGCAGGTCCTCCTCGTCGAGGGCGGCCCGCAGGCCGGCGCTGACGTCCTCGGGCAGGGAGGTGACGTGGAAGAACAGTGCGTGGTTGAACCAGGTCGGCTCCCCGGTGACGGGGTGGCGGCGCACCGCCGGGCGGATCTGCCGGGTGCGTAGCTGCTGGTCGCCGACCCATTCCACGTCGATCAGCGCCCGGGCGCAGTACGCCTCGACGTCCTCGCGCCGTTCGGTCTGGAACGCGGTCTGCCAGGAGAGGCTGATGCCGGGCAGGTAGTTGCGCCGGTAGAGCACCCCGCGTCGCTCGAACTCGGCGACGGTCTCCGGGCGGAGCCGGGCGAGCACGCGGCGGCTGTCCGCGAGCGGGGTACGCCCGCCGGCGGCCGGCGCCACCTCGCAGTGGAAGACGATGCGCAGCGGCCAGTTCACCGTGTAGGACTGCTCGTTGTGCAGCACGATCGGCTGGTCGGCGGGGTGCTCGGTGGACGTGTAGACGCCCTCGGTGACCTTGCTGCGCGGTGAGGAGCGTTCGCCGTAGGAGAGCACGTCGTCGGAGAGGGCAGCCATGACGGTGCGAAAGTCGTCCGGGCCGGCCACGGCGAAGCCGCGGAACAGCACGGCCCCGGCGTGCCGGGCCAGCTCGTCGACCTCGTCGCGGTGGCCGGCCAGCCAGCCGGGCAGGTCGACGTCGGGCACGTTGGCCTGCACCAGCGCCGGCAGCGGTCCGCCGGGCCAGTCGGGGCGCACGTCCACCAGGTTCTGTTCGCGGCCGCGCCGGGGGATGGTCCGCGCGACGCGGGTCTGCTCACTCATCTTTCGCTCCCAAGGTGTCGGCGCAGTCGGCCAGACTGCGCCGGGGGTCGGCGGCGGCGGTACGCAGCAGCGCCGTGAGGCAGCGGTGCCACGTGACCACCCCGTCGTGGTCGAACAGGTCGGTGCGGTAGGTCCAGAGCGCCTCCAGCCCGTCCCGCCGCTCGTCGAGCCAGAGGGTCAGGTCGAGCCGGGCGGTGTCCGGGGTCAGCTCGACGCCGGTGAACTCCACACCGGCCGCGCCGCGGTGGCGGGCCGGCGGGGCGTTCTGCACGCCGAAGGCGACCTGGACGAGAGGGTTGCGGTGCGGCCGGCGGGTGGGTCGGAGTCGCTCCACGAGCAGGTCGAAGGGGACGTCCTGGTGGGCCGCGGCGAACAGGGTGACCCGGCGGGCCTCGTCGAGCAGGTCGGCGAAGCGGCGGTCGGGGGCCGGATGCAGCCGCAGCGGCAGGGTGTTGACGTAGCAGCCGACGCTCTGCTCGGCGGCGACGCTGGTCCGGCCGGCGAAGGCGACCCCGATCAGCAGGTCGTGCCGGCCGGTGGCGGCGCCGAGCAGGGTGGCGAAGGCGGCCAGCCCGACCATGTGCAGGCTGACCCGCTCGGCCCGAGCAAGGTCCCGCACCGCTCGGGCGGTGGCGGTGTCCACGGTGGTCCGCAACGCGGCGCCCGACGGTGGGCCATCGCCGGGTCGCGCGGCCGGCAGCGGCAGATCCGACCGGGCCGGGACGGCGGATGCGTCGAGCCGGCCCCGGCGGGGCGGGGCGGCGGGCAGGTCGAGGAAGTCCGGAGCACCGCGTAGTTCGTCCAGCACGTCGGCCACCGCCTGCCGCCCGGCCGGCCCGCCCAGCCAGTCCCGCTGGGCCAGGGCGAGCGCCGCGGGGCCGACCGCCGGGGATTCGGGCGCCGCCGCCGGGTCCGCACCGGTGTCGTACGCCTCCGCGAGGTCCCGCACGATGACGCCGAACGACCAGTCGTCGCAGACGATGTGGTGGACGACCAGCAGCAGAGCCACCGCGCGGCCGGTGTCGTCCGGCACCAGGTGGGCCCGCAGCAGCGGGCCGGTGGCCAGGTCCATGGGTGCGCGGGTGGCGTCGGCAGCGAGCCGGGTGAGCCGCTCGTCCAGCGGCGTGCCCGGCTCCTGCGGCGCGACGACGGGCGTCACCTCGGTGCCGGGGTGGACGTGCTGCACCGGCCCGTCCGGCCCGGTAGGGAACACGGTGCGCAGGGCCGGATGCCGGTCGACCACCTGGCGCAGCGCCCGGGCCAGCCGGTCCGGGTCCAGCGGCGCGGCGAACCGGATCGCGAAGGCCAGCAGGTAGGAGGTGTCGGCCGGGTCGAGCTGGTGCAGGAACCAGAGCCGGGTCTGCGCGGCGGACAGCGGGGCGGGCCCGGCCGGCGTCGGGCCGGCCGGATCGCCGCCCGGCGCCGCGTCGGCGGTCAGCCCGTCGAGGTGGGTGGTCAACGCGGCGACGGTCGGGTGGGCGAAGAGGTCGCCCGGTCGGACCGGCCGGCCGGTCGCGGCGGCCAGCCGGGTGGCGCAGCGGACCGCGAGCAGCGAGTCGCCGCCGAGGTCGAGGAAGTCGCTGTCGGCGTCGGTGACCGGCACGCCGAGCACCTCCCGCCAGACCGCCGCCACCGTCCCGGTCGTCTCGGGCAACGGCCCGGCGTCGTCGCCGAGAGTGGGGGCGGGCAACGCGGACCGGTCCACCTTGCCGTTGGGCAGGGTGGGCAGCCGGTCCAGCCACACCACGGTCGCGGGGACCAGCGGCGCGGGCAGCACCTCGGCCAGCCTGGCCCGCACGTCGTCGCGTCGCTCGCCGACCAGATAGCCGACCAGCAGCGGATCGCCGCTCGGTCCTTCCCGGACGGCGGCGGTCGCTTCGCGGACTCCGGGCAGGGCGGCGATGCGGGCGGAGACCTCACCCAGCTCGATCCGGTAGCCGCGCAGTTTCACCTGGTCGTCGAGGCGGCCCAGGTAGGCCAGTTGCCCGTCCGGGCGCAGCCGGACCCGGTCGCCGGTGCGGTACATCCGCTCGCCGGGCCGGAACGGGTCGGGCCGGAACCTGGCCCGGGTCTCCTCCGGCCGGTCGAGGTAGCCGCGGGCCAGGCCCGCGCCGGCCAGGTGGAGCTCGCCCGGCTCGCCGGGCGGGACGGGCTGCCCGTCAGGGCCCAGGACGTAGGCGCGGGTCTGCGGCAGGGGGCGACCGATCGGCGGGTCCCCGCTGTCCGGCGGCACCTCCGCCCAGGTGGAGTAGGTGGTGTCCTCGGACGGGCCGTAGAGGTTGCACAGCCGGCGTACGTGGGGGCGGGACCACACCCGGGCGGCCAGCGCGGCGGTGAGCGGCTCGCCGGCCAGGCAGACGGTGCGGACGCTCTCCGGCAGGGCGCCGGCGGTGAGCAGTTCTCCCATCGCGGAGGGAACGGTGTTGACCAGGGTGACGGGCAACCCGTCCGCGCCGGGGGCCGCGAGGGCCAGCACATTGTCGACGAGCAGCACCCGGCCGCCCCAGCACAGCGGGGCGAAGATCTCGAAGACGGACAGGTCGAAGCAGACGGAGGTGGCGGCGAGCATGCCACCCAGTTCGGTGTCGTCGAAGGTCTGCCGGGCCCACTGCATGAGCACCGACGCCGAGCGGTGTTCGATGGCGACGCCCTTGGGCCGGCCGGTGGAGCCGGAGGTGTAGATGACGTACGCCAGGTCCGCGGGCGTGGCCGGCACGGCCGGATCGGTGCCGTCCCCCGTCGGGTCGAGCCGGTCGACCGGGATGGCCGTGCCGGGGAACCGGTCGGCGAGGTCGGCGCGGGTCAGCACCTGCCGTACGCCGGAGTCGGCGGTCATGAAGGCCACCCGGGCCGGCGGGTAGGCCGGGTCCAGCGGGACGTAGCAGGCGCCGGCCTTGAGCACGGCGAGCAGGGCGACCACCAGCTCGGGTGTGCGCGGCAGGCAGACGCCGACGCGTTCCTCCCGGGTCACCCCGCGCCGGAGCAGCACCCGGGCCAGCCGGTTCGCGGCCTCGTCGAGCTCCCGGTAGGACAGGGCGCGGTCGGCGTGCCGTACCGCCTCCGCGTCTGGGGTGCGGGCGGCCTGTGCGGCCACCATCCGGTGCAGGCAGTCGACGGCGGGCGTGGCGCCGGTCGGGCGCCGGCCGCCGGCCCGGCGGGTGGGGCCGGCGGGCCGGGTGGGCGCGCTCATCGCTGACCGGCCCGGTGCAGCGCGAGCTGGCGGTCGGCCGCCTCCTGCAGGCGGTCCTTGTCGGCGAGGATGACGCTGCCGGGGTCGTTGTCCGGTAGCTCGTCCTCGACCTTGCGGATCGGTCGGTAGGCGATGCCGACGGCGGCGAGGGCGAGGGAGAAGAGTCCGGCCACGATCGCCGCGAGGGCCATGCCGCGGCCCGCTCCGGTGCCGACGACGGCGGCCAGCACGCCGTCGGGCGACACCATCGGGGCGAACACGTGCTCGGCGAGCGGGCCGGCGGTGAGGAAGCCAGCCGGCACCATCAGCCAGGACAGCATCTGGCCCATGGACAGCACCCGTCCCTGCAGGTCGAGGCCCACCTTGGCCTGCACGATGGCCAGCCAGTGGGTGTTCACCAGCGCGGTGGCCAGGCCCATGCCGAACAGGCCGAGGGTCGGGAACAGCGGGCTCGGGTGCAGGCCGACGGTGAGCAGCGACGCGCCGAGGAGCACGACGCTGCCCAGGATGCCGGTGGTACGCCGGGCCGTGCCGCCCCACACGCCCATGAGGACCGAGCCGACGAGCATGCCGACCCCGCTGGCGGCGAGCACCCGGCCGAGCACCGCCGGGTCGCCGAAGGACAGGGTCAGCGGGGTGACCAGGACCTCGACCATGGAGAAGAAGTAGTTCAGCGACGCGGTCAGCACGACCAACGCCACCAGGCCGTGCCGGCGGGTGATGAACCGCCAGCCGCCCAGTACCTCCTGCAGGAACGGCTCCTCCCGCTTGACGAACAGGGTGTCCGGGAAGCGGACCGACAGGGTGACGGCGACGGCGAAGGCGAAGGTGAGCAGGTCGATGACGACGATCCCGCGCAGCCCGACCGCGATCACCAGGGCACCGCCGACCAGCGGCGCCAGCACGGTGCTCGTCGCCGTGCCGAGGGAGACGATGCCGTTGGCGCGCCCGTAGTACCGCTTCGGTACCAGTTGCGTGACGGCCGCCAGGTAGGCGGGTTGCTGGAAGGCGGTCGCCACCGCGGTGACGGTGATGGCGGTGAACACGTGCCAGAGCCGGAGCTGGCCCCACCACAGCAGGACGGCGAGGCTCACCGTCCCGGTGGCGGCCAGGGAGTCCGCGAGGATCATGATCAGCCGTCGGTCCCACCGGTCGGCCAGTGCGCCGGCGATGGGGGAGAGGACGACGGCGGGCAGCAGCGCCAGGACGGTGGCCGTGGCGAACAGCGACACCGACCGGGTCTGCTGGTAGACCCACAGGCTCATGCCGAAGCCGGTCAGTCCGCTGCCGATGAGCGAGACGAGCTGCCCGATCGCGATCAGGTAGAACACCGTCAGGCTGGGCATGGAGCGCCGGGCGGCGGGTGGGGCCGCGACGTGCTCCGGTTCGTCGCGGGGCGGTGTGGGGGCGGGGTCCGGCTGCGGCGGTGCCTCGCCGGCCGGCTGCTGCCGCTCCGCGGGCACCGTCGGGCCGCAGGCCGCCAGGATGATTTTCGCCAGCTCGGCCGGCTGGTGCTTGGCGAAGTAGTGGCCGGCGCCCTCGATGACCTCCAGCGACACCCGATCGGAGAAGAACTCCCACTCCAGGTACCGCTCCTGGTACAGCTCCGTGGCGCGGTCACCGCTGCCGACGACGCAGACGAGCGGGGCCGCCAACTTCCGGGGCAGGCCGGTGGCGTAGACATCGGTGTAGTAGTCCTCGCCGGCCGCGGAGTCGGCCAGGACCACCCGCATGACGAAGTCCTTCTCGTTCTCGTCGAAGACCTCCGTGAAGAAGCCCATCGCGCGCAGCGCTTCCAGCGTCCGCCGTTTCGACGTCCAGCGCTCCATCGGGAACCAGCGCCGCAGCCAGCTGAACACCCGGCCGGGCAGTCGCGGGGCGGGGAAGTGGGCGCCGATGACCACCCCGGTCAGCTCGACACCGGCCGCCTCCAGCCGGCGTCCCAGCTCCACCGCGGTGGCGCCGCCCACGCAGTGCCCGTACACGGCCACCGGACCCTCGATGCCGTCGAGGACCTCGGCCACGCAGCGGTCCACCAGCTCGTCCGTGTCCAGCAGCGGTTCGTCCGGGCGGTTCAGGTCATGACCGGGCCGCTCCAGGGCGTACAGGGACACCCCCGGTGGGAGGGCGTCGGCGAGCGGTTGGAAGGTGATCGCGCTGCCGCCGCCGAACGGTACGCACAGCAGCGTCAGCTGCGTCGGCGTCGCCGGCCGCGACGGGGTCAGCTCGTGCAGCAGGCGTCCGGCACTGCCGCCGGTGGCGTCCAGGTGTTCGGTCAGCGACCGGATGGTCGGGTAGCGGAACAGGTCGAGGACGCTGATCGCCGGGTCGTTGCCCGCCAGGGCCTTGATGGCCTTGAACGAGTCGCCGCCCAGGTCGAAGAAGTCGTCGTCGATGCCGACGGTGTCGTAGCCGAGCACCGCCGCCCACCGCTCGGCCAGGGCCTTCCGCAGCGGGGTGTCCGGTGGGGTCGCGCCGACGGTGGCGCCGCCGCGGCGGGGTGCGGGCAGGGCCGCGCGGTCGACCTTGCGGTTGGCGTTGAGCGGCATGCGGTCGAGCACCACGAAGGCGGACGGCATCATGTAGTCCGGCAGGTAGGTGCGGGCGAAGGACCGCCACGGCGCTGGGTCGACGTCGAAGTCGGCGGTCACGTCCGCCGTCGCCCCCTGATCCGCGTCCGCGTCGGGTTCCGCCCCGGTGGCCAACGTCAGGTAGGCCACGATCGCCTTCTCGCCCTCGTCCTCGCGCACCACCACAGCGGTGTCGCGGATCGACGGGTGGCGGCGCAGCACCGCTTCGATCTCGCCGAGTTCGATGCGGAACCCCCGCACCTTCACCTGCGAGTCGCTACGGCCGACGAACTCGATGCGGCCGTCGGCCAGGTAGCGGCCGAGGTCGCCGGTGCGGTACAGCCGGCCGCCGCCGTTCGGGTCCGGCACGAACCGCTGCGCGGTCAGCGCCGGGTCGCCGTGGTAGTCGCGAGCCAGCCCCGCACCGCCGAGGTGCAGCTCACCGAGTACGCCCACGGGGGCGGGGGACAGCTGCGGGTCGAGCACATGGACGCGCATGTTGCCGATCGGCCGGCCGATGGTGAGGCGCGTGAAGCCGGACTCGACGCGTTCCATCGTGGACCAGACGGCGGCCTCGGTCGGGCCGTACAGGTTCCACAGCGCGCCGACCCGCTCCGCCAACTGCCGGGCCAACGGCGCGGACACCGCTTCGCCGCCACACACGGCCGTCAGGCCGGGCAGGCCGGCCCACCCGGATTCGATCAGCAGCCGCCAGGTCGCCGGGGTGCCCTGGGCCAGGGTGACCTCCTCCGCGGCGAGCAGTTCGGCCAGCCGCGCCGCGTCGTAGGCGACGTCGCGGCCCACCAGCAGCATCCGGGCGCCGACCACGAGGGGCAGGAACAGCTCCGGCACGGACATGTCGAAGGCGAAGCTGGCCATCGCGAGCATCGTGCCGTCGCTGGTCAGACCCGGCCGTTCCCGCATCTCGGCCAGCGTGTTGACGACGGCGCCGTGGCTCACCCGTACGCCCTTGGGGCGTCCCGTCGAACCGGATGTGTAGATCACGTACGCGAGATTGTCCGGACCGGCGAGGGGCTCCGGGTCGGTGTCCGGCTCGGTGACCAGCGACGCCTCACCGCTGTACACCACCTCGCCGGCGTACCCGGCGAACCGGTCGGCGAGGCCCGCCTCGGTGACCAGGACCGCCGCGCCGCTGTGCGCCAGCACGTACCGCTGCCGCTCCATCGGGTAGTCGGGGTCCACGGGCACGTACGCGCCGCCCGCCTTGATCACGCCGACCAGGGTGACCGGGAGTTCGTGCGAGCGGTGGAGGCAGACGGCGACGGTGACGTCAGGGCCGACGCCGGCCCGGCGGAGCCGGTGGGCGAGCTGGTTGGCGCGGGCGTTGAGCTCGGCGTAGGTGAGCGTGGTCGCCCCGAACGTCACGGCGGGCCGGTCAGGGTTCGCCGCGGCCTGGTGTTCGATCAGCTCGACGAGGGTCGGCGTCTGCCCGTCCCGGCCCCGTACGGCCCAGCCGAGCGGGCTGGCGGTGTCGTTCCATTCGGCGACGCGGGCCAGTTCGGCGGGGGTGAGGACGTTCACGTCCGCCAGCCGGACGCCGGGGTCGGCGACGGCGGCGGCGAGCAGCGTCTCCAGGTGGCCCATCATCCGCTCGGCGGTCGCCGCGTCGAACAGGTCGGTGTTGTACTCCAGCCGGAACCGCAGCCCCTCGTCCACCTCGTACGCGTACAGGGCCAGGTCCTGCTGGGCGATGCCCGGCTCGACGGCGAACTGGACCATCCGCAGCCCGGTCGTCCGCAGGTCCTGTTCGGGCACGTTCAGCATGTTGAACATCACCTGGAACAGGGGGTTGCGGCTGAGGTCGCGGGGCGCGTCGACGAGGTCGACGAGACGTTCGAACGGCACCTCCTGGTGGTCGTACGCCCCCAGCGCCGTGCGCCGCACCTGGCCGAGCAGCTCCTCGAAGGTCCAGTCGCCGTCGATGACGGTCCGCAACGGCAGCATGTTGACGAAGAAGCCGACCATCGGTTCGAGCTCGGCGCGGACCCGTCCGGCGACCGGGGTGCCGACGCAGATGTCGGCCTGCCCGGTGTACCGCCAGAGCAGGGCCTTCAGCGCGGCCAGCACCGTCATGGCCAGGGTGGCGCCCCGGGCCTGGCTGAAACGCCGCAGTTCGTCGGCCGTCCGCGGGGGCAAGATGCGGGTGCTCACCGCGCCGTCGAACGTCTGCACGGGCGGCCGTGGCCGGTCGGTGGGCACCTCCAGGACGCTGGCCACGCCGTCGAGTTGCCGGCGCCAGTACCGCATGTCGTCGCTGTCTGTGTCGGCCATCCGGCTGCGCTGCCAGCGCGCGTAGTCGCCGTACTGGACGGCCAGTTCGGGCAGCGGCGAGGGGCGGCCGTCGAGGACGGCGTCGTAGAGCGTGGCCAGCTCGCCGGCGATGATGCCGAGGGACCACCCGTCGGAGACATTGTGGTGCATGGTCAGCGACAGCACGTGCCGGTCGTCGGCGATCCGGAGCAGCACGGCCCGGAACAGCGGCCCGCGGGCCAGGTCAAACGGGCGGCGGACGTCGGCGGCCAGGGCGCCGTGGACCCACTGCGGCACCGCGTCGGCGACCGCGGACTCGACGATGCTGCGCCCACCGGCCGCGTCCGGCTCCGCGTCCGCCGGCGCGGACCTGACCGGCAGGTCGACCGGGCCCGGCGGCAGCACCTGCTGGACGGGGTCGCCGTCGGGGCCGAGCGGGAAGACGGTACGCAGCGACTCGTGCCGCCGGACCAGCTCCTCGAGGGCGCCACGCAGCGCGTCGACGTCGAGGGCGCCGTCCAGCAGCAGGGTGGTGCTGACGGTGTACGCGTTCTGGCGGTACGCCTGGTCGAGGAACCACAACCGGTGCTGCCCGGAGGACAGCGGCGGCGGACCGGCGTCGGACTCGGCGCGGGGGATGATCGGTGGGGCGGGCGCGGCGGTGGCCGGCTCGGCGACGGCCTGCCCGGGGCGGGTGGGTGCCGGGCCGGCCGCGGGCAGCGCCGCGGCGATCTGTGCAACGGTCGGCTGCGCGAAGACCGTATCGAGCGGCAGCGCCACGCCGAGCCGGGCACGCAGCCGCACGACGAGCTGGGTGGCGAGCAGCGAATGCCCGCCCAGCTCGAAGAAGCTGTCGAGCGCCCCGATCGGTCGGATGCCGAGCAGCTCGCTCCAGATCTCCGCCACGCACTCCTGCTCCGGCGTGCTGGGGGCGACGTAGGCCGTGCTGAGGGCCGGCCGGTTGCCGGCGTCGACGGGCTCCGGCGCGTCCGGAAATGCCGGAAGAGCCGCCGGCGGGGCGGGTACGGGGGACGCGGCGACGGCGCGCGGCGCCGCGTCCACCCAGTACCGGTGCCGCTCGAACGGGTAGCCGGGCAGCGCCAGGCGGCGGCGCGGGCCACCGCGGAAGCGGGCCCAGTCGACCGGCACCCCGGACAGCCACATCCGGCCGGCCGCGTCGAGCATCGTGGCGAGGTCGTCGGCGTCGCTGCGCGGATGCCGCATCGCCGCCACCACCTGACCGGGCCGCAGACCGGCCAACCGCGCCAGGCCGCCGAGGGCGTGCCCGGGACCCAGCTCCGCGAGGACCACGTCCTGCTCGGCGAGCAGCGCGGCCGACTCGGCGAACCGCACCGGCTCGCGCATGTGCCGCACCCAGTAGCCGGGATCGGTGACCTGGCCGGGGGTGACGGGGCCGCCGGTGAGGTTGGTCAGGTAGGGGCGCTCGGGTTCGCGGTAGGTGACCTGGCGGGCGTGGTCGGCGAACTCGTCGAGCACCGGGTCGAGCAGCGCCGAGTGGTAGCCGCGGGTGACCCGCAGCGGCCGGCAGTCGACCCCGTCGCCGGTCAGCCGCCGGCGAAGCTCCCCGATCGCCTCCGGATCGCCGGACAGCACGCACAGCTCCGGGGCGTTCACGGCGGCCAGCGACACCCGGTCGTCGAGCAGCCCGGCCACGGCCGTCTCGGGCAGGCCCACCGCGAGCATCGCCCCGGCCGGGGTCCGCTCGACCAGCTCGCCGCGGGCGCACACCAGGCGCAGCGCGTCGGGCAGGGAGAACACGCCGGCGAGGCACGCGGCGACGTACTCGCCGAGGCTGTGCCCCACCATCAGGTCCGGGGTCACGCCCCGGGCGAGCAGCGACCGGGCGAGGGCGTACTCGGTGACGAACAGCGCCGACTGGATCAGCCGGGGCTGCGCGAGCAGCTGCTCGGCCCGCTCGTGTCCGTCGGGCGTGGGGCAGAGCAGCGTACGCAGGTCGAGCCGCAGGTCGTCGCGGAGCAGTTCGGCGCACTCGTCCACCACGGCCCGGTAGGTCGGCTCGGCGCGGTACAGGCCGGCGCCCATCGCGACGTGCTGGGCGCCGTGCCCTGGGAACGCGAACACCAGCGCCCGCCGACCGCCGGGGTGGGTGCCGGTGAACTGCCGCTGCGGCGAGTCGAGGGCGGCCAGCGCGTCGGTGTGGTCCGCCGCGACGAGGAACCGCCGGTGGGTCATCGACTGGCGCCGGCCCAGGTTGGCCGCGACGTCGGCGAGGTCCACCTCGGGATGGGCGGCCAGCCAGTCGCGGACCTGCCGCGTCTGCCGGTCCAGCGACTCGACCGTACGGGCCGACACGACCAGCAGCTGCGGCCCCGCGGCCGGCGCGGGCGGCGGCGGGGCGGGCGCCGTGGCCGGCGGCTCCTCCAGCACGACGTGGGCGTTGGTGCCGCCCATGCCGAACGAGCTGACCCCCGCCCGACGCGGGCCGTCGCCCGGCCAGGGGCGGGCGGAGTCGTTGAGATAGAACGGGCTGCCCGCGAAGTCGATCGCCGGGTTGGGCCGGCTGACGTTGATCGTCGGGGGCAGCGTACGGCTGTGCAGCGCCATGACCGTCTTGATCAGTCCGGCGACACCGGCGGCGGCGTCGGTGTGCCCGATGTTGGCCTTGACGGAGCCCAGCGCGCAGAAGCCCCGGTCGTCGGTGCCATGCCGGAACGCCTCGGTCAGCGCGGTCACCTCGATCGGGTCGCCGAGGCTGGTGCCCGTCCCGTGGGCCTCCACGTAGCTCACCGAACGGGGGTCCACGCCGGCCGTCGTCAGCGCGTTGCTGATCACCTCGACCTGGCCGTCGACGCCCGGTGCGGTGTACCCGGTGCGGCGGGCGCCGTCGTTGTTGACGGCAGACCCGCGGATCACGGCGTAGATGGTGTCGTTGTCCGCGACGGCGTCCTCGAGCCGCTTGAGCGCGACGATGCCGACCCCGCTGGATTCGATGCTGCCGCGGGCGTCCGCGCTGAACGGGCGGCAGTGCCCGTCGGGGGAGTAGATGCCGCCGTCGTGGTAGAGGTAGCCGCGCCGCTGCGCCGGGAAGATGCTGACGCCGCCGGCCAGGACCAGGTCGGACTCGCCGGTCAGCAGGCTCTGCCGGCCGAGGTGCACGGCCACCAGCGAGGTCGAGCAGGCGGTCGCGACGGTGACGGCGGGACCGGTCAGGTCGAGCTTGTAAGCGACCCGGCTGAGCAGGAAGTCCTTGTCGTTGCCGATGGACAGCTGGTGCTCGCCGAGGGCGCTCATCAGCTCCGGATCACTGCTGAGGTGATCGAGCAGGTAGCTGCTGCGTCCCGACCCGGCGAACAGGCCGATCCGCCCGGGGTGGCCGGACGGGTCGTAGCCGGCGTGCTCCAGCGCGTGCCAGGCGCATTCCAGCAGCAGCCGGTGCTGGGGGTCGAGGGTCTGCGCCTCGCGAGGCGTGATGCCGAAGAAGGCCGCGTCGAACTCGTCGATGCCGGGCAGGTAGGTGCCGGCCCGGACGTACGCCGGGTCGTCGAGCCGGCTCGGGTCCGCGCCGTCGGCCAGCATCTCCTCGACTGTGAACTCCTGCACCGACTCCACGCCGGCGCGGATGTTGTGCCAGTACTCGTCGAGGGTCCGCGCGCCGGGGAAGCGGCAGGCCATGCCGACCACGGCGATCAGGCCGCTGGGCTGCCCGGTGTCGTCGCTCGCGCCGGCGGACGGCCGGGCGGTGCGGGCCGGTCCGGGAGGCGGGGCGGCCGCCGTCCCGGTGGCGGTGGTGAGGAACGCCGTCAGGGATTCGACCGTGGGGTTGCGGAACAGGTCGGTGACCGTGACGACGTCGCCGACCTGCGCGCGCAGCCGGTC
>NZ_VSFA01000106.1 GCF_008119785.1 Micromonospora sp. MP36 | reverse complement strand
GCGCGGGAGGACTGGATTGAGGACTTGTCCCCTCCCGTTCTGGGGGCGGCCCGCCCCCCGCCCCGCCACATCAAGCGGACCTTGACGCACGTACGGACGCTGGCGGGCCGGGCGGTGGTCTGCTCGGCTCGCCCGGGTCGGCGGCAGGCGGGATGGCCCACCGCAACCATCCACGGACCGTGACCCGCCGGTGGAGCCCCGGCCATCCTGGAGCCGGAGCGCCCCCGCCGGAGGTAGGGCGCACTGACCGCAATCCCGCGACCGCGGCCAGCTCGCCAACGCGGCCGGCGTGCGCTCCCCCTACGCCGGCGGGCTCGTGGCCGCGCGGCCGGCCCACCACCCCACCGGTCAACGGGCTGTCGTGCTGCGGCGGCCCCCCGGGCTCCCCGCCCTTCGCGCCAGCCGCCGGGCGCCGGGCGTGACGTCCAGACATCGCCAGCAGCCGGCCGTCACCGGGGTGTCGGTTCGTGTGGCTATCTCCGCCAACAGGCTGATCTGAGGCAGGAAGGCCCGCTGCTAGCGTGCGCACCATGAAGACCGCCGGTGCGCTCACGATGATCGTCGGCATCATCGCCGGGATCGTCTTGTTTCTGCTGCCGGCCAAGGTCAGCGTGTTGGGTACCTCGATAAGTTGTGCCCCGCCGGTAATCCAGCTAGTCGCGCCGGACACGGGGTCAGTCGATGACACCTTCACCGCCGCCGTAGTGCAGGACTGCAAGAGCCAGTCGGTCGTGCGCTCGTTTCTGGGCCTCGTTGTCTTGGCGATCTCGATTGGCGGTGGTGCGATCATGCTGGTGGTCGGCGGCGATAAACGCTCAGAGCCGCAATGGGCCTGGGACGGTAATCGCTGGGTCAACCGCGCGTAGCGCCCCGGTTGGGTCGCATCTGCAGGTCTCATGCCGACCGGCGAGGACCGCATCCGGCGGGCCGTCGACCAAGGTGCTCGGATCACCCTCGGACGGCCTGGCGGCGGCGCTTCGCCGTGACCATGGAGATCTACACGCAGGTGTCGTCCAAGGCCACGCGGGAAGCGCTCAAGTGCCTCGGGGACGTCCTCGACGGGTGATGCTGCAACCGCTCCCTGCGGTCAGCTCGCCCTATGAGGCTGTCCAGCACACCACGTCGCGAGAGCTTCCTCTGTATAGGGGAGATTGCACTCTCCGATGGCTCGCGGCATCATCGGGCCCTGCCTCAGCAGGCGGGCATGAATGACGACGCGAACGACCTCCTGCTGCAGAAGTGAGAGACCATCGAATGCGGTGCCGTCCGGAAGCGGACCGTCGGGAAAGGTCAGGCCGAGCAGGAGCCGCAACGCCAGGAAGTCAGGCCGATGCGGGTCCGGAACCCGCATCCGCTCCAGCAGCAGACCAGCGAGCTGTGGCACCGAGTTGCCGGTGAGACCGCCGAGGGCCGAGGCGGTGACATTGGCCATCGCGCCGGCCGGTGAACCCCAATCCTGAACCGGCTCCATCAGGCAGTCGCTGAGCTCGGCCAGAAGCGCCGTGTCGGGTGCCGGGAGGAGCCGCACCAGTCCGATCAGCGCCGCCCGGTGAAGAATCCGGTCGGAGTTGCCACGCCATCGGCGTACCGCATCCACGATGGCGCCGTCGGAGGGCTGGCCAGCGAGTCCGGCCGCGATGCACATCTCCGCGGCTACGGCCGGGTCCGCCTCTACTGACAGCCGTTGAGTCAGAACGGGTGACATGGTTGCCCACTCCTGCGGGAAGGGGGCGAGCAGATACGCCATCCCGAGACGAAGGTCCGGGTCGGGATCGCGCAGGACCTGCAGGTAGGTGGGGACACCGGCCCGCACTGCCTCATACGCTGCGGCGTGGCAGGGATCAGTGACCGGGCGTCGATAACCGCCATGCTTGCGCCACTCCGGCGACCTGGACAACCACCAGTCCGAGCGCTGCGACGCGAGTTCGCTGAGACTCGGAACGTCGGACGCCGGCCTTGGCGATTCATGCAGCTCGACACAGTCGAGGATCGTCCGCAGGAGGCGGTAAGCCACCAAGCGATCCGGTGCCTCCTGGTCGGCAAGCAGATCGATCAGGTACGGCGCTGCGGCCGCCGCCGGCTCCTCCACCAAGCCTTGATGCTGGAGATGGTCTTCGAGCTGCTCTTCCGCCTCGCCCCGCGCCGCCGGGTCCTGAGATCGAAGCGTCTGCAACAGCCTCGGCACATCCGAGGCCGGTCCGTACGGGCCTTGCAGCGATTCCCAGTCGACGTCGCGCAGGTAGTCACTCACGGCCGGCAAAGTAGCACCACGGCCCGACCATCTGGCTGATCGAGAACGCCGCCGTATCCATCGACCTGGAAGATCCTGGCCCAGCTGCGCTGCTCCCCAGGCCGAGCAACGACGGGTACCGAATCTCCCAGGCCGCCGACGCGATCGGTCGTGCAAGGCCATCTTCGCTCGACACCGCGCTGGACACAGCGTCCGCTAACGCTCACGTCGTTCAGCTCAAAGGCAACACCCGTCCGCGCTCGTCCGGCCTTAGAGCCTGGTAAATAAGGGGTTTGGGCGGCCGCCGGTCCTGATGAAGATCGACGACGGTGACGGCGCCGGCGTGGCGGCGTGACATGGGGAAGGGCCTTCGGATACGAGCAAAGGTGACTAAACCAGCACGACCGAAGGCCCAACCCTGTCTGTACACCTTGTCGCCGGCGTCGCCGCATCCACCACCCCGGCTACCGTTGACGATCACCTGCCCACCGCCCGGCCACGGCACTATCCGTCCGACACCTCCGACGCCGAATGGCAGGTCCTGGCCCCGCACGTACCGGCCGGGACCGGACGCGGCCGGCCGATCATCTACCCCCGCCGCGACATCGTGGACGCGATCCGCTACCTCGACCGCACCGGCTGCCAGTGGAACGCGCTGCCTGCCGACTTCCCGCACCACAAGCTCGTCTACCACTACTTCACGACCTGGACCCGCGACGGGACCCTCAACCGCATGCACAACAGCCTGCGGGAACAGGTCCGCGAACAGGTCGAGGGTCGTGACCTGCAGCCGACAGCCGCGCTGGTCGACTCCCAGTCGGTACGGGCAGCGGAGACCGTCGGCCGACCCAGCCGCGGCTACGACGCCGGCAAGAAGATCAACGGCCGGAAACGCCACATCGCCGTGGACACCTGCGGACTACTGCTCGCGATCCTGGTCACCGGCGCGAACGTCCAGGACCGCGACGCCGCCCGGCCCCTGCTATGGGCGCTACGCGCCTGCTTCCCCACCATCCGGCTGACCTGGGCCGACAGCGGCTACGCCGGCAAACTCGTCGACTGGGCCGCCGCCCGCCTCGCCCTGACCGTGCAGATCGTTGCCAAGCTCGCCGGGCAGACCACGTTCGTCGTGCTGCACCGAAGGTGGTGCGCGGAGCGCACGTTCTCGTGGATCAACCGGTGCCGACGCACCGTCCGAGACTACGAACGGCTACCCGAGCACCACGCCGCGATGGTCCAATGGGCCATGATCATCGTCATGACCCGCCGCCTCGCCCGCCACCAACACACCTGAAACCCTTATTTACCAGGCTCTTAGCCACGGTTGAGGCTTCTCGCTGCTTCACTCCCGCCTTGCCAGCTGCCCACCGCCGGCAGCAGACGGAAGGCGACATCCTCATGGGAGCCCGTTGTCACTCGAGTCGCCGACACTGCCCAGTCAGCTCAGGCTTTCGGCACCAGCTCGAGAGTGGTTGAATGCTACCGGGAAAGAAGTCTTGGTAGGTGCTGTAAAGGCGAAGGTGAAGCCGAATGGTCGCTGGACCAAGCGAGCCAGGCAGCAACCGTCCCCCCGCCGCTCAGTTCCATCGCGCGCTTGCAGCCTGGTGGAAGGAACTGGATTGGCGCGGCAAGACCCTGCTCGTCGGTGCAGCCCTTGCCTTTGTTGTGGCAGTGGTGGGACCCGCCCTTGAGGATCCGCAACCGCAGGCATCCCCCGAAGAAGCAGCGACCGAGTCCCAAAGCCCGCATACGCAATCGCCTTCCCCAGCTCCCGTCGATTCGAAGCTGACATCCACTGCTGTAGCCGACGAGCCATCCAAGAGCAGTGCCCCGAGCATGCCGAGCAATCGAGAGTTGCGCGAGTCTCTGAAGATATACATTTGCGGAGGCGTTAGTGAGCCGTGCCCCCCGTCGTGGGTGGATCCCACATCAGTAAGCGACACAGACGGCGTCGTCCGTGCCTTCCTGCCCGTGGACAACGACAAACCGGGGCAAGCCTCGGGTGACTGGATGTGCCGCAACATCCGGGTCTGGGCGAGAGATGAGCTCCCCGGCGCAAGAGCCATAGTCGTGTACTCGGCCGACAACGCCGTGCTTCACCAGGGAACGGTTGATGGCGGTTGCTAGCCAGGTTTGGGCATTTATTGACCAAACTCTGCTCCACGGGCCAGCAATGTTTGCCTCTCCGGCGCTCACCCACCACGACGCACGGCAGCGCGACCTCGCCGTCGAAGCCCTCGGCGACCTGCTGCGCACCGGCGCGCTCGACCACGTCGACGCCGAAACTGCGGTGACCGCGCTTGTCGCCGCAGCTGTCAACGATCCGGACGCGGCCGTTCAGGAGTCCGCAGCTGTCAACGATCCGGACGCGGCCGTTCAGGAGTCCGCGCTCCATGCCATAGCCGAGGCATTCGATCACTACGAGCTGCCGCTGCGGCTGTTCCATCCCCTTCAGCAACGGCTGCCGGCGATGCCACCGAACCTGCTCGCCGAGTACGCCCTCGACATCCTCGCCGCCACCGATGACCCCGACGCGCGCTACACCATCCAGGCGTTCCTCAATCACCCCGAGCCGGCAGTACGGCACGCCGCAGCCCAGGCGATCGCCGCGCCATAGGCGACCGCGAAGCGGCCCCGTGACGCGCCGGGGTCCTCGCGTAGCCCTCGTGATGCCTGAGCGAGGAGAGTCGGCCGCTCCGGCTTCGCGGGTCTCTGAGGGAAGGCCGGGGTGTGGGCGGAGCCCCACGTCTAACGGGTGGGAGGAAGTGCACCGCTCGTCGTGTACCGCTCGCCGTGGTCGCCTTGAAGGTTGGCCTGCAAGTCCTCTGCGATGATTCCGAACTCCCGGTAGGCGTCGCCGTCGAAGTGGCCCTTGATCTCGATAGCACCTTCGAACCAGGCCAGCGAGACCACGCTTCCGTCGGTACAGGTTTGCTCGTAGATGGGTTGGCGATCCTCGTCCCAGCCGAGCCATCCGCCTACCCGGAGCGTGGGGCCGCTCTCCGCGTAGGTCAGCCACTCGTCCAGGGCGATGGGGTGCTTGTCGCTGTCGTAGTACTCCTCGGCTCGGCTGATGTGTAGCTCGTATCCCACGGTTCCTCCACGCAGTCAGCTCTTGCCCGAGGGGCGCACGATACAGGGCAGGTGGTCTCCGGTCGGGCCGACGCGGCCCGCTTTGCGGGCCGTCTTGATCCTTTGGGCGGGTTTGGCTGTACGGATGGGACTTGCTTCTCCGCCGGCACGCGGCATTAACCCAGGGGCACCCCCCGCTGCCGTAACCAGGCTTCGAGTTCCTCGGCGGTCCCGTTCAACGGCGGCTGGTCGTCGGTGAAGTAGGAGTAGGGCGCGATCGACACGCCCTCGACGATGCGGCGCGGGTCATCCTCCGGCGCACCTGGGTCCAGTTCTTGAGCCGATAGCGATGCCATTGAGAAGATCGCAAATCCGGCTTGCAGGTCAAACCCAATGTCGGACGGGGTGCCGAGGTGCCCCTTGGCGGCCAAGTCGATCATTACCTCGTCCATGAACCGGTAGGTCAACTGCACCCCGTCGAAGAAGACTTGGTCGTCCATTCCATAGCTGACTTCGACCAGTTCAACGACGTCGTCTCGGTCGTATGTGACGACGAGCATCGGGTCCACCGAGTCATAGACGGCCCGCGTGTGATTGCCAGCGTGGACCGAAGGCCCCAGCCTCCGCTCCACTTCCCCGCGTTGGTCACCGATCTTCACGGCTTCAACGCCGACCCCGGGGATGATCTCCATTTCCGAATTATGGCCAATGCCTGCTGTCCCGTCGGAACCAGCCCGAATGTGATGCCGTCGTCGTCGACTGGCGGCGGTATAGGTGATCTCGGGTCGCGGACACCACGACTGCCGACCGAGGACCGGTCACAGCGTGAATCAGGTGCAGGAACTCTCCCACGAGCCTCGGCAAGACATCCCGGGCGTCGACGAAACGGGCCCAATCCGGACATCGGCCTGACTTGATCGTGGCGGCGGGTCACGCGTGGATGTCGATCGACCAAACCGATGCACACCCCACGATTCAGGAGTCACCGCACAAATGCCGAACGGAAGTGTTTTCAAGCGATGCGGCTGCCGGGATCCCGAGACGGGCAAGCCGCTGGGCAACACCTGCCCGAAACTGCGCCGCCCCAACCGGGCCTGGAACTCCGCCCACGGCCAGTGGGCCTACCAACTCGAACTACCCCCAACCCCCGACGGGCGTCGACGGCAGTTGCGCCGCGCTGGCCTGCCCAGCCACCAGGCGGCCACCGCCGAGGTGGACCAGGCCCGCGCACTGCTGGCCCTTGCCGGACGCGATCGGCGGCGCCGGGTCGAGATCGCGGACCTGTTGCAGGCCGCCGTGCGCGGCGGACAGCCTCTGCCGGAGGTGGATCGAATCCGGCAGCGGCTGCGCGGCGACGGACCCTTGGCCGACATGCCCACCATCGGCGAGTACCTCACCCGATGGTTGACCGAGTTGACCGTCGACGCGAACACGGTGCGCGGCTACGAGTCGATCGTGCGGGTCCACCTCGTGCCGCACCTCGGCGAGATCCCGTTGGACAAGCTGCGCACCGGTCACATCAAGGCCATGTTCACGGCGATCGAACGCCGCAACGCCGACATCCTCGCCGCCAAATCCAGCCCCGACCCCGCCGTCCGCGCGACGGTCGCCGGGGTCCGGCCGACCGGCCCCTCGACGCGACAGCGGATCCGCGCCTGCCTGCGCAAAGCCCTCAACGACGCCCTGGCCGAGGAGTTGATCGTCGGGTCGAACCCCGCGGCGCTGGTCAAGACCCCCGGTGACCGGCCGGTGCCGATCGTGTGGGAGGCCGAACGCGTGAAGCGGTGGAAGGAGACCGGCAAGGTCCCCGGACCGGTCATGGTGTGGACCGACGAGCAGGTCGTGGAGTTCCTCGACTACGCCAAGGAACACGCCCCGGACCTGCACCCGATGTGGCACTACATGGCCTACCGCGGTCCGCGCCGCGGTGAGGCGTGCGGGCTTCTCGACGCGGAGGTGCGCCTCGACCAACGCGAGACGACGATCAACAGCCAGATCGCCACCCACGGCTACCAGGCGGTGCAGAAGAAGCCCAAGAGCAAGGCCGGCAACCGCGACCTCGCCCTCGACGCCGAAACCACCAAAGTCCTCACCGCCTACCGGGCACGCCGCGCCCAGTGGCGCCTCGCCGCAGGCGACTCCTGGCCACACACCGGGTTGTTCTTCGTCCGCCCCGACGGCCACGCATGGCACCCCAACGCCGTCACCCAACGGTTCCGCCGACTCGTACGCCAAGCCGGACTGCCGCCGATCCGCCTGCACGACCTACGCCACAGCGCCGCCACGATCGCTCTCAGCGCCGGAGTCGACGTCAAAGTCGTTTCCGAGCAACTCGGCCACTCCACCACCACTCTGACCCGCGACACCTACCAAAGCGTCACTAAGGAACTACTGCACCAGGCCGCGGACGCCGTCGCTGACAAGATCCACCGCAGGCGGCGAAAGAGCGCATAGATGGTGACCTGGGGGCCAAGCTTCGGTTCGGAGGTGGAGGGCTATCGCTGCGCCTGCCGCTGACCTGGCAGCAGCGCCGAATGAGCGGCCTAGTTCTGCAGTCGACGGCCTCTAGCTCGGCATCGTGAGGTGCCGGGGCGGCACAGGGTCGGTCAGGCGTCAGGGCGGTCGGACCAGGGTGGTTCGCCTAGGAGCTCACGGCAAGCCGTCATCAGCTTCTGCTGAGCGTCAGCGATCCGGGCCTCGGCCTGCGTCATGTCCGCCTTGCCGTGGCTGCTGACGTCCAAGTCGCCAGCGTCCTTCACGGCCAACACCAACTCCCGGCCGGCGGCGCTCACAGCGGGGTCCGTCGAACGGGCGGCCCGGCCTCCGACGCTTCCGTTCAGGATCCAGCCATGGTCATTCTTCTCCAGCCGTTGCGCCAGCAAAGCACAACCACCGCGGCTGTACTGGTCGGGGCTGGGCCGGCTTGCCTCCGGCTTGTCGTCACTGCAACCGGCGAGAAGAAGGGTGGCGCCCAGCAGAATCGCGGCGAGGGACCGATTCACCGGCGGATCGTATACCGGCGATCATGAGAATCGAGATCAACTCAGCTAGCGCTGTCCCACGCCCGGTTCGGGTTGGCCGGCTCACCTGGGTGGCTGCGTGGCCGCGTCGCCGTTCATCTCCCGCCACTGGCCCCCATCGGCGTGCACGAGGCGTCGCACCATCTGCCGGGCCTCCTGCTCGGTGTCGAACTCCCACCGCAGCACCTTGCCCGTCTCCGAGTCGCCTGCCCTGGCGATGACGTGCCAGCGGACCTCGCGGGCGAGCCACACGTCACGCCGGGTCAGCCGCCCCCAGCTGTTGTTCCACCAGCGCGTCACCAGCTCTTTCCCCACCCGGCGATCGTACAAGTGTTCGGAACATGGGGTGGCGGTGTACGTGAGGAAGACGGAAGCCGTAGAGGAAACGGCATGCACGACCACGGCCAGGGCGAGCCTGCGGCGTTGTATGCGACCCGGGCGGGGCAGCCGCGCGGGGTGCGGGTCGTGGCCACTTTCGCGGTGCCGCGGTTGGACATACTGGAAATCAGCTATCGCCGCTGATCGGTTGCCTGCTGATCCGGGAGGGCGCTGCTCCAGACGTATACCCACGGCGGGCCGCCGCCGGCGATCGACTCCAGCGCGTACACGCCGTTGATGTCCGCGTCGAGCAGTTCGCCACCGTACTCGATCCACAACCAGGTCTGATCGATAGTTGCAGGGGGCACGCCGTCCTCGTCGACCGGCACCAGGACGGAGCGGCCATCCACCGGCCCGCCGACGCACGGTACGTCGATCTTCGCCCACATGCTTGGATCATCGGCCGAGACCCGGCGGCGCCAGGCGTGTTCCGCCAATTGGGCCCGTACCCATACCCTTTGCCGGCCGTCGTCGCGCAGAGAAGGTCCGTGTCGCCGAACCCTGCGTGGCACTTCGCCGACCGAAGGGCAGGGGATTAATAGCTGCCGGGGCTCACCTCGCGCATCGTCCCGTCTGGTCCCATCCGGAACGTCCGCGGTGGGCCCATGGCCCGTAGCGCCTTCGCGTACAGGGCTTCCCGCGCGGCCTGTTCGGCGCCGGAGGGGTCGGTCACGCGGAAGCCGTGCAGGTGAACGGCTTCGGTGTCGACGTCGTCCGGCTCGGGGCGTCCCTCAATGACGAAGCCGAACAGGGCGCGCAAGGCTTCCTCGCCGAGCTTGAGGGGATGGAACGGCAGTGGGTATGGGCCTTGGTTGGGCCAGCCTGGTATGGGTTTGACGGGGTGTTCGCCCGCCCAGTAGGGCAGCTCGAAGTCGTACGGCGTGCCGATGTTCTCCTGGATGCCGCTGTCGGGTGACAGGCTCAGTGATCTGATGAGTTCGCCGTCTTCCCAGACCGCGAAGGCAAGCGCGTCCACGGCCGAGTGCATCGCGTGCATGATAATCCGTCTGCCCGCTCCCGCTTGGCGAAGGTGTTCTGGCAGCTCAGACGTGTGGCCGAGGACGAGCCGCTGGTCGCAGTACAGCTCCACCCCGGCAAGCTTCATGGCGTATGTGATGTCATCTGGCGGGTAGGTGTCCTCGAACAGTGTGCCGTCGTCGGCGGGCTCGACGTCGTAGCCGGGGTGGACCTGGCGCACCAGCGCCTCGGTCTCGGCTCGCTCCGCGCGGGTGGCGCCACGCAACGCGGCGCGGATATCTCCGTCGGCGAATGCCAGCAGGGCTGTCTTCGCGCCCACGTCGCGCCTCCGGGTCCTCGGCTTCGGACAAGCGCCTGCACAGTACCTGCCTACGGATCCCCGAGTCGGCCCGTCCTCGTGCGCTGTCTCGCCATGGCCAGCCGCCCGCCGCTTGGCCCTCGGCGGGCGGCTGGCCACATGGCGGGGTTAGCTACCGCACGAGCTGATCAGCCCGGTGATCGCGGTGACGGCCGTAGCAAGGGCCGCGATGAGCGCGGCCAGCTCACCGATCGTCGGTTTGCGGCGAGCCGAATCGCTGGAATTCCCGTCCGGGGAACTACCGGATCTCCAAACGGTCGTTAGTCTCATCGTCTTGCGTCTCTCCCTCCGCTGAGGCTGGGCGCAGGCCAGGGGCGGCACTCGCGGATCAGGCAGGGTGCCGCCCCTTTCTGCACGGGCTGTCGTCGCCCGCTTAATGTGAAACGACAAGGGCGTGCAAAGAGTGATTGGCCAGTCAGGACATTTTCTCGCGTCCTTATGCCCGCTTTTATACACATTTAAGCAGGTTTGGCGCTAGCGATTCTGCGATCATGCAAGTTGCACATTGCAATGATGATCTTCCTAAAAGCCTCACGGAAAGTAGTTGCGACAAGACGAGTCGCTGTCCGCAGGACCAGCGGGCTTGGGCCAGAGTTCGGACTGCAGCTCTGCACGCTCGGAGGCCAACCCTGGCGTGATCCTTGCGCACCTCTCCTTAGCCCGAAAGCCCGGCCGTGCAGATGGAGAAGGTCTGTCGAAAAAATTCCGGCCGCCGATGTCGAACTTGGCGTCGCCAGGTTCGACCCCTGGGCAGAGACGGGCCGGCCGGGTCACCGGCGGGCCGACGCAAAGCAAGGAGTGGATCGATGACGAAGGTTACGACCGGGGCGACGATGTCGTTGGACGGCTACATCGCCGACGCGGCGCACGGTGGGTTCGAATACCTCTTCCAGTGGTACAACAACGGCGACGTGGAGACGCCGACGGCCACGCCGGGCATGACGCTGCGCACCTCGGCGGCGAGCGCCAAGCACCTGCGCGACCTGACCGAGCGGACCGGGGCGCTGGTGGTCGGACGGCGGCTGTTCGACATGACCCACGGCTGGGGCGGCCGGCACCCCATGGACGTGCCCGTGGTCGTCGTCACCCACACCGTCCCCGACGGGTGGGAGCGGGAGAGCGACTCGTTCGTGTTCGTCACCGACGGCATCGAGCACGCGATCGACACCGCCAAGGCCATCGCCGGCGACAAGCAGGTCGGCGTCAACGGCGGCACCATCACCGCGCAGGTCCTCGAAGCCGGCCTGCTCGACGAGGTCCACATCGACCTCGTCCCCGTCCTGCTCGGCGACGGCATCCCCTTCTTCGCCGGCCTGAAGATCACACCCGTCCAACTGGACGGGCCCACGAAGGTCGTCGAGGGCAACGGCGTCACCCACCTCGCCTACCGCGTACGCAAGGCGGGCTGACCCCGCTGGTCTGGCAAGCCCCCGCGCAACCCTCACTCCTCGCCACCCATCCGGCCGACAGCGCTACAAGGACGCCCGCTCCCGACCACAGCCGTCGGCACCGCCTGCCACCCGATGGAGACGAAGCGCCCCCACCAAGGCAGGTGGGGGCGCTCGCGTTTCGCTTGGGGCGGGGCTGGCTATCGAGGCAGGACAGCCACGACCGTGGCAAAGCATCCGATCATCACGGCCGACCCAGCCAAAGCCGCGTACGGCAACCAGTCGCGTCGCCGCTCGGGTACTGGCGGCATGGGGTGAGTGGGCTGGTTCCAGCCGGCAGGTGCCGGCCGGCTGGCGTTGACCGGCCAGCGGGGCGGCGGTGTGCGGGTGGTCGACTCGACGGTCACGGGGCCTCCGGCAGCGTCAGGGGGCCGGTCGTCCCGCCCGGCGAGGGGCTTGGCCATGGATCGCGGCCGTCCCATGTGGATGAGCGATGGTCCGGTTCCCGCCGTTACAGTCACAAGAGGCTCCTTAAGCAGGGCAGGCTGACCAGGCCGCGTCCGACGCACTCGCGGCGGGCAAAGCCACGCGTCTCTTCCGCCACCCCTGCGCGGCGAGACTGTTCGGGGTGACGCCAACCATCCCGAAGCGCCCATGGAGGCAGTTGCCGGCGACAGCGTTCACCGTGGAGCACGGGCTGCACTCCGGCGTCGATAAACGTCGACTAGCGTTGCCTGTGTGACGGCCGTACGCGAGAGTCATCGGAGGTCGGGCGGGACCTGTCGCTGGGAGAGGACCAGCTTGTGCCGCTCTCGGTCATTTTTGGCCGCGCTGGACTTCAAGGATTTCTAGTTCAGCTGCGTCAGCGCTGTGCCGCTGCTTGCCAGTGGGCCGACGCGGCCGGACAATTCGCTGTCCGGCCGTAGTCCGCCTGCGGGACGATCCGTCGGCCGGTCGACAGGGTTCGCCGAGGCTTCGCAACTGGCCGAGGGGGGATACAGTGCCTCGCCATCCGGATACTTTGATCAGGCCGAATGCGGCGCTGGCCCGTGCTCGTCAGGGTCTGCCGTCACCGAGGCGTCCGGGTCAGTGCATGTCCCGCAGCGAGTTGGCCGACGCCGTTAACGCTGCTCTTGATCGGCTCTATCCCGGCCAGGATCTCACCGCTCACTACGTCGACTTCCGATGGATCGGCAAGCTTGAGCGCGGTGAACACCGCTGGCCCAGCGAGGCGCGCCGTGCCGCCCTCCGCAAAGTCTTGGGCGCTTCTAACGACACCGATCTCGGTCTCTACAGTCCGCGACGCACTGCAACCTATCGGGCTACCCACGGCAGCGCCGTGCAGCCATCGCCGGGCAGCTGGGACGAGACGATCTACCAGCTGCGAGGACAGTGGCACCTGCTTGTTCAGAATGACAAGCTATTCGGGCCGGAATACGCGCTAATCGGCGTGACGAGGCAGTTGATGCTGCTCGAGCAGCTCCTCAGCGACGTATCCAACGCGTTCCGGCCCGCCCTCGTTCGCCTTGCCGCGCAGTACGCCGAGTCCGCAGCGTGGTTGAATCAGTCGCTCAACGAGCATGCCGCAGGCCAACACTGGACCGAAAAGGCACTCGTCTGGGCGAACCAGATCGCGGATCCAACCATGACGGCATGGGCGGCATATCGCTACAGCCAGCACTGGCTAATCGTCGGAAATCCTCGCCGTGCCGTTGAACAGGCCGAAGCCGCAATGGTTCACGACGGGCGGTTGCCAGGACCGATGCGATCGGCTCTTCGCGTCCAGCACGCACACGCGCTTGCTGCTGATGGTGAACACCGCCAAGCCATGCGGCTGCTCGACGACGCGCATCGCTGGGCGGCAGACCGCCACCCGGGCAAGCCGGAAGGTGAGCACGGCTCATACTGCACGAGTGGCTATATCGAGGTCTATCGAGGAACTTGTCTCCAGCTTGCGCAGCGACCAAACGAGGCCATCACCGTGCTCGAAGAGGCACTCTCCTCGATCCCGCGGCTGCATCGCCAGGACTTCACCTCAGCACTCGTCAGCAAAGCCGCAGCGCACCTGGCGGCCAGCCAGCCCGATCTGGCTGCTACCACCGCACGCGCGGCGCTACCGATTGCTCGCCGGGCAGGCTCGCGTCGAATCCTGCAGCAGCTCGCACAAGTAGGCGCAGCGGTCGACGGACACCGCCAGCTCGCCGACGTCCGCGCGTTCCTCGATGATCTTACGGAGACCACCTGATGGCATCGGAAGTCGAACTCGCCGCGATGCGACAAGCCATCACGCTGTCGTCTCTCGGACTGGGAACCACAAGCCCCAATCCACCCGTCGGATGTGTCATCATCGACCGCCACGGAACGGTTGTGGGCGCGGGCTTCCACCGGCGAAAGGGAGAGGCGCACGCAGAGGTGCACGCCCTTGCGGCGGCTGGCACCGCAGCACGCGGCGGCACCGCCGTCGTCACGCTCGAACCGTGCAATCACGTCGGCGTCACGCCTGCCTGCCGACAGGAGTTAATCGACGCTGGCATCACGCGGGTCGTCATCAGCGTCATCGACCCGACCTCGCGGGGTGACGGGGGCGCCGCAATGCTCGCCGCCGCCGGCGTCGAGGTCGAGACCGACGTCCTCCACGAGGAAACGCTTGCTGTTCTCGGACCTTGGCTTACTGCAACCCTGCGACGCAGGCCGCACCTCACATGGGCGTACGCCTCGAACGGCGACGGCGACCAGGGATTGGACGAACAACTCCTGCTCGACCTGCGTTACAGGGCAGATCTTGTGGTCGCGAACAAAGTGGTCGAGGAGGGTGTCGTCGGTGGCCACGCCGCCGAGCACTTCTCGCTACCAGGCCAGGCCGATGCCGATGCCGGTCTGCTGCATTGGCTTGCCGACAGTTATGCAGCAGGCGCACGGAGCGTCCTACTCGTAGGGTCCGGCCACGCAGAGGCGCTTCATGGCGACCTCGCTATCGTCGATGAAGTCGTGGTCGCCGTGCGGAGAACAGATCCTTCGAGAGCACTCGCAGCCGTCCCCCCGCACCTTGCACCAGCCGGGTTCAGGCTCGTTGACGTGTCGGCCAGGAGCGGCTTTCTGGCTAGCCGCTTCCGGCAACCCGTTCGTGGGCAGGCATAGGTTCACAAGACGCCACCTCGGGCTATCGATACAGCGACAACGAGCAACGGTTGTCAACTGACCGAGCGGTCGTCCCTGGCCGGCGGCATCTAGTTGGGTTACGACGGCCGCCAGCAATGGCGGTCCGGAAGCTGCGGGTGCGGGTACGCGTCGGCCTACCCAACCAAACGACCGAGCGGCGTCACGTTGACAACGCGTCCGCCAGCCGGCGTCCATCCGTCTGTCGCGCCGGCCCGCGATCGCCTCATGTCGCTTGCATGGAATCCGGATAAACGGGCCGTCACTGACAGCCTCTAACCCGGCCCATATCCAATCGATGGCACAACTGCCTCCCGGGCCAGTAGTGCGCAGTGGATTGCTCCACGGCCGGCCGACGGCAAATCGGACCACAGGTAGGACTGCAAGGTCGGACCGTAGGTCGGCATTCCTTTGCGCGCCTATTCCGGTGATCGTTAATTGGCATCGGTCGCTGCACGGCGACCAGCAGGGCGCCATGGCAACCCTGCAAGGCAGAAAACCGCAGGGTGTCGGGCCGGTGTGGCGATGGAGCGACCTCGACCTCGACTCCCGACTAGCGCCCGGTTCGCCGTGACCCTATGAGGAAGGCTCTCAAGATGTATGACCAGGATGAGCTGGCCCGCTACGGCTACCGACAGGAGTTGAGCCGGCAGCTCCGATTGCGGGACCTGTTGGCCTATGGCCTCGTCTACATGGTGCCGATCGCGCCGATGGCGATCTTCGGCAGCGTCTACGCAGGCTCCGGTGGGATGGTAGCCCTGGCGTACGCGATCGGTGTGGTGGCGTTGGTGTTCACCGCGTTCTCGTACGCGCAGATGGTGCGAGCCTTTCCGATGTCGGGCAGCGTCTACAACTACGCGGGCCGAGGCATCAGCCCGCCGGTCGGGTTCCTCGCCGGCTGGGTGATCCTGCTCGACTACGTCCTCGTACCCGGGCTGTTGTATTTGGTGGCGTCGGTGGCGATGCACGCGACCGTGCCCGCGGTGCCGGTGTGGCTGTGGCTGCTCGGGTTTGTCGCGGTCAACACCGTCGTCAACTCGGTCGGGATCCGCATGACCGCGGTGGTCACCCGGGTCATGCTGGTCGGCGAGCTGATCGTCCTGGCGATCTTCATCGCCGTCGCCGGCTGGGCCCTCGCCTCCGGGAAGGGTCGGTTCAGCTGGGAGGCTTTCTACAACCCGGACACCTTCAGCTGGTCGGTCGTCGCGGGCGCGGTGTCGATCGCCGTGCTGTCCTTCCTGGGTTTCGACGGCATCAGCATGCTCGCCGAGGAGGCCAAGGGTGGTTCCCGGCAGATCGGCCGCGCCATGGCGGCCGTTCTCGTGCTGGCGGGGGTGCTGTTCATCGCCCAGACGTGGCTCGCGGCGATGCTCGTCCCCAACCCGTCCGGGCTGTTGACCAACGGGGACCCGAACGGGACCGCCTTCTACGACGCCGCCCACGTCGCCGGCGGAGGTTGGCTGGCGACGGTGTGTGCGGTGGCCACGGCGGTGGCGTGGGGGTTGCCGAACTCGATGGTCGCCCAGGTCGCCACCAGCCGGCTGTTGTACGCGATGGCCCGGGACCGGCAGTTGCCCGCGTTTCTGGCGAAGGTGTCGATCCGCCGTAGCGTGCCGATCAACGCCACCCTGCTCACCGGCGTCGTGTCCCTCGCCATCGGCCTGTACATGGCCACCCGTGCGGATGGAATCACGTTGTTGTCGTCGTTGATCAACTTCGGGGCGATGGTCGCCTTCCTGGTCCTGCACGTCTCCGTGGTCGTGCACCACCTCATCCGCTGCCGTAGCGGGAACTGGTGGGCGCATCTGGTGATGCCCGCGGTCGGGTTCGCGATCTTGGCCTACGTGGTGGTCAACGCCAACATCGCCGCCCAGCGCTTGGGCCTGGCCTGGCTCGCCCTCGGCGTCCTGATTCTTGCCGGCCTGTATCTGTCGGGACGCCGACCGGTGCTCTCCGGGCTCGCGCCCGCCACGCCGCAGCAGCGTGACGTGGAGCGGGTGTGATGGCCATGGACAAGGTCACCTACCACCCGGCGCGAGACGAACTCGCCTACACCTTCGGTGGGCGGATGCCGGTCGCTCACCTGCGCTCCGGCGACGTACTCGAGGTCTTCACCGAGGACTGCTTCGGCGGGCTCGTGCGGGGGCCTGCGGATCTGCCGTCGCAGGTGTGCCGCATGCCCTACCTCAACCCCGTGTCCGGGCCGTTCTTCGTCGAGGACGCCGAGCCCGGCGACACCCTCGCCATCCACCTCGCCTCGATCATCCCGGCCCGGGACTGGGGTGTGTCCTCGACATTCCCGCACTTCGGCGCGCTCACCTCGACCTCCCACACCGCCACCCTGCAGCCACCGCTCGAAGAACGGGTGTGGGTGTACGGCGTCGACCGGCAGGCGGGCACGGTGCGGTTCCAGGCCACCGAAACCGACCACACCATCGACCTGCCCCTGGAGGCGATGATCGGCACGATCGGGGTCGCCCCCGGCGGGTTCGAAGCCCGCTCCACCATCGTCCCCGACACCCACGGCGGGAACCTCGACACCCCGCAACTGCGCGCCGGCGCCACCCTCTACCTCGGCGTCAAGGTGCACGGGGCGATGCTCGCCCTCGGCGACGGCCACGCCCGCCAAGGCGAAGGCGAAGCCTGCGGCGTCGGTGTCGAGATCGCCACCACCACAACCCTCGCCATCGAAGTGATCAAGGGCGCGCCGACCGTATGGCCGCGCCTGGAAACCGACACGTCGATCATGTCGATCGGGTGCGCCCGTCCCCTGGAGGACGCCTACCGGATCGCCCACCACGACCTCGTCGGCTGGGTGGGATCCCTGACCGGGCTGGAGATGCTGGACGCCTACCAGCTCATCTCTCAGGTGGGGCGGGCACCGATCGGCAACGTGTGCGACCCCAACTACACCGTCCTCGCCGCAGTCGACAAGGCCCTGCTTCCCGCGCCCGAACCCGCCTACGGCGGGGTGCACGGCCGACTGCGGCAGTCCGCGGCCGGGCTGCGGTAGGGCGGCGGCGATGAGTCTTCCTCGACTGCCGCTGCGGGACGAGCTGTTCCTGCTCGGCCACAACGACGACAGCGGCCACCCGCACATCCACCGACAAGCCCTGGCGCTCGGCCTGGCCGGCGCGGTCCTGATCGACCTGTTCCTGGCCGGTCGGGTGGTCCTCGACCCTCACGACGACCGTCCGGCCGGCGAGCGGTGGCTGCGCCTGCACACCGATCAGTCGGTCGGGGACCTGATCGCCGACACCGCCATCGCCGCCATCCGCCACGGCCGCGCCGCACCACCGGTGAAGGCGTTCCTGCGCGGCTTCTCTCCCGACCTGTACGAGCGCACCCGCGCCGGACTCGTCGCCGCCGGCATCCTCCGCCACAGCACCCGTCGACGCCTCGCAGGTCTCGCCCGCACCGACATCTACCTCGCCACCGACACCAAATGGGCCGTCGTCGCCCGCGCCCGCCTGCGGTACCTCGCCACCGGCCGCGACCAACCCGACAACCACACCGCCGCCCTCGCCGGCCTGGTCGCCACCCTCGGCCTCACCGAGCACCTCTACCTCGACGACGACACCACCACCCTCATCGCACGCCTGAAGACGATTGCCGAGCAGCATCACCGGTCGGTGCGGGACATCACCGCCGCCGTCGACGCCGCCGTCGGTGACCTTGCCACCGCCGCCTATCAATGACCACCCGCCGAGGTACCTATCTGATGGAGGATCCGTTGCGTATCCGCCCCGCCCGCTGGACGGACAAGGACCTGGTCGCCGCGCTGATCGCCGACGCCCTGTATCCCAGTCCGCTCGCCGCGTGGCTGGTGCCCGACCCCGATCAGCGGCGCCAGGTGCTGACCGGGGTCGTCGGGATCTGGGTGGAACACGCGATGTTCTTCGGCGACATCCACCTCACCGATGACAATGCCGCCGCCACCGTCGGTTTCCACCGCTACCGGCCCATCCCACCACCAGCCAACTACCGCATCCGCCTCACCGACGCCGCCGGCGACCACGCCGACCGGTTCGACCTGCTGGACAGCCTGTTATCTACGAAACAGCCCACCGAACCGCACTACCACCTTGCCTTCCTCGCGGTCCGCCCCGACGCCCAGAAGGCCGGCCATGGCACCGCGCTGCTGGCCCATCATCGGAGCCGCCTCAACCGGATAGACCTGCCCGCGTGGACCACCGTCCCCTCAGGCTGCGAGCGCCTGTACGTCCGCTACGGCTACACACCCCGACCCCCGATCACCCTGCCCGACGGGCCGACCCTGAACCCGATGCGCCGCAACTCCCGCCGCGGCAGCGCCATGCCGATCAACCCCACCCACCCGGTCGACAACCGCTGGCAGGACCTGCACCCGTAGCCGCACCGGCCCTCGACACCCTGAACCGGCATCGCATCTCATGGCCTTTCCTCGCAGATACCCACCAGACCTGATCGACGCTGTCGTGCAGCGCGTCGCGGATGCCCGCACCGTCAAGGCATACGGCGCGGTCACCACCGTCGCCCGCCAACTGAACCTCGACCCACGCCTCGTGCAGAAATGGGTCACCAAAGCCACCGCCCCACCCCAGCCAGACAGGCCAGCCGCCAACTCGTGGGAAACGTACCTACCGGCAGGGCTGCTGCACTGCACGTTCTGCCACCAACCAATGACCCACGCCGAGCTGCAGGACTCCCGGCAGGGCTACCAGTGCCAGGCGAGCTGCCGGCCCCGACCCCTCGACGCCGCGGCCATCGCCGACACCATCGGCAGGGCGATCCTGCGGCACACGCCGCGGATCATCCCCGCCACCAGCACGCCGACACCTCCACACCTCGCCGCCACCCACGCCCACCGCGTCCTCGCCCGCATCACCATCGGCACCACCTCCGCCGACATCAGGCTCACCTGGCGCGCCGCACCCCTAACCGGCCCCGGCGTCGACACCAAACGCGCACAAGCTGTCGCCAGCGCCCGTCACCTGGCCCTCGACGATCCACTACGCGCCCTGCGACTCCTGCACGACAGCCTCACCGGCACCGACCCCGCCACCGCGCCCGCACACCCTCTATTCGCCGACGCCGCCGCCCTGCTGGCCGAACTGCAACTCCGGCTCGGCTACCCGTCCGACGCCATCGCTTGGGCCACCTACGCCCACCGCAGCACCGTCCAACTCCACAGCCCCACCCACTCGCGTAGCCTCCAGGCCCTCCGCCTCCACGCCGTCGCCCACCGGCGGGCGGGACATCACCAACGGGCCTACCACCTCTACCGGCAACTCGGCGAACATCTCGTCACCACCAACGGCCCGCACGCCCAGCGAACCCTCGCCACCCACGCCGCCACCGCCCTCGTCCTCCACGACCTCGGACACTGCCAAGCCGCCCGCACCCTCCTCGCCGACACCATCACCACTCACCGCCGCCACCACCCCGACCACCCGGCCACCGCCCGCATGACCCAACACCTGACCCGCATCTGGAACGACTGCGCCACCAAAGGCCACCATCATCAGGACACCTGATCACCCAAACCCGGCCAACGGGCCGTGGACGTCGGCGCTGACGCCGTCGCTACCTGCTTGCCCCAGCCCAATCAGAGGTCCTGGCATGCCGCTCCTGAACCGGCGGCTGCTCGTGACGCCTGGCTACGGACCGCACGGTCAGCAGCCATGACACGACGCCACCGGCGCAATCTCCAATCTTCAAGAGATCTTGGACCCCTACCATCTCCTTCGTCGCTGACTTGGCGCAGTGCTTGAGCAGGAGCTGCACAACCGGCTGGCTTGACTGGGTCCACGGCGAACTGTGGCTTTCGCCGCTCGGCTTGATCCGGCGCCGGTTGAGCTGGAGCGAATCGAAGTCGCACGGCCTCGGGCCGACGGTCGGCACACCATTGCCTGAATCCGCCTTGGGCTCGTTCGATCTCGCTACGCTGCTTGCCGAGCATCCCACCAACAAGGTCATTTACTTCGACGCGGTGGTAACTGCGCAGCTGGTCAAGGGCAGAATCCCTCCCGATGCATGGAGCTTGTTTTTGTCACCCAGTACTATGAAGGGCATGAGCAGCGCTCGAGAGAAGCCGGAGAGGCTTCCACCCACCCCGGCTACGGTTCGGAACCTGTATCTCAAATCCGGAAACCTCTGCGCTCTCCCGAGTTGTCAAAATCTCCTACTCGACGTACAGGGAACCTTCATTGGAAAAATTGCTCACATAGAGGCGGCAAGTCCCGGAGGTCCTCGTTTCAATGCGAACATGTCGAATGAGGAGCGTCGACTCGAAAGCAATTTGATCCTAGTTTGTGCCAATCATCATGAAGAGATAGACCAGCAGTCGCACGTATGGACTGTCAGGGAATTGCAGAGAGTCAAGGCGCACCACGAAGCAATATTCGCAAATCCTGCGTTGGCCATTTTGGATTCGGTCCGAGACTGGACGGAAGACCAGCGGGTCATCAGCACAGGCAGGTACGAGCGATTTCGCAAGGCGTGGGACTATGACGAAGAAGATTTCGAGCAAATATCTGCTGAGATCGCGTCCACTGAGGCCCGACTTCGCCCCCTGACTAGGTCGGCGCGCCAAGTCCTAGTCACCGTCATGAAGCGGGGCGAGTATGACGAATGGTCGCGAACGCACGAGCTGGCTGTAGGCGAACTTGAGCGTGCGATGCGCCTCGATCCCAAAGATGTGCGCTCCCTCTGTGCCGAGCTTGAGAAGAGGAAGTTCGCTCGTTTGGAGATTGACGAATACCTAGGAACAGAGCCTGTCGTCGCGACGCGTGGCGCCCGTGACTATGGGTTCATGATCAGCGACTTGGCATCGTACAGCGAAAAGGAAGGCGTCGATCTCGCCGAGATCATACTCGGACTCAGATTTGATCTACTTGACGAAAAGTAGACAGATATCTCAAATATTTGTCGTCTTACTTGTGTCATGAACCTTGCCACGTTCAAAGGGCGCACTCATCTCGACGGATCCGGCGGGGGGTGCCCCTATGGGTTTCGTCAAGGAATCGGGTCGGCGTCGGGGTTGTGGGGAGGGCAGGATGGCGTGGTGCCTGATCTACTGTGGGATGACGTCAGGTGGTTCTTCGATCCTGGGGTGATGGGGTCGTTGCCGGACGTCTGGGTGCCTGGCGCCTCGGTGGAGGACTGGCAGTCGGTCCTCGATCTCGTCGCCGCTCAGGGTTGGACGTTCCAGTACTCCGAGGGCGCGGCGGTGCTGCCGCTGCCCGCGGCGGCGGCCGTGTTGTCCCGCCCGGCTGGCGCCGAGTGCCCGGAACTGCGGGTCTGGCCGTCGGCGGATGTCCTGGCGATCTTCCGGTTCTGCGCGGCGAATGAGATCGACTTCGATGTCGATCTGCGGGAGCTCCAGGGGCAGGAGCGGCTCGATGTTTTCTGCGGTTTCCTGATGGCGATCGGAAGGTGCCTGGGCAAGGCCGTGCTGATGGATTCCGAGGGCGGCGATGGGAGCCATCCGGTGCTCGGCTTCGACGTCGGCGCGGATCGCGTTGTTGTGATGGCGGGGCCGCCGGTCAGGTGACCATCGCTGTTCGCGGTTCGTAGAAGGTTCCGTCGCGGAGCATGGCGAACAGGACGTCGGCCCGGC
>NZ_VSFA01000105.1 GCF_008119785.1 Micromonospora sp. MP36 | reverse complement strand
GTACGAAGGCGTGTTGATGCCGGTTCACGCCGTGAGCCTCGTCGCGATGGGTCTGTGGCTGCTCGACAACTGCGACCTGGAGGCGTGCGCGGCGACGGCTGCCGAGCTCGGCCAGTGGGACTTCCACCTCGCAGTCGCGCCGGTCCGCTTTGCCGGTACGTCCGGCAGCCCGGTCAACCCGATCGCCACATTCTGACCCGAGTGGGCGCAAATTCGTACCGCGCAGTGGTCGCCCGCCGGAGGCCGCGGACAAGATAGATTAGTCGACATCTATCTATGTCCCGGGACCTGGGAGCACTCATGCTCAACAGAAGCAGAATCGCTGGGAGATGCCTGGCGGCAGCCGTAGCGGCTGCGGCGCTCGTGACGGTGGGGTTCGCGGTGCCCGTACCGGCGAGCGCGGCGGTCACCAGGGCGCAGCTGGCGCTGCGCTGGGCGCCGATCCACTACCAGGACATCGACGTCACCGGCAGCCACGCGCTCGGTGGCAGGTCCGACTACATCACCAAGATTGACTTCGACGGCGACCTCAACGGGCGCAACAACTGGGACCGCGCCGGCCAGACGGGCGTCTCGTTCGCCGCGCACGCCTACTACTCGGTGCTGGAGACGAGCACGCACTGGTACCTCACGTACCTGTTCTTCCACCCTCGGGACTGGACGGACAACTTCTTCGACACCGAACACGAGAACGACGGCGAGGGCGTGCTGCTCGCGATCCAGCGGGATGGATCCACGTACGGGGTGCTGCGCTCCGCGGTGACCGTGGCGCACACGAACTTCTTCTCGTACACCCCGGCCGGGAGCACCTGGACGGGTGGCCGGGAAAACGTCGACGGCACCCTGCAACTCCAGGCGTCGCCGCACGACGCGTTCCGGCACCCGGTGACCGCACAGGAGGCGAAGGGCCACGGCCTGAAGGCGTACCCGCAGTACGACATCGTGGGCGACGGGATCGTGTACTACCCGTCGACCGTGGCGGAGACGCCCAGCAGCGGCAACGACCGCGACGTGCGATACAAGCTCATCGACATCCTCGCCAGTGACGGCCTGTGGGCGCAGCGGGCCAACACCAGCCTGTTCGCGAACCTCGGTACCTTCGCCGGCGACGACTCCGGCGACTGTGGCGCGGGTACGCTCGACTGCTCGATCAACTCGGCCAACGCGCCGTGGGGCTGGGACGACGGCGATGACCTGCCCGCCCGGGGCGAGATCGCCACCGATCCGGCGAAGCTGTCCGTCGAGTACTTCACGATCCCGGGCAGCCTGTCTCGGACGTACACCTACAACCCGTACGCCAGCGCGGCGGCGGCGCTGGCGGCCGCAGCGAAGACGGCACCACCCGTCGTCGACTGACGCGTCGCGGGCCGACTGTGCCCGGCCGCGAGCGGCCGGGCACAGCACCGACAAGCGAGCCGGCCGGCGCGGGCCTCTGCGCCGGCCTGCCGGTCACCGTCTCCGCACCGCATCACCGGCGGCCCTCTCCTGGTCACCGCGACACCGGACGGGAGGCATGCGGTCGGCGCCCGCGAGGCACTACCCCCTGCCCGTTACCTTTGATCGTCCCCAATCTCAGGGGGAAGCCCACTACCCCCTGAGGGCTGGCAGCTGGTGCGCCGTGACGCGGCTGCGGAGCTCCTCAATCATCCGCTGCAACCGGTCCTCGTGATTCATGGCCGACAGCGTGCCCGGTGGCGATCTGGGCCGCAAGTACCCAGTGCCGGGCAAGATCATCGGGCACAACGCGGGCACAACTGACGCCGACAAGGGCTGTCAATCGCTGTAAGGCAGCGGAAGAGTTCGCCGAGGTGAGGCGGCCAATCCACCCGATTTGAGTTGACCAGCAGCACGCCGGAGGGGTTCAGGGTTCAAGCCCCGGGGGTGGCGGGAGGAGACGTGTGGCTTTGCCGGCGGCGTGATGCGTCGGACGTGCCTGGTCACCCTGCCCCTAGTTCGGGATCCTCCGGTAGTTGTAACGGCGGGGGACAGGGCATCGCTGATCCACATGGGTTGGCCGCCATCCATGGTCATGCCCCTCGCCGGGCGGGACGACCGGCCCCACACCTCCCATGGTCCCGCCTGGCCTCCCCATCTTTGACCCGTAACAGCGACCCTGACGCTGCCGGAGGCCCCGTGATCGTCGAATCGACCACCCGCATACCGCCGCCCCGCTGGCCGGTCAACGCCAGCCGGCCGTCACCTGCCGGCTGGAGCCGGCCCACGCACCCCATGCCGCCTGTGCCCGAGCGGCGACGCGACTGGTTGCCGTATGCCGCATTGGGCGGCACCACTGTGATGATCGGATGCTTCGCCACGCTCGTGGTCGTCCTGGCTCGATAGCCAGCCCTGCCCCAGCCGAAAACGCGAGCGCCCCCACCTGCCCTGGTGGGGGCGCTTCGTCTCCATTGGGCGGCAGGCGGTGCCGACGGTTGCGGTGGGGAGCGGGCGGCCTTGTAGCGCTGCCAGCCGGACGGGTGGAGGGGATTGAGGGTTGCGCGGGGGATTGCCGGACCGGCGAATGTCAGCCTGCCTTGCGTACGCGGTAGGCGAGGTGGGTGACGCCGTTGCCCTCGACGACGCTCGTGGGCCCGTCAAGCTGGACGGGGGTGATTTTCAGGCTGGCGAACAGGGGGATGCCGTCGCCGAGCAGGACGGGGACGAGGTCGACGTGGACCTCGTCGAGGAGGCCGGCTTCGAGGACCTGGGCGGCGATGGTGCCGCCGTTGACGCCGACCTGCTTGTCGCCGGCGATGGCCTTGGCGGTGTCGATCGCGTGCTCGATGCCGTCGGTGACGAACACGAACGAGTCGCTCTCCCGCTCCCAGCCGTCGGGGACGGTGTGCGTGACGACGACCACGGGCACGTCCATGGGGTGCCGGCCGCCCCAGCCGTGGGTCATGTCGAACAGCCGCCGGCCGACCACCAGGGCACCCGTCCGCTCGTTCAGGTCGCGCAGGTGTTTCGCGCTCGCCGCCGAGGTGCGCAGCGTCATGCCGGGCGTGGCCGTCGGCGTCTCGACGTCGCCGTTGTTGTACCACTGGAAGAGGTATTCGAACCCGCCGTGCGACGCGTCGGCGATGTAGCCGTCCAGCGACATGGTCGCCCCGGTCGTAACCTTCGTCATCGATCCACTCCCTTGGTCTTCATCGGCCCGCCGATGACCCGGCCGGCTTGGCTCCACCCAGAGGTCGAACCTGGCGGCGCCCGTTCGACATCGGCCGCAGGATCTTTCGACTACGGGCCATGGGCCCACCACGGATGTTCCGGATGGGCCAGACGGGACGATGCACGAGGTCAGCCTCGGCAGCTATTGATCCCCTGCCGCCGGGATGGGGGGAAGTGTCACGCAGGCCGATTTTGCGACACGGGCGTTCTCGTGCGCGACGACGGCCGGCAATGGGTATGGGTACACGCCCAATTGGCGGAACACGCCCGGTGCCGCCAGGTCTCGGCCGATGATCAAAACATGTGGGCGAAGATCGACGTACCGTGCGTCGGAGGGCCGGTGGACGGCCGCTCCGTCCTGGTGCCGGTCGACGAGGACGGCATGCCCCCTGCAACGATCGATCAGACCTGGTTATGGATCGAGTACGGCGGCGAACTGCTCGACGCGGATATGAACGGCGTGTACGCGCTGGAGTCGATCGCCGGCGGCGGCCCGCCGTGGGTATACGTCTGGAGCAGACTCCTCCCTGATCAGCAGTCAACCGCTCAGCGGCGATAGCTGATCTCCAGCCTGCCCAACCGGCGGCGCCGCGAAATTGACCACGCCCCGGGCCCCGCGGCTGGCCCGACCCGGCGCACCACAGCTCCGCGGCGGGCCCGGCCGTGCTCGTGCATGCCGGCCCGCCTACGGCTTCCGTCTTCTCATGTTCACCGCTACGCCGACAGCGTCGAACCGGGATGGATTTTGCCGGTGACCTGCCTCAGCCTTGATCAGGAGGCGATGGAGCGTACCAGTGCTGCCAGTTCGCGATCGGGGCTCACGCTTCTTTGGTGCAGGGGGGTGCAGGGCGTCGTGGCCAGCCGCAGCGACAGTGCGACGAGGTTGGGGCGGGCTGGATCGGCGTAGATCTCGGCGAGCTTGGTGAACTCGTTCATGACCCCGACGACGCTGCGGTTGGCGGTCGTGGCGAAGCGGCATTCGCGCATGTTCAGTAGCTCGTCGGCGATGACGGCCTTGGGCATCTGGTGGGCGTCGAGCACCGCCGCGATCTCGTCGGGGATGCGGGCGGGCAGGGAGCGTGCCGGTGCCAGCGGCAGCAGGACCGGCAATAGGGTGCGTTCGTTCACCAGCAGTGCCAGCCGGGGCCGCCACTACAGCGCGGTGGCGTACCACGGGCCGAGCAGCGTGGTGTCTTGGTCTCCGTCAACAGCCCGAGGCGGGTTGGTGTGGTCGAGGAGTTTCTTGGTTGCGCGTACGATCAGCATCTTGCTCTCCAGCCCGTCAGGCGCGGTGGCGGCGGGTTCGTTCGATGACGTCGCGGCCGTCGGCGTCTTGCTGGCGTGGCGCGTAGCCGGCCTTGCGCAGGGCGGCCATCGTGTCAGCCGTGGTGGCTTGGCTGGCCAACACGGTCGGGGCGAGCAGACGCAGGTTGAGCTTGCCCAGCCGTTTGTCGGCGCAGATCTGAGCCAGCAGCGCGGTGTCGTCGCTGACCAGGGTGCTGGCCACGGGCGCGACCCGTACTGACCCGTGCTGGCGGGCGACGTCGGCCAGCAGGTAGACCAGCGGTTGCGGCAGTCCGCCGTCGGCGATCTTCGTTAGGGCTTTCGTCAGGCTGTGCTCGGTCCAGCCTGCGTCGTACGCGCCGCGTACGGATGCTGGGCTGAACCGCCAGGTCGTGGCCGTGCCGCGGGACTCTACGACGGCGGCCGCGTCGAGCAGCTCCGCCAGTTCCGGACCTGGTGTTCCTGTTACGACCACGGTCAGGTCGGCCTGCAGCCGGGCGGTTCGGGCGAGATCACCCAGGTCGCCGACAGCCTTGACGATGTCCTTGCCGGCCAGCAGCGCCTGCCCGGCGGGGCTGATCGCGCCCGCGCCGAGAACCCCCAAGGTTGTGGCCTCCTCCAGCAGACCGCGCGCCGCCGTGGCGTCGCCGAAGGCCAGCGGCTGCCCCCACCACATCCATTGCGCCGCCTGATCGAGGTCCGGCGCTGCCCTGTCACCTAACGCCCGCAGCACGGCAATTCGGGCGTGCGCAGACCAGGCTTCGTCGTGGTCCGGCACCCACGGCCCGGTCTGCGTCGACGGCAGATAGTCCAACTCGCGCCACGCCTTCAGGATCACCGCCAGCCGCCGGTCCAGACCGAGCCGGAGCCAGCGATCGTACGCGCCCGTCGGGATCACGCGTTCGTCGAGTGCGGCCAGCCCGGCCTTCACGGCGACCGCGAGCAGCAGCCGCACGGTCGAAACCGTCACACCAAGCGTCCTCGCCGTCCGAGTCAGCTCGCGCACGCCGACACCGCCGGCCTTGACCGTTGTCAGCGGCTCACGTCCAGCCCCGTCCAGCAGCGCCGACAACAGCCCGACTACGGCGATGCCCTGCGCCTGGGCGTCGCGGCGCACTGTCGCGGGATCGGGTGTGTGCCAGGCAACCGGCGGTTCCTGCGGCTGGAACGGAGCCCGGTAGTCGGCTCCTCGTAAAGCGATCGCGACCTGACCCGCCAGCTGATAGTCCTCCCAGGTCACGCGGTAGACCAGCCCGTGCTCCTCGGCCCAGTCCAGCGGATGCACCTGACGGTAGTGGTTCGGATACCGAATGCGGTGCGCGATGCCGCTGCCGCCGTAGTGACGGATCAGTCCACCGCCGCGATCAGCCTCCTCCAACACCGCCCGCGTCGCGGCGGGCATCCGCTTGAGGAGATCGTGCACGCTGTCCGTGTCGAGAAAGAACTCCGCCATCGCTTCCAGCAGGTCCGCCTTGCGGCCCTTCGTAGGCAGCCCCAGGTTGCTCGCAACAACCTTCAGATCCTCGACGTTCAACACCGTGGCGAGTTGCCCAGCCGACGGGCCGACACCCAGCGGACGGACGAAGACCTCTCGCAGGATGCCGTTCACCGCGAGCCGGCCCCGCAGCCGCGCGACAAGCCCCGCATCGGCGGCACGCTGCAGGTACGGCATTGCGTCGGCGCCGACCAACGCCGACACCTCAGCCTCGGCGACGAGGCCACCCAGCGCCAAAGCCGCCTCCAACACCTGCAACGTCGGCAGGTCAAGGCCAGCAAGCTGATCATATGGATTCACGAGGCTACCCCCAGGAACGGCGACACCCTGAATCCAACCTCACAAACCGCATCCCATGACGGGACCCCCGCCTGCCGCCAAAATCTGAGCCTAGCTGCCTGGCCCGGTCACCAGTGCGGACCATCCGGACGGCGGCGACCGGGCGGTTTGCGTGACGGTCAAGGGGCGAATCTGTAAATCCCGGATACGGACGACGGCCCACCGCAGACGCCGGCGGTCGGGAACACGGGGAGCCGTCCCGCTCGAGCTACTACTACTGGCGGTCGGCCGTCACGGCAGCCTCGCGGGCTGGGCGCTCGCCGACCACATGCGCACCGACATGGTCATCGCACCTGTCCAAGGTCGTCCGGCGCCGGCGTTTCGACAGCCTGAACAGTGGTTGTAGCAAGCCTGTCAACTCATGTGAACCTCTGCCTCGCAGGTCATTGGCTGTTCGGGAGGCCTGCGCCGTTCGTTGCGAGGGTTGTTCAGTGAACACCGTTCAGACTCTTGTTCACTGCCACTTAATCCGGTAGAACACGAGTGGGTCCGCTGCGCGGACCATCTGCCTCGTGGTTCTAGGAGGACTACTCATGGCTCGTTCAGATCGCGCGGACAGCACCTCCTCGCCCGCCCTCTCTCGCCGCGGGGTCCTGCAGTTGGGCGGCAGTGTCGCGCTCCTGCTCGCGACGGGGGCCTGCGCGGCGAACAGCGGGTCGAAGCCCAAGAGCGGTGCGTCGGGCGGCCCCACCGCCAAGACGTTGCGCATCGCGGTCTCGAGCTACCTGTCGAGCTGGGACCAGGACTTCGTCGGCTTCGACCTGACCGCGCTGATGCTCTACAAGAACGTCTTCCCGTACATGATCGACTATGGCGTCACCAACGCGGGAGACAGCCAGATCCTCGACACCCAGAACATCGGCCCGGCGTTCGCCGAGTCGTTCGAGCCGGACGCCGCGAAGAAGGTGTGGACGCTCAAGCTGCGCCGTGGGGTCAAGTTCGCCAGCGGCAACGAGATGCCCGCCGCAGACGTGAAGTGGTCCAAGGACCGTGCCTTCGCCGCTCAGGCGAACGTGGCCGGCATCTACCGCACCATCGGGCTGACCAGCCCGGACCAGGTCAAGGTCGTCGACGACTACACGGTGGAGTTCCACCAGGCATTCCCCAGCGCGCTCACCCGGCAGATCCAGGCGATCTCGCTGTACGTCTTCGACTCGACGGAGGCCAAGAAGCACACCACCGCCAGCGACCCCTGGGCCAAGGAGTGGTTCGCCAAGAACGCGCCCACCGGCGGCTACTTCAACGTCACGAAAGCCACCCAGGGCCAGGAGATCGAACTGTCGGCGAACACCGGCTACCCGGGCCCCGACCCGGCCAAGACGCCCACCATCCGCATCTCCGTGGTACCCGCCGCCGCGAACCAGCGGCTGCAACTGCAGGCCGGTGACATCGACATCGCCCTCGGCATCAGCCAGCGCGACATCCAGGACCTCAAGAAGGCCCCGGGAATCAAGGTCATCTCGGCGGCCAGCAACCGCCAGGTGGCGATCCAGATGTCCGTCACCGCGGCACCGTTCAACGACGTGAACGTCCGCAAGGCCCTCGCGTACGCGGTCCCGTACGAGCAGATCATCAGCAACGTCTACGGCGGGGACGCCCGCCCCGCCAAGAGCCCCGTGCCGCTGGACATGCCCGGGTACGACGCGAGCGGCTACCCGTTCACGCACAACCTCGACCAGGCTAAGGCTGCCATGGCTGCGGCCGGCAAGAACACGATCGACTCGGAACTGGTCTTCGAGGCCGACAACGACGAACAGCAGAAGATCGCCGTCCAGGTGCAGAGCGAGGCGGCGAAGGTCGGCATCAACCTCAAGCTGACCCCGCTGGACCCGGCCACCCTCGGCGAGCGGCGGACCAAGAAGAACATCCCGGTGCAGCTCACCTCCGGCCAGCTCTGGGTGAACGACGTGGAGTACATGCTCGCCACGAGCTTCGTCAACGGCGCGAACCTCAACTACTCCAACTACAGCAATCCCGAGATCGAGAAGATCTACGAGCAGTCGCACACCACCGTGGACGAATCGGCGCGCAACCAGTTGTGGAAGCAGGTCCAGCAGATTCTCGCCGCGGACGTGCCCTGGGTGGTCATCTGCCAACCCAACTTCAACCTGCCGGTACGGGACACCGTCGCCGGCTGGGTACAGCCCATGGACGGCCTCGCCCGCCTGCGCTACCTGACCGCGTCGGCCTAGGCACCGCCGGGCATCCGAATGCGCATCCTCCGGTTTGTCGTCAGACGACTGCTCCAGCTCATCCCGGTGCTGCTCGGGGTGGTCGTCCTGACCTTCCTCCTGGTTCGGGTACTGCCCGGCGACCCGGTGCGGACCATCCTCGGGCAGAACGCCACCGAGGCGGACGCCGCCGCGGCCCGCGCACGGTTCGGACTGGACCAGCCGTTGTGGCGGCAGTTCCTCGACTACCTCCGAGGACTGGTCACGGGAGACTTCGGCACCTCCATCCAGAGCGGCGGCTCGGTCGGCGCGGAAATGGCCCTGCGGGTGGGACCCACGCTGGAGCTGGTCGTCATCGCGGTGACCATCGCGCTGGTGGCCGCCACCGTGCTCGGTGTCTGGTCGGCCCGGCGCGCCAACCGGCCCGGCGACCACGGCATCCGGGTGCTCGCCCTGATCGGCAACTCCGTCCCCGACTTCTGGCTCGGACTGGTGCTCGTGCTGGTCGGCTACAGCGTGCTGGGCTGGTTTCCGGCACCGAGCGGGCGGGTCGATCCGGACACCAACCTGACCCCGCTGACCGGCGCCGACCTGATCGACGCCGTGCTCACCGGGAACGGACCGGCGATCGCCTCCGCCGCGGCGTACCTGGTGCTGCCGGTGTTGACCCTGGTCGTCGGGGTGGTCGCGCCGTTGCTGCGCAGCGTGCGCGCCTCCGCACTGGAGGTGCTGCGCTCGGAGCCGTACGCCGCGGCCGAGGCGCACGGCCTACCACGGCGGACCCTGCTCTACGGCTACCTGCTGCGAGCGACCCTGGTCCGGCTGCCGTCGCTGGCCGCGCTGGTCTTCGGCACCGCCATCGGTTCCACGGTGCTCGTCGAGTACGTCTACTCCTGGCAGGGCTTCGGCCAGTGGGCGCTGCGCGGTCTGCTCTACCGCGACTATCCGGTGGTGCAGGCCTCCGTGCTGATGATCGCGCTGTGCTACGTGGTGGTGTTCCTCGTCGCCGACGTGGTGCACGCGATTCTCGACCCGAGAGTGAGGATCTGATGGCCGACCTACGCACGGCGGGCCCGGCCGGTGCCACGGACCAGGGCGTGGCGGCCGACGCCGGCGGCACCCGCGACGGCCGTTTCGCCCGCGTCCTGATCACCACCGGCGCTGCCATCCTGACCGTGGTCGTGGTGGCCGCGGTGTTCGCCCCGCTGCTCAGCTCCTGGGGCGAGACCGTGATCGACCCGGCCAGCACGCTGGCCGCGCCAGGCGGCGGCCACTTGCTCGGCACCGACGGCAACGGCATGGACATCTGGAGCCGCGTGCTGTACGCCGCCCGGCTGGACCTGGGCATCGCGGTGGCCGCCGTCGCGCTCGCGGTGGTGGCCGGCACGCTGCTCGGTCTGGTCGCCGGCTACCGCGGTGGCTGGCTCGACGACGTGCTCATGCGCGTCGTCGACATCTTCCAGGCGTTTCCCACCTTCATCCTCGCGTTGGCGGTGGCCGCCCTGCTCGGCAACGGCACGCTCAACCTGGTCCTCACCATCGCAGCCGTGAACGCTCCGGCCTACGCCCGACTGGTCCGCGCCGAGGTGCGTACGCTGCGCGAGCTGCCCTTCGTGGACGCCGCCGTGACCTCAGGGGCGTCGACGGCCGGCATCCTGTGGCGTCACCTGCTGCCCAACAGCCTCACCCCGGTGCGGGTGATCGCCCCGCTCAACTGCGGCTGGGCGATGCTCACCCTGGCCGGGCTCTCCTTCCTCGGTCTGGGCGTGAGCATTCCCGCCGCCGAGTGGGGCGCCATGATCAGCCTGGGTGCCGCGGACGTGGTCGGCGGTCGGTGGTGGACCTCCGTCCCGCCCGGCCTGGCCCTGCTCGTCTGCGTCCTGGGGTTCAGCCTGCTCGGCGAAGGCCTGCAGGAACGCGCTGACGCGAAGCGGCGGTGACCATGCTGTCGATCGAGAACCTCTCCGTCGTGATCCGCCGGCCCGGCCGCCAGGTGGCCGCGCTCAACGACATCACCTTCGCCGTACGCCCCGGCGAGGTCGTCGGCCTGGTGGGGGAGAGCGGCGGTGGCAAGAGCATGGTGGCCCGCGCCATCGTCGGTCTGCTTCCCGACGGTTCACACGCCACCGGGCGAGTCGTCTTCGACGACGCGGACGTGCTGGGAATGGACGAGGTCGCGCTTGCCGCCCACCGCGGCCGGGGCGTGGCGATCTGTTTCCAGAACCCGCGCGGGGCGCTCAGCCCGACCCGCACCGTCGGCCGGCAGCTCGTCGACCGGCTCGTCACCCATCAGAACATGCCCGTTGATCGGGCCCGCGAAGCGGCCCGGGAACTGTTCGAGGCGGTCGGCATCCGCAGCCCGCAGCGGCGGCTCGACGCCTACCCCCACGAGCTGTCCGGCGGTATGGCCCAGCGGGTGATGATCTCGCTGGCCACCGGCTGCGCCCCCGGCCTGCTGATCGCCGACGAGCCGACCACCGGCCTCGACGTGACGCTGACCCGGGAGATCCTGCGGCAGTTCCGGCACGCCGCGGACACCGACGGCCGGGGCGTGTTGCTCATCTCCCACGACCTGGCCTCCATCGCCGAGGTCTGCGACCGGGTGGTGGTGCTCTACGCCGGAACGGTGGTGGAGAGCGGACCGGCCGCCCAGGTGCTGCGCGAACCGGCGCACCCGTACACCCGCGCCTTGCTGCGCTCGGTGCCCGACGTCGGCGGCCGACCGGTCGTCGCCACCGCCGGCGCCATGCCCCTGCTGACCCGCGCACCGCAGAATTGCCCGTTCGTCGCCCGTTGCGGGCACGCCGACGACACCTGTGCCGCCCGGCGTCCCACCACCGAGCCGCTCGCCGGCGGCCCGGATGGCTGGTCGCTGGCCTGCTTCCACCCGCAGGCCGGGCCGATCGGCGCGGAGCCCGAGCCCGTCCGGGCGATCCCGGCTGCCGATCCCGCAGTGGGCCCGCAGGCGAAGTCGACCGTGTTGGAGATCGACGACGCGCACGTGGTCTACCGCAGCCGGTTCGGGTCCGGCGGGCATCACGCGTTGCGCGGGGTGAGCCTGCGGGTTGCGGCCGGCGAAACCCTCGGCGTGGTGGGCGAGAGCGGCTGCGGCAAGAGCACCCTCGCCAAGCTCGTCATGGGTTTGGTCTCGCCCACATCCGGCGCCGTCACCGTCGCCGGGCACAGCCTGGTCAGACAGCCCGGTCGGGCACACCTGCGCGGGCGGGCGCTACGGCAGGCGCGGACGCGGGCCCAACTCGTGTTCCAGGACCCGATCGGCTCGCTCAGCCCGCGCCGCACGGTCGCGGACTCGATCGCGGAGCCCCTGCGAGCCGCCGGCCTCTCCGCCGCGGAGCGGGCCGCCCGGGTCGCCGCGGTACTGGACCGGATGGAACTCGACCGCTCGATCCTGCAGCGATATCCGCACGAGCTGTCCGGCGGTCAGGCGCAGCGGGTCGGGATCGCCCGGGCGCTGGTCGGTGAGCCGGACCTGATCGTCTTCGACGAGCCGACCTCGGCCCTCGACGTCACCGTGCAGGCGCAGATCCTCACGGTGATCAGCGAGGTGACCGCCGACAAGGACCGCGCCGCGGTGTTCATCTCCCACGACCTCGCCACGGTGCGCGGATTCGCCGACCGGGTCGTGGTGCTCTACCTCGGGCGCATCGTGGAGGAGGGGCCGGTCGACGTGGTCTTCGACCACCCCCGGCACCCGTACACCATGGCGCTGCTGGCCAGCGCACCCCGCCTGGGCGGCGGCACCGGGGCCGGCGGCGACGCGGTGGAACTGGTCAAGGACCTCGAGGAGGCCGACGCGACCACCGGGTGCCCGCTCGCCGCCAGGTGTCCGTTCGTCACCGACACCTGCCGCACGCAGCAGCAACACCTTCAGCCGTATGGCGCAAGCCGAGCCGCCTGCTGGCGGGCGCCGGAGCTTGCCGCCCTGACCGGAAAGCAGGCCACCACCCCATGACAAGGCGCCCCATCCGGCTGGCCGTCGACATCGGTGGCACGTTCGTCGACGCCATGGAACTCGACACCCGCACGAACCGGGTCCGCTTCCGCAAGGCGTCCACCACCCCGGCCCGGCCGGCCGATGGCGTGCTCGCCGCGATCGCCGCGCTCGGCACCGATCTGTCCGAGGTGGAGCTGTTCATCCACGGCACCACCCTCGGGCTGAACGCGGTGCTGGAACGGCGCGGCGGTCGCACCGGCATCATCACCAACGAGGGGTTTCGGGACATCTTCCTCATCGGCCGGGGCAACGTGCCCGCCGACCACATGTACGACTTCCAGTACGAGCGGCCGGAGAGCCTGGTCCAGCGCCGCTTCACCGCCGGCGTGCGGGGCCGGCTCGACTACCGGGGCCGGGTGGTGGAGGACCTGGACCCGGACAGCGTCCGCGCCGCCGCCCGCGCCCTCGTCGTGGACCAGCAGGTCACCTCGATCGCCATCTGTTTCCTGCACTCCTTCCTCGACCCGAGCCACGAGCGGGAGGCCGCGCGGCTGATCCGGGAGGAGTTCCCCGACGTCAGCCTCTCGCTGTCGACCGACATCGTGCGCGAGTACCGCGAGTACGAGCGGACCAGCACGACGGTGCTGGAGGCGTACATCCGGCCGATCTTCGAGCGGTATGTCGACGAGCTGGAGGCCGGACTGGCCGAGCGGGGGTTCGGCGGCCGGTTCCTGATCATGCGCTCCGGCGGTGGTTCGATGACCAGCGCGGTGGCGAAGACCTCGCCCACCCACACCGTCCTGTCGGGTCCGGCCGGCGGCATCGTGGGCGCCGCCTACCTGGCGGCCGAGTTGGGTCGCGACAACATGCTCACCTTCGACATCGGCGGGACCTCGCTGGACGCCTGCGTCATCGAGCGCGGCAACCCGGTTGCCGCGTACCAGGCCCAGCTGGAGCACTTCCCGCTGCTGATCCCCACGTACGACATCCGCACCATCGGCGCCGGCGGCGGGTCGATCGCCTGGCTGGACCGGGGTCTGCTCAAGGTCGGCCCGCAGAGCGCCGGGGCCGATCCGGGGCCGGTCTGCTATGGCCGAGGCGGCACGGAACCGACCGTCACCGACGCGGCGGTCGTGCTCGGCTACGTCGACCCCGACCGTTTCCTCGCCGGCACGATGGGGCTGCAGGACGCGGCGGCGCGCGCGGCGATCCAGGAGCAGTTGGCCGGGCCGCTCGGCCTGAGCGTGGAGGGCGCCGCGGCCGGGGTCTTCGACGTGCTGCTGGCCCGGACGGTCGGCGCGGTCCGGCAGATCACCGTCGAGCGGGGCCACGACCCGCGGCAGTTCTCCCTGCTCGCCTTCGGCGGGGCGGGGCCGCTGCTGGCGCCGCTGCTGGCCCGCGAGATGGGCATCGGTGAGGTGATCGTGCCCTTCGCGCCGTCCGGGTTCTCTGCATGGGGCATGCTGTCTGCGGACATCGTCAACGACTTCAGCCGTACCGTGATGACCATTCTGGACGACGCGGACCTGGCCGCGCTGGAGCAGGTCTTCAAGGCGGTCGAGGCCAAAGCGGTGGCGTCGCTGGTGGCGCAGGGCGTTCCGGCGGACCAAGCCGTGCTGGAGCGGCAGTTCGAGCTGCGCTACCTGGGCCAGGAGCACAGCCTGATGGTCACGGTCGGTGGCGGGCTGGACCGCGACGCGGTCCGGACCGCCTTCGACGCCCTGCATCACGGCCGGTACGGCCACACGATGGGCAACCCGCTGCAGATCCTCAACGTCCGGGTGCGCGGCATCGGCCGGACCGCCCGGCCGGAGCTCGGCACCCGTCCGCGTGGCGACGGTGACCCGGCGCAGGCGCTGCTGGCCCACCGCGACGCCTACGACTTCGGGCAGCGCGCGGTCGTGCCATTCGCGGTGTACGACCGGGCCGCGTTGGAGCCGGGCGACACGTTCGACGGGCCGGCGCTGGTTGACGAGGGCACCTCCACCACCGTGGTGCCCACCGGTCAGCGGGTCACCGTCGACGACCACGGATACCTGCTCGTGACCCTGGAGGGAGCCGCATGACCACGTTGGACGGCGCCCAGGTCGAGGTCGTCCGCAGCTACCTGCTCTCGGCGGCGGAGGAGATGCGGGCCACTCTCATCCGTACCTCGTTCAACCCGGTCATCTACGAGGTGCACGACTTCGGCCTGTCGATCTACGACGCCGACCTGCGGCTGGTCGCCGAGGCCACCGGGCTGACGTTCTTCCTCGGCGCCAACGACTACTCCCTGCGCAAGGGCGTGGAGTACGTGGGCCGGGAGAACCTGCACCGCGGCGACGTGGTGCTGCTGAACTACCCGTACTGGAACGCGGCGCACGCCTACGACGCGACGCTGTTCGCGCCGGTCTTTCGCCCGGACCCGTCCGACGTCGACGCCGACGGCGACCTGCTCGGTTTTCTCTGCGTGCGAGCGCACTGGATGGATCTGGGCGCCAAGGACCCGGGCTACGTGCTCGACTCCACCGACATGCACCAGGAAGGCCTGATCTTCCCGGGTACCAAGGTCGTCTCGCGCGGCGAGCCGGTGCACGAGATCCACGAGCTGATCCGGTTCAACTCGCGGATGCCCGATGCGGTGCTCGGTGACCTACACGCGCAGATCGCCGCGCTGCGTACTGGCGAACGTCGGTTGCTGGAGATCGTCGAGAAGTTCGGGCGCGCGACGGTGGACTCGGCGATCGACCGCATCATCGCCGACGGCGAGGCCCGGACCCGCACCGCGCTGGCGGCCCTGCCGCGGGGCACCTGGACCGCGGAGGACTGGCTGGACGACGACGGCATCACCGACGACCCGGTGAAGATGCGGGTCACCGTCACCGTCGCCGAGGGCCGGTTCGTGGTGGACTTCGCCGGCTCGGCGCCGGCCACCCGCGGCCCGATCAACATGCCGTTCGGTGCGACCGAGGCGATCTGCAAGGTCATCCTCAAGTCGCTGACCTCACCCGACGACCCGTCGAACGCCGGCACGGTCGCGCCGCTGGAGGTGCGGGCCGAGCCGGGCACCTTGTTCCACGCGGTCTATCCGCAGCCCACCTTTACGCTCTGGACGGGCATCGTCGCCGTGGAGCTGATCCTCAAAGCCCTCGCGCAGGGGATGCCGGAGCGGTTGCCGGCCTCCAGCGGTGGTGACGTGCCGGGGTTCATGATGGTGGGTCTGCACCCGGACACCGGTCAGATGTTCGCGGTCAGCAACAACGACCTGGTCGGCTGGGGCGGCGCACCGCACCACGACGGGATGGACGCCGCCACCCACGTCTCCGGCAGCACCGGCCGGGGCACCCCAATCGAGGTGCTGGAGGCCAGGACGGGGATGTTCTTCGAGCGGGTGGAGATTCGTACGGATTCGGGTGGCGCGGGCCGGTTCCGTGGTGGTTGTGGGCTGCGGCGGGACATTCGTTTCGTGACGTCGGGGGAGTTCCTGTCGGTGATCAAGAAGACGAAGAGCGCGCCGTGGGCTCTGGCCGGTGGGCTGCGGCCCGACCCGAACCAGGTGGTGGTCTTCCCGGGCACCGACCGTGAGCAGCGGGTGAGTACTCGGCGTACGTCGGTGCGGGGCGGTGATCGGGTGACGCTGCTGACCGCCGGTGGTGGCGGGCACGGCGACCCGCGTACCCGCGACCCCGACGCGGTACGCCGGGACGTCGCCGAAGGGTACGTCTCCGCGCAGGCCGCCCGCGAGCTGTATGGAGTGGACGTCGATGAGTGAGCCGACCGTCGACGGGGCCACCGTCGAGGTGGTGCGCAGCCACCTCGCCTCGGCGGCCGAGGAGATGCGCGCCGCGCTGGTACGCACCGCCTTCAATCCGGTCATCTACGAGGTGTACGACTTCGGCATCTCCATCTACGACCGGCAGTTGCGGCTGGTCGCGGAGTCGACCGGGCTGTCCCGATTCCTCGGCGCCAACGACTACTCGATCGAGCGCGGGGTCGAGTACGTCGGGCGGGAGAATCTGCACCCCGGCGACGTGGTGCTGCTGAACTACCCGTACTGGAACGCCGCGCACAGCTACGACGCGACGCTGTTCGCGCCGGTCTTCCTGCCCAGCGGCGAGGAACTGATCGGCTTCCTGTGCATCCGGGCGCACTGGATGGACCTGGGCGCCAAGGACCCCGGCTACGTGCTCGACTCCACCGACATGCACCAGGAGGGGATCATCTTCCCCGGCACGAAGGTGTACGCCCGGGGCAAGCCGGTACGCGAGATCCACGAGCTGATCCGCTTCAACTCGCGCATGCCGGAACTCGTGCTCGGCGACCTGAACGCCCAGATCGCCGCGCTGCGTACCGGTGAGCGCCGGGTGATCGAGGTGTACCGGCAGTACGGGCCGGCCGTAGTGGACGCGGTCGTCGAACGTGTCATCGCGGCTGCCGCCGACTCCGCCCACGAGGCGGTGGCCGGACTGCCGCAGGGCAGCTGGACCGCCGAGGACTGGCTCGACGACGACGGCGTCACCGGCGACCCCATCCGCATGCGGGCCACCGTCACCGTCGCCGGCGGCACCTTCACCGTCGACTTCACCGGCTCGTCCCCGGCGGTGCCGGGGCCGGTCAACCTGCCGCTCGGGGCGACCATCGCCACCTGCCGGGTCGCGTTCAAGGCAGTCACCACCCCCACCCAACAGACCAACGCCGGGCACTTCGCCCCGCTTCGGGTACGCACCGAACCCGGGTCGCTGTTCCATGCCCGGTACCCCGCGGCGACGTTCACCCAGTGGACCGGCACCGTCGCCCTGGAACTGATCTACCAAGCCCTCGCGCAGGGGATGCCGGAGCGGTTGCCGGCCTCCAGCGGTGGTGACGTGCCGGGGTTCATGATGGTGGGTCTGCACCCGGACACCGGCCAGATGTTCGCGGTCAGCAACAACGACCCGGTCGGCTGGGGCGGCACACCCCACCACGACGGCATCGGGCCGGCCAACCACCTGTGCCAGACCCAGGCCCGCAACACCCCCGTCGAGGTGCTGGAGGCCAGGACGGGGATGTTCTTCGAGCGGGTGGAGATTCGTACGGATTCGGGTGGCGCGGGCCGGTTCCGTGGTGGTTGTGGGCTGCGGCGGGACATTCGTTTCGTGACGTCGGGGGAGTTCCTGTCGGTGATCAAGAAGACGAAGAGCGCGCCGTGGGCTCTGGCCGGTGGGCTGCGGCCCGACCCGAACCAGGTGGTGGTCTTCCCGGGCACCGACCGTGAGCAGCGGGTGAGTACTCGGCGTACGTCGGTGCGGGGCGGTGATCGGGTGACGCTGCTGACCGCCGGTGGTGGCGGGCACGGCGACCCGCGTACCCGCGACCCCGACGCGGTACGCCGGGACGTCGCCGAAGGGTACGTCTCCGCGCAGGCCGCCCGCGAGCTGTATGGAGTGATCGCATGAGCGCCGCCTCTGCGCCCGAGCCGTCGAGCCTGCTGCTCGGCAACTGCACCGTGCTCGACGCCCGCGTCGTGGAGGGCATGACGCCCATCGCCGACGCAGGGGTGTGGGTCCACGGCGACCGGATCGCCGCCGTCGGCCCGTACGCCGATGTGGCGGCCCAGGCGCGGGCCGCCAGCCCGCTGACCGAGGTGGACCTCGACGGCGCCCATCTGACGCCCGGGCTGGTCAACATGCACACCCACTTCTCCCTGTCGCTGCCCGGCAGCGGCGGCGACAACGTGAAGGGGATGGGCCCGCACGACCTCGCCTACTACATGGCCGACGGGGCAAGGCGGACGCTGCACTGCGGGGTGACCACGGTGCGGTGTGTCGCCGAGAAGGACCACGCCGACTTCGCGCTGCGGCGCGCCATCGCCGCCGGACGCACGCCGGGCCCCCGGATCTACACGGCCGGACGCGCGTTGGTCTGCACCGGCGGGCACGGCCACGAGAGCAGCGACACCATCGAGTGTGACGGGCCGGTCGGCTTCCGGCGGGGCGTACGCAGCCAGATCAAGGCCGGCGCGGACCTGATCAAGGTGATGATCTCGGGTGGCATCGCCGGTGAGCACGAGGGCATCCACACCCCGCAGCTCTTCGCCGACGAACTGGCCGCGGTGCTGGAAACGGCGCACGCCTGGGGGCGCAAGGTGACCGCGCACGCGGGGCCGGCCGAGGTGATCGGCACCGCGGTGGAGCTCGGGCTGGACTGTGTGGAGCACGGCTACCGGCTCACTCCGCAGGTCGCGGCGCGGATGGCCCAGCGGGGCACGGCGCTGGTGCCGACGCTGCTGGTGACGCGGTGCAAGGAGTTCTTCGACGAGCTCGGGGTCCCGGAGTGGATGCAGTGCCGCTCGCTGGGCGCCGGGCCTCGGCACCTGGAGAGCTTCGCGATGGCGATCGCCGCCGGTGTGGAGGTGCTGCTCGGCAGCGACATGCCCCCGTTCTGGCAATTCGAGGGCACCAACGCCTCGGTGCGGGAGCTGGAGTACATGGCGGAGCGGATCGGGCCGGCGCGAGCGATCCACGCGGGCACCCTCGGGCCCATCCGGTGGCTCGGCGCCGAGAGCGACCTCGGCACGGTACGGGTGGGCAAGCTGGCCGATCTGATCGCGATGGACGACGACCCGCTCGCTGACACCTCGGCGTTCCGCAAGGTGCGGTGGGTGATGAAGGGCGGCCATGTCGCCCGGGACGACCGGGCCGTGGGAGGTGCGCGGTGACGTTCGTGGAGGCCGGCGCGGCGGCCATCGCCGCCGGGATCGACGACATGTACGAGGCCTTCCTCGCGGGGGACCGACCGCGGTTCGACGCGCACCTGCATGCCGAGGTGACCACCTGGGAGACCCATCTGCCCGGGCCGCTGCGTACCCGGGAGCAGCTGGACGCGTATCGCGATCAGCGGGACGCCGCCAGCCAGCGACCGCGGCTGGCGGTGCTCGCCGCGCGGGACAAACGCGTCGACGTGTGGGGTGAGGTCGGCGTCGCCCGCTACGTGCTGGTCGCGCAGGCACACGCGGAGGAGGCACCGCAGTTCACCCGAGTCACCGATGTGCTGCGCCGGATCGACGGCCGGTGGCTGATCGTGCACCACCACGCCGAGCTGCTGCACGACCCGGTGGAGGCCACGTGACGCGCCGGCTGGTGGCCGACCGGACGGGTGAGCCGGCGGAGGTCCTGTCCGTCGTCGACCTGCCGGACGATCCGCCCGGCCCCGGCGAGGTGCAGCTCGCCGTCCGTACCGTCGGCCTGAACTTCCTCGACGTGTCCCTCTGCCGGGGCGAGTACCCGGTGCGGCCGACCCCGCCGATGACCCCCGGGGTGGAGGCGGCTGGCCGGGTCGTCGCCGCGGGCGTCGGCGCCGAACACCTGCTCGGTCAGGAGGTCATCGCCTGCCCGACGCTGCCGCGTGGCGCACTCGGCGACGCGGTGACGGTCGACGCCGCGGTGGTGGTGCCCCGCCCGGCCACGGTGGATCTGACGATCGCGGCGGCCCTGCCGGTCACGTACCAGACCGCGTGGTTCGCCCTGGAGCGGGCAGGTGTCGCCGCCGGCCAGACGGTGCTGGTGCACGCGGGCGCCGGCGGCGTCGGCATCGCGGTCACCCAACTCGCGGTCGCCCGGGGCGCACGGGTCATCGCCACCGCCGGCGGTGCCCGCAAGACGGCCGTCTGCCGCGCCGAAGGTGCGGCGGTGGCGTTCGACTACACGACCGGGGATTTCGTTGCGGCCGTGCGGGAGGCTACCGACGGTCGGGGTGCCGACGTGATCATCGACCCGGTGGGCGGCGATGTGCTCGCCCGGTCGCTGGACTGCCTGGCGTTCGAGGGCGCGGTCGTCACCGTCGGCGCCGCCGGCGGTCCACCAGCGCCGGTCGACCCCGGTCGGCTGATCGCGGCGAACGCCACCCTGATCGGGCTCTCCTGGGGCTCCCAGTACCCGTGGCGGCGTGCCACGGCGGTGCGGGCGGCCTATCAGGCCCTGTTCGACCTGTACGGATCCGGTGCGATCCGGCCGCGGGTCAGCAGGGTGGTGCCGCTAAACGACGTGCCGGCGGCGCTGAGCGAGCTGGCCGACCGAAGGACCATCGGCAAGATCGTCGCGCGGGTCGAGGAGGGGGAGGGGCAATGACGCAGACGCCGGACGGCGACATGGAGATCTACGACCTCAAGGTGACTGTGGATCGCATCGAGGGGCGGTCGGTCTGCGCCATGGCGGTCGGTGACTGGTTCGAGCTGACCAACAGCGCCCACCTACGGCTACCCGAGGGCAAGCACTTCTGCGTGTACGCGCTCGCCTCGGTACTGCCGTTCCTCGCCGCGAAACAGCGCGACCTGGCGGCCGGGGACTGGCTGGCCCAGGACTCCCACTTCGCCTGCCCTGATCCGGAGGAGCGACTGATCATGAAGGTGGAACGGACCTGCCGGCGGCGGATGAACTCCTCGGAGTTGACCTGATGGCCGTCGAGATCGGGCTCGGGCTGCAGAGCGACAAACCCGCCGGCGCCTACGCCCGGCTGGCCCGCGCCGCGGAGTCGTACGGCTTCGACGTGCTGACCGTCTTCGGTGACCTGATGTACCAGCCGCCGATCTTCCCGCTGCTGGAGATGGCTCAGGTGACCACCCGGGTCCGGCTCGGAGCGGCATGCCTCAATCCCTACTCCCTGGCCCCGTACGAGATCGCCGGCCAGGTCGCCGCTCTCGACCTCGCGTCGCAGGGGCGGGCGTACCTAGGGCTGGCCCGCGGCACCTGGCTCGGCGCGGTGGGACTGGCCCAACCGAAGCCGCTGACCGCGATCGAGGAGGCGGCGGCCGTCGTCTACCGCCTGCTGTCCGCCGACCGAGCCGGCTACGCGGGGCGCGTCTTCTCGCTGGCCCCCGGCACCGCGCTGCGCTACCCCGTGCAGCGGCCGGATCCGCCGCTACTGGTGGGCGCCTGGGGCCCGCAGGGGGCAGCCCTCGCCGGCAGGATCGCCGACGAGATCAAGGTGGGCGGCAGCGCCAATCCCGACATGGTGCCGGTCATCCGCGACCGGGTCCGGGTCGGCGCGGTCAAGGCTGGGCGGAACGTCGAGGACATCGGTATCGTGCTCGGCGCCGTGACGGTCGTTGACGCCGACGGCGAAGCGGCCAGGGCCAAGGCCCGCACCGAGGTCGCCATGTATCTCGCGGTCGTGGCGGAACTCGACCCGACCGTCGTGCTGCCCAGGGACCTGGTGGAGCAGGTCGGCAAGCTGGTCGATGCGGGTGACCACGAGGCGGCCGGCCAGCTGATCCCGGACGAGGTGCTCGACCGGTTCGCCTTCTCCGGCACCCCGGCCCAGGTCGCCGCACAGGCCCAGGCACTCATCGACGCCGGGGTCCGTCGGGTCGAGTTCGGCACACCGCACGGGCTGACCGACGAACACGGCGTGGAGCTGCTCGGCTCCGCCGTCCTGCCCCTGCTGCGCAGGTAGCCCGAGAGAGGAGCGGCCGGTGCGGCTGGTCGTCGTGGTCGGACCCGGATTGGTGGCCGACACAGCAGTGCTGAAGTCACTCACCACCACCACGTGCGCGGAACTCGGCGTAGCCGGCCGGCTGGTGACCGCCAACGCACCCGACGACGTCCGGTCCCTGGTTGCGGCAGCAGATTCGCCGCTGGTGGTGCTGCCCGGTCCGACACCCGAGGTGCGTGCCCTCATGGGTGCCGTCCCACATGTGGTGTGGTACGACCTCACCGTCGAGTCACCCGTTGCCGGTGCCGCCCATCTGCACGGGCGCGGTGTCTGGGGCCTGGCCTGGGCGATCCGGCACGCCGTCCACCGCCTCCGGTCGCCGGCCGCCCGCATCGCCTACGGGCCGCACCCGGACCAGTGGGGCGAGCTGCGGCTCCCGGCCGGCACGAGCGAGGATCGGGCTCCGGTCGCGGTGCTGCTGCACGGCGGTTTTTGGCGGTCCGTCTGGGCGGCGGACCTGATGGACGCCCTCGCCGTCGACCTCGCCGACAGCGGGTACGCGTCGTGGAATCTGGAGTACCGGCGCCCGGACCGACATGGCTGGGACGCCACCACAACCGACGTCGCGGCGGGCATCGCGGCGCTCGCCGGTGTCGCCGATGACCGACCGCTGGACCTGGAGCGCGTCGCGGTCTTCGGCCACTCGGCCGGGGGCCAGCTGGCGTTGCGGGTTGCGGGGGACCTGGCCGCTGCCTCCGCTGCGGGAAACCGGGACGTCACCGTCGGTCCGGAGCGAACCGTCTCGGCGGTCGCGCTCGCGGTGTCGTTGGCCGGCGTCCTCGACCTGGCCGAGGGCGAACGGCGGCAACTCGGTGAAGGTGCGATCTCCACAGCCCTCGGCGGGACACCCGCGACGGCATGGCGGCGGTACGCGGCGAGCGACCCGATCGCTCGAGTGCCGCTCGGGCTCCCGACCCTGGTGGTGCAAGGAGCCGACGACAGTCTCGACCTCGT
>NZ_VSFA01000104.1 GCF_008119785.1 Micromonospora sp. MP36 | reverse complement strand
CCCGCGGGCGGGCCCCCCGGTAAAACGCAGACTCCCGCCGGTTCGCGAAGATCCGCCGCCACCACAAGGTGGCCCCGGGCGTCGCCGGGGTGGTGTTCACGATGATCCAGTTGATGGCGCAGCAGCCGATCGCCGCGCACCAGGGCTACATGGACCAGGTACGCGCGCTGGGCGTGCCGGTGTTCCCCACCGCGCTGCGGGAGAACGTGACCCTGTTCGCCGCGAACACGCCACGCGGGGTGCCGGTGGTGCTGCGGGACCGGATCACCGCGCCGGTCCGCGAGGAGCTGCGGCAGATCACCACCGAGTTCCTCGCCCACCTTCAGCCGGAGTCGACGCCGAAGCCCGCCGTACCCGTCACCAGCGGCGCACCCGTCACGACCGCGGCGGCCGGAGCGGACGCGTGACCGAGCCGACGCGGGCGGTGCTGGCCCGGGTGGCCGAGTTCCTGGGCGGTCTCTCCGCCGCCGACGTGGCCGCCCTGGCCGAGGGACGCGCCCGGCTCGCGCTGCTCCCGACCACCGCCGCCGACCCCGCGCCGCCCGCACCCGGCGTTGCCCCGACGCTGGGGGATGCGGGCAGCGCACCGGCAGCCGTCGGACGCCCGGCAGCGCCGGGCGGCGTGCCGGGCGTGGGCAGCCAGCACGTGGAGCAGGCCCACGCCGCGCTCACCGCCATGTCCCGGCGGGACGACGGTACGGCGTATCTGGCGTCCTGGACGGCCCGGGACTTGCGGGCACTGGCCGCCCGGGCGGGCCTGCGCGGGGTGGTCGGGCTGCGCAAGAGCGAGCTGGTCGAGCGGATCGTCGAGCGCACCATCGGCTTCCGGCTCAACTCCACCGCCATCCGCCAGCGCTGAGCGGCGCCGTCGCGGCGCGGCGGCTGGGCGGAGTGCGTCCGCCACCCCCTGCTGAGCCAAGCCGGCCACAGTGAGTCGGCCTACGCTGGGCAGGAGCGATGTCGAGGCGAGGAGGTCGGGATGGCCGAGGGCAGCACCCGCTACGCCGCCCTGCTCAGGGGGGTCAACGTCGGCACCACCCGGATCGCCATGGCGGACCTGCGCCGGCTGGTCGCCGACCTCGGGCACGAGGACGTGAAGACCTATCTGCAGAGCGGCAACGCGGTCTTCACCAGCCGGGAGACCGACACCGGGAAGCTGGCGCAGGGGATCGAGCGGGCGATCGCCGACGAGCTGGGGCTGACCGTGCCGGTGCTGGTCCGCAGCGGCGCCGACCTGGCGGCGGTGGCGGCGGCCAGCCCGTACGCGGGCAGGCAGGACGACCCAACCCGGGTGCTGGTGGCCTTCCTGTCGGCCAAGCCCACCGCGGCGAAGGTCAAGGACCTGACCGCGCCGGCCGGCGAGAACCTCGAGTACGAGGTGATCGGCCGGGAGCTGCACCTGCACTTCCCGGACGGCGGGTACGGGCGGACGAAGTTCACCAACGCGTACCTGGAGAAGAAGCTGGGCCTGGTGGCGACCACCCGCAACTGGAAGTCGGTGCTGGCTCTACGCGACCTGACCGGCGGCTAAGCGGGGCCGGTCTCCCCGGCCCCGCCGCGGCCTTCATCAGAAGTGGTACGCGGTGTGGTACTCGGGCAGCAGCACGCGGCTGCGCGGCGACACCTCGCGCACCGCGGCGATCAGGTCGTCGAGGCGCTTGCGGTCGCTCTCCGCCACCGCCGGCGGGTTGGTCAGCGTGGTCTCGAAGTTGTCCCAGTGCACCGGCACCACGACCTTCGGGTAGTCCAGCGCCGCCATCAACCGGGGCACGTAGTCGGCGGTCGAGGTGGTGGCGGCGGAGGCCACCATCGCCACGTCGGGGGCCAACCCGGCCAGGTTGCGCTCGTTGAGATCGCTCGCCCCCATGAAGAACACCGCCGGGCCGCCGGCGATCCGGATCTGGTACGCCAGAGTGTCTCCCTCCGGCAGGTCGGCGATGGTCTCCGGCTTCGGTGGCGGGCTGAGGCGGACGCCGGGGAAGGCCATCGACCATGATGCGTTGCGGCTGTGCAGGGAGCTGACCACCTCGACCGTATAGTCGCCGAAGTCGAGCACCTCGCCGCCCTTGACCGGGGCGAGCTTCCCGGACGGCAGCCCGTACGCCAGCCCCAGGTGGTACGCGGTCAGCGTGCCGAAGACCCGGGCACCGGTCCGGCCGGCGATGTACGGCACATCGTTGAAGTGGTCCCAGTGGGTGTGCGTGACGAAGATGTTCTCCGCCCGGTCCACCAGCGGGTCGATGACCTCGGTCTTCACCTCCAACGGGGTGTCCTGCTTGAACCTCCCGGTGAACAGGCCGGTGTCGTAGCGGCTCAGGTACGGGTCGACCAGCATCGTCCGGTCGCCGATGTCGATCCGCCAGCCGGACGTACCCCACCAGCGGAAGCTGACCGCGCGGGAGCGGCGGGCGGCGGTGGCGGACGCGGCGGCCGGCGGGGCGGCCTGGGCCGGTGCGGCGAGCGCGCCGGCGCCGAGGCCGGCGGTGGAGACGGCGGCGGCGCTGACCGCGGCGTCGCGCAGGAACCGGCGGCGGTCGTACGAGTGGTTGTCGAGCATGGTCCTCCCCCGTGGCGGGTGGTTGATCGGTAGGCCCACCTCAGCACCGGGGCGATCGCCATGTCCAAGATCGATGAGCGGCACGGTCGATATGTATCCGCATATCACCGCACCTCGGCGGGGCTGCGCCGCGGCCGGGGCGGCGCCGAATTCAGCGCAGCGCCTCGACGGCCACCCGGGCCGCCTCGCCCATCGCCAGGTCCACGTCGATGCTCCGGGTGCTCAGCCGTTCGCTGCGGGCGAAGACGGCCACGGCGTACCGGCCGCCGTCGGGATACTCGGCGACGCCGGCCTCCAGGTGCAGGCCGGGCAGGGTGCCGGTCTTCCCGGCCACCCGCACGCCGGGCGGGAAACCGGCGGCGAGCCGGGTCCAGAAGAGCTGCCGGCCCATCAGTTCCCGGACCAGCGCGCACGCGGCCGGCGGGCCGGCCTCGTCGCGCCAGATCAGGCGGAGCAGCCGGGTGATGTCCCGGGCGGTGCTGGACGTGGTGTGCGCGGGGTCGAAGACCCGCATCGCCCGGACCCGCTCCGGCGGCAGGGTCGGGAAGATCCGGGCGAACTCCGCTTCGGTGCGGGCGCCCACGTCGGCGAGCATGGTCTCGACCAGTTGCCGGGGTCCGCCGACGATCCGGGTACGCGGCAGGTCCAGCTCGGCGGCGAGCATCGGCAGCACGTCCGGACCGACGCGGCGCAGCAGCAGGTCGGCGGCGGTGTTGTCACTGACCGACATGGCGAAGTAGGCGAGGTCGCGCAGCGACACCTCGACGTCGTCGGCGCAGCCGGCCACCCCCCAGCCGCCGAGCCGGTCCTCGGCCCGGACCAGCACCCGCTCGACCGGGTCGAGCTGCCCGGCGACGACCTGCCGGGCGAACTCCAGCACCAGCAGGATCTTGAAGACTGAGGCGATCACCACCTGCTCGTCCGCCCGGACGGCGACCTCCCGCGCCGGATCGTCGACCACGGTCACGTGCAGGCACCCGCTGACGCCGGCCCGGCCGAAGACTTCCGCGATCCGCTCCCCCACAGCCACCTCGTCACGCTAACCAGCGGCGGCCGGGGGCGGGCGTAGGGTGCGGGGGTGGATCTGCTGCGACACCTGCGGCACTTTGTGGTGGTGGCCCGGGAGCTGCACTTCGGGCGGGCGGCCGAGGTGCTGGGGATGGCGCAGCCGCCGCTGAGCCAGTCGATCCAGCGCCTCGAGCGGGAGCTGGGGGTCGCCCTGTTCGACCGGTCGCAGCGGCAGGTGCGGCTCACCACCGCCGGTCAGCTCCTGCTCGGCGAGGCCGACGACCTGCTCGCCGGGGAGCAGCGGCTGCGTAACCTCATGGGCCAGGTACGCCGGGGGGCGCTGGGCGTGCTGCGGGCGGGCGTACCGCCGGAAACCCCGGCGGTGACGCTGCGGGCGCTGCTCGACGGGCTCGCCGCCCGGGCGCCCGGGCTCGATGTCGACCTGCACGAGCTGACCAGCGCCGAGCAGCAGCGCATGCTGGCGGAGGGGCGGCTCGACGTCGGCCTGCTGCACCACCCGGTGCAGGAGAACGGGCTGCGGTTCGGCCCGGCGGTCGACGTACCGGTCGGGGTGCTGCTGCCGCGGGCCTCGCCGCTGGCCCGGACCCGGCGGGTCGACTTGGCCGAGCTGGCCGGGCTGGACCTGATCACCGCGCCGCGGGCCACCGCGCCAGGCTGGCACGACCATCTCCTGGCGGTGTGCCGGCAGCACGGTTTCGCGCCGGATCGGGTCCGGCACGCCCGCAACCCGGAGTTCCTGTTCGGTCTGGTGCTGGCCGGCGGGGCGGTGGCCGTCGAGCCGGAGGCCGTGGCCCGGCGGGAGCCACGCATCGCCTGGCGGCCGATCAGCGGCGCGCCGTTGGTGAAGCGCACCTCGGCGGCCTGGCCGGACCGGGCACCGCATCCCGCCGCGCCGATGTTCGGGCAGCTCGCGGCCGAGGTGCTGGCGGTCCCCGAACCACCGCCGGGGCCGGCGGCGGTCGCGCCCGCCGCCCGCCCGTGGCCGGTGCTCTTCGAGGCGGGCCAGCATCCGGTTGTCCCGGATCACCCCGCCGGCGCGGTGCGGAACTGATCGGATGGGGTACGACAACGCGCTGGCACGACGCACCCCGGACGATGGGAGATGAGCTTTCATGGCCGCGAACGGCGTTCCGAACATCGCACTCAACGACGGCAACACGATCCCGCAGCTCGGCTTCGGGGTCTTCCAGATCCCGCCGAAGGAGGCCGCGCAGGCCGTCGTCAAGGCCCTCGAGATCGGCTACCGGCACGTCGACACCGCCGAGATGTACGGCAACGAGGCGGAGGTCGGGCAGGCGGTGCGCGCCTCCGGGCTGGATCGCGGCGAGGTCTTCGTCACCAGCAAGCTCAACAACGGTTTCCACCGCCCGGACGACGCCCTCAGGGCGTTCGAGTCGACGTTGCAGGAGCTGAAGTTCGACTACCTCGACCTGTTCCTGATCCACTGGCCGCTCCCCACCCGCTATGACGGGGACTTCGTCTCCACCTGGAAGACGCTGGAGGAGTTCCGGCGCGACGGCCGGGTGCGGTCGATCGGCGTGTCGAACTTCCAGGTGTCGCACCTGGAGCGGCTGGCCGCCGAGGCGGAGGTGATGCCGGCGGTGAACCAGATCGAGGCGCACCCGTACTTCGGCAACGAGGAGGTGCGCGCGTACGGCCAGGCACACAACATCATCACCGAGGCGTGGTCCCCGATCGCCCGGGGCAAGGTGCTGGACGACCCGACGATCATCGACATCGCCGAGGAGATGGGCCGCTCCCCGGCCCAGGTGGTGCTGCGCTGGCACATCCAGCGCGGCGACGTGGTCTTCCCGAAGTCGACCACCCCGAAGCGGATCGAGGAGAACTTCCGGATCTTCGACTTCGAGCTGGACGGCGCCACGATGGACCGGATCACCTGCCTGGACCAGGGCGAGGCGGGCCGGCAGGGGCCGAACCCGGACACCTTCGACTACGTACCCGGCTGACCGGCACCGTCGGAGCGGACGCGCTCGCCGATCCGGCGGAAGGCCGCCTGGGTCGGTGAGCCCGGCTCGGGGACGTAGACGATGAGCCGCTGGTCGGTCTCCGGCACGTGCAGCACCCGGCACTCGAACTCCAACGGGCCCAGCTCCGGGTGGGCCACCCGTTTGACGGTGGGCCGGCGCTCCCCCACCTCGTGCTCGGCCCACAGTGCGGCGAACCGCGGCGACACCCCGAGCAGCTCGGTGACCAGCCCGGCGATCGCCGGGTCGGTCGGATAGCGGCCGTAGGCGGCCCGCAGATCGGCCAGCGTGGTCCGGGCGAAGCGCAGCGTCTCCGGATCGCTCCAGTGTGACTGCGGGACCTCCCGGCCGAACATCCAGCGGATCATGTTGCGTTCGTCGGCGGGCACCGCCGACAGCTCGCCGACGAACCAGGTAGCCAGCCGGTTCCAGGCCAGCACCCCGTACGCGGCGTCGACCAGGTAGGCCGGCGTCTCCGTCATCGTGTCCAGCAGGTGTCGCAGCCCCGGCGGCACCTCCCGGCTGGGCCCGGTCGGTTCCGGCGGGCTCTCCCCGGCGATCCGGAACAGGTACGCCCGCTCGTCCCGGCTGAGCAGCAGCGCCCGGGCCAGCGCGGCGAGCACCTGCCGGGACGGGTGTGGGCCCCGGCCCTGTTCCATCCGGATGTAGTAGTCGATCGACATGCCGGCGAGCTGGGCGACCTCCTGCCGGCGCAGCCCCGGCGTGCGGCGGCGTACCCCCTCGGGGAGACCGACCTCGGCGGGGCGCAACCGGGCGCGGCGGGTGCGCAGGAAGTCGGCCAGCTCGTCGCGGCGCAGGCTCGTCACGCCCTCCAGCGTGCCGCAACCCGGGCCGCCCAGGGTGGTACCGCCGGTACCAGCCTCGGCGGGCCTCTCCCGGCCGCCGGGTCGCGGCGGCAGTCTCGCTGCCATGACGACGACGATCGCCCTGGTGACCGGGGCCAACAAGGGAATCGGGCTGGCCACCGCCCGGCAGTTCGGCGCGCGCGGGTGGACCGTGCTGGTCGGCGCGCGGGACGCCGCGCGGGGCCGCGAGGCGGAACGCGCGCTGCGCGCCGAGGGCGCGGACGCCCGGTTCGTGCCGCTGGACGTCACCGACGAGGCGTCGGTCGCCGCCGCGGCCGAACTGGTCGAGCGGGAGTACGGCCACCTGGACGTGCTGGTCAACAACGCCGGCATCATCCGCGCCGACGGGTCGGCGCTGCCCAGCGAGACCACGCTGGCCACGCTGCGCGAGGTGTACGAGACGAACGTGTTCGGGGTGGTCGCGGTGACCAACGCCTTCCTGCCGCTGCTGCACAAGGCCCCGGCCGCGCGGATCGTGAACGTCTCCAGCGAGGTCGGCTCGATCGGGGTGATGACCGACCCGCAGGGCGCCCTGTTCGAGCTGACGTCGGTGCCGTACCCCTCGTCGAAGGCTGCGCTCAACATGATCACCGCGATGTACGCCAAGGAGCTGCGGGACACCCCGATCAAGGTGAACGCGGCCAACCCCGGCTACTGCGCCACCGACCTCAACCACCACTCCGGGTTCCGCACGCCGGAGCAGGGCGCGGAGGTGAGCGTGCAGCTGGCGACGCTGCCGGCGGACGGGCCGAGCGGGCTGCTGTGGGGCTTCCAGATGGACGCCGGCGGCGGCTACGGCGTGCTGCCGTGGTGAGGGCCTACCCGGCTGCCGCCGTACCGCGGGGTTGACTTCGAGTGTGCTCGAAGGGAGAGGGTGGTCGGCGACCGCGCTCATCCCACGGGGAGGGATCCATGAGATACCGCACGATCGGCACCGATCCGGCGACCCGCCTCGAGGTCAGCGTGCTCAGCCTCGGCGCGATGCTGTTCGGCACCGCCACCGACGAGGCCTCCTCGTACGCCATCCTCGACCGGTACGTCGAGGCCGGCGGCACCTTCATCGACACCTCGGACAACTACGCGTTCTGGCAGAACAGGGGCCAGGGCGGGGAGAGTGAGGAGTTGCTCGGCCGCTGGCGGCGCAGCCGCGGCGTCGGCAGCGAGGTGTTCATCGCCACCAAGCTCGGCGCGCGGCCCCTCGCCCCGGGTACCAGCTATGTGGGCAACGCAGAAGGGCTGTCGGCGAAGGTGATCCGCGAGTCGGCCGAGCGCAGCCGCGAGCGGCTCGGCGTGGACCGGCTCGACCTGCTCTACGCGCACATCGAGGACCGGACGGTGCCGTTGCGGGAGACCGTGGAGGGCTTCGCGGAGCTGGTCGGCGAGGGCAGCGTCGGGCTGCTGGGGGCGAGCAACCATCGGGCCTGGCGGGTGGAGCGGGCCCGGAGCATCGCCGCCGCGGCCGGTCTGCCCGGGTACGAGGTGCTCCAGTACCACCGCAGCTACCTGCCCGCCCGGGTCGACCTGCCCAACGAGCTGGACCCGGACGGCGACGTCGGCTGGGTCGGCCCGGATCTGGCCAGCTATCTGCGGGCCGAGCCGCAGCTGGCCCTGGTCGCGTACTCGCCGCTGCTCAAGGGCGCGTACGCCAAGCCGGAGCGGCTGGGCGTCGAGTACGACCTGCCGAGCACGCCGGCCCGGCTGGCCGCGCTGCGGGCGGTGGCGGCGGAGACCGGCGCCACGGTCAACCAGGTGGTCCTCGCCTGGCTGATGGGCGGGGACGTCCCGGCGATCGCCCTGGTCGGGGCGTCCTCGGTGGCGCAGCTCGACGAGAGCCTCGCGGCGGTCGACCTGGAGCTGACGCCGGAGCAGCGGGCCACACTGGACACGGCCCGGTGACGCCTGGTCGGGCACGCGCCGGCGCGCGTGCCCGACCAGGGCCCATTCAGTTCGCCGGGATCCGGCTCACCCCGATGTCGAGGGCCACCGTGCCGGTTCGCGGGACGGCGACCCGCTTCGCGCTCCCGGTGCCGCTGGCGCCGTCATACCAGCCGGCGTAGCGGACGAAGGTCGGGCTCCACCTCCAGGCGACGGTGATGTCCTGCCCGCCGAGCACCCGCGCCTGGTACTCGCCGTCGTAGTCCCAGACCTCCCCGACGACCTCGCCGGTGTCGGCGCTGTGGAACGTGAGGTCGGCGACGACCAGGCCCCCCTCCGGGGCGGTGACCCGTCCGGTCAGCAGCGTGCCGGCCTTCAGGGCCGGGCTGTAGCCGGTGGTCGCACCGGCCCGGACGGCTACCAGCTTCGCCTGGCCCCGGACCGGGACTCCGCCCGACCACTGGCGGGCGTGGTCATCGGTGTTGAACAGCAACGGCCACTGGTACGGGCCGAGCCAGTCCAGCCGGTAACGGCCCTGGCCGTCCAGCGAGGTCCCCCAGCGCAGGTGGGAGAGGCCTTCGGCCTGGGCGAGGGAGACCACTCCAGAGGTGACCGCCGCGCCGGTGGCGGCGCTGGTCACGGTGCCAGTGATGATGCCGGCCCGGTCGAGGCGGACCGGCGGGACGGTGACGGTCTGACCGGCAGCGAGTTTCACCGTACGGGCCCGGGCAGGCTCGCCGGTGCCGCCGGTCTTGCCCACCCACTGCGCCCCGTACGGCGAGCCGTCCGCGGGCCGGACGAAGAGGTTCCAGGAGCCGGCCTCGATGAGATCGAGCCGGAGGCGTCCCGTCTCGTCAGCACACGACAGGGGGCCGATGCCCGGCAGCTCCCCCGTGCCGGCCGGCGCGACGGTGGCACACGCTCCCGCGACCGGCGCGCCGGTGGTGGCGTCGACCACCGTCGTCTCCAGATGGGCGGCGGGGGTCAGGTCGACCACGGCGGTGGCACCGCCCTCGACCACCGTCACCGAAGCGTCGGTCGCCAGGTAGTTCCCGTCCTCGGTGTACACCCGCAGCGTCTGCGGGCCGGGAACCAGCCCCGACACCGTCATCTCGGGTTCGCCGCAGCCGCTGCGACGGGGGTCGACGAACACGCAGACCCTGGTGATCGGCGCACCGGTGTCCGCGTCCCGCGCCTTGACGGTGATCGGGCTCGGCGGGAGCAGCCGCTCGGCGACCTCCATGGTGCCCCCCGCGGTCACCCGGTACGTGTCGGCCTGGGCGTAGGTGGTCTTGCCGGGCACCCATTGCCGCAGGGTGTTGTCCGGCATGTCGGGGTCGCCGTACGCCGGACTGATCGAGATCTTGAAGTCGTTGGCCGGTACCTCGATGCTGAGCTGCCCGGACTCGTCCAGCTGCTCGTATCCGTGATAGCTGCTGTCGGCCGCGACCACGTCGACGCTGCCCCGGGCGGGGGCGCCGTCGGGCTGGGTCACCGTGAGCCGGAGGATCCCGACGTCCTGCTGTTGCGCCGCGGGCGCGGCGGTGGCCGGTAGCGCGGCGATGAGCACCCCGGCGGTCAAGGTGGCGAGACTTCGACGTGTGATGGACAAAAGGGACCCCTCTCCGGTCGAGACGCGACGAGGGACCCGCGTGGCAGTTGACGAGACACCCCCGTGCGCCATGTGCCGCCGGTCACGCTAGGGCAACTGGCCGATCACCCACTGTCGGCGACCCGGCAGCACGTGAAGGTCCCGCAGCTACCGCACGAAATCGCATAACGACCCCGGCCGGACCATGGTTGGACCAAGGACCGGCCGGGCGGCGCCCGCCGAGCCTCCTCCGATCGGTGGCTCGGCGCGGCCGTCCGTGCGCCGGACACGACCGGTTCGCGGACCGGGACCGGCCCGCCCCGGCTCGCTGACAGGATCATCAGGCAGCGAAAACGGTTCAGGTGGCCCGGTGATTCGCAGGTCAGGGCGCTCCATACTTGCGTGGGCCACGATCACGGCCGGCGACAGGAACGGAACCCACTGCGGACATGAGCACCTACCGGCGTACCCGTGTCGTGGTGGTGGTGCCCGCGTACAACGAGGCGGGCACGATCGCGGCGACCGTTCGGGCGCTGCTCGCGCAGACCCGGCCGGTGGACCGGCTCATCGTGGTGCCGAACAACTGCTCCGACGACACCGCCGCCATCGCCCGCGCCGCCGGGGCCGAGGTGTGGGACATGCCGGGCCCGAACCCGCACAAGAAGGCCGGCGCGCTGAACTGGTCGATCAACCTGCTCCTGCCGTACCTGCACGACCGGGACATGTTGCTGGTCACCGACGCGGACAGCATCCTCGCCCCGGGCGCGGTCGCCGCGGCCGTCCGCGCGCTGCAGCGGCGCGGCGTCGGCGCGGTCTGCGCCGACTACCGACTCGACCGCCAGCCGCGGCTGCTGGACATCCTGCAGGGCAACGAGTACGCCCGGTTCTCCCGCTGGGTGTGGCGCAAGGGCGGCAAGGCGGTCGTCCTGTCCGGGGTGGCCACCCTGTTCCGGGTGCCGGTCGTCCGGCAGATCCTCGCCGCCCGGGCCACCGGTGAACTGCCCGGCTACCGGGGCGAGTTCTACCATCGCGATCCCGCCACCGAAGACATCGAGATGACCTTCGCGGTCCGCTCGCTCGGCTATCGACCCCGGGTGGCACCCGGCTTCGACGCGATCACCGACTCGATGCCCACCGTGCAGGCGCTGATCACCCAGCGGGTCCGCTGGCAACGAGGCATGCTCGACTCGCTGCGGCTGTACGGCTTCCACTGGTGGAACGCCGGGAACTGGCTGCGGCAGCTGGGCATCTACAGCAGCTCGCTGCTGGTGCCGCTCTATCTGCTCGCACTGGTGGCCGGCTGGTACCTCCTCGGCTACCTGCCCTGGGACCCGCGCTGGCTGCCGATCACCGGCATCTTCGTTGCCGAACGGGTGCTGACCGTCCGCCGGCAGGGCTGGTGGGCGCTGCTCACCGCCGCCGCGCTGCTCCCCGAGTGGTGCTACGAGCAGGTCCGGTCGTTCGCCTACTGGCGGGCGCTGGCCCAGACCCTGCGCGGGACCGACCGCGTATGGATCAACTCCTGAAAGGAATCCGATGTACACGCGTGGATGCGCGGCCGCCGCCGCAGGCTGCACCGCCACCCTTCCGGTCACCGGAGTCAGCCTCGGCTGGTCGGTGATCGCCGGAGCGACCCTGCTCATCGCCGGCCTGGCGCTGGTCCGGCTCGCCCCGGTCATCCGCCGCCGGCCGCAGGAACGCTGACCTCTCCGGCACGGCGCGGCGGCATCGGAGCCGTCGCGCCGTGCCATTGCCCCACCCGGGGCGCACCCGTCACCCGCCGGGCTGACCGGTCAGGTCGATCCGCCAGTCGTTGGACCGGATCAGGTGCCCCGGCGGGTATTCGAATTCGGTCTCGCCCAGCAGAGTGAAGCCGGCCTTGCGGCAGACCGCGTTCGACGCCGGGTTCCCGACCGACGGGTAGGCGTGCGCCCACCGCCGGCTCCCCTCGGCGCGGGCCGCGTCCAGCGTCGCGCGCACCGCCGCGGTCGCCAGCCCCCTGCCCTGGAATGCGGGCAGCACCGCCCAGCCCAACTCCCAGACCTTCTCGCCGCGCCAGGTCCGTTCCCAGTAGCCGACGCTGCCCGCCTTGGTCCCGTCCGGCAGCCTGATGGTGAACATGCAACTGGGACCGGTGCCGCTCATCCGCGCGTAGCGGGCGTTGCGGCCCACCACCTTCTCGTCGGTCTCCGGCCCGCCGGTGTGCTGGCGCACCTCCGGCGAGTTGAGCTGCCGCAACAGGTCGAGGTCGTCCTCGCGCCACGGCTGGATGCGCACGTCGGCCATGCTGCCCCCTTGTCTTCGGCGCTCAGTCAAGCAGCCGCCACCGACACTCCGGGCCTCCTCGGCGGCTCCGCCAGATCCGATCTGGCGGCTGCCGGCCGGCGTCTCGCGCCTGAGGAGGTGAGGACCGAGGGAGCCGGGGAGGCAGCATGGCGCCGCTACAGCTCGCCGTGATCATCGGCAGCACCCGCGAGGGGCGGATGGGCGACCGGATCGGTCGCTGGTTCGTCGAGCAGGCACGGCAGCGCGACGACCTGGCGGTGACCGTAGTCGACCTCGCCACGTACGACTTCCCCGCCAGCTATCCCACCGAGCCCACCGCCACCATGCGGTCGTTCGCGGAGCAGGTGAGCCGGGCGGAGGCCTTCGTCGTGGTCACCCCCGAGTACAACCACAGCTTCCCGGCCTCGTTGAAACAGGCGATCGACTACGCGTACGACGAGTGGCAGGCCAAGCCGGTCGGCTTCGTGTCGTACGGCTGCCGTTCGGTCGGCCTGCACGCGGTCGACCAGCTCCGGACGGTCTTCACCGCCCTGCACGCCGTGACGGTGCGCGACTTCGTCGGCGTCGACCTGCTCGGTGGCGAGCCGACGCCGCAACTCACGGACCAACTGCGCCAGGACGCCCGGGTGCTCCTCGACGAGCTCTGCTGGTGGGGGCTGGCGCTACGGGAGGGCCGGGCGGCGCGCCCGTACGTCTCCTGAAATCGAAGGAAGGTAGTGATCATGAGTAACCGGAACACCGGTCTGGCCGTCGAGGCCGACGGGCTGGTCCGATCGTTCGGCGCGACCCGCGCCCTCGACGGCCTGGACCTCCAGGTCCCGGCCGGCACCGTCTACGGGCTGCTCGGCCCGAACGGGGCCGGCAAGACCACGGCGGTGCGGGTGCTGGCGACGCTGCTGCGCCCCGACGGCGGGCGGGCACGGGTCTTCGGCCACGACGTGGTAACCGCGGCCGACGCGGTACGCGCCCGGGTCAGCCTGACCGGCCAGTACGCCTCGCTGGACGAGGACCTGACCGGGATGGAGAACCTGGTGCTGCTGGGCCGCCTGCTCGGGCTGGGCAAACCGGCCGCCCGGGCACGGGCGGAGAGCCTGCTGGCCGCGTTCGGCCTGACCGAGGCGGCGGGCCGGCAGGTGAAGAAGTACTCGGGCGGGATGCGGCGGCGGATCGACATCGCGGCGAGCATCCTCAACACCCCGGACCTGCTCTTCCTCGACGAGCCGACGACGGGGCTGGACCCGCGCAGCCGCAACCAGGTGTGGGAGATCGTCCGGGCGGTGGTGGCCCACGGCACGACCGTGCTGCTGACCACGCAGTACCTGGACGAGGCCGACCAGCTCGCCGGCCGCATCGCGGTGATCGACCACGGCAAGGTAATCGCCGAGGGCACCCCGGGCGAGCTGAAGTCGTCGGTCGGCTCCGGCACCGTGCACGTGCGGCTGCGGGATGCGGGCCAGCGGCCGGAGGCGGAGAAGGTGCTCCAGGTGGCGCTGGGCGTGCCGGTGCAACTCGAGGCGGATCCGGTCGCGTTGACGGCCCGGGTCGGTGAGGAGGGCAGCGACCTCGAGGCCGGCGAGCAGGCGGCTCGGGCGCTCGGGGAGCTGGCCCGCGCCGGCATCGTCGTCGACGACTTCTCCCTCGGCCAGCCGAGCCTGGACGAGGTGTTCCTGGCCCTCACCGACCACCCCGCCGTCGCGGCCGACGAGCGGGACGACCAGCTGGAGGCGGCCCGATGAGTGACACCGCGACCACGACCGGGCGGGCCCCGTCCGTCTACGTGCCGTCGGCCGAGGCGTTGGCGACGGTCCTCGCGCCGGGTGCCCGTCCGCCACGGCCGGGTGCGCTGTCGGCGTCGCTCACCTTCGGCTGGCGGGCGCTGTTGAAGATCAAGCACGTGCCGGAGCAGCTGTTCGACGTGACCGCGTTCCCGATCATCATGGTGCTGATGTTCACGTACCTGTTCGGCGGTGCCCTCGCCGGCAGCCCGCGCGACTACCTGCAGTTCTTCCTGCCGGGCATCATGGTGACCAGCGTCGTGATGATCACCATGTACACCGGGGTCGGGCTCAACAACGACATCGAGAAGGGTGTCTTCGACCGGATCCGGACCCTGCCGGTCTGGCGGCCGGCCGCGCTGGTCGGCATGATCTTCGGCGATGTGCTGCGCTACATCCTCGCCGCGGTGGTCATCCTCGGCGTCGGGCTGGCGCTCGGCTTCCGGCCCGGCGGTGGGCTGCTCGGCGTGCTGGCGGGCATCGGCCTGCTGGTGGTCTTCTCGTTCGCGTTCTCCTGGGTCTGGACGTTCTTCGGCCTGGTGCTGCGCAGCGAGAAGTCGGTGATGGGGGTCAGCATGATGGTGCTGTTCCCGCTGACCTTCCTGAGCAACGTCTTCGTCAACCCGAGCACCATGCCGGGCTGGCTGCAGGCGTTCGTCAAGGTCAACCCGATCACCCACCTGGTGGCTTCGGTCCGCGCGGCGATGGGCGGTTCGTCCGACGCGGCGAACACGCTGTGGCTGCTGTTGTGGAGCGTCGGGTTCGTGGTGGTCTTCGGCACGCTGACGATGTACCGCTACAACCGCCGCTGATTTCCTTCCTGACGACGGGCGCCCCGGCCGGGGCGCCCGTCGTCCGTCGTCTGGGGAGGCCGGGTAGCCACCTTTTTGTGGGTACTTGGCGGCGGCCGACGGCGGGGCCAAGCTGGTCTTGAGCGGTCGGGGGACCGCCAGTGTCGGAAGCGAGGCGGGGGTGGCGATGGTTCAGGACGCCGGTTGGGCGTTGGTGAGCATCGCCAGGCGGCGGTGGCCCCAGTCGGACAGGGGTGCCAGCGCCTCGGCGAGGTCGCGGCCGAACGCGGTCAGGGAATATTCGGTCTTCAACGGCAGCCCGTCGTGCACCTCGCGGTGCACCAGCCCGTCGGCCTCCATCTCCCGCAGCGCCTGAGTCAGCACCTTCTCGGTGAGGCCGGGCAGGCTCCGGCGTAGTTCTCCGGGGCGGCGTGGGCCGGATTCGAGCAGCCAGAGCAGAACGGTCTTCCACTTGCCGTCGATCACGGCGATCGCGGCGGTCACTCCGCACACGTTCGGGTCCTGGGCACGACTGCGCGTCATCTCCGCCCCATTCGTCACTAGTTGTTGGTATTTCGTCGATGAGGAGTTGAGGCATGTCCTCGGACACCGAAAAGTCTGTCACCGTGCTCGGCCTGGGCCCGATGGGTCGGGCACTGGCCGGCGCCTTCCTGGCCGCCGGCGTGCCGACCACGATCTGGAACCGGACGCCGGGCCGGGGTCGGGCCCTGGTCGAGCGGGGCGCGGCCGACGCGCGATCGGCGGAGGAGGCGGTTGCGGCGAGCGGGTTGACCGTGGTGTGCGTGGTGAACTATGACGCCAGCGACGCCATCCTCCGGCCGGAGGCGGTCACCGACGCGCTCAAGGGGCGCACGGTGGTGAATTTGACCGCCGACACGCCGGCCCGGGCCCGGGACACCGCCGACTGGGCGGCCGCCCACGGCATCGGCTACCTGGACGGCGCGATCATGACCCCGGCCACGACCATCGGGACGCCGGCCGGGGTCTTCATCCACAGTGGCCCGAAGGGGCTCTACCAGGAGCACCGGTCGGTGCTGGACGCGCTGGGCGGCAGCCACACCCACCTCGGCGAGGAGATCGGCCGGGCGGCGGCGTACGACATCGCACTGCTCGACATCTTCTGGACCGCGATGGCCGGCTACGCGCACGCGCTGGCGGTGGCGCGGGCGGAGGGTGTCAGCGCACGCGAGTTGGCGCCGTTCGCCAAGGGCATTGGGGCGATCATCCCGCCGCTCTTCGAGCAGTTCGCCGAGGACGTGGAGAACGGGACCTACTCCGGTGAGATCAACCCGATCACCTCCGCCGCGTCGTCGATGGCCCACATCGTCCACGCCTCCGAGGCCCACGGCATCGACGCGGGGGTGATGCGGGCGGCGGAGGGCATGGCCCGCCGCACGATCGGGCTGGGCCACGGCACGGACGGGTTCATCCGGGTCGCCGAGGTCCTGGGGCGCCGCTGACCGCCCCGGCGACCACCTGCGTCCCACTCGAGTCAGCCTGCCGGGCCGGCCCGGCAGCCGGTGTGGCACCGCCTACAGCTGCCAGGGCAGGGGCTCTGGCGGCAGGTATCGGCAGGAACTGCCGGTGGAGACGGTGGCGCGCAGGTGGTCGGCGAGCGCCGGGTGCCGGTCGTCGAGCCGGCGCAGGGTGTCGCGGATCCGGGCGGTGACCGCCTTGCGGGCCCGCTCGGCCTCGTCGCCGAGCCGGCGGCTGCGGCCGGCCAGCCCGGCCGCGGCGCGCAGCTCGTCCAGCAGCGCCGCGCGCTCGGCGTCGAGGGCGGCCGCCTTCGCCTCGTCGCCACGTTCGGCGGCCCGGTCGATCTCGTCGTCGAGCCGCTGCAGATGGCGGCGGTAGCGGGCCTTGGCCTCGTCGTCGAGGATCGGGTCAGCGCCGAGGCGCCGGGCGGCGACCAGCTCCGGCCCGGCGGCGGGGTCGAGCAGCTCGACGGCGGGTACGTCCACGCCGGGGCGGCTCAGCAGCAGGCGCAGGTCGTGCAGGCCCTTGGCGTCCGGCAGGTGCACCACGCTGCCGGCGTAGGCGAGCCGCCACACCGCCCCGTCGCGGCGGAACTCGTGAGCGGCGACGGGCGCCGCGGGCGCGGCGGCAGCCCCGGCGAACGGGTTGCCCGGCCGGGGCGGTGCGGTCGAACCGCCACGGGTGCCGACCGTCGCGTCCGCCAACTCGGCCGGGTCGCCGCCGCGATCGGTGCCGTGGGCAGCCGGGACACCCAGCCGGTGCAGCACCTGGGCCATGCCCAGCGCCCGCGCTTCGGCCGTCACGGCGGCGCGCAGCTCGGCGGCGGCCTCCGCGTCGCCCGCGCGACCGCGGCCCGTCAGCGCCTCCACCAGCCCGGCGCGGCTGATCAGCGACCACGGTCGCGCGCCCATCCGGTCGGCGGCGTCGCGGGCCGCCGCGAACCCGGCGATCGCGTCGTCCCAGCGCTCCTGCGCCGCGTCGACGACGGCCAGCCAGTGGTCGACCGGGCCGCTGATGTCGCAGCCGAACAGGGCGGCCATCCACTGGCCCCGGTGCGGCGCCAGCGCCTGCCGCGCCTGCACGCAGCGGCCCGGGTCGCGGGTCGCGGCGGCGGCCTGCGCGCGCAGGCGCAGCCACAGCGGGGACACCCCCCGGTTGTACGTCGTGTCGGCGGCTTCGATGCCGGCGGTCAGCCGGGCGGCGGTCTCGCCGTCGCCGCGCTCGGCGGCGGTGATCGCCCGGACCAGCTCCAGGTAGGACCAGTCCGTCGGGTCCACCGCGGCGAGCAGTGTGTCGATCTCGTCGAACCGGCCCTGCAGCAGCAGCCGCGCCCAGCGCAGGTGGTGGTTGAGGAACGCGGTGTCGGAGTGCTCCCACTCGCCGAAGTCGGCCAGCTCGGCGAAGCACCGGTCGGCCTCGGCGAAGTCGCCCCGGAAGCCGGAGATGACGGCGCCGTCGATGGCCGCCGCCATCCGGTGGCGGGCGACGTCACCGGCGCGGCCGGCGGCAACGAACGCGGTGAGCTCCTGGTGGTAGCGGGGGTCGCCGAGTTCCAGCAGCGCGACCCAGCGCAGCGAGGTCGCCCACAGCTCGGTCTCCCGGTCGCCGCTGCGGCGGGCGACGTCGCGGATCTCGGCGGTCAGCGCGGCCCGGTCGGCGGCGGTGCCGAGCCCCCAGGTGGTGTCGTGGCGGGCCCACAGGCTGAAGGTGAGCGCCTCGTCGTCCTGGCCGCGGCGGGCGAGCGTCTCGGTGGCGGTGATGAGGTCGGCGACGACGGTGCTGAGCGGCACGCTACCGTCGGGCTCGCCGATGAGCCGCCGGTAGGCCTCGCGCAGCAACTCCTCCGCGTCGGTCCGGCGGCCGGTGAAGGTCTGCTGCCGGTGGACGGTGAGCGCGACCCGGGCCAGCACCACCGGTTCGTCGAGGGTGAGCGCCACCGCCGCGGCGTCGGCGAGCAGCCGTTGGGCCTCGTCACCGTCGAGGTGGAGCAGGAGTTGGGCGAGCTCCACCATGATCCTGACCCGTTGGGTCGGCTCCCTGGCCACCTCCAGCGCGCGGCGGAAGTGCTGCGCGGACTCCTCCACGGCGAGCCGGCCACCGGCGTCGCGGGCGGCGGCGACCAGCAGGTCGGCGGCCCGGGCCGGGTCGAGGTCGGCTCGGGCGAGCCAGGCGTGGCGGGCCAGGTCGGCGGGGATCAGCCGGTCGGCGAGCGCCGCCGAGTGGTCGACGGCCCGGACCACGGTGGCGTGCCGGACGCGCCGCTCGTCGTCGGGCAGCCCGTCGTAGAGGGTTTCCCGGACCAGGTCGTGGGCGAAGGCGAACCGGCCGCCGCCACGGGAGACCACGAGCCGGGCGGTCACCGCGCGGTCCAGGAGCCGGTCGACCTGCGCGGCCGGGGTGGGTACGCAGGCGGCGAGGACCTGGCGGTGGAAGTGGCGACCGAGCACGGCGGCGACGGTGAGCGCCTCGACCACCGGGGCGGGCAGTTGGGCCAGCCGCCGCCGCACCGCCTCCCGGACGCCGGGAGCGATGGTGCTGACCTGGCCGTCGGCGCGCCACAGCCGGGCCGTCTGCTCGACGAAGAACGGGTTGCCGCCGGTGCGCCGGTGCACCTCGTCGACGACGCCGGCGTCGGGCTCGCAACCCGCCGTGCGGGCCATCAGCGCGGCCACCTCGTCGCGGGACAGGCCGGTGAGGGTGATGGTGGTGGCCTTCGCGGTCAGCGGCATCAGCAGCGGTCGCAGCCGGTGGTCACCGGACTCGACCTCCGCGTCGCGGTAGGTGCCGATCAGCAGCAGCCGTTCGAACCAGGTGTGCTGGGTGGCGAACTGCAGCAGCCGCATCGAGGCCGGATCGGCCCAGTGCAGGTCGTCCAGGACGACCACCACCGGCCGGCGCTGGGAGGCCGCGACCAGGGCGGTGGTCACCGCGTCGTGGAGCGCGAACTCCTCCCGCTCCCCGTCGTCCCCGGCGTCGGTGCCGCCGTCGTTGTTGACGGTCTCGCCGAGCAGCACCGCGAGCCCGGGCTCGGCGGCGTCCCGCGCGAGGGTCCACTCGTCTGGAGCGCGACGCAGGCCGCGCAGCACCTGCACCCACGGCCAGTAGCCGGGTGCGCTGTCGGAGTCCCAGCAGGCGGCGCCGAGCACGAGTGCGCCGCGCCGCCGGGCCTCTTCCGCCGCCGCGGTCACCAGCGTGGTCTTGCCGATGCCGGGCTCGCCGGTGACCAGGACGAGGCCGCCGTGGCTCGCGGCCACCCGGTCGACTTCGGCGCGCAGCAGCCCGACGGGGTGCTCCCGCCCGATGATCGCCTCGCCCAACCGCGGCTCCATGACGTTCCGACGGTAGCGGACCGGTCCGACACCGGGACCACACCCGGACGATGACCTTCCTGAGGCTTCGCTGACGGCTGACCCCGCCGACCGGCATCCCGGTCGGCGGGGTCACGGCGCCTGGCGGCTACCGGTGGCAGGACGCCGAGCCGGAGTCGGTGAAGTCGCCGGTGCTGCCGGCGATCGGCACGAATCGCCAGTCGTAGCCGGTGGGCCTGAGGGTCAGCTCCAGCGCCCCGAACGTGTCGCCCTGCGCGACCTCCAGGTTGGGGACCTGGTCAGGGGTGCCGTGGAAGCCGACACCGCCGGTGCCGACGATGAACTCCCGCGGCGCGTCGGGCCGGGGGTTGCCGTCGACGTCCTGCGGCGCGAACCGCTGGTAGCTGTGGTCGTGCCCGTTGAGGATCACGTCCACCCCGTACCGGTCGGCAAGCTCGTAGAGCGAATTGCTGTCGGGGTTTCCGTAGATGCCGCCGCGGAAGGTGCCGGTGTGCACCGGCTTGTGCCACACGGCCAGCGTGCACATGTTGTGGTGCCGCTGGAGGTCCTGCTCGAGCCAGGCGTACTGGGCCGAGCCCGGGGCGCAGGACACCACGCCGCACTCACTGTTGAGCGCCACCACGTGCCAGCGGCCGACGTCGTACGAGTAGTAGCCCTTCTCCCGGTCGCCGGCCCGCCCGTCCGGCGCGCCTACCCCGTTGAAGTAGTCGAAGTAGCCGTCGGCGCGGGCGCCCGGGTAGTAGGCCTGCGCGTACTCGTGGTTGCCGACGACCGGGTAGGTGATGTCCTTCACCGCGCCCCACGACTTGTCATAGGAGGCGAGGAACGCGGGCAGCGTGCCGACGTCGTACTGGTTGTCGGCGAGGGTGAGCACGGCGTCGGGGTTCAGCGACTGCACCGTGTCGGCGACGGCGGCCTGCTGGCAGGTCGTGGGGGTGGTGCGGCTGGTCGCCGCGCAGGCGATGTCGCCCGCGGCCACGATGCGCGCCACGTCCGGACCGGCCATGGCGCGGTCGGGCCGGATCTGGCCGCGGTCGTAGGCGCCGGGCGCGATGGTCGGCGCCGGGGTCCGGAAGGTGACGTTCCGGGTGCTGGCGTTGCCGGCCGCGTCCGTGGCAGTGACGGTGAGGGTGTGCTCGCCGGCCGGGATGTTGCCGGTCGGGAAGGAGTTGGGGACGGGGATGGTGCGGCCGTCCAGCTTGGCCGTCACCGAGGCGACCGCGGAGACGCTGTCGGCCGCCGACACGGTGACCTCGATGCGGTCCCCGGTGACGGTGGCGCCGTCGGCGGGAGTGGTGGCGGTGACGACGGGCCCGGTGTTGTCGGTCAGGAACCGGACGACGGTGGCGGTGCCGGCCGAGGTCGCGGTGAGGGTGTGGGGGCCGTCGGGCAGCGGGCGGGTGTCCACGGCCGCGGCGACGCCGTGCGCCCGGGACTCGTCGAGGGTGATCGCGAAGTTGGCGGTCACCTGGGCTTCGGTCGCGTTGCCGCCGGGGTAGCCGTCGCCGAGCGAGACGGTCCGGGTCGGCGGGATCGCGGGATCGGCGATGTCCGTACCGTCAAGGGTGGTGATCCGCACGTTGCGGACGGTGAAGTCGTCGTGGTTCGCGGTGAGATCGGTGGGCGAGATCGAGCTGCCGGCGCGGATGGTGAGGGTGTTGGTTCCGGCGGTCAGGTAGCCGGCCGGGATCGGGATCTCCGCCGTGGCGTAGCCCAGGTAGTCCTTGTTGATCAGGGTCACCAGCTTGCCGTTGATCCAGACCGAGTTCAGCAGGCGCTGGGATCCGCTCTGGATGCCCTCCCCCTCGAAGCGCAGGGTGGCGGGCAGGCTCGACACCCCGGCCGCGCTGAGCGGACCGCCGTCCAGGTCCAACGTGGGCAGCGGCGAACCAGTGGCGTAGACGGTGGTGACGCCACGGATGACGTCGCCGTCGTGGACGGAGGTCGCGGGCGTCGTGCCCGCTGCGTACACCGGTCCGCCCGCCGCGCCGAGGAGCAGTCCGGTGATGGCGAAGGCCGTCAACGCCCGGCCGTGGGGGCGTCGCAGGATCATGTGTCCCTCCAAGCTTCGATCCGGCAGGCCGCGCGCGTACGGGCACAGCCCCGGGGCCTGGTCAGGCTAGGAATCGTGGCGATCTTGGAGGTGAACTCGGCGGCAACACCGGCGGACGACCTGGATGCCGAACAGAATCTCAACCAATCAGTTGAACATTGCCCGGCGGAGCACTATCGTCAACCACATGGTTGAGGATCCGGTGGGGATGGACGAGGTGTTCCACGCCCTCGCGCACGGCGCGCGCCGCACCATGCTGCGCCGGCTCGCCGAGCGGGAGCTGACGGTCGGCGAGCTGGCCGAACCGCTGGCCATGTCCCTGGCCGCCGCCTCCAAGCACATCCAGGTGCTGGAACGCGCCGGCCTGGTGAAACGGACAGTCACTGGCCGGCGGCACGTCTGCCGGCTGGAGCCAACCCCGCTCGCCACCGCCTCCGCCTGGCTGAACTTCTACCAGCGCCACTGGACCGAGCGCCTCGACGCTCTGGAAGCGCTGTTCGCCGAGGAAGGGACCGAAGAATGAGCACCGTCGTACGGCTGCACCGCGACATCTCCGCCCCACCCGACAAGGTCTACCGGGCCTGGCTCGACCCCGACCTGCTACGCCGCTGGATGACGCCCGGCGGGCTGGAGGTGGTCCGCGCCGAGGTCGAGCCGAGGGTCGGCGGCCGGTACCGGATCTGGCACACCGACGCCGGCACCGACGCCGGCGGCTTCGACTGCGAACTGGTCGAGCTGGAGCAGGACCGGCGCATCGTCTGGCGGTGGGGCTTCGTCGGTCCGCAGCGCACCGACGCGCCGCACTTCGACTCCCTGCTCACCGTCACCCTCGACGGCAAGCCGGACGGCCGGACCGCGCCCACCCTCGTACACGAGCGGTTGGCGGAGCTAGCGGCGGCGCTGCCGCAGGTGGCCGCGAACGTCGCGGCCGGCTGGGAATCGGCGCTGGACAAGCTCACGGAGGTGGCGGCATGAAGCTCGTGGTGGTCGAGTGGATGAGCCTGGACGGCGTGGTGCAGGCGCCCGGCGCGCCCGACGAGGACCCCAGCGGCGGCTTCGCGCACGGCGGCTGGCACCTACGTTGGTTTGACGACACCTCCCGGCAGTGGGTGGTCGACAACCTGAACGCCGCATCGGCGTTCCTGTTCGGACGGTCGACCTACGAGCGGTTCGCCGCGCACTGGCCGCACGTCACCGGGCCGGAGCGGGTGGTCGCCGACCCGCTGAACAGCAAGCCGAAGTTCGTCGTCTCGTCGACCCTGGCCCCGCCGCTGACCTGGGCGCACTCGTCGCTGCTGACCGGCGAGGCGATCAAGGCGGTGGCCGGGCTCAGGGAGTCCGGCGACGGCGAGCTGCACGTGATTGGCAGCGCGCGGCTGGCGCAGACGCTGATCGCGCACGACCTGGTCGACGAGCTGCGGCTGATGGTCGACCCCGTGCTGCTCGGCGGCGGCAAGCGCATCTGGCCGCAGGACGGCCGGCTGGCGTCGTTCCGCCTGGCCGACGCCGAGCCGACCAGCACCGGCGCACTGCTACTCAGCTACGTCCGGGCGTGAGCCAGGACGGCCAAGCGAGGATCAGTCCGCGGAAACCTCATCTCTGGGCGGCTGGCCGCTTCGACCTCGCACGACCGAGAGGACCAGCAGCGCCATGCCAGCCGCACTGGCCAGGGTCAGCCCCAGAGCGGCCGCGACCAGCCCCGGCGGGTAATCGGTGATGTCGGGAAGCCCATCCCCGAACTGCTCCCGCCCTCCGGTGCGGGACCACTCCTCCAGGAGGTACCCCCACCACAGCCCCGCACCGTAGCCGACGGCGAGAATCACGAAGCCGGTGATCGCTGCGCCGGCCGCCGTACCCAGCCGTCGACGCAGCAGAATCGCCATGACCAGGCCCACCGCCACGATCGTGGGGTAAGGCAGGTCCCAGAGGTCGTTCATCCCATCACCCTGCTAGCCCGTGTTTCATAAGGCTCGGAGCCACTGGTTGATGATGGCGATGGTGAC
>NZ_VSFA01000103.1 GCF_008119785.1 Micromonospora sp. MP36 | reverse complement strand
TGCCCTAACCAGTCCTGCCGCTGGCAAGGCGACCGCGACCACGGGGCATGGCGGCGCATCGCCGCCCGCGGCCTGACCCATCAGGCGAAGACCGTCATCGACAAGGCCAGCGGGCACATGGTCATCCGCGGCGTGGTCGGCAAACTCGAAGCCTCCGCGGTCATCACGAAGAGCCACCGGGCCGACCGGTCGAAGGCTGGTCCCACCCGGCGCAAGTCATCACGCCCCGCGCCCAGGCGACGCAGGGCACCCTCCCCCACCCGGCCCCACAGCCGGGCGGGTAAGCGTCCGGAGGGACACGCACCAACGGACCGGAGGCTGCCCCGCGCAGCCCACCGGCACCAGGGCGTGAACACGATCAGCGCACCCACCACCGGCCACCAGCCACGCGGAGCCGCCCTGGGCGCTGGATTCCACTTCCACGCCCACGCGACCCCGCCACGGTGGGAAACGATCCCGGAAACCCAATCCGACTCAGGATCACTAAGCTGATTAGAGACGCTGGTCGTGCTGGTCTGTGCACCCAGACTTCATGTACCTCACCGGCTACTACAGCGACCAGCCGCCGCAATCAGACGCCGCCTACTTCGACGGCGGCCCGAACGACACTGCCACCTACCTGCACCGCGGCGACATCCTGATGCTCTTGCTGACCAATGGATCACCATGACACCACCGGCTCACACCCTGGTTCTGAGGGGCGGCGGCAGCAGCGATACGCCGTCGCTACCCGGCCGTGTCCGGCGCCGCGCTTCGTGACGAGGCACGGCGGCCGGTCATACCGAATTGAGTGCACTTCCGTCATGAGAGCTACATGTTCGGCCCGCAGACATTCGCCAGGAGCTCGGCCGTTACCCCGTGGGTAGCGGCGGGGTTTGGCTCCGCAACGCGGCGGCTGGCCGTCGATCCCACACCCACGGCGAACGTGGCGGTGCCGAACCGCGTGTACTGCTCTCTGGATACCCCGGGGGCACGCCGCAGTGGGTCCGCATGCGCGGAGCCGAGATCCGCGTGGTCATGACGGCGATGCCGCTGCCTGGGCCTCGGGTCATCCGAGTGCCTTGGCGGTGATCTCCGCCGGTGTGAGGGTGGCGTCGATGGAGGTCAGCTTGCCTGATGCGCGGTAGTGATTGAGTGTGGCTGCCGCGGCTGGTCGGTAGGACTGTAGGCCCGCGGTGATGCGGTCGGGGTTGTCGTCGTGGCGCTGGAACAGTTCGCCTCCACAGCGGTCGCAGACGCTGGGGCGCGCTGGGGCAGCGAACTCGGTGTGCCAGGTTCTGCCGCAGCCGCGACAGGTGCGACGGCCGGCCAGGCGGCGAACGACCTCGGCGTCGGGCAGGACGAGGTCGATTGCTCGGTCGATGAGTGTGCCGAGGTCGAACAACACGGCGTCGAGCGCCACCGCGGTGACGGCATGGTTGGGGAAGCCGTCGAGGACGAAGCCGGCGGCGACGTCGGGCTGGGTGAGGCGGTTACGGACCATGGACAGGAGAACATGGTCTGGTACGAGTTCACCAGCGTTCATATGCTTTAGGGCCTGGAGCGCGGCAGGGGTTTTCGCCCGCATCTCGGCTTGGACGGCGTCCGCCAGACTGAGGCAGGGAACGCCGAGACTCGCGGCGATGGAGCCGGCGATAGTCTCCCGACCAGAGCCGGGTGGTCCGAGAACGGCCAGGCGCATCGACGCAGCCTATCGTTGTAGCCGCGAAGGGTGAGGGTGTCGGATCACGACCCCGGGCCCCGATCAGCGGATGCCCAGTGCCCGGCGAGATGATCACACGTGGCGGCGACGCGGAATTCGTGGTCGGTCCGCCAGAGGGCGTGGGAGGACACTCATACTGGGCCGCATGGCCCGGGACCTTCCGTCGGTTGGCGCTGTGCTGCGCTTCGCCGCTGCCCTGCGCGAGATACGTGGTCAGCTGCTCGCCGATTTGTTCCCCGTCGCGGACATCGCGGACCTTCTGGCAGTGGTCCGCTCGCGTCGAGAGTTGCCCAGGGAAGGTGTCACCCGTAGCGGAATCGAGTACACCGTCCACGGCGCGGGGTGCCGGATGATCAGCTCCGATGGCAGGGAGGTCGACGTCGATCTGGTCACCGACCCCTTGCTCGGGCGCGAGGTTGAAGCGTTCGATGCTTGGCGCATTCGCTGGTTCCTTGACGAAGCCGCAGATGACGGCTACAACAATGAGGACATCGAGGCGGCCTGTACCCATCTTGCCGGCGAGGGTCACCTACGCGAGGTGGTTGAAGGCCGCTGGTTCGCGCTGCCTGACGCTCCAGGCGGTCCAGCGTGACTCACCCACACGCGGCAACCCGCCGCCGTCCGTCTTGAAGCAGTGCACCTCACAGGTATCCGGATATGCCGCCGACCGGGCGTCACGGTACGTGACATGTGAGCGGCGGCGTCCGGTGCGCGGTCGTGCCGAATTGAGCATGTCCACCGTGGTCGACGGCCAACCGCATTCCGACTCGCCCGCCGCCCGCGAGCACTAGGTCATCAGTTCGGGGCGCATGCCGCTGGTCGCGGTCGTGCCAGGTCGGGTGTGCCCGAAAATTCGAGCCTCCCTCCAGTGGGGGAGATGGATCCCTTCAGTATGGGAGGCGTCATGGCGCCCGAGGCGACGATCTTGGTGGGATGAGAGTTCACGGCAGCCCTCGTTGGGCGTACGGCACGTTCGCCTGGCTGATCTTTTTCGTCGTGTCTCACGTGGTAGCGGTGTTCCTCCCCGGTGACGATCCGACCGGCGACGGACCTTGGGGCCTGAGGGCGTACGTGATCTTCAACATCACTCTCATCCTCATGTCGGCTGTCGGGGCGGCTGTCGTGGTAGCCACCGTCCGGCCATGGGGACGACGGGTCCCTCGGTGGGTGCTCCTCACGTCGCTGTGGTTCGGCAGCGCGCTACTCGTCGTCCGAGGGGTTCCCGGGATGGTCGAAAACCTGCTGATGGCTACAGGCATCCGCCGAGGCGGCTTTGTGGGGGCGGAAGACATCTCCACGGCTGAGCTCTGGGCCGGCCTTGGGATCAACACCTATTTCTTCATTGGGGCGGTGCTGCTCGCCGTGACCACGGTCTCCTACTTCCGCCGATCGCGGGGAGACAGCCACGGCTGATTGCCGCACCTCCCACAGCCAGGTCATCCTCAACTGCCGTCGACCGCGAGCCGTAGAGTGCGGCGATGATTCCTGCTGCGGTCCGTTTGTCGTCCGTCCTGGCCAGACCCGTGCGTATCCCGGTATGGGTGGCGGTGGTCCTGGTTGCCGCTGTCGTGGTGACCGGAACGGTGATGTGGCAGACCGTCGGAGATCGTGGTCGGCCGGCGATTGTGCGGGGTGTGGTGACTGCGATCAACATGGACGGCACGGCGATCGGGTTCTCGGCCGACAACGGTCACCGCGAGGGCGAGGGCCTGGTGTTGCTGGGCGAGGTGCCATGGACGGACGCCTCCGGCGCCGACCATCAGGGCAGTCGCCCGACCTGCCTGGCTGCTGACTCGTACGGGCAGCGGGTGGAACTCGGCATCATCGACCTACACGGAACCGGCGGGTGGCCGACCAAAGCCGTGGTGTGGGTGCACCGCCTGAGCTAATCAGTGAGTCTGCGGCGACTACATGCTTGGCGGATGCGCATTTAGCACATGCACGACAGCTGGCCTTGGTCGCTGAGTCGCCCTGGTTACGGTCGGTGGCACCTGAGCGCCGTGGGCGCACTCACAAGTAGCCGATGAGAGTGCTGTTCAACGAAGGTCGGGGAGGCGGTCGCCACCCGTCACAGGGCTCCGTGTTGGCGATGAGGCCGGCCACGCAACGTCGTCAATCGCCAGCCATGGTGCGACGGCCACGGCCGTGGGCGTAAGCCCGGCGAACGCCTTGACCTCGCGGTGGAGGTGGGACTGGTCGACGTAGCCGCAATCAGTGGCAACGCTGGCGACGGCGCGGCCCGCCGCGAGAAGGTGGGCAGCGTGGTCGAACCGCACCAGTCGGGCGGCGCGTTTGGGTGTGATGCCGAGATGGGACCGGAAGCGGGACCACAGGCGCTTGCGGCTCCAGCCGACCTCGTCCGCCAGGCCGTCGACCCGTACCCGCCCTCGGCTGGTGAGCGTCCGCTGCCAGGTGTAGGCGACCTCAGGATCGACCGGTGGGCGGGCACCCAGCCGTCGGCCGAGGATTTCCTGCGCGATCGTGAACCGTTCGTCCCACGACGTGGCGGCACGTAGCCTGTCCTCGGCTCGCCCGGCGTCGCGGCCCCAGACATCTTCGAGGGATACGATCATCCCGCTGAGCTCGGCCGATGCGCCGAGCACCGCAGCCGCCGCGATCGGCTCCAGCCGGATCTGGAGGCACTCGCCGACCCCCCGGCCAGTTGCTCGAAGATCGCCGGGGAGGAGCCCGACGACGACACTGCCGCGCTCGTGCCGGCCCTGGGTGTCGTAGACGAGGCCGTCTCCCTCGCTCAGGTCGACGAGCAGGGTGACGGATGGGTGCGCGACCATGGCGATGTCCACGAGTGCGGGGATACGTTGGCGGAACCCGGCCATGCTGATCCCCGGCAGCCGACCTGACGGGCGCGGGACTGCGACTTCCACCGACGCCCAGTCGGGTGGTGTCCCGGTCGGCAGCACGTGGCCAGTCTATGCGTGAGGGATCACGGGCGGGGTGTCAGCGGCTGTTGCCGTGAAGCCCAGCAGCAGTTTGCTGGTCGTCTCGGGCGCCTCGAGCATGGGTATGTGCCCGACGCCGGGCAGCAGTTCGACCCGGGCGGTCGGCAGCGCGTCGTACTGGTGCGCCGAGGACGGCTCCCAGCGGGGGTCGGCAGCGCCGAAGATTACCAGTACGGGGACATCGAGGGCGGCCAGACGCTCGGGCACGCTCCGCTCGGTGATGTACGCGGTGTTCCGGCGCAGCACCGTCCTCATCGCGCGGTACGTGATGGCCCGTAGGTCGGCGACCAGGTCGCTCGGGATGTCCACCGGGCGAGCGCATGTCGCGCTTATCCCCCTGCGGATCATCGCGTCCGAACGCCTCCACCAGAGCAGCGGGCCGAGAGGCGGGGCCAGCAGGACTCGAAGGAGGACCGGCTGTGGAAGGAGCGCATCGGGACTCGGGCCGGTGCTGACCAGCGCGAGCGACCTCACCAGGTCGGGGCGCTGTTCGGCAAGCGCAGTGGCGAGGTAGCCGCCGCTGGAGTGCCCGACGACGGTGACCGGACGAAGGTCGAGGTCGTCGAGCAGCGCCGCCACCCGGTCCGCCTGTGCGGGCACGTCGTATGACAGCGCGGGCGGGGACTGGCCGCAGCCCGGGAGGTCGACCCGGATGACGTGATGGTGGGCGGCCAGTGCGTGCACCACGGGGCTCCAGGAGGCGCCCGAGGCCCCCGATCCGTGGATGAGCAACAGCGGCGGCGCCTGCTGCGGGCCGTCGTGGACCACGTGCATCCCATGCGGGTGCTCAACGTCGTACTCACTCATGCGGGGGATGATGCATGGGCTGCCGACCATCAGTCTTGGACAAATGTCGTCGTGGAATGGGCCGGGGCCGACCCTGAGCCGAACGCGACCTAGTGCGAGGCGCTACGGCCCAGCTGCCGGCCCACGCAAGCCACCGCCGTCGTCATCTGCCGCGTTCCGTGCGGCACGCGGCGTGTCGGCGGCGCTGGCTGCTCGCCGTTCCGAACAGCGATGAGCGTGCGTTTGAGGCGAGTAGCAGTCAGCCCTTGCCAGATGGTGGTGTGTCGCGTCAGCGTGGCATGGCGTGGGCCAGAGCGTCGGCAAGTTCCCGCAGACGGACCGGGTCGCCCAGCGCGCCGATTCCGCCGGTGCCTACCGAGACATCCCGTGGGTCCAGCGTGGCAGGTGCGTGCAGCGAGGGCACAGTGCTGCCGGCGCGATCGACAAGAACGAGTGCGGTGGCGAGGAAGCCCTCCAGCAGAGACCTCAGAATCGCGTGGCTGGAGGACAGGTATTGCTTGACCAAGGCGTCAACGAAGCCGACAAAGACGTCCAGATCAACTTCGTACTCGTCGGCGTCCATCGCACCGATCCCGCTTGGCGTGGCCACCAGCGGGGCGACTGCCTCACTGGTACGGACGAAGAGCTCCGCCACGCGGTTGGAGGGGTTCCACAGGACCAGGTCGCCAACCTGGAAGTACTGACTCACCGAAGCATGATCACTGACCGGTGCCGGTCAGCCAAGCCGTCGAGTACGAGGCTGGCGGTAGCGCCCGGCTGGGGCAGGCGGTCGTGGATCATGGAGAGGAGTACCTGTTCCGGCGCGAAGCCGGCGCTGACCCGACCGTTCGTCTCTTTTACCCCAATAGGTCCGACTGATCGACCTCAACGGTGGATATCGAACGAACCCACCCTCTCGACGAGCCAGGTCACGTCGGCGCCGCTCGGAACCTCGACCGGCTCGGACCCTCGGCAGAAGATTCGCGCGCCCGCGGCCACGCCATCGAGCCGCATGGCACCGTCGCGTACCCGCAGCCAGGTGCCCTCGCGCATGGCGAGCACCGGGACGTCGTTCTCCTCGAGGAACTGGGTGAGCCGTTCCTCCCGGGTCTCGCCCTGGTGTGTCGAGGCCGGTTCCGGGTCGAGGTAGTGGGGGTTGATCTGGAAGGGCACGAGGCCGAAGGTCTCGAACGACGGCGGCTGGACGATGGGCATGTCGTTCGTCGTACGCAGGCTCGGCGTCGCGACGTTGGTGCCGGCGCTCGACCCGAGGTAGGGCATTCCCTCGGATACTCGGGCGCGCACGATGTCGATCAGGCCGAGCTCGTGGATGGCCTTGACGAGGCGGAAGGTGTTGCCGCCGCCGACGAAGACGGCCTCGGCGCTGGCGACCAGGTCTCGCGGCGTGCCTTCGTGTGCTCCGCGGACGGTGATGCCGAGCGGCTCCATGGCACCACGGACCGTCTTGGTGTAGGCGTCGTGGTCCGCCAGTGCGAACGGGACGAACACGATGGAGCGCAGGCCGTCGAGTGTCTCGAGGATCGCGTCGCGCGCGTGCTCGAGGTAGGCCCGCCCGGGGGCTGTCGAGTTGGACAGGAGCAGGAGGTTCTGGTGGCCCTGGGGCATGGGTGTCTCCTCGCGGTGGTCGGTCTAGCTCAATGGGGTGGCGCTCAGTGGGCTCGGGTCGGCTTGGTCTGCCGGGCTACGGCGGCCGAGCTCGCCCGGTTGTCGAGCAGGGCGGACAGTTGCTCCGCCGCGGCCTGCAGTGCGGGCAGGTGGTCGCGGATGTCGTCGGAACGCGCCGGATACTTGCTCTCGCCGAGGCTGAGTGAGCCGACGGGCCGCCCTCTGAGCACGATGGGAACGGCGAGCGCCCGGGTGGCGTAGTCGTATTCGCCCTCGGAGTAGGCGTACCCCTGCGCGACGGCCTCGACGAAGAGCCGTTCGAGCTCATGCTCGTCGACCCTTGTCAGCTCGGTGAATGTCGCGAAGACCCGCCCGGAGATGAGGGCGCGCCGCTCGTTGCCGTCAAGGAAGGCGAAGTAGCCGCGGGAGGTGGCCCCGGCGTTGGCCGGGTACAGCTCGCCGACGAGCGGATGACTGCGCAGCGGTCCGCCGCCGTCGACGGCCGCGACGCACCGGACGTGAAGCCCGTCCGGGACGGCGAAGAGGGCCGTGCGGTCGGTCTGGAAGGCGAGCGGCTCCAGCACCCGGTGCGCCAGGGCGGCCAGGCCTCCCGTGCGCTCCCAGACGGCGGCCATCCGCCACATCGTTGGGCCGAGGCTGTAGCGCCGGGACACCGGGTCGGCGCTGAGGAAGCCGCGGGCGGCGAGTGCGGCGAGGATCCGCTGCGCGGTCGACTTGTCGATGCCGAAGGCCTCGGCAAGCTCCATGACGCCCCAGTCGCGGCGCCGCTCGGTGAACGACAGCAGGACCTCCAGGGCGCGGTCCACGGTCTGGAGCGGCGAGCGGGGGCGAGCGCCCGTGTCTGACATGGGTCCTCCGGGATGGGCGGGACGGGTGAGAACCTACCGCACCCGGAGCCGATCAGGGATGCCCTCTCAAATACAGAGAAAGTATTGCTGAAGGATGACGGGCGAGCGAATCCTGGGCGCCGAGACCAGGTCAGACCCAACGAAGCGCAGATTGGAGGTGGCCGTGAACCACGTGGTGCGACGAGTCCTCGCGATGATCCCGGCACTCTTCGGCGTCGTGCTGTGCATCTTCCTGCTCACCCGCGTCCTGCCCGGTGACCCGGCCCGGACTCTCGCTGGGGAGCAGGCTGACCCGGCGACCGTCGACAAGATCCGCGCCGAGATGGGCCTCGACCAGCCACTGGTCGCTCAGTTCGTCTCCTACGTGCGCGGCCTCTTCGCCGGAGACTTCGGATTCGCGTGGCACACCGGCCAGCCCGTCCTCACGGACTTCGCCTCCCGGCTGCCGGCGACGATCGAACTCGCCATCGTGGCGATCTTCATCGCGCTGCTCCTGGGGGTCCCCATCGGTGTCATCAGCGCGACGCGCCGCGACCGACCTGTCGACCACGCCAGCCGCATCTTCTCGCTGATCGGGGCGTCGATGCCGCTCTTCTGGCTCGCCCTCATCGTGATCTTCGTCTTCTACAACAGGCTCGGGTGGGAGCCAGCCCCGCTGGGCCGCATCGCCCAGGACGTGAACCCACCGACGTCGATCACGGGCCTCTACGTCCTCGACTCGCTCCTGACCGGTGACATGGTCGCGCTGAAGTCGTCGCTGGCCCACATTATTTGGCCGGCCCTGTGCCTCGCCACCGGCAGCACGGCGATCATCGCCCGGATGACCCGGTCCGAGATGCTCGAGGTGATCAACCAGGACTACGTGCGCACCGCGCGCTCCAAGGGCCTGCCGCCGGCCAAGGTCATCCTCAAGCACGCGCTGAAGAACGCTGCCCCCGTCGTCGTGACGGTGGTCGGCCTCCAGTTCGGCCAACTCCTCGGCGGCGCGGTCATCACCGAGACCGTCTTCAGCTGGCCAGGCATCGGCTTCTACGTCGTCCAGTCCGTGCTCGCCACCGACTATGCCCCGGTCCAGGCCTTCACGCTGCTCGCCGCAGCCATCTACCTGACGGTCAACCTCTGCGTCGATCTGCTCAACGCCCGACTGGACCCGAGGATCGAGAATGCCTGACACCACTGTGTCCGCCGCTGCGAGCGGCCTGCGGACCGGGTCGCCCGACCCGGCGGGGTCGAGGCCTACGACGGCCTGGCGGCTCCTGGTCCGCAACCGCCTGGCGATGGTCGGTCTCGTCTTCATCGCGATCTGGACCATCGGCGCTCTCGTGGCTGGCCTGCTGCCGTACTCGCCCACCGCCACCGGAGCCGGCGGGCTCCTCGAACCGCCCTCCGCCGCGCACCTGTTCGGCACGGACAACTTCGGCCGCGACATCCTCGCCCGGGTCCTGGCCGGCGGGCGGATCTCTCTCTGGACCGGGCTCATCGCCGTCGGGATCTCGCTGCTCATCGGTGTCCCGATCGGCGCCATCTCCGGCTTCCTCGGCGGGGTGGTGGGCGCGGTGCTCATGCGGGTGATGGATGTGCTCCTCGCCTTCCCGTCGCTCGTACTGGCCATGGCGATCGCCGCCGCCCTCGGCCCGGGCCTGGCCAGCGCGATGATCGCCGTGGGCGTCGTCGGCATCCCCGAGTTCGCCCGCATCGTCTACAGCCAGACCCGCTCGCTGCGGGAGCGTGACTTCGTCGAGGCGGGGCGGGCCATCGGCCTGCGGGATCGGACGATCCTCACCCGCCACATCATCCCGAACACGGTTGCCCCGATCCTCGTCCGGGCGACTCTCGGCATGGGCTACGCGATCCTCACGGCCGCCTCGCTCAGCTTCATCGGCCTCGGCGCGCAGCCGCCGACGCCGGAGTGGGGCGTCATGATCTCGGACGGCCGTGGCTACATCATCAGCGGCGAGTGGTGGATGACCATCTTCCCCGGCCTCGCCATCGCCACCTCGATTCTCGGCTTCAACCTCATCGGCGACGGCCTTCGCGACGTCCTCGACCCGCGCCTGCGGACGAGCCGATGACTCGCTTCGGGTCTGCCATGGACGCCAGCCCGCCCACCCCCTGCATCGCATCCCCCAAACCAAAGGAGAACAGCGTGAAGCGCAAGGCCACCCTGGCCGCCGCGGTCGCCGTCATCTTCACCGCAGCCGGCTGCGGAGCCAACGCCAACCAGGGCGGCTCCTCGCGTGACGGTGCGGCCGCCAAGGACACCCTCGTTGCCGCCTACTCCGAGGGCGGCAAGACCCTCAACCCCGCCGAGGCCAACGACGTCACCTCCGACACGTTCGTCGTGGCCGCCTACGACCAGCTCGTCACGTACGACCGCACGACGACGAACGGCAAGCCGACCGCCAAGACGGACAAGATCGTGCCGATGCTCGCCGAGTCGTGGAAGGTCAGCGACGACGCGAAGAGCTACACCTTCACCCTCCGGCAGGGCGTGAAGTTCGAGGACGGCTCGGCCCTCGACTCCGACGACGTCGTCAAGTCGTTCGACTTCATCAAGAAGTCCAAGTCGGCGAGCTTCCTGTACGGCATGGCCGGCATCGGCACGGTGACGGCGACCGACCCGCGCACCGTGAAGATCGACCTCACCGCGCCGAACCACCTCTTCCTCCAGATCCTGCCGATGTACTCGTTCTCGATCATCAACATCGACAAGGTCAACGCCGAGGGTGGCGCCGCCTGGCTCGACACCCACACCGCGGGCTCCGGCCCTTACCGGGTGACGAAGTGGGACCCGGCGACCGAGGCCGTGCTCGAGCGCAATGACACGTACTGGGGCGAGAAGCCGGCCCTGCGCAAGGTCAACACGAAGTTCATCGGCGAGGCGAGCAACCGCGTCCAGCTCCTCACCAAGGGCGAGGTCGACCTCGCGCTCGAGGTGCCGGCGAAGGACGTCGACACCCTGTCGAAGCAGCCCGGCGTGGTCATCGACTCCCGCGCCAGCAACAAGATCCTCTTCTTCGCGATGAACAACGCCATCAAGCCGTTCGACAACCCGAAGGTCCGCCAGGCCGTGTCGTACGCGATCCCGTACGACAAGCTCATCAGCGACGTCATGAAGGGCCAGGCGTCGCCGATGCGCTCGTCCGTGGCCAGCTCGACCCCGGGCTTCACCGACGCCAGCTACGTCTACTCCCACGACCTCGACAAGGCCAAGGCGCTCCTCGCGGAGGCCGGCTACCCCAACGGCTTCAGCTTCGACTTCACCCTCGGCAGCGGCTTCGACGACTGGTCGGACGACGCCGTGCTCATCCAGGCCGAGCTGGCGAAGATCGGCGTGACGATGAACATCCACAAGATGGCGCGTCCGCAGTTCCTCGAGGCGCTCGCGACGAAGAAGGTGCAGAGCTACATCAGCCGCTGGACCTCGTTCGTCAACGACCCGGGCTACCACCTCGGCCTCCTGCTGACCAGCGACGGCACGAGCAACTACGTCAACTTCAACAACCCCGAGGTCGACAAGCTCTGGAAGCAGGCCTCGACCGAGCCGGACCAGAACGTCCGCAACGACCTGTACGGCAAGGCGCAGGAGATCATCAACACCCAGGCGCCGTGGGCGTACCTGTACGAATACAACATCGTCGTCGCGGAGCGCGCGGGCGTGCAGGGGTACACCTCGTACCCCGACGGAATCATCCGCTTCTTCCAGTTGAGCAACAAGGGCTGACGCCGAGCAGGGGAGGCGGGCCGCTGGGCCCGCTGCCATCCAGCCGCGCCCAGCGGCCGCCTCCCCGCGCACCATCACGAATCCGACGCCCCCCACGTGAACACGACACCTGGAGCCTGACGTGACCCCGACATCCTCCGACTGGGAGACCCGAGTCCTCGACGAGATCGAGCGCACCCGGGACGAACTGCTGACGCTCGCCGGAGACCTCATCCGGATCCCGAGCGAGAACCCCCCGGGGGACTGCACGGCCGTCGGCACCTTCATCGCCGACCACCTCCGCGCCGAGGGCCTCGACCCCGAGGTCCACGACGCGGGCGATGGTCGCCTCAGCATCGTCGTCCACCGTGCCGCGAGCAACGCCGCGGTGGACGGCGACCCCACCACGGCGCGGCACCTCGTGCTCGCCGGTCACACCGACGTCGTCCCCGTCGGTGACCTCAGCCGCTGGACGTTCCCACCCTTCGCGGGTGACGTCGTCGACGGCTATCTCCGCGGTCGCGGGGCGAGCGACATGAAGGCCGGTCTCGCCGGCGTCATCCACACGCTCGTCGTCCTCCACCGCCTCGGTGTCCCGCTGGCCGGGAGGCTGTCGCTCGCGGCGGTCCCCGACGAGGAGCAGGGCGGCTCGCGGGGCGCGGACTGGCTCCTTGACCAGGGGGTCCTCGACGGCGCGACCGGCGCGATCATCGCCGAGCCCGCCGAACGGACGCACCCGACGATCGGCCAGAAGGGCAGCAACTGGTTCCGCATGACGATCGACGGCAAGCCGGGGCACGGCAGTCTCCAGCCGCTGCATGGCGTCAACGCGAACCTCCTCGCGGCCCGGGCCGTGATCGCCCTGCAACAGCTCTGGGACATGAAACCGTCCGCGCCCGAGGACGTGCTCGACCTCATCGAGAGCTCGAAGACGTTCGCCGAGGAGCGCGAGGGCTACGCTCCCGGCATCGGTGCCGTCTTCGAGCACGTCACCGTCAACATCGGCACGATTCGCGGCGGTACGTCCTCCAACGTCGTCGCCGACCGGTGCGTCGTCGAGGTCGACACCCGGGTGCCGATCGGGTTGTCGCGCGCCGAGGTCCTCGCCCGGGTCGACGAGCTGCTCGCCGAGGCGGGCGTCGAGGCGACGATCGAGCCGATCGGCTTCTGCAGCGAACCGAACTGGACGCTGCCCAGCGACCCCATCGTCACCGAGCTCGTCGCTGCCCTGCGCGAACTGACCGGAGACCCCACCACCGAGGGCGTGCTCCAGTGGGCGTCCTCCGACGCCCGCACCTTCCGCAGCCACGGCATCCCCGTGCTCCAGTACGGACCGGCCGAGCTGGCCACCATCCACGGCTTCGACGAGAAGGCACCAGTCGCCGACGTCGTCCTCGCCGCGAAGACCTATGCCCTGACCACCCTCCGGTACCTCGGCGTCGCCGAGACCGCTGTCGAAAGCGAATGATCGTGCTGTCCCACGTCCTCACGGCCCTCGACCTCCTCGACCGTCCCGACGCATCGGGTGATCTCGTCGCCGCGCATCTGCGTACCCTCGGCGACGACGCCTGCTCGATCACCGTTGAGACGGTGACGGGCGAGCGGGGCTCGACCGACTTCATCCGCGTCACCGTCCCGGGCAGCCGCGGCAAGACCGCCGGCGGCGACGCCCCGACGCTCGGTGTCGTCGGGCGCCTCGGCGGCATCGGCGCCCGGCCGGAACTCATCGGCTACGTGTCCGACGGCGACGGGGCCACCGCCGCCGTCGCCGCGGCCGCCAAGCTCCTCGCGATGCACGCCCGCGGCGATGTCCTGCCCGGCGACGTCGTCATCTCGACGCACATCTGCCCCGACGCGCCGACCCGTCCACACGACCCCGTGCCCTTCATGGACTCGCCCGTCGACATCACCGCGATGAACGAGCACGAGGTCACCTCCGAGATGGACGCCGTGCTGTCCATCGACACCACCAAGGGCAACCGCCTCATCAACCACCGCGGCATCGCCATCTCCCCGACAGTCCGCGCCGGCTACATCCTCCCGGCGAGCGCCGACCTCATCGGCATCCTCGAGACCGTGTCAGGTGAGCCCGCCGTCGTGTTCCCGCTGTCGACGCAGGACATCACGCCGTACGGCAACGGCCTCTACCACCTCAACTCCATCCTCCAGCCGGCCGTCGCGACGGCCGCGCCCGTCGTCGGTGTCGCCATCACCACGGTGACGCCCGTTGCCGGCTGCGCGACCGGCGCGAGCCACGAGGTGGACATCGCACTGGCCGCCCGCTTCGCCGTCGAGGTCGCCAAGGGCTTCACCGCGGGTGCGGTCTCCTTCCACGACCAGGCCCAGGCGGCGCTCCTCGAGAGCCTCTACGGCCCGGCCACCCACCTGCAGACGACCGGACAGGTCCCCGCGCACGCCTGAACGGGCGCGCGAGACCGAGCCCAGCGGCATACGGAACCAAGGAGCACGGACATGGCTGAGACTCTGCTGTCGATCGAGAACCTCTCGATCCGCATCGACACGTCCCGCGGCCCGATCCATCCGGTCCGGGGCCTCGACCTGACCATCGCGCGCGGCGAGATGGTCGGGCTGGTCGGCGAGTCGGGCTCGGGCAAGAGCGTCACCGCCATGTCGATCACGGGATTGCTGCCGGCGCGGCAGGCGCACATCACCGGCGGGCACATCCGCTTCGACGGGCGCGACCTCGCCGCCCTGTCGGACCGGAAGATGCGCGAGATCCGCGGCAAGGACATCGCGACGATCTTCCAGGAGCCGATGACCGCGCTCAACCCGGTCTTCACCATCCGCGACCAGCTCACCGAGCCGTTGCGCCAGCACCTGCGCCTCAGCCGACGGCAAGCGGCCGACCGAGCGGGGCAACTGCTCGACATGGTGGGGATCCGCAACACCGCACGCGTCCTCGCGGGCTACCCGCACGAGCTGTCCGGGGGGATGCGCCAACGCGTCATGATCGCCATGGCCATGGCGTGCGAGCCCAAACTGCTCATCGCCGACGAGCCGACCACGGCGCTCGACGTGACGACCCAGCTGCAGATCCTCGACCTCATCATGGACCTGCAGGAGCAGCACGGGACGGCGGTCCTGCTCATCACGCACGACCTCGGTGTCGTCGCCCAAACCTGCCAGCGGGTCGCCGTGATGTACGGCGGTGAGCTGCAGGAGACGGCGCCGACGGAGCAGCTTTTCACCGCGCCGCGGGCCGACTACACGAAACGGCTGCTCAGCTTCATCCCCTCCGCCAACGAGCACGTCATCGAGGCGGTCGAGGCGCTCGCCGAGGAAAGCCTGGCGCACGACGGCTCCGGGCCGGTTCGGGTCGAGGCACCCACGGACGCTCCCGCCGAGGCACCCGACGACGACGCGCCGGTGCTGCTCGAGGTCACCGACCTGACGAAGGTCTTCACCGGGCGACGCCGCCGTCTGGGACGTCCTGCCGCCACCATCACGGCGGTCGACGGCGTGTCCTTCCGGGTCCGCCGTGGCCGCACCCTCGCCATCGTGGGCGAATCCGGTTCGGGCAAGTCGACAACCGGCCGGGCCCTGCTACGCCTGCACGAGCCGACCTCAGGGACGGTGACCTTCAACGGGGCAGACCTCCTCGCGGCCAGTGACGACGAGTTGCGCCGCCTCCGCTCCCAGATGCAGATCGTCTTCCAGGACACGTACGCCTCACTCGACCCGCGGTGGACCATCCACCGGGCCCTCGCCGAGCCGCTGCGGCTGCACACGGACCTCGACGACGCGGCCATCCGCGCCCGCATCGTCGAGGTCCTCGAGACGGTCGGCCTGGGGGAGGAACACATCGACCGGTTCCCGCACGAGTTCTCCGGGGGCCAGCGCCAGCGCATCGGCATCGCGCGGGCCCTCATCCTCAACCCGAGCCTCGTCGTCTGCGACGAGCCCGTATCGGCACTCGACGTGTCGGTGCAGGCCCAGGTGCTCGACCTCATGAAGCAACTGCAGCGAGACCTCGGGCTCACCTACGTCTTCATCTCGCACGACCTGTCCGTCGTCGAGATGATGGCCGACGAGATCGTCGTCATGAGCCAGGGCCGCGTCGTCGAGCAGGGCACCGTCGAGCAGATCTTCACGGCGCCGCAACACCCCTACACCAAGGCACTCCTCGCCGCGATCCCGATCGCGGACCCCAACGCCCGGGTCGACCGGGCCGTGCGACGCCGTATCGTCGAGCGTGGCGTCGCGGCCGCGAACCTGCCCGAGAAGGCGGTGGCGTGATGCACGTGCCGGATGTGGGCCGGGCGAGTTACGTGAGGCCGAGGCTCGGTCTCGTCACGATCGGCCAGGCACCCCGCACCGACCTCATCCCCGACGTCGAGGCCGCCCTCAACGGCGTCGACTGGGTCGAACACGGCGCGCTGGACCTCCTCGACGCGGACGGCATCGCCCGGCTCGAACCACGCACCGGCGAGCGCACCCTCGTCTCCCGGCTACGGGACGGTTCGCGCGTCCGGCTCGGCGCGACGAGCATCGCCCCGGCACTCGACGACGCCATCCGACGGTGCGTAGCGGATCGGTGCCGGGCCGTCCTCGTGCTGTGCACCGGCCGTGTCGAGCACGGCCCGGCGTCGGTGCCGGTGCTTCACGCGGAGGACCTCGCCCACGAGCTCATGGGGCGGCTCGTCGGCGAAGGTCGGTTGGGCGTGCTGTGCCCCGTGCCAGAGCAGCTGACGGACATCCGGCAACGGTGGGAAGGGCGCTTGGGCCGCTCGGTCATCGCGGCGGCCGTAGACCCCTATACGGCTGGACTCGACGAGGTAGCGGCCGCCGGACGACGGGTCGCCGCGGGGGGAGCCGACGTGGTCTTTCTCGACTGCATCGGCTACACCAGCGAGCAGCGGGAAGTGCTTGCCGCCACGGGCATCCGAGCCGAGACCGCCCGCCACCTCGCGGTGACCGGCGCGGTGGAACTCATGTTGGCCGCCTCGTACGCCGCCCATGAACGTTCACCGGGTTGGTGACCCGACAAGGTCATGACCCGCGGGATTGACAATTGCCGGCATCGGCATCGGCCGCCGGCCTGGCCACGAGGAGCGCCGGATGCAGGCGCATCGGCTAAGCGACCAGCTTCAGCGCGAAGTAACAGTGGGTTTCGGTGGCTCGCACCCTTTCGAACCCGTTCTTCTCCAACACTCGCTGGGAGGCGATGTTCTCCAGGTCGGTGTCGGCGTTGACCGTGGTGACCCCGCTGTATGCGTGGCAGACCTCGATCAGTCCCGCCACCGCTGCGGTGCCGTATCCGTTACCCCAGGCCGACTCGACCATCCCGTAACCGATGGTCACTTCGCCAGACTCCGATGGCGGACCGTAGAAGCCGGCGGAGCCGACGACCTGACCGCTGCTTCGCGGCACGATCAGATACACCCCGAACGGGCCTGGGTCCACCGTCGCTGCGACCAGGCGCGCGCACGGACCTGAGTCCTCCGCGCGCGGGAACCCCTCAGCCCAGTTGTCCTGCCCACCCGGCTTCCCGGCTGCTACGCGCGAGGCCTCGTGCCTGGTCAGCGGGCGCAGGTCGATGGCCTTGATCTTCAAGTTCTCCATAGGTCGCCAATCCCACCAGATCTTCAGGTCGGCAGACAACGCACTTTCACCTGGGAAGGCTTCCTTGCAGCCTGCCCGGGGAGACAGCGTCCGCACCGCCCGCGTAGCGGTGACCGCGCCCGCCGGCACGGGTGTCAGCCGACGAACACGGGGCAGCTGAACTCACTACCTGATCATGACTGCGGGCTCGGTGCCGCGAATTCGGGAGCCGGTGGGGGATCCTCGCCGCTGATCTGCTTGATGATCTGTGCAGCGACGTCGCGCAGCTTGCGGTTGCGGTGCTGGGACGCCTGGCGGAGCAGAGCGAACGCCTCCTTGGCGGTGCACCGCTGTTGGCCCATCAGCACCCCGAGGGCCTGGTCGATAATGCTGCGGGAGGCCATCGCGTCGGTGAGCTGCTGGTGCAGCAGCGACTGGTCGGCTTGGCGCAGGATGACGGTCAGCGCCGCTGTCGCCTGGTCGGTGAATGCCAGGGCGCGCCGGCGTGCCGTTTGGGTGAAGGCGGCGGGCTGGGTGGCGTAGAGGTTCAACGCGCCGACGGTCTCGCGATCGATCGTCATCGGCAGCGACAGGGAGCTGACGATGCCCAGCCGGAGCGCGTGTTCCCGATACCTGGGCCAGCGTCGGTCCTCGCGCAGGTCGACGACCTCGACGACCTGTTCCCGGCGCAGGGCGTCGAGGCACGGTCCCTCGTCGGCCCCGTACTGGATCTCGTCGGCCCTGGCGGCGAGGTCGTCGCTGCCGGCGACGGTGAAGGCACCGCCGTCCCGGCGCATCGTCAGCCCGCACGCCACGGCCGGGGAGATGACCTCCGCCGCGACCTTGACGACCTGGTCGAGGAACACGTCGACGTGGAGCGAATCGGCGAGCAGGGCCAGCAATTGGCTGTAGGCCGAGGCCAGAGGGAAATCAGCAGCAGGGGACACCACCGTTACCTCCTGAACGCGGAATTCGTGACTGGTTGCTCGGGACGGGCAGGTGCGGATCGGGTGGGAGCCGGTTAGGGTCGGGGTGGGTTCGGACATGAGCCCAGGACCAGTGCCGCCCGCTGACGTCGGGCACCGGCGCAGACCCGGTCCCCTGATCTCCTCACCGAGGAGCGCTTCATGTCCGTGCATCACGCACCTCGCTTCCAGCCGTCGGATGCCACCACCCGAGAGCCACTTCTGTCCCTCGCGGTCGTCCGGGACGGCCCGGCAATCGTGGTGGAGGTCACCGGGCCGCTCGACATGGACACCGTCGGCCGGCTGGTGGATGTTGTCGACAGCCTGATGGCGAGCCAGCCGCCCCCCGTGCTGGTGCTCGACCTGAGCCGGGTCAGCTTCTTCTGTGCCGCCGGAGTCACGGCGCTGTTGACGGCCCGCCGGCGGGTCGTCGCAGGCGGGGGCACTATGGTGCTGCGCAGGCCGTCCCGGATAACGGTCGCCGTCCTCGACATGGTCGGCCTGGGCTGTGAGTTCACCACTGACTGACCTGCCTTCTCCCTCAGCTCCGTGAGCCGTCGCCGTTGCTGACGCGGTGGCATCTACCCCGCACCTGATCCGCGTCAAACCCGGTTGAACGGCGGTCACGGGACCGGCTCGAGGACGGCGCCGCCGTGGCCGAGGATCTCCTCGACGACGCTGTTCCACGCCACCTGGATCTTGCGCCGGTGGACGATGGTGGCACTGCGGCTTCAGGATCGGCGTACCAGGAACCTCCCTGCTCTCCACTCCTGAAACACGGCCACGGCGAGCACGGCAGCGGAGCGCAAGCGCTACATCCCCAACGTGCCCCGCTGCTGAACGACTGCGCCGCCGGCCGGGTCGCCTACCGGACCCGGCCGCCGGCAGTGCGATGAGGTGGCCGTCGAGGTCGTCAGCCCTTGTGCCACTTCTGGTTGGCCGTGCCCGCGCAGTCCCAGATCTGGAGCTTCGCGCCGTCGCTGCCGTTCCAGTCCTTGATGTCGACACACTTGTTGGCCTGGAGGTTGACCAGGTCGCCGGCCGCGTTGAGGGTGAACTGCTGGGCGCCGGTGCCGTTGCAGGTGTAGAGCTGGACGACCGCGCCGTTGGCGGTGGACCCGGCGTCGACGTCCATGCACTTGTTGTTCTGGCTCTGCAGGGCCGTGCCGGTGAACGTCCACTTCTGCGCGTTGGTGCCGTTGCAGGGCCACATCTGCAGCTGGGCGCGGTCGACGAAGTTGCCGCTCGGCACGTCGATGCACTTGTTGTTCCAGTTGCTGACCACGGCCACCCCGGTGCCGGGGCTGCCACCGCCGCCGGTGAACGGGCTCAGGATCAGCCCGGCGGCGCGGGGGTCGCCGTCGTGGACCAGGGACTCAAAGCCGCCGACGTCGTCGAAGGCGAACGCGTACGCCTTGCCGTCGGCCATGTTGGCGTGGATCAGCCGGGCGTACTGGTTGGTCGGGTTGCTGCGGTAGAAGTCGGCGGCGTTGGTGCTGGGTTGGGTATCGATCGTGCCGAGCGTGCCCCGGTTCAGCGCGGCGCAGAGCGTACGCGAGATCGGGCCGACCACCTGGTCGTTCGGCGCGGGCAGGTCGCCGTCGCAGCCCCAGACGCTGGCCGAGGAGGGCCGGTTGAAGGAGGCGACCACCTGACCGCTGCCGTTGGTGAAGGTCATGGTGCTGCCCGAGGTCCGCCCGTAGTACCGGGTGGTCGGCTGGTCGGTGAAGGGGACCACGGTCAGCGTCTTCGTGGTGTACGCGTTCCACGCGGCGGCGATGTAGGAGTCGAGGTAGGTGGGGCTGAGCAGGCCGGCGCCGGCGGCCTTGCCGGGGGCCAGGACCCGTAGCACGGTCCCGTCCGAGCGGGTGTGCAGGGTGTTGGCCCAGCCCGGCTGGGCGCGGATCCCGTCAATGACGGCGGTGCGTCCGTTGGCCATCAGGTCGCCGGTCCGCTTGGTGACACCGTTGGCGCCGGTCACGGTCACCGCGTGCGGCACCGCGAACATGTCCACCTGAGAGCTGTTCAGCCACAGCCCAGCGTCGTTGTAGGTGAATTCGCTCCAGTCGAAGAGGATGTCCCGGTTGGCGTCACCGGCCGCCCAGGGGGCGGGCTGCACCAGCCCGTCCGGGGTGAGGAAGAACCTCAGCTTCTGCCCGAGGGCGAAGTAGACCCGACCGGAGAAGCCGCGCGGGAACTGGATGGTGGTGCTGCCGCCGGTGCCGGGGCCCGGGATGGAGGCGTCCGGCGCGGGTGACGGCGGGATCTGGCCGCCGGTCCAGGGCACGAACGTGCCGCCGGAGGTGACGTAGCCGAGCCGGCCAGTGGCCAACTGGGTGCCGATGACGTACAGGTAGACCGGGTCTGCGCGGCCGGTGGTGTTGGTGACGGTGACGGGCAGCAACGCCGGACCGACCGCGCGGGCCGGGGTCGCGGCGACGGTGCCCGCGACGCCGGCGAGCAGGGCGGACGCGACGGCGAGCAGCTTTCTTCGAAGACGCATGGATACCACCTCCGGTGGAACGGGACGGGAGAGAGCGATCGTGGAGTGATCGGCTCGGGTGGTGGCAGGTGGGGTGTGTGGGCTTCGGGACATCGCCGATCGCGGAAGCCGGCGTGGTTTGGCTCACCTGCGGACGCCGGCGGGCACGATCGCGGTTGGCCCGGCGGCGAGCGCCGCCGGGTCCGGTCCGCGATCCGGACTCAGCCGGTGCGCCACTTCTGGTTGGCCGTGCCCGCGCAGTCCCAGAGTTGCAGGCGGGCGCCGTCGGAGTTGTTCCAGTCCTTGATGTCGACGCACTTGTTGGCCTGCGGGTTGACCAGGTCCCCGGCGGCGGAGAGGACGAACTGCTGGGCTCCGGTGCCGTTGCACCAGGCGATCTGGATGACTGCGCCGTTGTCGCGGGAGCCCCAGGCGACGTCCATGCACAGGTTGTTCTGGGTACGTAGCGTGCCGCCGGTGAAGGTCCAGCTCTGCGCCAGGGTGCCGTTGCAGGTCCAGGTCTGCAGCGGTACGCCGTCGGAGAAGTTGGAGAAGGGCACGTCGATGCACCGGTTGTTCCAGTTGCTGATGATCCGCGTCCCGCCGCCGGTCGTGGTCAGCGACAGCCCGTAGACGCCGAGGATCTCGTTGACCGGCTGGAACCACATGGTGCCGCCGTTCGTGCAGTTGCCGGTGCCGCCGGAGGTGACGCCCTGGGCCTGGTCGCCGGAGAGCCAGGAGCCGCCGGAGTCGCCGGGTTCAGCGCAGGCGTTGCTGCGGGTCAGCCCGTAGACCGGGCCCTGGGCGTAGTTGACGGTCTCGTCCCGGCCGAGGATCGTGCCGCATCGCCAGCCCGTGGTTCGGCCCGAGCGGCACACCGAGCTGCCGATCACCGCGTCCCGCGAGCCGGCCACGGGCGCGTTGCCGCCGGCGTAGTTGTTGACCCACGGTCGCGGGGTCCAGTTGCTGTTGGTGCGTACCCACGCGTAGTCGTTGCCGGGGAAGGACGAGCCAGCGAAGGTGCCCTGGGCCACGTTGTTGTAGCCGAGGGTGGAGCTGCCGGTGCCGCCGCAGTGCCCGGCGGTGACGAATCCGCCCGTGACGGCGAAGCCCACCGAGCAGAGCACGTTGCCGTTGATCACGAACTGGTCGCCGCCGCGGATGTCGTACACGAGCCGGGGCACGTCCGCCTCGCTCACGTAGCGGACCAGGGCGCGGGGTGCTCCGCTGGCCGCCACGAAGGACGCGGCCGCCGCCGTGTGGCCCGGCTCGACCAGCACGACGACGGAGTTGCCGACGGTGTCGGCGTACCAGCCGCGCACATCGGCGGCCGGCCGATGGCGTGCCGCGTACCGGTCGAGGGTGGCCCGGGCGGCGGCGAGTGCGGTCAGGCTGTGGTTGACCAGCCGGGGCTCGGCGCCTTCGGCGCGGACGGTGGCGGCGGCCGCCGGGTCGGTGACCGCCACGGTTAGCCGGCGGCCGCCGGTCAGCCAGGAGCCGGCGTACCGCGGGCCCAGTCGGGTCCGTAACCGCCGGTCGATCACCGCCGCCCCGGCCTCGACCCGGAGCCGGGCGGCCACCTCACGGTCGGTGAGCCCGAGGTCCCGGCGCATGGCCTCGGCCATGCCGGGGGTGAGACCGGTCGCGTCGGCGGCGCCGGCGGTTGGTGGTGGTTGCGCCGTGGCGGCGGTGGGTGGGGCGGTCAGGCTGGCGGCGAGGACTGCGGTGGCGAGCAGCCCGAGGAGCTTGTTCATCGATCTCCTTCCGGCCGGGCCCGGCGGGTGCGGGGCCGGTGTGAGACGGGAGAGAGCGCTCTCTCATAGAAGAGTGCCGATTAGTTAACTTTCTTGTCAAGTCGATGTCGGGTGTGACGGGCGGGACCGGCCCGTCGCCGGCCACTGCTAGTGCGCTGACCACTAACGTTCGCCGGGTAGGCCACCCCGGGAAACTGTCGTACCCGTCGGGTTGGGTGTGGTTGTGCCTCGTCGTCGGGATCCTGCCGCGCCGCGGGTGGTGTATCGGACCGCTCGTGTTGCTGTGCGGGTGACTGGTGGGCAGCGGCGGCGGTGTTTCGGGCTGCTGCGTTCGGCTGGTGATGTGTGGGCGTGTGTGTTGGAGGTCAACGGGTGGCGGCGCCGCCGCCGGGACGTGCCGTTGACCGGTTATCAGGCGTTGTGCCGGGACTGGCTTCTTCCGGTCCGGGCACGTTTGGTGAGCTGGACTCGGTCGGCGCCCGGTCGGTGTTGCGCCGGTTCTCCGATGCCTGGTTCGCGGCGGCGAAAGCCCGTAAGGACGGTGACGTGTCGGCGCGGTTCCCGCGCCGTCGGCGGGCGTTGATGCCGGTGCGCTGGCATCACGGCACCTTCACCCTCGACGGGCGGCGGGTGCGGGTCCCGACCGCGCAGGGCAGCCCGCCGTTGTGGATCCGCCTGGCGCGGGAGGTGCCGTATCCGGTCAAGCAGGTCCGGTCGGTCACCCTGCTGTGTGAGGGCGGCCGCCTGTTCCTGGACGTGACCGCCGAAGTGCCGGTGGCGACGTATCCGCCGGGTGAGGGACCGGATCCGGCCAGGGTGGCCGGAGTCGATTTGGGGATCATCCACCCCTATGCGGTGGCCAGCCGGGATGGGGAGGGTTTGTTGGTGTCGGGGCGGGCGATCCGCGCCGAGCACCGCGTGCACCTGGCTGACACGAAAACCCGCCGCCGCTCTGTTTCGCAGCGGGCGCCGAAGCCGGGGCAGAAAGGGTCACGGCGGTGGCGGAAATACCGGCGGCGGGCACGGTTGGTGGAGGGCCGGCACAAGCGGCGGGTCCGCCAAGCCCAGCACGAAGCCGCCCGCCAGGTCGTCTCCTGGGCCGTAGAACAGCGGGTTGGGGTGCTGCACGTCGGCGACCCCCGCAGCGTGTTGGACATCGATGCGGGGCGGCGGCACAACCTGCGGCTACGGCAATGGCAGATCGGCCGCCTCATGCAGGTCCTGGAAGACAAAGCTACCCAGGCCGGCATCACCGTCCACCCCGTCGACGAACGCGGCACCTCCTCCACCTGCCCCGCCTGCCTACGACGGGTACCGAAACCCCGCGGGCGGACCCTGACCTGCCCGCACTGCGCATTTTCCGGGCACCGCGACCTGATCGCGGCCGCCATCATCGCCACCCGCACCCCGGGCAGCGGACCCACCACCCCCACAGCAGCTGTTCTGCTGCCC
>NZ_VSFA01000102.1 GCF_008119785.1 Micromonospora sp. MP36 | reverse complement strand
AGATGGCTGTCACCGGCCCAACCGATACCCCCGGGCGGTTGCTTCCACTCGCTGGCGCGCCTCTTGGAGATCGACAGGTTAGGCCATCGCTTGCGTGCCGCTTGCCGGCTGGCGCCTACCGCTGCGCCAAGCTCCGGATACCCCGCACCGTGTTGCACCGCTTCATCTGCGCTCGCGGACACGAGGTCAGCGAGAATGGTACGCATCTGCTCACCCGCCGCCATGCGCGCGAGGTGAGTCCGCATCCTCTCCGCGGAGTTCGGCTCGTGGTCTGCTCTGCGCTGGCTATCCAGATCGGAGTCCTTTAGCCGCAGCGCCCAGTCTGCGGCAACCGCACTTAACTCCCGCCGTAGTTCCTGCCGCTCGTCCGGCGTTAGGTCCCGCATGACCCGACCCCCTTGCTAGTGACCTCGCGCTCAAGAGTCCGCCTGACAACAAAGGTTGTCAAGCGTCCGCGATCGTTCGCCCTTCCTGGCCGGTTTGGCTGCTCGGGTGGCTGCCCTTCGGAAACGCGCAGGACTGTCCTCTTGCGCGTCCACCTCTCGGTCAGGCCCCGATTGAGGCGGCTCGTGGACCGAGGGCCGAAGGGAGACCGTGTCGAACGAGTAATGGTCGACCCCGGCGGCGTAGAAGTCGGGCCGGGTCCGCGACGGGCCGGCAATGAAGATAGGGCGTTTAGCGTCTCGGAAACCTCCTCGACAAGCGACACTGCACAGCCTGGCAAGAGTGCCCGCCCTATTGGTCGGTACGGCCGGCACACCAGATCCTCAACGTCCTCTGTGCAGGGCAGGTTGCACTCCCCGACCTCGCGGCATCGTCGGCCCCTGCCTCAGCAGACCGGCCTGAAGCACGAGCCGGACGACCTCCTGCTGCGAAGCGGAGAGATCGGCGAAGCTGACGCCGTCGGGCGGCAGCCCCTCGGGGAAGGCCAGGCCGAGCAGCAGCCGCAACGCGAGAAGGTCGCATCGACCCGGGCTCGGAACACGCATCCGTTCGAGCAGGTATTCCGCAAACCACGGGACGGAGTCGACGGTGACACCGCCGAGGCCCGAGGCCGCCACGTCGGCTATCGAACCGCCGTAGAAAGGCCACTCCAGGACCGGCGGCTCGACCAGGCAGTGGGCCAACTCCGCCAAGAGCGCCAGGCCCCGTCAGGTGAAACTTTGGTGAGCGTCAGCACGGGACGGGCCGTGTTCGGGATGATCAGCGCAGGGAACCTTCGTCGCGCGAGCCGTCCGAGGTGCTGCCATGTCCGGCGCAGTGAGTCATCCACGATATCCCGTGCGCGCCTGGTACCGGCCGATGGTCGCCCGCCCCACCGACGAGCCGTGCCGGAGGGTGACTCCGCTGGAACTGCTCTTCGATCTGTGCTTCGTGGCCGCGGTGCGGCAGGCCGCCGATCGCCTGCACCACAACCTGGGCGAGGCCGACATCGGTCACGGGATTGGCCTCTACCCGGCGGTGTTCTTCGCGATCTGGTGGGCATGGATGAACTTCACCACGTTCGCCTCCGCGTACGACCCCGAGGACGACGTCTACCGCCTCACTACCCTGGTCCAGATCGCCGGGGCGCTGGTGATCGCCGGTGGCGTACCCCGCGCGTTCGACCGCGGCGACTTCTCCGTCATCACCTACGGGTACGTGATCATGCGGCTGGCGATGGTCGCGCAATGGTTGCGCGTCGCCCGCAGCGACCCGGAGCGGCGGGCCACCGCACTGCGCTACGCCGTGGGCGTCATCGTGCTGCAGGCGGCCTGGATCGCCCGGCTGGCACTGCCCGGAGGGTGGCACTGGCTGTTGCCCGGCTTCCTGGCGATCGTCCTCGGCGAACTGCTCTTACCCTTCTGGGCGAGACGCCCCGCTCCGATCATCTGGCACCCACACCATATAACCGAGCGGTACGGCCTATTCACCATCATCGTCCTCGGCGAGTCGGTACTCGCGGCCAGCCTCGCCGTCCAGACCGCCTTTGACCGGGGGATCAAGACAAGCACTCTTCTGTCGATCGCTGGTGCCGGCATCGTGATCGTCTTCGCGATGTGGTGGCTGTACTTCGATCGCCCAGTTCAGCACCTGGCGGCCTCGCCGCGCGTGGCGCTGCTGTGGGGATACGGTCAGTACCTGATCTTCGCATCGGCGGCTGCGCTCGGCGCGGGCCTCGCCGTCGACGTCGACAACCAAACCGGCACCGCCCACCTCGGGCGCGTCGCCGCAGGGTACGCAGTAGCCGCGCCGGTCGCCGTCTACCTGCTCGCAGTCTGGACGCTACACATCCGCCCGTATGAGCAGCTGAAGATGACCGTGCCGTACTGGGCCACCGCGGCGCTGGTGCTGCTCACACCGCTCACGCCGGCGCCGTCCCGCCTGACCGCTCTGCTCCTCGCCACCCTCGTCGCCACCACCGTGGTCGCTACACGGCGCAGGCAGGGCGTCTGCCTATCGGTGAATTCAGGACGGTCCACTCGCACTCCACCGGGTTGACAGCATTGCTGTTGCTGTCGATCGAATGGGAGCTGCAAAGGCCAGCTACGAGAGCCGACGGTCAGTGACATTCATTGCCCTGTATACCTCGTCCGGGGTCGGCAGCGCGCCTTGCGCGCCTCGGCCGCGGGTCGACAGCGATGCCGCGACGGCCGCCCAGCGGGCAGCCTCCGACACGGGCCGGCCCGGCTGCCCCACCAGTGCGGTCGCGAGGGCTCCGCAGAAGCAGTCGCCCGCGCCGGTCGTGTCCACGGCCTCGGTACGGAGCGCCGGCGCGTGATCAACCCGGCCGTCCGGCTCGATCACGGCCGCGCCCTGGGTGCCGAGCGTCACCACGACGGTGGCCGCGAGCCCGAGCTTGCCGACGGCGCTCGCCACGTCATCCAGGCTCTCCGGCAAGGGTGTCCCGGCCAGGACCGCCAGTTCGGAGCGGTTGGGCACCAGCACGTCCACCCGGCGTACGAGGGCGTCGGGGAGCGGAGTTGCGGGCGCGGGATTCAACACCAGGAGGCCCCTGGTCAGCGCTGCGGCCCGGGCCAGGGCGGACGTACCGACCTCGCACTGCATCAGGGTGAGTGCCGCCGCCGCGATCATGTCCCGATGCCGATCGACGCGAGCCGCGTCCAGTGCGGCGTTCGCCCCGGGGTGCACCACGATCACGTTTTCGCCGGCGCCGTCCACCGTGATCTGGGCGGTTCCGGTGGGGGCGTCGCGGACCACCGCCAGCCCCGACAGGTCCACACCTCGGCCGGCGAGCTGCTGCCGTACCTGGTCCCCAGCTGCGTCGGCGCCGACGCAGCCGACGAAGCCGACCGGCGTACCGAGGGTGGCGATGGTCATCGCCTGGTTCGCGCCCTTACCGCCGACACCCTCCCGGTACTCCCGGGCGGTCAGCGTCTCCCCCGGCCGGGGCAGCCGATCGGTCACCACCATGCGGTCAAGGTTGGCACTGCCCACCACCGCGATCGCCAAGCCGGTCAACGCACCCTCACCTCCGTGTCCATCGCCCACGCCAGGGCGATCTCCCGCCACGCCGTGTCATCGAGGCGACCCACCACCGTCACGGCCGAGTCCCCCTCGGGGGTCATGCTTGACCGGCCGTACGCGTCGACGGCCACCGTGGCGGGCATCTCGACGGCCACCACCTCCGGGCGCGCCACGACGGCCGCGGCCACCAGGTCGTGGCAGTACCGCACGGCGGCGCCCGACCAGTAGCGCGTCAGTAGTTGCGCACGCATCCCGGGCCAGCCGTCGCCGCCGGCGAGCACCCGCTGAGCGGCCTCGGGCGGGCAGCTAGCCCGGGTGGTCACGTCCGTCGGCACGACCCGTACGCCCCGCCCGGGCGGCTCGGCGAACAACTGCCGAGCGGCCCGGGGGTCGCGAGCGAAGTTCGGCTCGGCGCCCCGCACCACGCCGGGCAGGGAGAATGCCCCACCCATCGCGGTCAACCGGACCTCTGCCGGCCAGTCGCTCCCCGTCGCGGCGAGGCTCTCGGCCGTGGTCAGCGGGCCGAGCGCCAGGTAGTCGGTGTGCGCCGGCAGCGACGGGTCGACGCGTAGGTCGCCGTCGAACTCGGCGCGGTGCGCCGGGACGAGCGGCCCGAGACCAAACTCGCCGTGCAGCTGCGCGCCCGACGGGACTGCGGCCCGCGCCGCGGGGTCGATCTCGGCGCCCCGCAGCAGCAACGGCCGTCGAGCCGGAGCGAGCGCGCGCAGCGCATGGGTGACCGCTGCCCCGACGACGTCGGCGGGCCGGGCCCCGCCGGTGGCGATGATCGCGGGTATCTCCACATCCGGCAGGCGCAGCAACCAGGTGAGTGCCACCAGGTCGTCCACGCCCCCGTCGGTGTCGACCACGATGCGCCGGGGGGTCCCGGTCATCGTCCCGCCTTCCGTCGGCAGCGGCTGCTCCGCGGCTGCTCAGCCACCGGTCACGCCGAACCGGGTGCGGAGCCATCCGGCGACGGCACCGATACCGGACCAGGAGACCAGCCCGAGCATGCTCAGCAGCAGCAAGCCGACCATGGCCTGCGGGACGTTGTCGGTCTCCTGGCTCTGCGCGACCAGAAATCCGAGCCCACCCTGGGCGCCGATCAACTCGCCGATCACTGCGGCAGTGACCCCGGCCAGCGCACCGAGACGGAGCCCGACCACGATGTGCGGCAAGGTCATCGGCAGTTCGACCCGGAAGAACCGCCGCGGGCCGGAGAGGGCGAGCACCTGGCACAGGTGGCGGTAGTTCGTGCCGATGCCGTGCAGCCCAGCCAGCGTGTTGACCAGCACCGGGAAGAACGTGACCAGCGCGATCAGGGTTATCTTGCTGGTCACGCCGAGCCCGAGCCACAACACCAGGAGCGGCGCGATCGCGATCTTCGGGGTGATCTGGATGAACACCAGCAACGGCATGGCCGCTCGTTCCAGCCAGCGCCACCGGGACATCGCCACCCCGGCGAGCACACCGACCGCCAGCCCGATCGCCACCCCCTGCAGCAGTTCGGCACCGGTCACCCGGAGGTGTACCAGCAACTGCTCGCCGGTGAGCATCCGCCAGGTGTACGTCACGATCTCGATCGGGCCGGGGAGGGTGTACGTGGGCACGTGCGCAAGGTGGACGTAGCCCTGCCAGGCCAGCAGGAAGGCCGCTACCGACGCCGTGCCGAGCACGGCGCGCGGTAGCCGGCCGAGTCGCTGCTCGGTCACGAGGAGGCCTTCACGAAGTCGGACGCCCGCACGTCATCCTTGATCAGGCCGTACTTCTTCTGCTCGTCCACGGCGTTCTGCCAGGCCGTCGGGTCGCCATAGCCGAGCCCGTGCGCCTTGGTGGCGTCGCTCTGCCACAGTTCCTTCACGAAGACCTCCTGCATCACCTGGGTGACCGACTTCTCCTGTCCGGCGAAGCTGCTGGCGTACTTCTGGATGGACATCTCGACGGCCTGCGCCAGCTTGCCGTCGATGAGGTCCTGCAGCGCGGCGTTCAGCGCGGTGGTGAATCCGGTGACCGCCTTGGGGTTCTCCTTGGCGAACTGCTGGCCGCTGATCACGACGTTGCCGAACGACGGCAGGTACTGGTTGGACAGGATCTGCGTCACCTTGACCCCGGCGGCCTGCAGTGTGTAGTAGCGCAGCCGGGAGAAGACGATCGCATCCACCTGCTTGTTCTGCAGTGCCGAGACGATGGCGCCGGTACCGACGACCTTGACCGTCATGTCCTTCTTCACGTCCAGGCCCGCCGAGGCGGCCATCGCCGTCAGTTGGACGTAGTTCGGGGAGCCGAGGCTGGTCACCGCGACCGTCTTGCCCTTCAGGTTGGCCGGGCTGGTGATGCCGGAGTCGGCGAGGGTGAGCAGTGCGCCGATGCCCTGCTGGTACGTGGTGTGCACGACGAGGTCCGGCACGCCGTTGGCCACCGCCTGGATCACACTGTCGGCGTTCGGGAAGCCGAACTGGACGTTGCCGGCGGCCACGTTCTTGGTGATGGTCGCGGCGTCGGCGTAGAGGAAGTCGACGTCGAGGTTCTGCTCGGCGAAGTAGCCCTGCTCCTTGGCCCAGTACAGGGGCGCGTAGTAGGGGGCGGCAGCGCCGTCGATCTGGATGCTGACCTTGGTGGCCTTGCCACCGTCGGTGCCGCCGGTCGAGCCGGGCTCGACGCCGCCGCAGCCAGCGGCGAGGGCAACAACGGCGCTGGCGGCGAGACCGGCGAGGAGGGATCTGCGGGTCATGGAGGGCATGGGGGGTACCTCGTATTCCAGTTCGGAGGGGTCGGCCGGGACACCGGCGGCGGTGATCAGGCCGTGACGGGATCGCGCCACTGCAGGGCGCGGGCCTCCACGAAGGAGACCAGTTGGTAGAGGGCGAGTCCGACAACCACGATCACCACGATCGAGGCCATCAGCATGGGGACCTGGTAGGAGGAGTTGGCCTCGACCAGGAGGTAGCCGAGTCCCCGGCTTGAGGAGATCCACTCGGCGAGGACCGCGCCGGTCATGGCGTCGACGGCGGCCACCCGGGCGGCGGCGAAGATCGACGGCGACGCTGCCCGGATGTCGATCCGGAACAATCGGGCTACCGGGTTCAGCCCGACGATCGTAGCGAGGTCCCGGTAGGCCGGGTTCACCTGCCGCAGCCCGGTGGCGGTGCCGACCAGGATGGGGAAGAAGGACAGACTCACGATGAGCACGAACTGGCTGGTCAGGCCGAGACCGAACCAGAGCACGAACATGGGCGCGAGCGCAATCTTCGGCATTGCCTGGAACACGACCAGGAACGGGGAGAGCATCGCGTCCACGATCTGCGACCGGGAGACCGCCACTCCCAGCACGGCGCCGATCACCGCCCCGAGCGCGAAGCCGACCCCGATGTTTCGGACCGTGTAACCCAGGTGGGCCCAGAGCGTCCCGGTCCGGGCGAGGTCCAGCAGTTGCGATCCGACCTCGGCCGGGCTGGCGAGCAGATACCGCGGGACGTCCGCCACCGCCTGGTACGCGCCCCAGACTCCGACGATCACGAGGACGTAGAGCAGCGCGACGAAGGGCTTGACCACGAGCCGCAGCCGGCCGCGTCGCGACGTACCCACCGGGGCCGGCGGCCGCGCGGCGACCGGTGCCGCCGGCTCGGGTGCCGAGGTTCGAACCGTCACAGCTCCCCCCGCAGCATGGCCTGGAACTCCGCGAACCGCGGATCGAGCTTCGTCCGCGCGTCCCGGGGCCGGGGCAGGGGCACGTCATGGATCGCGCGTACCCGGCCGGGGCGGGGCGAGAGCACGACCACCCGGTCGGCGAGGTAGGTGGCCTCGTCGACGCTGTGCGTCACGAACACGATGGTCTTGCCGGTCGCCGTCCAGATGTTGAGCAGATCGTCGTGCAGCTTCTCCCGGGTGATCTGGTCGAGTGCGCCGAAGGGCTCGTCCATCAGCAGCAGCATCGGATCGTGCGCGAGCGCCCGGACGATCGAGGTCCGCTGCCGCATCCCGCCGGAGAGTTCGCGCGGCAGCGCGTCGGCGAAGTCGGTCAATCCGACCAGGCCCAGCAGTTCCCGTACCCGCGGCTCGTACCGCTGGCGCGGGATCTTCAACGTCTCCGGCGCGATGCAGGCGTTACGGAAGACGCTGCGCCAGGGCAGCAGGACCGGCTCCTGGAAGACGTAACCGATGTCCCGCCCGGGCGTCGGCCGACGCGACCACTCCGCCTGCCCGGAGGTGATGGTGTCGAGGCCGGCCATGATCCGCAGCAGGGTGGACTTGCCGCAGCCGGACGCGCCGATGATCGCGAGGATCTCGCCCTGCCGCACGTCGAGCGACACCTCGTGGAGCGCGCGAACCACCTTGCCACGGTCGGACCGGTACTCCTTGGTGATCTGCGACAGCCGCAGCAGGGTTCCCTCCGCGTCCTGCGGGGAACGGCGATCGGCGATGGGGTTTCCGGTTGGCACACTCATAGCTGTCCACATCCACAACTTGTTCGGAACACGGGCTCGGCGGGTAGGGCGATGTACCGCGCCGGTCGGTACGGGTCGCGTATTCGCTCCTCGAGAAGCGTCAGGGCGCCGGCCGCGAGCGCCGGCAGGGGCTGGCGCATGGTGGACAGCGGCGGCGTGATGTAGGCGCTGACGTCCGTGCCGTCGAAGGACACGATGGCGACGTCCCGCGGTACGTCGAGTTCCCGGTCGCGCACGGCGCGCAGCAGGCCGAGCGCCTGCCGGTCCGAGGCGACGAAGACGGCGGCGGGAAAGGTCAATCGGTCGAGGAGTTTGTTCCCGGCCGCCCGGCCACCCTCCGGCGTGAAGTCCGCCGGGACATCCCACACCCCTTCGGTGATGCCGTGGTCGGCCAGCGCCTGCCGCCAACCGGCCGTCCGGTCGCGCCCGACGATCGTCTCGCTCGGGCCGGACAGGCACGACACCTGCCGGTAGCCGTGCTCCACCAGATGGCTGGTGGCCAGCCGGGCACCCTGATAGTGGTCCACCGCGATCGAGTCGTACCCGGCCGCCGCGTCCGCCGGCACCCGGTCGAGGACCACCACCGGGCAGGGCGAGTTGGCCAGAGTCGACGCGGTCGACGGACTCTCGTGGTGCGGCACCCATAGCACCCCCTCGGCCCGGACATCCCCCATGGCGGCGAGCCGCTCGCCTTCCTCCCCACCGTCGGAGTGCAGCAGGAACAGCAGCTTTCCGCGGCGTGCCGCCTCGGCCTCGATGGCGTTGGCCAGCTCGGCGAAGAAGGGGTTGCCCCCGTCCGGCATCAACAGGCCGAGAAAGCCGCTGCGGGTACGGCGGAGCGCCTGGGCCACCCGGTTCGGGCGGTATCCGAGGTCCCGGATGGCTGCCTCGACCCGGGCTCGGGTGGCCGGTGCGACCGAGCGGGGGCCGCCGTTGATCACATAGCTGACCACCGCCGGCGAGGTCTGGGCCCGCCTGGCCACGTCGGCTCGGGTCACCTTCATGAACACCTCCGGGGGAAGGAAGAGCCGAAGATACGTCCATCACACCGGGTAGTCAATACGTGTTGATGACCCCAGTCCCACCCGACGCTTGGCGACGTCGTCGGCGCGCCTGACCGTCGTCCACCGAAACAGAAAAGTAACTTCGGCCAACCGGAAGAGCCTCGGCTTCCTGGGCGCCTCACCACACTTTCGCAGCAGACTCTCCAGATCGTGCCAGTGAGTCAGCAACTGCAGCGAGTAGCCGGGTGGACCGCCCTCCAAACGGGGAACCTGCGCCGCAACCAGCGGACCACCCTTCACAACATGGCCTTCTACATGCTGAAACGCGCCAACCCTAAGCGGTGGCGCGAAAGCTGGGCGCCGCTCGAGGCAGAGGTCTTCACCCTTGACGAACCACGACCGGTGACGCATAGTCGACTCTTCCCAGACGGAAGAGGTACATCCGCGTGGAGGAAACGAGGCTGCCCGCCTCAATCGGCAACTCGGGCATTTCAGCCGCCACACAGGGCGGCGAGACCGACTCGAGAGCTCGGTTCTGGACCAAGGCGCAATCGATCAACGTCGACTTATCTGTTACTCTCGGTGATATCAGGCTGAGTAACCCGGTCATGCCCGCGTCCGGCTGTTTCGGGCCGGAACTTGGCGCGCTGCTGCCGCTCGACGAGCTGGGCGCGTTGGTCACAAAGACCGTCTTCGCCACGGTGCGCTCGGGCAACCCCGCGCACCGGATCACCGAGACCCCCGACGGGATGCTCAACAGCGTCGGCATCCCCAGCCCTGGGATCGGCGAGTTCCGCTCCCGCACACTCCCCCGCTACCTCGACACCACCGTGCCCACCATCATCAGCATCGGCGGGCTGACCGTGGCGGAATACTGGACGGCAACGGACCAGCTGGCCGGCCACGGCGCCGCAGCGCTCGAGGTGAACGTCTCCTGCCCCAACCTCGAACACGGTGGCCTAGCCATTGGCACCGACCCGACCACCGTCGAACGGGTGGTGTCCGGTGTGGTGGCCCGCTCGCACGTACCGGTGTTCGTCAAACTCACCCCGAACGTGACGTCGATCGCGGACATCGCCCACGCCGCGGAGCAGGCCGGCGCCACGGCCATCACAGTGGCCAACACCTTCCCCGCAATGAGCGTGGACGTCACCCGCCGTACGGCCGTACTCGGTAACGGCGTCGGCGGACTGTCCGGGCCCGCGGTGAAACCGATCGCGCTGCGCCTGGTCTGGCAGGCCGCCCGCGCGGTCGACATCCCGGTCATCGGCTGCGGCGGTATCAGCTCGGCGCGCGATGTCCTGGAATTCCTCCTCGCCGGAGCGACCGCAGTCCAGGTCGGGACGGCCAACTTCGCCCGGCCGTACACCATGGCGGAGATCGTGCGGGAGCTCGGGCCGCTGCTGGCCGCATCGGGCACCATGTCCGTCTCGGAAGTCGTCGGCTCGCTACGGGTCTGAGCCCGACCGAGCCAGTTCGAAGGAGAGAGCGTGCAACCGGTTGTCAGAGCGCTGGACATACTGCGGACCCTTGCCCGCCACGGCGACGGGATGAGCATGAAGGAACTACACGAGACGCTCAACATCCCGCTCGGCAGCGCGCACCGGTTGCTGGCGGTCCTGGCCGAACAGGAATTCGTCACCCGATCCCCGGTCAACCGGCGTTACTTCCTCGGCCCCGCCGCCCGTCAACTCGCCGAACAGAACAGCCGGCATACCTCCACGCTGGTCGCTCCACACCCGGCGGTGGTCGCCGCGGCCGCCGAGTCCGGCGAGACGGTATTCCTCGCCGAACTGATCGGCAACCGGGTAGTTTGCATCGCCCTCATCGAAAGCGTGCACCCGCTCCGACTGTTCGTCCGGATCGGCCAGGAAATGCCGCTGCACGCGGCGGCGTCCGCCCGAGCTCTGCTCGCCGAGATGGACACCGACGTCGTCCGCGCGCTGCTCGCGGAACGGCCGCTCACCGCGTACACCCCGGACACCCCAGCCACCCCGGACGCCGTCATCGAACACCTCGCGGTCATCCGCGCCCGAGGCTACGACGTCTGCGACGACGAACTGGATCGGGGCGTGTGGGCGGTGGCCGCGCCCGTCCGCTCATCCACCGGCACGACCTGCGCCAGCATAACGCTCGCTGCGGCCGCCGACCGGATGCGCGACCCGGTCGCCCGCGCCCGGGCGACCCATCTGGTGCTCGCCGCGGCGGCCCGACTCAGCGCCGAACTCGGCTACGTCAGCGAGTTCACCCCGCCATCGCTGATCACCGAAGCCGACCAGACGGACCGCACCGCGACCTTAGGAACCCCATGAACAGAGCCGAACCCAGCACCGGCTACGCGACCACCCTCCAGAGCCGCCACCAGCGCTGGCTGGAACTTGCCCGCGATCTGCGCGCCGCGGCGTGCCTGCCCGGCGAGGTCACCCGCGCACCGAACGGCCCCGTCGACGTGTACATAGACGTCTTTCTGTTCGAAACCCGCCCGACGATCCTGCGGCGGATGGCCGCCCTGATGGCCGACCTGTTGGACGCCTCGACCGACCGGCTGGCCGCCCGGGCCGAGGTGGCACCGCTCGTCACCGCCCTGTCCCTGGAGACCGGCCTGCCCTTCGCGGTGATCGCCACCCCTGGTGCCGCCGACCACCCGACTCCGATCGAGGGGGAACTGCACCCGGGCGAGCGCGTCGTCCTCGTCGAGGACGTGATCATGTCCGGCTCACACGCCACCGCCGCCGTCCACACGCTTCGGGACCGCGGCGCGGTGGTGCCCGCCGTACTGGCGGCCGTCGACTGCAGCGGCGGCCAGGGCGGCGCAGCGGCCAGCTGCCCCGTCCAAGCCCTGTTCACCCCGGCGGACCTGCACATCCCCAGCCGAGGGACAACCAGTGTGAGCCAACTTCCACCGCTTCACCCGGACGCCGACCGCGGTCGGTCCGCTGAATCCTGAGAGGGGGACGGCGCTTCCTCCCGATGGCCAACGCCAGGGTCGCCGCGCCACAAACGCCATGAACACTCACCCAACACCGGCGAGCCAGCTCGCCGCGGCTGTCGACCAACTCCACCAGGCGATCGCGACCGACCGCGCTGGCGCCACCAAGGCCGTCGAACTCATCGGCGCGGCGATCGCCGACGCGCTGCGGCCGTACACCCCGACGGTGGTGGCCGTGCGAGACAACATCGACGACGCCGTGCTGGCGCATGTCGTGTCCCGGGAGCTGGACCTCCCGACCGTACGCGTCTACGAAGACTCCGGGCTGCTCTCGCTCAGCCCGCTCCCGGACCCCGGCGCACGCGCCGCGCTGCTCGCCGTCTCCTGGCACGACGTGTCGGCACTACGGGCGCTCCGGCTCCTGCTCGCCCACGCCCGAGCCGACGTGATGGCGGTCGCCGCCGCGCTACCCGTAACCGATCCGGTCCTGGCAGCAGTCGAGGGCACCCCGATCGTCACCGCGGTCGCCTCCCCGCGGACCCAGCGATGAGCCTGGACACGCTCGACAACGCCCTGCCCTCGGCAGACGCCAGCCGCTTGGCCGCCCTGCTGGCGCAGTTCGCCGAGATCAGCGAGGGCACCGACGGCGTGACCCGGCTCGCGTACACCCCGCTGGAACGCTCGGCGCACCGAATGTTCACCGACCAGCTCGCTGCGCTGGGCCTGCGGACCTGGACCGACGCGGCGGGCAACAGCTACGCCGAGCGCCCCGGGGAGGCCCGATCCGCCCCCGCCATCGGCACCGGCTCCCACCTGGACAGCGTGCCGCGGGCCGGACGGTTCGACGGTATCGCCGGCGTGGTGGCGGCCATGGAGGTCGCCCGGTTTCTCGTCGAGGCGGACGTACACCACACCCACCCGATCAGGTTCGTGGCGTTCGCTGGCGAAGAGGGCGCCCGGTTCGGCCAGGCATGCACTGGTAGCCGGATCGCCGCAGGTCTGTTGGGCCCATCCGATCTGGCCGAGCGGCGGGATGTCCACGGCGTGAGCCTCGCCGAGGCCATGCGGGCCGTCGGTCTCGATCCGAGCCGCATCACGGAAGCGCGCTGGCGCGCGGACGACTGGGCGGCGTTCGTGGAGCTACACATCGAGCAGGGTGGCGTGCTCGAAGCCCAGGGCGTGCCGGTCGGCATCGTCGACCTCATCTCCGGCAGCACCCGGTTCCGCCTCGATCTGCACGGCCGCGCCTCGCACACCGGCGGGACGCCGATGCACCAGCGGGCCGACGCCATGACGGCCGCAGCGGAGATCACGCTTCTCGCAGAGAGAATCGCGACCGACCCCCGGCACCACGGCACCCGGGCCACGGTCGGCCGGCTGGAACTCGAACCAGGCTCGATCACCACGATTCCCGGTGAGGCCCGGCTCTACGTAGACATCCGCGACGTGGACAGTGACCGGCAGCGGTCGACAGCGACCGAGCTGATCCACGGTGCCCGGGCCATCTGCGAGCGTCGCGGGGTGAGCCTGGACATCGGGCTGCTCGGTGACGCCTCGCCGGTGGTGCTGCCGATCTGGCTGCGCCGCCGGATCGCCGAGGTCTGCACCGCCACGGGTACGGCGTACCGGGTCCTGCCCAGCGGTGCCAGCCACGACAGCCAGATGATCAACAAAGTGGTGCCCGCGGGAATGATCTTCGTGCCGAGCCGGGCCGGGCTGAGTCACGTCCCCGAGGAGTGGACAAGCAGCACGGATCTCGCCGTCGGCACCGATCTACTCGCCCGCAGCCTGCTCGCCCTCGATCACGAACTGGCCGCGATGTCCCCAGCGGAGCGGTCATGCTGAACGCCACCGGCGGACGGCTCGTCCCGCTCGACCTGCCGCCGGCCCACCGGCCCCCGCCCACCTGGCACCACGCGCCGGTCCTGCGCCACGAACCGGCCGGCGACCGATACCGGTTCCTCCGCCTGCACGCCCCGACCATCGCCACCCGGGCCCAACCCGGCCAGTTCGTGATGCTCACGGCGGCACGCGCCGACGAAACCGCCCCCGTCCTGCCGCGACCAATGGCGATCTACGACACCGCACCCGAACACGGCACGTTCGATGTGGTGTATGGCGTCGTCGGCGGCGGCACCCGCCGGCTCGCCACCTTCGCAGAAGGCGAGACCATGCTCGCGACCGGTCCGCTCGGGCAGGGGTTTCACCTCTCCGCGCCCAGCCGGGTACTGCTGCTCGGGCGGGGCATCGGCACCTGCTCGCTGACCATGGTCGCCGCAGTCAACGCCCGCTTGGGCGGTACGACAATCGCCGTCCTCAGTGCCCGCCATCCCGGTGCGATGATCGGCGGCGACGTCCTGCGTCGAGGCGGTGTCGAGCACCTGCACCAGGTCACCGACACGGATGGGACCAGCGCGCCGGGCTTCCTGTCCACCCTGCTCAACTCGACGCTGGACGCCGACCCGCCGCAGCTCATCCTCACCTGCGGCGCGCAACGGCTCACCGATCTCGCCGCCGAGCTCGGGAAACGGTGGGACGCCGAGGTGCAGGTGTCCGTCGAGGCGCACATGGCGTGCGGCCTCGGATACTGTCACGGCTGCTCCTCAGGGCAACGGAGCGTGGGGGCCGAAGCGCCCCTGGTGTGCCTGGACGGGCCGGTCTTCCGGTGGGCACCTGCGGATGGCTGAGCCCGGCTGGAACCGCACCACACGCCCGCTGTCACGGCAGCCGCTGCTGCCACCCACCGTGCTGCGCGGCGTACGACCGTACGGCGAGGAACCGGTGGACCTGCTCATCGACCACGGCCGCATCGCCGCGCTCGACCCCGCCGGGCAGGGACCCGCCGTCCACAGCATCGACTGCCACGGCCTGATCGCGCTGCCCGCGCTCACCGACCTGCACACCCACCTGCGACAACCGGGCGCGGAGGACGCGGAGACGATCGCCAGCGGCACGCTCGCGGCGGCCAAGGGTGGCTACGCGACGGTGTTCGCCATGGCGAACACCCAGCCGGTGGCGGATGATCCACGACGCGTGGAGTACGTCGCCGAGGTGGCCGAACGAACCGCGCACTGCCAGGTACGACCGGTAGGCGCGGTCACCGTCGGCCTCGGCGGCACCGCACTGGCACCGATCGAGGCCATGGCCGCCTCGGCCGCCCGCACCCGGATGTTCTCCGACGACGGCCGGTGCGTGGAGGACCCCGCATTGATGCGGCAGGCGCTGCGCCGGGCCGCCGACGCCGGCGGGTTCATCGCCCAGCACGCCCAGTCCTCGCCGCTGACCCCGAACGCTCAGGCCAACGACGGGGCGGCCGCCCGAGAGTTGGGCCTGCCCGGATGGCCCGCCGTCGCCGAGGAGGTGATCATCGCCCGGGACTGCGTACTGGCGGGCGCGGACGACACCCCGCTGCACATCTGCCACGTCTCGACGCGAGGCAGCGTGGAGATAATCCGCTGGGCCAAATCGCGAGGCTGGCCGGTCACCGCGGAGGTCACCCCGCACCATCTCCTGCTCACCGACGAGCTCGTACACACCGGCGACACCAGCTACAAGGTCAACCCACCGCTGCGTAGCGCGCGGGACGTGACGGCGCTACGAGAAGCGCTCGCCGAGGGCGTCATCGACGTGGTCGCCACCGATCACGCGCCGCACCCCGCCGCCGCCAAGAACCGTCCCTGGAATGACGCGCCACCCGGCATGCTCGGCCTGGAGACCGCGCTGCCGGTCGTCGCGGAGACCATGGTGCGCACGGGCCTCATGTCATGGCGCCGCCTGTCCGAGGCGATGGCCATCCGGCCTGCGGCGATTGGCGGAACAGGCGCCGACGGCAGCGACCCGCTCCAGGTAGGCATGCCCGCCACGCTGTGCCTGGTCTCCACCAACGCCGACTGGACAGTCGACGCGGCTCGACTGGCAAGCCTAGCCCGGAACACACCGTTCTCCGGTCAGCGGTTCACGGCTCGGGTTGTCGCCACCATCATCGGCGGCCGCCTCGCCTGGTCGACCGGCCCCGTTCCGGACGGCTCAACGTGATTTAGCGAGGAATCCCGGTCCTTCAGCTTCAGGGCCGAGAAGCTGCCGTCGGATGAGGGCTTCGGCGATGGCCAGATTGACGATCCAGCCGGCGGTTTGACCGACCGGAATCATGGCGGTGGAGTTCTCAGCGAGCGGTCCGGCGTGGTCTCCGGCGAACGCGGCACGGAGCAACAGAATTAGGGGTACGAGGAGGCGTGCGGTGACGGCGAGGAAGGTCAGCGCGTAGTTGCGCATCATCCAGTCGCGGTGGCCGGTGAAATCGTGGCGGCGGGCGGACCGGTATGCGAGCCAGCCCGTGATCAGCCATAGGACGGCCGCCGTGATGAGACCGATCTGGGTCAGCAAGCGTCCGGACCACGCTGCGACCGGCACCGCGGTGACCGCCGCCGGCAACACCCCGCCAAGTAGGTAGACACGTCCGATCGAGCGCACACCGGATCGGCTGGAGTTGGACGTTGCGCGGTACACCGGCTCGCTCACGCGCGCAACTCAGCCTGCCTGGGAGATCACCTTCCGGTGCCCGCCTTCGGAAGTCGCGGGTCAGTTCTGGCCCGGGCTTGCTACGGGTAATCCTGCGGCCTTGGCGCATTCGAGCAGTCGCCGGTCGTAGGTGACGAAGGCGATGAGTGCTGTTCCGGACTCGTTGGTCAGAACCTGGGCGGTGGCGAGGTGGATGGCGTCGAGGCTGCGTAGCGTCGGCTCAGCGAACGCGGCTGCAGTCGCGCGGATCGTACTGTCGATCTCCAGTCGGAAGAGCCGCCCGACGGCCGCCGGCACTCCGATCAAGGCTTGCGGAGCTGATCGGCGCAACGCTCTGGGCACTTCCACCTCGACGAGAGCGGAGGAGACCAGCGGCACATCGTCGTGGGTGTTGAGCCAGGAGACAAGGTCAGCACTGCATGCCTCCTGCCGAACCAGCTTGACGACGGCAGCGGAATCGAGGTAGATCACCAGCGCTCCTCGTCTCGCATTCCGGCGAGCGTGGCGGCCACGTCCACATCCTCGTCACCGAGCTTCGGTGGAAGCGGAACGGGACCGCCGCCGGTCGGGGCAACGGCCCGTCCCGCAGCTACCAGCTTGGCCAGCATCGACCGGTCGTCGCCTACCGGAACAAGTCGGGCGATCGGGCGCCCGCGATCGGTGATCTCGACGGTCTCGCCGCCGCTCACCCGAGCCAACACCTGGCTCGTGTTCTGGTTCAGCTCCCGGACACCGATGCGTTCCATGGACAAGAGTGTAGAACTAAATGTTCTACCTTGCCAGTTGCTCGCGTGACCAGGACTGACTCCCGCCAGGACCGGAACCGGCGGCACCAGGCAGAGGGCCACTGCGACTCGGGCCGTTCACCAAGGGCGTGCGGGTTTCGACGGTCCGTGTGCGCTGATCAGAAGGCCTTCCGGGCGGGTGAACCGACGGGCAGGCAGGGACCGGTCGTCACCTGCCTGCCCGTCGAGTTCATCCAGTGCTGCCGGGGCGCGGGAGGTCGCCCGCTGGTGGGCGTAGCTGACGCGCGCCTGGCGGTGCCGCGTATCAGGGACGCAGCAGCTTGAGGTCCACTGCTGCGGCCATAGCGGCGTACCCAGGGTCCTTCGGGTGCAGATGATCGCCGGAGTCGTATTCCGGGAGCAGCCGCAGCGGTTGGGCAGGATCGCGCAGCGCCGCGTCGAAGTCGACGACTGCGTCCAACTCGCCGGACGTGCGGATCCACTGGTTGACCGACGCCCGCACCGCCTCGCGCTCAGGCGTCCACGCCGACCAGCCCTGGAATGGGGTGATGGTGGCGCCGACGACCCGCAGGCCACGGTCGTGAGCGCGCTGCACGACCTGCCGGTACGCCGCGATGATCTGCGTGGCGTCGTACTCCGACGGGTCCTGCTGGATGTCGTTCACGCCCTCGAACAGGAAGACGGTCTTCACTCCCGTCTGGGTCAGCGCGTCGCGTTCGAGCCGGGCGAGTGCGTTCACGCCGTACCCGGGGCTGCGGGCGTCGAGCAGCATCCGGTTGCCACCGATCCCGGCGTTGAGCACACCGAACCGATGCGGTCGTGGCTCGGCGAGCATTCGGTCGGCGAGGTAGTCGGGCCAGCGATGGTCGGCGCCGGTGGTGGAGCCGCTGCCATCGGTGATGGAGTCGCCGACGAAGGCCACCGACCCGTCGACATCCGTCTGCACGTCGAGGCCGTCGAGGAACCAGAAGGACCCGGTACGTCCGGGGAAGTCAGTGGCGGCCTCAGCATGCGTCCGGTCGCCGGTCGCGACCCAACCGGTAGTGCGGGCGCCTCCGTGGTATGTCGCCGGACCGGTGGGTCCGGGCAGGTACATGCTGGCGATCAGGTCACCGTCGTCGGGCACGGACAGACGTACAGGGTCCGACACGAGTTCTGCGCCGGCTGGCAGCCTGACGCTGGTGGCCCCGGCGAACGTGACGGGCGTCAGGGTCGCCACATCGATGTCGCCGGGTTGCGCGCCGGGCCGGGCGAGGGTCGTGGACTGCACGACCAACGGCGCCTTGCCGTAGACGTTGGTCAGTCGCAACCGCACCACGTCTCCACCGACGGAAACATGGATCCGCTGCCGCAGCGTCGTGTCGGTGAAGCCAGCCAGCGCCTGGCCGCTCTCGGGCACGGCCACGGCGGTGGCCCAGGTGCCCACCCAGGTGGTGGTTGCCGCAACCGCTGGGCCGGAAGTCGGCTCCGCCTGGGCGGATGCGCCGGCGAACAGGCCGGTGCCTGCCAACGCTGCGGTGGCTGCGGTGGCGACGACGGTGGCCCAGCGGCGGTCGCGGAACGTCGGGAGCATACGGGAAACATCGATCATGTTAGTTCTCCTCTGATCGAGTGCAGAAGGGTGAGCCCGAGCGAGGGGTGGGCGACGAGCGGTCTGTCGATGAGGTGCGAACCGGCCCCGGGGTGGCGCTGGACCTAGACCAGCAGGTCCTTGTACCAGACGCTGGTCGTGCGCGCGCCGACCACGCCTGAGGCGAAGGCGAACGCCAGGCGTGGCAGGTCCGGTCGGGTGACGTCCGGCAGTTGGATCGCCAGCCCTTCCGGCTCCCGGAACGGCAGGGACTGGGCGTCGGTGACCAGTTGCCGGTCCAGCACCACCGAGGTGGTCCAGTCGACGCAGGTGAGGTAGGTGTTGCCGATGCCGGGCGTGGATCCGCCGCTGCCGTAGGAGGAGCCTTCCAGCAGGTAGAGGCGGTCACCGTACGAGGTGTAGCCCTGGAAGGAGTAGGAGAGGGCTGGTTGGGCGACGTCCGCCAGGGGCACGAACCGGTTGCGGCGGACGTCGGCCAGGTCGTAGAGGCCGTAGCGGAATGCGCCGTTGAGCCGGTAGCGCATGACGAGCCGACCGAAGGCGGGGTCGACGCCGCAGGTGGTCCGGTCCGCGCCGGCTATGAGCTGCATCCGTCGTACCTCTGGGGAGTCCGGGGTGAGGACGGCGCCGTCGGTGAAGCGGAAGCGGGCGATCCGGGTGCCCCAGCCGTTCGTCCCGTCGTCGGCGACCGAGTTCACCTCTGTCCAGAGGAAAGCCGAGTCGCCCAGCGGCTCGGCCCCGATCTGCACGCCGTGCCCGAAGCCCTTGAGGTACATGTGGCCGAGTTCGTGGCCGGCCAGGTCGAGCCGGGTCAGGCAGAGGTCGCCCTGGTAGGACCGGACGGCGCCGCTGACCGGGGCCGGCTCACCCGGCAACTGCTTGCCGCCGGCCATCAGCTGGACGACGTAGACGTGCTCGTTGTCGTTGTCGAAGGCCAGCGACTGGGGGACGGTCGCGTCGTGCAGCGGTCGGTTGCCGAACAGCTCCTGGCCCGGCGCGGTCAGCTCGAACCGGGCCGAGGGGTCGAGCGGAGCGGGCGGGGCCGGGGGCGGGCCGGCCAGCGCGGGGCCGGCGGCGCGGAGGGTGCCCGTACCGGTCACGGCGGTGATGGCGGCGGTACGCAACAGTGCCCGCCGGCTGATATTCCACTGTCCTGACATGTTCGCTCCTCGCAGACACGGCCCGCGGACCGGGCCGGACGATCACTGGAACCGTTTGACCACCCCGTCGGCCAGCGCGTCGGCGGCGGTGGCCAGGTGCACTCCCGCGGTGTCCAGCCGGCACAGCAGCAGGGTTGCCTTCATCGTGTCGGCGGTCAGCGGGCGGGCGAGCAGTGCGGAGACCGCGTGCTGGTACGCCGTTCGCAGGCCCTGTTTCTTGGCCTGCAGGGCGTGTTCGGCGGCCTGCCGGGGCGAGCGGGGCAGCAGCCGGACCGCGTCGCCGAGTTCGCCGACGCCCTGGGTCAGGGCGGCGAGTACCGGGAGGAACGCGTCCTGACCGCCGAGCGCGAACAGGTCCGCCTCGCGGATGAAGTCGCGTACCGCGTCGAGCACGTCGTCGACGGACCGGGACAGCCGGAACAGGTCCTCCCGGTCGATGGGCGAGCTGACACTGCAGCGCAGCTGGGCGACGAGTGAGGCTCGCCGGGCGTCCCCCTCGTGCTCTATCTCGCCGATTCGGCTCCGGGCGAGGGCCGGCGGCAGCTCACCGCGGGCGAGGGCGGACGCCAGCGCGACGCCGTCGGCCGCCGCGGAGAGCTGGTCGAGGACCAGTCCGGCGAGCACCTGGTCGTTGCGTCCGGAGAGCTCCCGGAACAGATGGCTGAGCCGGGTCGGCGTCATCGGACCGCCCCCAGGGTCAGGCAACCGACGGCGCCGGCCGCGAACGCCGTCGGCAGGGTCAACAGCCAGGCGCGGCCGAGTCGCACCACTCCTCGCCAGCGCACCCGCCGGGCTCCTCCGGACAGTCCGGTGCCCACCATGGCGCCGGAGAGGGACTGGGTCATGCTGACCGGGGCCCCGAGCGCGGCGGTGCCGAGGACGACGCCGGCGCCGGACAGTTCGGTGACCACCACCGCGTCGGGGCGGCCGCTGGCCAGTTGGCCGGCGAGCGCCGCCGCCAGTCGGGGCAGTCCGATCATGCCGCCCACCAGGAAACAGCCGGTGACGGTGGCCAGTGCCAGCGGTGAGACGGTGAGCGCGTTCGGGCTGCCGCTCTGCACGGCGGCCCAGACGGCCAGCATCTTCTGGCCGTCGTTGGCGCCGTACGCCAGGCAGGCCGCGGCGAGTGCCCCGACGTGCAGCCAGCGCAGCCGACGGCCCGCCCCCTCGGGCGCGGGCATCGCCCCGACCAACCTGGTCAGGCCCAGCGCGGCGAGGGCCCCGACCAGCGGCGACGCGGCGGCGACCAGCAGAACGAGCCCGATGACCCGCCAGTTCACCGGTGTCTGCGCGCCGACGCCCGCACCGGCGATGCCGCCGATCAGGGCCAGGGTCAGGCTGGTCGGTAGGCCACGCGCGGACAGCGCGGCGGTCACCAGGATCGCGCCGCCCACGCCGGCGGCGACGGCGACGCCGGCGTGGGCACCGTGGAAGGCGACCAGGCGCCCGCCGAGGGTCGCGGCCACGGCCGTGCCGAGGACCACCGGGGCGGCGGCGACCGCGGCGGCGAGCAGGACAAGGCCGGTGACCGGTCGGAACCCGCGGATCCGCAGGCCGATCCCGATCAGGGCGCCGGCGTCGTTGAAGCCGGTGAAGGTGGCGAAGAGGGCGGCCAGCGCGAAGCTCGCCCAACTGGTGTCTGCCACCGGCACCTCCGTAGGACGTCGAGCGGGAACTCCGCGTACGTGGGCCGGACCGCCCGACATGCCAGCGGCCGGATGGGCCGGCTACGTTGTTTTCGATGTTAGTTAACATGCCTGGCTTGTAGTTATCAACACTCTTGGTGGACCATTCCGCCGACCGCCACCACCGCTCGGGGCTCGCCTCGGTCCCGATGGAGTCCGCAGGGAACGCCTATTCTGCGTGCTCAGGGGCGGGATTGGCGGTGATTCGGAGGCATGCCGCAGGCACCCCGAGCTCGGCCGCTCTTCACGATCGGCCCCTGTTAAGTTAACATCGAGCGCGCTTAGATCGACTCGTTCTGGAGGCCCCGCCGCTGATGCTCAATCAACCACCAGCCACACCCGAACTCTGGGCGGGGGTGGACGTCGGGACCCAGAGCCTGCGTGTGCAGCTCGTCGACGCCGCCGGGACCCCGGTGGGTAAGGGCGCCGGAGCGCTGAGCAGCCGGCGGGACGGCGGCCGACACGAACAGGACCCGGAACAGTGGTGGCGGGTGCTGGGCGAGGCGTTCCGGCAGGCGCTGGCCGACCGTCCGGCCAGCCGCGTCGCCGGTCTGGCCATCTGCAGCACCTCGGGCACCTTCCTGCTCGCCGACGCCGACGGGCGGCCGCGGACCCCGGCGTTCATGTACGACGACGCCCGCGCCGGCGACGAGGCGACGGAGGTCGCCGAGGTCGGCGCGGCCCGCTGGAGCGCCCTCGGTTATCCGATGCAGCGTTCCTGGGCGCTGCCCAAGCTGGTGTGGCTGCTCCGCCACGGCCCAGCGGACCTGCGCGTCGACGCCGAGGGCGGCCGGCTCCGACTGCTGCACTGCGCGGACCACCTGGCCTCCCGCCTCACCGGCGGGCCGGTGGCGACCGACTGGAGCCACGCCCTGAAGACCGGCTACGACCTCGACGAGCGGGCCTGGCCCGAGGAGGTCCTCGACAAGCTCGGCGTGCCCGGCGGGCTGTTGCCGGCGGTCGTCCGACCCGGCGCGGAGCTCGGTCAGGTTGGGGCGGCCGGCGCCGCGCACACCGGACTGCCGATCGGCACCCCGGTGCTGGCCGGGACGACCGACGGCTGCGCCGCCCAGATCGCCGCCAACGCCCTCGCCCCGGGCGCCTGGAACGTGGTGCTCGGCACCACCCTGGTGCTCAAGGGCGTGACGGAACACCGGCTCGTCGACCCGGGGGGAGCCGTCTACTCGCACCGTCACCCGGACGGCGGATGGCTGCCCGGAGGAGCGTCGAACGTGGGCGCCGGCGTACTGGAGGCGCGCTTCCCCGCCGCGGACCGGGCCGTGCTGGAGGCCGCCGCCGCCCGGCACGAACCGTCCACCGGCGTGAGCTATCCGCTGCTCTCCCGAGGCGAACGGTTCCCGTTCGTCCGGCCCGACGCCGAACCGTTCGAGCTCGGTGACCTCGTCGACGACGGTGACCGCTACGCGGCGACGCTGCAGGGCGTCGCCTTCGTCGAACGGCTCTGCTTCGCCCTGCTCCGCCGGCTCGGCGCCGACGTCTCGGGCCCGCTGTCGATGACCGGTGGGGCAACCCGCAGCCGGTACTGGACCCAGCTGCGTGCCGACATCCTCGGCCGGGACGTCGTCCTGCCCGACAGCCCGGAACCGGCAGTCGGCGCCGCCATCACCGCCGCCGCCGGCGACGGGCCGATCGCCGCGACCGCGGCCCGGATGACCGGGTCCGGAACGGTGGTCCGGGCGCGGCCCGACCGCACGGCGCGCTTCGCCGGGTCGTACGCCCGGTTCCTCGACGCGTTGACCGAGCGCGGCTGGCTCGACGAGGACCTCGCCCACTACGCCAAGGAGGCCCGGTGAAGGGGACGACAGTGGTGCTCGCGCGACACGGCCGCACCGCGTGGCACTCGCCGAACCGGTACGCCGGCCGCAGCGACATCCCGCTCGACGAGTACGGCGCGGAGCAGGCCGCCGCCCTGGGCCGGTGGGCCGCCGGGCAGGGATTCACCAGCCTCGTCTGCTCGTCGATGCGTCGGGCCCAGGACACCGCCGCGCCGGCCGCCACGTCGACCGGGCTCGTCCCGCGGGTGGACGATCGGCTGCGCGAACTGGACTTCGGCATCGCCGAGGGACGCACCCTCGACGAGCTGAGGGCGGCCGACCCGTCGATGGTGGAGCGCTTCGTCGCCGACCCCGCCACGCACCACTTCCCCGGTGGCGAACGGCCGGCCGACGCGGTGCAGCGGGCGCTCGCCGGGCTCGCCGAGGCGGTGGCGGCGGACCCGGGAGGCCGACTGCTCGTGGTCGCGCACAACACCCTCATCCGGCTGATGACCTGCGCGGTGCTCGGGCTGCCGATCGGCGAGTATCGCCGCCGGTTGCCGACGCTCGACCCGGCCGGCACGGTGACGCTGCTGTTCCCCACCGGGAACGGGCCGGTGGGGTTGCTGGCGTTCAACGTGCCGGTATCCGCAGGATGGGAGCGCCAGTCCGCCACGTCCGAGCAGCCGGAGCATCGATGAGCGCTTCCGACACCACCACCGACCGAGGCCGTCCCGCCCAGCGTCAGGCCGAGATAGCCGAGTACGTGCTCCAGCACGGCTCGGTCTCCGCCACCGAACTCGCCGAGTTGTTCCACGTCAGCCTGATGACGATCCACCGCGACCTGGACGAGTTGGAGCGCCAGGGCGTGGTCCGCAAGTTCCGCGGTGGGGTCAGCGCGCAACCATCCAGCGTCTTCGAGAGCAACGTCTCCTACCGGCTGCGTGCCTCCCGGCAGGAGAAGCTGGCCCTCGCCCGGCGGGCGCGCGAGCTGATCGAGCCCGGCATGGCGGTGATGCTGGACGACTCGACCAGCACCCTGGAGCTGGCCCGGCTGCTGCACGACGCCGCGCCGCTCACCGTGATAACCAACTTCCTGGAGACGATCAAGCTCCTCTCCGGCGTACGCGGGATCCGGCTGCTCTCGCTCGGCGGGGAGTACTTCGC
>NZ_VSFA01000101.1 GCF_008119785.1 Micromonospora sp. MP36 | reverse complement strand
GCAGCCCGCAGGCTTGGTCAACGGGTGCCCCGCTGTTGTTGCTGCGGACCATGCTCGGCATGGAACCGCGCGGAGATCACCTGCTGACCAGGCCGGCGGTGCCCAGTAAGGTCGGCCGGATCGAACTGCGCCAAATACCCGGGCGCTGGCGGCGGGCCGACGTCTTCGGCCGCGGTCGGTTCGGCTAACTGCTTCGTCCCGGGAAGGGACCCCCTTCCACGCCAGCTACGCCGTGCGGGGGATGTAAGCGATCGCCTCGACCTCGATACGCAGATCCGGACTGGACAGCGGAGCCAGCACCGTCGACCGGGCCGGCAGCGGATCGGCGAAGTACTCGCGGTAGATCGCGTTGAACGGTTCGAACAGGGTGGCGTTGAGCAGGAATGCGGTTACCTTGCATACATCGCTGAGATCGCCACCAGCAGCGCGGCAAACTGCGCGGACGTTGTCGAGAACCGCCCGCACTTCTGCATCGAAATCGCCGATGACCGTGCTGCCGTCGGGCCGCACGGCCACCTGGCCCGAGATGAAAACATAGTCGCCGGCGCGCGTGCCATGCGGCAGCGGCAGTGGCAGGGATGCCACCTGGTCGCTATGGATGTTCTCGATCATGCCGCCTACCTTAGCTTGATCTTTGGGATTGACTGATTGATTGTTTTTCCTGAAAGCCGACTTCCGGGCCTCCGCGCAGCAGCGGCAGAAGCGCGTCGCCCTGGCGCCTGATCTCCGGGAGGTAGGGCGTGTCGGAGAGCACGAAGTGGGTGATGCCCAGCCCCTGGTACCTGCGCAGCGACCTCGCTACGTCCTCGGCGGAGCCGACCAGCCAGGTGGTGCCCGCTCCGCCGCCGCCGAACCTGCCGGGAGTGGTGTAGAGGTTGTCGTCGAGCACCTCTCCGCGTGCGGCGAGGTCGAGCAGACGCCGCTGGCCGACGGCGGCCTGCCAGGTCTGGTCCCGCCCGGTGACGCTCTCGCCCTTCGCCATTTCTGCCACCTTGGCTTCGGCGTCGGCCCAGGCCTGTTCGGTGGTGTCCCGCACCAGTGTGGTGACGCGCAGCCCGAACTCCAGCGGGGCGTGCTCGCGTCCCAGCTTTTCGCCGAGCTGCTTGAGTCGCTCGATCCGCTCGGCCACGCCGTCGAGTGGCTCGCCCCAGAAAAGCTGGACGTCGGCCTCGGTGGCGGCCACCTCCTCGGCGGCGGGGGAGGCGCCGCCGAAGTAGAGCCGGGGGTGCCTGCGTTCGCCGCGGACGACCGGTCGGAGCGCCACTGTGGAGCCCGTGACGGTGAAGTGCTCGCCCTGGTAGGTGACGTTCTCCTCGGTCCACAGCCTGCGCACGATCTGGAGGAATTCCCTGGTGCGGGCGTAGCGGTGGGCCTGGTCGCCTTCGCCGTCGCCGTCGCCGTACGCCGCCAGGTTGTCCTTGCCCGACACGATGTTGATCAGGACTCGTCCCCCGCTGAGATGGTCGAGCGTCGCGGCGGCGGAGGCGAAGTTGGCGGGCCGCCAGTAGCCGGGACGGATCGCGATCAGGGGCTGGAACGTTTTCGTCTGGGCGGCCAGTGCGGTGGCGACCGTGAAGGTGTCGGGCCGTCCCCAGCCGGTCCCGATGAGCGCGCCGCCCCACCCGTGCTCCTCGAGGGCCCGGGCGTGGCTGGTGAGGGTCTGCAAGCTGTTGTGGTTCTCGACGACGTCGTCGCCCCGGTGACCGGGCTGGACCTGATTCGGGATGTACCAGAGGAACTCGAGGCTCATCAGTGGCGGCCTTCCTGCTCGGTTGGTGAAGTGGCGGGAACGGGCGTTGCCCGCGGGGCGAAACGGTGACCCTGCCGCCCCGCGGCGGCGTGCTGGTCGGCCCACCGCGCGGCAATCTCACGCGCGTCCGCCAGCCGCGACTCCGGCACGGCCAGCGGCGGCGCCGGGACCCGTGCGCCCAGTTCGACAAGCACGTCGCGCAGGGCCGACGCTGCCGCGTCGGCGTGCGCCGGCGAGGCGGCCACGGCTACCGGCACCGCGATCACCTCGGCCAGCTCCCGGTGCCCGAACTGGTCCAGGAAGACCTTCAACAGCCCGGTGTAGCTGCCCTTGTACGCCGGCGTCGCGACGACCAGCAGCCGCGCCGACCGCACCGCCGCGAACGGATCAGGGCCGGCCTTCGCCCCGTACGCCGGCTCCGGCCCGAACGACACTCCGACGACCTCGGCCAGCTCCAGCACCTGGACCGTGTCGGGCGACCCGCCCAGCCGGTCCAGCAGCGCCCCCGTGACGGCTTCGGCGACGCCTCGGGTACGCGACCCGGCGCGCGGGTTACCCACCAGCACGACGACATCCAGGTTCGGTCCGCCGCTCACGAGGCCACCCCAGTCGGCTGTGCCGATGGCCCGCCGCGACGGCGGTACGCCGGATCGGCCAGCGACGGCGGCTGGTAGCCGGCGTCGGCGGGATTCAACGTGGTGCCGGGTGGGACGATGGCGTCGATGCGGTCCAGCACGTCCCGGGACAGCGTCACCTTGGCGGCACCGAGCTGCGACTCAAGGTGCCCCAGGGTGCGTGGTCCGATGATCGCCGAGGTGACCGCCGGGTGCTCCAGGACGAACGCGATCGCCAGGTGGATCAGCGACAGCCCGGCCTCGTCGGCGAGGCCGGCCAGCTCGTCGACAGCGGCCAGCTTGGCGGCGTTGGCCGGCAGGGTCGGGTCGAACCGGACCGGGAACCGGCCCGCCCGACGGGAGATCGGCGCCTCGAGCCCCGCGTGGTAGCGACCGGACAGCCAACCGCCGGCCAGTGGGCTCCACGGGATCACCGCCAGCCCGTACCGCTGGGCCACGGGCAGCATCTCGCGTTCGACGCCACGGGCCAGGATCGAGTACGGCGGCTGCTCGCTGACCACCCTCTCCCGGCCGCGCCGCTGCGCGATCCACTGGCCCTCCACGATCGCCGACGGCTCGAACGTGGAGGTGCCGATGTAGCGGATCTTGCCCTGGCGCACGAGGTCGGTGAGCACGCTCAGGGTCTCGTCGAAGTCGGTGTCCGGCTCCGGCCGGTGCGCCTGGTACAGGTCGATCCAGTCGGTGCGCAGCCGGCGCAGGCTGTTCTCCACCGCGCGGATGATCCAGCGCCGGGAGTTGCCCCGGTGCTGCGGGTTGTCGCCGACCTGGCCGTGGAATTTGGTGGCGAGGAAGACGTCGTCCCGCCGCCCGTCGGCGAGGGCCTTACCGACGATCTCCTCCGACTCGCCGTCAGAGTAGACATCAGCGGTGTCGATGGAGTTGATGCCTTCGTCGAGCGCCCGGTGGATGATCCGGATGCTGTCCTCGTGGTCCGGGTTGCCCCGTTGCCCGAAGTTCATCGCGCCCAGCGTCAGCGAGCTGACCCGCACGCCGGTGCGCCCGAAGGGCCGGTAGTCGACCATGGGCTCTCCTTTCCAGAGGTCAGCGGGCGGTGGCCGTGAGCTGCTGCGTGAACTGGTTGGCCGGGCGGGGCAGCCCGTAGTGGTCGCGCAGGGTCGCCCCGGCGTACTCGGTGCGGAACAGCCCGCGGCGCTGCAGGATCGGCACGACGTGGTCGACGAAGGCCTCCAGCCCGGATGGCAGCACCGGCGGCATGATGTTGAAGCCGTCGGCCGCGCCGCTGCAGTACCACTCCTCGATGGCGTCGGCGACCTGCTCCGGCGTGCCGGCGAAGGTGCGGTGCCCGCGTCCGCCACCGAGCCGGCCGATGAGCTGACGTACGGTCAGCCGTTCCCGCCGGGCCAGGGTGACGATCAACGTGTACCGGCTCTTGGCGCCCTCGATCTCGTCTTCGGCGGGCAGGTCGGCGGGCAGCTCCCTGTCCAGGTCGAGGTCCTCCGGCGGGACCCGCAGCGTGGTGGCGAGCTGCTGCCGGGCGTACTCGGGCTTGATCAACCGATCCAGCTCGTCTTCCAGCGCGCGGGCCTCCGCCTCGGTGGCGCCGATCGCCGGCACGATCCCCGGCAGGATCTTGATGGTGTCCGGATCGCGGCCGGCCTGCGCGGCACGTCCCTTGAGGTCCCGGTAGAACGCCTGCGCCTCGGCGAGGGTCTGCTGGGCGGTGAAGACGGCCTCGGCGTACCGGGCGGCCAACTCCTTGCCGTCCTCGGACGACCCGGCCTGCACCAGCAGCGGGTAGCCCTGCGGCGAGCGGGGAACGTTCAGCGGGCCGGCCACCCGGAAGTACCGCCCGACATGCTCCGGCGGGTAGAGCAGGTCGTCGTCGCCCCACCGCCCGGCCTCCTTGTCACCGAGCGGCGCGGCGTCGTCCCAGCTGTCCCAGAGCTTCAGCGACACCTCGACGAACTCGGCAGCCCGCTCGTACCGGTCCCGGTGGGCGGGCAGCTCGTCCAGGTTGAAGTTGCGGGCCGCCTTCTCGCCGGCCGTGGTGACGATGTTCCAGCCGGCCCGGCCGCCGCTGATGTGGTCCAACGACGCGAACCGGCGGGCCAGGTTGAACGGCTCGTTGTACGTCGTCGAGGCGGTCGCGATCAGGCCGATGTGGCTGGTCGCGCCGGCCAGGGCGGTGAGCAGCACGGTCGGTTCGAGCGTGCCGCCCGGCCGCCGACCGATGCTGTTCCACAGCACCGGGCTGTCGGCGAGGAAGAGCGAGTCGAGCTTGCCGCGCTCGGCGATGCGAGCCAGACGCGTGAAGTGCTCGACGTCGGTCTGCGCGAACGGGTCGCTCTCCGGCAGCCGCCAGGCCGCCTCGTGGTGGCCGACACCCATGAGGAACGCGTTGAGGTGCAGCATGGTCATCCTTCCGTCGGGTCGACGCCGAGCGCCCGCAGTAGGGACTCCCGGTAGGCGAGGAACTGCGGTTGCCGGTGCGAACGCGGCGTCGGCAGGTCGATGGCGAGGTCGACCGCGATGCGGCCCGCGTCGAGCAGCAGCACCCGGTCGGCCAGCGTGACGGCCTCGTCCACGTCGTGCGTGACGAGCAGCACCGCGGGCCGGTGCCGGGCGCACAGCTCGCGCAGCAGGTCGTGCATGCGCAGCCGGGTCAACGCGTCCAGCGCGCCGAAGGGCTCGTCGGCCAACAGCAGCTCTGGCTCGGAGACCAGGGCCCGGGCCAATGCCACCCGCTGCTGCTCACCACCGGACAGCTCGCTGGGCCAGGCCCTTTCGCGCCCGGCCAGGCCGACCTCGGCGAGGGCCGCGCGGCCACGCTCGGATGCGGCCGACCCGCGCAGGCCGAGGACGACGTTGTCCAGGACGCGCTGCCACGGCAGCAGCCGGGCGTCCTGGAACACGACCGAGGAGTTCACTGGTACGTCGACCAGGCCCGAGCCCGTCACGTCACCGTCCAAGCCGGCGAGCGCGCGCAGCAGGGTGCTCTTGCCCGAGCCGCTGCGGCCCAGCAGCGCGACGAATTCCCCCGCGCCGACTTCCAGGTCGAGGCCGTCCAGGACGGTTCGGTCACCGAAGCCACGCACCAGTCCCTGGACCCGTACGGGACAGGTGGCGGTCAGTCCGCCAGCGTGCGTCGCCACGACAGCGCCCTCCGCTGCGCGAGTCGGACGGCGCCGTCGGACAGCAGCCCGAGCAGCCCGTACAGCACGAGCCCGACGATGATCACGTCGGTCTGGCCGTACTGGCGGGCCAGATCCATCATGTAGCCGACGCCGCTGGTCGAGTTGATCTGCTCGACCACCACGAGGGCCAGCCACGCGCCCACGACCGCGAACCGCATGCCGAGCAGGAAGCCGGGTAGCGCGCCGGGCAGCACGATCCGGCGGAGGAAGACGGCCCGCCGCAGCCGAAGCGACTCGCCCAGTTCGACGTATCGGCTGTCGATGCTCCGCAATCCGTTGTGGGTATGGATGTAGACGGGCACGAGCACGCCCAGCGTGATGGTGGTGACCTTCATCTGCTCACCGATGCCGAGCCAGAGGATGAGCAGAGGCACCAGCGCGAGGGCCGGGATGGCCCGCTTGATCTGGATCGGGCCGTCGAGGACCGCCTCACCCCACCGGCTCAGCCCCGCGACCAGGGCCAGCACCGTGCCGATGACGGTGCCGATGGCGAGGCCCAGGGCGGCCCGGCGCGCCGAGACGGCCAGGTTGTCCTGCAGACGGCCGTCCGCGATGAGGTCACCCGCCGTCGTCACCACGGTCCAGGGCGCCGAAAGGGTACGAGAGTCGAGCCAGCCGGTTGCCGAGCCGAGCGCCCACGCCGCCAGCAGTAGCAGCGGGCCGACCGCCGCCCCGAACGGGATGGGGCGGCCCGGCTTCAGCCGGCGCCTCGGCTTGCCGGCGGGCGCGGTCGCCGTCCGGGGCCGGGTGAGGACGGAGGCGGTCACCGCGCGCCTCCCGCGGCGAGCGCGTCCGCGGCGACGGATTCGTACCGCCGGTCGTACAGGTCCTCGGCCCGGAGTGGCTTGTTGCCGGTCTCCTTCGCCAGCAGGTCGATGGTCTCCTGGTGCCGCGCGATGGCCTCGGTCCAGCTCGCCGGGATGTCGGCCACGCCGGCGTTCGCGACCAGCCACCTGCCGTCGTCGGCGCTGAGGCCCTGGTCCTTGACGTAGTACCGCTCGATCCACTCGTCCGGGTTGGCCTCCCGCCACCGCCAGGCCCGCGCCCACGCCTGCACGTACTCGCGGATCGCGGCCGCCTTCGCCGGGTCGGCCAGCACGGTGACCGGCGCGTACAGGTGGCCGGGATCGTCCCGCAGGCCGTGCGCGATGGTGGTGGCGCCGTCCCGGCCGTACTTGGCCTCGTAGCGCCTGATCTGCACACCCCCGATCGGGGCGACCTCGACCTGGCCGCTGGCGAGCGCGGTCGCGTAGACGTCGCCGGTGCTCGGCAGCTCGACCAGCTTGACGTCCTGCTTGGCCAGTCCGGCCTGGTGCAGGACGCGCAGCACCAGCGCGCCCTGTGCCTGCCCCGGGCTGTACGCGATCTTCTTGCCGCGGATGTCGGCGAGCGTGGCGACCGCGACGCCGGGCGCGATGCCGAGCCGGTAGATGGCGTGGTTCAGCGGGTCCTGACGGAACTTCGATGCGACGATCTTCGTGGGAATGCGGGTCCAGTGGGAGTGGATCGGCGGGATGTCCGCGACCGCCCCGATGTCCAGGGCGTCGGCCCGGAACGCCTCCAGGGTCTGCGGGCCGCCGCTGATGTTGGCGAACTCCACCTGGGAGGTGAACTTCTCCACCTCGCCGGAGAACTCGAGTGCCTTCTGGTGCTCCTTGTCGCCCACGACGAGCTTGGTGCCCTTCGGTACGGACTCCGGCAGCGGCGCACCGGCGGCCAGCACCGCGTCCGGCGTCTCGTCGCCGGCGCAGGCGGTCAGGCCCAGCGCGACCGCGCCGAGGGTGGCGGACAGGAACGCTCGACGATCGAAATGGGATGACGACTTCACTTACGACTCCTTCGTGGATGGCTGCAGGGCGGCGTACCGCCCCATGTGGTAGAGCAGCGGGCCGCCCTCCCCATGGCGACCGGTCAGCGGCTCGGCCAGCACGATCGCGTGGTCGCCGGCGAGCACCCGCTCGGTCACCCGGCACAGCAGCCAGGCGACCGACTCGTCCAGCAGCGGCACCCCGTACGGGCCGTGGCGCCAGCCGGAGTGCGTGGTGAACCGGTCGATACCGCTGGTCGCGAACGTCCGCGCGACCTCCCGCTGGTCCTCACCGAGCAGGTGCACCCCGACGTGCTCCGCGCCGGCGACGGTCGGCCAACTCGACGACGACCGGGCCAGGCAGAAGGACACCAGCGGCGGGCGCAGGGACACCGACGTGAATGACGTCGCGGTGAACCCCACCGGCGGGTCGCCGGCGGCGGTGACCACGGCGACCGACGCGGCCTGCCGGCGCAGCAGGGCACGGAACGTGTCCGGGTCGACCGGCGCGAGCGGTTCGTCGATGACAGACATGACGTTCCTCCTGATCGAGAACGACGGGTATGCGCCTGCCGCTGCAGGTGGGTGCGGGGTGGCGGCGAGCGGCCGTTGATCGGGTCGCGGACACGCTGCGGCTCGTCGTCGAGCCGGCGGCGTCGCGACCGGGAGAAGTCAGGGATGCGCGTTCAGCGGCAACAGCCGCGCGCGGTGGTCCAGCCACGGCAACAGCCCCGGGACACGGCGACCGCGGTGCCGTCGAGGGGGTTCACCTGGCTGATCATGGCTCCCAAGGTAACCCCCAATCCCTACGTGGTAAATAGGATTTCAGGCATTGGGACGCGACGCGTGAGCGGGCCCGGTGCCGGTCGAGCCTGCTACCGGTCCGTCAGGCTTGCCAGGGGCCGTCGGGTCCCTGATGCGGTAGCCGGATCTGCGGGGGCGTTTCTGGTGGCTCCCGGGTCATCGCGGTGGGCGGCCCGTCAGCGACGGCCGGGTCGGGCAGGAGTATCGGCCGGTGTCGGTCGTCGCCGCCCGGGGCCCGCGGGTTCCGGTGGATCACCGAGCAGTTGCGTGCCGGGCGGTGACGCCGGCGCCTACGCCGCTGCGCGGTCGGCCGGTCGGAATCCCTGGATGACCAGGTTGACGAGGTGACGGCCGCCGTCGGCGGGGCGGTCTCTCGTGACGGCCCAGGCGATCGCGTTGCCGAGCGTGAAGACGTCCTCGGCGGTGACGTCGTCGCGGACGAGCCCGGCGTGTTGGGCCCGCCGCAGCAGGTCGGCGGTGAGCTGCTGCATCGTTGCGCAGGTCGTGCCGAGCGCGCTGCCGGCCTGCCTGGCAGCGTCGAGCACGGCGTCGGGGAGCCCGCCGTAGGTGCTGATCTGCTCCACGAGCAGGACCAGCCAGGCGCGCATCGCGTCGAAGGGGTCGCTCGAGGCCACGAGCTGCGTACCGCGCTCGCGCATCGCGGCCATGTTGTCGACGAGGGCGGCGGCGACCAGGTCCTCGCGCGTGGGGAAGTGGCGGTAGAGCGTGCCCGCGCCGACGCCGGCGCAGCGTGCGATTTCGTCAAGCGACGCGGACACGCCGGCCCGCCCGAAGAGTTCGCGTGCCGTCGTCACGATCGCGTCGCGGTTGCGGCGTGCGTCCGCGCGCAGGGCTCGGCCACGGGGCGGCGATGTCATCGCGATGACCTCCTTGACTTAAGCGGAGACGGTCTCCACTATCGGTGAAGCGGAGACAGGCTCCGGTTAAGGATAACGAAACGAGAGCGGAGGACACCAGATGTCCCGTGCGATGAACGGCAGATCCGGGTGGGCGGTGGCGTCGATCGTGGCCTGCCAACTCATGCTCATGGTGGACGGCGTCATCGTCACCGTGGCGCTACCGCACATCCGCACGGACCTTGGCATGGGCCCGGTCGAACTCGCGTGGGTGATGTCGGCGTACTCGGTCGCGTTCGCCGGCTTCCTGCTGGTCAGCGGCCGGGTCGGGACGCTTGTCGGGCCGCGCAGGACGCTGCTGATCGGGGTGGCCGTGTTCATCCTCGCGTCCGCGATCGGCGGCATCGCCCCGGACGGGGCGGTCCTGATCACGGCCCGCGCGCTCCAAGGTGCCGGCGCCGCCCTCGCCGCTCCTGGAGTGCTCGTGTTGCTGTTCGCCAACACGCCCGACGGCCCGGCCCGCCTCCGCGCGATGGGGCTCGTCATGATCGCTGCCTCCCTCGGCAGCGCGGTCGGCCTGATCGCTGGAGGGCTGCTGACCGTCACGGTCGGCTGGCGGTGGGTCATGCTCGTCAACGTTCCGATCGGCGCGCTGGTCATCCTCGGCGTGCGGGCCTTCGTCACCGAGGCCACGCGCTCGCCGGTCGGGCTCGACCTGGCCGGTGCCGGCGCATCGTCGATCGCGATGGTCGGACTGGTGATCGGGCTCTCCACCGGCGGCGACGGCGGATGGACGTCCCCGGCGGCACTCGCCGCCTTCGCCGCCGCGCTGGTCGCCCTCGCCGCGCTCGTCGTCGTCGAGCGCCGCGTCACTCATCCCATCGTCCCGGGCCGCCTACTGTCGAGCGTGGGACGGGCCGTCCCCTACGCCGGCATGCTGCTCATGCCCGCCGCCATGCTCGGCTTCTTCTACACCGCGACACTGCTCTACCAGGACGTACTCGGCTACGACGCGCTGCACACCGGGTTGGCGTTCCTGCCGTTCACCGCCTCGGTGATGATCGCGGGACGGCTCGCACCCGTCCTCGCCGTACGGCTCGGCGAGCGCGCCACCACCGGACTCGCGGCGGCCCTCGCCGCCGCCGGGGTGGCCCTGTTCGGTCTCCTCGCGCCGCACACGCCGTACTGGGTCGGCGCGGTCGCGATGTTCATTCTCGGCTTCGGGCCGCCCATGTTCTTCACCCTGGCGAACACCCGGATCCTCTCCAGCGCCGGGCCTGCGGACCGCGGGTCGGCCGCGAGCCTGTTGCAATCGCTCCAGCAACTCGGCGGCGCAGTCGGCGTCGCGACCCTCACGGCCGTCTACGCCGGCACCCTAGCCGACGGCCCCCGAACGGCGCTGAGCGCGGCGATCTTCACGGCGGCCGCGATCGCCCTGGTGCTGCTCGCCATCCTGGCCGCAACGCGGGCCTTCCCCCGGCGCAGCGTGCCCCAGCCCCGCGCGGCGCCGCAGCCGGCCGCGAGCGCTGGCGGGACGCGGTAACCGCCGGGCGGCACACCCGGCCGCGGCCAGCTGGCTGGGCGCCACGCTGGGATAACGATCTGCTGGGGTTAGTCGACCTGTGGAGCGACGTCGCGCAAGGGTCCCTCGCCGCCGTGACGTCGGCGGTACGCGGCCTGACCGGCCAGCCACCGCGTACCTTCGACGAGTTCCTCCTCGCGTCGTCCTGGGCCGTAGGGGCGATCCCCTAGCGGTCGGAAAGCAGCCGGTCCGCCAGGAGGTGGAGAGAGGCGTGGGGCGGCGGCGACGCGAGTCGTACGGCCGGCGCGACCGCAGGTGGATGCCGCAGGGGGTGGCGGGTGCCTACCGTCGCAGGGTGTGGGAGGACGTCTTGATGGCGTGGCCGAGCCTCGCCGGCGTGTCCGGACGCGTTGGCGGCGTGCGTTGCTGCGGATCGTCGTTGGTCTGGTAGTGGTCTTCGCGGTGGTCAGCGGCTCTGGTTGGGCCTACGAGACGCTGTCGAGGCGGGGTGACGGTCAGCGGCATCCGGCGCCGGGCCGGCTGATCGATATCGGGGGGCGCCGGCTGCATCTGAACTGCACCGGATCGGCCGACAGGGCACCGACCGTGGTGTTCGAGGCAGGCCTCGGCGAGTCGTCGACGACGTGGGCGACGGTGCAACAGATGCTGACCGACGCCTCGGCGACGGTCCGGATCCGGGCGTGCAGCTATGACCGCGGCGGCTATGCGTGGAGCGATCCGGGGCCCGGCCGGCGCGACGCCGGGCGGCTGGCCGAAGAGTTACACACTCTCCTGGACAAAGCGGGCGAACACGGGCCCTACGTCTTGGTCGGTCATTCGCTGGGTGGGTTCGTGGTGCGTCTGGTCGCTGACCGTTGGCCTGGCGAGACCGCGGGTCTGGTGCTGGTGGACGTCACCGACGAGCGCGTGACCGGGACGTTGAAGGCGAGCGCCCCGGTCATCCGCGCGCAAATGACAGCCTTCCGGTTCGCCGCGCGGATCGGTGTGGTGCGCCTGGCCCCGGGGATGGCCGGGAGCACGGGCGCGCCGCAGGCGGTACGTGAGCATGCGGCGGTCGTGTATCGGAGCACCAGCATGGCAGCCGCCGCCAGCGAAGCCGAAGCATCTGTGGACAGCGCCCGCTTGGTGCAGTCAACGGTACGTCCTGGAGCCTGGCAGGACCGGCCGGTGGTCGTGATCTCCGCAGCCGGGCAGCCGCGCCAGGTGCTCGAACATCACGCCCAACTGGCCGCACTGTCCAGCCGGGGACAACACGTGATCGCCGACACGACCGACCACTACGTCCATTATGGCCAGCCGCAGTTGGTGGTGGACGCGGTGCGACGAGTCGCCTCCGGGCCCGCTCGGTAGGCGGCCGTCGGCCTCGCAGATGGGCTGGCGGCACAAGGCGGCAGCGGCCGGCGGTCACGGGGCAGGCACGGGGGTCAGGGCGGCCACGCGTAGCGCATCGTGCAGCGTCGCGGCGGCGTCGTCGTCAACGGTGGGTAGAGCCCGCGCGGCGAGCCAGGCGGCCCCGACCTCGCCTGGCGCCGCGACCAGCACCGGCGCCGACCATCGGCGGCTGAGCCGCCGGCGGACGGCTTCCTGGAAGATCTGGCCGGCGGTGAGGACGCTGCCGGCGAGCACGATCGGCGTGCTGTCGGCGCGCTCGCGGACCGCGGTGACGGAGGCCACCAGCCGATCGGCGGCCGATCGGACGATCGCCTTGGCGTCCGGGTCGCCGGCGTCGGCGGCGCGGGCCACCAGCGGTGCGAGCTGGGCGAGTCGGGTCGGCGGTCGGTCGTACACGGTGCGCACCAGCGCGTCGGCGCACTCACGGGGCGCCGTCCCGGGCTCCGTTCCGAGTAGTTGCCGAGTCACCAGCACGGCGAGCGGGCCGGGTGGACCGCCGGCGTAGAGCGCGCTGGCGACGGCCTGCGCCGCCGCCCGGCCCAGCCAGAACCCCGAGCCCTCGTCGCCGAGCAGCCAGCCCAAGCCGTCGACGCTGCGCACCACCGTGCGTTCGTGGATGTGGGCGGCAATGGCCCCGGTGCCCGCGATCAGCACGGTGCCGGACGGCTGTCGGGTGCCGGCCGCGAAGGCGACCATCACGTCGCCGACGACCTGGACCGGGCAGCGCAACCCCAGGTCCGCCCACGCGCGCTGAAAAGCGGCGGCCGTGGCCGGCTCGTCAAACGCACCGGCACCGGCGATGCCGAGCACGGCGGACCGGACCGCGCCCGGGTCGGCGCCGGCCAGGGCCGCGCGTACCGCCTCCGCCACGGTGGCGGCGGCGTTCGTCGGCGGCGTTGAGACGGGATTGGCGCCGCCTGCGCGTCCGTACCCGACTGGTACGCCGGTGGCGGTGGTGATCAAGGCGCGCGAGGACGAGCCGCCCACGTCGAGCCCGAGGACGAGAGGTTGGCTGCCGGAGATGGGGCACCTCCAGATGTGGGTGGTCGGTAGCGCGGACATCGTGCGGGCCGCTGCGTGATCGAGGCAAGGTGCATGAAAAAAATGTTCTCGATCCTTGACACGTAAGTGCTCCTGATCGTAATTTTCACTGCCAGTCGACGGTAGTGAAAGGAATTCCCTGATGGTGGCTGCTACGGAGCCCACGGGCGGTGTACTCGGGCGGATCCGCACCGAGCTGCCCACGCTGCCCGACGCGCTGCAGCGGGTCGCGGAACAACTGCTCGCCGATCCGGCCGAGGCCGCGCTGGCCACCATCGTGGATCTGGCCGAGCGCAGCGGCACCTCGACCGCGACGATCACTCGGTTTTGCCGGGTCTTCGGCTTCTCCGGGTATGCGGCGCTGCGAGTGGCGATCGCGACCGAGACCGGCCGGGCGGCGCAGGCCCGCTGGGAGCTGGACATCGGCCGGGAGATCGTTCCGCAGGACCCGCTGGACCGGGTGCTGGAGATCGTGGCCAGCGCGGACACCCGGGCCATCCAGGAAACCGTCGGCCGGCTCGACCGCGAGTCCCTCGAGCGGGTCGTCACCGCGCTCGCCGGTGCCAAGCGGGTGGAGCTGTTCGGAATCGGCAGCAGCGGCACCGTCGCGGCCGAGATGGCCTTCCGGCTCCAGCGCATCGGGGTGGTCTGCTGGGCACGCGCGGAGGTGCACACCGCGTTGACGAACGCCGCGCTGTTGCGTCCCGGCGATGTCGCGATCGGGCTGTCCCACGGGGGGCGTACCCACGAGATCATCGAGATGCTCGCCGAGGCCGGCAGCCACGGCGCGACGACGGTGGCGGTGACGAGTTTCCCGCGCTCGCCGTTGGCCGAGGTGGCCGACGTGGTCCTCACCACGGCCGCGCACGAGACGACGTTCCGGGCCGAGGCGCTCGCCGCCGTCCACTCGCAACTGCTGGTGCTCGACCTGATCTACGTGGTGCTGGCCCAACGCACCTTCGAGCGCAGCAGCGCGGCCTTCGAAGTGACCGCCGAGGCGGTCGCCGGCCATCGACTTCCCGACGAGGCTGACGACTCGCGTCGCGCGGCCGGTCGGCGGGGCAGACGCAGGGTAGCCAACGGCCGTACGCGGCCCGCACCGAAGCCGGAGGAAGCATGACCCTCACCAGCCAGGCCTATTTCACCGCAGTCAGCGATCGACTCGAAAGGGTGGCCAACAGCCAGTCGGCCGAGATCGAGAAAGCGGCCGATCTGATCAGCGCGGCGATCCAGGGCGGCGGGGTGGTGCACGCGTTCGGCGCCGGCCACTCGGAGGCGTTGGCCATGGAGATCGCCGGGCGGGCCGGCGGACTCGTCCCCACCAACCGGTTGGCGTTGCGCGACATCGTCCTGTTCGGCGGCGAGCCGACCAGCGTGCTCGCAGACGCGATGCTGGAGCGCGATCCGACCGTGGCCGAACGGATCCTGGCCCTCGCGCCGATCGCTGCCGGAGACGTCTTCGTGATCGCCTCCAACTCCGGCGTCAACGGGGTCGTGGTCGAGCTCGCCCACCTGGTCAAGCAGCGGGGGCACGCCCTCATCGCGATCACCTCCCTGGAGCACACCACGCGGGTTTCCCCACGCCATCCCTCCGGCCACCGTCTGGCGGACCTCGCCGACGTGGTGCTGGACAACGGCGCGCCGTACGGCGACGCCGTCCTGCCGCTACCCGAAGGCGGGGCGATCGGCGCCGTCTCCTCGATCACCGCGGCGACGCTCGCGCAGATGGTCGTCGTCGAGGTCGTCCAACGCCTGCTGGCCGCCGGCGAGCGGCCGCCGATCTACCTCTCCGCCAACATCCCCGGCGGGGACGAACACAACCACGAACTAGAGGCTCGTTACGCCGACCGGATTCGCCGTAACGCCTGACTACGAAGCGAGGTTGCCGTGACCACATCCCATCTGCTGCCCCACGTGGTGCAGTCCCGCCGCACCCTGATGCGCCGGGCGATCGCCGCGGCGCTGCTCGCCGCACCCGTGACCGGATCGCTCGCGGCCTGCGCCATCGGTGCAGGCGATGACAAGACGACGACCGTCGATCGGGGCTCGACCAGCGAAGCCAATCCGCTGGGAGCTCCGACCGACAAGCCGCTGGAAATCGTCATCTTCAAGGGTGGCTACAGCGACGAGTACGCGAAGTTCGACGAGGAACTGTTCCGGCAGCGGTTCCCCGGGGTGAAGATCAACCACCAGGGGATTCAGAAGGTCGGCGACGTGCTGCGTCCACGGTTCGTCGCGGGCGACCCGCCGGACGTCATCGACAACACCGGTGCCGGTCGGCTCGACATCGCCTCGCTGATCGCCGACGGCCAGTTGCGCGATCTCAAGGAGGTGCTGGACTCGCCGTCGATCGACGACAAGAGCAAGACCGTACGCGACACGTTGCTGCCGGGCGTGGTGGCGAAGGGCAGCGTCGACGGCACCTGCTACCAGCTCAACATCGCCTACACCGTGTACGGCCTGTGGTACTCCAAGCCCCTGTTCGAGAAGAACGGGTGGGCGTACCCGAAGACCTGGGAAGAGATGCTCGCGCTCTGTGCGGAGATCAAGAAGTCCGGCATCTCGCCCTGGACCTACCAGGGCAAGTATCCCGAGTACATGAACGACCCGCTGTTCTCGATGGCCATGAAGGCCGGCGGGCCGGAGCTCATGGCGAAGCTCGACAATCTCGAGCCGAACGCCTGGCGCGACCCGGCGATGGTCGCTGCCGTCGAGGCGATCTACCAACTCGTCGACCGCGGTTTCTTCCTGCCCGGATCCGAGGCGCTGTCGCACACCGAGGCGCAGAACGCCTGGTGCCAGGGGAAGGCCGCGTTCATCCCGTGCGGGTCGTGGTTGGAGAGTGAGCAGAAGGCGGTGACCCCGGCCGGCTTCGACATGGTGGTCGCCCCGATGCCCGCCCTGTCCGGCTCGGACAAGCTGCCGGGCACCGCGATCCAGGGCGCCGCGAGCGAGTCGTTCATCGTGCCGACGAAGGCCAAGAACCCGTACGGCGCCCTGGAGTTTCTGCGCACCCTGGTGTCCAAGCCGGCGGCGAAGAAGTTCGCGGAGCTGGCGGCCACCCTGCCCAGCACCGCCGGGGGCACCGAGGGCGTCGCGATGACCTCCGGTCTGGCCTCCGTCGCCGCCATGGTGGCGGCGGCGGGAACGAACGTCGTCTCACTCAACTTCGGCGAGTGGTACCCGACCATGGGCACCGCCGTCTCGAACGCGACGGGCGAGTTGCTCACCAAGCGCATCAAGCCGGGCGACTGGATCAACCGGATGCAGAAGGCGGCCGACGATGTGGCCAAGGACAGCACCATCGCGAAGCACAAGCGGTAGGCGGCCATGCGGCACGGCAAGTACCGGTTCCTGGCCTGGTCCGTCCTACCCGGCCTGGCACTCTACGCGGTCTTCGTGATCTCGCCGTACGCCCAGGCGTTCTACCTGGCGTTGACCGACTGGCGCGGGGTCTCCGCTCGACAGAAGTTCATCGGGCTGGACAACTTCGCGCGGCTCGCCGGTGATTCGCTGTTCTGGACGGCGCTGCGCCACAACGCGGTGATGCTGCTCGTCGTGCCACTGGCCACCATCGGCATCGCGCTCTTCCTGGCCTCCATGCTCAACCTCGCCGGCCGCGGTGGCCGGGCGGCGATCCAGGGGGTACGGGGCGCGAAGTTCTACAAGATCGTCTACTTCTTCCCGCAACTGCTGGCGGTCTCCATCGTCGCGGTGCTCTGGCAGTTCGTCTACACCCCCAACTCGGGCCTGCTCAACGGCGCCCTCAACGCGGTGGGGCTGGGCTCGCTCACCCGGCCCTGGCTGGCCGTACCGTCCCTCGCCCTGCCAGCCGTGATGACCGTGATGGTGTGGGGATCGGTCGGCTTCTACGTGGTGCTCTTCTCCGCCGCGATGCAGTCGATTCCCCGGGACGTCCTGGAGGCGGCGGCGATGGACGGCGCCAACCGGTTCGTCACGTTCCGACGGATCACGCTGCCGCTGCTGTGGGACACCGTCCAGGTCGCCTACGTCTACCTGGGCATCCTGGCGATGGACGGCTTCGCCCTCGTGCAGATCCTGACGGTGGGGCTCAACGGCGGTGGTCCCGACAACGCCACCGAAGTGCTCGGGCTCACCCTGTGGCGCAACGCCTTCGTCTACGGCCGCTTCGGCTACGCCTCGGCCATGGGGGTTGCGATGTTCTTCCTCACCCTCGCGCTGGCCGCGCTCACCCTGCGGTTCACCCGGCGCGAACGCATCGAGTACTGAGACGGAAGCAGCCATGACCCTGACCCAACAGCCCGTCGCCCGGGCCAGCGCACCGGGAATGGCCAGCCCGCCGCAGCTCCCGCGCCGGCGCCTACCAGGCCTCTTCAATGCCTTCTCGCACGCCTTCCTGGTGGTCTGGGCGGCGCTGGTCGTCCTCCCGCTGCTGTGGGCGGTGGTCAGCTCGTTCAAGACGGACGCGGAGATCTTCGACAGCCCGTGGCGGCTGCCGGCGACGCCGCGGTGGGAGAACTGGGCCCGCGCCTGGAACCAGGCGGATCTCGGGCAGTTCTTCCTCAACAGCGTGATCGTGGTCGGCTGCGCGCTGGTGCTCACCATGCTGCTGGGATCGATGCTGGCCTACGCCCTCGCCCGCTACGACTTCCCCGGAAGCCGGGTCGTCTACTACCTCTTCGTGGGTGGTATGGCCTTCCCGGTCTTCCTCGCCCTGGTGCCGCTCTTCTTCGTCGTGGACCAACTCGGCATGATCGGTACGTACCAGGGGCTGATCCTGGTCTACACGGCGTACGCGCTGCCGTTCACGGTGTTCTTCCTGACCGGCTTCTTCCGCTCCCTGCCCAACGAGATCGCGGAAGCCGCCTTCATCGACGGCGCCTCGCACGAGGTGGCCTTCTTCCGCGTGATGCTGCCGATGGCCAAACCCGGGTTGATCAGCGTCGCCATCTTCAACTTCCTGGGTCTGTGGAACCAGTACCTGCTGCCGGTCGTGCTCAACCCGAACCCCGACCGGCAGGTGCTGGCCCAGGGCCTGGCCGCGCTCGCGGTGAACCAGGGATACCGCAGTGATTGGAGCGCCATGTTCGCCGGTGTGGTCATCGCGATGCTGCCGGTGCTGGTGGTCTACGTGGTCTTCCAGCGCCACATCCAGGCCGGGCTGACCGCCGGAGCGATCCGATGAGCAGCCTTCCGTACGACGTGCTCGCCGACCGAGCCCGCGGTTGCCTGCTCGGGCTCGCCGTCGGCGACGCGCTCGGCCGTCCCGTGGAGACGCTGGAACCGGCGCAGATCCGCGCCGAGTTCGGTCGGCTGACCGAACTGCTGCCGGACGCCGACGGCCGGATCAGTGGCACCGACGACACCGAGTACGCCGTCTTCGTCGCGAACCTGCTCGACCGGCACGGCCGCGACCTGAGCCCGGCGCACGTGGCCGACGCGTGGCGTGCGGCGCTGGTGCCCCGCGAGACGCTCGGCGCCGCCGGCTTCAGCGAACTGGCCGCGGTGTTGAACCTGGCGCGCGGCTGGGACCCGCCGCACACCGGACGGCACCGGCACTCGTGGAGTGACGGGCTGGCCATGCGCGCGGCGCCGTACGGGGTCTACGCCGCCGGCCAGCCGGACGTGGCCGCCCGGCTGGCCATGGTCGACGGGACGGTGTCGATGGACGGTGAGGGTATCCACGGCGGCTGTGCCGTCGCGGCCGCCGTCGCGGTCGCGATGACCGGGGCCGCGCCAGCTCGCGTTGCCGAGGCGGCCCGCGCGGCGGTACCGGCCGACAGTTGGCTCGCGCGCACCCTGGCCCGGGCGACGGTGGTGGCGGCCGGCGGTGCCCGCGGGGACGCGCTCACCGAGGCACTGCACGACGCGGTGGTACCCCGCTTCTACCCGTTTTCCGATCTTGCCCCCGAAGCGGTCGCCCTCGCCGTCGGGGCCTATCTCGCCGCAGACGGCGACGTGGAGGAGTCCGTGGTGACCGCGGTGAACCTCGGCCGGGACGCCGACACCATCGGCGCGATCGCCGGAGCCCTGGCCGGCGCCGGGCGCGGCCGGGGCGCGGTCCCCAGCCGCTGGGCCGACCAGATCGGCCCACTGACCGGGGCCTGCGTCGACGACGTCGCCGGCCGGCACCCGATGGACGCCGCCGACCTCGTTGCCGCAGCCGCCCTTCGCGACGGGATGTGGACGGCATGACCGGGCAGGTGCGCGACCGGGTACGCGGTGCCCTCGTCGGCCTGGCCATCGGCGACGCCGCGGGTTGGCCCGCGGGCTGGCACCGTTCGCACCTGATGGTCGACTGGATCCGGCGGAGCAGGCCGACGCTCGACCGGTACGCCGACGAACGGAGCCTCACCACGCTCCCGGTTCCCTTCGCGCTCAACCAGCCGGTGGGACCGCTGATGCTCGGACCCGGCGACGATGCCGAATGGGCCGCCTTCACCGCCACCGCCCTGCTGGGCGGCGCAGGTCAGGACTCGACGGCCGATCCGGCAGCCGGCGACCGGGAGGCGCTGATGGCGGCCTGGCGGAAACTGGCGCTGCGGGCCGACGAGCCGTCCCTGTGGGGACGGATCTCGGTGCGCACCGCCCTGGAGAACCTGCGCCGCGGCATCGATCCACCGGCCAGCGGACACGACAACCCGCACCACTTCGACGACGCGGCGGCGGTCCGGGCAGTGGCCATCGGCGCGCGCTACCCCGGCGCCCCGGCTGCCGCCGCGACGCTCGCCGAGGCCGACGCGGTGGTGACCCAATCCGGCGACGGCGTCCACGCGGCCCGAGCGGTGGCTGCGGCGGTAGCGGTCGCCATCGCCGCGGACGGCGACCTGGAACGAACGCTGGAGGCCGCCCTAGCCGAATTGCCCGTGGACAGCGCCGTGGGCCGGGACGTACGGGCGGCACTCGCCCTGGCCGACCCGACCGACGGCGCGTTCGCCCTCGTGCCCGCCCTCGACCAGCAGGTACTCGACCACGTCTACACCTACGGAGTGGCTGCCGCGGACACCCTCGCGGTGGCGTTCGCGACTGTCGCCGCCGCGCGGGGCCGGCTGGCCGAGGCCGTACCCGCGGCGGCCTGCGTGGCCCGCACCGCCGACTCGGCTCCGGCGCTGGCCGGCGCGCTGTGCGGCGCGCTGGCCGGGTACGACGCGCTGCCCGCCGCCTGGGGGCAGGCGTGCCGGCGGCTCATCGGTTGCTGCCTGCCCGAGACGGCCGGCCTGGACCTGGTGAAGGTGGCTGACCGCCTCTACCAAGTCGGCGACGTCTAACCCACACCGACAAGTCCGTCCATAAGCGACTGCGCTCGAACTGCCCCGCTACTGGGGAATGGTCGCGCACTACTACGGCCCGTACCTCGCGATGCCGGCCGGCACCTCGTGCTGACCCGAGACCTCGGAGGCAAGTCATGCCATCGTCCACCACACCGCACCGCCGAACTGCCCGCGTACTGTCCGTCTCCGCCGCGATGTTCACCACGGTCGTCCTCTCGGCAACCTCGACCGCTGGGGCCACCCCCGGTGCGACCGGCGGATCGGCCCGTTCGACGGCCATCCTCTTCGACGACTTCTCCTACGCCGACGCCGACGACCCGGCCCTGACCGCGCACCACTGGCAGGTCCGTACCGGGGCCGGTGGGCCGGGCGTGCCCGGCGCGGCCTGGCTGCGCCAGAATGTGACCTTCGTCGACGACGCCAGCCGGCCAGGCAACCGGTACCTCCAGCTCGCCGCGGCGACCGACGGCAGCGCGGCCGGCACCAGCCAGGCCGAGATCTACCACGACCGCAAGTTCTACACCGGCACCTACGCCGCCCGAGTGCGGTTCACTGACGCGCCGGCGAGCGGGCCGGACGGCGACAGCGTGGTCCAAGCCTTCTTCACCATCACACCACTGCGATACGACCTGGACCCCGACTACGGCGAGCTCGACTTCGAGTACCTGCCGAACGGTGGCTGGGGTGCGACCGGGCCACGCCTGTACGCCACCGCCTGGGAGACATACCGCCTCGACCCGTGGCTGGCGGACAACGCCTCCCAGGTCATCGAAGGCAGCCAGGCCGGTTGGCACGACCTGGTCATCCAGGTAGCCAACCGGAAGCTCCGCTTCTTCCTCGACGGCACGCAGATCGCCCAGTTCGGCGCCCATTTCTACCCGGAGACGCCGATGGCCATCGACTTCAACCTGTGGTTCTCCCAGCTCATGTCCGCCGCACCCGGCATGGCCCGGACTTACCAACAGCAGGTGGACTGGCTCTATTACAGCGACGGCAAGGTCATCTCGCCCGAGGAAGCGGTCGCCCAGGTCGAGGCTTACCGAGCCGCCGGAATCTCCCACCTCGACACGGTGCCGCAGTGGACCCCCTGACCCAGCTCCTGTCCGATGTACCGCACTCGAGAAAGGCCAGTGCCCAATGAACCCCTCCGCCACACGCCCACCCGACCAAACTGTCCCCACGGAACACACTCGACGGTGCCGTCGCACCGGCCTGATCCGTCGCCGTGCCCGTCGTGCCCAGGCAGCGGTGGCGTCCCTCGTCGTCGCGCTCGCCGCGGTGGCCGTCGGTCCGTCCGCGCCGGCCGCCGCCGCGGACGAGGGCGCGGTCAGCATCGACTCGCACCACACGGACGACCAGCTGCCGGTTGGCATCGTTCGAGTGAGTGGCAGCTACCACGGTCTCTATGATCTGAACATCGTCGTCAACGGCGAACGGATGGACCGGGTCCGCCTGACCGACCCGGAGAACGACGATTCCGGCACCTGGAGCTACGACCTGGACACCAGGCCGTTCGACGGCGACCTGGAGATCGCCGTACTGGGTATCAGCGACGTCACCCGATACGGTGTCTGGTCAAGCTGGGTGCTGATGCACGTCGACAACCCGGCGGCCAACAAGCCGACCGTGACGGTGACCTCGCCGGCTGAGGGCAGCCGCGTGACCGAACCGACCACGGTCACCGTGAGCGCCGCCGGCCGCAACGACATCAGGCGCGTGGAGGTCCGCGTCAACGGCACCGCGTGGCGGCCGGCGGAGCTGGTCGGGGACGCATACCGCTACCGGCTGGACCCGCGCCCGTTCGGTGACACCATGGCCAGCATCGAGGCCCGGGCCACCGACAGCCGCGGGAACGTCGGCACCTCCCACGCGCAATACGTGTCGCTCAACGGCGGTGCCCCCACCCCCGTCGTTCCGCATGCCCAGGACCGCGCGATGTGGATGTGGGAGGAGTCGTCGTACAACCTGGTCAACAACCCGGGCGCGCGCTCGGTGCTGTCGGCGCTCACCACGGACACCACCACGTTCAACTCGCGTCCGATCAAAACCATCTACTTCGGCGTGGACCGCGGCTGGGACAACAACATGCTGGAGGACATGCGGCCGCAGGTGCGCGACCTGCTCCGTTGGGCGCACGACCGTGGGTACAAGGTGCACGCGCTGATTGCCGGCGGCACCCGGCCGCCGTTCCTCGGTGGGCTGTGGCGCTACCGGGACCATGCGGTGCGCGAGATGGAGAAGGTGCTCAACTTCAACCTGTCCTCCGCCCCGGCAGAGCGCTTCGACGGGGTCAACGTCGACATCGAGCCGTACATCATCGGCCCCAGCTACATCGACGACCGGCCATTCGTTCAGTTGCAGTGGCTGGACACGTTGCAGACCCTGATCGACCGGCGGGATGCCTCCGGTACCGGCATCCTGTTCGGCCCGGCGATGCCGGTCTGGCTGGACAGCGAGACGGTCACCTGGCACGGCGCCACCAAGACGATGGCACAGCACTTCCAGGACATCTCCGACTACGTGTCGCTGATGGACTACCGGGACACCGCCGAGGCGATCGTGCGGGACGCGGCCACCGAGGTGGCGTACGCCCAGCAGATCGGCAAGCCGGGCTCGGTGCTGGTCGGGGTGGAGACCATCGATCTGGTCGCGGTGGGCGGTGACCCGGAGTGGGTGACGTTCAGCGAGGAGGGCCGGGCGGGCCTGGAGACCGAAGTGGCCAAGGTCTACGACCAGTTCGCCGGCAGCCCCGGATTCGGCGGGATCGCCATGCACCACTACGACTCCCTCCTGGATCTGCCGTCCACCTGGGCCCCGGGCGGGCTGCTGCCCCCGATGCCGGCCGACACGCAGGCACCGACCGCGGTCAGCAGCGCACCGATCGCGACCACCGTGGATTTCAGCCGCGTTGACCTGCGGTACGGGCGCGCCCACGACAACGGCGAGGTGCACCACTACAACGTCTACCGCTCGGAGAGCCACGACGTTGCGGTGGTGCCCGGAAACCTGATCGGACGCACCCACGGCTTGGGCTACAGCGACACCGGCCTGCTGGCCAATAAGCGGTACTACTACCGAATCACCGCGGTGGACATGAAGGGCAACGAAGGACCGCCATCCGCGGTCACCTCGGCCCGTACCGAGCGGAGCAATCTGCGCCCGATGGTGGTCAGGGAAGCCGCGACCACACTGGCGGACGGGACCATCCGGATCACGGCGCAGGTCGTCGACGCGCGAACTGGTGCCGGCGTGCCGGCAAAGGTGGAGGGCCGCTTCACCAAGTCGTCCAGCCAGTATTTGTGGATGTCCGCCGACGCCAGCGGCCGGGTCAGCGGTGTGTCGGCTCCGCAGACGGCGGCCAGCGGCACGGCCGGTTTCGCGATCCACCGGATCGTGGCACCGGGCTACTACTGGGCCTCCTCCGAAGATCTGGCCCACGCGGGCGAGGTCGTCTGGTAGCCAGCGCAGGTAGGAAGCCACTCATCCCGCCAGCACTCTGCCGCCCGGACGCCCGGCGGCAGAGTGTTGCGTGGCGCCACCCGGGCCGCGGAGGTCGCCCCAACGGCGGCGCCGAACCGGCCACCATCGAGTCGATCATCCTCGACCCCACCCTCACGGTACGCGGGAGCAGCGGCACGCCACGAGGCCGCGGCCAGGCAACCCGCCATCCCGACGCCCACCCGTACCCGCACGCGCAGCAAGGAGTCCCATGCCTGACATTGTCGTGTTCGGCAGTCTCAATGCCGACCTGGTGTTGACCGTGCCGTCGCTCCCTGCCCCAGGCCAGACCGTGCTCGGCGGGCACGTGCAGACGCACAACGGCGGTAAGGGAGCTAACCAGGCTGTCGCCGCTGCCCGGCTGGCCGGCGCGGGCCGAGTGCGAATGGTCGGCCGGGTGGGCGACGACGAGCACGGCCGCCACCTGCGGGCCGAGCTCACCGCCGCCGGAGTCGACGTCGCTGGGGTGCTGGTGGACCCGACCGCACCCAGCGGGATCGCGCTGATCCTGGTGGATGCCGCCGGGGAGAACATGATCGCCGTATCGCCCGGCGCCAACGGCGCGGTCGACGACAACGACGTCGCCCGCGCCGCAGCCGATCTGCGCGCCGGCGACGTCGTCGTTTGCCAGCTGGAAGTACCGCTACCGGCGGTTCAGGCGTTGGCGACCGCGACCCGGGCAGCCGGGGCGCGACTGGTGTGCAACGCGGCCCCCGCCGCCACGCTCGACGCCGACGTGCTCGCCGCGCTCGACGTACTCGTGGTCAACGAGACCGAGGCGCAGGTGGTGCTCGGCACCGTCGTCCCCACGCCGACCGACGCCGCTGCGGCTGCCTGCCGAGTCGGCTGCGCCGTCGTGGTGACTCTCGGCGCGGAAGGCGCGGTTTACGCCGACCCGGACGGCCGGTCCGGCCACTGCCGCGCGCCGATCGTCGACGCCGTCGACACCGTGGGGACGGGGGATGCCTTCGTCGGCGCACTTGCGGTCGCTCTCGCCGCCGGCGCCTCCCTCCCTGACGCGGTCGCTGCAGGCGTGGCCGCCGGCTCGCACGCCGTCACCCAGGTCGGCGCGCGGACCGGTCCAGAGAGGCTGGACGGTCTGGCGACTGCCTAACGAGGAGATCCGCGGACACGCCCTGGCTAACCGCGCCACTGCTCGGCGAGCAGTCCGTAGATCAGAGTGTCAGCCCACTCGCCTTTCATCCAGTAGTCCTGGCGCAGGTGCGCTTCCTTGACCATGCCCACACGTTGGCACAGTCGCGCCGATGCCTCGTTGCGCGCATCGAGTCGAGCAATTACCCGGTGCATGCCGCAGTGCTCGAAAGCCACGCTGATGAGCGACCGAACTGCCTCCGTGGCAAACCCGCGGCCGGACATCGACGGGTGGAAAATCCAGCCCATCTCACCGCGAGACAGCGTCTCATCGGCCGGCCACAGCACAACATCGCCGACGACCTCGCCCTTATGCTCGACCACCAGCGCCAGTGCGGACTCGGTCCCGGTTACCCCCAACCGGTTGATGCGTTTGGCGACTTGCTCAGCCGCGTGCTCGCGCGACCACGGTTCCCAGGGAACGTAGCGAGCAACCAGCGGGGAGCCGTAGTAGGCGAGCAAGGCATCCACGTCATCCATTCGGTACTGACGTAGAAGCAGTCGGTCGGTACGAATCGGCAATGCCAGCTCAGCCATGTCCCCCCACTCACCTTCCCTGACCATGACGCGATCGCGGCCTTCCAAATGTCCGCTGCCTTGAGCATGCACTGTTCCCCGAAGACTTCACTCTGGCTGAGTGGCTTACCGGCTGGCTGGATGGACAGACGTGAGGACTTCCCCGAAGCCCCGACGCCCACCGGCTGCC
>NZ_VSFA01000100.1 GCF_008119785.1 Micromonospora sp. MP36 | reverse complement strand
CAATCCGACTCAGGATCGCTAAGCTGATCAGGGACGCTTGCGGAAGTGGGCGCGGGCGCCCGGCAGGCACAGCAGCACCATGGCCGCCGCGACCATCGGCAAGGTGAGGCCGCCGATCGCCCGGGTCAGCATGCCCCACCAAGGCGTGTCGGCGGAGCCGCCGCTGAGCAAGGACCAGAGCGCGACGAGCACGGCCGGCACGGCCAGGATCCAGGTGAAAACGCGGGCCACCCGGGCGCCGCGGGCGTCCAGCACCGCCAAGAGCAGGAAGACCAACCCGATCACGGCGGTGAGGGCGGCCAGCAGGACGTACGAGACGATTACCACGGCGGGATGGCCGTCGCCCTGATGGTCGTTCATGTAGATCCGGACGAACTGCGGCAGGCCGAAGAGCGTGCCGATCGCCCACGCCACCCAGAGCGCGGCGGCGCCGGACAGCAGCAGGGAGGCGATGAAGACCGGACGCGGGCTCATCGGGTCACCGCCCGGCGGCGCCGGCGGACGACCAGGATGCCGGCGGTGGCCCAGGCCAGCACCGGCAGCATGGTCAGCACGTAGAACCAGGGGTTGGACAGCGGCGACGGCGGCAGCGCGAGGGCCTCCTCCCTCGGCAGCTCGTTGCTCTCCTGGCCGAACCAGAGCTTGCCGCTCTTGTCGGCCACCGGGCCCCCGGCGAGATCGGCGACCGCCGTGCGCAGACCGGGCCGCTTCGCCTCGAACTCCGGCTCGCTTAGGTTCGAAGTAGGTGTGGTCGTGAAGTCGACACCGCCGTAGACGTACGTGTTGGTGTAGATGTAGTTGCCTTTGCGGGTGGTGTGCTTGACCCGGAACTCGCCGTTCTTGTACGACTTCACGTACGCGTCGAACGTGTCCTTCGGCTTCCATGAGCTCTTCGTCGCCCACGGCGTGATGTCCCCGCTGTCGACGATGTCGGCGTACGCGGTGGGCTTCTTCTCGCTGCGCTCCCGGTACCACTGGGCGGCGACCCGGCTGGCGTAGACGCGGCGCAGGTCGGCGTACTCGGGAGCGGTGTTCACTGCCTTGACGATCTGCGGGAGGATCTCCGCCCTGTACACCCGCTCGTTGTGCTCGGTGTCTGCGGTTGCCTGGCCCGGGCAGGTCTGCGAGCCGGACAGGTTCTCGTACTCCGTCTCCATCTTGACCTGCAGCGGCGCGTCGAGGATGAAGAGCTCGTTTCCGGCGTTGCGCACGGTCGCCGGAGCGGGCACGATCCACTGCCGCATGTTGATGCAGCTCTGCTCGCCACGCAGCTCGCTCCAGAACCGTCTGCCGCCCTTGGTGTCCGGGTGGATCAACTTGGCGACCGTCTTCTTCATCTGGAAGTCGGCCTCCAGCAGGACCCGGCCCGCCTCCGTACGCCCGAAGCGCGCGTCCACGATCCGGTTCGGCTCCTCGGGGTTCAGGTTGACCGTGAAGGCGGTCTCGGGCAGCGCGAGCCACGTGAAAAAGGAGTCCGAAGCGAGCTTGGCGGCGTCCGCCCCGCCGTACGAGACCTTCTGTTTCGGGTCGGGGTCGACGCTGTACGAGTACTTCACGCCGGGCGCGCCGGCGTAAGTGTCGGAGATGTAGCGCAGTTCCAGCGTCGAGAAGTCCACTCCGCCCAGTTGCTCGGCGTCGTCGCCGATCTCATCGTTGTCGTAGACGACCGCGGGCACCGCCGAGACGTCCGGGTGGCAGGGGGATTGACCCAGCTGGCAGATCTTTGACGGCGCGGTCTCCTCGGCCGGAGCGTCCGCGAGGTCCTCGGCCACCGCTTCCTTGAGCTTCTCCTCCTCCTTGGCCGCGGCGGGCGAGCTGGGCGAGTTCTCGATCTGCGTCGCCGCCTTGCTCGGCCACGGTTTCTGCGCACCGGCCACCAGCGGCGAGGCTGATGCGGGCCGGTTGACGACGGCCTGTGCGCGCCACGTCTTGATCGAAATGGGGTGGGTGCCCGCCCCTGCTGTCTCGCCGTGCAGCTCGATGCGTCGTGCCAAGAGTATTTCCTGGGCCTTCTCGATGACCCGGAGAGCTTCCGCGTTCGGAGTGTCGCCGAAGGTGATCTCGATGTCGGCGTTCTTGGCCGCGGCCACCTCCACGGTGACGTTCAGGAACTCGTCGGCGTCGAGGGTGCTGCCGGACTTCCGCTCACCCACCACACCTCTGCTCGCCCCGGCCGGATTCGGGTGGTAACTGTCCACCCGGTAAACCCGGTTCGTGCCCACCTTCCGGCCCTGCGGGTTGCCCTCCTTCCACGTCAGGTTGACGCCGCGGACCTTCTGGTTGACGGCCTCGAAGCCATGCGCCTTGTCCACACTGTTTTTTCCGTTGTAGTGAACCTCGTAGGCGCCGCCCCCTTTGCCGCGGTTCAGGATCTCCACGGTCTTCTTCAGCCAGTCCGCCCAGCTCAGCTTGCCCTTGTAATCCCGCCAGCCGGTGAGCATGTGGTTCCAGCCGCCCGGAAAGAATGACTGCCAGAACTGATCCTCGGTGACGATGCCGCTCTGCTCGCCGCGCTCGGTCATCTCGTCGATGTAGGCGGCGTAGGCCGCCTGAAACTCCGGGCTGTGCCGGTTCGACGCCTTCTTCCGTAAATCGTGACCCGGCAGGGCGTCGAGGTACTCCTCGGTGAGCATCCACTTCGGGATGTTGTAGTCGTCGGGATCAAGCTCGTCGTAGTGGTAGGGATCGGGCTCGACGACGTTGACCGGCGGCGGGCTCCATGACGTGACCGCCGGAGTGGGTGCCGGGGCGGCCAGCACCGGTGTGGGCAGGGCGCCGAGCCCGGCCATGACGAGGATCAGAGCGAAAAGGGCCGCGACCGGCGACCGGAATTGGATCTTCATGCGAAAATCCTCCGTGCGGACGAAAGGGAATGCCGACCTCAGGGTAGCCAGGACGACGCAAATGCATCGACCCCGGCCAGTGCCCGGCAATCGTCAGTCCGCGAGCGCCTCGCACCGCGCGCGCAGGTAGCCGGGAGTACGCATGCCCATCCGCAATTGAACCAGCGGCAGCTGGGAACGCCTGTCCCGGCCGAGATTCACCACATAGGGCACCGGCTGCTCGCCGGGCTCGTCCTTCCAGGACCACTCACCACCGCCGGCCCGGCGAAAGGCCTCGCCGAGATACCAGACGGCGCCGTCGACCAGGTCGCTGTTGGCTGGGTCCTTCAGCGCGCGCGGGTCGCCCAGCAGCCGCATGAGCAGCTCGCCGAGCCGGTCGAGCGAGGACGGCGAGAAGTCCCACATTCCGTCCGGCGCCCAGCGCGCCACCCAGCCGGCGAACCCGGCCTCCCGCTCGGCCAGCCAGCTCCTCAGCTGCGGCGGTTCCGCGGGCTCGTGCCGTTCGTCGAGCCCGGGCGTCGGCTCCTTGACCGGCTGCCAGCCGGGCATGGCGTCGCGACGAGCCGCGACGGCCGCCGCCCACTGGTCATAGACCTCGATTGGCCGGCCTGGCTCGACGAGCAACTCCGCGGGCACCACCGGAGGCAGCCCCAGCTCCGGATCGGCCGCCACCCCGGGCTCGCCGGCCACCTCGACCCAGCGTCCGCCCCCGAGCCGCAGCAGCGTCTCGCCGAGATACGCCTCGTACGCCGGGCTGTCGCCCTCGGCCGTTAGAACCTCCAGCTCCGCCAACGATGCTCGGCTGAAGTCGACCTCTAGCGCCGCCTCGAGGCCAACGAGCCAGGGCTGCACCCCCTGCAGCCACTCCTCAAGCTCCATGCCGTGATCCTAGGACCGCCTGCCCATCGAGCGGCTACTCGCTGTCGCAGAACAACCTTCCGGACCGAGTATCTTGCTTGGGGGCTGTCTCGCCAATGGTGTTTTCGGCGATCTTGATTAGTCGGTTTCAGCGGCCGGGAGCGGTCGCTGAAGGTGATGGCGAAGGCGTTCAACCCGTTCAATGATTCGATCACGTTGGTCGAGCAGATGACCTTGCCCGACCCGCTGTTCTACGGGCCAGGAGACGACCATGGCGACGGCTTCGTGCTGGGCCTGGCGTCTCACGTTGGCCATCGGCGATGGCGCTTGGCTTATTGCCGTTGCGCCCGTACCAGCCGAGCCAAGGTGATCGCGAGTGGGCACGACAAAGTCGCGTCCAGCCGATGTGGACGCGGCCTGGTGGGGTCGAACGGCGGGTCGGTTCAGTTGTCGACCATGAAATTCACGGCATCAGGCCGCCGCGATGGCCTCGATCTCCAGCAGCCAGGACTCGTCCCAGCATCCGGTGATGATGATCCCCAGCGATGGCCGGTGGCTGCCGAGAATCTCTTGCCTGATCTTGGAGTTCATTTCCCGATCCGCGCGGTTGGCCAGGTAGGTGGTGACCTTGACAAGGTTTTCCACGCCCATTCCGGCCTCGTGCAGCACTGCCAGTACGTTGCGCCATACCAGCCGACATTGAGCCTCGAAGCCCTCCGGTGCTGGTTCGTCGGCTGTCAACGGCGCCTGACCGGTGATGAACAGTAGCCGCTCGGCACCGGTGACGAGTGCCCCCTGGGAGAGCCCGGGATCCGCGAGATGTGATGGGTCCACGTTGGTGAAGTTCATGACGGCCATGCTAAGCAGTCCTTACCTGGGTGTCTTTCTCTTGTGTTGCGCAGTTGTCCGCGGACGACTGGGCATGTCTGCGATCCCGCACGGCTGGGGCGATGGCGATCAGCAGCACAGCCGCGGTCAGGGCGAATCCGACCGGGTAACCCAAGAGATCGGCCACGAAACCGAACCCCACGGCACCTATCCCGAGCCCGGCGTCGTACGCGAAGTTCCACAGCGCGCTCGCCCGGCCGAACTCGGATTCCTTGACCCGCTCGAACAGCATCACCATGGTCACGTTCTGCCCCGCACCGAAACCGATGCCGAACAGCACCATCCCCGCGATCACCGCGAGCGGGCTGTCCAGCCACACCACGCAGAAGGTACCCATGGCCGCTGAGAGCACGGCCGGAATCAGCAGTCGGGCCGCGCCGTGGCGATCCGCGATCCAGCCGGCGGCCCAGCGGGCCAGTGGGACCAGACCGGACTGGACGAGCAGAGCCAGCGCGGCTAGCCGTCGCGACTCCGCCGACACGGCCAGCGGCAGGAAGGTGGCGAAGACACCCGACGCCACCGCGAGTGCGGTGAAGATGAGCGTCGGACGGGCCAGTGCACCGGTCATCCCCCTGAGGACCCTGTGCTCCTCCTCGACCCGCGCGGTCTGGGGCGGCAGCAGTGGTACGGCGAGCAGCCCCACGAGTCCGATCACCGTCGTCACGGTGAATATCGTCGAGAATGCGACATGATCGCTGAGCCAGACCCCGGCCGGCAGCCCCAAAATGGCCGGTATCGCGCAGACGACCCCGTACAGGCCGAGGCCTTCTCCGCGGCGCTCGGCCGGGACCAGCTCGGCGACGAGTGCGCCGCCGGTGACCACGAAGATCCCGAACCCCGCTCCGCGCACCAGCGAAACCGCGACGACCAGCTCCATCGCCGGTGAAAGGATCAGCAGCAGCGAAGGAGCCGCCAGCAGGAGCAGCCCCAGTGCCAGCACCGCTCGATATCCCAGCCGCGCCAACAACTTCGGCGCGGCCAGTTCGAGCAGCACCGTGGACAGCATCATCGCGCCGGTGGCCAGTCCCGCGCCGACGTCGCCCGCGTCCGACCCCCCGGCATACAGCGGCACGACCGACAGGAGCAGGAAGAAGTTCGTGAGCCCGCCGAACGAGGCCAGCAGCAGCAAGACCATCGGGCGGTTCAGGATGGGCTGCACCTGAGTGGTCGTCATGGGGACAGTGTCATACGGAACGGGTGCGCCTGGCATCGTCACGTTGCCCTTGGTGGCTCAAGAGGCCACCTGCACTCGTGTCTGCGTACCCGAGTTCTGGGTCGTGCCTGCGGGTTCGACATCCATGGGAACGACGACATCCCCCTCGCCGTGAATGTAGCTCGAGATTCGCGAACAGCGGCATCGGTAAGTGTGCCCATGCCGGCCGACGGTTGTCGACGTGAGATGGCGATTGAGCAATTTGGAACAAAGATCTCGGCGTGCGGGCATGGAGCAGCATAAGAGATGACGCGACGTTGTCTGGTGGGGCAGCATTGGCCGGAGCAACCGCCGGCCTGAGTTGGAGGACCACGTTGCCAGAGCACACTCGGTCGGCAGCCGACGACAGCGGCGAGCCTCGGGTTTCCTTCGGTGGCGCACCGGCAGACCCGCGTGCCGGCCGACGAGGCCGACGGCACCACCGAACCCGACGAACTCGACGAACTCGACCAGGTCCCGGACCTGGTCAAGGCGCTCGACATCTGCGCGTGGGATCTGCGCGCGGCGCGGCACGACATCGATGAGTTCGTCGGCTACTGCGAACAGCATATGCTTCCGGTGGACAAACCGGTTGTCGCCGCTCTGGTCGCTGCGGCTCACCAAGCCAGGGAACGCATCGCCGAGCAGCGGCAGTCGCTTCTGACGCAGTCCGAAATCGACGTGACTCAGCTGTCTGCCAGCGAGCTTGCTCTCCGCTTCGGGTTGGCCACGCTTTCTTATGTCCGGAATGCGTTGGAATGGCGCTCCGCCGCCTTCGACCAGTCGCTGGCCGTGCAGTTCTTCGATCTCTGGGCGCAGGGCTCACCACCGGTCAACTACGAGCGTTACGGGCACAATCCGGTGTGTCGGGTGGAGGCGCAACTGCTCGAGGTCCTCGGTCTGTCACCGGAGAGTCATTCGATCAGCGCCACGTCGTCCGGCGTCGCCGCCTACACCCTGGTCGAGTCTTTCCTGCTGCGGAAACGGTTGCGGAACGGTGACAGGGTCCTGATGGCGCCGTACATCTACTTCGAGGCGTCCGAGCAGTTGACCACTCTGCCGTTCGTTCGGGTCGAGCGGGCCTCGGGGTACGGCGTCGAAGAGATCATCGCCGATGTCGTGCACTACCGGCCGAGGGTCCTTTTCGTGGACCCGTTGGCGAACACCGCCGAGCAGCGGATGATCGACCTGCCGGGCCTGCTGGCCCGGCTGCGGTCGGTGGTCCTCGAGCGGACCACGGTCGTGATCGACGGCACCATGCTTTCCGGCGGCCTGCCACCCGAACTGCTGGACAGCGACGACAAGGTCGAAGTGCTGTACTACGAAAGCGGCTCGAAATACCTGCAGCTCGGCATGGATGCGGGAATGGCCGGTCTGGTGGCCTACCCGATCGAGTTGCGGGAAGCGTTCGACCGGCAGCGCCGCAATACGGGCTTGATCCTTTACCGGCACGGCGCAGACCTGTTCCCGCGATACCAGAGATCGTTCTATCGCAGGCGGATGAGGAGAATCGGCGCGAACGCGCTGCGGATCGCCGAGCTGCTGCGCGACGACCGCCGGGTCACCGATGTCGGTGAGGTCTTCTACCCCGGCCTTCCCGATCATCCCGATGCCAGGATCGCCGAGCGGCTGCCGTACGCGGGCGGGTGTGTGACGTTCCTGTTCCATGAGCGGGACCGCAACACCAAAGACGAGCTCAATGTGCTGTTCGACCGGATTTTCGCGAACGCCCGCGTGTTGGGCGTGCAGGTGACCAAGGGAGCCAGTTTCGGTTTCTCGATCCCACGGATATCCGCCGCGGACGCCTTCGCCGAGGGCGAGCCCCCTTTTCTGCGGCTTTATGCGGGCGACCGAGCCGACCAGGTCGAAGCGCTCGCCAAGGCGTTCGTCCAGGCACTCACCGACCACGTCGGTCAGTCGCCCCGCGATTTCGCGAACGACGAATCACCGCGAATTTCTCGAATCTCGTAACCGTCGCCGAACGGGAGCCTCCTATGCGCAACGTGCTCATCATCGACTACACCGGCAGGGGGCACGCCTTCGCCGACCTGTTCGTGAGAACCGACCCGGACATCACGGTGCACCTCGCCCCCGGTTGCGGAGCGATCACCGATGATCGCATCATCTCGGCCCCCTGGCTGGACATCTACCACCCCGGCCCGGTCGTGGAGTACGCGAAAGAGATCCGCGCAGACCTGGCCATGCCGGCTCATCCCAGATCGCTGACCGAAGGCTTCGTCGACGCGCTGCGCGCTGGCGGGATTCGCACCATCGGCCCGGATCGGTCCGCGACCCGTCTCGAGTCCAGCAAGAAGTTCACCAAGGACCTGTGCTTCAAGTACGGCATCCCGACCGCGGGTTACCGGTACTTCGAGGATCCGGAAGCCGCCATCGAATACGTTCGCTCGGTCGACGCCCCACATGTGGTGAAGGGCAACGAATCGTGCCAGGGAAACGGCGTCTTCATCTGCGAGACCGAGGCCGAGGCGATCGACGCGATCAACCGGCTGATGGTCTCCCGGGACTTCGGCCCCGGCGGGAGAACCATCATCATCGAGGAGAAGCTGGTCGGCCGGGAACTGCTGTACTTCGCGCTGGTCGGCGGGGAACACCACCTGATGTTGCCGATGGCGGTGGATTATCCCCGGTCCGATGACGGCAACCGCGGCGTCATGTGCGGCGGTATGGGTGCCTTCTCGCCGAGCCCCGACGACACTCCAGAAGAGATCGAGAGGTTCGAACGCCAGATGCTGCGGCCACTGCTGGCCGCGATCAACGCCGAGGGACTCAACTACACCGGGGTGATCTACGTCGGCTGCATGCTCGTCGGAGACCAGCTCTACCTGATCGAGATCAACGCCCGCATGGGCGATCCGGAAGCCGAAGTGGTGTTCCCCCAGATCGCGACGAACTTCACCGAGGTCGCGACGTCTATCCTGGAGGGCACCCTCGATCGGCAGCCTCCGCTGATCATCACCGACGAATGCTTCGTCAACGTCGTCGCCACGCAAGGGCCGACCAGGGAGCCCGGCAGGTCCTATCCCGGCTGGCCTTACGGTGAATACGGCCGGGGCTACCCCATCACCGGTCTGGACGCCGTCGACCGGGACCGCTGCCTCATCTTCTACGGCGCCGCCCGCACCCGGCCCGACGGCCAGTTGGTCACCGACGGCGGAAAAGCCGTCAACCTGGTCGGTCGCGGCGCCACGCTCGACGAGGCGGCGACCAATGCCTACCAGGCGATATCCGAGGTGAGCTTCCAAGGCATCAGGTACCGCAACGACATCGCCAAGACCATGCCGTGGGACTGACCGCGGACCAGGCCTGGCGCGGGGTGTGACAGGACGGCGTCCTTCACCGCGAAGTTCGCGATGAAGGACGCCGTCCTGTCGTCGGAACCGGCCTCACCCAGGCAGGGAAAACGGAAGGGTGAGCCCGTCGTGCGCGTGGACGCATCGGCAGTCCCGCTGATCACCGAGCCCCGCGACCGTCCGCAAGACGAGCTCGCGCAGCCGCTCGATGTTTTCGGCGAACACGCGGAAGACCTCGTCCTGTGCCACCGCGCTCTCCTCGTCGACGCCGGCGTCGAGGTCCGTGACGAGGGCGATCGACGTGTAGCACATGGCCAGCTCACGAGCCAGCGCCGCCTCCGGAAGCCCGGTCATGTTGATCAGCGACCAGCCCTGCCGAGCGTAGTACTGGGACTCGGCGCGGGTGGAGAACCGCGGGCCGTTGATCACGACCATGGTGCCACCATCCACGATGGGCTGGCCGAGATCGGCTGCGTTTTTCAGTACCGCCGCGCGCCCGTGCGGACAGTACGGGTCGGCGAAGCCGACGTGCACGGCGCCCGTGTCGAAGAAAGTGGCTGCCCGCCCACTGGTGCGGTCGACCACCTGGTCGGGCACGACGAACGAGCCAGGTCCGAGCTCCGCGCGCAGCGAGCCGACCGCGCACGGGCCGAGCACCTGGCGTACCCCCAGCGACCGCAGGGCCCATAGGTTGGCGCGGTAGTTGATGACATGGGCCGGATGCTTGTGGCCCCGACCGTGCCGGGGCAGGAAGATCACCTCCCGGCCGCCGACCATGCCGCGCACCAGCTGGTCGGACGGCTCCCCGTAGGGAGTCTCGACACTGACCTGCTCGGCTTCCTCCAGCAGCGAGTACAGCCCGCTGCCACCGATCACGCCGACCGGCGTGCTTCCCGCCATGCTGCCGTTCCTTCCCGCTGCTGTGTGGTGCCGGTGAACTCCGCCAACCGGCCGGCCGCGGTGCCGATCACCGCGTGACTCTTGCAGAACGCGAAACGAACCAGGTGCCGGCCGGCCTCAGCGTCGGCGTAGAACGCCGAGCTGGGGATGGCGACCACCCCCGCTTTGACGGCCAGGTCCTGGCACAGTTCGGTGCCGTCGAGGTAGCCGACCGACCTGGCATCCGCCTGCAGGAAATAGCCCGCTTGGCAGGAGAAGCACCGCCAACCGGACGAGGTGAGCGCGTCCTGCAGCGTGTCGCGGGCCGCCATGAGGCGTGCGCGGAGGTCACTCAGCCACTTGTGTCGATCGGGCAGCGCCACGGCGACGGCGTACTGGAACGGCGTGCCACCGGCGAAGGTGAGGTACTGCTTCACCGTCCGCACCGCGGCGACCATCCGCTCGGGCCCGCACACCCAGCCGATCTTCCAGCCGGTGGCATTGAAGGTCTTTCCCGCGGAGGAGATGGTGAGCGTCCGTTCGGCCATCCCCGGAAGCGAAGCCAGTGGGACGTGCCGGATCCCGTCGAAGGTCAGGTGCTCGTAGACCTCGTCGGTGATGGCGATCAGGTCGTGCCGCCGGCAGACGGTGGCGATGTGGGCCAGCTCAGCCGCCGAGAACACGGTGCCGGTCGGGTTGTGCGGAGTGTTGACCAGCACCGCGCGCGTGCGTGGGGTCACCGCCGCGGCCAGTTCGTCGGGATCGAAGGTGAACCGGTCGTGCTCCGGACGCAGCCGGACGGTTCGCCGGTGGGCTCCGGCGAACGTGATCGCCGCGCCGTACGAGTCGTAGTAGGGCTCGAACACCAGGACTTCGTCGCCCGCCGGGACCAGAGCGGCGATCGTGGCGGTGATCGCCTCGGTCGCGCCGGCGGTCACGAGGATCTCGGTGTCGGGATCGTATGGCGTGCCGTAATCGGCCGATCGCTGCTCGGCGATCGCGGCGCGAAGCTCGGGCACACCCGGCAGCGGCGGGTACTGGTTGCGCCCGGCGAGCACCGCTTCGGCGGCGGCCGCGAGCAGTTCGGAGGGCCCGTCGCTGTCCGGAAAGCCCTGACCGAGGTTGATCGCGCCGGTACGGTTCGCCAATGCGGTCATCTCGGCGAAGATCGTGCTGCGGAACGCCGCGAACTTGGGAACGAGTACGTCACCGCTCACTCAGGCCACCTCCGTTCTCGCGCCGAACCCGGTGAAGTCGGCGACCACCGGGTGGACGCCGAACTCGGTCTCGCAACCCGGCCGACGCACCCCCACGGCCCGCCAGCCCGCGGTTCGGGCGGCGTCCAGCTCGGCCCGGCTGTCGGACAGGAACAGGATGTCGCGGGCGGCCGTGTCGATGGCGTGCGCGATCCTCCAGTAGGAAGCCGGCTCACCCTTCGGGCCGCCGGTCACTGTGTCGAAATGTCCTGCCAGGTAGCCGAGCAGATCCCCCTGGTCGCTGCGGGAAAACCACAGCCTTTGGGCGAGCGCGGAACCGGACGAGTAGATCCAGCAGGGCGTGCCGAGCCGGTGCCATTCGGCAAGTGCCGGCGGGACGTCCGCGTACACCACGCCGGACAGCTCACCGGCCAGGAAGCCCTGCTCCCAGATCAGCCCGTGCAGTGTCTTGAGCGGGCTGTGCTTCGCGTTCTCGTCGTGCCAGTCGAGCAGGGCCCGCACCACGTCGTCCAGACCGGACTCCTCGCCGAGCAGGCCGCGGACGCCGGCGACCACATCCCGCGTGCCGGGACGGTCCTGCCGCACCCAACTTTCGATCCGAGCGCGGGCGTAGGGGAACAGCACGTCGTGCACGGCTGACAGCGGACTGACCGTACCTTCGATGTCGAGGACGACCGCACTGCTCATGAGGTGGCTGCGGGAGCGAGCAGTTCGTCGAGCGTCGGGATCCGGGACGCGATCGCCGAGCCGGTGAACTCAGCCACCCAGCCGTCCTCCTCCTGGAAGAACCGGATGGCGCAGAAGTGCGGCCGGGTGCCCATGTCGAACCAGTGCGTCGTGCCGGCCGGTACCGACATCAGGTCACCAGCGGTGCAGACCACGGCGTAAACCTTGTCGTCGAGGTGGAGGTAGAAGCAGCCGCTGCCCTCGACGAAGAATCGGATCTCGTCCTCGTCGTGGGTGTGCTCGTTGAGGAATTTCGTCCTCGCCGTCTCCGCCTTGGCCGGCCACTCCGGGTCGGAGTCGTTCGGCACCATCCGGACCACGTCCACGAGCGGGTAAGGGCCCTCCGCCGACAGCCGCTCCACCTCGGACGCGTAGGCGGCGAGCACCTCCTCCTGCCCGGCGTCGCCGGCCAGCGGGACGGTCGCCCACCGCTCGAGCCGGATGCCGTGCGGTGCGAGCTCCGCGGCGATCTCGGCGATGTCCTCGGTGCGCAGCAACACGTTCGTACCGTCGTCTGTCGGCATGACCTGAAGCAGGGTCATCGGCTTCTCCTTATCAGTGACGCGTCATGAACGGGCGACCAACAACGTGAGCTGACACATCGCCTCCAGGCACTCCATGCGGTTGCGCGCGATGTCCAGCGTCGGCCCCCACGTGGTCGCCCCGTGATTGCCGATCAGCATCACCGGCGGCGCGTCCGAGGCGATGCGAGCGACGACGTCGTCGGCGATATGGGGCACATAGGCGTGGTTGTCGAACACCGGTACGACTACTTTGGACGGATCTGACAGGCCGAGCCCCTTGATGATCTCCAGATCGGTGAACGTCACGGTGCCGGCGCCCCGCCGCGCCGCCAAGATCGCGGTCGCGGTGGCGTAGGGCGGATGTGCGTGGACGACGGCATGGGACTCGGCTGACAACCGGTACAGCGCCGTGTGAATGGTGGTCTCGGCCGACGGGCGTGGCGCGCTGTCGTGCACCGGGCGTGCGTCCTCGATGCGGACCTCGACCATGTCGGCGGCGGTGAGCGAACCCTTGCTGAGGCCGCTCGCGGTGATCAACGCTGTCTCGCCACCGGGCAACCGGATCGAGAGGTTGCCTGCCGTGCCCTCCAGCCAGCCGCGGGCGTAGAGCGCGGCGGCAGTCTCGGCCAGTGCGGTGCCCACGGCGGCGATGGACTTTGTCATGAGACCCGCTCCCTCGCTGCCGGTCTCGGCAGCGTTGCCCTCAACGGACGTACCAAGCCGAGTTCGGTGACCACGGCGGTCACCAACTCCGCAGGCGTGACGTCGAACGCGGGATTGAACACCTCGGTGCCCGCCGGGGCGACCTCCACCCCGCCGAACGCGGTGACCTCGCCGGCCGCCCGCTCCTCAATGACGATGTCCGCACCACTGGTCAACGCGGCGTCCAGCGTGGACTCCGGTGCGACGACGATGAAGGGCACACCCGCTCGATGTGCAGCCAACGCAAGCGAGTAGGTGCCGATCTTGTTGGCCACGTCTCCGTTGGCGCACACCCGGTCCGCGCCGACCAGAACGCAGTCCACCATGCCGGAGGCCAAAGCAGCCGGCCCGGCCGAGTCGACCAGCATCCGGTGCGGAATGCCGGCCTCGGCCAGTTCCCAAGCGGTGAGCCGCGCGCCCTGCAACAGCGGCCGGGTCTCGCCGAACAGCACCTCGGCCACGTGCCCGGTCCCGGCGAGCACCCGGATGGCGCCCAGCGCGGTGCCCCAGGCGACCGTGGCCAGACGGCCGGTGTTGCAGTGGGTCAACAGCCGCAACGGTTTCTGCCCGCACAACCGCCGCACGAGGCCGGCGGCCGCCTCGGCAGCCGCGCGGTTGCGCTGCTCGTCCTCGGTGAGAATCGCCAACGCCTCGGCCTGCACGGCGTCGGCGCCACCGCCGAGCTTGTCGACCACCCGGCGCACCGCCCAGCTCAGGTTCACCGCGGTCGGCCGGGCATTGGCTATCCGCCGTGCGTCGGCACGCACGGCGATCTCGTCGCACACGCCGTCGCGTGTGTGCGCCCTCGCCGACATTGCCACCGCGAGCGCACCGGCGACCCCGATGGCCGGGGCGCCGCGGATGGCCAGGCGCTGGATGGCCTCGATCACCTCGTCCGGTGTGGACAGCCGCAGCAGCCGGTACTCATGCGGCAGCGCGCACTGGTCGACCGCCTCGATGGCGCCGTCCTGCCAGGCGATGGAACGCATCATGGGCCCCATCGTCGCAACCGGCCGATTCCGCGGGCGTCTTCAATCGTGCGGTTAATCCTGACAATTTCGAGAATGCGATCTTCGGGAGCAACCCTCGCCCGCGGCATCAATGGCTCATTGATCCCAAATCGCTACCCGACCCGTTCGCGGCCGAATCCACGGGCTTGGTGCTGCGCCTACGGCTGACATGTCGGCGTGGGCCTGGCCGAGGAGCGCGCCGATGGTGTGCAGCCGCTCGCGCCATTCCAGCCTTTCCTGAATGGACGCGACGGCGTGCAACAACGACACATAGCGGACACATGCGCGTCAATATGGTGAGGCCGTCAGCGTCTTACGTCGACGCATCGTCGGAGCGGTCTTCCAACCGACGGGCTAGCGCATTTTTAAAGTTGCACGCGCCACGCGCCGGACTCGAAGATCGGTGCGTCGGAACGGTCGAGAGTGACGGCCATCGGCACGGGGAAGAGGGGGTAGCAGTGCTTGTTGCGTCCCGTATCCACGAGCAGGCGAGCCGGACGCCCTCGGCGCCTGCGATCCGCTGGCAGGACCGGTCGGTCACCTACGCCGAGCTTCGGGAGCTCGCCGCGAAGGCGGCGGCGCACCTGACCGGCCTGCAGACCGGCGGCGCTCCGGTCGCGCTGCGCGCCAGCAAGTCACCGGAGTCCGCGGCGGCCGTACTGGCCTGCCTCAGCGTGGAGCAGCCGGTGCTGCTGCTCTCCACCGACCTCGGTCCGCAGGTCTTCGACGCGCTGGTTTCCCAGGCGGGCTGCGCGGCGGTCATCTCGGTCGACGGTGCTGACCTGCGTGTCCAGCCCGTTCCGGTGCCCCCGCAGGCGCCCGTGCTCCCGCCGGACACCTGCCTGCTGCTCACCACCTCGGGCTCCACCGGGCTGCCCAAGATCGTGCCGCTGCCCGCCGCCGGCGTCGGCCGTTTCGTCGACTGGGCGGCCGCCCAGTTCGGCCTGACCGAGGGCACCCGGGTGCTCAACTACGCGCCGCTCAACTTCGACCTCTGCCTGCTGGACATCTGGGCGACCCTCTGCCACGGCGGCGAGGTGGTACTCGTCGACCCGGCCCGGGCGGTCCAGCCCCGGTACCTGCTGAGGCTGTTCGCCGAGGCGCGGCCGGAGGTCGTCCAGGCCGTGCCGATGCTGTTCCGCCTGCTCACCGAGGCGGGCGACGGGCACAAGTTCCCGGAGGTCCGGCACGTCCTGCTGACCGGCGACCACACCCCACACCGGGTCCGCGCCGGCCTGCCGTCGCTGTTTCCCGGGGCGTCCCTGCACAACGTGTACGGCTGCACCGAGACCAACGACAGCTTCCTGCACACCTTCGGCCCGCAGCAGGCCGTCGAGGACGACGTGCTGCCCCTGGGCCGGCCGCTCCCCGCAGTGGAGGCCGCCCTGTTCCACCAGGGTGAGGTGGTGACCGGCCCGGGCACCGGCGAGCTGGTGGTAGCGACTCCGTTCCAGGCCGACGGCTACCTCGGTGACGTGGCGCCCGGCGGTCGGTTCTTCCGCCGGATCACCGACTCCGGCGAGCGGACCTGGTACCGGACCGGGGACCTGGTCCGCCGCGCCCCGGACGGCCGGCTGACGTTGATCGGCCGCAACGACCTTCAGGTGAAGGTCCGTGGCGTACGGGTCAACGTCGAGGAAATCGAGCGGGTCATCCAGGCCCACGAGGGTGTGGTGGAGGCGGTTGTCGTCCCGCTGCCCGATCCGGGCGCCGGCACCCGACTGCACGCCGTCGTGCGAACCGTCGACAGCGGCCCGAGCAGCCTCGCCCTGCGTACGCACTGCGCCGCCCGGCTCACCCGGGTGGCGATCCCCGACGCGTTCCGACTGGTCAACGAGCCGCTGCCGGTCGGGCCGACCGACAAGGTCGACCGCCATCGTGTCCGTGACCACCTGATGAGGGAGCTGTTATGAGCCTCGCTGACGAGATAACTCGGTACGTGGTGTCGGAGTACCTACCCGGCACCTCCCCCGAGGAGTTGGACCCTTCCTACGACCTGATCGACACAGGCGTGGTGGACAGCCTGCGGCTGCTCCAGCTCATCGCCTGGCTCGGCGAGCGCTACCGGATCCCGATCGACGACATGGACATCTCCCCGGAGAACTTCCAGTCGGTCGCCGCCATGACGGCGTTCGTCACCACCGCCCAAGACCACGCTGCCCTCAGCTGACCACCAGGACTGGACTGATGATCGTTCGTACCAGGGAACGGATCGAGGCGGTGGAGTGGGGCAATGGCCTCAGCTACCGATTCCTTCTCGAGGCCGACAACATGGGCTTCACCGTCTGCCACACCATCGTGCGCGCCGGAACGAAGTCGCGGCTGGCGTACCGCCGCCACCTAGAAGCCTGCTACTGCATTGGCGGCCGCGGGTGGGTGCAGACCGCCGACGGCTCCCAGACCTGGGAGCTGCGACCGGGCGTGCTGTACGCGCTCGACGAGCACGACGCCCACTTCCTCATCGCCGCACCGAAGACCGACCTCGAGCTGATCAGCATCTTCAACCCGCCACTGCTCGGCCCGGAACGGCACAACCTGGAGTCCGCCGAATTCTCGGAATACTGAGGCGGCCAGGCATGCGATGGAACGACGAGCAGCGGGCGTTGCGCGAGGCGGCCGAGCAGGCCGGCCGGGCGATCGGCACGGACCACCTGGAGCGCGACGCCCGCGGGGAGTTCTCCTGGGACGGCTGGAAGCGACTGCGGGAAGTCGGCCTGTTCGGTCTGCCCTTCCCCGAGGACCACGGCGGCCTCGGCCGTGACCTGCCAACCACCATGTACGTCCTAGAGGGACTGGGCTATGCCTGCCGGGACGCCGGCCTGACCTTCTCCGCCTGCACCCACCTGGTCAGCACCGGTGTCCCGCTGCACCGCTTCGGCGGCGCGAACCTGCGGGAGCGCTACCTGCCGCAGATCGTGGCGGGCACGATGATCGGCGCGCACGCCATCACCGAGCCGGCCGGCGGCTCCGACGTGACCAACATGGCCACCACGGCCGTCGCCGAGGACGACCACTTCATTCTCACCGGCAGCAAGGCGTTCGTCAGTAACGGCCCCATCGCCGACCTGGTGGTCGTCTACGCCCGGACCGGCCGCCCCGGCAGCGCCGCCGCGGTGACGGCGTTCCTGGTGCGGTGCGATTCCCCCGGCCTCCAGGTCGGCGGCCCGGTCGGGAAGATGGGGCTGCGCACCTCGCCGCTGTCCGAGCTGTTCCTCGACGGCGTGCGGGTGCCCCGGGACCATGTCGTCGGCTCGGTCGGCGCGGGGCTGCTGGTGCTCGACGCGGTGATGCGCTGGGAGATCCTCTGCGGCTTCGCCGGCGTGCTCGGCGAGATGCAGCACCGCCTGGAGCGGTGCGTCGAGTACGCCCGCACCCGGACCCAGTTCGGGGCGGCCATCGGCTCCTACCAGTCAGTGTCGAACCGCCTCGTCGACATGCGCGTCGACCTGGAGACCTCCCGCAAGTGGCTGTACGACACCGCCGAGCGGATGGCAGCCGGCGAGAACGTGGCGACCGACGTGGCGATCACCAAGCTGATCGTCAGCGAGAGCAACGTGCGCTCCGCCCTCGCCGCCGTGCAGGTCTTCGGGGGCTACGGCTACACCACCGAGTACGGGCTGGAAAAGGACCTGCGCAACGCGGTGTCGGGAACCATCTACTCCGGCACCTCCGAGATTCAGCGCCAGCGGATTGCTGCCCTCATGGGACTGGGCCGGACCGCCCCGGCGAAGAGCACGACAGGGGAGCGTGAGGCATGAGCGGCACCGATCCCGCGCTGATCCGGGCCACCGAGTTCCTGGATCACGAGTCGCCCGCGGTGCGGCGCTTCGTCGCGGACGCGCTGGGCGACGCCACCGACGGCACGGATGTCGACAAGGCCGTTCGCCTGTACTACGCCGTCCGTGACGGCATCCGCTACGAGGTCTACGGCGCCGACCTGTCCCGCCACGGGCTCACCGCCAGCGGTGTGATCGAGCGTGGCTTCGGGTTCTGCGTACACAAGTCGATCCTGTATGCGGCGGCGCTGCGCGCGGTCGGCGTGCCAAGCCGGATCGTCTACGGCGACGTACGCAACCACCTGGCCTCGCCCCGGTTGCGGGAACTCGTCGGCGGCGACGTCTTCCGCTTTCACAGCTTGACCTCGGTCCACCTCAACGGCGCCTGGGTCAAGGCCACACCGGTGTTCAACAAGCTGCTCTGCAAGCTGTACCGGATCAGGCCGCTGGACTTCGACGGGCTCTCGGACAGCCTGTACCACCCCTTCGACGAGCACGGCCGGCAGCACATGGAGTTCCTTCGCATGCGGGGGGAGTTCGACGACGTCCCCTACGACCTCGTGGTGGACGGCATCCGGTCGGCCCATCCGCTGCTGTTCGCCAGCTCGCACACGACCACCACCGGCTCGCTGGTAGCCGAGGCCACAACACCGGAGGGCTCCCGTTCCGGAGGCGACCAGGTTCCTGCCTGAGCGTGTTCGAGCTGGGGTTGATCAGCTCCACGTGAAGGTGCGGCGCTCCTGACGGTGTGCGGGTCGGCCGCGGGTGATGCGGCACGTCATGCCGGCGATGACGCGACCAGCGGTTGTCTCGGCGGCGCCCTGACCGGGCGCCGCCTGACTCCAACCTCGCGCTGAACGCCCAGCATCCCACCTGGCTGTGGCGCGCACCGGGCATTCGTTACCGCGGATCCCCAACCCCCCAGCCGCCTTGGGGGACGCGGTCTGAACCGCATACACAGCATCCAACCAGCGCGACCGACGCCACTCGGACGGCCGCCGAGCGCCCCGGCGCTCAGGGCGCCGGCTTGATGTTCTGGTTCAGATGGAACACGTTGTCCGGGTCGTAGGCCCTCTTCACCTCGGCCAGCCGGGCGAGCTTCGCCGGCGGGTAGGCCCGGCGAACGCCGTCCGTACCGTCATCGCTGAGCATGTTGACGTAGACGCCGTCGGCGAACGGTTCGAGCGCCGCCGCCACCTGCTTTGTCACCGCGATCCGGTCGGCGTCCTCGGCAGGATCCGTCCACGAGGAGCGGACGCCGAACTCGAGAAGCGTCTGCCGGTGGCCGAACGCGGTTTCCTCGTCCGGAACCTCGGCGATCGCCCCGCCGTAGGCCTCCAGCCAGCCACCCGGCAGTCCCGCACCGCTCCCGTTCTCCGATCCTCTGGCCAGGAACGCCTCGATCGCCGCGTCCGGGAACGCCGACAGGTAGTGGTCCTTGGAGTACTGGCGGAGCCCGTGCCGATCCGCTTCGTCGTCCATGGTCTGCAGCTCGCGATAGGTCGGTTCGAACACCCGCTCGCGCACCGGCCGACCGAGCCCGCGTAGCTCTGGCACCAGGCCCTTGCCCTGGTCGGGCTCGCCGACCCAGACGTATCCGACGGTGACCTCCGCTCCGGAGACCGACGCGGTGAAAGTGGCCTGGCGCGGCGCCATGGCATTGAGGTCCCGCCAGCCGCGGAGCACCGCCAGACCGGCATCGAGTGGGAAGGTCAGCTCCGCCACCAGCGCCCGCGGATCGACCTCGTGCAGTCGAAACTCGAACTCGGTGACCACGCCGAAGTTGCCGCCACCGCCGCGCAGCCCCCAGTACAGCTCCGGGTGCTCGGTCCGGCTCGCCCGCACCACCTGCCCCGCCGCGGTCACCACCTCGAACGACAGCACGTTGTCGCAGGCCAGTCCGTACTGCCTGGCCAGCCAGCCCATGCCGCCACCGAGGGTGAACCCGCCGACGCCGGTGTGCGAGACGCTTCCGGTCGTGGTGACCAGGCCATGCGGCAGCGATCCGCGGTCCACCGCGCCGAGCAGTGTGCCGCCCTTGACGATGGCGGTGCGACGCGCCGGGTCGACCTGGACACCGTGCAGCGGCCGGAGATCGATCAGCAGACCGTTTTCCGGCACGGCAGGCCCGAGCGCGGCGTGTCCGCCGCACCGCACGCCGATCTCCAGTCCGGCCTCGCGCGCGATGCGCACCGCGGCCACGACGTCATTCACGCTCGCACATTTGATGATCATGCGTGGCCGGTGGTCGACCATCCCGTTCCAGGCCGCGCGTGCGTCGTCGTAGCCGTGGTCGCCCGGCCGGAGCACCCATCCGTCCAGCCCGTCAGTGGGGTCACCCATGCTAACTCCCGTCATCCAGCGATGGCTTCGGCGATGGCCTTAGCGAGTCCGTCCAGCTGATGCATCCGGTCCCCGACATAGAGCCGGAGGAACCGCGGCTCGTCGTCGGGGACCGGCACGTACTTGTACTCCTCCTCGGTGGTGCTGACGCTCTGCGCCCACACCCGCGGGACCGAGTAGCCGAAGCTGACGCCCTTGGTCACCTGGGTGCCGCGCGTCCTGGCCCGCACCAGGATCTGGTCGACCACCGCGTCGAGGTTGTCCCAGTCGTTGCGTGGGCGATCGTGGTACACAAACGTCACGATGCCGCTGCCGTAGGGCAGGCCGGCAGCCAGCCGCGTGTCCGGGTGGTGCGGCAGCACCGGGTGGTGCACCACACCGGCCGAGGTGACTCGAGGATCGGCGTGCAGAAGCGTGGCCAGCCGTTCGGCGTTGGCCCAGATCCGCCGCATTCTCCTGCGGTGCAACGAAACCTGGTAGCGGGGGAACAACTCGGCGTTGTGCCGGGCGAGCACCAGGCCGGTGTTGCGGCGCAGCATGTCCATCCGCTCGGCCAGCTCGATCGGGAACACCACCAGACCGGCGAGCGCGAAGTCCATGCCCAGCTGGAGGTATTTGGTGCAGCTCTCGTAGTACATGACCTCCAGCCGGTCGTCGGAGGCGAACAGCGTCGGCTGCAGCGATGCGCCGGTCATCGTTCCGTCCACGACCACGGTGCAGCGTTCGGTCACCACCTCACGCAGCCGCCGGAAGAGCTCGGGCAGGTCAAGCATCCGCTGCCGCACGTTGTTCGCCAGCGGGTCGACGAAGATGACCTTCGGGCGAAGCCGGACGACATCGGCGATGATCTCCTCGACGGCGTACCCGCTCGCCCGCTCGGCCCGCACCTCAGGCAGCGCGTGGAGTTGCTGCGCCGTCTCGTAGTAGATGTATGGCGCCAGTAGCACCGTGTCGCCGGCGCGGAGCCGGTCCCGCAGCAGAAACGCCTCGATCCAGGTGTACGCGGCCATGCCGGACGAGGTGACCCCGATACCGCATCTGTCCGGCGGGAGGTCGAGCAACTCGAGCAGTTGGCGCTCGACCCTGATCACCGACGCATGCGTGCCGTTGCGGTCGTAGTGGATCGTCGGCCATGACTCGGATTGGGTGCCGAAGAACTGCACCTGTGCCGACTGTCCGTAGGACTTTGCGGACCAGTCGAGCGAATGCCGCACGTAGGCCAGCGTCGCCAGTCCGAACCGCAGGACCGCTTCGCTCGGGCCCAGCAGGTCCGCCGCGTCCGTGGTGGATGCGGCGAGCAGGGCCCGCTGCTGCCGGACCACTCGCATGCCGACCTGCTGCGTCGCGGCCACCAGATGCGCGAGCACCGGCTCGTCCACCAGCAGATCGTTGCGCGCGCAGTAGGTCGCGTACTCCTCGATCTCGCGCCGCGCGGCACGCAGTTGGAAAAGGCACCCGTCGAACTGCGAGCTCAGGTCCTTCACCTGCTCAGGCAGGACCTCGCCAAGCGGGGCACCGGCGCCGAAACTCGGTGCTGCCACGGAGCCCGTCGACCCGCCGACGCCGTGGTCCCCGCCCGTCATGCCGTCATGCCAGGCGATGGAGCGCGTCATGGGCTCCACCGTCGCATCCGGCCGATATGGTGAGCATCTTCGATCGTGCGGGTGTTCCGACATCCATCTTGGAAAATGCGGTCTTTGAAGCAACCCTCGCCCGCGAGCACGATCCGGGCCTACTTTCAGAAGTGGAATGTCCGCGGTACGGAGGAGCTTCCATGACCGTCACGCCGTTCTCTGAGGCGCAGTCCTGCCGGCCGACGGTGTTCGACACCGAGGAATGGCTTGACGCATGGGCACGTGCGACCATCGAGCGGCGGCGTGTCATCGATCCCGGCCGGGCCCCACGCTACCTACTGGAGTACTCGCCGTTCTGGCAGGGCCTCGAGAACGACACCGCCAGCGGGGTCGTCTGGGACCGGCCGGTGCTCACGATCGGCTCGATCTACTCCGTCTACGGCCCGGCGTATCTGGCCGGCGACGCGCTCGCCGTGGCCGCATTGGTCGACGAAGCCCGGGAGCAGGCGCGAGACCTTGGCGCGGCCGGTGTGCTGGTACTCAACCTGCCACCCGACCCGGCCCGCCAGTGGGCCGCCGTCCGCCCGCCCGACGTCTTCGCCCGGCTGGACACCGCCTACTACAAGAATCCGGGCAGCGGACCGGATCCGGTGATGGGCGAGGTCAAGACGAGGAAACGGACCGACTGGCGGCGACGCTGGCGGCGAGCCACCGAGAAAGGCGTCAAACTCGTCGAGGAAACGGGACCCGCAGCGGTGGCGCACATCGACCGGGTGCTCGAGCTGACCAACGGCTCGGCGGTCAAGCACGGCTGGCCGGCGCTGTACGACCGCGCCACCCTCGAGGCGGTGCTGTCCACGCCGTACGCCAGCCTGATCCGGGCCGAATGGGAGGATCGGACGATCGGTGTGTCCGTTTCGCTCGAGCACGACCGCAGGCTCTACCTCTGGGGAGCCGGCACCGACGCCACCGTGTACAGCGAGGTCAGCCCGTATCCGTTCATGCTGTATGAGCTCCTCGCCGAAGGCGTGGACCGCGGCTGGGACATCATCGAGTTCGGCCGGGGCAACGACACGTTCAAGAAACAGCACGGTTTCAGCGGCATCCACCTCTGGGGTCTGTGGTACGCGGCCGACCCGGGTGACGTCGAGATCTACCGCCCGAGGCTGACGGCCGTGCACGAAGGCCTGCTGACCGTGGCGGGATATGAGGGGCTAGCGCAGCGGCCGTGACCACCGACAAACGCACCGGGATCGCGGCGCTGCTGCTGTCCGCGGTGATGATGAACATCGCGTACACCATGCTGGTTCCGCTGGTGCCCGAGCTGACCGGACGGTTCCAGATGTCCGCGCTGGAGGTGGCCGCGGCGTTCAGCGGGTTCGCCGTGGCCAAGGCGCTGACGCAGCCGATCGGCGGGATCCTGGTCGACCGCACACTGCGCCCGCAGCTGATCGGCTTCTTCGGTATGAGCATGACCGCCGCGGCCGTTCTTGGTCTGGCCTTCTCCGCCGCCGGCTGGCAGGTGCTGGCCTGGCGGCTCGCCTGGGGCGTGGCCGAGGGCCTCACGATGCCAGTGCTCTACCAGCTGGCCAGCTCGTTGGGAGCCAGTTCGCGCTTCGGGACAGCCCGCGTGATGGGCTGGTTCGGTGGCTGCTGCACGGCCGGTATGGTGCTCGGTCCCGCCGTGGTCGGTCTGCTGCACCCGTTGCTCGGCTTCACCGGGGTGTTCCTGGCCGGCGCAGTGGTGACCGCCGCCGGCGGAGTGCTGTTGCTCGGCTTGCGTGTCGACCGTGTGGAGGTTTCGCCGTCGGCTGCTGCGGGAGAGCGGTGGACCATCGGGGCGGTTCGCCCGCTGATCCTCCTGGTAGCCATCTTCGCGGTGGCCGATCTGGTGAACAACGCGCTGTTCGCGGCGTTGGAACCGGTGGTTCCCCTGCACCTCGACAAGGTCACGGGCAACGGAGTCGCCTACACGTCGGTGATTTATACGGCCGGGTTGGCGGTGTTCATGGTCGTCGCCATGACCTGCGCCAAGTTGGTGGAGTCCCGGCCGTTGTTGGTGATTGCCGCGTTCGCCTTCGGCGCCGAGGCGGTCGGTCTCGCCGCGGTCGGCTTGTTCGACGGCGTGGTGGCGATGTGTGCCGGGCTGTTGTTGTTCATGACGGCTCAGCCGGTGCTGTATCTGGTGGCTCGGCAAGGGGTGAACCTCGTGCCGCGGCATCTGCTCGGGCGGGCGTTCGGCGCCTTTGGGTTAGTGTCCGACATCGGTTTCGTCGTGGGGCCTTTGCTGGGCGCTCTTGCCTACACCGGGCTCGGCATTTCCGCTTTCTTCGCCATGGCGGTCGTTGCCGCCGGAGCGGGATTGGGTGTCGCGCTCCTGCGTGTCTTCAGGGGCGGTATCGTCGCCGAGGAGCGCGTAGGAAGTCCTGGTGCGGTGGCCGCGGTGCAAGCTGAGCGATGACCTGTCCGGTGACCGTGTCCAGGGCGCGTACTTGCCGCATCAATCGTGGTGGCGTGTCAGGTGGTGGCGGTTGGGCCAGGTACTCATGGCCAGCCGAGAGGCGGTCCGCGCTTCCGGCTCCGCGATCCGCTTCAGATTAAAGATCCAGTTGGTGGACAAGCTTGCAGCGACGGCCGAGCGGAACTCCATCGACAGAGACGAACTTGCCTCGGGCAATGGCTGCCTGGAGCGGCTCAAGGACGGAATTGCCCTGCCGCATACAACGTCAGCGACACATGCCAGTAAGCGATGTGGGCGGACATCACGTCGTGCCGTTATGAAGCAACATAAGAGATGACGCGCCGATGTCCGGTGGGGCAGCATTGGCCCGAACAAGCGCCGGGCCGAGCAGGGAGAGTGACATGTCGACCGTTTCGCCCAAGGTCATGGAGAACTACGCCTCGCAGGCCTTCCTTGGTAGCTACTTGTACACCGACTGGGGCGACATCGTCCTACCCGAGGCCGAGCCTGACCCCCGTCTCGCTCGAGCCGAGCCGCCGGTTGCCGGGCGCTTCGCACGCGCCACGGCCGACCTCGTGGCGCAGTGGTGGCCGTCCGCCGAACCGCCGGCGCGGGTATGTGACGTCGGCGGCGGCACCGGACGATTCCTGTATGAGATGGCCCGACGCGGTTTCGGCGACGAGGATCGCGTGCTGTCGGAACCGGCCGAGATGTTCAATGTGTGGGCGCGGCGCATGCTGTGCGGCGAGCCGTTCGACGGCTGGCTGCCCACGCCACCGCGCGATTCCGAGCGGCCGGATTTCCGCCGGGTGGACCCCGCGGACTTCCCGAAGCCGGACGACAAGGCCACCGTCTACCCGGTGCCGGCCGAACGGCTGCCCCGGCCGGCCGGCTACTTCGACCTCGTCAGCGTGCTCAACGTCGTCGACCGGGTGCCGGATCCACGCCAGGTCGTGTCGGCGGCTGCCCGGCTGCTCCGCCAGGGCGGCCTGCTCGTGATCTCCAGCCCGCTGGCCTTCGAGAGCCAGTACACCGACGAGGCCAACTGGGTCAGCGACCTTCACGAGTTGGTGACCACCGAAGAGTGGTCGGTGGTTGGCCAGCACGAGGGCGTGCCCTATGAATTCCTCTACTACGACCGACACCTCACCCGCTACTACAGCCAGGTGATTGCCGCGACCAAGCGGTGAAACCGGCCGCGGCTGGGCGGTGGGACGAGCAGCCGGTACCCCTCGGACACCAGCGACGAGCAGTGGGCTCTGATCGAGCCGCAGCCCGGCGCAGGGCTGATCGACTTGAAGGGTGCCGGCACTGTCCCGCGGTCAGAATGTGGCGATCGGGTTGACCGGGCTGCCGGACGTGCCGGCGAAGCGGACCGGCGCGACTGCGAGGTGGAAGTCCCACTGGCCGAGTTCGGCAGCCGTCGTCGCGCACGCCTCCAGGTCGCAGTTGTCGAGCAGCCACAGACCCATCGCGACGAGGCTCACGGCGTGAACCGGCATCAAGATGTCCTCGTAT
>NZ_VSFA01000010.1 GCF_008119785.1 Micromonospora sp. MP36 | reverse complement strand
CCTCGGCCGGGGCCGCCCCCTGCCCCCCCCCCCCCAGCCCCGCCCCCGCACCCCCGCCCCCCGCCGCCCGGTGGCGGCCACCGCCCTCCCGCCCGCCGCTGTTGATCATGAAGTTGTTGTCGCGACACGCCGACGACGAGCGCAATAACTTCATGATCATCGAGGAGGGGGCGGGTAGAGACGGGAAGAGCGGCGCGCCCGGGTGGGGCGGCCGCTCTTCGGGGCTGGGTGAGGTCAGCTGGGCAGGGTGGCGAGGTGCTGCTTGACCTGGGTGATCGAGGGGTTGGTGAGGGCGCTGCCGTCGGCGAAGCGCAGGGTCGGGACGGTCTGGTTGCCGCCGTTGACGCTCATCACGAACTCCGCGGCCTTCGCGTCCTGCTCGATGTCGACCACCTCGTACGCGATGCCCTCCCGGTCGAGCTGCGACTTCAGCCGGTGGCAGTAGCCGCACCACGGGGTGGAATACATCGTCAACATGGTCAGGTCCTCCAAGGGGTGGCTCGCGCCCGGTCCGATCAGGCCAGGCTAACCGCTGCAACATCGCGGAGGGCTGCAATGATTCCTGGCTGTGGCGGTTCACTCAGCGGCGGAACGGGTGCTGGCCGGGCTGGATCCGGAGCAGCGGGCCGCGGTGACCGCCCCGGCCGGCCCGGTCTGCATTTTGGCCGGCGCGGGCACCGGCAAGACGCGAGCCGTGACCTCGCGGATCGCCCACCGCGCGCTGACTGGTGACATCTCCGCCCGGCACGTGCTGGCGGTCACCTTCACCGCCCGCGCCGCCGCCGAGATGCGGGCCCGGCTCACCGCGCTGGGCGTCGGCGGGGTGCAGGCCCGCACCTTCCACGCGGCGGCGCTGCGCCAGGTCCGCTACTTCGCCCCCCGGCTGCTCGAGGGGCGCGCCATGCCGGAGCTGATGGAGAGCAAGGTCCGGGTGGTCACCCTGGCCGCCGCCAAGGTCGGCCTGCGCGCCGACCGGGCCGCCGCCCGCGACCTCGCCGGTGAGATCGAGTGGGCCAAGTCGTCCCTGGTCGAGCCGGGCGAGTACGTGGTGGCCGCGGCCAAGGCGCTGCGCGAGACCCCGTACGAGCCGGCGAAGGTGGCCGAGGTGTTCGCCGCGTACGAGCGGCTCAAGCGCGGCAACGGGGTGATCGACTTCGAGGACCTGCTGCGCGCCGCCGTGTGGGGGATCGAGGAGCACGCCGACGTCGCCGAGCAGGTACGCGGCCAGTACCGGCACTTCGTCGTCGACGAGTACCAGGACGTCAACCCGCTCCAGCAGCGGCTGCTGGAGGCGTGGCTCGGCGGCCGGGACGACCTCACCGTGGTCGGCGACGCCAGCCAGACCATCTACTCCTTCACCGGGGCGACCTCGTCGTACCTGGTCGACTTCCCGCGCCGCCACCGCACCGCCACGGTGGTCCGGCTGGTCCGCGACTACCGCTCCACGCCGCAGGTGGTCGGGCTGGCCAACGCGGTGATCTCGCAGGCCCGGGGCACCGAGGCCCGGCTGCGGCTGGAGCTGCACGGCCAGCGCCCGCCCGGCCCCGAACCCGAGTTGCGGATCTTCACCGACGAGCCGGCGGAGGCCAACGCGGTCGCCGCCCGCTGCCGGGTGCTGATCGACGGCGGCACGCCGGCCCGGGAGATCGCCGTGCTGTTCCGCACCAACGCGCAGTCCGAGGCGTACGAGAAGGCGCTCACCGAGGCGCAGGTGCCGTACGTGGTGCAGGGGGCGGAGCGGTTCTTCGAGCGGCCCGAGGTGCGGCAGGCGATGGTGGCGTTGCGCGCCGCCACCCGGTCGATCCCGGGGGAGACCCCGGTGCCGGCCGCCGTGGTGGAGGCGCTCGCCGCGGTCGGCTGGGCGCCCGACGCGCCCCCGGCCGGCGGCGCCGCGCGCGAGCGGTGGGAGGCGCTCGCCGCCCTGGTCCAGCTCGCCGAGGAGTACGCGGCGACGCCCGAGGTGGTGCCGATCGGCGAGGCGGCCGCGATCGAGCGCCCGGTGACGTTGAGCGACTTCAACGACGAGCTGGCGCGGCGGGCCGCGCAGCAGCACGTACCCACGGTGGAGGGAGTGACGCTGGCCTCGCTGCACTCCGCCAAGGGCCTGGAGTGGGACGCCGTCTTCCTGGTCGGCCTCGCCGAGGGCACCCTCCCCACCACCTACGCGAAGACCCCGGAGCAGGTCGAGGAGGAGCGGCGGCTGCTCTACGTCGGGATCACCCGGGCCCGGGAGTGGCTGTGGCTGTCGTACGCCGCGGCCCGCTCGCCGGGTGGCCGGGCCCGGCGGCCCTGCCGGTTCCTGCCGCAGCTCGACCGCTCGGGGGGTACCGAGCGGGCGGGCGCCGGCGCGGTCCGGCGTGCCGAGCGGCGGCGTCCCCAGGTGGTCTCCTGCCGGATCTGCGGCGCCACCCTGCTCGCCGGGGCGGACCGCAAGCTGGGGCGCTGCCCGACGTGCCCGTCCGACCTGGACGAGGAGCTGTACGCACGGCTGCGCGAGTGGCGGCAGCGGGTGGCCGAGGCGCAGAAGGTGCCGGCGTACGTCGTCTTCACCGACGCCACGCTCACCGCGCTGGCCGAGCGGAGGCCGGGGCGCAGCGAGGAACTGATCGCGATCGCCGGGATCGGCCCCCGCAAACTGGGACTTTACGGTGATACGGTGCTGGCCCTGGTGGGGGGCGCGACGGTGGACGACGTCTGCCCGCAGAAAAGTTTCGAAATCTAGCCGTAAATCGTTTGCCCTCGCACCGAGGCGAGGAATAGCCTCAGGACACACCTCGCGAGCGGCGCCATTCCGGCTGCTCACGGGGGATGAGTCCATGGTCGGCACGAGGAAAGTCAGGGAGGTGGCATCAATGGAGACCTACATCTACGAGCGTCCGCTGGCGATGCCAGCTGCCTGCGCTCCGCTGTCGGCTGTCCGGGTGGCCCTTGCCGCTCGACCGTCGGTCCCGCAGGTGCACCAGGTCCAGGTTCAGGCCGAGCTGAACCTGACCGTGGCGCCGCTGGCGGGGATCGAGGGGACCAGTGGCTTCACGGGCATGGGCATCGGCGCCAACAAGCGCACGGATGTCCGCGGTGTTCCACCTCGAGGTAGACCGGTCTGATCCACCAGACCACCGGCTCACCTCGAGGCCGCGGAACCCGCACACCGGGATCCGCGGCCTCAGTGTTTTTGCACCGCAAGTACGTCGGAAATGCGATCCACGAGATCGAAGTGAGAGAGAGGTGACCGGAGGATGAGTCTGGCGTTGGCCCCGCTCGACGTGAGCGTCGAGGTGGAGGCGAACCTGCCCTGCCGGAAGTTCGACCCCGACCTGTGGTTCTCCGACTCGCCTGCCGAGCTCGAGCTGGCCAAGTCGCTCTGCGGGGACTGCCCGCTGCGCGTCGAGTGCCTCGCCGGCGCGGTGGAGCGGGCCGAGCCCTGGGGCGTCTGGGGCGGCGAGATCTTCGAGCGTGGCGCGGTCGTCCCGCGCAAGCGGCCCCGTGGCCGTCCGCGCAAGGAGGACCTCGCCCGCGACGCGCAGCTCCGGGTCGAGGCCGAGGCGCGACTGGCGGCCAGTGGGCTGTCCGAGTCGCGTAACGCGGTCCGGCTGGCGGCCTGACACACCCCGTTCCAACGTCCCCGCCGGTGAGCCCACCGGCCGCGAGAAAGTCGAAACCGATGCTGCACCTGCCGAACGGAACCGAGATGCAACTACTTCATGAAGCGTTGTCCCGGGCTCGAATGCCCCGGCCTCAGGCCGGTCGCACCACCACGAGCACTGAGGCAACCCGTTCCGCCCGTACCGTCGCGATGAAGAGCCGGCGCCAGTCGGCTCGCGACCTGGGCGCTCTCTAGATCACTACCCACACACACGGGGGCGGCGGCCGGATGGCCGCCGCCCCCGTGGCACGTCAGCCCACCGGGGCGAAGCCGGGCAGCCAGCGCTCCAGGATCGCCCGGTAGGGGGCCTTCGCCTCCAGCTGGCAGAGCACCCCGATCGAGCCCAGCGTGACCCGGTGGATCATCAGGTACGACGGGGGCAGGTTGAGCTGGCGGCTGAGCTGGTAGGCCGGCGAGCGGGGATTGGCCAGGCGGGCCGCCTCGGACCGCAGCCAGGCCCGGGTGAACCGGAACTCCTCGGCGGCGATCGGCTCCAGCATCGGGCGGAGGAAGTCCAGCACCGCCTCGGCGTCGATCGGCTCGGTGGGGCTGACGAAGCCCTCCTTCCGCAGGCCGGCCACCACCGCCTCCGCGTCGCCGCGCAACGACAGCGCGGCGATCCGGCCGATCGGCTCGGGGGTGCCCTCCGGCATCCGGGCCACCGCGCCGAAGTCGATCACGCCGAGCCGGCCGTCCGGGAGTAGCCGGAAGTTGCCCGGGTGCGGGTCGGCGTGCAGCAGCCCGGCCCGCATCGGCGCGGACAGGTGCAGCTCGGCCATCAGCCGCCCCGCCTCGTCGCGCTGCTCCTCGGTGCCCTCCCGGATGATCTCCGCCAGCGGCGTGCCCTCGACCCATTCGGTGATCAGCACCCGGGGCGAGGCGTCCAGCACCTCGGGGATGTAGATGTCCGGGTCGTCGGCGTACGCGGCGGCGAAGGCGCGCTGCGACTCGGCCTCCAGCTCGTAGTCCAGCTCTTCGGTGATCCGCTCCCGCAGCTCGACCAGGAGCGGCTTGACGTCCAGCCCGGGCTGGATCGCGCGGAACATGCCGCCTAGCCGGGAGAGCTGCTTCAGGTCGGCGAGCAGGGCGTCGCCGGCGCCCGGGTACTGGATCTTCACGGCCACGTCCCGGTGGTTCGGGGCGCCGTTCGGGCCGTACCCCGGGTCCCGCCAGACCGCGCGGTGCACCTGGCCGATGCTGGCCGCGGCGGCCGGGGTGTCGTTGAACTCCACGAACCGGTCCCGCCAGTCCGGGCCGAGCTGCTCGACGAGGACCTTGTGCACGGTGGCCGCGGGCAGCGGCGGGGCGGCCTCCTGGAGCTTGGTGAGCGCCTGCCGGTAGGGTCCGGCGATCTCCTCCGGCAGCGCCGCTTCGAAGACCGACAGGGCCTGGCCGAACTTCATCGCCCCGCCCTTGAGCTGCCCGAGCACGCTGAACAACTGCTCGGCGGTGCGCTGCTGGATCTCGGCGGAGATGACCTCGGAGGCGAGCCCGGTGACCCGCTTGCCCATGCCGAGGACGGTCCGGCCGGCGAAGCCGAGCGGCAGGGCGGCGAGCTTGGCGGTCCGGGACACGGCCCGGCGCGGGATGTCGGTCACCCGGTCATTGTTACCGACTCGGAGGGCCCACTGCTGCTACGAAGCCCGGACCGGTGGGCCTGACCCGGATCGGGCGACGCCCGGAGCAACCGCAGGACGGGTGCGGCGGCCACTGGCGGCGGCGGAATCGGCCGGCCCCGGCGACCTCGACGGCGCAACCAAGGGTCTCCGGGGTGCTGCCGTCGAGGTGGGCCAGCGCCTCCGCCGCCGCGTACGCCACCGCCGCGAGCCGGGTGGTGGCGGCGCAGGCCCGTTCGGCGTCGTCGGCGGCGAGCTGGGCGGCGAGCGTGGGCCAGTCCGGGTCGCGGTCCACCCGGTGCAGGTCGAGGCAGTTCAGGCAGGGACCGACCGGCGGCCGGACCAGCGGGCCGATCACCGGCACGCCGCCCCGCAGGTCGACCAGCAGGTGGGGCTGGCGGCGCTGGGCGTACCCGGTGGCCAGCAGGGCCGCCGGCCGGTCCGTGCCGAGCTGGACCACCAGGTCGACGCGGCCCCGGCGGAGCGGCCCGGTCTCCGTACCCGGGGCGGACCGGCCCAGCTCGGCGCGGACCGCCGCTGCCAGCGGCCGGCCCACCTCCGCGGCGGTCAGGCCGGTCCCGACCAGGTCGCCCGGGCGGACCGGACCGGGCAGCTCGGGTGCGACGTGCCCGACGCCGGCCTGCGCCAGCGCGACCGCGATCGCGGCACCGAGCCGGCCGGCGCCGGTGACCAGCACGCGCGCCGCCCGGCGGCGGCGCAGCACCTGGGCCGGGGTGCCGGGCAGGGCGGGGGTGGCCAGCGCCAGGGCGTCGGCCTCTCCGGCGAGCCGGGTCCGGACCGGCCCGGCGAGCTCCCGGGGGAGCAGGCTCTGCGCCGGTACGACGAGACCGGCGCCCCGCAGCGTGTCGAGCAGGACGCGGGCCTCGTCGGGCGCGACCCGCGCCGTGGCCGCGTACGCGAGGACGGCACGTTCGCTCCGGGTGCCGTCCAGCAGGTCGAGCAGGCGGGCGGCGCGGGGGTTCGTCACCTTGAGCAGGACGGCGCGGCCGGGCTCGATCCCGAGCTGGAGGGTGTGCCGGTCCCGCCAGAGGCGGGCCAGGCCCGGCAGGAGGGTGGGACGGGCGAGGGGTGTCGGGTCGGCCATGCCACGAATCGTGACCGTGTCCGCGCGCTCCGTCGATCGTTGTCCACAGGTGCGCCGGGCCGTGGCCAGGGTTGTCCACAGAAAAAGGCGGCTTTTCCACAACTCGGCGGTAACCGGTGTCGGTCAGCCGACAGTAGGGATCGAACGGACGCGGGGAGGGGTGGCCGTCGGCCACCCCTCCCCGCGTCGATCCGTACCGGTCAGACCTTGGCCTTGCCCAGGATGCGGTTCACTGTTGTGCCGCACACCGGGCACTTGCCCTTGGCCATGTTCATACCGGTCTTGGAGACCTCGATGCGTCCCTCGAAGTCCCGCTTCTCCTTGCACTTGACGCAGTAACCGTTGTAGGTCTGGGCCTGGTCGGCCACGGTAGCCCCTCCTCGTCTCGTCCGCCGGACACGCCGTCCCGGCGGGTTCCCCGGCGGCGGGCCACGCGGGGCACCGGCGCTGGGTCGTTCTCCGCGGCCACGCTCGTGACCGCTGGTTGGCGGACCCTACCCAGGTCTGGGCGGTTCCATGTCAGCTCAGCATCGACACTGTGAGCTAGTCGACGTCGAGAGTGTGCATGCCGAGCCACGTCGGATAAGTCAGTTCCGCAGGGACACGCCGGGCAAATACCCTCAGATCGCCCCTTCGAGCCGCCCCGACGCGACGTGCGTCCGTAGATCACTTAACGTGTGCGGGGCGGGCAGGTGACGGGCGGGGGCCCCGGCGGGGCCGCCACGAAGGGTAACCGGGCAGGGTTCCGGGGCTGCCGCAAAGATTTTTTTTGGGACGCTGGGCGACCAACCACCATTTTCCGGGCGCGTGTCATCGTGTTGACTCTTGCGGACTCCTGGTCATTACGCATTAGCTTGCTGTCGTGACAGTCATCCGAGGCTGCGCGGGCCAGTGATGGCCGGGACGCGGAAGCCCGTCGTCGAGGTACGGCGCAGTCAGCGCCGGCGACGGACGGTGTCCGCGTACCGGGACGGGGAGCGCGTCGTGGTGCTCATCCCCGACCAGTTCTCGCGCGCCGAGGAGAGCGAGTGGGTCGACCGGATGCTGGCCCGGCTCGCCGCCCGGGAGGGCCGGCTCGCCCGCTCCGACGCCGAGCTGCTCGCCCGGGCCACCCGGCTGATCAACCTCTACCTGCCCGAGTACGGCGCCGCCGCCTCGCCGGCCAGTGTCCGCTGGGTCACCAACCAGAACGGCCGCTGGGGCTCCTGCACCCCCGCCGACCGCACCATCCGGATCTCCCACCGGCTCCAGGACATGCCCGACTGGGTGATCGACTACGTGCTCCTGCACGAGCTGGCGCACCTGATCGTGCCCAGCCACAACGCCCATTTCTGGGCCCTGGTGGGCCGGTATCCGAAGACCGAGCGGGCCCGGGGCTACCTGGAAGGCGTCGCCTCGGCCTCCGGCCTCCCCCTCGCCGACTGAACTCGCCACCGAGAACGCCTGCCTAGGACGACGGCCGGAGGCGGCCTGCGCTGGTCGCGTCGCGGAAGCCTACTCGGGCGGTCGGTGATTCATTCTCGTCATCAAGTTCGTAGCGTCCAGTTGGCCATCGATCGGGCCCGGCGCTGGCAGCCCGTCCCGGCCGCCCGACCTGGTCGACCGGGCGCTGGCCAGGGCGTCGTCGTAGCGGCCCGCAGACGGCGGCCGGCGGCGTCCGAGGTGGCTCCGGTGGGGGTTAGGGTCGGAGCGTGGCTCGACGTGTGGTGGTGGCGTTGCTCGCTCCGGTGGCGTGGACGCCGCCGGGAATCGACCCGACGCGGTGGCGCACGGCGCTCGCCGAGGACGTCGTGGACCTGCTCGCCACCCTCAACGAGGTGGAGACCGCGGTGGCGGTGACGCCCGGGGACCGCTGGCTGGCCGACGCCGTGGTGTGGCCCGGCACCGCCGTGTACGAGGTACCGGAACCCACCGTCAACGCGGTGTTCGCCGCGCTGGCCGGCACCGACCGGGCCGCCGCAGCCGGCGCCGACCGGGCCGCCGCGGCCGGCACTGCCGAGCGGGCCCACTACGACCAGGCGGCCGTGGTGGTCGCCGACGCGCCCGACGTGCCCGGGCTCACCCTCGGCAAGCTGCTGCGGCCGCTCTCCAGCCGCCCGGTGGCGGTCGCCCCGGTGGAGGATGGCGTCCCCGGTCTGCTCGGCGTGGCGGCCCGGCTGCCCGTACCGGACTGGCTGCCGGTGCTGGACCTGGAGACGGCCGCACCGGCCGAGGTGCGCGCGGCCGCCCCCCGCCCGGGGGACGTGGCCGTCACGGTCGGCTGGCGCCGGTTGCGCGGCCCGGCCGACCTGGCCGTCCTCGACCCGGCCGTCGAGGGCTGGGAGGCGACCCGCGCCCTCCTCTCCGCCCAGCCCCACTGACCGCCGCCGAGACGCAGCCGGATCCGCACAACGTCCGGGGAGTTGTGCGGATCCGGAAGGGCGTCAGGACTTCTTGTCGTCGTCCTCGCCCGGGGACTGCTCCTCCGGCGCGCCGGGGGCGGTGAAGTCGAAGCTCGCCAGTTCCTCGTCCAGGTCGCTGGTGGTGGCGGCGAACGCCTCCGGGTTGGCGAAGTCGTCGTCGGAGGGGAGCAGGTCGGGGTGACCCCACACGGCGTCCCGGCCGGCGATTCCCCGCTGCTCGGTCAGCGCCGCCCAGAGCACGGTGGCCTCGCGCAGCCGGCGCGGCCGCAACTCCAGGCCGACCAGGGCGGCGAAGGTCTGCTCGGCCGGCCCGCCCGCGGCCCGGCGCCGGCGGAACGCCTCGCCGAGGCGTACGACGTTGGGCAGCCGCTCGCCCGCGGCACTGTCGACCACGTGGCACACCCAGCCTTCGACCAGGGCGAGCACGGTCTCCAGCCGGGCCAGGGACGCCTTCTGCGACGGGGTGTCCTCCGGGGTGAAGATGCCCTCTAGGGCGATCGCCTGCATCGACTCCGGGTCGGTCGGGTCGACCCGGCCCATCGCCTCCTCGATCGCCTCCCGGTTGACCCGGATGCCCGCGGCGTAGTTCTCCACCGCGGTGAGCACGTGCCCGCGCAGCCACGGCACGTGCTGGAAGAGCCGCTGGTGGGCGGCCTCGCGCAGGGCGACGTAGAGCCTCACCTCGTCCTCGGGCAGCTCCAGGCCCTCGCCGTACGCCCGGATGTTGGCCGGGATGAGCGCCGCGGTGCCGGCCGGGCCGAGCGGCAGGCCGATGTCGCCGGCGGAGAGCACCTCGGCGGCGAGCGAGCCGAGCGCCTGGCCGAGCTGGCCGCCGAAGAGCGCCCCGCCCAGCGTGGCGACCATCGACTGCATCGGGCCGAGCTGGGCCCGCGCCTCCGGCGGCACCAGGTCGCCCATCGCGCCGACCATCCGGCTGGCCACCGGGTCGCAGAGCTTGCGCCACACGTCCAGGGTCTTGTAAATCCACTCGTTGCGGTTCCAGGCGACCGAGCTCCGGATGCCGGAGGGCCACGACGTGGCCGGCTCCAGCCAGAGGTCGGCGATGCGCAGCGCCTCCTCCACCGCGTTGCGTTCGAACGGCGAGACCGCCGGGTCGCCGCTGGCGGCGAGCTGGCTCGCGGCCACCTGCCGGGCGAGGTCCCAGTTGACCGGCCCGCTGCCCGGCGCCGAGAGCAGGTGCTGCAACTGCGCCATGAACTGCTGCATCTGTGCGGGATCGTTGGGGTCTGGTGGTTGCCCACCCGGAAGCGCGAAGCCGAACGGAATATCAGGCACGAGGTCTACGGTACGCGTGCCTTGCCGCAGGTCGCGCCCGCTGGCGTTGCGCTGAGGGCGAAGTCCGCCGGTCGTCGCGCGGGACGCTTCCGCCCGGATCGGTACGCTCTGCCGCATGAGACGTCGCGGCGTGACCGTCCTCCTCGGTGCACTGCTCACCGCCCTGCTCAGCGTCGGGGTGCTGAGCGTGCCCATCCCGTACGTGGTGCTCGGTCCCGGCCCGACCGTCAACACCCTGGGCAGCGCGGACGGCAAGGAGATCATCCAGGTCACCGGGCGGCCGACGTCCACCTCCGCCGGGCAGTTGCGGCTCACCACCGTCGGGGTGCAGCCCACCGTCCGGCTCCGGTCGGCGCTGGCCGGCTGGTTTTCCAAGGACGAGGCGGTGGTGCCCCGCGAGCTGGTCTACCCGCCGGGCGAGTCGCGGCAGGAGATCGACAAGCGCAACGCGGAGGACTTCCAGAACTCGCAGACCAGCGCGGAGACGGCGGCCCTGCGCGAGCTGGGCTACCCGATCCAGGTGCTGGTGAAGGCGGTGACCGCGGGTGGGCCGTCGGTCGGCGTGCTCCGGCCCGGCGACGTGCTCACCTCGGTCGACGACCAGCAGGTCACCAGCGCGGCCAGGCTCACCGAGCTGATCCGGGCCAAGCCGGCCGGCACCGCGCGGGAGATCGGGTACCTCCGCGACGGGGTGGCCGCCACCGCCACGGTGACCAGCCGGGAGCAGGACGGCCGGCCGCGGATCGGCGTCGAGATCGACCAGCAGCAGCCGCACCCGTTCACCCTCAAGATCGACCTCGGGGACATCGGTGGGCCGAGCGCCGGGCTGATGTTCGCCCTGGGCATCGTCGACAAGCTGGAGCCGGCCGACCTGACCGGCGGAAAGATCATCGCGGGCACCGGCACCATCGACGACGAGGGCCGGGTCGGCCCGATCGGCGGCATCGCGCAGAAGTTGGTCGGCGCCAAGGATGCCGGCGCGAAGGTTTTCCTGGTGCCCGCCGACAACTGCGCCGAGGCGGTGCGCAACCCGCAGCCCGACCTGCCGCTGCTCAAGGTGGCCTCGCTGGACGACGCGCTGAAGGCGTTGGAGACGCTGCGCGCCGGAGGGCAGCCGACCCGCTGCTGAGCCGGCCCGGTGGCCCCGCGCGAGGATCGTGACGTGACCTTGACCCGACGTGTTCAGGAACACCCCGTACTCTGGGTGCCTGGTCGGAGCCGATCACATCGAGCGTGCGGAGCCAACAGTGGTCATGCGTAGCAGTCCCCTGCCGAGGATGAGCCGGCGCGGACGCGTCACCATCGGGGTCCTGATCGGGGTGTTCGTCCTCTTCACCCTGCTCGGGTGGGGAGTCAACGCCTGGACGGACTGGCTCTGGTTCGAGGAGGTCCACTACACCCAGATCTTCACCGGGGTGCTCGCCACCCGGCTGCTGCTCTTCCTGGTGATCGGGTTCGGCATGGCGGCGATCGTCGCCGGCAACCTCTGGCTGGCGTACCGGCTGCGGCCGCAGTTGCGCCCGCACTCCGCCGAGCAGGCCACCCTGGAGCGGTACCGGATGCTGCTGACCCCCCGGCTCGGCACCTGGATCGCCCTGGTCGCCGCCGTCATCGGGCTCTTCGCCGGGCTGTCGGCGCAGAGCCGGTGGAGCCAGTGGCTGCTGTTCCGCAACGGCGGGAGCTTCGGCGTCAAGGACCCGGAGTTCGGCGTCGACGTCGGCTTCTACGTCTTCCAGTTGCCGTTCTGGCGCTACCTGCTCGGCGTCGGCTTCACCGCGGTGGTGCTCGCCCTGCTCGGCGCGCTGGCCATGCACTACGTCTTCGGCGGGGTGCGGCTGCAGGGCATCGGCGACCGGATGACCAGCGGCGCCCGCGCCCACCTGAGCACGCTGGTCGCGGTCTTCATCCTGCTCAAGGCGGTCGCCTACGTCCTCGACCGGCGGGCGATGCTGCTGGAGTACAACGAGGGCGCCAAGCTCTACGGCGCCGGCTACGCCGACGTGAACGCGCTGCTTCCGGCCAAGGAGATCCTGGCCTACATCTCGATCGTGGTGGCCATCGCGATCATCGTGTTCTCCAACGCGGTGATGCGGAACCTGGTCTGGCCCGGCATCTCGCTCGCCCTGCTCGGCGTGTCGGCGGTGGCGATCGGCGGCATCTACCCCTGGGCAGTGCAGACCTTCGAGGTGAAGCCGAGCGCCCGGGACAAGGAGGCGCCGTACATCCAGCGCAGCATCGAGGCGACCCGGGCCGCGTTCGGGCTGGCCGGGACCAAGATCACCCCGTACGCCGCGAGCAACCTCACCCCGCCGCCCAGCCTGGCCACCGACACCTCGGTGGTGGGAAACGCCCGGCTGCTCGACCCGCAACTGGTCTCCGAGACGTACACCCAGCTCCAGCAGGTGCGCGGCTTCTACGACTTCGGCCCGAAGCTGGACATCGACCGGTACGCCGTGGACGGCAAGACCTCTGACTACGTGGTCGGCGTCCGCGAGATCAACTACGACGAGCTGACCCCGCAGCAGAGCAACTGGATCAACCGGCACACCGTCTACACCCACGGTTACGGGCTGGTGGCGGCGCCCGCCAACCAGATCTGCGGCAACGGCATGCCGTACTTCGTCTCCGGCTTCCTCGGCGAGGCGGACAAGGAGGCGCAGGGCTGCGCGTCCGCGACCGAGGAGATCCCCGCCCAGCAGCCGCGGATCTACTACGGCGAGCGGATCAAGGCCGACGACTACGCCATCGTCGGGCAGACCGGGGACCGCAACGTCGAGTTCGACCGACCGACCTCGACCGGGGGCGAGCAGTACTACACGTACACCGGCGAGGGCGGCGTCAAGATCGGCTCGTTCACCCGCCGGCTGCTCTACGCGATCAAGGAGCAGGAGTCGAACTTCCTCCTCTCCGAGGCGGTGAACAAGGACTCCAAGCTGCTCTACGTCCGCAACCCGCGGGACCGGGTGGAGAAGGTCGCACCGTTCCTCACCCTGGACGGCGACCCGTACCCGGCGGTGGTGAACGGCCGGATCCTGTGGATCGTGGACGGCTACACCACCGCGGCGACCTACCCGTACGCCGATCGGGTCAACCTGCAGGCCGAGACGGCCGACGAGCTGACCGGCCGGGGCACCTTCCAGCTCGCCCGGGAGAACGTCAACTACATCCGCAACTCGGTCAAGGCCACCGTCGACGCGTACGACGGCACGGTCAAGCTCTACGCGTTCGACGACACCGACCCGGTGCTCAAGGCGTGGAACAAGGCGTTCGGCGGCGACCTGCTGCTGCCGAAGGGCGACATCCCGGCGGAGCTGGCCGAGCACTTCCGCTACCCGGCGGACCTGTTCAAGGTGCAGCGGAACCTGCTCACCCGGTTCCACGTCACCGACCCGGGTGACTTCTACTCCGGCCAGGACTTCTGGCAGGTGCCGAACGTGCCGGACGCGCCGGACAGCGGGCAGAAGCAGCCGCCCTACTACCTCTTCACCCAGCTCCCGGGGCAGCAGGCGCCGCGCTTCCAGCTCACCTCGGCGGTCACCCCGAACGGCCGGCAGAACCTGGCCGCGCTGATCTCCGGGTCGTACGTCGACGGCCAGCCGAGGCTGGAGGTGCTGGACCTGCCGGACCAGACCCGTACCGCGGGCCCGGTCCAGGTGCACCAGCAGATGACCAACGTCGGCGACATCCGGCAGCAGCTCAACCTGCTCTCGTCCAACCAGGCGCAGGTGCAGTACGGCAACCTGCTCTCGCTGCCGTTCGGCGACGGCATGCTCTACGTCGAGCCGGTCTACGTGAAGAGCAACCAGCAGGACGCGTTGACGCTGATGCAGCGGGTGCTGGTGTCGTACGGCGACGGCTCGTACGCGGTGCTGGCCAACAACCTCACCGACGGCATCAAGCAGCTCGTCGAGCAGGGCAAGCGCGCGCCCGGGGGCACCCCGCCCAGCACCGGCGGCGCCCCGCCGACGACGGGCGGCACCAGCCCGCCGGTGCTCACCGGTGCGCTCGCCGAGGCCGCCGGCAAGGTGCAGAGCGCGATCGCCGAGGTCAAGGCCGCCCAGACCTCCGGTGACTTCGAGCGCTACGGGCGGGCCCTGAAGGCGCTTGACGAGGCGATGACCGCGTTCCAGGAGGCGCAGGTGGCGGCCAACGCGTCGACCGCCCCGTCGCCCAGCGGCAGCCCGTCCGCGTCGCCGCCGGCCGCGCCCTCGTCCTCGCCGACACCGAACGGCTGACGCCGGCCCGACCAGATCGAGCCCGTGCCCGGAGACCCGTGGTGGTCTCCGGGCACGGGCTCTGTCGTATACCGGACGGAACGCCCGCAACCCGACACCCGGCTCGCCCGTCATCAGTGCAGGTGGACCGAGGGGAGGCGGGATCTCCAGATGAGGGACACGAACAGTTTTGACGACTTCTACCGGAGCACGTCGGGGCGGGCGCTGCGGTACGGCTACGCGGTGGCGGAGGATCCCGGCGAGGCCCAGGATCTCGTCCAGGAGGCGTACGCCCGGGCCTGGCGCCAGTGGGGGACGCTGACCGCTCACCCGGCCCCCGAAGCCTGGCTGCGGTTGGTGATCAGCCGGCTGGCCACCGACCGCTGGCGGCGGTTGCGCGGCTGGCGGCTGGCGGCCAGCCGGACCGGCCCACCGGACGACGTCGGGCCTCCCGGGGAGGACAGCGTGCTGCTCGTCGGCGCGCTCCGGCAGCTGCCGGTCCGCTATCGGCAGGCCCTCGCGCTGCACTACCTGTTCGACATGCCGGTGGCGGAGATCGCCCGGGAGGCGGGGGTCCCTACCGGCACCGTGAAGTCCTGGCTGTCCCGGGGGCGTACCCGCCTCGCCGAGCTGCTGCCCGGCCTGGCCACCGAGGAGCTGGAGGTCGACGATGTCGCGTGAACTGACCCGCCTCTACCGGGCGCTGGCGGCCGACACCGACCCGCGGGCGCTGCCGGATCCGGACCAGGTGCGCCGGCGGGCCGACCGCCGGGCGCGGAACCGGGCCACGCTGGGCGCGCTGACCGCCGCCGTGCTGGTCGCCGGCACGGCCGTCGGCGCCCGGCTCGTGCTCGCCGCCGGGCCGGACGTCCCACCCGGGCCACCCGCCGCCACCCCCACGGCCGGGGCGTCGACCCCGCCCGCCTCCGGCACGCCGTCGCCGAGCCGGAGCGCCGCCACCCCGTCCCGCACGCCCGCGGCTCCCAGGACCAGCGCCCGCCCCCCGGCCACCACCCCGACCAGCATCCCGGACCGGGCCTTCTTCGCCCTGCCCGCCGCCAACGACGCGGGCACGGGCAGCCAGTTCGTCCCCGGACCGGTGCTGCCGGCCCTGTGCGGCGCCACGCCCGGCGAGGCGCAGGTCGTGACGCGCCGGGCGCGGACGCTGGCGGTCAAGCTCGCGGGCGCGGCAGCGGATGCCGTGCCGGACGGCAGCTACCGGCAGAGCGTCACGGTCTACCGGGCCGGCCGGGCCGACGACGCGCTGCGCGAGCTGAGCCAAGCGGTCCGGGGCTGCCCCGAGCAGCCGCTCGCGGACGCGCCGGGGGTGACCGTCACCCAGCGGCTGCTCGACGGCGCCCGGTACGGCGACGAGTCGGTGCTGTTCGAGACCCGTACGCCGTACCGGGACGTCAACGGCGCGCCGACCGGCGGCGACGAGGTGCACCTGATCCGGGCGGTCCGGATCGGCGACGTGGTGACCGTGCTCTGGGAGCAGGGCTGGGAGGGCACGTCGACGGATCGGTCGCAGTTCGAGGCGGACAGCCGCCGGGCGACCGAGGCGGTCCGGAGGTGGCTGGGCTGACGGCCGTTTTGCGCCCCCTGGGGTCGGTGCGCTACGGTTGACGGACCGACGCGGGGTGGAGCAGCTCGGTAGCTCGCTGGGCTCATAACCCAGAGGTCGCAGGTTCAAATCCTGTCCCCGCTACCACGCCGGAACGGCCCCGAGGAATCCCTCGGGGCCGTTCTCGTTGTGCCGCCGACGGTCGACGCGCCGTGATCGGGGGGGCCGGCTGATCTCCGCGGCGGGGATGCGATAAGCTGTACGAGCCGACGCGGGGTGGAGCAGCTCGGTAGCTCGCTGGGCTCATAACCCAGAGGTCGCAGGTTCAAATCCTGTCCCCGCTACTCGTCACGAAAGGTCCCGGAGTTCGCTCCGGGGCCTTTCCTCGTCCTCCGGGCTCTTCCGTTCCGCCCGGCCCTGCGTCCTGCCCGGGTTGCGCCGCTCGGCGAGGATGGGGGGCATGTCTGCTTGGAACAGGTGGTGGGGCCGGCTCGGCGCGGTCCTCGGTGCGGTCGTGCTCTCCGTGTTCGTGCCGGTCGCGGCCTGGGCGTCCACGGGTACCGGCGAACTGGTGGTGGAGGCGGCCCGGCGGCGGTCCCGGGGCGGCGGCTTCGGCTTTCTCGGGCTGCTCTGCTGCCTCGTGGTGGTCGGCGGGATCGTGCTGATAGTGCTGTTGCTGACCCGCGGCCGGCGGAATCGCCCGCCGCGCTGACCGCCGTCCCGTGCCGTCGTCCGCCGTGCCGGGTCCGCGCTCCCGGGCCGGGCCCGTCACTCGGCCAGGGCCGCGTTCGCCTGCGCCATGAACCGGGAGGTCGCCGCCCGGGCCCCGGACCGCTTCGCCCGGATGCTCTCGGCAGCGGCGACGAGCAGGGTACGCACCCGCGCGTGGCCCCGGGGTGGCGGCGCCGGCGCCGGTCCGGTGACGCTGTCCAGGTCGACGCCGAGGGCCACCAACTGCTTCGCGGTCGGGTCGGTCAGGCCCGCCGCCACCGACTGCCGGACCGGGACGCTGGCGTTCAACCCGCGTTCAGTGCCGAGGATGCGGCCGGCCTCCGTGTCGGTGGCCAGGAAGTTGATCACGTCGATCACCACCTCGGGGTGGCGGGTGCCCCGGAACGCGGCCCAGTACATCGACGCCCGGGGCCACTGGGCAGCCGGGCTGCCGGGGAAGCTGGTGAGGCCCAGCTCGTCGCGGGTGCGGCTCTGCAGTTCCGGTAGCTCATGGGCCCAGGCGAAGGAGGTGGCCGCCTGCCCGGTCACCACGAGCTGGCGCGCCAGGTCGCCGGTGTCCGCTAGCTCCGTCAGCGCGGTGCCGGGGGTGGCGCGGGAGTTGCGGGCCACCTCCCAGAACTCGAACCAGCGCAGCAGGTCGCCGGAGCCGAAGCCGAGCTGCCGGCCCCGGTAGAACTCGCCGCCCTGGCCGCGCAACCAGAGCCAGAGGGCCCGGTAGTCGCCGGAGGGGTCGGTGGTGCCGGCCACCCGGTTGCCCGAGGCGCGGGTGAGCCGGGCGGCCCACTGCACGTACTCCGGCCACGGCATGTCCAGGCGCGGCTCGGGCAGCCCCAGGCGGCGCAGCACGTCGCGGTTGTAGACCAGCGCGGCGTAGGTCTGCGCGGCGGGGACGGCGACGGTCTGGCCGTCCACCTGCCCGTACCGGGCCAGGTTCTCCGGCAGGCCGCGCAGGTCGAGGCGGTGGTCCGCGACGTACCCGCTGAGGTCGAGGACGATCTCCCGCCGGGCGTACTCGGTGAGCACTGTGTCGTCGATCTGGAACAGGTCGGGCACGTTGCCCCCGGTGGCCTGGGTGGCCAGCCGGTCGTAGTAGCCGGTGAGGTCCTGCGAGGTGACCCGGAACTGCACCTTCGGGTGCCGCGTCGAGTAGAGCCGCAGCGCCCGTTCGGTGGCCTCGGCCCGCGCCTTCCCGCCCCACCAGAACACCGACAGCTCGACGGGCCCCTCGTCGACCGGGCTCTCCTGCTCCGGGCCGCAGCCGGCCAGCCCGCCGGCGAGCAGCGGCACCCCCACCAGCGCGCCGAGGAGCCGCCGCCGGTCGACGCCGGGGCGGGGTACGGACTGCGGAGCGCGCACGGGTTCTCCCTGGGGCACGGGCGGCTGCTGCGGACGGATCATTTACACAGGGCCCGGGCGGGGGTGTCAACGGCGGCGTGGTGCGCCGTATCGATGGATGCCGGTGCGATGATCGGTGGCCGCGCCGGGCGGCGGGGCGGCGCGTGGTGTACTAGGCGCCGTGGAACTTCTGCACTCGGGCAAGGTCCGGGACGTCTACGCCGACGGCGACGAGCTGATCCTGGTCGCCTCCGACCGCATCTCCATCTACGACGTGCCGCTGCCGACCCCGATCCCGGACAAGGGTCGCCTGCTCACCGCACTGTCGCTGTGGTGGTTCGAGCAGCTCGCCGACCTGGTGCCGAACCACGTGATCTCCGCCACCGACGTGCCCGAGGAGTTCGCCGGCCGGGCGATCCGCTGCCGCCGGCTGGACATGGTCCCGGTCGAGTGCGTGGCCCGCGGCTACCTCACCGGTGGCGGCTTCGCGGAGTACCAGCGCACGGGGGCGGTCTCTGGCGTGGAGCTGCCGCGGGGGCTGGTGGAGGCGTCCATCCTGCCCGAGCCGATCTTCACCCCGTCGACCAAGGCCCCGAAGGGCGAGCACGACGAACCGATCACCTACGCGCAGGTTGTCGACAAGGTCGGCGCGGAGACCGCCGAGCGGCTGCGGCAGATCACCATCGACGTCTACCGGCGCGGCGCGGAGATCGCCGCCGAACACGGCGTGCTGATCGCGGACACCAAGATCGAGCTGGGCTGGGCGCCGGACGGCAGCCTGCTCCTCGCCGACGAGGTGCTCACCTCCGACTCGTCCCGGTTCTGGCCGGCGGAGTCGTACCAGCCGGGCCGTGCCCAGTTCTCCTACGACAAGCAGTACGTCCGGGACTGGGCCACCGAGAGCGGCTGGGACCGGCAGCCCCCGGCGCCGGAGGTGCCGGCCGAGGTGGTCGAGGCGACCCGGGCCCGCTACGTCGAGGTGTACGAGCGGCTCACCGGCAACACCTGGAGCTGACCCGGGCACCGGCTCGCCGGCCCTACCGGGCCCCACGACGATGCGGCACCGCCCTGCCCGACGCCGGACCCGTACGATCGGCAGTCGTGCGTGACATTGCCGTGTTCGGCGGGACCGCCCACCCCGACCTCGCCGCCGAGATCTGTGCCCACCTGGGCGTCCCGCTGCATCCGGTGCGGGTGTCCCGGTTCGCCAACGACTGCCTCGAGGTGCAGTTGCAGGCGAACTGCCGCGAGCGGGACGTCTTCCTGATCCAGCCGCTGGTGCCGCCGGTGCAGGAGCACCTGGTCGAGCTGCTGCTCATGATCGACGCGGCCCGGGGCGCGTCGGCCGGCCGGATCACCGTGGTGCTGCCGCACTACGCGTACGCCCGGTCGGACAAGAAGGACGCCCCGCGCATCTCCATCGGCGGCCGGTTGGTGGCCGACCTGCTCACCTCGGCCGGCGCGGACCGGGTGCTGGCGATGACCCTGCACTCGCCGCAGGTGCACGGCTTCTTCAGCGTCCCGGTGGACCACCTGCACGCGCTGCGCGAGCTGGCCGCCCACTTCCGGGGCCGTGACCTGAGCAACGCCGTGGTGGTCTCGCCCGACCTGGGCAACGCCAAGGAGGCGGCGGCGTTCGCCCGGATGCTCGGCACCCCGGTGGCGGCCGGGGCGAAGCAGCGGTTCAGCGACGATCGGGTCAAGATCAGTACGGTGATCGGCGACGTGGCGGACCGGGACGTCATCGTGCTGGACGACGAGATCGCCAAGGGCAGCACGGTGATCGAGCTGATGGCCCATCTGCGCGAGCGGAAGGCCCGCTCGATCCGGCTGGCCTGTACGCACGGGCTCTTCTCCAGCGGGGCGCTGGAGCGGTTGAGCGAGCAGGACGGGGTGCTGGAGATCGTCTGCACCAACACGGTGCCGATCCCGGCGGAGAAGCGGGTGCCGAAGCTGGCGGTGCTCTCGGTGGCGCCCGCCCTGGCCGAGGCGATGCGACGGATCCACAACGGCGAGTCGGTGAGCGCCCTGTTCACCTGACCGCTGCGTCCGGGTGCCGACAGCCGAGGCCGGCCGCGTGCTCCTCACCGGCCGGCCGCAGCGAGCGGGCTCAGCCGACGGCCGTGGTGATCCGGACGATCGTGCCCGCCTGGCCGGTCTCGACCGCCATCGTGTCGCTCAGCTCCCGGGCCAGCCACAGACCCCACCCGCCGGCGATGTCCGGGGCGGGCCGGTTCCGGTCGCCGAGCCGCTGGGCGCTGATGCCCTGGCCGTGGTCGGCCACCTCGCAGACCAGCTCCCCGGCCTGGCACCACAGCCGCAGCCAGCCCTGGCCGCCGCCGTGCCGCACGGCGTTGGTGATCAGCTCGTTGATCGCCAGCACGAAGTCGTCCCGCCGCTGGCCGCTCAGCCCGGCGGCGTGCACGCAGGAGGTGACCGAGTGCCGTAGCTCGGTCACCTGGGCCTGATCGAAGGCCTCGGCGATGAGGAGGGTGGGTTCGATGGGCACAACCGTACGCGGTGCGGGGAATTCTGCATTCGTCATGGCCCCGTCCCGGCGGTCGATCTCGGCGATTTTCGCGGCTTTTCCACCGTACGTCAGGGTTTCCCGGGTCGCACCCGCCACCCCGCTCGGGCCGGGCTGTGGCATGGTGTCGCGCATGCCGTCGTCCCCGGGGGGCCTGGAGGTCCCGCTCTGGCGGTCCATCGCGGTGTTCCGGTTCGCCTCGCTGGCGTACGTCGGGTTGCTGGTGCTCCGCGACGCTCACCGGTACGCCCACCCGCTCGCCGCGGGCGGCGTACTCCTCGGGATGCTGGCCTGGACCGGGGTGACCGCGGCCGGCTACGCGCGCCCGGCCGGGCGGCGCTGGCCGCTGCTCCTGGCCGACCTCGGTGTGGTGCTGGCGATCATGCTGGCCACCCCGTGGGTGGTGGGCCGCGCGGCGCTCGCCGCCGGCGTGCCCACCCTGACCGTCGCCTGGCTGGCCGGGCCGGTCCTGGCCTGGGCGGTCTCCGGCGGCCGGCGGCGCGGCGCGATCGCCGCGCTGGCGCTCGGTGGGGTCGACCTGGCCACCCGGACGCGGATCAGCCAGTCCTCGCTGACCGGGGTGATCCTGTTGCTGCTCGCCGGCGCGGTGGTCGGGCACGTGGCGCGGCTCGCCGTCACCGCCGAGGAGCGGCTGCAGCGAGCGGTGGAGCTGGAGGCCGCCACCCGGGAGCGGGAGCGGCTGGCCCGGCACATCCACGACTCGGTGCTCCAGGTGCTGGCGCTGGTGCAGCGGCGCGGCGCCCACCTGGGCGGTGAGGCGGGCGAGCTGGCCCGGCTGGCCGGCGAGCAGGAGGCCGCCCTGCGCGCCCTGATCGGCCGCGCCGGAGCCGCGCCGGCCGACGAGGGGGGCACCCGGGACCTGCGCGACCTGCTCGACCGGTACGCCTCGGCGACGGTCGAGGTCGCCGCGCCGGCCACCCCGGTGCCGCTGCCCGCCCGGGTAGCCGCCGAACTGGCCGCCGCGGTCGGGGCGGCGCTGGACAACGTGGCCCGGCACGCCGGCGGGCGGGCCTGGGTGCTGATCGAGGACGAGGGGGAGACGGTGACCGTCTCGGTACGTGACGAGGGGCCGGGGATCCCTGCGGGGCGGCTCGCCGAGGCGGCGGCGCAGGGCCGACTCGGAGTGGCGCAGTCCATCCGGGGCCGGGTGGCCGACCTGGGCGGCGAAGCGCGTATTGTGTCCGCCCCCGGGGCCGGCACGGAGATCGAGCTGAGCGTGCCGAGGAGCGCCCGATGAGCACCGGCGTACGAGTCATGGTGGTGGACGACCACCCGATGTGGCGGGAGGGGGTGGCCCGCGACCTCACCGAGGCCGGGCACCTGGTGGTGGCGACCAGCGGGGAGGGGCGGCAGGCGGTCCGGGTGGCTGCGGCGGTCCGCCCCGACGTGGTGGTGCTCGACCTGCAACTGCCCGACGTCTCCGGCGTCGAGGTGATCCGCGGGCTGCGCGCCGCGCTGCCGGACGTACGGGTGCTGATGCTGTCGGCCAGCGGCGAGCCGCAGAGCGTGCTGGACGCGGTCAAGGCGGGGGCCACCGGTTACCTGGTCAAGTCGGCGGCGCCGGCCGAGTTCCTGGACGCGGTCCGCCGCACGGCCGCCGGCGAGCCGGTCTTCACGCCCGGACTGGCCGGGCTGGTGCTGGGGGAGTACCGGCGGCTGGCCACCGGGCCGGCCGCCCCGCACGACCCGGCGCCCCGGCTCACCGAACGGGAGACCGAGGTGCTGCGGCTGGTGGCCAAGGGCCTGTCGTACAAGCAGATCGCCGAGCGGCTCGGGCTCTCGCACCGGACGGTGCAGAACCACGTGCAGAACACGCTCGGCAAGCTCCAGCTGCACAACCGGGTCGAGCTGACCCGCTACGCCATCGAGCAGGGCCTGGACGACTGAGTCACGGGGTCGCCTCCGGCGGGCGGGTCTCGTGCACGGCCAGCTCCTCGGCGGTCGCCCCACCACCGGCCGCGCCCGCGTCGTAGCCGATGTTGTCCGTCTCCTGGTCGGTGTGCGCGCCCTCGTCCGGTTCGACCAGCCGGCCCACCTGGTGGTCGGCGACGGCACCGAGCTGGCCGTGGTCGTAGAGCGAGACCGGCGAGTGCGGGTCGGAGGTGGGGCCCGGGTCCATCACGTCGGCGTCGAACTGGGCCTGCGCGGCGGCCTCGTCGCTGTCCGCCTCCGCGGCGATGTCCGGGTCGACCGGGCCGGCGAGCGGATCGTCGGCGGGCCGCTCGTACACCTCGCGCTGGAGCTTGTAGTCCAGCGACTCGCCGTCGAGCTGCTCCTCGGCGGTGGTCCCGAACCGGTCCACGGCCACCGGGTCGCGGTCACCCGGGAGCTGGGCCGGCTCGGGACCGTCCGCCTCCCGCCCGGTCAGCACGTCGTCCTTGGCCGTGGAGTCGTCGTCGGCGGTGTCGGGCAGGCCCTCCGCCTCCGGGTCGGACACGGGGGTGGGGTAGTCGTCGTCGCGCATGACCGGTCACTACCCACCGAGCTGACCGCATTAACCGGGTCCGGCGGCGTGGATCGGGAGGAACGGACGGAAACTGGGCGATCCGGCCAGGATGCCGGGCTCGATCGCCGGTCAGCCGCGGAAGGCCGCCTCGTCCTCGGCGTGCAGGACGCACCAGACGACCTTGCCGTCCGGCAGCGGGGTGGTGCCCCACCGCCGGGCGAGCGTGTCGATGAGCAGCAGCCCGCGGCCACCGGTCGAGGTGAGCGGGGCCAGCCCGGCGTACGCGGGCCGCCGCGCCGAGTGGTCGCCGACCGCCAGGTGCAGGGCGCTGTCCTGCGGGGCCACCCGGACGGTCATCGGCGTCCCGGCGTGGGCGACCACGTTGTTCACCATCTCGGTGACCGCGATGCAGCCCGGCTCGGCCAGCTCCGGCACCCCCCACCGCGCGCAGCCGTCGGTGACCAGCGCGCGGACCTCGCGGGCCGACCCCACCACCGGGGGCAGGTCCGCGGTCAGCACCGCCGCGAGCGGCGCGTCGGCCAACGCGGCCTGCGCCTCGTCCAGGGACGGGTAGACCGGGGCGGCGTCACCGGCGCGGCCCGCCGGGTCGAGCACCAGCACGCCGGCGGCCGGCCAGTCGGCCACCGTGCGGTACACGTCGTCGACGGCGGCGCGGGCCCCCGGCTCGGCGATCACGACCCCGGACAGGTCGACGATCACTGGGCCCGGCCGCTGCCAGAGCCGGGCGAGCAGCGCCTCCCGGACGGTGTCGACGCCGGCCAGGTCGAGCACGCCGGTCAGCCTGACGACCGCGGAGGAGTCATCCGTCTCCACCAGGCAGCGCACATCCGTCGGCATGATCGTCCCATTGTGCATGCCCGGCCCGACCCCCGCATCCGGCCGGTCGATGCGCTTCATCAGCGGTCCACCCGCGCGCGTCGGGTCAGGGCGGCCAGGGTGCCCACGGCGGTGCCCGCCGCGGCCAGCCCGAACGCCGCCGTGATCCGGACCAGCTGGCGCCGCCGGCCGTGCCAACCGCCGGTCCGCTCGGCCGCCGCGTCCGGCGTGAACACGTTGCCGGTGCTGGGCAGGCGTACGCCCGGGCCGAACTGGGTGCGGGCGGTGTACCAGCCGAGCATTCGCTCGGCCAGCGCCGGCGCGAGCCGCCACTGCAGCCCGAACAGCCGGGCCGCGCCCCCGGCGTACGCCTCACGACGGGGCCGGCGCAGCAGTCGCACGATCGTCTCGGCCACCACCTCCGGCGGGTAGACCGGTGGGGGCGGGGTCAGCTCGTGCCGGCTGTGGTTGGCGGCGTGCCGGAAGAACGGGGTGTCGATGCTGGCCGGCAGCACCGTGCAGATGGAGATGTTGCCGCGGCCGGTGACCCGCAGCTCCTGCCGGACCGTGTCGGCCAGCCCGCGGATGCCGTGCTTCGTCGCGTTGTACGCGGACTGGTAGGGCATCGCCACCTCGGCCAGCACGGATGCGTTGTTGACCAGGACCCCGCCGCCGGCCGCCTCGAGCCAGGGCAGCGCCGCCTTCGTCCCATGCACCGTGCCGAGCAGGTTCACCGCCACGACCCGGCGGAACTCCTCCACCGGGATCTCGTCGAAGAGCCCCACCGCGCTCACCGCGGCGTTGTTGATCCAGGCGTCGATCCGGCCGAACTCCGCGGCCGCCCGCGCCGCGAGCCGCTCCACGGCCACCGGGTCGGTCACATCCGTGGGTACGACTAGCGCCTGCCCGCCCAGTCGCCGGCAGCGCTCGGCGACCTGGCGCAGCGCCTCCTCGGTCCGGGCCGCCAGCACCACGTCGGCGCCCCGCCGGGCCAGCTCGTACGCGGTGGCCGCGCCGATGCCGCTGGACGCGCCGGTGATCACCACCGTGGCGTCGCCGAGGTCGCGGGTGAGCGGCATGCTCCGCCGGTACCCCCGGTCGGGGGCGATCATGCGGCCGGGACAGCCCGGATCGCGGGGCGCCGGGGCGGTTCCGGGCAGGAGTCGCGAAGCCGGCGGAACGTCCCGCTGGCCACCCTCGCGCCGGGTGCGTCGGTCCGATCCCGATCTGCCAGGTTTCGGCGCAGCAGGGCCGGGTTAATGGGACCCTCTGACCGGAGGACCACCGCTCGATAGAACGCATGGAGGTGCACCATGCGCGTCGGCCTAGTGTGCGCGCACGCCGGCCCGTCCGTCGACGGTCCCACCGTCGGCACCCACCAGCACATCGCGCGGGTGGCGGCCGAACTCGCCGCACGGGGTCACGACGTCCGGGTCTACGAGCGCCGCGACGAGCCGGGGCAGCCGGAGCGGGTCGAGCTGGACGGCTACCGGCTGGAGCGGGTGCCGGTCGGTCCGCCCACCTCGTTGCCCACCGCCGCGCTGGTGCCGCACGTGGCCGAGTTCGGTCGCTGGCTGGCGCAGCGGTGGTCGGATGACTGGACGCCCGACGTGGTGCACGGGCACTACTGGGTCGGCGGCCTGGCCGCCGCGCACGGCGTACGCGAGACCGACATCCCGGTCGTGCAGACCTTCCACTCGCTCGGCGTCGAGCAACTGCGCCACCTCGGCCAGCGGTACGACGGGCCGGGGGAGCGGATCCCGCTGGAACGGGCGCTGACCCGGGCGGTGGACATCGCGGTCGCCCAGTGCAACGACGAGGTCGACGAGCTGACCCGGATGGGGCTGCAGCGCACCTCCGTGGCGATGGTGCCGACCGGGGTGGACACCGCGCAGTTCCACCCGGACGGCGAGGCGGCGCCCCGGGACCAGCGCTCCCGCATCCTCTCCGTCGGCGGGCTCTCCCCGGCCCACGGCCACGAGGACCTGGTCCGGGCGATGCGACTGGTCGGCGACGCCGAGCTGGTGATCGCCGGCGGCCCGCCCGCCGAGCGGCTCGCCGACCACGCGGAGGCGCGCCGGCTGCGCGAGCTGGCCGAGCAGACCGGGGTGGCCGAGCAGGTGAAGCTGGTGGGCACGGTCCCGCACGACCAGATGGCCACCTGGTACCGCTCCGCCGACGTGGTCGCCTGCACCCCGCACTACTCGTCGGCCGGGCGGGTGTCGCTGGAGGCGATGGCCTGCGGCGTGCCGGTGGTCGGCTACGCGATGGGCGGCATCGCCGACGCGGTGGTCGACGAGGTGACCGGGCGGCTGGTCCCGCCCGGCGACGTGCGGGCCCTCGGGGTCACCCTGCGCCGGCTGCTGGCCGACAACGCCGGGCGGTTCGCGTACGGGCACGCCGCGGTGGACCGGGTCCGGTGCAGCTACACCTGGGAGCGGACGGCCGGGGCGCTGGAGCGGCTCTACGAACGGGTGGTCGCCCGGCGCAAGCCGGTGGAGGCGGCCTGACTCAGCGGCCGGACTCCGGGCCGGCCCAGTGGCGGGGCCGGACGACGGCGCCGGCGCCGATCATCGGGCGCTCCCGGTCGCGAGCCACCGCGTGGTGGTGCTGCGGCTCGGCGTACCGGGTCAGGCCCACCACCGACACCAGGGTGGCCAGGAAGCCGATCCCGGCCAGCCACTCCCGCCCCGGCCAGATCCGGTCGTTGAGCAGCAGCAGGCCGATGATCGCCGCGGGCACCGCCCCGGCCGCGTCCATCGCGGCCACCGCCGCCGTGGTGGAGCCGCGCTGCATCGCCAGGCCGAGCAGCAGCTGCCCGACCACCGAGTGGGCGATCAGCAGGTAGAGCAGCGGGTCGCGGACGAACGCCTCCGCGGTGTCGGCCGAGGCGAGCGGCCGGGCGGCCACCGCCGCGGCGGAGAACGCCATCCCGGCCAGCGAGCCGAGCGCCACCGAGCCGGGCGCGCCGTGCAGCCGGGCGGCGAAGAAGCCGAGCACACCGATTACGCCGAGCGCCGCCGCCAGGCCGATCAGCCCGGTGGCGCCGAGTTGTCGCGACGGCGCCGGCTGGGCGGCCAGCACCAGCGCGGTGATCCCGCCGAAGAGCAGCCCGAGCAGCGCGATCTCGGCGGCCGGCAGCCGCCACTTGAGCACCAGCACGCCGAGCAGGGCGGTCACCCCGAGGCCGGCCGCCACGCTGGCCTGGACCAGGAAGAGCGGCAGGTCGCGCCGGGCCAGGAAGGCCAGCACGAAACCGGTGACCTGGCACAGCAGGCCGACCAGGTAGGTGCGGTGGCTGGCCAGCCGGAGCAGCAGCCCGGGGTCGAAGGTGTGGTGCACCGTGGTCCGCGCCGCGGCCACCGACTGGAGGAGGTTGGCGAAGCCGTACGCGACGATCATGGCCGCGAGGAAGCACCAACCGGAGGACACCACCTGGCGAGGATAGAGGCTACCGGCGGGTCAGCGTACGGCCGGCCGGCCGAGCCGGGCCAGGATGTCGCCGTGCAGCGCTCCGTTGGTCGCGATCGCGCTGTTCTCCCCGCCGGCCGGCGCCGGGCGGCCGGACAGGTCCGTGAACGTCCCGCCCGCCTCGGTGACGATCGGGACCAGCGCGGCGATGTCCCAGAGCGACAGCTCCGGCTCCACCATCACGTCCAGCGCCCCCTCGGCCAGCAGCATGTAGCCGTAGAAGTCGCCGTACGCCCGGCTGCGCCAGGCGTCCCGCATGACCTGCAGGACGGCGTCCAGCCGGCCCGCCTCCTCCCACCCGGTCAGCGAGGAGTAGCAGAAGCTGGCATCGGCCAGCGCGCCGACCGCGGAGACCCGGATCGGCGCCCCGGTGGCCAGGTCGGGGCCGGCGTACGCGCCCGCGCCGAGGGCGGCCCACCAGCGCCGCCCCAGCGCCGGAGCGGAGACCAGGCCGAGGACCGGGCGGTCCCCTTCCAGCAGGGCGATCAGGGTGGCCCAGATCGGTACGCCCCGGACGAAGTTCTTGGTGCCGTCGATCGGGTCGACCACCCAGCGCCGCCCGTCCGCGCCAGTGGCGGGCTGCTCGCCGTACTCCTCGCCGAGCAGGCCGTCACCCGGCCGGTGCTCGGCCAGCAGGTCCCGGATCCGCCGCTCGACGGCGGTGTCCGCGTCGGAGACCGGGGTGAGGTCGGGCTTGGCCTCGACCCGCAGGTCGAGGGCGCCGAACCGGGCCGTGGAGACGGCGTCGGCGGCGTCGGCGAGCAGGTGGGCGAGGGCGAGATCGTCGGCGTACCCGGTCATGCCGGACACGCTAACGGTCAACCCGCCGCCGGGTCGCCGGGGCCCACCGGCTCACTCCTCGCCCCGCCGGCTCGGCTCGCGGGGGTCGACCTCGCCGCTGCGGGAGGCCAGCAGCCGGCGGTACGACGCCAGCCGGCGCGGGTCGGCCTTGCCGGCGGCCACCCAGGCGTCCAGCGCGCAGTCCGGCGCGTCGGCCGTGTGCGGGCAGTTCGGCGGGCAGTCGACCGTCGCCTCCACCAGGTCGGGGAAGCCGTGCAGCAGGCTGTCCGCGGAGACGTGTGCCAGCCCGAAGCTGCGTACCCCGGGGGTGTCGATGATCCAGCCCCCGGCGACATCGGGCAGCCGCAGCGCCACCGCGCTGGTGGAGGTGTGCCGCCCCCGGCCGATGGCGCTGACCGTGCCGACCGCCCGGTCGGCCTCCGGCACCAGGCGGTTGACCAGCGTCGACTTGCCCACCCCGGAGTGGCCGACCAGCACCGAGACCCGCCCGGCCAGCAGCGCGCGCAGCGCGTCCAGCGGCGAGTCCGGCCGGATCAGCACGTACGGCAGTTCCAGCTCGGTGTAGTAGTCGAGGACCGCCTCGGGCCCGGCCAGGTCGGCCTTGGTGAGGCAGAGCAGCGGCTCGATGTCGGCGTCGTACGCGGCCACCAGGCAGCGGTCGATGAACCCGGTGCGCGGCGGCGGGTCGGCCAGCGCACTGACGATCACGAGCTGGTCGGCATTGGCCACCACCACCCGTTCCAGCCGTCCCTCGGCGGTGGTCGCGTCGTCCTCGGCGGTGCGCCGCAGCACGGAGGTGCGCTCGGCGATCCGGACGATCCGGGCCAGCGCGCCGGGCGCACCCGAGGTGTCGCCGACCAGCCCGACCCGGTCACCCACCACCACCGACTTGCGGCCCAGCTCGCGGGCGCGCATCGCGGTGACGGTCGGGGCGTCCGGCCCGGCGTCGGAGAGCACGCAGGTGTACCGCCCGCGGTCGACGGCGATCACGAACCCGTCGACCGCGTTCTCGTGCCGTGGCCGGGTCCGGGTACGCGGACGCGAGGACCTCCCGGGTCGGACCCGGACGTCGTCCTCGTCGTACTCCCGCCGCCTGGTCGCCAGGACGTCCCCCCGTCGCGTCAGCTCTTGCCGGTCACCATCCCTGACCATAGTGCCGGGAACTCGGGCATGGTCTTCGAGGTGCACGCCACGTCGTCCACCTCGATGCCGGGGACGGCCAGCCCGGCGACCGCCGCGGCGTGCGCCATCCGGTGGTCGGCGTACGTCTGGAAGGTCCCGCCGCGCAGCGGGCGGGGCCGGATCTCCAGCCCGTCGGCGGACTCGGTGATGTCCGCGCCCAGCGCGGTGAACTCCTTGGCCAGGGCGGCGATCCGGTCGGTCTCGTGCCCCCGGATGTGCCCGATCCCGGTCAGCCGGGACGGCGAGTCGGCGAGCATCGCCAGCGCGGTCAGCGCCGGGGTCAGCTCGCTGACGTCGGAGAGGTCGGCGTCCAGGCCGTGCACGCTGCCGGTGCCCCGGACGGTCAACCCGGCGGTGGTCAGCGTCACCTCGCCACCCATCCGGGTCAGCAGCGTGCGGAGCTGCTCGACCGGCTGCATGCTGCTGCGCGGCCAGCCCTGGAGGGTCACCTCGCCGCCGGTGACCAGCGCGGCGGCGAAGAACGGCACGGCACCGGAGAGGTCCGGCTCGATCTCCCAGCCCCGCCCGGTCAGCGGGCCGGGCTCGACCGCCCAGACGTCGGGGGTGGCGTCGTCGACCGCCGCCCCGGCGGCCCGGAGCATCTGCACCGTCATCCGCAGGTGCGGCGCGGACGGGACGGGCGGCCCCTCGTGCCGGACCACCACCCCCCGCTCGAAGCGGGGCGCGGCCAGCAGCAGCCCGGAGACGAGCTGGCTGGAGGCGGAGGCGTCGATCACCACCTCGCCGCCGGTGACCCGGCCGGCGCCGAGGACCGCCAGCGGCAGGCTGCCGGTCGGCGGGGTGTCGATGCGTACGCCGAGGGCGCGCAACGCCCCGATCAGCGGGCCGAGCGGGCGGACCCGGGCCTGCGGGTCGCCGTCGAAGGTGACCCGCCCCTCGGCGAGCCCGGCCACCGGTGGCAGGAAGCGCATCACCGTGCCGGCCAGGCCGACGTCGACGTGGGCGGGGCCGACCAGCCGGTGCGGCCGGATGAGCCAGCGCTCGTCGTCCGAGATCGACATGTGCGCGCCCAGCTCGCGCAGCCCGCCGGCCATCAGCTCGGTGTCCCGGGCGCGCAGCGGCCGGTCGAGCGTCGACGGGCCGCTGGCCAGGGCGCCGAGCACCAGGGCCCGGGCGGTCATCGACTTGGAGCCCGGCAGGCGCAGCGTGGCGCCGACCGGGTCGCTGGCGGTCGGTGCGGTCCACGGCTGCGGTCGCCGGGTCGCGGTAAGGTTCCCCACGCTCACATTCTGCCAAGTCCCGGGACCGGTGGAACCGCCCATCGTGCCTGCTCCCGGCTGGCGGGACAGCCGGAACCGGGGCGGCGCGTTAGCGTGTGCGCCATGTGCGGGAGGTACGCGACGACCCGGAGCGCGGGCGACCTGAGCGCGCTGTTCGAGTCGTCCGACGAGACCGGCGGCGGGGTCGGCCCGGACTTCAACGTCGCCCCGACCGATCCGGTGCCGCTGGTCCGGCTGGCGCCGGAGGGGCACCGGCTGCTCTCCGTCGGCCGCTGGGGGTTGGTCCCGCACTGGTCCCGCAACGCCGCCGGCGCCGCCCGCATGATCAACGCCCGGGCGGAGACCGTCGCCACCAGCCGGGCGTACGCCCCGTCCTTCGCCCGCCGGCGCTGTCTGGTGCCGGCCGACGGCTGGTACGAGTGGGTCCGTGAGCCGGGCGGCCGCCGGCAGCCGTACTACATGACGCCGACCGACGGGTCGGTGCTGGCCTTGGCGGGCATCTGGTCGCTCTGGGAGTCGGCGGGGCACGACCTGCTCACCTTCAGCGTGCTGACCACCCCGGCGGTCGGCGAACTGGCCGAGGTGCACGACCGGATGCCGCTGCTGCTGCCCCGGGAGCGGTGGGCCGCCTGGCTCGGCGCGGGCGGCGAGCCGGCGGCGCTGCTCGCCCCGCCGGCCCCGGAGTGGCTCGCCGGGCTGGAGGTCCGCCCGGTCTCCCCGGCGGTCGGCGACGTCCGCAACGACGGTCCCGACCTCATCGCCCGGGTTCCGCTGCGCCGAGAGGAGAGCGTCTCGGAAATGACCTTGTTCTGATCACCGTCGGCACATTGTCGTGTGCTGATTTGCCGGGGTTACGCCTGAAACGTCGCCCGGTTGTTTAGCCATGTTTACGGCAGAGTCTTGTCCCCGTGTCCGGAAGTGCGATAAAACACAGCGCCGGCGTTGGGCGTCTGTTCGCACGGGGCGGATGACATCCATCGATCTCTCATGATCATTGCCGGTCCCACGGGGGAGGTGGGTGTATTGACACGGGCACGTATGCCCCGCCCGCACGAGGTGGCTGCCGCACGACGAGATCCGCGACTGTTGCGGGCTCTGCGCGAGCGGCGACACGACGACGCGTGGCGAACCAGAGGGACCTGCCAGAGTGTGGACCCGGAGACGTTCTTTCCGGCACCCAACGAACCGGCCGACGCGGCCGTGGCGCTCTGCCGTAGTTGTGACGTCCAGGGGTCCTGCCTGGCCTGGGCGCTGGAGGTGGGCGACTGCCACGGCGTCTGGGGCGGCACCACGCCGCGCGAGCGGCGGGCGATGCTCGTCGCCTGGCGCGACGAGGTGCAGCCGGACCCGGACGCGGCCGAGGAGGCCGGCCCACCGGTCCGGGACCGCCTGCTGACCCTGGTGCCGTCCCGCTGATGCCGTGCGCCGCCGCCCGCGTCCCCGCCGGGGACGCGGGCGACGGCGTTGGCGCGCGCAGGGCCGCCGATGTGGCGGTATCCCGGCGTGTGGTGACAACCAGTTCGTCGATCTTGCTTGTGTCGGACGGAGACCGCGAAGAACGTGCCGGTCGAGGCGGGCGGGGCGGGCCACGGCGAGAATGGGCGGGTGCGGCACAGCGACGAGATCGAGACGCCCCGCGGGCCGGCCCGGGCCGACACCGACCTGCCGGCCGGCCCGGTGGACACCCTGCTGGTGCTCGGGCACGGCGCCGGGGGCGACGTGGACGCCCCGGACCTGGTCGCGGTCCGCGACGCGGTGACCGGGGCCGGGGTGGGCGTGGTCCGGGTGACCCAGCCCTACCGGGTCGCCGGGCGGCGCGCTCCGGCCCCCGCCGGCCACCTGGACGAGGCGTGGACGGCGGTGCTGGCCGCCCTCCGGGCCCGCCATCCCGACGTCTCCCGCTGGGTGGTTGGCGGCCGATCCAGCGGCGCCCGGGTCGCCTGCCGCACGGCCGCTGCCGTCGACGCGGCCGGGATCGTCGCGCTGGCGTTTCCGCTGCATCCGCCGGGGCGTCCGGAGCGCTCGCGCGCCGGCGAACTGCGGACCGGCCTGCCCACCCTGGTGGTCAACGGCGACCGGGACCCGTTCGGCGTGCCCGACGCGGCGCCCGGCGTCGAGGTGGTGGTCCGCCCGGGGGAGCGGCACGACCTGCGCGTCGACCCGGCGGCCACCGCCGCGGTGGTCCGCGCCTGGCTGCACGGCCGGGGCTGGGCACCCGCCTGACCCCGGCACCCGGCCAGCTCACCGGACAAGATCCAGGACGGAGCGGCCGCCCGTCCGGTTGCGGCACCACTTCCCGTGGCGGTCGCGATCTTGCGAGGGCGTGACCGTCGGTGGCGGCGGGTCGTTGCATCGGATGGTGTCGGACGTCCGTTTTGGGCGTCCGAGGCCATCCTCCCAGGCCCTTCCTGGTCCCAGCGTCGGTCGCGGCCGAGGCCGGGACCAGGAACGGCGGGTGGTGGCGGAATGCACCGGCCCACGCTGCGCGTTACTACCCCCGGACGCCATTTCCAGCCGAGGGGGGTGACCGGTGCCGACCGAGACGCGGAGCCGGGAGCGGGACGAACAGGACGCGCGGCAGCTCAGACAGCTGCTCGACGCGCCGGAGTGGCCCGCGGAGGTGCCGGCGATGGTGAGTGGCAGCACACCGGCCGGAAGTGAATCTGTGGGCAGGTCCGTACGCGTATCCTCGGCGGGGAAGCATCCGACGCGAGGGGATGTGCGGTTGACGACCGAGAAGACGGACGAGCGCAGGGCCCGCTTCGAGCGGGACGCGATGCCCTTCGTCGATCAGCTCTACGCTGCCGGGCTGCGGATGACGCGCAACCCGGCGGATGCCGAGGATCTGGTCCAGGAGACATACCTGAAGGCGTACGCCGCCTTCCACCAGTTCGAGCAGGGCACCAATCTGAAGGCCTGGCTCTACCGGATCCTGACCAACACCTACATCAACTCCTACCGGAAGCGGCAGCGCCAGCCGGTCCAGGCGCCCACGGACGAGATCACCGACTGGCAGCTCGCCGAGGCGGAGTCGCACACGTCCAGCGGGCTGCGCTCGGCCGAGACCGAGGCGCTCGACCGGCTGCCGGACAGCGACGTCAAGGAGGCCCTCCAGCAGTTGCCGGAGGAGTTCCGCCTGGCGGTCTACCTGACCGACGTCGAGGGCTTCTCCTACAAGGAGGTCGCCGACATCATGGGCACTCCGATCGGCACCGTGATGTCGCGGCTGCACCGCGGCCGACGTAATCTGCGCAAGCTGCTCGAGCAGTACGCGGCGGAGCGGGGGTTCACCGCCGCGCCGTCGAAGGGTTCGACCGCCGCTGCCGGCCGGGAGGTGTGACCGTGAGCTGTGGAGAGCCGCATGAGACGGACTGCCGCGAAGTGCTCGCGGAGGTCTACCTCTACCTGGACCTGGAGTGTGCCGAGGAGCGGCGCGTCCTGATCCGGACCCACCTCGACGAGTGCGGGCCGTGCCTGCGCGAGTACGGCATCGAGCAGGAGGTGAAGGCGCTGGTCGCCCGCTGCTGCGGCAACGAGACCGCGCCGGATCAGCTGCGCGAGCGGCTGCGGGCCCGCCTGACCGAGCTGGTGGTCTTCGAGACCACCGAGTCCCGCGAGCTCGCCGACTGAGCATCGCGCGACGAGTTGAAGACATCGGTGGCCCGGGTCCGAACGGACCCGGGCCACCGCTGTGTCCGGCCACCACGGCCGGTACGTCGCTGATCCGGCGTACGCCGACGATCAGGAGTTGGGGCGCTTGCCGTGGTTCGCGCCGCTCTTCTTGCGGGCCTTCTTCTTGCGGGCCTTCTTCGCCATGCTCTGCCTCCTTGTGCTGGTCACGGTCCGGCCGCGGCGAGCGCGGCGGAGGTCGTCGTGCCGGTGCTCCGGGCGCCGGAGACCGACCCGCTGATGCTAGTGCCGTCGGCGGTCGCGCGGGTCTGGAGGGGGCGGCCCGGGCACGCCGCCCCGATCCGGGGCCGGGTCATGATTGGATACCGTTCGCAGAACAGCGGTGGAGAGGGAGGGCCCGGAGATGGCCGAGGAGATCCGCGCCGAGATGGTGGCGAACGTCTGGAAGGTCGTCGCGTCGGCCGGGGACACCGTGTCCGAAGGGGACACGCTGGTGATCCTGGAGTCGATGAAGATGGAGATCCCGGTGGTCGCCGAGTCCGACGGCGTCGTGCAGCAGATCGCGGTCAACGAGGGTGACGTCGTGCAGGACGGCGACCTGATCGCGGTGATCGGTTGAGCGGCGTCCTGGTCCGCCGGGCGGAGCCGGCCGAATACCCGGCGGTGGCGCGCCTGACGGTCGCCGCCTACGAGGCGGACGGCCAGCTCAAGGGCGAGCACGGCTACGGCGTGGTGCTCGCCGACGTGGCCACCCGGGCGGAGACTGGCGAGGTGCTGCTCGCCGTCGACGAGGCCACCGGCGAGGCGCTCGGTTCGGTGACGTTCGTGCTGCCCGGCTCCCCGTACGCCGAACTCTCCGGTCCCGGCGAGGCCGAGTTCCGGATGCTCGCGGTCGACCCGGCCGCGCAGGGCCGGGGCGCCGGCGTGGCCCTGGTCCGGGCCTGCGTGGCGCGGGCCACCGACCTCGGCTGCACCGCCCTGGTGATCTGCGTACGCGCCGGCATGGCCGCAACCGCGCACCGGCTCTACGAGCGGCTCGGGTTCGTCCGGGTGCCGGAGAAGGACTGGTCGCCGCTGCCCGGCGTCGAGCTGCTGGGCCTGCGCCTGGAGCTGCCCCCGCGCGGCTGACCCGGAGGCCGCCGCCGAGGCGCCCCGGAAGGCACGGCGGCCACCCGTCCGGTCAGCCGGCGTCGGCGATCTTCGCCAGCAGCTCGTCGGCCACGTCCAGGGCGATCTTCTTGCGCTCGTCCTCGGTGATGTGCGGGGCGCGGATCGCGAACCAGCTGGTGTGCACGGCGAACAGGGTCAGCGCGGCGCGGAGCTGGGCCTGCGGCGATTCGTCGCCCCGGCACAGCTCGTTGGCCAGCCGCAGCATCCGGTCCCGCATCTGCATCCCGGCGCTGAGGCTCTTCAGCACGGTCTGGTTCTGCTCGAAGAACCGCATCACCGACGGCAGTTCGCTGCTGAACATGGTGTCCGCGTACTTGGCGATGAGCGCACGGCGGGTGGCCAGGGTGGCGGGCTGGGTTTGCGCCCACTCGATCAGCTCGTCCATCCGGCGCAGCCGGTCCTCGACGAAGCTGTTGACGATCTCGTCCTTGCTCTTGAAGTGGTAGTAGAGTGCGGCCTTGGTCACGCCCAGCCGCTCGGCGATCTCCCGTAGCGAGGTCTTCTCGTACCCCTGCTCGGTGAAGAGCTCCAGCGCGACGGCCTGGATGCGTTCCCGCGTGCCGCCTGTGCTCTCCCTCACCCTTACCACCTATCTCGCTTGACGGTTTTCCGACCACCAACTTACCGTGCGGCTAGTAAGGTAACCAGCCGGGCGGCAAGTAAGTCGGTCACAAATCTTCGGGGGAGCTTACCCATGAGTCAACCAGCCCAGGCGGTCGCGCGACCCAATGTCCGGGTCGTGCTGTTCGGCCTGATGATCGCGATGATGCTCGCGATGCTCGACAACATGATCGTCAGCACCGCGCTGCCGCGGATCGTCTTCGAGTTCGGCGGGGCCGACCACTTCACCTGGGTGGTCACCGCGTACGTGCTGGGCACCACGGTCTCCACCCCGATCTGGGGCAAGCTCGGCGACCTCTACGGCCGCAAGGCCGTCTTCCTGACCTCGGTGGTCATCTTCCTGGTCGGCTCGGCGCTGTGCGGCATGTCCGGCTCGAGCCTGCTGGGCGGCGTCAACGACGGCATGATCGAGCTGATCGCGTTCCGGGCCGTCCAGGGTCTCGGCGCCGGTGGCCTGATGGTCGGCGTAATGGCGATCATCGGTGACCTGGTGCCGCCCCGCGAGCGGGGCCGTTACCAGGGCATGATCGCCGCCATCATGGCCGTCGCCATGGTGGCCGGCCCGTTGGTCGGCGGCTTCATCACCGACCACCTCTCCTGGCGCTGGGCGTTCTACGTCAACCTGCCGCTCGGCGGCGTCGCGCTGCTGGTGCTGGCCACCACCATGCACCTGCCGAAGTACCGCACCGAACACAAGATCGACTGGCTGGGCGCCGCGCTGCTCTCCGTCGGCATCACCGCGATCGTCCTGGTCACCACCTGGGGCGGCAACGAGTACGACTGGGTGTCCCCGCAGATCCTCGGCCTCGCCGCCCTCGCCGCGGTGACCCTGGCGGCCTTCGGCCTCGTCGAGCGGCGAGCGCCCGAGCCGATCCTGCCGCTCGGGCTCTTCGCCAACCGGAACTTCGCCCTCATCTCGGTGATCGGCTTCCTGCTCGGCTTCGCGATGTTCGGCTCGATGAACTTCCTGCCGCTCTACCAGCAGACCGTGCAGGGCGCCTCGGCCACCAACAGCGGCCTGCTGCTGCTCCCGCTGATGTTCGGGATGCTCGTGGTCTCGCTGGTGGTCGGCCGGGTCATCACCAAGACCGGTCGCTACCGCGCCTTCCCGATCGTCGGCGGCGTCGTGATGGCCGCCGGCATGGGCCTGCTGACCCTGCTCGACCTCGGCACCAGCAAGGTCGAGTCCTCGCTCTACATGATCGTGCTCGGCGTCGGCATGGGCTTCCTCATGCAGACCACGATGCTGATCGCGCAGAACAGCGTGGAGCAGAAGGACCTGGGCGCGGCGAGCGGGGCGGCCACCTTCTTCCGCTCGATCGGCGGTTCGTTCGGCGTCGCGCTGTTCGGCGCGATCTTCGCGAACCGGCTCGCCGACTCGGCCGCCGGTCCCGCGTTCGCCGGCGGGCAGGGTGGCGAGGGCGGTGCCATGGACCTGGAGAAGCTGAAGCAGCTCACCGGACCGATGCGGGAGCTCGTCCTCGGCACGCTCTCCGACGCCATCTCGCACGTCTTCTTCTGGGCGGTGTTCATCACCGTCGCGGTGCCGGTGCTCGCCTGGTTCATCAAGGAGGTCCCGCTCCGCTCGTCGAACGACGCGCGCCCGGCCGCGACCCCCGAGGGCGAGGCCGAGGCCGCCCTCGGCAAGGCCCCCGTCGCCTGACGCACGCTCCGCGGCCACGCCGACCCTTCCCGGGGTACGGCGTGGCCGCGCCGCGTCTCCGCGTTGCCGACGTGGCCCGGTCGCCCCGCTTGATCGACTCCAGGTCGGCGGTGTGGCGGGGGCGCCGTGCTTGATCGACTCGAGTTTCCCCGGCCGAGAGTGGGCTGATCGCGCCGGTTCGGCGATGTGGCGGACAGGTCGCCTTGATCCACTCCGGCTCGGCGAAATGGGGGCATCCGGGGCGGGTTGATCACGCCAGGTCGGCGATCCGGTGTGGATCTTGCCGAGGGCCAGCCGGCCGGGCGGCGGGCCGGGCGGCGGGGCGGGGCGGGGCTGCCCGGGGGCGCGGGTCAGGGGCGGCGGAAGAGGGCGGCGAGGCGGTGCCACAGGCGCCCGAACAGACCCGAGCGGGGTGCGTCGACGGGGCCAGCGGTCAGCTCGCGGGCCAGGTCGCGGGTGGCCGGGTCCAGGTCGGGGGTGGCCAGCGCCAGGTGGGCCAGCGAGGCGGCGATCGGCACCCGCCGCTCGCGGGCCACGGCCGCCACGTCGGCGATCCGCTCGGCCACCACGGCGGCCACGTCGGGGCGTACGGAGGGGTCGACCCAGGCGGCGGTGACCAGGGCGAACAGCGCCGCCTCGGTGATCCAGTCCTCCACCCCCCAGACCAGCTCCACCAGCACCCGGCGGCGGGTCGACTCCGCCCACGGTTCGTCGGTGCGGTGGTGCAGCAGCCCGAGGCAGGCCCAGACCTGCACGCAGCGTACCCAGAGGGACGGGTCCTGACCGGCGAGCACCCGGCCCAGCGCGGTGGCCGGCGGCTCGGGCGGATGCACCAGCAGACCGAGCAGGTCGGCGACGTCCAGGGTGGCCAGTGCGACCGCCGCGTCGTACGCGGCCGGCGGGTGCGGCCAGGCCGGGTGGGCGAGCTGCCGGATCCGCTCCGCCGCCTCGGCCGACGGGGTGGGCAGGGTGGGCGCGGCGATCGTCCCCTCGTAGCGCCAGAGCTGGCAGGTGGTGGCCCGACGGGGTTCCCGCGGGTCCGGGCCGACGACGGCGACCACCTCCACGTCCAGCCCCGGCGCGGCCGCCGCCGCGGTCCGCATGGCGCTCGGCGGTTCGAGCGCGTCGAGGCGTACGGCGACCCGGGCGGCGCCCTCGGCGGCGAGGGCCTGCCGCAGCGCGTCCAGCACCGGCCCGCCGGCCGGGGTCACCTGACCGAGCCAGGGGCGGCTGCGGCAGCACTCGGCCAGGTCGCCGTGCTCGTGGGTGTCGTCGGGGTGGTCGCGGACGAAGTCGGCGAGGGCGACCAGGTGGGCGACGTCCCCGTCGCGCTGGAAGCGCAGCCGGTGCGCGGTGTGCACCGCGCAGTCGAACGTCGGGTCCCGGGTGAGCGCCCGGTCGATCCAGTCCAGCGCCTCGTCGAGCCGGCCGTTGTCGGCCAGGGTGCCGGCGATGTCGGCGTACACGGCGAGGTCGTCGGGGTCGAGTGCGACCGCCCGGCCGAGCGCCGCGAGCGCGTCCCGGGTCCGGCCGGCGCTGCGGTAGGCGTACCCGAGCCACACCTCGCCGAGTTTGGTGGGCTCCGCGCGTACCCCTCGGGCGGCCCAGGTGACCGCGAGGGCGACCTCGCCGACGCGCCGGGCCAGCGCGGACGCCGCGCCCAGCAGCAGCGCGTGCCCGGGATGCACGGTGACCGCGTTGCGGGCCAGCACGAGGTACGGCCGCAGCGGGTCGCGGAGGCGGCGGGGGGCCGGGTCGGGCACCGCCGCGCAGATCTGCATGAGGATCCGGGCGGCGCGTTCGGGATCGAGCCGTTCGGGCAGGTCGGGGGCGGTCACCCAGGGCACCCCGGCCCAGTCGGCGCCGGGCGCGTAGCCGGTCGCGGCGGCCAGCAGGTCGAGCCCCTCGGCGGGGCGCCCAGCGGCGGCGAGCAGGTGGGCGCGGGCCACCACCGCGCCGACGAAGGCGTGGTGCCCGAGGGGGAAGAGTTCCAGGTCGCCGCCGCTGGCCGCGGCCACCCGGGCGAGGGTCTCGTGCACCTCGGGCAGCGTCGGGGCCCGGACGAGGGCGGCGGCGACGTGGTCCGCGGCGTGCGGGAGGTCTCCGTCGGCCAGCGCCAGCCGGGCCAGCGTGAGCTCCTCCTCCGCGGCGAGCGCGGGGTCGTCCTCGGGCACGTCGTCCTCTCGATGGTCCGTCCACCAGCCGGGCAAGCCTAGGCGATCACCGGTCCATCTGGTGATCTACTGCGCACTACTGCGCGTTCCGTTGCTCGTTACAGCCGAAAGATGCAAGACTGAGCACGGATCGCGCGGCAATCGCGCAGAAGGGGGCTTCCGTGACGCGTCCAGGGGCTGGCATGGCCGCCGACATCGAGGAGCAGCCGGCTGGTTACGACCGCCTGCTCTCCGCCGAGCACGCCGGGGCGATCGCCCGGGTCGCGGCGGTGATCGCCGAGCGCCGGCCCCGCCACGTGGTCTTCACCGCCCGGGGCACCTCCGACCACGCGGCGCTGTATGCCGCGTACCTGAGCGAGATCCGGCTCGGCCTCCCCGCCGGCCTCGCCTCGCCGAGCGCGATCACCGTCTTCGGCGCCCGGCCGGACCTGTCCGACGCCCTCGTGGTCGGGGTGAGCCAGAGCGGCGGCTCGCCCGACCTGGCCGAGGTGCTGCGGGTGGCCCGCGCCTCGGGCGCGCTCACCCTCGCCGTCACCAACAACCCCGACTCGCCGCTGGCCGGCACCGCCGAGCTGAGCGTGGACATCGCCGCCGGGCACGAGCGGGCGGTCGCCGCGACCAAGACGTACACCGCCGAGCTGCTCGCGCTGCTCATGCTGATCGAGGGGGTACGCGCCGGCGACGGCACGCTCCCCGCCGAGGAGCGGGCGGCCCTCGCCCGCCTGCCCGAGCTGGCCGAACGCACCCTGTCCGACGCCACCCCGGCGCAGCTCGCGCCGCGCTACCGGTTCGCCGCTCAGCTGGTCACCACCGGCCGGGGATACGCGTACCCGACGGCCCGGGAGGCCGCGCTCAAGCTGATGGAGACGTCCTACCTGCCGGCGCTCGCCTTCTCCGGCGCCGACCTGCTGCACGGCCCGCTCGCCATGACCGACCCGGACGTGCCGGTGCTCGCCGTGGTCGGCTCGGGCCCCGGCGGCGAGTCGATGCGCGAGGTGCTGCCCCGGCTCGGGGAGCGCCGCGCCGACGTGGTGGTGGTCGGCTCCGCCGACGTCGAGGTGACCGCCCGGATGGCCGTGCCCGAGGTTGACGAGCGGTACGCCCCGCTGCTGGACATTCTCCCGCTGCAGCGGCTCGCCCTGGCCCTGGCCCTGGCCCGGGGCGAGGATCCGGACGCTCCGCGCGGGTTGAAAAAGGTCACCGCGACGATGTGACGCCCGGCGTGGCACGCTGGTCAGCGTGTCCACCCTGCGCGACCTCGCCGAGGAGCACACCCAGCTCCGGCCGACCGACATCGACCACCTGCACCGGATCGCCGGCGACTGGCAGCTCCTCTCCGACCTGTCCTTCGCCGACCTGCTGCTCTGGGTGCCGGTGGACGGCGACGGCACGTTCCTCTGCGTGGCCCAGGTCCGGCCCACGACCGCCCCGACCGCGTACCTCGACGACCAGGTCGGGCGGATCGTCGGCGGGCCGGAGGTGGCGCACCTGGAGGTGGCCCACCGCCAGGGCCGGATCTGGCGGGAGGGCGACCCGGTCTGGTACGGCGACGTGCCCGCCCGGCACGAGGCCATCCCGGTGCGGCTGCGGACCGCCGACGGGGAGTCCGGCGAGGTCATCGCCGTGGTCGGCCGGGACACCAACCTCTCCACCGCGCGCACGCCCAGCCAGCTCGAACTGAACTACCTGACCACCGCGGACGACCTGGCCCAGATGATCGCCGACGGCACCTTCCCGCCGCCCCGGCACCCGGGCGAGACCACCTCGGCGCCGCGGGTCGGCGACGGGCTGGTCCGGCTCGACGCCAACGGGCAGGTCACCTACGCCAGCCCGAACGCGCAGTCCGCGTACCGCCGGTTGGGCTACGCCTCCCACCTGGTGGGGGAGGACCTGGCCAAGCTGCACCGCCGGTTGGCCGGCGACCCGCTGGAAGGCACCGACGCCGGCAACGCGGTGCTGGCCGCGCTGCGTGGCGAGGCCCCGCCCCGGCGGGAGATCGACGCCCGCGGCGCCACCATGCTCACCCGCGCGCTGCCGCTGATGCCGGCCGGCGTGCCGATCGGCGCGCTGGTGCTGGTCCGCGACATCACCGAGGTACGCCGCCGCGATCGCGCCCTGATCACCAAGGACGCCACCATCCGGGAGATCCACCACCGGGTGAAGAACAACCTGCAGACCGTCGCCGCGCTGCTCCGCCTCCAGGCCCGCCGGGTCGGCATGCCCGAGGCCCGGGTCGCCCTGGAGGAGTCGGTACGTCGGGTCGCCTCGATCGCGCTGGTCCACGAGACCCTCTCCCTGTCCAGCGACGAGGCGGTCGAGTTCGACGGGATCGTGGACCGGGTGGCCAGCGCGGCCACCGAGGTCGCGGCCACCGAGGTGACCGTCGGCATGCGCCGGCAGGGCAGCTTCGGCGTACTGCCCGCCGAGATCGCCACCTCGCTGGTGATGATCCTCAACGAGCTGCTGCTCAACGCCGTCGAGCACGGCTTCCCGCCGGCCGGCGAGGAGAGTGCCGCCGGCCCGCGGGACGGGGTGGAGCCCGAGGTGGTGGTCTCCGCGCACCGGTTCCGCAAGCAGCTGCACGTCTCCGTCACCGACAACGGGCGCGGCCTGCCCGAGCAGTTCGACGCCGAGCGCGGCGGCAACCTCGGCCTCCAGATCGTCCGGGCCCTGGTCACCGGCGAGCTGCGCGGCACCATCGAACTGCGCAACGGCGCCACCGGCGGCACCGAGGCCGTGCTGGTCGTCCCCCTGCCCCGCGGCACCACCGACCGCCTCACCGCCTGACCCCGCGTCCCCGCGCTGCGCCTGCGGGCGGCGGTCAGCGGGTGAGGAGGGCGACCGTGATGCCGGGGCGGGGCCACACCTGTTGGACGGTGAAGCCGTCCCGTAGGGCCGCCCCCTTGGGGCCGGGCACCGCGGCCACGGGATCGGTCCGCCGGCCGGACACCACCAGCCAGAGTCGCCGTACCCCGGCCAGGCACTCCGCCGGCCGGTCGCACTCGCTGGCCCAGAGGTCCGCGCGCTGCCGCTGGTCGCGGCCCACCAGCACGTCGCGGGGTCGCCGCGCTCCCAGGTGGTACGCCATGCCCAGGTCGAGGAAGAGCCAGCTCTCCCGGGGCGAGTACACGATCGCGTCGCCCGGCTGCTCGTGGTCGGCGATGATCCGGGCCGCACCCCGGTAGTCGACGGGGGCGGTGCGCGGCCACTCGTGGGTGCGGCGCAGCGCCGCCTGGTCGGGCAGGCCGAGCACCCCGGCCAGGGTCACCACGGCGAGCGCCGGCGCCAGCCGTACGCCGGCCAGCGCCGCCCCGGCCAGCAGGCAGGTGAACGGCACGGTGAAGACCAGGTACCGGGTCACCCAGAGCGGCACGAGCGCCCCGGCGGCGAAGAGCAGCAGCACGGGCAGCAGGACCACCGCGCCGGGCAGCAGGGCCCGCCGGCCGAGCCGCCCCGCGCCGAGCGCGGCGAGGCCGACCAGCAGCCCACCCACCACCCCGCTCTGCGCCAGCCCACCGGGCAGCGCCGCCAGGTCGCCCGGGCGGGCCAGGTGCACCCAGTCGAGCTGCCGGGACCGCTGACCCCCGGCGAGCAGCACCAACGGCGTGACCAGCACGACGGCTGGTAGCAAGGCGACCACCCACCGCCAGGCCGGCCCGGCAGCCGACCCGCCGGGTGGCGCAGGGCCGGAGCTGGTTCGGGGAGCCGGCCGGCGCTCGTCCGCCGGCCCAGCACCCCGGTCGGCGGCCGTCGGCCTGCCCACCGGCCGCCCGCCGATCGCGTGGCCGCCGGCCTGCCCGCTGATCGCGCGGCCGTCCGCCTGGGCGCTGGTGGCACGGTCGTCCGCCTGGTTGGCGGTCGCGCCGGCGCCGGCCCGGTCCCCGGGTGCGTGCGTGCTCGCCGGGTCCCGGAGGCCGGCCGCCGCCGGGCCCCGCCCCGCGGCGAGCAGCACCACGAGCCCGTGCGCGGCGAGCAGGGTGAGGGCGATCAGGTGGGTCAGGCCCAGGGCGGCGACGGCCAGGGCGTACCCGGTCCAGCGTCGCCAGGTCGGCCGGCGCAGCGCCTCGACCAGCAGCAGCGTGCCGAGCGCGGCGAGGAAACTGGCGAGGGCGTACGGGCGGGCCTCCTGGCCGTACCGGGAGGTGCTCGGCAGGACGGCGAAGAGCAGCCCGGCGAGCAGCCCCACCCGGGCGGTGAGCAGCCGTTCGCCGAGCCGGGCGGTGAGCGCGGCGGCCCCGGCCATGGCGAGCGCGGACGGCAGCCGCAGCGCGGTCGGTGAGGCCCCGGCCAGCGCCGTCCAACCATGCATCAACAGGTAGTACGGCCCGGTCGCGGCGTCGATGGTGCCGGCCAGCCGGGCCAGGTCGCCGACCGGACGGGTGGCGGCGCTCCAGGTGGCCAGCTCGTCCCGCCACGGCTGCGCGTGCCCGATTCCGGCGAGGGTGACCGCCAGCGTGAGCAGCGCGGGCGCCACCATGACCCACCACGTCGGGCGCTCACCGGTGGTCCCGGCCGGGGTGGGCGACGCACGGGTGGTCACCTGTCGCAGCGTCACACAGGTGCGCGTCATGGGTCCGCCGATTCGCGGTGCGGCCACCCGGTGAGCGGTACGGCGCGACAGTGGATCACCGTCGATGCCCGTGATGTGGGATCACACACTCGGACGTTGGCTGGTCATCCGGGGTTGTGGGAGCATATGGCCCATGACCGCCGCTGTCGTCCGCCGCTTCGTGGCCCGTCGCCACGTCGATTACGGCCGCGTGCGCAGCGCGATCTGTCCGGCCTACTGACGACGCCCGACCCATCCGTCTCGGGCGCGCTTCCGCGCCGGCCGTCATCGACATCGCCGTCCACGGCCCTTGCTAGGGCCGGCCGTCGCGTTTGCGTACCCAGGCACAGCAGACAACGGAGGACGCCGCGATGGCGGTCAGCAGCACCCCCACCCGCTCCGACAACCCACCCGCCACGCGGGCACCGCGCCGTGCCCGTGGCGAGGGACAGTGGGCGCTCGGGCACCGCGAGCCGCTCAACGCCAACGAGCGGATCAAGAAGGACGACGACCCGCTGAACGTGCGGGCCCGGATCGAGAACATCTACGCCCACCGGGGGTTCGCGTCCATCGACCCGCAGGACCTGCGCGGCCGGTTCCGTTGGTGGGGGCTCTACACCCAGCGCAAGGCGGGCATCGACGGCGGGCGTACGGCCGTGCTGGAGCCGCACGAACTGGAGGACGAGTTCTTCATGCTCCGGGTCCGGGTGGACGGCGGCGAACTCAACCTGGCGCAGCTCCGGGTCGTCGCCGGCATCTCCCGCGAGTTCGCCCGGGACACCGCCGACATCACCGACCGGCAGAACATCCAGTTCCACTGGATCCGGGTGGAGGACGTGCCGGAGATCTGGCGCCGCCTGGAGGAGGTGGGTCTGCAGACCACCGAGGCGTGCGGCGACTGCCCCCGGGTCGTGCTCGGCAGCCCGGTCGCCGGGGTGGCCCAGGAGGAGGTTGTCGACCCGACCCCGGCGATCGATGAGATCGTCCGCCGGTACGTCGGCGACAAGCGATTCTCCAACCTGCCCCGCAAGTTCAAGACCTCCATCTCCTGGCTGGTCGACACCCCGTACGAGGCGAACGACATCGCCTTCCTCGGGGTGACGCACCCGGAGTACGGTCCCGGCTTCGACCTCTGGGTCGGCGGCGGCCTGTCCACCAACCCGATGCTGGCCAAGCGCCTCGGCGTCTGGGTGCCGCTGGCCGAGGTGCCGGACGTCTGGGCCGGCGTGGTCGGCATCTTCCGCGACTACGGCTACCGGCGGTTGCGTAACCGGGCGCGGCTGAAGTTCCTGCTGGCCGACTGGGGCGTGGAGCGCTTCCGCGAGGTGCTGGAGAAGGAGTACCTGGGCCGGACCCTGCTCGACGGCCCGGCCGCGGAGCTGCCGGCGAAGCCGGTCGACCACATCGGCGTGCACCCGCAGCGCGACGGTCGCAACTACGTCGGCGCCGCCCCGGTGGTGGGTCGGGTTTCCGGCCCGCAGCTCGCCCGGCTCGCCGACGTGGTCGAGGCGCACGGCAGCGACCGGGTGCGGCTCACCCCGTACCAGAAGCTGCTGGTGCTGGACGTGGCGCCGGAGCGGACCGACTCGCTGGTGGCGGAGCTGCGCCGGATCGGCCTGGAGGCCCGGCCGTCGGCCTGGCGGCGCGGCACCATGGCCTGCACCGGCATCGAGTTCTGCAAGCTCGCCATCGTCGAGACGAAGCGGCGCGGCGAGGAGCTGGTGGCCCGGCTGGAGGAGCGGTTGCGCGACTTCGACGCCGACATCTCCATCCACCTCAACGGCTGCCCGAACGCGTGCGCCCGCACCCAGGTGGCCGACATCGGGCTCAAGGGCCAGCTGGTGGTGGGCCCGGACGGCCGGCAGGTGGAGGGCTTCCAGGTGCACCTCGGCGGCGGCCTCGGCATGGCGCAGGGGCAGACCGCCGGCTTCGGCCGCAAGCTGCGCGGCCTGAAGACCACCGCCGACGAGCTTCCGGAGTACGTGGAACGCCTGGCCCGCCGCTACCTGGCCGGCCGGACCGCGGGCGAGACGTTCGCCAACTGGGTGATCAGGGTCGACGAGGAGGAACTCCGATGAGCGAGCGCAGCGAGCGAATCAGCCAGTTCAGCGTCCCGGTGACTCATCGTGGCGCCGAGCGGAGCGAGGTGGCGCGGTGAGTGAGACCCGTTCCGCGCCGCTGTACTGCCCGTACTGCGGGGAGGAGGACCTGCGGCCGAGCGAGGCCGGGCACGGCGCCTGGGAGTGCCACGCCTGCGCGCGGGTCTTCACGGTCAAGTTCACCGGCCTGCTCGGCCGGGCGGTGACCCGATGACCGGCCTGGTCTCCGCCGCCAACCTGGGCCTGGTCGGGGCCGGCGGCCCGACCGCCGCCGATCCCGGGCGGCGCGACCCCGAGGAGCTGCGCGCGCTGGCCGAGGAGGCCGGCCGGGAGCTGGCGGACGCCCCCGCGCTGGAGATCGCCCGCTGGGCCGCCGAGATCTTCGGCGACCGGTTCTGCGTGACCAGCTCGATGGCGGACGGCGTGCTGGCCCACCTGGTGTCCCGGGTCGCCCCCGGTGTCGACGTGGTCTTCCTGGACACCGGCCTGCACTTTCCGGAGACGCTCCGGGTCCGCGACGAGGTGGCCCGGCGGCTGCCGGTGAACGTCCGGTCGATCGGGCCCCGGATGACCGTCGGCCAGCAGGACGGCCAGTACGGCCCCCGGCTGTTCAACCGCTCCCCCGACGACTGCTGCCAGCTGCGCAAGGTCGAGCCGCTGGAGCGGGCGCTGACCGGATACGACGCCTGGGCCGCGGGGCTGCGCCGGGACGAGTCGCCGACCCGGGCCAACACCCCGGTGGTGGCCTTCGACGCCCGGCGCGGCAAGGTCAAGGTGAACCCGATCGCCGCCTGGACGCAGCGCGACGTGGACGCCTACGTGGCGCGGTACGACATCCCGGTCAACGAGCTGTTCGGCCGCGGCTACGGCTCGATCGGCTGCTGGCCGTGCACCCGGCGGACGAGGGCGGGGGAGGACCCGCGGGCCGGCCGGTGGGCGATGTTCGAGAAGACCGAGTGCGGGCTGCACACCTGACGGCCGATCCGCCGGTGGTGCTGGTCGCCCACGGCAGTCGTGACCCGCGGGCGGCCGAGGCGACCCGGGCGCTGGCCCGCGCCGTGGCGGCCGCCCGGCCCGGCAGCACGGTGCTGCCGAGCTGGCTGGACCACACCGAGCCCGGGCCGACCGCGGTGCTGCGGGAACTCGCCGCCGCCGGGCACCCCCGGGCGGTGCTGGTGCCGCTGCTGCTGACCGCCGCGTACCACCGGAAGGTCGACATCCCGGCGGCCGTCGCCGCCGCGCGCGCGGACGGACCGCCGATCGACGTACGGGTCGCCGACGTGCTCGGACCGGCCGTCGGACGGGTGGACGGCGGGCTGCTGGCCGGGCTGCGCCACCGGCTGGCCGAGGCGGGGCCGGGCGGGTACGACGCCCTGGTACTGGCGGCCGCGGGTACCCGGGATCCCCGGGCGCGCGGCTCGGTGGGCCGGGTGGCCGCGGCGCTTGGCGCCGGCCTGGGTGTTCCCTGTCGCGTGTCGTACGCCTCGGCGGCGCCCCCGGCGGTCGGCGTCGCGGTGGCGAAGCTGCGGGCGGGCGGGGCTCGCCGGGTCGGGGTGGCCGCCTACTTCCTGGCGCCGGGCCTGTTCCACGACGGTGTGCTCGCCGCCGCGCGGAACGCCGGAGCGGTCGCCGTCGCCGCGCCGCTCACCGACGCCCCCGACCTGGCCGACCTGGTCCTCCGCCGCGCCGCCGCCCAGCTCGGCTGACGCCGCCCGGCTCGGATGATCATGAGGTTGGTCCACATCGTCGGCAATCTCATGATCGACGTGGCGTGGTGGGCCGCCGGGCGGGGGTGGCAGCAAGACGCCCCGGCGGGTGGACCCGGCCGGGGCGTGCTGTGCGTGCGATCAGGCGGAGTGAGCGCGCAGCACCCGGAGACCGCCGCGGCGCTTCACCGCGCGGCGCTCCTCCTCGCTCATCCCGCCCCAGACGCCGGCGTCCTGACCGGACTCCAGCGCCCACTGCAGGCACTGGTCGGTCACCGGGCAGCGCCGGCAGACGGCCTTGGCCTGCTCCACCTGCAGGAGGGCCGGACCGGACGTCCCGATCGGGAAGAACAGCTCCGGGTCCTCGTCGCGGCAGACGGCATCGTGGCGCCAGTCCATGGCGGCAACACTCCTCATTCTTAAGTGGGGGCCAGATAACGCTTCGTTGCTTTTCCTATATGCGTCCGCATTGCCGACTGGTGACGGTCAGCATCCACCAATTCGGCAGTGCGTGAGCAGGCTGCGGGCCCCGGGACCTGCTGGAACAGCTCAACCTGCCGAGCATATCCAGGCAATGTCCCGGTAACACAAGTTCGCTTGTGAATACTTTCACGAACTGCGGCGATGTCAAGGGTGCCGCTCGGAAAAACTCCGAACAGTGAGCGGACTCACCACCCTTTTGTCCGGGTTTCAGAGCGCTCTGGTTACCCGGCGTACCACAGTCGAGGATCAATATAGTACGGTCTGCGTGACATTGCTGACATTTCCGGCACCTTTCGTCGGTGTGGCTTGCGCCGACCCCAGCTCGGCGCGTCTGCGCCACCGACCTGAAGCCGTCGCCGACAACCCCAACTCGGCGTGTCCGACGCCGCGCCGCGACTGGAGCAATCGCCCACCACGGGAGTGCGGTGGGTCACCCGGTCAACCGACGGCAGTACCCGAGACCTAGCAGATTACTCTCAGTGCGGCCGGAATGGATGCGAATCTAACTTTCTCTCGCTCGCCCAGGTAGTCCCCGTCCAGCTGGAAGGCCAGCGGTCGGGCCGAGAGCAGGGTGAACTCCGCCACGTCGTGCAGCCGGAGCACCCGGCGGCCGTGCGGGTCGGGCGTACGGGAGAAGAACTGGGTCACCGTACGTGCCGTGCTGACGACGCGCAGTTGCCGCATCGCCAGCACGTCCAGGCCGAGGTCGAAGGACGCCTGCGGGTTCGGGTTGATCTCGCGCTCGCCCAGGTACGTCCAGGGCGCCGTGTTCTGGACGATGACCGTGCCCAGTTCGGCCTCGGCGGTCTCGCCCGGCCGCTCCAGGGTGATGCTGGGATGGCGCCGGTCGGAGGCCAGGAAGTACTGGCTGACCGTCGACCGGAGATAGAGCGCCGGCGTCGAGACCCGGCCCCGCTTGCGGGCCCGCTCCACCCGGTGGATCACCGCGGCGTCGATGCCGAAGCCGGCGCAGAAGGTGAAGTAGCGGTCGTCCGCCCGACCCAGGCCGATCGTCCGGGACCGGCCCAGGCGCAGCCCCTCCAGGATCATGCTGGTCCCGTCGGGCCACTCCCGGGGCAGGCCGAGCGCGCGGGCGAAGACGTTGGTCGAGCCGCCGGGCACGGTCGCCAGCGCCGGCAGCCGCTCCGCCGGCGTGCCCCCGGTCCGGAACGTCGGCGGCTCGGCCGTCATCAGGCCGTTCACCACCTCGTTGACCGTGCCGTCGCCGCCCAGCGTGACCACCAGGTCGACGCCCTCCGCGGCGGCCTCCCGGGCCAGGTCCACGGCGTGGCCCCGCCTGCGGGTGTACCGCACCGACAGGTCGACTTCGCTGCGCAGCGCCCGGACCAGGACGTCACGGCTGCGTTCACTGGTGGTGGTGGCCTTCGGATTGACCACCAGGACGGCCCGCATGGGCGGCACTGTACCGCGCCTACTCACGGGTATCGTGGCGCCGTGACGATCGACTCCGACCCGGTCCCCGCCCCGCTCCGCTGGGCGGTACACCTGCTCCGTGCCGAGGCGGTGGCGCTCGGCCTGGTCGCGGTGTGGCTGATCTGGTCCGACCTGACCGCGCCCACCACCGACCTGACCTCGGCGCTGCTGGTGACGGTCTTCGCGCTCGGTGGGGCGGCCGCGCTCTGGGCCCTCGGCGGCGCGCTGGTACGCCGGAAGTCCGGTGCCCGGGCACCCGCCATCGTGCTCCAGCTCATGCTGCTGCCGGTCGGCTGGTACATGATCCAGGGCGGGCTGGGCTGGCTGGGCCTGCCGCTGATGGCGCTCGGTCTCGGGGTCACCGGGCTGCTGCTCAGCTCGCCGACCAACCGGGCGCTCGGCTTCCACTGACGCCGTCACTCGGCCCCGACCGGGGCGGCGGCCGTCAGTAGCCGGAGGCGCGGCGGGTCAGCAGGGAGATGGTGGCCCGGCCGTCGGCGGCCCGGGCGGACGCCGCGGTGGTCAGCGCGGTGAGCACCTTCCAGGCGAAGGACGACTCGGAGGGCAGCGTCGCGCCCCGGACGGTCGGCACGGTCACCTCGACGGTGAGCGCGTCCTCGGTCACCGCGAACCGGCACTCCAGCTCGGCGTTGCGGGTGGCGATGGCGAGCAGCATGGCGCAGGCCTCGTCGACCGCGATGCGCAGGTCCTCGATTTCGTCGAGGGCGAACTGGAGCCGGGCCGCGAGGCCGGCCGTGGCGGTGCGGAGCACGCCGAGATACCCGCCGTCGGCGGGCACGGTGAGGTGCACGACGTCATCGCTCGTCGGCTGGCCGGTCAGTTGAGTCACCCTCATCCCCCTGGTGCGGGACTCTACCCGGTCAGCCGCCGGGGGATGTGACGGCCGTCGCCTGCGCGGCGAGGTCGTGCAACGCGGTGCCGGCGAGCCGGTAGGGGACCCACTCGTCCATCGGTGCCGCCCCGATGGCGGCGTAGAAGCGGGCCGCCGGATTCCAGTTGATCATCCACCACTCGAGCCGCCGGTAGCCGCGCTCGACACAGATCGCGGCGAGGGTGGCGAGCAGCAGGCGACCGGCGCCGGTGCCCCGGGCGGCCGGCCGGACGAACAGGTCCTCCAGGTAGATGCCGTGCACGCCCTCCCAGGTGGAGAAGTTGAGGAACCAGAGGGCGAAGCCGATCGGCTGGTCGGCCTGGTCCACCGCGACGTGGCCGAAGAGCGCCGGCGCGGGCGCGAATAGCGCGGCGGTGAGCTGCTCCTCGGTGAGGTGGCACTGCTCGGGGGCCCGCTCGTAGTCGGCGAGTTCGTGCACCATCGCGACGACGGCCGGCACGTCCTCGGGACGTGCCGGCCGGATCGTCGGTGCCGGAAGCGGCGGGGTCACGCCTGCTTGGTCTCCCAGAAGATCTTCGAGATCTCGTCGATCTTCGAGAGCAGCTCGTCGGCCTTGGTCGGGTCGGTGGCACCCTTGGCGCCGGCGGAGCCCGCGAGCTTGGTGGCCTCGTTGAAGAGCTGGTGCAGGTGCGGGTACTTCTCGAAGTGCGCCGGCTTGAAGTAGTCGGTCCAGAGCACCCAGAGGTGGTGCTTGACCAGCTCGGCCCGCTGCTCCTTGATCAGGATCGCCCGGGTGCGGAACTCCGGGTCGGTGTTCGCCTGGTACTTCTCGCAGATCATTTTGACCGACTCGGCCTCGATCCGGGCCTGCGCCGGGTCGTAAACGCCGCACGGCAGGTCACAGTGGGCACTGACGGTCACACGGGGCGTGAGGATGCGGGGAAGGCGCATCAGGGTCCTCCATGGGATGTTTGCGATGATCCAAGACGACATTACTCCTGGACATGCTCCCCGGCGGGCGGGAGGTGAAACCCGGTGCGGGCGGTGAACGGATCCGATCCGTGGGGCCTGCGCGGCCCGTTGACGCCGGTGCTGGTCACCGGGCCGTCCATGGCCCCGACCCTGCGGCACGGCGACGCGGTGCTGGTGCGTACCGGCGGCCGGCCGATCCGTCCCGGCGACGTGGTGGTCGCGGTCTTCCGCAGCCGCCCCGACCTGCTCGTGGTCAAGCGCGCCGTCCGTCCCCAGGACGGCGGCTGGTGGGTACGCGGCGACAACGACCTGGTCACCGACGACTCCCGGGCGTACGGGGTGGCGGACGTACGGGGCCGGGTGGTGGCCCGCTACTGGCCGCGTCCGGGGCTGGTCAAAGGTCGGCGGCGGTGGATATGACCCCGCTCACACCCGGGTGACGGGTGCGCCACTATGCTCGGAAAGTGCCCGGGTGACCCCCCGCACCGCCGCCCCGCTGGCCGCTGACCGCGCGCGCCGAGCCGGGCCGGTCCGTCTGCTCGACAGATCCTGGAGTCACCATGTCTTCGTCCCCTCCGGACCCCGCAGATCCCGTCTTCCGGCTGCACCTCGGCGGCAAGATGGCCGTCGCCTCGACCGTGCCGCTGACCAGCCGGGAGGACCTCTCCCTCGCGTACACCCCGGGGGTGGCCCGGGTCTGCGAGGCGATCGCCGCCGCCCCCGACCTGGTCGACGACTACACGTGGGTGTCGCACACCGTCGCCGTGGTCACCGACGGCTCCGCCGTACTGGGCCTGGGCAACATCGGCCCGCGCGCGGCGCTGCCGGTGATGGAGGGCAAGGCGGTGCTGTTCAAGCAGTTCGGGGGCGTGGACGCCGTGCCGATCTGCCTGGACACCCAGGACGTCGACGAGATCGTGGCGACGGTCCGGGCGCTCGCCCCGTCGTTCGGCGGGATCAACCTCGAGGACATCAGCGCCCCGCGCTGCTTCGAGGTGGAGCGCCGGCTCGACGAGGCGCTGCCGATCCCGGTCTTCCACGACGACCAGCACGGCACCGCGGTCGTGGTGCTGGCCGCGCTGCGCAACGCGGCCACCCTGCTCAATCGCAAGCTGGGCGACCTGCGGGTGGCGGTCAGCGGGGCCGGCGCGGCCGGCGTCGCGGTGACCAGGATGCTGATCGCCGGGGGAGTGAACCCGGACCAGGTGGTGGTCTGCGACTCCAAGGGCATCCTCGGCCGGCATCGCGAGCTGACCGGGACCAAGGCCGAGCTGGCCGAGACGACCAACGCGGACGGCCGGCAGGGCGGCATCGCCGAGGCGCTGCGCGGCGCGGACGTGCTGGTCGGCGTGTCGGGTGGGCAGATCCCCGAGGCGGCGGTGGCCGGGATGGCCCCGGGCGGCATCGTGTTCGCGCTGGCCAACCCCACGCCCGAGGTGCACCCCGAGGTGGCCGCCCGGCACGTCGCGGTGGTCGCCACCGGGCGCAGCGACTACCCCAACCAGATCAACAACGTGCTCGCCTTCCCCGGCGTCTTCCGGGGCGCGCTGGACGCCGGGGCCACCCGGATCACCGACGGGATGAAGGTGGCCGCCGCCGACGCCATCGCGGGGGTGGTCGCCGAGTCGCTGACCCCGGAGGCGATCGTGCCGTCCCCGCTGGACCCGCGGGTCGCGCCGGCGGTCGCCGAGGCCGTCGCCGAGGCGGCCCGCCGCGACGGGGTGGCCCGCCGCTGAATCGGGGGAAGGGGCCCCTCTTGTGGCGTTTTGCACTCCGAAGGGTCCCTTCTTAACGAGCGCTCAGCTTGTTACCGTGCCGATCATGCGTGCCGCATATGCCTCCGCCTTCGACGCCGACAACCCGCTCGCCGCGCTCACCGTCGGCGACCGTCCCGAGCCGACCCGACCCGAGCCGGACTGGGTCACCGTGCAGGTGCGGGCCAGCTCGCTCAACCACCACGACCTCTGGTCGCTGCGCGGGGTGGGCCTCAGCGGCGACCAACTGCCGATGATCCTGGGCTGCGACGCGGTCGGCACCGACCCGGACGGCAACGAGGTGGTCATCTACCCGGTGGTGCCCACCCCCGGTGACCCGCGCGGGGTCTCCATCCTCTCCGAGCACTTCCCGGGCACCTTCGCCGAGCGGGTGGCCGTACCCCGGATGAACCTGCTGCCGCTGCCCACCGGCCTGTCGGCGACCGACGCGGCCTGCCTGCCCACGGCCTGGCTCACCGCGTGGCGGATGCTCACCACCAAGGGGCGGGTCGCCGACGGCGAGTCGGTGCTGGTCCAGGGGGCCGGCGGCGGCGTGGCCACCGCGGCCGTCGCGCTCGGCGTCGCGCTCGGCAAGCGGGTGTACGCGACCAGCCGCGACGCCGCCAAGCGGGAGCGGATCACCGAGCTGGGGGCGACCGCGGTGGAACCCGGTGCCCGGCTGCCCGAGCGGGTCGACGTGGTGATCGAGACGGTCGGCGCCGCCACCTTCGACCACTCGCTGAAGTCCGCCGCGCCGATGGCCCGGATCGTCGTCTCCGGGGCCACCGCCGGGCACGAGCCCAAGGTCAACCTGCGCCGGGTCTTCGCCATGCAGCTGGAGATCCTCGGCACCTCGATGGGCACCCCGGACGAGCTCACCGAGCTCCTGGCGTTCTGCGCCGAGCACGAGGTGCGCCCGGTGGTCGACAGCGTGGTGCCGTTCAGCCGGATCGAGGACGGGTTCGCCCGCCTCGCCTCCGGCGACGTCTTCGGCAAGGTCGTCATCGACCACACCGCCTGACGGGGCGGGCCCGCGCCGCGCCGACGAGGGCGGCGCCGGGGTGCCTCAGAGGTGGTCGTCGAGGGTGGCCAGGCCGCCGCGGGTGGCGTCGGCGGGGAGGCGCCGCTTCGCCGCCGCGTCGCCGTAGAGGGTCCAGCGCAGGAACTCGACGGTGGTGTCGGCGACCACCCGCAGCGCCGCGCCGTCGGTCAGCAGGGCCCGGCCGTGATCGCCCTTCGGTAGGCTGAGCAGGGCCTTCGGCCAGGGCACAGCGTCGTAGACCGCCTTGCCGGAGGCGTAGCTCACCACCTCGTCGGCCTCGCCGTGCACGAACAGCTGCGGGGCGGCCGCACCCGCGAAGGCGGTGCCGACGCCGAGCGCCGTACCGGCGAAGACGATGCCGGCGTCGAGTCGCTCGTCCCGCCCCGCGGTGAACAGCCCGATGGTGGTCACCCCGCCCGCGCTGTGCCCGGCCGCGGCCACCCGCTCGGTGTCCAGCCGGCCGTGCAGCGGGTCGTCCGCCTTCGCGTCGAGGGCGAGCACCTGGGTCAGCACGTACGACACGTCGGCCGGCTGGTTGAGCACGTCGAGCACGTTGCCGTCGCCGCCCGCGCCGGTGTGTGGGAACCGCGGCGCGGCCACCACGAACCCGGCCGCCGCCCAGCGGCTGAGCAGCAGCTGGTAGTCCTCCGGCCGGGCGCCCAGCCCGTGGCTGAACATCACCACCGGGAACCGCCCGGTCGCCGCCGGGGCGGACCGCTCCGGCGCACCACCGGCCGCGCCCCGCGCCGGGTACCAGACGGTCACCGGGAGGGCGCGGTCGTCGTGGTTCAGCTTGAGCTGGCGTACGCCGACGGCGAAGCTCTCGGTCGGCGCGTGCCCGGCGGGTGCCCGCGGCGCCGGCGTGGTCGCCGAGGGCGGCGCGCTCGGTGCGGCTCGTCCGGTCGGGACGGTCCCGCCGGAGCAGCCGGCCAGACCCACGCTGAGCAGGGCGGCGGTGATCAGGGCGGCGCGGCGACGGAACATGAACACGATTGTGCCCTGCGTTCCGGACCGGCCGGCCGGCCTTCGGTCACGCCGGCCGTGCTCGACGCCCGGGTCGGCGTCCGGTTGGGCCAGTCGTGCTCGACGACAGATCGGCGATGTGGCGGGGTTCCGGACTGGTCGATACCGCCAGGTCGCGGATGCGGAGCGAATCAAGAACTGCCGCGGAGGTGGGCCAGGTCGGCGGCGTCCTTGGCGCGGCGGGGCCGGGCCGGCATCCAGACCGGGAACATCTCCTTGAACTCGATCTGCGCGGCGACGCTGATGATCGGCGCGACCAGTGGACCGATCCGCCCCGGTCGGGCGTCCAGCATTCCCCCGGGCAGTGGGGTGCCGGCCCACGGCCCAGCCCCGACCACCACCCGCCCCTCGGCGTCCCGGTCCAGGTAGGCGAAGCTCAACTCGACGTCGTCGCGGAGCACGTCGAGCTGGGTCGTGGGCGGCATCCGCGGGTCGGGTCGCCAACCCGCCCCGGCGAGCCCGGCCGCCAGCGCGTCGGCGTCGCGCCGCCAGCAGTACCAGTCGACGTCCACGTGCGGGCGGGTCACCACGCCGAGGTGGAAATCCATCGCCCAGCCGCCGCGCAGCCACACCGCGATGCCCGCCCGGTCCGCCAGCGCCGTCACCTCGCGGATCGCGTCGAGTTGCCGGCCCGCCAGCCCGTCGGAGTCCACGCGGGCGACGCTATCGCCCATCGGCGGGCCGCGCCGCCCCGTCGGGGCTTGGCAGGGCCGGGGGCCGAGCCGTCACCGACGCCGGGTCGGCGATGTGGCGGGATCCGGGGCTGGGCGATACCGCCGGGTCGGCGATGTGCGTCGGACGGCACGGAGGCGTCCGACGGCACGGAGGCGCCCGTCGGCGCGGAGGCGATGTGGCGGAGTCTGGTCGCGGACCCGGAGTGGGCCCGGGGTGAGCGCCGGGTCAGCGGGGGAGTCGGCTGGTGAGCGTGGTGAGGCCGGGCAGGCGGGCGTCGGTGGGGAGGCGGTGCAGGGCGGCCGCGTCGTCGTAGAGCGTCCACCGGAGGAAGTCGATGGTGGTGGCGAGGACCTGCGGAAAGCCGGGGTGCCCCGGGATGAGGTACTCGCCGTGGCCCTGGCCACGCAGGCTCAGGAACGCGGCCGGCCCGAGCGCGCGGGCGTACGCGGCCCGGCCGACCGACTCGGGCACGACCGGGTCGGCGGTGCCGTGCACGAAGAGCAGCGGCGCCACCGGACCGGCGAAGCTGCCGGCCAGCCCGCCGCCGGCGAGCACGATCCCGGAGCGCAGCCGGGCCGAGTGTCCCGAGGTGAACATGCCGGCCGTGGTGAAGCCGCCCGCGGAGTGTCCGGCGGCGGCGATCCGGTTGACGGCCAGGCGCCCGGCGAACGGGTCGCCGCGGCGGGTGTCGAGGCGTACCAGGTGGCGGATCAGCCGCCAGCCGTCGGCGGGCTGGTTGCGGACGTCCGCCCGGGTGAAGTCCCGGGCCCGCAGGTTGGTACGCGGGAACGCCGGCGCGGCCACCACGAAGCCGGCGGCGGCCCAGCGGGCGGTCAGCGGGGCGTGCAGCTCGGGCAGGCTGCGCAGCCCGTGGCTGTAGATCACCACCGGGAACCGCCCGGTGGCCACCCGCGCGCCGGCCCGTACGCTCGGGCCGCCTGCACCGGTCCGCGCCCACAGCGGGTCGGTCGCGGAGGCGGTGGGCGTCGAAGGCGCCGGGGACTCCGCCGGGTACCAGACGGTGACCGGCAGGGGCCGGGGGCCGCCCGGGTCGACGACGAACTGCCGCACGCCGACCGGGTACATCCCCTGCGGGGCGGGTCGCGAGGCGGGCGAGGTCGGACCGCGGGTCGTGGCGCTGGCCGGAGCACACCCCACGAGCAGCGCCGTCACCAGTGCGGCGACCAGCCGCTGCACCCTCACCTCTTCACGGTAGGCGGCCGGGTGGCCGGTGCGGCCCGGACGTCCGGACCAAGCGCCGCCACCACCCGGCCGACGCGGCTCCACCGGCCGGACGATGTTGTCGTCACCGGCCCGGCGGAAGACCCTCCGGGTGGACGAGCTTCGCTATGGTCACGCGCATGTCTGAGAACTACACCGACCCCAGCGGCAACACCGCGCAGTTCCGTGCCTTCGTCGACTCGCCGGACGCGGCAGCGGCGGCCGAGGCGCCGTCCCGGCTCCCGCTGATCGCCGGCATCGGCGTCGCCGTGGTGGTGGTCGCCGTAGTGGTCTGGCTGGCGCTGGCCTGACCCCCGCCGCCGGCTGCGGACGACCACCATCCGGTCCGCGCGGCCCTCGCCGGATTCGGCACTCCAGCCGATCGGACAGCCGCAGGCCGACTGGCCTCAGCCGCGCAAGGCGAGCACGTCCCGGGTCTCCCGGGCGATCTCGCGCTCCTCGTCGGTACGGATCACGCAGACGGTGACCTCGGTGCCGGCGGGGGAGATCACCCGGTCGCCGCTGCCCTCGTTGCGCGCCGGGTCGACGGCGATCCCCAGCCGGTCCAGGCCGGCCAGCGCGGCGGCGCGGACCGGTGCCGCGTGTTCGCCGACGCCGGCGGTGAAGGTGACCGCGTCCACCCGTCCGAGCAGGGCGTAGTAGCCGCCCACGTAGCTCTTGATCCGCCGACAGTAGGCGTCGAAGGCGAGCGCGGCGGCGGGATCCCCGCCGTCCCGGCGGGTCAGCACCTCGCGCATGTCGTTGGCCCCGGTCAGGCCGAGCAGGCCGCTGCGGTGGTTGAGCAGGTCGTCGATCTCGTCCACGCCCATCCCCGCCTCGCGGCGCAGGTGGAAGATGACCGTCGGGTCGAGGTCCCCGCTGCGGGTGCCCATGACCAGGCCCTCCAGCGGCGACAGGCCCATCGAGGTGGCCACACTCCGCCCGCCCTGGACCGCGCAGGCGCTCGCCCCGTTGCCCAGGTGCAGGGTGATGGTGTTCAGCTCCGCGTACGGCCGGCCCAGCAGCTCGGCGGTGCGCCGCGAGACGTACGCGTGCGAGGTGCCGTGGAAGCCGTACCGGCGGACGCCGTACCGCTCGGCGGTGTCCCGGTCGATGGCGTAGGTGGCGGCGGCCTCGGGCAGCGTGTGGTGGAACGCGGTGTCGAAGACGGCGACCTGCGGGGTGTCCGGCAGCGTCTCCCGGGCCACCCGGATGCCGGCCAGGTTCACCGGGTTGTGCAGCGGGGCGAGCGGGACGAGGTCCTCGATCGCGGCGAGCACCCGGTCGTCGATCAGTGTCGGCGCGCTGAACGTGCAACCGCCGTGCACCACCCGATGCCCGACCGCGGTCAGCCCGTCGAGGTCGAGCCGGTCGATGATCTCCCGTACCGCGCTCTCGTGGTCGGGCGGCCCGCCGCCCGGCTCGCCCACCCGCTCGATCTTGCCCTTGTCCCGGACCTCCTCGCCGTCGTACAGCCGGTACTTGACGGACGAGGACCCGCAGTTGAGGACCAGCACCCGGTCGGTCACGCGACCCCCTCCGACGACGCGGCGGCCTGGATGGCGGTGATCGCCACGGTGTTGACGATGTCCGGCACGGTGGCGCCCCGGGACAGGTCGTTGACCGGCCGCCGCAGGCCCTGCATGACCGGGCCGACCGCCACCGCCCCGGCCGAGCGCTGCACCGCCTTGTAGGTGTTGTTGCCGGTGTTCAGGTCGGGGAAGATGAACACGGTGGCCCGCCCCGCCACCGGGCTGTCCGGCAGCTTGGTGGCCGCGACCTGCGGGTCGATCGCCGCGTCGTACTGGATCGGGCCCTCCACCAGCAGCTCGCGCCGGCGCTCCCGGACCAGCTTGGTGGCCGCCGCGACCTTCTCCACGTCCGCCCCGAAGCCGGAGTCGCCGGTCGAGTACGACAGCATCGCCACCCGCGGCTCGATGCCGAACCGGGCCGCCGTGTCGGCCGAGGAGATGGCGATGTCGGCGAGCTGTGCGGCGTCCGGGTCCGGGTTGACCGCGCAGTCGCCGTAGACCAGCACCCGGTCGGCGAGCAGCATGAAGAAGACACTGGAGGCGACGGAGACCCCCGGCACCGTCCGGATGATCTCGAAGGCCGGCCGGATGGTGGCCGCTGTGGTGTGGGTGGCGCCGGAGACCATCCCGTCGGCGCGTCCGGAGTGCACCATCATGGTGCCGAAGTAGTTGGGCTGCGCCACGATGTCGTGGGCCAGCTCGGGCGTGACGCCCCGGTGCGCGCGGAGCCGCGCGTACTCGGCGGCGAACTCGTCCCGCCACTCGCTGGCGGCCGGGTCGACCACCTGCGCACCGCCGATGTCGACGCCCAGCTCCCGGGTCCGCCGGGCGACGTCCGCCGGCCGCCCGAGCAGGGTCAGGTCGGCGACGCCCCGGTGCAGCAGGATCTCGGCCGCGCGCAGGATGCGCTCCTCGGCGCCCTCCGGCAGCACCAGCCGCCGGCGCCGCGCCCGGGCCCGGTCGATCAGGTCGTTCTCGAACATCAACGGGGTGACCCGCGCGGAACGGCTGACCCGTAGCCGCCGGGCCAGGTCGACGGTGTCCACGCAGCGTTCGAAGGCACCGAGCGCCGCCTCCACCTTGCGGGGGTTCGCCACGCTGGGCCGGCCCTCGATCCGGCTGGACGCCTCGACCGTGGCGTAGCTGTCGCTGGTCACCGACAGCACGGCCAACCCGGTGTTGAGCCGCTCGACCAGCCGCATCGCCCGCGGGTCCGGCTGCTCGCCGAGGGTGAGCACCAGCCCGGCCACGGAGACCTGCCCGGCCACGTGCGCGGCGCTCGCCGCCACCAGCAGGTCGGCCCGGTCGCCGGGGGTGATCACCAGCGCGCCGTCGGTCAGGTGGTCCAGCAGGGTGGGCACGTGCGCCGCGCCCACCACGTAGTCGAGCACGTCCCGGTCCAGCGCGGTGTCGTCGCCGGAGAGCAGGGTGGCGCCGAGCGCCGCCGCCACCTCGGCCACCGTCGGCGCCGACACGGCCGGCACCTCCGGGATCGCGTACGCGGGGACGGGCAGCTCGGGCAAGGCCATCGGCGCGGGCACCCGGTTGGCGACCACCGCCACCACGGTCGCCCCCAGGTCCGCCAGGTCGTGGTACGCCCCGCGCACCGCCGCCGCGACCGCCTCGGGCGGCTGGTCGAAGCCGTCGACCACCGGCACCACCACGCTGCCGAACTCCGTCGCCAGCCGGGCGTTGAACGCGAGCTCGCGCGGGCCGGCACCGTCCCCGTCGGCGAAGTCGCTGCCCACCACGACCACCGCCGGGCAGCGCCGCTCCACCTCCCGGTAGCGGGCCACGATCCGGGAGATCAGCTCCTCCCGCCGGCCGTCCGCGACCAGCGTGGTGGCCTCGGCGTACGTCGCGCCGTGCAGCGCGTCGACCGGCAGCTCCACCCGGTAGCGCTCGGTGAGCAGCGCGAGGATCTGGTCGGGGCCCCGGCCGGCGACCAGCGGCCGGAACGCGCCGATCCGCTCGACCTGCCGGGACAGCAGCTCCGCCAGCCCGAGCGCGACGGTCGACTTGCCCCCGCCCGATCCCACGCTGGTCAGGTACACGCTGCGTGCCACGCACTCACGCTACAAGATCGCGGTGTCGGCCGCCCGGGTCCTTGTGCCCGGGACCGGCCCCTCGCCGATCAGGACGAGGTCGGCGTGGCGGGCCGGGTGTCCTGGCCCACGTCGCTCTCGTCGACGGACTCGGCAGCCCGGAACAGCGCGTCGCTCTTCGCCACCCAGGCCGCCCCGAAGGCGAACACGGCCACCGTCTCGCACCACAACACCGGCTTGAGCGTGTGCCGTACGTCCGCGGGCAGTTGCGTGCTGGCCAGCGCGAGTGCGATCGCCGCCAGGATCAGCCCGCCGCAGACGCGGTAGAACCGGACGGCCGACGGGCGCGGCGGCACGCCGACCCGGTCCCGGCGGGTGAAGAGGAAGAGGCAGAAGGCCGCGAGGAGCACGAACAGCGCCGCGGCGGCGACCTGGTGCACCACGCCGACCAGCCGGTCGCTGTGGCTGGTGGTGCCGGCCGGCGCGCCCACCGTGGTGGGGAACAGGGCCACCGCCACCGCCAGCACCCCGGCTACGGTGCCCAGCGCGTCGTCCGGCCAGTGGTAGCGGTAGGCGATCAGGAACACCCCGACGGCGCACAGCGAGCCGACGAAGACGTCCCGCATCTCGGTGTGGTAGTAGCCGCTGAGCGAGTCGAGCAGGGTGAGCCGGCGGGCGACGACCAGGTGACCCACCACCAGCACGACCGGCAGTGCGATGCCGACGGATCCGATGCCGAGGCGCAGGTGGCGTACGGTCACCGCGTCCTGCGGCGGCTTGTGGAGTTCGGGATTCATCTCCGCCTCCCTGGCGTCGGCGGGGTGTGGTCCGACGCGTCCTGGTCGCTGGGGCGTTGCTCTCCAGTGGACGCGACCGGCACGGTCCGCGTCAATGGTCGGCTCACCCGCCGGCGGGCGCCAGCTCCCGTTCGTACACCTGCCCGGTCAGGTCCGCGCCGAAGCTGTGGTGTGGTTCCTCCTGCACCAGGCGGAAGCCGCGGGAGAGGTAGATCCGGCGGGCGGCGACCAGGGGGTGATTGGTCCAGAGCCGCATCCGGGTGTACCCCGCCCGGCGGGCGAAGGCGAGGCACTCGTCGACGAGTCGGCCGCCGACCCGCCGTCCCCGGGCTGCCGGGTCGACCAGCAGGATGCGGAGCTGCGCCGTCCGCTCGTCCGCCGCCACACAGAAGACGCAGCCCACCCGCTCGCCGTCCAGCTCGGCGATCCAGGCCGCCTCGCGGGCCGCGTCGTGGCCGGCGGCGTAGTCCGCCACGATCCGGGCCACGAGCGCCTCGAAGCTGGTGTCCCAGCCGAACTCGGCGGCGTACACCTCGCCGTGGGCCATCACCACCCAGCCGAGGTCACCGGGGCGGCCCAACGGACGAATGAGGATTTCCGCGCTCATCGACAGCCCTCCACAACTGAAACAGTCGTTTCAGTGGCAGAGTAGCGCTGTGACGCAGCACGAGCGACCCCCGAGTGCCCGCCGCGACGAACTCCTCGAGCGGGCGTACCGGTACGCGTTGGAGCACGGGCTGGCGGAGCTGTCGCTACGCCCGCTCGCCGCCGCCATCGGGTCCAGCCCTCGCGTCCTGCTCTTTCTCTTCGGCTCCAAGGACGAGCTGATCCGTGCCCTGCTCGCCCGAGCCCGGGCCGACGAGCTGGCGGCGCTTCGGCAGGCCCGGGAGGCGACGGGCGCCGACGACTTCGCCGCGGCGGTGCGGGCGACCTGGGCATGGCTCGTGGCGCCGGCACACCGCCCGATGCTGGTCCTCTGGCTGCAGGCGTACGCCCGCTCGCTGAGCGAACCGGACGGACCGTGGGCGGGCTTCGCCCGGCAGACGGTGGCGGACTGGCTCGGCCTGCTGGCCGACGCCCACGGCGAGGCCGGCGGCGGCGCCACGGATCCCGCCCTCGGTCTGGCGCTGCTACGCGGCGCCCTGCTCGACCTGCTGGCCACCGGAGACGCCGAACGCACCACGGCGGTCGTCGAACGATACCTGTGCCTGGTCGGGACGACGGCCCGGTAACCCGGCCGGCCTTGCCGACCTACTCCTCGTCCTCGTCGTCCAGCCGGGCCAGCCAGGTGGCGAAGCGCTCGATCGGGGTCTCGAACTCCGGGTTCAGGTCCACGAAGTCGCGGAGCCGCTCACCCAGCCACTCCATGCTGATCTGCTCGTCGCCCCGGCGCTCGACCAGCTCCTCGATGCCGCGGTCGGTGAAGTACATGATGAGTCCTCTCGGCAGAAAAGGGCCGCCACGCGACCGGGGCAGCGGCCGTCGTACGGTCGCTGCCCCGGCACTGGCGGTGCGGTCAGGTCACGGGCGGGGGAGGGCCGCCTCGATCAGCGCGCCCTGCTCGACCTCGTGCATCTTCGCCGAGCCGACCGCCGGGGCGGCGGCGGCCGGGCGGGAGATGCGGCGCAGCCGGACGCCGTCCAGGTGCTCCAGCAGGTTGAGCGCGACGAACGACCAGGCGCCCTGGTTGGCCGGCTCCTCCTGGACCCAGGCGAAGTCCTCGGCGTTCGGGTACTGCGCCAGGGCGGCCCGGACCTCCTCGACGGGCAGCGGGTAGAGCTGCTCCACCCGGATGATCGCGGTGTCCGTGACGCCCCGCTCCTGCCGGGCCTGGAACAGGTCGTAGTAGACCTTGCCCGAGCAGAGCAGCACCCGCTTCACCTGCTCCGGCGCCGGAGCGGCGGTGTCCCGCAGGACCGGCTGGAAGGTGCCGATGGTGAAGTCCTCCACCGGCGACACGCAGAGCTTGTGCCGCAGCAGCGACTTCGGCGTGAACACCACCAGCGGCTTCCGCTTCGGCGAGAGGGCCTGGCGGCGCAGCAGGTGGAAGTAGTTCGCCGGGGTGCTCGGGATCGCCACCCGCATGTTGTCCTCGGCGCAGAGCTGGAGGAACCGCTCCGGGCGGCCGGAGGTGTGGTCCGGGCCCTGGCCCTCGTGACCGTGCGGCAGCAGCAGGGTGACCGCGGAGCGCTGGCCCCACTTCACCTCGCCGGAGGAGATGAACTCGTCGATCACCGACTGGGCGCCGTTGACGAAGTCACCGAACTGGGCCTCCCAGCAGACCAGCGCGTTGACGTTCTCCACCGAGTAGCCGTATTCGAAGCCCATGGCGGCGTACTCGGACAGCAGCGAGTCGTGGACGAAGAAGCGGGACCGCTCGCCGTCGCCGGTGAGCGACTGCAGCGGGAGGTAGTCGTCGCCGGTCTTCGCGTCGACGACCGAGGCGTGCCGCTGGACGAAGGTGCCACGGCGGGAGTCCTGCCCGGCGAGCCGGACGGTGACCCCGTCGTGCAGCAGCGAGCCGAACGCGATGATCTCGCCGTAACCCCAGTCGATGTTGCCCTCGACGGACATCTTCGCCCGGCGGTCGAGCAGCTGCTGGATCCGCTTGTGCGGGGTGAAGCCCTCCGGCAGGTTGACGTGCGCCTCGCCGATCGCCTTGATGACGGCCGCGTCGGTCGCGGTCTCCACCTGCGGCTCCGGCTCGACCAGCCGGGGCGGCCGGCTGAGCTGGCGCGGGGTGGTGGCGGCGTCGCGGGTGGCCTTGAAGACCCGCTCCAGCTGCGCCTGGTAGTCGCGCAGCAGCTCCTCCGCGTCCTCCACGGTGATGTCACCCCGCCCGATGAGCTCCTCGGTGTAGAGCTTCCGGACCGACCGCTTCGAGTCGATGATCCGGTACATCTGCGGGTTGGACATCGACGGGTCGTCGCCCTCGTTGTGCCCGCGCCGGCGGTAGCAGACCATGTCGATCACGACGTCCTTGTTGAACGCCTGGCGGTACTCGAAGGCGAGCCGGGCCACCCGGACCACGGCCTCGGGGTCGTCGCCGTTGACGTGGAAGATCGGCGCCTGGATCATCCGGGCCACGTCGGTGCTGTAGAGGCTGGACCGGCTGTATTCCGGGGCGGTGGTGAAGCCGACCTGGTTGTTCACCACCACATGCACGGTGCCGCCGGTGCGGTAGCCGCGCAGCTGGGACAGGTTCAGCGTCTCGGCGACCACGCCCTGGCCGGCGAACGCGGCGTCACCGTGCACCGCCAGCGGCAGCACGGTGTAGCCCTCCAGCTTGAGGTCGATCCGGTCCTGCTTGGCCCGGACGATGCCCTCCAGCACCGGGTCCACGGCCTCCAGGTGGGACGGGTTCGCCACCACCGAGACCTTGACCGCGTGCCCGCCGTCCGGCGTGGTGAACTTGCCATTCTGGCCGAGGTGGTACTTCACGTCGCCCGAGCCCTGCGTGGAGCGCGGGTCGAGGTGCCCCTCGAACTCGGAGAAGATCTTCTCGTACGGCTTGCCGACGATGTTGGCCAACACGTTGAGCCGGCCGCGGTGGGCCATGCCGATGACGACCTCGTCCAGCCCGGCCTCGGCGGAGCACTCCAGCACCTCGCCGAGGAGCGGGATCAGCGACTCGCCACCCTCCAGCGAGAAGCGCTTCTGGCCGACGTACTTGGTCTGCAGGAAGGTCTCGAACGCCTCGGCCGCGTTGAGCCGGTTGAGCACGTGCTTCTGCTCGTCCGGGGTCGGCTTCTCGTACTTGCGCTCGACCCGCTCCTGGAGCCAGCGCCGCTCCTCCGGGTCCTGGATGTGCATGTACTCGATGCCGACCCGGCGGCAGTACGAGTCGCGCAGCACGCCGAGGATCGAGCGCAGCTTCATCCGCTGCTTGCCGGCGAAGCCGTTGACCGGGAAGACCCGGTCCAGGTCCCACAGGGTCAGCCCGTGCTCCAGGACGTCCAGGTCCGGGTGCTTGCGGATGGTGAACTCCAGCGGGTCGGTGTCGGCCATCAGGTGGCCCCGGACCCGGTACGCGTGGATCAGCTCGTGCACCCGCGCGGTCTTGTTGATCTGGCCCTCGGAGTCGACGGCCACGTCGCGCACCCAGCGCACCGGCTCGTACGGGATGCGCAGCGAGGTGAAGATCTCGTCGTAGAAGCCGCGCTCGCCGAGCAGCAGCTCGTGCATCACCTTGAGGAACTCGCCGGACTGGGCGCCCTGGATGATGCGGTGGTCGTACGTGCTGGTCAGCGTGATGATCTTGCTGACCGCCAGCTCGGCCAGGGTCGCCTCGCTCATGCCCTGGTACGGGGCCGGGTATTCCATGGCGCCGACGCCGATGATGGCGCTCTGCCCCTGCATCAGGCGCGGGATCGAGTGGACCGTGCCGATGCCGCCCGGGTTGGTCAGCGAGATGGTGGTGCCGGCGTAGTCGTCCATGGTGAGCTCGTTGCGGCGGGCGCGCCGGACCACGTCCTCGTACGCCTGCCAGAACTGCCGGAAGTCCATCTGCTCGCAGGCCTTGATGGAGGGCACCACCAGGTTGCGGGAGCCGTCCGGCTTGGCCAGGTCGATGGCGATGCCCAGGTTGACGTGCTCCGGCCGGACCATCGCCGGCTTGCCGTCGACCTCGGCGTAGGAGTTGTTCATCTCCGGGTGCTCGATCAGCGCCCGGACCATCGCGTACCCGATCAGGTGGGTGAAGCTCACCTTGCCGCCGCGGCCGCGGGCCAGGTGGTTGTTGATCACGATGCGGTTGTCGACCAGCAGCTTCGCCGGGACCGCGCGGACGCTCGTCGCGGTCGGCACGGCCAGCGAGGCGTCCATGTTCTGGACGATCTTGGCGGCCACGCCGCGCAGCGGGGTGGTGCCGGCGGCACTCACGGCGGGGGCCTTGGCGGCCGGCTTGGCCGGGGCGGCCTTGGCGGCCGGCGCGGGCTTCGCGGCGGCGGGCTTGGCGGGGGCCGGGGCGGCCTTGGCCGCGGCGGCCGGCTTCGTGGCGGGCTGCTCGGCGGCCGGCCGCTGGGTCACCGTGGCGACCGCCTCCTGCTGCTCGGCCGGCTCCGGCGCGGCGGCCGGCTTGGCCTGGCCGTCAGGGCGCGGTGTGGCGGCGCCGGGGGCCGGCTTGTAGTCGGCGAAGAAGTCGTGCCAGGCCGAGTCGACGCTCGACGGGTCGGCGAGGTAGCGCTGGTACATCTCCTCGACGATCCACTCGTTCGGGCCGAAACCCGCCAGTGGGTTCTCCTGCGAAGTCTGCTGGGTCGACACGGCCGCTGATCGCCTCTTTCACGCGGGTTCGTAATGTCACGCGGTGTCGTCCGTGCCGCAACACCGGCGGACGGAAGACGGCTCCCAGGCTACGCCGTACGAATGCCGCAGGCATTCTCGCCTCCGGCCCGTGGTCCGTTTCACAGAAGATGCCAGAAGTTCGGCAAACCCTGCGTGTCGCGTTGACCCCTGCTAGTGGCTGTTTCGCCAGGCCATGCCCGGGATGAAACAGGCCCGGAGCGACGCACGGCCCCGATCGGTGACGGATGGTCACCGGCCGGGGCCGTGCGGTCACGGCTCAGGCGATGTCGCGCCGTCGGGTGATCAGGACGCCGGTGACACCGCTGACCAGGGCGTAGCCGACCAGCACCAAGCCGCCCACCCACCAGGCGGGCGTGAACTGGCTGGGTTCCCCGCTGATCATCACCTGGGAGGCGACGGCCGGCCAGACGACCTGCCACTTGATCACGGCCTCGTTGTCGAGCCAGTTGGAGAGCAGGAAGAAGAGCAGCTGCACGACCTGCGTGCCGACCAGGTAGAGCACCGCCGCGGTGATCACCGCGCCGAGCTGGTTGGGGATCAGCGTCCCGATGCCCACCCCGAGACCGGTCCAGATCGCGTACGCCAGCAGGTTGAGCAGCAGGGCGCGCTGCACGTCCCACTCGCCGAGCTGGGTGCCGTGGCCGTCCAGGGACAGGAAGGCCGCCCCGGCGAGCAGGTCGATCACCGTGGTGGCCAGCCAGAAGCCGAAGCCGAGCAGCGACGCGGCGCCGAGCTTGGCGAGGATCACCGAGGTGCGGCGTGGCGTGGTGAGGAAGGTGGTGGTCGCCGTCTGGTGGAAGAACTCGTTGGTGACCATCAGGATGCCGATGAGCATCACGAACAGCAGGCCGAGGTACTGCCCGGACGTGTAGAGGTTGGCCGCCTGGGCGGCCGCGGTCGCCTGTTCGCCGCTGACCCCGATCTCCTCGCCCCGGCCGCTCAGCGTGGTGTGCGCGAGCCAAGCGTTCACCGCGAAGGCCACCGCGGTGGCGAGGAACGCGCCGATCCCCAGCAGCCACCAGGTGCTGGTCGTACGGATCTTGAGCAGCTCGGATCGGACCAGGTTCATCGGATCTCCGCCTTTCCGGCCGTCAGTTCGAGGAAGACCCCCTCCAGGTCGGGGCGCTCGGTGGTCAGCTCGTGCAGCTCCACCTTGGCGGCCAGGGCCACCCGGCCCACGGTCGCCGCGTCCACCCCGGTGACCAGCAGCGCGCCCTGGCCGTCGGCGTCCACCGTGGCCGACTGCTCGCGCAGCGCCGCGGTCAGCTCCTCGGCCTGCGGGGTGCGTACCCGCACCCGCGCGCCGTGCGTCATCGAGCCGATCACCTGGTCCACCGGCCCCTGCCGGACCAGCTTGCCGGCCGCGATGATCACCACGTCGTCGGCGAGCAACTGCATCTCGGAGAGCAGGTGGCTGGAGACGAGTACGGTCCGCCCCTCGGCGGCCAGCCCCTTGAGGAAGCCGCGCATCCAGCGGATCCCCTCCGGGTCGAGGCCGTTGGCCGGCTCGTCGAGGATCAGCACCTGTGGGTTGCCGAGCATCGCGGCGGCGATGCCGAGCCGCTGCTTCATGCCCAGCGAGTAGCCCTTGAACTTGCGCTTCGCCGCCGGGGTGAGCCCGACCAGCGCGAGCGCCTCGTCGGCCCGGTGCCGGGGCAGGCCCGCCGCCGCGCAGATCACCCGCAGGTGGTTGATCCCGGTGCGGCCCTTGTGCGCGCTGGACGCCTCCAGCACCGCGCCCACCGAGCGCAGCGGGTCGGCCAGGTCGGCGTACCGGTGGCCGCCGATGGTGGCCTGGCCCGCGGTCGGGGTGACCAGGTTGAGCAGCATGCGCAGGGTGGTCGTCTTGCCTGCGCCGTTCGGGCCGAGGAAGCCGGTCACCCGCCCCGGCTCGACGGTGAACGACAGATTGTCGACCGCCCGGACGGTCTTGTATTCCTTCGTCAGTCCGGACACCACGATCTGGCCGGTCCCGGCGCTGGGGCTCCACTGCCCGTCGGACATCATTCTCCTCTCCTGCCCCGGCGCGCGGGCGCGCCGATGGGGACGCCGTTGCGGGGCGCCGTGGCACAGCCTGGCAACCCCGTGCAAGCCGGTCAATCAGGCGCGATGCGTACGCGCTCCTCCCTCGTGGGCAGGAGGCGATCATCCTGAGGGATGAGTCAGGCTGCCGGCGGCAGCGCGATCCAGGTGGCGCGCGCGTATCCGAGCAGGGCGCCGTCCGGGCCGTAGAGGCTGGAGTGGACCTCGGCCTTGCGCCCCTGGGCGCCGACCATCGCGCCGGTCACCACGCACTCGTCGCCGGGACGCGGCAGCGCCGCGACCACCGCCGCGATCCGACCGAGGACGTACGGGCGGCCGGGCGCGATCACCGCCCAGCCGCCGGGGCAGTCGAGCGCCGCCCAGACCGTCGCGGGCACCACCTCGGCCGGGGCGCGGAACGGTGCCGCGGTCCGGCCGTCCGGCAGCCGGCCCGGGAAGATCCGCAGCCCGTCCGGGTTCTCCGGGCCGCAGACGTAGCAGCCGGGGAAGGGGTGCTCCACCAGCCCCGGGTACGCCTGCGCGGCGGCCGCCGCGGTGGCTTGGTCCACCGGCGGGACCACGGCGGTGAACTCCTCGACCCGGCGTACCTGGGCGATGACCTGGCCGTCCGGGGCGCGGACCGTGCCGTCCACCGCGGTCAGCGGGGTCTCGAGCGGAGGCGGCTTGCGCAGGGTGACCTCCACCGGCCCCCGGTCATCGACCGCCGCCGCGAACAGCCCGGCGCTCCAGCCGCCGTTGCCCGAACCGGCCGGTCCGTGGAAGCGGGACTCGATGATCATGTAGCTCCTCCGCACCTGCTCGCGGCCCCGGCCCCCTCGCCGGCCCGCCCCCGGCAGCCTCGCACGCCGCCCCGCGCCAACTCCAGTGGGCCGATCATGAGGTTGGCGGTCGCGAACCGGGCGAACGTGCCGCCAACTCCCTGATCGCCGCGTCCCGGCGGCGGGCGGTGGGGTGGCGTTCACCGGATCGACACCCGTCGTCCCCGGGGGCGGCAACCCGGGACCCTTACACAGGTAGCCATGGCTGTTCTGCACGCCGCTGGCGCACCCCTCACGACCAGCGGATACACCCTGCTGATCGCCGACGACCCGACCCTGGTCGCGGCCGCGCAACGCCTCCGTCACGAGGTGTTCGCCACCGAACTCGGCGCGACCCTGCACCCGGGGGTCGCCGGGCTCGACACCGACGAGTTCGACGCCCACTGCGACCACCTGGTCGTGCTGCGGGAGGGCACCGACGAGGTGGTCGGCACGTACCGGCTGCTGCCGCCCGGCCGCGCCCAGCGCCCGTACGCCGACGGCGAGTTCGACCTGACCCCGCTCGCCCCGCTCCGCGACGACCTGGTGGAGGCCGGCCGCTCCTGCGTGCACCCGGACCACCGCTCCGGAGCGGTGATCAACCTGATGTGGGCCGGCATCGCCCGCTACCTGCACCTGCGCGGCTCGCGCTGGCTTGGCGGCTGCGCCTCGGTGCCGGTGACGGACGGCGGGACCGCGGCCGCCGAGGTGTGGGCGCAGGCCACCGCCCGGCACCTCGCCCCGCCGCCGCTGCGGGTCACGCCCCGCCGCCCGTGGTTCGCCGAAGCGCCGGCCGCCGCCCCGGCCACCCTGGCCGACGGCTCCGGGGCGCAGCGCGCCGAGCCAGAGTTGTCGCCGTCCGAGCGGCGGGCGCTTATCCCGCCGCTGCTCCGCGGCTACCTGCGGCTCGGCGCCTGGGTCTGCGGGGAGCCGGCGTACGACCCGGACTTCGGCTGCGCCGACTTCTACGTACTGCTCTCGGTGGACCGGATGAACCCCCGCTACCTGCGGCACTTCCTGGGCGGGGAGCCGGCGTGACCGCCGAGGAGTTGTGGCGGCCGACCTCGGGCTGTGGCTCGTGGTGCCTGCCCGCCGCCACGGGTACCACCGTGTCGCGCCCGCGCCGGCTGGCGCGGCTGCTCGGCGTGCTCGGGATGCTCCTGGCCGGGGTCGGGCTGGCCGCGCTGCTGCCGGTGCTGCCCGCCCGGCACCGGGGGGCCGCGCTGCGCGGCTGGGCGCGGGGGACGCTGCGCGCGCTCGGGGTGCGGCTGGTGGTGCGCGGCCGGACGCCGCGCCGGCCGGCCCTGCTGGTCGCCAACCACGTCTCCTGGCTGGACATCCTCGCGGTGCTCGCGGTCGCCCCGGCCCGGATGCTCGCCAAGCGGGAGGTCCGGGACTGGCCGGTGGTGGGACCGCTGGCCGCCGCCGCCGGCACCGTGTTCGTGGACCGGGCGCGGCCACGGGACCTGCCGGGCACGGTCGCCCGGGTGGCCGCCGCGCTGCGCGCCGGGCACCCGGTGGCGGTCTTCCCCGAGGGCACCACCTGGTGCGGCGAGGTCGCCGACTGCCGGCCGCGTGGCGGGTTCCGGCCGGCCATGTTCCAGGCCGCGGTGGACGCCGGCGCACCGGTCGTCCCGCTCCGGCTCAGCTACCGGTACGCCGGCGACCCGACCACCCTGGCCGCGTTCCTCGGCGAGGAGACCCTCTGGGACTCGGTCCGCCGGGTGCTCGCCGCCCGGGACCTGACCGTGTCGGTGGTGGTGGCCGCCGCGCTGCACCCGGCGGCGGACGCGGACCGGCGGATGCTCGCCCGCGCCGCCGAGTCGGTGGTGCACCTCACCCCGGCCCGCCCGGTGGCCCTCGGCCGGACCGCCCCGGTGGGCGGCCTCCTGCCGGCGCCGGTCGGGGTGCTGCCGTCCGGCCCCGGTCTCGCGGTGCCGGCCGGATCCGTGCCCGCGGTCCCGTCCGCCGCCGGGCGGGAGGCGAGGGAGGTGGTGCTCGACCGGGCCGCCTGACAGAGTCGCGACACTATCTTGTTCAGTCGCGATGTATCGCGTTATGCTCCTCCCGTCATTCGACGTGCCGTGGATCGGTACGTCACCGAGAGGGAGGACGCCATGGCCAGCTGGACGGTCGACAGCCCGCAGCGGCTCACCCTGGACGGGCCGGTCACCCGGCTCGACGTACGGCTGGTCACCGGCCGGCTCAACGTGGTCGCCACCGACGGCCCGGCCCGGATCGACGTCACCCGGGTCAGCCGGCGGCCGGTCATCGTGGAGCACCGCGACGGCCGCCTGTTCGTCGGGCACCAACGACACCCCCGCTGGCCCGGCTTCCTCTGGTGGCTCGGCCAGCTCGGTCGCCGGTTCCGGGCCGAGGTCTCCGTCGCCGTGCCGGCCGACGTGCTGGCCGACCTGCGGCTGGTGGACGGCTCGCTGGTCGCCTCCGGCCTGCGCCGGGACACCCAGGTCGACGTCACCTCCGGCCAGATCACCCTGATGGGGCTGCGCGGCCGGACCACCGCGAAGGTCACCTCCGGCCCGGTGGAGGCGCTCGGCGTCGCCGGCGACCTGTCCCTGGAGACGGTCTCCGGCGAGGTGATCCTCGCCGAGAGCGCGCCCGGCCGGGTGCACGCGCACACCGTCTCCGGCTCGATCACCTGCGACCTGGACAACCCCCGGGGCAGCGAGATCCGGCTCAGCGCCATCTCCGGCAGCATCACCGTCCGGGTCCGGGAGGACAGCGACCTCACCGTCGACCTGCACACCGTCTCCGGGCGGATCACCAGCGGTTTCCCCCAGGTGCGCGGCCGCGCCGGGCTGGGCGCGATGAAGGACAGTCACGGGGTCCTCGGCACGGGCGGCGGTAAGCTCTGGGCGTCCGCGACCTCCGGCAGCATCGCGCTGCTCGCCCGGCCCGTCGAGGACGCCGACGACCTGGAGGAGCTGCCGTGACCGCCGTGTTCAGTCACGGGCGGCTCCGGCTCTACCTGCTCAAGCTTCTCGACGACGGCCCGAAGCACGGCTACGAGCTGATCCGGTTGCTGGAGGACCGCTTCCTCGGCCTCTACGCGCCCAGCGCCGGCACCATCTACCCCCGGCTGCAACGCCTGGAGGTCGAAGGACTGGTCACCCACACCGCCGCCGGCGGCCGGAAGGTGTACGAGATCACCGAGGCGGGCCGCGCCGAGCTGCGGCAGCGCGCCGACGAGCTGGCCGCCCTGGAATCGGACATCACCGCCTCCGTCGAGGACCTCACCGCCCTGGCCGGCGAGATCCGGACCGAGGTGCGCGGCTCGGTGCGCGACCTCAAGCGGGAGCTGCGCGAGGCGGCCCGGCAGACCCGGCGGGCGCACTGGGAGCCGCCACCGACCCGGCCCGCCGCCAACGGGGCGCCGGCCGCGGCCGGCGAGTCGCCCCTGCTCGCCGAGTTCGACCAGCGGCTCGCCGCGTTCACCGTCGAGGTCGGCGCGCTGGTCCGCGCCGGGCGGCTCACCGACACCCAGCTGCGGACGGCGATCCGGCTGCTCGACGGCGCGTTGGACGGGCTGCGCCGGCTGCTCCGCTGAGCCCGTCGCCAGGGCGGGCCGGCTCACAGGTTGTTTCCAGCATCCACCCAGCGCCGCCGCAGGCAGGGCGCGGATGATGGGTGCCATGGTGGCTACCCAGACCGAGGCCCGACTGCTGGTCGTCGAGGATGATCCCAACATCCTCGAACTGCTCTCCGCTAGCCTGCGCTTCGCGGGCTTCGACGTCGCCACCGCGACGAGCGGCAGCGCGGCCCTGAACGCCGCCAAGGACCACCGGCCCGACCTGGTCGTGCTCGACGTGATGCTGCCCGACCTCGACGGCTTCGAGGTCATCCGGATGCTCCGCGAGGGTGGTACGCGTACGCCCGTGGTCTTCCTGACCGCGCGGGACGCCACCGACGACAAGATCCGGGGGCTGACCCTGGGCGGCGACGACTACGTCACCAAGCCGTTCAGCCTGGAGGAGCTGACCGCCCGGATCCGGGCGGTGCTGCGGCGTACCGCCACCGGCGAGCAAGCCCCCTCCCGGCTCACCTTCGCCGACCTGGAGCTGGACGAGGAGACCCACGAGGTGCACCGGGCCGGCCAGCGGGTGCAGCTGTCGCCGACCGAGTTCAAGCTGCTGCGCTACCTGATGCTCAACGCCAACCGGGTGCTCTCCAAGGCGCAGATCCTCGACCACGTCTGGAACTACGACTTCCGGGGCGACGACAACATCGTCGAGTCCTACATCTCCTACCTGCGGCGCAAGGTCGACAACACCGAACCCCGGCTCATCCACACCCTGCGCGGGGTCGGCTACGTGCTGCGTAAGCCGGCGGCGTGAACCTCGTCCACGACGCGAAGGGCCACCTTCGGACCGTCCCGCTGCGGGTCAAGCTGGTCGTCGCGGTTCTGGCCCTGGTCGCCGCCGCGCTTCTCGTGATCAGCTCGCTCACCGCCTACTTCCTTCGCAACTACCTGATCGGCCAGGTGGACGACCAGCTCCACGGCAACACCGCCGGCGTGGCCCGGGTACTTGACCAGAGTGGCGGGGGAACGATCGTCATCGGCATCCCTTCTGACTACGTGGCCGCTGAGGCCACCCCCAGACAGGTGGGGGAACCGATCCGCTACTCCGGACTGAGCATGGAGGAACTGCCGCGGTTCCCCGCCGACTACGCCGGCTATCAGGCACGGGTCGGCAAGCCGTTCACCGTACGCTCCGAGGACGGGCGGACTCGCTGGCGCATGCTCTACACCGATCTCGGCAACGGCCGGATCCTGGCCTTCGGGCAGCACATCACCGACGTCGACTCGGCCGTCAAGCAGCTGATCTGGATCGACCTGCTGGTGGGTGGGGCGGTGCTGATCATCCTGGCGTCGGTGGGCGCGGGCATCGTGCGTACCAGTCTCAAGCCGCTGGTGGAGATCGAGCGGACCGCGGCGGCCATCGCGGGCGGTGACCTGACCCGACGGGTGCCCGACCCGGAGGAGGGCCGAGCCGTGCCGACCTCGGAGCTGGGCCGGCTCTCCCGGGCGCTGAACGCGATGCTCGCCCAGATCGAGGCGGCCTTCACCGCCCGGGCCGCGTCCGAGGCGGCCGCCCGCAGCGCCGAGGTCAGCGCCCGGGACGCCGCCGCCGCGGCTCAGGCGTCGGAGGCGCGGGCCCGCCGCTCCGAGGAGCGGATGCGGCAGTTCATCGCGGACGCCTCGCACGAGCTGCGTACCCCGCTGACCACCATCCGGGGCTTCGCCGAGCTGTACCGGCAGGGCGCGGCCCGCCAGCCGGAGGAGACCGCCGGCCTGCTGCGCCGGATCGAGGACGAGGCGGCCCGGATGGGCCTGCTGGTGGAGGATCTGCTGCTGCTCGCCCGGATGGACCGGGAACGCCCGATCGCCCTGGCCCCGGTCGAGCTGCCGGTGCTGGCCTCCGACGCGGTGCAGGCGGCCCGGGCGGTCGAACCGGAACGCCGGATCGAGCTGGAGATCGAGCCCGGCGCCGGGCCGCTGGTGGTGCTCGGCGACGACGCCCGGCTGCGCCAGGTGATCGGCAACCTGATGACCAACGCGCTCACCCACACCCCACCGGAGGCCTCGGTGACGCTGCGGCTGCGTGTCGAGCCGGGCAACCTGGCCGTGGTGGAGGTGGCGGACACCGGTCCGGGTCTCACTCCCGAGCAGGCCGAGCGGGTGTTCGAGCGGTTCTACCGGGTGGACGCGGCACGGACCCGCCGGGCCGGCGGGCCGATCAGCACCGGGCTCGGGTTGGCCATCGTCGCCGCGCTGGTGGCGGCACACCACGGCATGGTCGAGGTGGCCGAGACGCCGGGCGGCGGGGCCACCTTCCGGGTGAAGTTGCCGCTGTTGCCGGAGTCACCCGAGTCCGGCGAGTGACTTTCAGGGAAGATTCAGGCGCATTCCAGGCTGGTGACAGTGCCAAGGGGGAAGGTGGATCCATGACCGACCACGAGACCGATCCGCAGCGGTCGCCGGCTCCCGCCGACGCCGAGCCGTCGCACCCCACCGCCGAGCTGCCCCACGCCGAGAGCGGGCACCCGGACTCCACCGTCACCCCGGCCGCCGCGCCGGTTCCGGCCGACTCCCCGGCCGCCGGAACCCCGGCCGCCGCCGAAGCCGGTCGCACCGACACGCCGGCCGCGGACACCGTTCGCTTCGAGCCGGTCGCCGACGCTGGTCGCACCGACACGCCGGCCGCCGACACCGTTCGCTTCGAGGCGCCGGTCGCCGACGCCGGTCGCTCCGAGGCGCCCGCCGGCGACGCCGGTCGCTTCGCGGCGCCGGCCGCCCCCGCCAGCCCGTACGCGCCGTCGTACCCCGGCTCCGGGCAGCCGCAGCAGCCCAGCCCGTGGGCCGGTGGGCAGCAGCAGGGCGGCTGGGCCGCCGGGGTGCACCAGACCGGCCCGGCCTACGCGCCGCACGGCGGGCCGGTTCCGCCGTACCAGCAGCACCAGCCGTACCCGGGCGCGCAGCCGCACCAGGCCGGCCAGCCGGTCCCGCCGTGGGGCGCGCCGCAGCCGGCGCCGCGGCCGAGCCGGGCGGGGAAGTTCATCGGCGCGGGGGCGCTGGCCCTGGCACTGATGCTTGGCTCCGGAGTGGCCGGCGGCGCGCTCGCGCTCGCCGTCTCCGATGGTTCCGGCACCACCATCAACCGCACCTACTCCGCGGCGCCCGTGATCAACAGCGCCGACCTGCCGAAGATCGCCGCCGCCGTTCAGGACAGCGTGGTCTCGATCATGACGGACAGCGGTGAGGGCTCCGGGGTGATCCTCAGCGCCGACGGGTACGTGCTGACCAACAACCACGTGGTCGCCTCCGCCAGCGGCGACACGGTGAAGGTGGTCTTCGCCGACGGCAAGACGGCCCAGGCGAAAATCGTCGGCACCGACCCGAAGACCGACCTCGCGGTGGTCAAGGCCAGCGGGGTGAGTGACCTGAAGGCGGCCAAGTTCGGCGACAGCGACGCCATGCAGGTCGGCGACCAGGTGCTCGCCCTGGGCAGCCCGCTCGGCCTCCAGGGTTCGGTGACCGCCGGCATCCTGAGCGCTCGCGACCGCACCATCCAGGCCGGCGAGAGCGGGCAGCAGATGGACCCGCGGCAGGCCGCCAGCTCGATCTCCGGCCTGCTGCAGACCGACGCCCCGATCAACCCGGGCAACTCCGGCGGCGCCCTGGTCAACACCCGGGGCGAGGTGATCGGCATCAACACCGCCATCGCCACCGCCGGTCAGGGCAGCAACGGCAACATCGGCGTCGGCTTCGCCATCCCCAGCAACAAGGCCAAGGACGTCGCCGAGAAGCTCCAGCGCGGCGAGAAGGTCAGCCACCCGTCGCTCGGCGTCAGCGTGAACGCCGCCGAGGACGGTGGCGCCATGGTCGCCTCGGTCACCGCGGGCAGCGCCGCCGAGAAGGCCGGGATCCAGCGGGGTGACGTGATCACCAAGTTCGGCGACAAGGTGATCAACGACTCGAACGACCTGGTCGGCGCCGTCCAGGCGGGCAAGGTCGGCGACCGGGTCCAGGTGGAGTTCAAGCGCAACGGTTCCGCGCAGCAGACAACCGTGACGCTCGCCGAGTCCTGACAAACACAGACCTGCCTCCTCCACGGGCGGCGGGTGACGGAGTCAAGGGGGTTGGCTCCGTCACCCGCCGCCCATTTTCGTGCGCTCACCCGGCCCGGGTGAGCCCGGCTCACCCCGTCCGGCGGCACCCTCGACGCACGGGAAACGCATGGGAGGGGACGCCATGACGACCACGACCGCCGTCCGTACCGACCAGGAAATCCAGCGGGACGTGCTCGCCGAGTTGGACTGGGATGCGCAGACCCAGCCGACCGAGATCGGCGTGACCGTCGCCGACGGGGTGGTGACGCTCACCGGCCAGGTGGACAGCTACGCCCGGCGCTGGGCGGCGGAGCGCTGCGCGCACCGGGTACGCGGGGTCCGCGCGGTCGCCAGCGACCTCGAGGTACGGCTGCCCGCCGCGGAGGAGCGTACCGACGCGGACATCGCCATCGCGGCGAGCCGGGCGCTGGAGTGGGACAGCTACGTCCCCGCCGACCGGCTGGACGTGACGGTCGCCAACGGCTGGGTCATGCTCCGGGGCGAGGTGGAGTACGGCTTCCAGCGGCGTACCGCCGAGCGGGAGCTGCGCCGGCTGCGCGGCGTACGCGGGGTCACCAACCTGATCGAGGTCCGTCCGCCGGCCCCGACCAGCGACGAGCAGAACCGGCGTGACCTGCAACGGGTGCTGCTGCGCCGGACCGGCACGGAACGGATCCGCGTGGGGGTCACCGGGGACACCGTGGTGCTCGACGGGGTGGTCCGCTCCTGGTGGCAGCGCGAGGAGGCGGAACGTGCCGCTTGGACCATGCCCGGGGTGCGCGAGGTGCACGACCGGATCGTGGTGGCCGCCTGATCCGTTTGCCACCGATCGGGGCGGGAAACCGCCACCGATCACGGATGCCGACCGGAGAGGACTCGTGGCCGTGAATCACCAGCCGGACCGGGCACCGCCGTTGCGGATCGCGATGGTGGTACCGCCGTGGCTGTCGCTGCCGCCACCCGGTTACGGCGGCGTGGAGCAGGTGGTGACCGGGCTGGTCAACGGCCTGGTCGACCAGGGGCACCGGGTCACCGTCTTCGGCGCCGGCCGGGACCACGGCACCGCCGCCGAGTTCGTCTCCACCTGCGACGACCTCCAGTACGACCGGCTGGGCGAGTCACTGCCCGAACTGGCCCACCTCGCCCAGGTCAACCGCCTGGTGGACCCGACCGACTTCGACGTCGTCCACGACCACACCACCATCGGCCCGCTGGTCGCCGGCCGGCGGTCGGTGCCCACCGTGGCCACCGTGCACGGCAACCCGGTCGGGGAGTTCGGCACCATGCTCGGCATCGTCGACCAGGGTGTGGGCCTGGTGGCGATCTCGCACGCCCAGCGCCGGGCGAACCCGGGGCTGCCCTGGGTGGGCACGGTGCACAACGCGATGCCGCTGCGGGACTTCCCGCGCAAGCGCGCCCCGGGCGAGGGGCCGGTGCTCTGGCTGGCCCGGTTCAGCCCGGACAAGGGGCCCGACGTGGCGATCCGTGCCTGCCGGGCGGCCGGGCTGCCGCTCACCCTGGCCGGCAAGTGCAACGAGCCGGCGGAACGCCGCTACTTCGAGCAGGTGGTCGAGCCGCTGCTGGGCGACGACGTCACCCTGGTGCTGAACGCCGACCGCGAGGCCACCCTGCGGCTGCTGCTCGACGCCCGCTGCCTGATCATGCCGATCCAGTGGGAGGAGCCGTTCGGCATGGCCATGCTGGAGGCGATGGCGACCGGTACGCCGGTGGTGGCGCTGCGCCGGGGTGCGGTGCCGGAGCTGGTCCGCCCCGGGCTGACCGGGCTGCTCTGCGAACAGCCGGACGAACTGCCGGCGGCGTTGCGCGAGTCGATCCGGCTGGACCCGGCGGACTGCGTGGCGCACGTCGCCGAGAACTTCTCGGCGGAACGGATGGCGCGCGGCTACGTGTCGGTGTACCACAGCTTCATCGCCGACCTGGGAGTGCGGGCCGGCCGGCCGGAGACGGCGCGGGTCGCCGCCCGATGACCGGCGAGCCGCCCACGCACGGCCGCGCCCGGGAACGGTCGCTCGTGGTCAGCTGCGGGCGGCGATCGTCCAGCACCTAGCGCACGGTCCCGGTCGCGCCTGGTGACCGGGCGGATCCGCCGCGGCGGCTCCGGCGGGCCGGCTTTCCGCCTCGTGCCAGGATGAACGCCATGGCAGGCGGTCCGGTGGCGTTCGTGCTCGGCGGCGGGGGAGTGCTCGGCGCGGTCGAGGTGGGCATGCTTCGCGCCCTGTTCCGCGCCCGGATCCGGCCCGACATGGTGCTCGGCACCTCGATCGGCGCGGTCAACGGCGCCCTGGTCGCCGCCGACCCGAGCGAGGCGGTCACCGACCGGCTGGTCCGGCTCTGGGCTTCGCCCGAGGCGAGCGAGGTGTACGGGGACTCGGTGGCCCGGCAGCTGCGCCGCTTCGCCGCCCGTACGCACCTGCACTCACCCCGGCCGCTGCGCCGGCTGCTGGAGACCGAGCTGGGCGAGGAGACCACCTTCGCCGACCTGAAGGTGCCGTTCCGCTGCTGCGCGGCGAACATCGAACGGGCCGCCGAGCACTGGTTCCACAGTGGGCCGGTGGTGCCGGCGGTGCTCGCCTCCGCCTCGGTGCCCGGGCTGCTGCCGCCGAAGGAGATCGACGGTCAGCACTACATCGACGGCGGGGTGGTGAACTCCATCCCGGTCGGGGAGGCGGTCGCGCTCGGCGCGAAGCAGATCTTCGTACTCCAGGTGGGCCGGATCGAACGTGAGCTCAGCCCGCCCCGCCGGCCCTGGGAGATCGCGCAGGTGGCCTTCGAGATCGCCCGCCGGCACCGGTTCGCCCGCGAGATGGCGGCCCTGCCCGAGGGGGTGGAGGTGCACGTGCTGCCCACCGGCGGGCTGGAGCCGCGCGAGGACAGCCCGTGGGCCTACCGGGACATGGCGGCGGTGGGGCGGCGGATCAGCCGCGCGTACACCGCTTCCCGCCGCTACCTGGACACCCAACTGGAGCGCTGATGCCACTGCCACCGCGGTGGGTACGCCGGTTGCTGCTGGCCCCCGGCGTGGTGCTGCTCGCGGTCGCGGTGCTGGCCACGCTGCCGGCCTGGGCGTTGCTGGCGCTGGCCGCCTCGCCGCTGGTGCCGGGGCGGCTGCGACCGTTGCGGCTGCTCTGGATCGCCACCGTCTACCTGGTCTGGGACGCCGCCGCGCTGCTCGCCCTGTTCGCGCTCTGGGTGGCCGCCGGCTTCGGCGCGCGCAAGCGGTCGCCGGCCTTCCAGCGGGCGCACTACCTGCTCGCCGGCCACTTCCTGCGGGTGCTGTTCTGGCAGGCCCGCTGGGCGCTGCGGCTGCGGATCGACGTGGTGGGCGCCGACCCGGACACCGCCCTGCCCGGCCGCCCCGAGCTGGTGCTCTGCCGGCACGCCGGACCCGGCGACTCGTTCATCCTGATCCACGCGCTGGTGAACTGGTTCCACCGGGAGCCCCGGATCGTGCTCAAGGCGACCCTCCAGTGGGACCCGGCGATCGACGTGCTGCTCAACCGGCTGCCCAACCGGTTCATCGCGCCCGGGTCGGACGGCCGGGAGACGATGCTCGGGCAGATCGCCCACCTCGCCACCGACCTGGACGACGACGACGCGTTCGTGATCTTTCCGGAGGGCGGCAACTTCACCCCGCGGCGGCGGCTGCGGGCCATCGCCCGGCTGCGGGCGCTCGGGCTGGACCGGATGGCGTCGCGCGCCGAACGGATGCAGCACGTGCTCGCCCCACAGCCCGGCGGGCTGCTAGCCGCCCTGGACGCCGCCCCGGACGCCGGGGTCGTGTTCGTCGCGCACACCGGGCTGGACCGGATGCTCACCGTGACCGACGTGTGGCGGGAGCTGCCGATGGACAAGCGGATCGTGATGCGGTTCTGGTCGGTGCCGCCGGAGGACATCCCGACCGGGCGGCAGGACCGCATCGACTGGCTCTTCGACTGGTGGGCGCGGATCGACCGGTGGATCGCGGCCAACCGGGACGGTCCGGCGGGGGCACCGGACCCGCGGTGACGCGGACTTCCAGGAATCCCACGTATGGTGCGCTCGTGGAGCAGATCTGCGTGGTGACGACGGTGGTGGACGCGCGGGCGGTCGCGGACGTCATGGCGGCCGCGGCCGTCGCCGGACGCCTGGCGGCGTGCGCCCAGGTGAGCGGACCGGTGGACAGCACCTACTGGTGGCAGTCCGCCATCCAGACCACCGCCGAGTGGTCGGTGCAGTTCAAGACCGCCCCGGACCGGGTGGACGCGCTGATCGACCAACTCCGCGCCAACCACCCGTACGAGGTGCCGGAGATCCTGGTGACCCGGATGGAGAGCGGCAACCCGGACTACACGGCCTGGGTGCGGCAACACACCCGCCCCTAGGTACGCCTACTCTGTCCGCCCGGCCCGCCGGTCACGATGCTGGCCGGGTGGAGAACACCGGCTACCCCTGCCCCGGCTGCGGCGCCTCGGCCGATCTCGCCTCCGGCTGCCCCGGCTGCGGTCGTCCGCCGTATCCGCCGGCCGTCGAGGTGATGCGGCTGGACCGGGAGATCGCCGCCCTCACGCCGCAGGTGGAGCGCGCCCGGGTGGCGTACCAGGAGTTGGCGGCCCGGCTCGGCACGGCCCGGCAGCACCGGGCGGAGCTGGCCGCGCGGATCCGGCGGGAGGTCCCGCCGCCGCGCCCGGTCGGGCCGGTGCCGTCACCGGTGCTCGCGCCGCCGGCCGTCCCGGCACGGCCCGGCGCGGCGGAGACCTCCACCCGGACCGTGCAGAGCCTCCTGTTCGTCCTCGGTGGACTGCTGCTCGGCACCGCAGCGGTGGTCTTCACGGCGGTCGCCTGGGCCGCGTTCGGGGTCGCCGGGCGGGCGGTGATCCTCCTGGGTTTCACCGCGCTCGCCCTCGCCGGGCCGCTGGTGGCCCGGTGGCGCGGGCTGCGCGGCACCGCCGAGACGTTTGCCGCGGTGGGGCTGCTGCTGGTGCTCCTCGACGGGTACGCCGCCTGGTCGGTGGACCTGTTCGGGGTCACGGGCTGGCCCGGAAGCCGCTACGCCGCGCTGGTCGGGGGGATCGGCGCGGCGGTGGCGGTCGGATACGCGCGACTCAGCCGGCTCACCGTGCCGTGGTTCGCGGCGCTGCTGACCGCGCAGCCCGTGCTGCCGCTGGCCGTGGTGGCCGCCGACCCGTCCGCCGCCGGCTGGGCAATGGTGTTCGCCGGGGTGGCGTTGGGCGATCTCGTGGTGGTGATCGCCCTGCGGAACCGGGTCACGCCGGCCGCGCTGCCGTCGAGGGTGGACGGCGCGGCGTCGGCGAGTGACCCGGGGCGGGGCGGGGTGGCCGGCGGGGGGCCGGTCCACCCCGACCCGAACGGGGAGGCGGCGGCCGGCGGGGGGCCGGCCGCCGCGCCCGGACCCGTTCCGGCCGCCGCGCCGGCCGGTCCTCCGGTGTACCCGCGCTTCATGCCGGTGCCCGGCGGGTCGGCGGCGGTGCGCGCCGGGTGGGCGCTGGGCTGGACCGGGCACGCGGTCGCGCTCGCCGTCGCGGCCGGCTGCGCGCTGGTCCCGCTCGTGCTGGGGCGGGCTGCCGGCACGCCGCTGCTGGCCGGTGGTCCGCTGCTGGTGGTGGCGCTCGCCCTGCTGACCGGCGCGCTGGCGGCCGGTGGCCGGGCGTACCGGGCGGTCGCCGCGGGGCTGCTGGCGCCGGTGCTGGCCATCGCGCTGATCCGACCGGTCGCCGCGCTGCACCCGGGGCTGTTGCTGGTGTCGGCCGGCCTGGTGGCGGCCGGGCTGGCCGGTGCCGTGCGGGCGGTGCCGGGGCGGCTGCGTATCGGGCCGCGGGTGGGCGCGCTGGTGGTGGCGGCCGGGTCGGGGCAGGTCGCCACGATCCTCACCGCGCTCGTCGGCGGGTCCACCGCGCTCGCCGCGTTCCCGGCCTGGCAGGGCGCGGAGCCGGTCCTGGCCCCGTCGTGGGGCTGGCAGCTGCCGGTGGCCGTGCTGCTCATCGCCGGGGCGGTGGCGTTGCTGGTGCCCCGGTCCGCGTGGCCGGTGGTCGCGGCGGCCGGCGGCGCGCTGGCCGTGCTCGCCGCGCCGGCCGCCGTGGCCACCCCCTGGCCGCTGGTGGTGGCGCTCGACCTGGTGGCGGCCATCGCGCTGCTGCTCGGCGCCGTGTTCCGGCCACGCCGTCGGTATCTGACGGTGCTGGTCCCCGCCCTGGCCGCGGCGGTCCTGTTCGGCCACGCCCTGCTGGTCGGCTGCGCCGACCCGGCCGGGGCGGGAGCGGGCTTCGCCGTCCTGGCGATCGCCGGGGTGGTGGTCGCGGCGCGAGGCCGCCGGGGCGAGGGGGCCCAGCCGGCCGTCGCCGGGGTGGCGCTCGGCGTGGCGCTGCTCGCCGTACCGGCGGGGGTGGCGGTCGCGCTGGTCGGCTTCGACGCGGCGCCCTGGTGGCGGCTGCGGGGCGCGTCCGCCGCCGTCGTGCTGCTGGTGGTCGCCGTCCGTGCGGCCCGTCGACACTGGCCGGACCTGCACGGGTACGCCTCGGCCGGCTTCGCCGTCGCGCTCGCCTCGGTCGGGGTCGCGCCGCTGGTCGTACCGGGCGCCGAGCGGGTGTCGCTCTACGCCGCGGCGGGGGTGCTGCTGGCGCTGGCCGCCGGCGGGGGTGCCCGGCCGGCGGGCGCCCTCCGGGTGGTCGGCACCGGACTGGCCGGCCTGGCCGTGGTCGCGGCCGCCCCGGCGGCCCTGCGGGTGCTCCTGGAGCTGCCGGTCCGGCCCTGGTCCGGGGTGCCCGCCGGCGGGCCGGTGCCCGGCGCGGTCCCGGCCGGCCTGACGCTGCTGCTGCTCGGCACGGCCGCCGCGGCGTACGCCCGGATGGCGACGGCCCCTGGTCGCGGCGTGGTGTCAGACCGGCCGTCATTCGGTCCGGAGCGTCGCCTGGCGGCGCGGGGGCCGAATTTTGGCCGCCAGCCGAACTGGACGTTGCCGGCGCTGGCCGCGCTCCCGTTCGGCGCGGTCGCCCTGCCGGTGCTGCTGGCGGCGGCCGGCGCTCCCTGGCCGGCGGTTCCCGCGCTGGCGTTCGGTTCGGGGCTGGCCGCTCTGCTGGTGGCCGCGCTCGCCGCGCCGCGCCCGGCGCTGCTGCCGGTCACCGGGCCGCTCGGGCTGGCGCTCACCGTGCCCGGGCTGGGCGGGCTGGCCGCCACCCGGGCCGGGACGCTCGCCGGGCTGGGCGCGCTGGTTGTCGCGGCCGCCGTCGTCGGAGTGGCCGGCCGGCGGGAAGGCGCCCGGCTCGCCGGCTGGCTGTCGGCCGTGGCGGCGGCCACCGGGTTCGCGCTGACCGCGTCGCTGGCCGGCGGGCTGCCGCTGCGGACCGCCGCCTTCGCGGTCCTGGCCGTGGCGGCGGCGGCCCTGCACGCCGGACCGCTGCTCCGCCAGGTTCCGGCGCGGCCGGCGGGTCCAGCGCCGCAGGCCGGCCCGGCCGACGGTGCGCCGGCGGTCCCCGGGGGCGTGCCGGTGGGGGTGCCTGCCACGCTGGCGGGTCCGCCCGGGGCACGAGACCGCGCGGCCGGCGCGGTGGAGGCGGCCGCGCACGCGGTGGCCCTGCTGGCGCTGCTGCTCACCGGCGGCGCACTGCGGCACGCGGCGGCGGTCTGCGCGCTGTGGGGCGCGGTGGTGGCGGTACGGGTGCTCCGCCGGGGCGAGCCGACCGGCCGGCGGTGGGCTCTCGCCGGTGTGGCGGGCGGCACCGAACTGCTCGGTGGCTGGCTGCTGCTCGCGGCCGGCGGGGTGGCGGTGCTGGAGGCGTACAGCGTGCCGGCGGCGGCGCTCGCCCTCGGCGCCGGACTGGTGGCCCTGCGGACCCGGCCGGGCCTGAACAGCTGGCTGGCGCTCGGCCCGGGGCTCGCGGCGGCGCTGCTGCCCAGCCTGGTGTCGGTGCTGGCCGGGCCGGACCCGCAGCCGTGGCGCCGGCTGGCGCTCGGGGTCGTCGCGCTCGGCGCGGTGTTGGGCGGGGCGGTCCGGCGCTGGCAGGCACCCGTCGTGCTCGGCGCGGCCGCCCTGGTCCCGCTGGCGCTGCACGAGCTGGCCAGGGGCTGGGACCTGCTGCCCCGGTGGATCTACCTGGGCCTGGGCGGCCTGGCGCTGATCGCCCTCGCCGCCACCTACGAGCGCCGCCGGCGCGACCTGGCCCGGCTGCGGGCCGCGGTGGGCCGGATGGGGTAGGGCTAGCACCACCCGCGGCTGGGGGGCTGGCTGGATTACCCAGCGCAGTCGATCAAGGCATGCTTGGTTACGGAGAGTCGCGCCGCCCGGTGTGACGTACCGACCGAGGGGACGGAAACCGGCATGACCTCATCGACGTTGACGGCGCCACCGAACCGGCGGGGCAGCGACTACGCGCGGCTGTCCCGGCGGGTCGCCGAGGCGGGCCTGTTCGACCGGCGGCCGGCCTGGTACGCCGTCCGGATCGGGCTCACCCTGGGCGCCTTCGTGGCCGGTTGGGTGCTGGTGGCCGCGGTGGGTGACTCCTGGGTGCAGCTGCTGCTGGCGGTCGGGATGGCGGTGGCCACCACCCAGGTGGCGTTCCTCGGGCACGACGCCGGCCACCGGCAGATGTTCCGCCGGCGCGGCGCGAGCGAGTTCGCCGGCCTGATCGCCGGCAACCTCGCGGTCGGGCTGAGCTACGGCTGGTGGGTGGACAAGCACAACCGCCACCACGCCAACCCGAACCACGAGGACGAGGACCCGGACGTCGGGGCGGGCGCGCTGGTCTGGACGTACGAGCAGGCGGCGGCGACCCGCGGGCTGGGCCGGTGGCTCGCCCGGCGGCAGGCGTGGCTGTTCTTCCCGCTGCTCCTGCTCGAAGGGCTGGCGCTGCACGTGGCGAGCGTGCAGGCGCTGGTCGGCCGGGAGCCGGACGGCCGGTGGCGCACCCCGGTACGGCACCGCGCGGTCGAGGGCCTGCTGCTCGTCGCGCACGCCGCCGGTTACCTCGGTCTGCTGTTCGCGGTCATGTCGCCGGGGAAGGCGCTGCTCTTCGTCGCCATCCACCAGGGGCTCTGGGGGCTCTACATGGGCTGCGCGTTCGCCCCGAACCACAAGGGCATGCCGATGCCCGGCGCCGACGACGACCTCGACTTCCTGCGTAAGCAGGTGCTCACCTCGCGCAACGTGCGGGGCGGCCGGTTCGTGGACGTGGCGCTGGGGGCGCTCAACTACCAGATCGAGCACCACCTCTTCCCGAACATGCCCCGGGTCAACCTGCGGCGGGCCCAGCCGATCGTCCAGGCGTACTGCGCCGAGCAGGGCATCCCGTACACGGAGACCGGGCTGATCGAGTCGTACCGGCAGGCCCTGGCACACCTGCACGAGGTCGGCCGCCCGCTGCGGACCGCCTGAGCGGCCCCGGGCGGGGCGCCTGCCGCCCCGCCCGCCCGGCGGCCGGCCGCCGCCACCGACCGACGAAGGCCGATTGCCGGCTGCCGCTACCAACCGACGAAGGTCGATTGCCGGCGTGCGTGGACCGGCCTCGATCGGCGCTGCCGGTAGGGTCGGGTCATGACAGACGGGCGCACCGCGGCGGCGGTGCGGAACGAGCCGGGCGGGCAGGCCCCGACCCGGCGGATCGACGGCATCGTCCGGAGCGCGGCATGAGATTCGAGATCAGCAAGGTGCTCGACGCCATCGAGGGGCGGGTCTGCACCGACCCCGCACTGGCCCGGGCCGTGGTGGACCTGGCCGAGGTGATCCGCTGGCAGAACCTGGACGGCGGGCGGCCGGCCAGCCTGCTGCGGCTCGGCATGGTGATCGACGCCCTGTCCCGGCAGTTGGGGGAGGACAGCGTCCCGGTCTACGCCATCGTGCACCGGGCCCTGCTCTCCGACGCGGACCTGACCTCCAACGAGCGGATGGTGGTCCGGCGCTGGGCGGACGACGGGCTGGTGGAGGTGCTGGACCACCCCGGCGATCGGATGCTGGAGGTGGCCGACCTGCTCGGGCTGCCCGTGCTCAGCCGGGTCCGGTTCAACGGGCTGGGCGGCCGGTTTCCCTGGCTCGGGCAGGCCGGGCGGGTGCTCGCCCCGGTGCCCGGCGCCGGTGGGCCGGTGTTCATCGCACATGTCGGCGGCGGGCAGGACCCGGCCTCGGGCAGCCGCTCACCGGTCGGCGCGAAGCTGCTGGCCCGGCAGTGGCGCTGCCCCGAGCCCGGGTGCGCGCTCTTCGGTGACGGTGGGGGCGGTGGCGCCTTCGCCGACCTGGCCCGGGTGGACCGCGCCCCGGCCGGCCAGCCGCCGCCCACGCTGCGCAACGGGGTGCCGACCTGCCCCCGGCACGGGGTCCGGCTCGGCGACGCCGGGCCGCGGCCGCGTACGGAGGTGCTGGCCGTCCGCATCGGCGGGCTGGTGCGGCGGCGGTTCGTGCTCACCGAGACCCAGCCGGTGCTGGTCGGGCGGGCGCCGGACTCCGCCGGTGGGATCGTGCTCGGCCAGTGGCTCAACGACGAGGCGCGGCGCTGGATCAGCCGCAGCCACGTCCGGTTCGAGCTGCGGGCTGGTCGAGGCGAGGTCATCGTCACGGACACCAGCACCAACGGCTCGGGCGTCCGGCCGGGCGGCTCGATGGCCGAGCCGGACCGGATCGCGCTGGCCCCGCAGCAGTCCCGGGTGCTGGGCGAGGGCGACATCATCGAGCTCTACCCGGGCGTGCAGGTCGGCCGGGCCGACGAGTTGCCCAGCGACGCGAAGTTCACCCCCACCTCGGTCATGGCCGAGGCTCCCACCATGGCCATGCGGCTGCCGCGCCCCTGAGGCCGACGACGAAGGGCGCCGGGACCGTCGCGGTCCCGGCGCCCTTTCGCGTACGGCGGTCAGCCGGCCAGCACGGCGGCGAGCTGGGCCACCGCGTGGTCGATCTCCTCTTCGGTGATCACCAGCGGCGGGGCGAGCCGGATGGTGGAGCCGTGGGTGTCCTTGGCCAGGACGCCCCGCTCCATCAGCCGCTCGCAGGCCTGCCGGCCGGTCATCAGCGCCGGGTCGATGTCCAGGCCGGCCCAGAGGCCCCGGCCCCGGACGGCGACCAGGCCCTTGCCGATCAGGCCGCGCAGGCCGGCGTGCAGCCGCTCGCCCAGCTCGGCCGAGCGGCGCTGGAACTCGCCGGTGGCCAGCAGCCGGACCACCTCGGTGGCGACGGCGCAGGCCAGCGGGTTGCCGCCGAACGTCGAGCCGTGCTGGCCCGGCTTGAGCACGCCGAGCACGTCGGCGTTCGCGGCCACCGCGGAGACCGGCACGATGCCGCCGCCGAGCGCCTTGCCCAGCAGGTACATGTCCGGCACGATGCCCTCGTGGTCGCAGGCGAACGTCGCGCCGGTACGCCCCAGACCCGACTGGATCTCGTCGGCGATGAAGAGGACGTTCCGCTCGGTGCAGACCCGACGGACGCCCGGCAGGTAGCCCTCCGGCGGCACCACGACACCCTGCTCGCCCTGGATCGGCTCGAACAGCACGGCGACCGTGTTCTCGTCGATCGCGGCGGTCAGCGCGTCCAGGTCGCCGTAGGGGACGACCGTGAAGCCCGGGGTGTACGGCCCGAAGTCGGCGCGCGCGTCCTCGTCCGTGGAGAAGCTGACGATGGTGGTGGTCCGGCCGTGGAAGTTGCCCTCGGCGACCACGATGTTCGCCTGGCCCGGGGTCACCCCCTTGACCTGGTAGCCCCACTTGCGGGCGACCTTGATGCCGGTCTCCACCGCCTCGGCGCCGGTGTTCATCGGCAGGACCAGGTCCTTGCCGCACAGCTCGGCCAGTTCCCGGCAGAAGTCGGCGAACTGGTCGTGGATGAACGCCCGGCTGGTCAGCGTGAGCCGGTCGAGCTGCGCGTGCGCGGCCTCGATCAGCTTCGGGTGCCGGTGGCCGAAGTTCAGCGCCGAGTAGCCGGCCAGGCAGTCCAGGTAGCGGCGGCCGTCCACGTCGGTCAGCCAGGAGCCCTCGGCCGACGAGATCACCACGGGCAGCGGGTGGTAGTTGTGCGCCGTGTGGCGCTCCGCGTCCCGTACGGCGGACGGCGTCCGCAGCATGTCGTCGATGATCACTTGTCTGCCTTTCCCTGACGGAGTCGCAACGTGCAGCACTTCGGTCCACCGCCGGCCTTACGCAGCTCGGACAGGTCGATCCCGATGGTCTGGTAGCCCCGGTCGCGCAGCTTGGCGGCGAGGTCGGTGGCCTGGGCGGGCAGCACCACGTGCCGGCCGTCGCTGACCGCGTTCAGCCCCAGCACCTCGGCGTCGGCCATGGTGGCGTGGATCGCGTCCGGGAAGAGCCGGCGCAGCACCGCCCGACTGCCCGGCGAGAACGCCTCCGGCAGGTACGCCACGGTCCGCTCGTCGAGCACGGTGAGCGCGGTGTCCAGGTGGTAGAAGCGCGGGTCCACCAGCTGCATCGTGATCACCGGGTAGCCGAAGACCTCCTGCAACTGGGCGTGCGAGGCGTGCGCGGTGCGGAACCCGGTGCCGGCGAGCAGGTGGTCGCCGACCAGCAGGATGTCGCCCTCGCCCTCGTTGACGTGCTTCGGGTCGTACATCTCGAAGCCGGCGGCCTCGAACCAGGCCCGGTAGGCGGGGGCCTCGTCGGCGCGCTGCGGGTCGCGGAACTGCACCGCCATGGCCTTACCGTCGATCACCGTGCCGCCGTTGGCGGCGAAGACCATGTCCGGCAGCCCGGCCACCGGGTCGATCAGCTCGACCTCGTGGCCCAGGTCGACGTACGTCTGGCGGAGCTGCTCCCACTGCCGGATCGCCAGGTCGGCGTCGACCGGCGCGGTGGGGTCCATCCACGGGTTGATCGCGTAGTCGACCGCGAAGTACGTCGGCCGGCACATCAGAAAGCGCTGGCGGGTGGCGTCCATCGTCATGTCGTGCTCCCAGGGGTCGGGCGCGCCCGGCCACGGTCGGCCCACGGGCTGGCGCCGTAGTCCAACGTTAGGTGGCGCGGGCCGGCGACATCCACCGCGAGAAGTTGCGTTCGGCGTCGGATCGTTGCGTCTGGCGCTCATCCCGCGGTGGATCGTTGCGTCGCCGCTCAGGCCCGCTCCACCCCGAGGTGGAGCTGCCGGTGCCGGGGCGTCTCGATCTCGTCCAGCAGCGCCACCGCCAGGTCGGCGTACGTGATCCGGCTCGCGGCCTCGGCCGGCGCGAACCGGTACCGGCCGGTCGGCGTGCCGCCGTGGTCGAAGTCTCCGGCGGGGCTGAGCACCAGCCAGTCGACGGCCGCGCCGGCCTGCCGCAGCACCTCGGTCCCCGCCGCGTGCCCCAGGCAGAAGGCCCGGTATTCCTGCGGGTAGTCCGGCGTGTCGAGCAGCGGCACGCCGGCGACGGTCGGCAGCACCGAGGCGAGCCCGACCACCAGCAGCCGGTCCACCCCGGCCCGGCCGAGCCCGCCCAGCAGCGCCCGCGCCGCCGCCGGGAAGAAGACGTCGGCCGGCGCGGCCAAGTCGGCCGCCGCGTGGACCGCCGCGTCGTGCCCGGCGGCCAGTTCGGCGACCCGGTCCGCGTCGGTGACGTCCCCGGTGACCACCGTCACCTGCCCGTCGGCGGACAGGTCGGGGTGGCGGGCCGGGTCGCGGAGCACCGCGGTGACCCGGTGCCCCCGGTTTCGCGCCTGGCGGACCGCGGCCCGGCCGGCCCGGCCGCCGGCGCCGAAGACGATGATCCTGCTCATCGACGTACCCCTCATCACCCGTTGGCCGGCGTGGTCGCCGGCCGGTCGGGGCGGACGCTATCCGGGCGGCCGGTTTCCACCGGGATACCGACTACGGTGGGCGGCATGCGTGCGCCGCTCGACCCGGACATGTTCGACGAAGTCTGCCCGACGGACCTGACGCCGATCCGGTTCGGAGACAAGTGGGCCGGCATGATCATCCGCTGCCTGGAGGGCGGACCCCGGCGCTTCTCGGAGCTGCGGGTGCCGCTGCGGGCCGTCACCCCCAAGGTGCTCACCCGGTCGCTGCGGAAGCTGGAGCAGGACGGGCTGATCCGGCGCACGGTCCACGTCGCACCCACCCGCCGGGTCGAGTACGCGCTGACCCCGCTGGGGCGCAGCCTGCTCGGCCCGATCGAGGTCGCCTGCGCCTGGGCCCGGGAGCACTGGGACGAGCTGATCGACGCGCGCGAGGGCGTCGTCGCGGCGGACTGAGCCGGGAAACGCTTCGGGGGCGGCGAACCGCCGCCCCCGAAAGGATGTGCCCTGCTGGTGAACCACCAGGCTGAGGCATGCCGGCGCACCGCCGGCGAGCCGATCAGTGCCCGTCAGAACGTCGCGGCAAACTGTGAATCAAGCCACTCCCGGAACCGGCCGACCCACTCGCCGTCGGTGGTCGGCCAGTCGAACTGGCCGGTCATGGCGACGATGCCGAGCACCACGGCGGCGAGGCCGACCAGCACGCCGATCAGCGCGTCGGTGGTGCCGGCCACGTGCCGCCGGCGGGTGGCGACCAGGCCGAGAACGGCGAGCACCGCGCCGACCGCGCCGAGCCCGATGCCGTACCCGGCGAGGGCGCCGCTCAGCACGAACAGCGCGCCGACCACCGAGACGATCAGGCCGAGGGTGGCCAGCAGGCTGGCCCGGGGCTTCGGACCGAGGGCCACGGGAGCCGTCCGGCCGTCGGCGTCGGCCAGCGGCCGGTCCGGCCGGCCGTCCCGGTCCAGGTCGACGGTGCGCTCCAGGCTCGGCTCCGGGTCGACCGTCGTGCCGGTGCGCCGCGCCTTCGTGGCGAGCGCCCCGTCGGCGGTGGCCCGGTCCGCCCGCCGCTCGCCGTCGGTCGCGGTGTTCCGGTACCCGGTCCGCTCCTCGTCGCGGTCGGTGACCTCGGGCCGGGCGTCCGCCCGGTCCGCGACGGCCGTCCGGTCGCGGGCGTCCACGACGCCGTCGCCGTTCACGTCCTCATGGCGCGCCGGGCCGGGCCGGCGGGACAGGATCTTCATTTCGACACCTCCTGATCTGGTGCGTGGAGGCCGGGGGAAACGCAGTGGCAGCCACGCGTGACACCCAGGAGGTACCCGGCCGCCGGAAAGTCGACACTTGTCGACGGGTGGCCGGACTCCTCGGCGGGGTCGCCGGGCTCCCGGGCTACCGTTGCCGCGTGCCAGAGGGACACACCATCCACCGCCTGGCGGCCCGGCACGCCGAGCTCTTCGCCGGCGACAAGGTGCACGCCGCCAGCCCGCAGGGCCGCTTCGCCGAGGGTGCGGCGCGGCTCACCGGCACCGTCCTGGACGGCACCGAGGCGTACGGCAAGCACCTGCTGCACCACTACGCCGGCGAGCTGACCCTGCACGTGCACCTCGGGCTGTACGGCAAGTTCGCCGACGGGCCCGGCGAGCCGCCGCCCCCGGTCGGCCAGGTCCGGCTCCGGCTCGCCAGCGACACGCACTGGCTGGACCTGCGCGGCCCGACCGCGTGCGAGCTGCTCACCCCGCCCGAGGTGGCGGCGCTGCGCGACCGGCTCGGCCCGGACCCGCTGCGCGCCGACGCCGACCCGGACCGGGCGTACGCGCGGATCCGCCGCAGCGCCACCCCGCTGGCGGCGCTGCTGCTGGACCAGTCCGTGGTGGCCGGCACCGGGCTGATCTTCGTGACCGAGGCGCTTTTCCGGGCCGGGCTGCCGCCCACCCTGCCCGGGCGGGCCCTCACCCCGGCCGGCTGGGCGGAGCTGTGGGCGGACCTGGTCGCGCTGATGACCTGCGCCGTCGAGCGGGGGCGGATCGACACGGTGCGGGACGAGCACCTGCCGGAGGCGATGGGCCGCGCGCCCCGGGTCGACCGGCACGGCGGGGAGGTGTACGTCTACCGCCGCCCCGGCGCGCCCTGCCACGTCTGCGGCGCCGGGGTCAGCCGGGGCGAGCTGGCTGGCCGCAACCTCTACTGGTGCCCCACCTGCCAGGCCGGCTGACGCCGGACCCGGTGGCTGGCCCACCCCGGGTGCTGCCGCTCAAACGATCCCGGCCGCGTCCTCCGACCTGCCGGCGGTGACCTGGAGCGCGTCGGCAGGGTGGACGGTGAGCCGGGCGGCGTCCGGGCCGGCGAACCCCTGCGTCAACCGACCGCGCGAAGAACGCGGGTCTGGTGACGGAGCCGCTCGACGGCCTCCGCCGTCGCCCCGTCCGCGGGCAGGAGGACGACCAACTGCTGGGCGTCGCTGCTGGGCAGCTCCAGCCGCTCCCGGTGCCAGCGCAGCTCGTGCCCGGCGGGATGGTCGAGCCGCAGCGGGACCTGCGGCGGCGGCAGGTGGTGGTTGAGTCGTCGGGTGAACTCCTGCCCGGCGACGGGGGCGAGTTCCGCCTTGAACCACTCGGACGTCTCGGCGGACGGCCCGAGCCACAGGTCGAAGGCCTGTTCGTCGGCCACCTGGTCCCAGTCCGGAAAGAACGCCCGGGCGCGCGGGTCGGTGAACACGTAGCGGGTCAGGTTGGGCGACTCGGTGTCGAGCAGCCCGCTCCCGCGCATGACCAGCTCGAACCCGCTCGTGTACGCGAGCACGTCGCCCAGGCGGTTGGTGACGAACGCGACGCCGGGTTCGAGCAGCCGGAGCATCTCCCGCACGGTGGGCCGGACCTCGCGGTTGGGCGGCGACGGCCGCCGGTACGCGGAGCAGGCCCCGCCGGTGATCTTCGCGAGGTAGCGCAGGTGGTGGCGCTCCCCGGCATCCAGGCTCAGGGCGTCCGCGAGCGCGTTCACCACCGAGGGAGACGGGTTGCGGTCCCGCCCCTGCTCGATGCGGGTGAGGTACTCGACGCTGATCCCGGCCCGCGCTGCCAGGTCCGAGCGGCGCAGGCCCGGGGAGCGGCGTCGACCACGATCGGGCAGACCGAAGGACTCCGGCTGGATGCTGTCGCGCTTCGCCCGGACGAAGTCGCCCAACGGCGTACTCATGGATCGAGAGTCTAGGGCGGATTCCGGCAGCCGCCGACGCCGTAGCCTGGCCCTACGGGGGCCAGCCTGCGCCCGGTCTGGTTGCCGTCGCTCCGACGGCGGACCGTGGATCGCATGAACGAGAAGCACAAGTTGGTCATTGTCGTGGGAAGCGTCCGTGAGGGCCGGTTCGGGCCGGTCGTCGCGTCCTGGGTCGCCGAGCGGGCGCGCGAGCACGGCGGGTTCGACGTGGACGTCGTCGACCTCGCGGAGATCGAGATCCCGCTGTCGTTGCCGGCGATGTCACCGAAGTACGCCGGCGACACGTACCCGCGCCCGGCGGGGATGGCGCCCCTGACCTCCCGGCTCGCGGACGCGGACGCCGTCATCCTGGTCACCCCGGAGTACAACCACAGCTACCCCGCCTCCCTGAAGGCGGCCATCGACTGGCATTTCACCCAGTGGGTGGCCAAGCCGGTCGCCTTCGTCAGCTACGGCGGGGCCGCCGGCGGTCGCCATGCCGTCCTGCACCTGGAGAACGTCCTCACCGAGCTGCACGCGGTGACGATCCGCGACGGCCTGGCCTTCCCGAACTACTTCACCAACTGGGAGGACGGGCGGCCGCTGGATCCCCAGGCGCCCGGGTACGCCAAGACCCTGCTGGACCAGCTCGCCTGGTGGGCCGCCGCCCTGCGGACGGCACGGGACGCCGCCCCGTACCCGGCCTGAGCGCTGGACCTCGCGGAGTGACCGACCCCGGCCGGCTCCCGGGATCGGTCACTCCTCGCCGAGCAGCCAGCGGACCACCTCGACCTGGTTCGGGAAGACCTGGTCCCCGCCGATGCTCCAGGCCGTGGTGTGCACGATCGTCCAGCCCCGGACCCGCTCCCGGTCCAGGCCCAGCTCGGCGCTGAGCCGGTCCAGCCGATGACGGACCGCCTCGGGCGAGTGCCCCAGCTCCGGGCCGCGCACCATCGGCACCGGCGCGAACTCCCGCTCGCCGACCAGCGGCTTCGGGTCGATGGCCAGCCACGGGTCCCGGGTCGCCCGGAGCACGTTGCCGGCGTGCAGGTCCTGGTTGACCAGCACCTGCCCGCCCTGGCTGGGCGCCAGGTCGGCGAGCAGCCCGAGCGCGGTGTCCAGCAGCCGCCGCTCGTACGGGCGGTTGGCCCGCTCCCAGTTCGCCGGGATCTGCTCCGCCCAGCTGGCCGCCTCCTCGGCCAGCGGGGTGAACGGCGGGCCGGCCGGCACGCCGAGCCGGGGGAGCAGCTCGACCACCACGTCCAGCGCCGCATCGAGGGGCAGCTCGTGCAGCGGGGTGCCGGGCAGGCAGCGCTCCACCAGCAGCGCCCGCCGCTGCGGGTCGTGCGCCAGCAGCCGGATCGCGCCCCGGCCGGCCCAGTGGGCCAGCGCCGCCGCCTCGTCCCGGCTGTCGTCGTCCGGGTACTGCAGCTTGAGCACGGCCGGTGTGCCGTCCGTCAACTCGACCGGCACGGCCAGCGAGGCGAACGCGTACCCGAACGGGGGTCCCACCACCCGCAGATCCCAGTGCGCGACGCACTCGGCCAGCCGGTCCGGTAGCAGCGCCCGCCAGGCCCGGCCCGCTGGGAGCCGTTCGGTCCACCGCAGGCTCTCCGGAATCTCCACCCGGCCATCCTCACGGCTGGGCCCGGATCACGTACAACCGTTTCCGGCGCGATGCCGTCTGGAAGAGCGAAACCCACGGAGGTGGCCGGATGCCGGACGCATCGGACCAGGAATACGTCGAGTACGTCACCGCGCGCCTGCCGGCGCTGCGCCGGCTCGCGTACGCGCTGTGCGGCGACGCCGACCAGGCCGACGACCTGGTGCAGGAGACCGCCACGCGGCTCTACCTGCGCTGGGCGCGGATCGCTGAGGTCGAGCAGCTCGACGCGTACGTCCGCACGGTGCTGGTGCGGCACTTCCTGGACACCCGGCGGCGCGGCTGGTGGCGGGTGCACCTGTTCGGCGGGCCACCCGACGTGCGGTCCACCGAGGACCGGGGCGTCGAGGAGCGGACCGTGCTGCGCGATGCCCTGGCGAAGGTGCCGCCCCGCCAGCGAGCGGTGCTGGTGCTGCGTTTCCTGCACGACCTGCCGGTGGAGGAGGTGGCCCGGACGCTGGGCTGCTCGCCCGGCACGGTGAAGAGCCAGACCTCGCACGGCCTGGCGGCGATGCGACGGCTGCTCGGGGACCGCGAGATGGCCGGCCGGACCGGAAAGGAGCGGTGAGCATGAGGACCGATGACGAACACGTCGCCGACCGGCTGCGGTGGCTGGACGACGAGCCGGCCGGCCCGCCCCGGATCGACCTGCCGGGGGCGATCCAGGAGGCCCGCCGGCGGCGGCGCAACCGCCGGGTGGCGGCGGCCGGGGCGGCCGCGCTGGGTGTGCTGGCGATGGCCGCGCTGCCGGCGGCGCTGGGCGGGGACGGGCGGGCGGCGCCGGCGCCGGCCGCGAGCCCCAGCCCGTCGATGCCGTTGCCGGAACCGCGGCCGACCGGCCCGTGGCAGGGGGTGTGCACGGCCACACTGCTGCCTGTGCCGGGCGATCCACGGGCCGCGGTCACCGGCGGTGACCCGGACGGCCGGTGGCTGGTGGGCCGCCGGGCCCCGCAGGGGCAGGGCCGCATGGATTTCGGCCTGCTGATCTGGGAGGGCGACCGGGTCGGGGAGGTCGAGCTGCCGGGCTCGATGCAGGAGTTGGCGGATGTGAACCGGGCCGGCCTGGCGGTGGGTTCGTCGTTAGGGGCCGGCAACGAGTGGCGGGCGTGGGCGGTGCGCAACGGTGAGGTCATCGGTCTGCCCGTGGTGACGTCCGGGGGCGCGACGGCCGTCAACGACGCCGGCCGGATCGTCGGCTACCGCAATCTGGTTCCCGGGAAACCCTGGATCCAACGGCCGGTGGTCTGGGACTCGTACCGGAGCCAGCCGGTCGACCTGCCACTGCCCGGCCCACAGTGGGAGGGCACGGCCATCGACATCGACGAGGACGGCACCATCCTGGCCGCGATGTCCGACGGGCACCCGGACAAGCCCACCCGCGCGGTTGTGTGGCGTCCGGGCGCCGCCCGGCCGGAGGTGCTGCCGTTGCCGCAGGTGCCCGGCGGGCGGGCCGACCGGTTCCTGCCCCTGTCGTTGGCCGGTGGCTGGGTGACCGGCCTCGCCGAACGCGACACCAAGGTGGTCCCCCGGAGCGGCGCGCACATGTACCCGGTGCGGATCAACCTGCGGACCGGGCAGGCGGACGTACTGAAGGGCGCCCTCTGGTCGGGGACCGGCAACGGTCAGGGCTGGATGGCCGGTTGGGTCTCCGATGACGTCCCCGGCGTGATCACCGACACGAGGTCGGTGAAACTGCCCGTGCCGGACGGCTGGCGCGGCGAGCGGCAGGGCGGGGTGACCAGTTTCAGCGACGACGGCCGGGTGCTCGGCGGGAAGCTCGAGTCCGACGACCAGGTCCGGCCGGTGCGCTGGACCTGCCGGTGACCGGTCCGGGGGCGGTCCCGCACCGCCCCCGGACCGGAGCCATCAGCGGAGGCGGCGGATGTCGCCGTACGCCCGGTAGAACCCGCCCCGGCCGGACTCCCGGACCTCGGTGACCAGGTAGCGGGCCCCCGGCTCCCGGATGCCCTTGGGGAACTGCACCGACCAGTCCCGGCGGTAGCCGTCCGAGAGCACGCGGATGCGCAACTGGCCACCCCGGTCGACGCACTCCACCACCACACCGGACCGGTCGTCGGTGGTCACCTCGACGGCGGTCCAGGCGGCCGGCTCGGGCAGCCGGGCCGGTGCCTTCACATCGACCACCTCCGGCACGCTGCCCGCCTCGGCGGCCCGGATCGCCGGCTCGCTCGCGTCGATGCAGGCCAGGTGGCCGCTGGTAGTGACCACGTAGAGCCGCTCCTCGTGGTACTGCATCGAGTAGGCCGAGCCGCAGCCGGTGCCGAGCTTCCACAGCCGGTTGCCGGCCTCGTCGAAGCAGTAGATCGAGGACGCGCTGTCCCCGGCGAAGACGTACCGGCCGCCCTCGGCGGTGGCGCAGGAGAAGACCGCGGAGTCGCAGCGGTACGTCCGCTCGGCCCGCCCGTCCTTGCGCAGGCGTACCACCTCGCGGGTGCCGGTGCCGGCGAACACGGTGTCCCGCTCCTGCCAGCCGAAGAGCACCGCCCCGGTGCGGGTGTGCCAGAGCTCCCGCCCGGTGCGCCAGTCGTAGCCGGTCACCCCCTGCGAATGGCCGTGGTAGAGCGCGTCGGTGTCGCAGCGCACCATCCAGGCGGAGCGGCCCCGCCCCGGCCGGCGCCAGAGGAACTCGTCCTCGTGGTCGACCGCGGCGATGCCGCCCTCGCGGTCGGAGACGCCCAGCACGCCGTCGTGGATGTCCAGCCAGTAGATGTCGATGTCCGGGGCGATCGCGTACGCCACCCGGGGCACCTTGCCGGAGAGGTCGTAGACGTTGCCGTCGTCGCAGCCCGCGTAGATCCAGGCGTCGTCGGCGACGATGCACTTCACCCCGTCGGGGAGCCGGACCTGGTTCAGCACCCGGGCGTCGTGCCCCAGGTTGGTGATCACGCCGTGCTCGTTGCCCACCATGCAGCTCTGCCCGTCGATGAAGATGCCGAACGCGGGCGCACCCGAGTCGTACCGCCAGAGCACCGGGGCGGTGCGGGCGGTGGAGCGGGTGCTGACGATCTGCCGGCGGGAGACCGGCCGCTTCTGCCGTCCGCCGCGCACGGCCAGGGCGTACCCCTTGCGGACCTTCTCGCCGATCTTCTTCGCGGCGGCGGCCCGGGCGCGGGCGTTGTCCGGGTAGGTGGTGGTCTTCACCTGGCCCTGGTCGCCGATCCGGCCGTAGCGCACGGTCATCGCGGTGTCCGCCACCACGACCTCGTAGAACTTGTGCGCTCCTCCGTCCACTTCGGACAGTTCGAGGTAGGTCGTCTCCTGCGACATATGGATGCCTCCGAGGGGAAAAGGCGCCGGACCCGGCACCGCGACAGCGTCCACACGCTAACCGCGCCCCCCGACAAAGAACGCTGGGTGCATCTGTTGTCGCCCCGGCGACAAGAACTGCACCCCGAACCGGCAGCCGCTCAGCGGTGGCCGAGGGCGTCGACGGCCCGGCGGGCGGCGATCAGGATCGGATCCCAGACCGGCGCGTACGGCGGGGCGTAGCCGAGGTCCAGCGCGGTCATCTCGTCCACCGTCATGCCGTTCCACAGCGCCACCGCCAGCGGGTCGATCCGCTTGGCCGCCTCGGACCAGCCGACGATCTGCGCCCCGAGCAGCCGGCCGCTGGGCCGCTCGGCGATCAGCTTCACCGTCATCGGTCGGGCGCCCGGGTAGTACCCGGCCCGGTTGGTCGACTCGGCCCGTACCGTGACGAACTCGAAGCCGGCCGCGATGGCGTCCGGCTCCCGCAGGCCGGTCCGGCCCACCTCCAGGTCGCACACCTTGGTCACCGCCGTGCCGACCACGCCGGGGAAGGTCGCGTACCCGCCGCCGATGTTGATCCCGGCGACTCGGCCCTGCTTGTTGGCGTGGGTGCCCAGCGGGATGTGCACCGGCAGGCCGCTGACCCGGTGCAGGGTCTCCACGCAGTCGCCGGCCGCCCAGACCCCCGGCACCCCGGGCACCCGCATCCGCAGGTCGGTGCGGATCCCGCCGGTGGGGCCGAGCGGCAGGCCGGCGGCCGCGGCGAGGGCCGTGTTCGGGCGTACGCCGAGACCCAGCACCACGACGTCGGCCGGGATCGGGCCCTCGGGGGTGACCACCGCGGCGATCCGCCCGTCCCGCTCCCGCAGGCCGGTGACCGTCAGGCCGGTACGGATGCCGATGCCGACCTCGCGCAGGGCGGCGGCGACCAGCTCGCCCATGTCGGCGTCCACCGTCGACATCGGCTGGGCGCCCTGCTCGACGAGGTCGACCGAGAGCCCGTGCTGGAGCAGCGCCTCGGCCATCTCCACGCCGATGTAGCCGCCGCCGACCACCACCGCGCGCCGGGGCCGGGGCTCGCGGTCCAGCCAGTCCAGCAGGGCCGCGCCGTCGTCGAGGGTCTGCACGCCGAAGACCCCGGCGACGCCGCCGCGCGCCCATTCGGGCTGCACCGGGCCCGCCCCGGTGGCGTACAAGAGGGTGTCGAAACCCGCGCGGACTTCGCCGCCGCCGTCCAGGTCGCGGGCGACCACCTCCCGGCGGTCCAGGTCGATGGCGGTGACCTCGTGCCGCAGCCGCACGTCGATATCGAACTGGGTGCGGAAGGTCGCCGGGTCACGGGCGATGAGCGCATCCCGGTCCGGCACCACCCCGCCGATCCAGTACGGGATGCCGCAGGCGGAGTATGAGGTGAAGTGGCCGCGCTCGAAGGCCACGATCTCCAGGTCGGCCCGGTCACGGCGCCGTCGGGCCTGGGACGCCGCCGCCATCCCGGCCGCGTCCCCGCCGACGACGATCAGCCGTTCCGCCACGGGCCCATCCTGTCACGCGAAGATCCGAGGCGGGGCCGGTCAGGCCCCGGGTCTGCCGGGCCACGTCCGCCACCACGTCGACCAACTGACCGGTACGCGCGAACACCGCCCGCTGCCGCGCCGCGCCGCTGCCGTGCCGGCGCAGCCCGCCCAGCAGTTCGGTCACCTGGTCGAGGTCCCCGTGCCGCGCCAGCTCCGGGCGGACCCGGTCGACGAGCCGGTCCAGCAGATCCCAGGCCGGGCGCAGTTCGCCGTCGGTCAGGTCGACGCCGTCGCCCTCCAGCCCGTCGTGGGCCGCCCGCCAGTGCGCGGCGACCAGCAGGTGGTGGTCGGTGCGGATGGCCGGCCGTCCTTCGGCGACCGCCGCCAGCGCGGTCGCCACCAGGGCCCGCACCAGGGCCGCGACCAGCACCGCGTCGTCCACCGACGGGCAGACGTCGCCGATCCGCAGCTCCACCGTCGGATACTTCGCGGACAGCCGGGCGTACCAGTAGAGCATTCCCTCGTCCAGCATCACACCACTGGCGATGAGCTGCCGGATCAGCCGCTCGTAGTGCTCGTGCGAGTCCAGGTAGGGGGTGGGCGCCACCGACGGCCAGCGTTCCCACTCTACCGAGCGCCAGCTCGCGTACCCGGTGTCCGCGCCCCTGGCGAACGGGGAGTTGGCGGTCACCGCGTGCAGGATCGGCAGCCAGGGGCGGACGTGGTTGAGCACCTGCACCCCGGCCTCCGGGTCGGGGATGCCGACGTGCACGTGCATGCCGTTGTTGCCGGGGCCGGGCACCAGCAGCTGGAACCGCTCGACCATCCGGTCGAAGCGGGGCTTGTCCACCACCGGCGGCACCGGCCCGTCCACCGGCCCGGTGCCGATGGCGAGCAGCCGTACGCCGGCCCGCTCCGCGGCGTCGGCCAGTTCGGCGCGGAGCACCCCGAGGGAATGCCGGACGGAGGACAGCTCCAGCCCCGGCGGGCTGCCGATCTCGATCTGGCTGGTCTGGAACTCCCGTTCCACCTGGCCGCGCAACTCCGGCGGCACCTGCTCCATGACCAGGTCGACGGCGGGCACGGCGGCGCCGGTGTGCGGGTCGACGAGCAGGAACTCCTCCTCGACGCCGACCGTCAGCAGGTCGGTCCCGCCCGGGGCGGTGCTCGGTTCCCGCTCCGCCGCCGAACCACCCATCGCCACCACCGCCCATCCGTCGGGCCGCGACCTGGCGCCGCGCCGTCGACGCCCTGTTACCCACCGTGTCGACGGCCGGAAACGCACCCTCCGGCGTGTCGCGGGGTGCGCCGGCGGGTGCGGCCGATTTCCCGGAAGGCGTGGCCTTGACCGGCGGAATGGGCAGTCTTTCCGGGAATCTGCGCGCATCCTCGGCCCGGCTGGCCGACGTGGGCGGGGCGGGGGAACGGGTTCGGGGCCTACGATGAGGCCGCTCGACGCCCATCGCCGGCAGCGAGGGAGGCCACGTTGACTCCGAGCACCACGTCGCGGACGGTGACCGACGCCCGGCGCGCCGGCCGGGACTGGCGCGGCCAGGTGCCGCGGGGCTTCGCCACCCTGCTCTGGGTGGTCGCGGTGGTCTGCGCGCTCGCCGCGTTGAGCAGCGCCTTCCGCACCGGCATCCAGCCCGTCCGCACCGCCATCGACGCCCTGCTGGTGCCCGCGCCGGCCAACCTGGCGTACGCGGTCTTCCTCGGCACCCTGGCCTCGGCGGTGCTGCGCCGCAAGCGGCTCGCGTACTGGGTGCTGGTCGTGTACTTCAGCCTCACCCTGACGTTCAGCCTGGTGGCCGGGGGGCTGCTGCTGACCGTGGGCAGCAACGACCTCACCGACGACGCCGGTGAGCGGATCTTCGGCGCCCTGGAGACGGTCGGGGTGTGGGTCGGCTTGGGCTTCGCCGCCGGCGCGCTGGCCCTGCTGATCGCCGCCCGGCGGGAGTTCTACGCCAAGGTGCGCAGCGGCAGCGTCTGGCGGGCCCTCGGCGTCCTCCTCGGCCTGGCGGCGGTCTCCGTCGGGCTCGGCTACCTGCTGCTCCTGGTCGAGCCGGGCAGCCTGCACACCTGGTCGGACCGGCTCGGGTACGCGGTCGAGAAGGTCTTCGGTGGCGCGATCATGGTCGACGTGACCCGGAAGGGTCAGGCCCCCGGCTGGGTCAACCTGCTGCTCGGCGGGTTCGGCGCGATCGCCTTCGTCGCCGGCCTGTTCACCCTGGTCCGCTCGCAGCGGGCGAACGCGGTGCTACACCCCGACGCGGAGGAGCGGATCCGCGAGCTGCTCGCCCGGTACGGCGAGCGGGACTCGCTCGGCTACTTCGCCACCCGGCGGGACAAGGCGGCCCTCTTCTCGCCGAGCGGGAAGGCGGCGATCACCTACCGGGTGGTCAACGGGGTCAGCCTGGCCAGCGGCGACCCGATCGGTGATCCGGAGGCGTGGGGCCCGGTCATCGCCGGGTGGCTCGGTCAGGCCCGCGAGTACGCCTGGACCCCGGCGGTGATCGGCGCCAGCGAGGCCGGGGCGCGGGCCTACCAGCGGCACGGGCTCAAGGTGCTGCAGTTGGGCGACGAGGCGATTCTGCTGACCCGCGACTTCGACCTCGACGGCCGCGACATGCGCCCGGTCCGACAGGCGGTGCACCGGGTGGAGCGGGCCGGCTACACCGCCCAGGTACGCCGGCACGCGGAGATCCCCCCGGAGGAGCTGGCCGGCCTGGCCGACCTGGCCACCACCTGGCGGGACACCGAGCACGAGCGGGGCTTCTCGATGGCGCTGGGCCGGCTCGGCGACCCGGCGGACGGCGAGTGCGTGCTGGTGGAGGCCCGGGACGGCGAGGGCCGGGTACGGGCGTTGCTGTCGCTGAGCCCGTGGGGCGCGCACGGGCTGTCGCTGGACCTGATGCGCCGGGACCGCACCGCCGAGAACGGGGTCATCGAGTTCATGGTGGTGTCGCTGCTGACGGCGGGCCCCCGTCTCGGCGTCGAGCGGGTGTCGCTGAACTTCGCGGCGTTCCGTTCGGCGTTCGAGCAGGGCGCCCGGATCGGCGCCGGCCCGGTCATCCAGCTCTGGCGGCACACGCTGCTCTTCTTCTCCCGCTGGTGGCAGCTGGAGTCGCTCTACCAGTCGAACGCCAAGTACCAGCCGCACTGGACGCCCCGCTACCTCTGCTTCGGGGAGCGCCGGGAACTGGCCCGGGTCGGCCTCGCCGCGGCGGCCGCCGAGGGCTTCCTCGCCCTGCCCGGCGGCCGGCCCACCCCGCTGTACGGGGTGCCGCCGGCCGGCGGCGCCGTCCGCTTCGTGCCGCCGTCCGCCGCGACGGTCCGGGCCGTCCCGCCGGAGCCGGCCCCGGCGCACCGGCCCGAGCAGGTCCGGGTACGCGTGGCGAAGCTCGACCGGCTGCGCGCCGAGGGGGTCGACCCGTACCCGGTGGGCTATCCCCGCACGGAGCGCTGCGCCGCGGTGCGGGAGCGGCACGCCGGGCTGGCCCCGGACACCGGGACCGGCGAGACCGTGGCGGTGGCCGGCCGGGTGATGCTGGTGCGGGACCACGGCGGGGTGCTCTTCGCCACCGTTCGGGACGGCAGCGGCGACCTCCAGCTCATGCTCGAACGCGACCTGGACCGGTGGCGGGGCGCCGTCGACATCGGCGACCACGTCGGGGCCACCGGCGAGATGTACGCCACCCGGCACGGCGAGGTGTCGGTGCGGGTCGCCGACTGGCGGCTCACCGCCAAGTGCCTGCGTCCGCTGCCGGACAAGCACCACGGGCTGGCCGACCCGGAGGCCCGGGTCCGGCAGCGCTACCTGGACCTCGCCATCAACCCCGACGCGCGGGAGCTGCTGCGGGCCCGGGGCACGGTCCTGCACAGCCTGCGTGCCGCGCTGGTCGGGCGGGGCTTCCTGGAGGTGGAGACGCCGATCCTCCAGCGGGTGCACGGCGGGGCCAACGCCCGCCCGTTTGTCACCCACAGCAACGCGTACGACCTGCGGCTGAGCCTGCGGATCGCGCCCGAGCTGTATCTGAAGCGGCTCGCCGTGGGCGGCGTCGAGCGGGTGTACGAGCTGGGCCGGGCGTTCCGCAACGAGGGCGTCGACCACAGCCACAACCCGGAGTTCACCGTGCTGGAGGCGTACCAGGCGTACGCCGACTACCACGTGATGCGCGAGCTGGCCCGGGAGCTGATCGTGGCGGCGGCGGTGGCGGTGCACGGCGCCCCGGTGGTCCGCCGCCCCGGCAGCGGAGAACTGGTGGACGTGGGCGGCGAGTGGCCGGTGCGCACGGTCGACGAGGCGATCTCCGCCGCGCTGGGCGAGGAGGTCACCGCCGACACCGACCTGGCCGCATTGCGCAAGCTCTGCGACTCCGCCGGGGTGTCGTACGACCCGCGCTGGGGGCGCGGCGCGGTGCTGCTGGAGCTCTACGAGCGGCTGGTCGAGGCGCGCACCGAGCTGCCCACGTTCTACCTGGACTTCCCGACCGACGTGTCGCCGCTGACCCGGCAGCATCGGCACGACCCGCGGCTGGCCGAACGGTGGGACCTGGTGGCGTTCGGGCTGGAGCTGGGTACGGCGTACACCGAGCTGGTCGACCCGACCGAGCAGCGGCGCCGGCTCACCGAGCAGTCGCTGAAGGCGGCCGGCGGCGACCCGGAGGCGATGGAGCTGGACGAGGACTTCCTCACCGCGCTGGAGTACGCCATGCCACCCACCGGCGGCCTCGGCCTCGGCGTGGACCGGCTGGTGATGCTGCTGACCGGCCGGTCGATCCGGGAGACCCTGCCCTTCCCCCTGGTCCGCGAGGGCTCCTGATCGGGCGGGTAGCGCCAGGTCGCCGATCTGGCGGGGTCGCGCCCAGTGGGATGTCGCCACATCGCCGACCTGCCAGTGCGACCCGGGCGACTCAGCCGGGGGCGTGACAGCGGGTTCTAGCCTGATCGGCGTGCCGGGGATTCTGGTGGCGGTGACGGGGACGTGGGCGTACGCCCTCGCCCAGCTCACCGTGCTCGCGGACCGACCGGTGGAGCTGCTCGCCGGCGCGGCGCTGGCCGCCGCGCTGCTGCTGGCCACGCTGCTCGCGCTGCGGGTGCGGGCGCTGCCCGACCCGCCCGGCGGGCGACACGCGACCGCGCTGCGGGCCCGGGCCCGCGGTCGCCGGGTGCCCCGCCAGGCCGACCCGGACGCCGCCGGCCGGCCGCGTCCCCGCGCACCCGGCCTGCGCCCCTCGGCCGCGTAGCGTCCCGCCATCCCCGGCTGCGCCGGGCCCGGGCGAGTGATCGCGCGGCCGATTCCGTCGTCATCCGTCGCGCCGGGACGCGTCGTCCCGTCGGGACATCCGGGTATCGGACCGAGGGGTTCCCCATGCTCGCCTTCGCACCACTGCACACCGCAGCGTCCGCCGCCGCCGCCGTCGTCACCTGGCTCGCCGACACGCTGGTCCCGCTGACCGGCGGAGCCGCCATGGCCGCCGCGATCGTCCTGTTCACGATCGGGGTCCGGCTGCTGATCTGGCCGCTCACCGTGGCGCAGGTCCGCGGGGAGCGGCGCCGCGCGGCGCTCGCTCCCGAGGTCCGCGACCTCCAGCGGCGGTACGCCGACGACCCCGCCCGCCTGCAGAGCGAACTCTTCGCGCTCTACCGGCGGGCCGGGGCCAGCCCGGTCGCGGGCTGCCTCCCGGCGCTGTTGCAGGCGCCGTTCTTCCTGGTCATGTACCGCCTCTTCGCCACCGGCGACGGGACCGGCGGCCTGCTCGACGAGCGGCTGGCCGGCGTACCGCTGGGCTGGCACCTCGGCGACGGGCTCTCCGGTCCGGTGCTGGCGGTCTTCGGGGTGCTGCTGGCGGCGCTGCTCGCGCTGGCCTGGTGGTCCTCGCGGCGGGCCCGGCGGGCGGCCGCGGCCACCGGTACGCCCACCGCGGGCCCGGGCGGCGCGCTGCTGGGCCGGTTGGTGCCGTTGCTGCCGTACACGACGCTGCTGGTGGCGCTCGTGGTGCCGCTGGCGGCGGTGCTCTATCTGGTCATCAGCACCGGCTGGACCGCCCTGGAGCAGGCCGTACTGCGCCGACCGCAGCCGGAAGGCATCGACATGCATTGACAAATGCGGGGGCGGGCGCGTAGAAATCGCCCTCAGAGAGCGCTCTCTCGCACCCGTCCCCGCAGAGAGGCACCCCGATGAATCCTGTCCCGGCGGCGTCCGCCGCCCCCTCCGCCGTGCGCCCGTCGCGCCGGCGGCTCGCCCTCACGGCGGCCGTGCTCGCCACCACCACCGCGCTGGCCGCCGTCTCGCTGACCGCCCAAGCCGCCGTCCCGCCGCCCCCGTCCGGCTGGAGTCTGGTGTGGAGCGACGACTTCACCGGCGCGGCCGGCACCCTGCCCTCGTCCGCCAACTGGATCATCGACACCGGCACCAGCTACCCGGGCGGCCCGGCCAACTGGGGCACCGGCGAGATCCAGACGTACACCTCCAGCACCGCCAACCTCAGCCAGGACGGCGCCGGCAACCTGCGGATCACCCCGCTCAAGGACGGCGCCGGCCGGTGGACCTCGGCCCGGATCGAGACGGTCCGGACCGACTTCAAGCCACCGGCCGGGGGAGTCCTCGCCCTGGAGGGTCGGATCCAGATGCCGAACGTCGCCGGCGCCCAGGCAGAGGGCTACTGGCCGGCGTTCTGGGCGCTCGGCTCGCCCTACCGGGGCAACTACCAGAACTGGCCGGGCATCGGCGAGTTCGACGTGATGGAGAACGTCAACGGGATCAACTCGGTCTGGGGGGTTCTGCACTGCGGCGTCGCCCCCGGCGGGCCGTGCAACGAGTTCAACGGCATCGGCAACTCCCGGGCCTGCCCGGGCAGCACCTGCCAGTCGGCGTTCCACACCTACCGCTTCGAGTGGGACGCCTCGGTCAGCCCCCAGCAGCTCCGCTGGTACGTCGACGGCCAGCTCTTCCACACCGTCAGCCAGACGCAGGTCGGTGAGCCGTACTGGGGGCAGATGACCAACCACGGCGGCTACTTCCTGCTGCTCAACGTGGCGATGGGCGGCGGCTTCCCGAACGGGGTGGCCGGCTACTCGACGCCGACCTCCGCCACGGTTTCCGGCCGGCCGATGCTGGTCGACTACGTGGCCGTCTACAGCCGGGGCGGCGGCAACCCGCCACCGACCACCCCGCCGCCGGGCGGCGCGGTGGACGCGTACTCGACCATCCAGGCCGAGGCGTTCAGCGCCCAGCACGGGGTGCAGGTGGAGGCGTGCGCCGAGGGCGGCCAGAACATCGGCTGGCTGAGCAACGGTGACTGGGTCCGCTACGACAACGTGGACTTCGGCGCCACCCCGCCGCGGGACTTCGTGGCCCGGGTCGCCTCTGGGGCGCCGGCCGGCGTGAGCGGGCTGGTCGAGGTCCGGGTGGACAGCCCGACCAGCGCGCCGATCGGCAGCTTCGCGATCGCCAACACCGGCGGCTGGCAGAGCTGGCGCTCGGTGCCGGGCAACGTCGGCGCGGTGACCGGCCGGCACACCGTCTACCTGACCTTCAGCAGCGGCCAGGGCACCGACTTCGTCAACGTCAACTGGTTCACCTTCCGCCGCTGACCGCAAGGAAGGGCTCCTTCTCGACGCCTCGCGCGGCGGAAGGGGCCCTTCCTGACGCTCAGGTCCCCTCTGGACAGAAACAGTTAACACTCTTAATAATGGGCGCAGACGTCGACGGTCATGGATACCCTCCACGCCGGTCCGCGCAGGCCGGCGCCCCCCACCACAACGGTCCCTGGAGGACGCCGTGAGACTCCGTTCCGCCCGGGTGGCGACGTTCGCCGCCGCGTTCGCCGCCGCCCTGATCGCGACCACCGTCGTGGCCGCGCCACCCGCCTCCGCCGCCACCGCCACCTTCGTCCGCGTCACCAGCTGGGACACCGGGTACGAGGCGAAGTTCACCGTCACCAACGACAGTCCGGCCAGCATCTCCTCGTGGAACGTCCAATTCGATCTGCCCGCCGGCAGCACCGTCGGCGCGTTCTGGGACGCCCTGCTGACCACCTCCGGCCAGCACGTCACCGCGGTCAACCAGTCCTGGAACGGCACCCTCGCCCCGGGCGCCAGCACCACCTTCGGCTTCAACGTCAACGGCACCGGCAACCCGACCAACTGCACCGTCAACGGCGGCCCATGCACCGGCGGCGGGACCCCGGGGACCCCGGCCACCCCGGGTGGCCTGCGGGTCACCGGCACCACCAACACGTCGGTCTCGCTCGCCTGGAACGCCGTCTCCGGCACGGTCACCGGCTACCGGGTGTACGAGGGCACCAGCGTGAAGGCCACCGTCACCGGCGCCTCGGCCACCGTCTCCGGCCTGGCCGCCTGCTCGGCGCACAGCTACACGGTGACCGCGTACAACGCCAACGGGGAGTCGGCGAAGTCGGCGGCCGTGTCGGCCAGCACCACCGGGTGCACCGGCGGGGGCGGCGCGATGGCCGCCGCGCCCTACCTCTACCCGGGCTGGGGTGACCCGCCCGCGCCGTCCACCGTCATGGGCGCGACCGGGATCAAGTGGTTCACCATCGCGTTCGTGCTCTCCAGCGGCGGCTGCACGCCGGCCTGGGACGGCAGCGGCCCGCTCACCGGCGGCGCGCACGCGAACACCATCGCCGCGATCCGGGCGGCCGGCGGTGACGTCATCCCGTCCTTCGGCGGCTGGAGCGGCAACAAGCTCGGCCCGAACTGCTCCTCGGCCAGCGCGCTGGCCGGCGCCTACCAGCAGGTCATCAACGCGTACGGGCTGAAGGCCATCGACATCGACATCGAGAACAGCGACGAGTTCGAGAACGAGGTGGTGCAGGACCGGATCCTCGGCGCCCTCAAGATCGTCAAGCAGAACAACCCCGGCATCAGGACGATCGTCACCTTCGGCACCACGACCTCCGGGCCGTCCTGGTGGGGCACCCGCCTGATCAACCAGGCCGCCGCGCTCGGCGCCAACATCGACACGTTCACGATCATGCCGTTCGACTTCGGCGGCGGGGCGAACATGTACCAGAGCACGGTCAACGCGGCCGAGGGGCTGAAGGGCGCGCTGAAGGCGGCGTTCGGCTGGTCCGACGCCACCGCGTACGCCCACATGGGGATCTCCGGCATGAACGGCCTCTCCGACCAGCAGGAGTTGACCTCCCCGGCCACCTGGACCCAGATCCGGGACTGGGCCAAGGCCCGCGGGCTGTCCCGGTTCACCTTCTGGTCGGTGAACCGGGACCGGGCCTGCCCGGGCGGGGGCGTCGTCTCCAACTGCTCCGGCATCGCCCAGAACACCTGGGAGTTCACCTCGATCACCGCGAGGTACTGAGCGGCGTCGCGGTCAGCGGCCGGCGGTCACCGACTGCCGGCCGCGCCGGGCGCGACGGCGACGGATCTTCTTCGTCGCCCAGCCCGCGATCATGAGGCCGAACACCGCGAAGATCGCGTAGTTGAACCAGTCGCTGTACCGGTCGACCTGCTGCCAGCGGGAGCCGAGGGCGAAACCGAGCCCGACGATCAACGTGTTCCACACCCCGCTGCCCAGCGTGGTGAGCAGCAGGAACTCGCCCAGCGGCAGCCGGTTGGCGCCGGCCGGGACGGACACCAGGCTGCGCACCACCGGCACCAACCGGCCGACCAGCACCGCCCACCTGCCGTACCGCTCGAACCAGCGGTCGGCCTTCTCCAGGTCGTCCCGGTCCACCAGCGGGATGTGGTCCAGCCAGCGCTTCAGCCGTTCCTCGCCGAGCGCCGCACCGAGCCAGTACAGCACCACCGCGCCGAGCAGCGACCCGGCCGTCGCGGCGAGCACGATCAGCACCACGTTGAACCGGCCCTCGGCACAGAGGTAACCCGCCATCGCCAGCACGATCTCGCTCGGGATCGGCGGGACGACGTTCTCCAGGGCGACCAGCAGCGCCACCCCGAGCGCGCCCAGCGAGTCGATGACGGCCGCCACCCACCCGGTCAGCCCGGTGAACTGGTTCGGGTCGACGCTCTGGGCGAGGGCCATGGCCGTCCTTCCGCGCGGGGGATCCGAGGGTGGTACCCCGGCCCCGCGCCGTCACACCTGGCGGTGACCGGCCCCACCGCCCAGCGCGCTCAGCCCGCCGGGTGCAGGGCGGCGTCCGCCGGGCCCCGCCGCCACCCGGTGAAGCGGACCACCAGCCCGGCCCGGCTGGGCGAGCAGCAGTACGGACCGGCCGACGCTTCGGCCGCCGGGTCCAGCGGGGCCACCCGGACCAGCCGCCACGGCTCCCGCGCCACCCGCGCCCGTACGGTCAGCGCGTCGCCGGCCCGGCTGACCCGGACGGTCACCTCCCGCCCCGACCACTCCGGCACCGGGGCCACGGACCAGTCCGACCGTTCGTCGGTGACCACCGCCCCGACCTGCGGCTGGCCGTCGCTGACCTCCACCCCCGCCTTGGTCCACCGCCGCTCGTCCACCCGGACCAGCAACCCCGCCTGGTCGAACTGCGCGGCGTAGTCGAGCCGGAAGCCCACCTCGACAGCACTGTCCACCGGGAACGGTGCGAGCAGCGCCGACCCGTCGTCGTGCACGAAGCCGTAGCTGGTCCGTCGCCAGAAGTCGCTGCCCGCACGCGGCTCGACCAGCAGCCCGTCGGCGGTCTCCTCGGCCCGCTCGGGCGGATTCAGCCAGGTGCCGGCGGACCAGTCGACGGGGTGGGTGTCGGCGCTCATGCCGGCACGGTACCGGCGGGGCGAGCCGGGCAGGACCCGGGTTTGCCGGACGGGCGGAGCGGAGAAGTAATCCGGACATGGGCGACAGGTGGTATCAGGAGGCGGTCGTCTACTGCCTCGACATCGACACGTTCGCGGACTCCAACGGCGACGGGGTGGGCGACATCCGGGGCCTCATCGGCCGCCTCGACTACCTGGCTCGGCTCGGCGTGACCTGCCTCTGGCTGCATCCGATCCACCCGTCCCCGCGCCGCGACGGCGGGTACGACGTCACCGACTTCTACAACGTGGACCCGCGCCTGGGCAGCCTGGGCGACTTCGCCGAGCTGCTGCACCAGGCGAGGAACCGGGGGATCCACGTGGTCATCGACCTGGTGGTCAACCACACCTCTGACGAGCATCCCTGGTTCCAGTCCGCCCGCTCCTCGCCCGACTCGCCGTACCGGGACTGGTACGTCTGGTCCGCCGAGGAGCCGCCGGACCGGCACCAGGGCATGGTCTTCCCCGGCGAGCAGAACGAGACGTGGAGCTACGACCGGACCGCCAAGGCGTGGTACTACCACCGGTTCTACAAGTTCCAGCCGGACCTCAACATCGCCAACCCCGAGGTCCGTGCCGAGATCAAGAAGATCGTGTCGTTCTGGCTCCAGCTCGGCGTCTCCGGGTTCCGGATGGACGCCGTCCCGTTCATCATCGAGCTGACCGAGCCCGGCGATCCGGATTCACCGAAGGACATGGACTTCCTCACCGAGCTGCGCCAGCACGTGCAGTGGCGACGGGGGGACGCGATCCTGCTGGCCGAGGCGAACGTCGAGCCCGACCAGCTCCCGACGTACTTCGGCGACAGCGGCGGCTCGGCCAACCGGATCCACATGCTCTTCGACTTCATGCTCAACGGGCGGCTGATGCTCGCCCTGGCCCGGCAGGACCCGGAGCCGGTGATCGAGGCGCTGCGGGACACCCCGGCGCTGCCCGAGGGCGGGCAGTGGGCGACCTTCCTGCGCAACCACGACGAGATCGACCTGTCGCGGCTCACCGCCGAGCAGCGCAACCAGGTGTACGAGCAGTTCGGCCCCGACGAGGACATGCGCCTCTACGGCCGGGGCATCCGCCGCCGTCTCGCCCCGATGCTCGACAACGACCGCCGGCGCATCGAGCTGGCGTACGCGCTCCAGTTCTCGCTGCGCGGCACGCCGGTACTGCGCTACGGCGAGGAGATCGGCATGGGCGAGGACCTGTCGCTGCCCGGCCGGGAGGCGATCCGTACCCCGATGCAGTGGTCGTACAAGGAGAACGGCGGCTTCTCCACGGCGGACCCGGAGAAGCTGGTCCGCCCGGTGGTGGACAGGGGGGAGTACGGCTACCAGCAGGTCAACGTGACGGCGCAGCGCAAGGACCCGAGGTCGCTGCTGGGCTGGTTCGAGCGGATGATCCGTACGCTCCGGGAGGCCCCGGAGATCGGCTCGGGCAGCACCACCCACATCGACGTGCCGATGCCACCCGGGGTGCTCGCGCACCGCGCCGACGGGCCGACCGGGACCATGGCCTTCCTGCACAACCTCGGCACCGAGGACGTCGAGGTCGACCTGAGCATGCTCGCCCCCGAGGCGGACCTGCCGATCGACGTGCTCACCGATCGCAACTACGAGGAGGTCGGCAAGCTGGACCGGCTCAAGCTCGCCGGCTACGGCTACCGGTGGATCCGGATCTGCCGGGGTAGGGGGCTGTGACGACGGGATTGGTCCCGCGTACCCCTGGGTTAAGCTCCTTCGATCGAGCCCAAGTTACCGGGAGGTAATCATGTCGGAGGAGCCCCGCGTCGCCATCGTGACCGGAGCCGCGCGCGGTATCGGCGCCGCCACCGCCCGCCGGCTGGCCGCCGACGGCATGGCCGTCGCCGTAGTCGACATCGAGGAGTCGGCGACCAAGGAGACCGTGGACGCCATCGCCGCGGGCGGCGGCCGGGCGCTCGGGGTCGGCGCCGACGTCTCCGACCGGGCCCAGGTGGAGGCCGCCGTCGAGCGGGTCGCGGCCGAGCTGGGTGCGCCGACCGTGCTGGTCAACAACGCCGGGGTGCTCCGGGACAACCTGCTGTTCAAGATGACCGACGCCGACTGGGACACCGTGCTGAGCGTGCACCTGCGGGGCGCGTTCCTGTTCAGCCAGGCGGCCCAGCAGCACATGGTCGAGCGGAAGTGGGGCCGGATCGTCAACCTCTCCAGCACCTCCGCCCTGGGTAACCGGGGCCAGGCGAACTACGCCGCGGCCAAGGCGGGCCTGCAGGGCTTCACCAAGACCCTGGCCATCGAGCTGGGCCCGTTCGGCGTGACCGTCAACGCGGTCGCGCCCGGCTTCATCGTCACCGACATGACCGCGGCCACCGCGGCCCGGATGAAGGTCGACTTCGCCGCGCTCCAGCAGCACGCCGCCGCCGAGATCCCGGTCCGCCGCACCGGCCGGCCCGAGGACGTCGCGCACACCATCTCGTTCCTGGTCAGCGAGGGCGCGTCCTTCGTCTCCGGCCAGGTCATCTACGTCGCCGGCGGCCCCAAGGACTGACCCCCGACGCGTCCCGCCCGAGCCCGGGGCGGGACGCGTCAGGACGCGTCGTGACGGGTGCGCCAGAGCCAGTAGAGGCCGAGCATCGGCAGGACCAGCGGGATGTAGCCGTAACCGCTGCCGAACCCCGACCAGACCGTCTCGTCGGGAAAGAGCGCCCGGTCGGCCAGGCTGAGGATGCCGACCGCGACCACCCCGACCAGCTCCACCGAGCAGCAGGCCAGCGCGACCCGGCGGCCGGCGTGCCCGGCCCGGGCCAGCCCGACCGCCGCCACGATGTAGATCAGCGCGGCCGCCGCGGAGAGCAGGTACGCCACCGGCGCCTCGTCGAACTTGGTGGCGATCTGCAGGCCGGCCCGCGAGGTCGCGGCGATGGCGAAGAGGATGTAGACGGCGATCAGCAGCCGGCCCGGGCCCCGGTTGGTGGTGCGCTCGGGCGCTCGGGTCTCAGCCACCGACGACCTCCCAGGTCTGCTGCAACCGGACCACCACGACCGGGGTGACCAGGCAGACCGCGCAGACGATCGCCGAGCCCCAGCGGGTCGGCTCCATCCGGGCCAGCACCCAGGCCAGCGGCGGCAGGCAGACCAGCGTCACCAGGTAACCGAAGAAGGCGCCCGGCTCGCCCGGCCGCTCGCCGCCACCGAGCGCCACCAGCGCCAGCACGGCGAGCGCGAGCAGCGCCACCTCCAACGCGGCCAGGCCGACGAACTGGAGCCGGTCCGGCGCCCGGTGGCGCAGCGCCGCCACCAGCGCCCAGAGCGCGAGTACGAGCGACAGCACGATCGCGGCCGTCGCGAGGATCCCGTCCACCGGCGAGCCGGCCGCCGCGGCGCTGGTCATCGACGCCCTCCCGGCGCAGTCCGATTCACCGACACAGACTACTAAGCGTCGTAGTAACCACCGTCGCCCGGCTCTCCCGTCCGGTCGAGGGCGCGTCGACCCGACCGGACGACTAGCGTGGATCACGGCCACCGGCGTACGCCGTGGCGGACGACGACGGCAGGGGGACCCGTGGTGCGGTTCGGCTTGTTCGGCACCGGTCACTGGGCGGCGGAGACACACGCCGCGGCCATCGAGGCGCACCCGCAGGCCGAGCTGGCCGGGGTCTGGGGCCGGGACCCGGCGAAGGTGGGGGCGCTCGCCGCTCGGCACGGCGTACCGGCCTTCGACGACGTGGACGCGCTGCTCGGCGCCTGCGACGCGATCGCCGTCGCGCTGCCGCCGGACATCCAGGCCGAGATCGCCGTCCGGGCCGCCACCGCCGGGCGGCACCTGCTGCTGGACAAGCCGCTGGCGCTGAGCCTCGCCGAGGCCGACCGGGTGGTCGCCGCCGCGCAGGCGTCCGGGGTGGCCTCCGTGGTCTTCTTCACCCAGCGGTTCCACCCGAACGTCACCGGCTTCCTCGCCTCGACCGCGGCGGCCGGCGGCTGGCAGCACGCCCGGGCCACCATGTTCGCGTACATCTACCAGCCCGGGAACCCGTACGGGAACTCGCAGTGGCGGCGCGACCGGGGCGCGCTGTGGGACATCGGCCCGCACGCGTTGTCGCTGATCCTGCCGGTGCTCGGCCGGGTCACCCAGGTCGCTGCGATGGACGGCCCGAGCGGCCTGGTGCACCTGCTGCTCACCCACGACGGCGGCGCCACCAGCAGCCTCTCGCTCACCCTGGAGGCGCCGGCCGAGGCGGTCACCCGGGATTTCGTCTTCTTCGGCGAGAACGGCACCGAGACCGTCCCACCCGGCGACGGGAGCGCGCTCCAGGCGTACGGCACGGCGATCGACCAGCTGCTGGAGGAGGTCGAGGCGGGCACCCGTGACCACCGGTGTGACGTCCGGTTCGGCCGGGAGGTGGTGGGGGTGCTCGACGCCGCCGAACGGGCCCGCGCCGAGGGCCGCACCGTCGACCTGCCCGCCTGACCGGGCCGGTCAACGCGCGGCGAAAACCGGTCGACGGGGAGGCTTCCCCTGGCTAGCCTCGCCGCATGGCGCACGCCCTGATCGACGTGGCCGGCACGCCGGCCGCCTGGGCCCCGTTGCTGGTGGCCCGCCCGCGGATCCGGCGTCCGGCCCCGGCCGGCCGGAACGCGACCCGCTGCTGACCGCCCGCCGGCGATCCGCCCCTTCGGGGGCCGCCGGCGGTGGCACCACACCCCACCGACCCGCCCCGCGCCGTGCCCCGGCGCGGTGAGCCGCCGGTCGGGTGGTGGGTGCTGACCGCGTACCGCCCGTGCCGTGGGCCGTCCGAGTCCCCATCCGCTCGGACAGGCCCGATCGCCGGCTGCCCGCCGGCCGCCTGTCCGTCCCGTCGCCGCTCGGCGACAGACAGGACGACGACGCCATGGCGCCCCACCGTACCGAACGCGACCGGTCCCGTCGCGTGCTCTCCCAGAACTTCCTCGCCGACCCGGCCGCCGTCGCGCGGATCGTCCGGGCGGCCCGACCCGACCCGGACGTCCTCCTCGTCGAGGTGGGCGCCGGCCGGGGCCGGCTGACCGTGCCGCTGGCCGCCCGGTGCCGGCGGCTGGTCGCGTACGAGATCGACCCGGTGGCCGCCGCGGACCTGGCGGCGGCCTGTGCCGGCCGGCCCGGGGTGGCGCTGCGCCGGGCCGACTTCCTGGCCGCCGCGCCGCCCACCGAGCCCTTCGACCTGGTCGGCAACATCCCGTGGTCGCTGACCGCCGCGGTGGTCCGCTGGTGCCTGGCCGCCGACCGGCTCCGCGCGGCCACCCTGCTCACCCAGCGGGAGTACGCCCGCCGGCGCACCGGCCACGGCGGCCGGTGGAGCCGGCTGACGATCCTGACCTGGCCCGAGTACGCCTGGCGGTCGGTCGGCACCGTGCCCCGGACGGCGTTCCGCCCGGTGCCCCGGGTCGACGCCGGCATCCTGCGGATCGAGCGGCGGCCGGAGCCGCTGCTGTCCCCCGCCGAGCTGCCGGCCTACCGGCGGCTGGTGGAGGCCGGCTTCGGCGGGGTGGGCGGGTCCCTGTCCGCCTCGCTGCGCCGGCACCAGCCGCGGGCCCGGGTGGACGCCGCGCTGCGCGCGCTCCGACTGCCGCCCGACACGCTGGTGGGCGAGGTCTGGCCGGAGCAGTGGCTCACCCTGTTCCGGCTGCTCCGGGTCTGACCCGGCTCAGCCGAGCGTCTTCAGCGCGTCGGCCAGTTCGGCGGGGGAGTCGAAGTCCTCCGCCGGGAGGGCCTTGAGCAGCTGTAACGTCTCCGTGCTGGCACCGTTCTCCTGGCACCAGCGGATCAGGTCCTCCCGGGAGACCGGGTAGTCGAGCCCGGCCAGGAACTCCTGCAACTGCACCCCGGTCACGGTCATGCCACGCGGCTACCCGCTCCGCCGGAGGGCATGCCGGTTTGCCCGACGGGTCCCCGGGTAGCCGCGGGCATGCTGGTACAGCGACTCGGCGCGCCGAGCGACTTCGACCCGCTGCTGGACAGCGTCCGGGACGCCCGGATCGTCATGATCGGGGAGGCGACGCACGGCAGTTACGACTACTACCGGCTGCGTGAGCAACTGACCCGGCGGCTCATCGCCGAGCAGGGCTTCGACTTCGTCGCGGTGGAGGGGGACTGGCCCGACTGCGACCGGGTGCACCGGTCGGTGGTGGCCGCCCCGGGCGGGCTGGCCGATCCGCAGACCGCGTTGGAACGCTTCGAGCGCTGGCCCACCTGGATGTGGGCGAATGCCGAGGTGGCGCGCTTCTGCCGCTGGCTGCGGGCGTGGAACCTGGAACGCCCCGAGGGGGACCGGGCCGGCTTCCACGGGCTGGACGTCTACAGCCTGTGGGAGTCGATGCAGGCGATCTTCGACTACCTGGGCGAGGAGGACCCGACCTCGCTGGAGGCGGCGCAGGAGGCGTACCGCTGCTTCGAGCCGTACGGCAAGCGGGTCGAGGAGTACGGCACGGCCAGCCGGTTCGTCTCCGCCCGGTGCGAGGAGGAGGTCGTCCGGCTGCTGGCGCGTACCCGGGAACAGGCCGCCGCGGACGGCCCGGAGTGCTTCTCGGCCTGGCAGAACGCGGAGGTGGTGGCCGGCGCGGAGCGCTACTACCGGGCGATGGTCGGCGGCGGCCCGGAGTCGTGGAACGTCCGCGACAGCCACATGGCCGACACGCTCGACCGGCTGCTCGACCACTACGGCCCGGAATCCCGGGGCATCGTCTGGGCGCACAACACCCACGTGGGCGACGCCCGGGCTACCGACATGACGGCGGACGGGATGGTCAACATCGGTCAGCTCGCCCGGGAACGGCACGGCGGGGACGCGGTGGCCCTGGTCGGCTTCGGCAGCTACCGGGGCACGGTGATCGCCGCGCCGCGCTGGGGCTCGCCGGCGGAGGCTGTGGTGGTGCCGCCGGCCCGGGAGGGCTCGGTGGAGCGGCGGCTGCACGAGCTGATGCCGGAGCGGGCGGTGCTGGTCTTCGGCGGCCCCGACCAGCCGGACTGGGTGACCGGGACGGCCGACCACCGGGCCATCGGGGTGGTCTACGACCCGAGCTTCGAGGCCTGGGGCAACTACGTGCCCACCCGGCTCGGCGAGCGCTACGACGCGTTCATCTGGTGCGACGAGGCCACCGCCCTGCACCCGCTGCCGGCGCTGAGCGCTCCCGGTGAGATGGAGACCTACCCGGCCGGGGTCTGACCGGCCGGGCAGGTCCCCGGGTGGTCACACGCCGGCGGTCTCCCGCTCGGTCAGGTGGGTACGCAGGCCCTCGCCCTCGACGTCCACGTTGGGCAGGATCCGGTCCAGCCAGCGGGGGATCCACCAGGCGGCGGTGTCGAGCAGCGACATCACCGCCGGGACGATGGTCATCCGGACCACGAAGGCGTCGATGGCGACCCCGATCGCGAGCGCGAAGCCCATCGACTTGATCACCGGGTCGTCGAGGAAGACGAAGCCGCCGAACACCGAGATCATGATCAGCGCGGCGGCGGTGACCACCCGTGCGCCGTGCCCCATCCCGTTGATGGTCGCCTGCCGAGCGGTGTCGCCGTGCACGAAGTCCTCTCGCATCCGGGAGACCAGGAACACCTCGTAGTCCATGGCCAACCCGAACAGGATGCCGACGAGCAGGATCGGCAGGAAGCTGACCAGCGGGCCGGGGGTGTCCAGCCCGATCAGGTCGGCCAGGTGGCCCTGCTGGAACACCGCGACCGTGATGCCGAAGGTGGCCGCCACGGTGAGCAGGAAACCCAGCGCCGCCTTCACCGGTACCAGGACCGAGCGGAACACCAGCATCAGCAGCAGCACGGACAGGCCGACGACCAGCAGCAGGTAGACCGGGAGCGCGTCGGAGAGCTTCTCGGACACGTCGATGCCGATCGCGGTGGCGCCGGTCAGCAGCACGTCGGCGTTCCGGATGCCGCCGACCTGGTGGCGGATGTCGTGCACCAGCGTCTCGGTGGCCTCGTCGGTCGGGCCCTCCTTGGGGATGACTCCGAGCAGCGCCGTCCGCCCGGTCGGGTCGAGCTGCGGCGGGGCCACGGCCAGCACGCCGGGCGTCTTCTGGACCAGCGCGGTGACCTGCGGTACGGCGGCCTGGGTCGCCTGCGGCGAGTCGGCGGTGACGACCACCGCGAGGCGGCCGGTGAAGCCGGGGCCGAAGCCCTCCTGGATCAGGTCGTTGTTGACCCGGGCCGGGGTGCCCTCGGCCGCGGTGGCGGCGTCCGGCAGGGACAGGCGCATGTGCTGGGCGGGGAGCGCGAGCAGGCCGAGGCCGAGCAGGCCGACCAGGATGACCGGGATGCGCAGCTTCGTCACCCAGTGCGCCCACCGGAACCCGAAGCCCGAGCGGTCCTCGGCGCCGGCGGAGCGGACCGCCTCGGGGTTGCGCAGCCTGCGCGGGAGCACCTTCCGGCCGGCGAAGCCGAGCAGCGCCGGAGCCAGGGTGATCGCGACCAGCACGGCCACGGTGACTGTACCGGCGGCGGCCAGACCCATCACGGTGAGGAACGGGATGTTCACCACCGCCAGGCCGGCGAGCGCGATGACGACGGTGGCGCCGGCGAAGACCACGGCGGAACCCGCGGTGCCGACCGCCCGGCCGACCGCCTCCTCGGGGGAGAGCCCGTCGCGCAGGTTCTGCCGGTGCCGGGAGGTGATGAACAGCGAGTAGTCGATGCCGACCGCGAGGCCGAGCATCAGCGCCAGGATCGGCGCGGTGCTGGTCAGCTCGACCGCGCCGCTGAGCGCGTACAGGCCGGCCATGCCGACGCCGACGCCGGTCAGCGCGTTCAGCATGGTCATGCCGGCCGCCACCAGCGAGCCGAAGGTGATGATCAGGACGATCGCCGCGACCAGCACACCGAGTGCCTCGGTCGAGCCGACCTCCGGCTCGGCGTTGAGCACCTCACCGCCCGGGGCGATCTGCCACCCCTGCGCCTCGGCCTGCGCGCCGACCTTCTCGTACGCGGTGCGCTGGGCGTCGGTCACCTCGTCCGCCCGGCCGTTGAACTGCACCTGGATCAGCGCGTACCGGCCGTCCGGGCTGAGCGCCTTGACCTGGTACGGGTCGACCGCACCGACCACTCCGGGCAGGGCGGCCGCCTCCTCGGTGACCTGCTTGACCACGGCCTGCCCCGCGGGCGTGCCGAGCTGGCCCGCCTGGGGTGCCTTGACGGCGATGGTGCCGGTGGCTCCGCTGGCCGCTGGGAACCGCTCGGCGAGCAGGTCGATCGCGCGCTGCGACTCGGTGCCCGGCATGCTGAAGTTGCTCGCCGTCGGGCCCTTCAGGGTGAGCGCGGCGGCGCCGAGGCCGACGAGCACGACGAGCCAGACGACGGCGACGAGTCGCCGGCGGCGCAAGGATGCCCGGCCGAGCCGGTAGAGCAGGGTCGCCATGAGGTTTCCTTGTCCTCGGGGTCGTGAACTGGGATCAGGTGGCGGGCTCGAGGGCCCGCTGGACGACGGCCAGCAGCGCGGGCCGCAGCTCCTCGTCGGGGATGGCGATGAACTCGGCGCACGTCTCCGCGATGCCGGCGAGCACGACCAGCGCGGCGATCCGCGCGGACGGGCGGTCGGACTGGCCGGCGAAGGCGTCGATCAGCCGTTCGGAGATCTGCTGGACGTGCGCGAAGGCGGGCTGCTGGAGCAGGTCGGGGAACTCGCCGCGGAGCAGCGCGATCTCGCGGCGGAAGCGGACCGCGAGGTCGACGAAGCCCTCGGCGGCGACCCGCTGGGCGGCCCCGCCGCGGTGCGCGGCGATCCGCGCGTCGAGCGCCTCCAGCACCGCGATGGCGGGCGCCATCAGCTCACCGAGCAGGGCTTCCTTGTTGGCGAAGTGGTAGAGCACCGTGGCCTTGGAGCAGCCCACCTCGCGGGCGATGTCCTGTAGCGAGGTGCCCTTGTAGCCGGTGACGGCGAATCGTCGCGCCGCCGCGGCGAGGATCTCCTGGTGGGTCTCCGGTACCGGTCGTGCCATGTCCTCCAGGATGCCTGACCGATCGGTCAGCACCTGACCGATCGGTCAGACCGATTGCGTGGCCTTCGCCACAGCGCGTCCGCCACCAGTTGGGCCAGCGCAGCCTCAGCCGGCCGGGGCGCCGTGCTCCCGGTCGTACGCCGCCCGGGCCGCGCTGATCGCCGTCCGGTGCCGTTCCGCCCACGCGGTCAACGCGACCAGCGACTCGTAGAGCTCCCGGGCCATCGGGGTGGCGGTGTACTCCACCTTCGGCGGGACGGTCGGGTGGACGTGCCGGTGCAGCAGGCCGTCCCGCTCCAGGTTGCGCAGGGTCAGCGTGAGCATCCGCCGGCTGATCCCCTCGACCTGCCGCTCCAACTCGGTGAACCGGATCGGGCCCTGCGACGCGGCGATCAGGATGCCGATGCTCCACTTGCCGCCGACCCGGTCCAGCGCCTCCCGGACGGTGCAGGCGCGCGCCTGCTGCGCGGTCACGGACACACAGCTGTTCCCCTGGGACACGAAAGTGCCTCCTTCCGCTCGGTCTGATGGTCACAGACGATGTCCTCGGTAACAAACCGTGCACCAAGGAGGCGTACCCGATGACGGGGTCCCACCGCTGGCCGGCGCTGCTCGTACTCTGCGCCGGCAGCCTGATCATCATCCTGGACGGCAGCATCGTCGCCGTGGCGCTGCCGGCCGTCCAGGCCGACCTGGGCTTCCAGGGCGCCGGGCTGGCCTGGGTGGTGAACGCCTTCCTGGTCGCCTTCGGCGGCCTGCTCCTGCTGGCCGGGCGCCTCGGCGACCTGCTCGGCCGGCGCCAGGTCTTCCTGGCCGGGGTGGCGCTGTTCACCCTCGCCTCGCTGCTCTGCGCGGTGGCCACCGGCCCGGCGACGCTCGTCGCCGCCAGGTTCGCGCAGGGGGTCGGGGGTGCCCTGGCCACCGCGGTCAGCCTCGGCATGATCGTCCGGCTCTTCCCCGAGCCGGCCGAGCGGGCCCGGGCGATCGCCGTGTTCAGCTTCACCGGCGCGGCCGGCGCCTCGATCGGCCTGCTGGTCGGGGGAGTCCTCACCGACCTGGCCGGCTGGCGGTCGATCTTCCTGATCAACCTGCCGATCGGCGCGCTTATCCTGGCCGCCACCGTACGGCTGATCGCGCCGGACCCCGGCGTCGGCCTGCGGGCCGGTCTGGACCTGCTCGGCGCGGTGCTGGCCACCGCCGGCCTGATGGTGGCCGTGCTGGCCATCGTCGGCGCCGGAGCGCACGGCTGGACCTCGGCGCGCACCCTCGGCGCCGCCGCGCTGGCCGTGGCGCTGCTCGCCGGCTTCGCGGTCCGGCAGCGGAGTGCCCCGACCCCGCTGCTGCCCCCGCGGGTGCTGCGGGCGCCCGGCCTGGTCGCCGCCAACGTCGTGCAGTTCCTCATGGTGGCCGCGTACTTCGGCTTCCAGTTCCTGCTCGCGCTGCACCTGCAACTCGTCCTCGGGCTGGACCCGGCGGCCACCGGCTTCGCCTTCCTGCCCGCCCCGCTGGTGATCGCGCTGGTCTCGCTGGGCCTGGCCGGCCGGCTGATGGCCCGGTACGGCGCCCGGACGGTGCTGGTCAGCGGGCTGGCGCTCGCCGTGGTCGGCTTCCTGCTGCTGGCCCGCCTCCCGGTGGACGCGAGCTACGCCCGTGACGTGCTCCCGGCCATGCTGGTCTTCGGCGTCGCGGGCGGGCTGACCCTCCCGGCGGTCACCACCCTCGCCATGGCCGGTGCCGCGCCTGACGACGCCGGGCTCGCCTCCGGACTGGCCAACACCACCCAGCAGGTGGGCGGAGCCCTCGGGCTGGCCGCCCTCGCCACCCTGGCCGCGGTCCGCACCGACGCGTCGCGCGCCGCCGGCGCGGACCAGGTGGCCGCCCTCGCCGCCGGCTACCGGTCGGCGTTCGCCGTGGCCGCCGCACTGGTCACCGCCGCCCTGCTGGTCGCCCTCGTCACCGCGGGGAAAAAGCGGCCGGCGCCCGGCCACCACGGCGGGCCAGGCCGCGGTCAGCGGCGGTCGGCCGTCGCCAGCACCTCGGCCAGGAGGTCCACCGCCGCCGGGTACGCGTGCGACGGTGGCCTGGCGTAGCCGACGACCAGGCCGCCCGGCTGCCCCTCGGGGTGGTGCCGGTGCGGGGCCAGCCCGCCCAGGGCGAGGCCACGCGCGGCGGCCGCCGCCAGCACCTCCGCCTCGGTCGGGCCGTCCGGCGGCAGGTGCAGGGTGGCGTGCAGGCCCGCCGGGATCCCGCCCAGGCCGGGCCACCGCCACAGCCGGTCCAGCAGCAGGTCCCGCCGCTGCCGGTAGCGGCGCCGGACGGTCCGGATCTGCCGGTCGTAACCGTGCGTGCCGATCAGATCGGCGAGGGCGAGCTGGCCGATGGTCTCCGTGTGCAGGTCGAGGTGCCGTTTGGCGTCCACCACCGGATCCACCAGCCGGGCCGGCAGCACCAGCCAGGCCAGGCGCAACGCCGGCCCGAGCGTCTTCGCCGCGGTGCCCACGTAGGCGACCTGCTCCGGGGCGGTGCCCTGGACCGCGCCGACCGGCTGCCGGTCGTACCGGAACTCGCCGTCGTAGTCGTCCTCGACGACCAGGCCGCCGGTGGTCCGGGCCCAGTCGGTCAGCGCGTGCCGGCGGGCCGGGTGCAGCGTCACCCCGGTCGGGAACTGGTGCGCCGGGGTCACCACCGCGGCACCCACCCGGGCGAGGCGCCCGCTGCCGAGCAGGTCGGTGCGCGCGCCCCGCTCGTCGACGGGCAGCGGCAGCACGGTTCCGCCGTGCCGCCGGACCACCTCGCGGTGGAAGGAGAGCCCCGGGTCCTCCATCGCGACGACCGGCGTACCGGCGTCGCGCAGCACGGTGGTGAGCAGCACCAGCGCCTGGACGTACCCGGTGGTGACCACGATCCGCTCCGGGGCGGCGAGTACGCCGCGGGCCCGTCCCAGGTAGCCGGCGAGCGCGGACCGCAGCTCCGGCCGGCCCCGGGGGTCGCCGTAGCCGTACGCGTCGGCGGGAGCCACGGCCAGCGCCCGCCGGGTGGCCCGCAGCCAGGCGGTGACCGGGAAGTGCCCGACGTCGGGGCTGCCGGGGCGGAGGTCGTACCGGAAGGGCGCCGCCCCGGGCGGCGGCGGGACCGGTGCCGGCGCGGCCCGGCGCAGCGGGCTGACCTCGGTGCCGGCACCGATCCGGGCCACCAGCCAGCCCTCGGCGACCAGTTGGTCGTAGGCGGCGCTGACCGTGCCCCGGGACAGCCCGAGTTCGGTGGCGAGGGTGCGGGTGGCCGGCAGGCGGGTCGCCGGCGGCAGCCGGCCGTCGCGGATCGCCTCGCGCAGGGCCCGTTCCAGCCCGGCTCGCCGGCCGCCGCTCGCGTCCAGCTCCAAGTGCAGGTCGACGCCGAAATCGGCCCAGTCCATCGGCACGGAATTGGAGCTTAGGGGGCGGCCACCGCACCGGCGAGAATCCCCGCATGACCGAGCTGAGCCTGCGGGCCGCCGCGCTGCGCGCGCTGCACCGCCCCGGAGATCCGCTGATCCTGCCCAACGCCTGGGATCCCGGGTCGGCCCGGGACGTGGTCGCCGCCGGCTTCCCGGCCGTCGCCACCAGCAGCGGCGCGGTCGCCGAGGCGCTCGGCCACGCCGACAACGAGGCCACCCCGGTGGACGAGATGTTCGCCGCGGTCGGCCGGATCGCCGCCGCGGTGCCCGTCCCGGTCACCGCCGACCTGGAGCGGGGGTACGGGCTGCGCCCGGCCGAGCTGGTCGAGCGGTTGCTCGCCGCCGGCGCGGTCGGCTGCAACCTCGAGGACTCCGACCCGCGTACCCGGGAGCTGTGCGACGTCGAGGAGCAGGCCGACCTGCTCGCCGGGGTCCGCGCGGCGGCCCGGGAGGCCGGGGTGGACCTGGTGCTCAACGCCCGGGTGGACGTCCACCTGCGGGCGTACGGGCCGCCGAAGGGGCGGCTCGCCGAGGCGGTCAGCCGGGCCCGCCGCTACCGGACGGCCGGAGCGGACTGCGTCTATCCGATCGTGCTGGCCGACCCGGCGGCGATCCGGACCCTGGTGACCGAGGTGGACGCCCCCGTCAACGTGCTCACCCGACCCGGCGCGCCGGCCGTGGCCGAGCTGGCCGGGCTCGGGGTGGCCCGGATCAGCTTCGGTTCCGGGCTGTACGCGGCCGCCCGCGCCCGTACCGTCGAGATGCTCGCCGCGATCCGGGCGGGCGACGAGGTGTTCCCGACCGGAGAGGAGGCACGGTGACCTATCCGCCGCCGCGCTACTCAGGAGACTGGGGTGAGCCGACCGCCACCCACCGCCCGGCCGACCAGCCCCCGGAGCTGGTCTACCCGAGCGGCGGTACGGCCCACTACCTGGCCACCGGCGCGTCGACCAACGGGCAGTTCGGGCTCTACCGCTGGGAGATGGGGCCACAGCCGAGCGGCCCCGACCCGCACTTCCACCGGTCCATCTCGGAATCGTTCTTCATCCTGTCCGGCACGGTACGCATCTACGACGGGCGGCGGTGGATCGACACGGTGCCCGGCGACTTCGTGCACGTCCCCGAGGGCGGCGTCCACGCGTTCCGCAACGAGTCCGGCGAGCCGGCCTCGATGCTGCTGCACTTCGCCCCCGGCGCGCCCCGGGAGGGCTACTTCGAGGGCCTGCTGGACCTGGCCGACAAGACCGAGGAGGAGCGGACGGAGTTCTTCCTGCGGCACGACACGTTCTGGATCTGACTCCCGCGGCGGCCGTGTCGGGGTTGCCGGCACAGCCGCAGACCGGGAAGGTGAGCGGATGGGTGCCGCTGACGAGACCCGGGACGGGGTGTCGCTGACCAACCTGGACCAGCCGCTGTTCGACGGGGCCGGGGCGACCAAACGCGACCTGGTCGACTACCTGGACGCCGTCCACGAGCGGATCCTGCCGGGGTTGCGTGACCGGCCGCTCTCGGTGGTCCGGGTGCGGCCCGGGCAGGACCCGTTCATGCAGAAGAACCTGCCGAAGTACACCCCCGACTGGGTGCGCCGCACCTCGGTCTGGGCGGAGGCGTCGCGCCGGCGGATCTCGTACGCCCTCTGCGATGATCGGCGGACGCTGCTCTGGTTGGCCAACCAGCGGGCGGTGGAATACCACCCGACGCTGGGCCTGGCGGGCCACCCGGAGCACCCCACCCATCTGGTGCTCGACCTCGACCCGCCGCCGGGGGACTCGTTCGGCATGGCGGTGCGGGCCGCGCTGCTGGTCCGGCAGGCGCTGGCCGACGTCGGGCTGGCCGGGGCGGTGAAGACCAGCGGCGCCAAGGGCGTGCACGTGATCGTGCCGGTGGACGCCGAAACCACCGCCGAGGAGGCGGCCGCCGTGACCCGGGCCGTCGCGGCCCGCGCCGAACGCCTCGACCCGGCGCTGGCCACCACCGCCTTCATCGTGGAGGACCGGGGCGGCCGGGTGTTCGTCGACTCGACCCGGGCGCACGGGGCGACGGTGGTGGCGGCGTACAGCCCCCGGGTGCGGCCGGGCACGCCGGTGTCGTACCCGGTCGGCTGGGCCGACCTGGAGTCGGTGACGCCCGCCGACTTCACGGTGCGGACCGTGCCGGCGCTGGTCGCCGAGCGGGATCCGTGGGCGGCGGCGCTGCCCGCCCCGCAGCGGCTCTCGGCCGACCTGGTCGCCGAGGGGCGGACCATCCCGGTGGCCCGGGTGCAGGCCATGCACGAGGGCAAGCGCCGCGCGAAGGCCCGCCGCGAGGCCGGCTGACTCGTCCGACATGCTGAGAAGCCCGGGCCGACGGCCCGGGCTTCTTCGTGTCTGTGCCCCCGGCAGGATTCGAACCTGCGCCCCCGCCTCCGGAGGGCGGTGCTCTATCCCCTGAGCTACGGGGGCTCAGCGACCCGAGAAGAGTAGCAAACCCCCTCCCGGATCACCCAATCGGTATCCCGCGCGTCGCCCAGGTCCACCGTCGCCGCTGATCATGAGGTTGGCGGCAGCGATGGAGATCGTCGTCGCCGTCAACCTCATGATCAGCGGGAGTGGTCGGCGCGAAGTGGTGGTCGGGGTCAGGCGGCGGCCAGGGGGCGGCCGCAGCTGGGGAGCGGGTGCAGGACGATCCGGCGCGGCAGGCGGCGCGGCCACTCGTTGCGCGGCCACGAGCCGTCGACGATCAGGTGCACGGTCCGCTCCTCGGCGCCGCTGAGCCGCAGCACGAAGTCGCGCGGGAGCGGCGGGTCGACCGACGGCGTGGTGATCATGAAGCGGACCCGGCCCCGGGAGGAGACCGCGGAGATCACGTCCGCCGCCGGCATGGTGCCGCGCAGGCGCACCCGGCCGATCCAGTAGACCTCCGCGGCGTGCTCCTGGGCGGCCCGGGTGATCGACGGGTACTCGCTGCGTACCCAGCGCTCGACCGCGCCCACGCAGAGCCCGCAGGCCCGCTCCCGCGGCTCCCGCGGACCCAACCCCCAGGCCCGCAGGTACGCCCCGACCGTGCCGGCGTCCATCGTCAGGTCGAACCGGCGCTGGATGAGGGTGGTCAGGCTCTGTCGCGTCCAGAGCTCCTCGTCCAGGCCGAACTCGTCGGGGTGGACGCCCCGCAGCACGTCGATCAGTTCGAGTTCCTGTTCGCGGCTGAGCGCTCCCGACTCGCCCGGCCGCTGTCCGCGACGGACGGCTGCCACCGCCCCGTCACCGCCGATGGTGTGACGTCGGCACCAACTGGTCACCGACCTGCCTGCGTCTCTGAGTGCAACCCCCACGTCTTGCGCAACGAGCCCGAATCGCAACTGGTCACGATATGTGGGGAGAAAAGTCTCCAAGGCGCGCTATGGGTCGGAGACTGCCAAAGCGTTATAAACGGGCATAACGGGCTGGTATGAGGCTGGCCATGCGAAGGGCCCGCGTCGGGAACGACGCGGGCCCTTCGGAGCAGGCGTGCCGGCGATTCAGCCGCCGAGCCGCTTGAGCGCGGCCTGGAGGTTGGTCAGGTCCGTCTGCTGAGTGTTCTTCATGATCTGGGCCACCGCCAGCACGTCCTTGTCGTGCCCCTGATCGAGGATCCCCTGGATCATGTGGATCCCGCCGAGGTGGTGCCGGATCATCATCTGGAGGAACAGCACGTCGAACTCGCGGCCCTGGGCGGTCCGCAGCTTCGCCATCTCGTCCGGCGTGGCCATGCCCGGCATCAGGCCGTTCTTGACCAGGCCGGCGCCGTCCGGCATCCAGGCCATCGGCGGCTGGTCGCCGGTCGGGTCGAGCTGCCACGACCGCAGCCAGGTCTGCATGGTGCCGATCTCGCCCTGCTGGCCGGTGGCGATGTCGCCGCCGATCTGCCGTACCTCCGGGTCCTGGCCCTGCTGGAAGGCCATCAGCCCCATGGCCACCGCCTGTGCGTGGTGGGTGGTCATGTCCCGGGCGAAGCCGGCCTCGGCGGAGTTGTTGCCCGGACGGGTGAAGGTCGGGGTGAGCAGGCCGCCCGCGTACCCGAGCAGGAGACCGACCACGATGGCGGCGGCCAGGGCCAGGACGCCGAAGCGGCGCGCGGCCCCCCGGTCACCGTCACCGGTGACCGGGGCCTCGTCGAGGTCGGTGTCCGTTGTCACGGCGGCGGTCATCGCGGCGTCCTCACTGGGTGGGCTGCTCGGGCATCTGGTTGCCCAGGTTGTCCCGCGGGGTGGTGCCGGTGGCGGTGATGCCCTGGCCGCAGTTGGCGTTCGGGCCCTCGACGGAGGCGTTCACCCGCAGCGTCTTGATGAAGTCGTCGATCCGGCTGTCGTCGGCGTTGTCGACCTTGAGCTGGAAGCCCCAGGCCTGCAGCGAGATCGGCTTGTCCAGCCCCTCGAACGGGCTGAGCATCATCTTCTCCTTGCCCTCGACCTTGGCCTTGAGCTTGGCCACCTGGTCGGCCGGCAGGTCCGGGCGGTAGGTGATCCAGACCGTGCCGTGCTCCAGGCTGTGCACCGCGTGCTCGTTGGCGATCGGAGCGTCGTAGACGTCACCCATGCAGTTCTGCCAGGCCGCGTTGTGCGGGCCGGCGACCGGCGGGAGGATGTCGTACTTTATCGGGCCCGTCTGGTGGTTGCCGCCCGCGACCAGGTCCTTGTCCTTCTTGCGGAAGTCGACCACGCCCTTGATCGCGTCGGCCCGCTCCTGCCATGGCTGGGAGCCCCGGTAGGCGGCGAAGGCGCCGTAGCCGATGATGCCGACGGCGAGCACGCCAACGGCGACGAAGAGGGCGATCGGACCCCAGGACCGGCCCTGGCTGACCTTCACCGGGGCGACCGGCTTGCGGCCCTTGCCGCCGCCGGTCGGCTTCGGACCCTTGCCGGACCCGGCCTTGCCACCGGCGGGCTTGTCGGCAGCGGCCGGCCGGCCGGCAGCCGGCTTCTTGCCGGTGCTGACCACGGTCGGACGGCGCTCCGGGCCGCCCGGGGTGCTGATGCTCATCGTGCCTCGTCAGGTCGGTCGGTCAGGGAGCCGGCGGGTCGGGTTCACATGCTGGTCGCCGCCGCGGTGCCCGAGTCTACCCCCGATAACATGGTTCGGTGACTCCCGCAGAACTCGCCGACGTAGTCCTCGCCGCTGCCCACGCCGTCTTCGAAGACCGGGGCCTGGACCGCTCCGCGCTGCCCGCGCAGACCACCGTCGAGCGACCCCGCAACCCCGAGCACGGCGACTACGCCTCGACGCTGGCGCTGCAGCTCAGCAAGAAGGTGGGCGTACCCCCGCGGGAGCTGGCCGCCGCCCTGGCCGAGCAGCTCGGCCGGGCGCCGGGGATCAAGTCGGTGGAGATCGCCGGCCCGGGCTTCCTGAACATCCGGCTCGACTCGGCCGCCGCCGGCCAGCTCGCCAGGGTCATCGTCGAGGCCGGCCCGGCGTACGGCCGCAGCGAGACCCTCGCCGACCAGAAGATCAACCTGGAGTTCGTCTCGGCGAACCCGACCGGCCCGGTGCACATCGGCGGGGTCCGCTGGGCGGCCGTCGGCGACGCGCTCAGCCGGCTGCTCCGCGCCACCGGCGCCGACGTGGGCACGGAATACTACTTCAATGACGCCGGCTCCCAGATCGACCGGTTCGCCCGCTCCCTGCTCGCTGCCGCGAAGGGCGAGCCGACCCCCGAGGACGGCTACGGCGGGGCGTACCTCGCCGAGATCGCGGACGAGGTGTGCCGGCGCCGGCCGGAGGTGCGCGAGCTGGACGACGCCGCCGCCCAGGAGGTGTTCCGGGTCGAGGGCGTCCAGCTGATGTTCGAGGAGATCAAGGCGTCGCTGCGCGACTTCGGCGTCGAGTTCGACACCTACTTCAACGAGAAGGACCTGCACGACCGGGGCGAGCTGGACAAGGCGCTGGCCCGGCTGCGCGAGCAGGGGCACGTCTACGAGGCCGAGGGCGCCACCTGGCTGCGCACGACCGACTTCGGCGACGACAAGGACCGGGTGCTGCGCAAGTCCAACGGCGAGTGGACCTACTTCGCCGCCGACTGCGCCTACTACCTGGACAAGCGCGAGCGCGGCTTCGAGCGCGTGGTGATCATGCTGGGCGCCGACCACCACGGCTACATCGGCCGGATGAAGGCCATGGCCGCCTGCTTCGGCGACGACCCGGACCGCAACTTGGAGATCCTCATCGGTCAGCTGGTCAACCTGGTCCGCGACGGGCAGCCGGTGCGGATGAGCAAGCGGGCCGGCACCGTGGTCACCCTGGAGGACCTGGTCGACGCGATCGGCGTGGACGCCGCCCGGTACGCGCTGGCCCGCTACTCGGCCGACTCGCCCATCGACATCGACGTGGAGCTGTGGACCCGGGCCAAGAACGACAACCCGGTCTACTACGTGCAGTACGTGGGCGCGCGGACCGCCGGCATCTCGCGGCAGGCCGCCGAGGCGGGGCTGACCCGGGGCGCGGCGGCGGGCTTCCGCCCCGAGCTGCTCGCCCACGAGAAGGAGCACGAGCTGCTCAAGGCCCTCGCCGGGTTCCCGGCCGTGGTGGCCACCGCCGCCGAGCTGCGCCAGCCGCACCGGCTCGCGCACTACCTGGAGCGCGAGGTGGCCCCGGCGTTCCACCGGTTCTACGACCAGTGCCGGGTCACCCCGCAGGGCGACGAGGAGATCACCGACACCCACCGGGCCCGGCTCTGGCTCAACGACGCCACCCGCGTGGTCATCGCCAACGGCCTGCAGCTGCTCGGCGTCTCCGCGCCGGAAAGGATGTAACCATGCGCGCGCACGAAGCCGGTGCCCTGCACGGCGACATCGGCAACCGCGGGCCGGCCTGGTTGCGTACCCCGGTCGACGTCAACGCCCTGGTGCCGCAGCTGTGGCCGCGCAACGTGGCGCGGGGCGGGAGCGGCGCGCTGGAGGTCGCCGGGCTGGACGTCCGCGACCTGGCCGCCGAGTTCGGCACCCCTGTGTACGTGCTGGACGAGGATGACCTGCGCTCCCGCTGCCGGGAGTTCCAGGCCGCCTTCCCGGACGCCGACGTCTACTACGCCGGCAAGGCCTTCCTCTGCCGGGCGGTGGTCCGCATGATCGCCGAGGAGGGCCTGTTCCTCGACGTCTGCACCGGCGGCGAGCTGGCCACCGCGCTGTCGGCGGGGATGCCGCCGGAGCGGATCGGCTTCCACGGCAACAACAAGTCGGTGGCCGAGCTGACCCGGGCGGTGGACGCCGGGGTGGGCCGGATCATCGTCGACTCGTTCGCCGAGATCGACCGGCTCACCGCGCTCGCCCGCGAGCGTGGCGTACGCCCCAGGGTGCTGGTCCGGGTCACCGTCGGCGTGGAGGCGCACACCCACGAGTTCATCGCCACGGCGCACGAGGACCAGAAGTTCGGCTTCTCGCTCGCCGGCGGGGCGGCCGCGGCGGCGGCCTTCAAGATCCTCGACGAGGACGTGCTGGAGCTGCGCGGGCTGCACTCGCACATCGGCTCGCAGATCTTCGACGCCAGCGGCTTCGAGGTCTCCGCCCGCCGGGTGCTCGGCCTGCAGGCGCAGATCCGCGACGCCCGCGGCGTGGAACTGCCCGAGCTGGACCTGGGCGGCGGGTTCGGCATCGCGTACACCACCCAGGACGACCCGGCCGCGCCGAGCGACCTGGCCAAGCGGCTGCGCAAGATCGTCGACGGGGAGTGCTTCGCCGAGAAGCTGCGGGTGCCGCACCTGTCCATCGAGCCGGGCCGGGCCATCGTCGGCCCCGCCGTGTTCACCCTCTACGAGGTGGGCACGGTCAAGGACGTGGACGGCCTGCGGACGTACGTCAGCGTCGACGGCGGGATGAGCGACAACATCCGCACCGCGCTCTACGACGCGTCCTACTCGGCCACGGTGGCGAACCGGGCCTCGACGGCGGAGCCGCTGCTCGCCCGCGTGGTGGGAAAGCATTGTGAGTCCGGGGACATCGTGGTGAAGGATGAATTCCTGCCCGCTGACGTGCAGCCCGGAGATTTTGTCGCGGTGCCCGGCACCGGGGCGTACTGCCGGAGCATGGCCAGCAACTACAACCATGTCCCGCGGCCCCCGGTCGTCGCCGTCCGCGACGGTCGGGCCCGGCTGATCGTCCGCCGGGAGACCGAAGAGGACCTGCTCGCATTGGATGTCGGATGACCTCACCCGTTCGCTTGGCGCTGCTCGGCTGCGGCACGGTCGGCAGCGACGTGGTGCGGCTGCTGCACGAGCAGTCGGCCGACCTCGCCGCCCGGATCGGCGCCCCGCTGGAGATCGCCGGCATCGCCGTACGCCGGCTCGGCCGGGACCGCGGCGACCTGCCGGTCGACCCCGCCCTGTTCACCACCGACCCGCTCGGGCTGATCAAGCGGGACGACGTGGACATCGTGGTGGAGGTCGTCGGCGGCATCGAGCCGGCCAGGAGCTGGCTGGTCGAGGCGCTGCGCGCGGGCAAGAGCGTGGTCACCGCCAACAAGGCGCTGCTCGCCGAGGACGGCGCGGCGCTGCACGACGCCGCCGCCGAGGGCGGCGCCGACCTCTACTACGAGGCGAGCGTCGCCGGGGCCATCCCCCTGCTGCGCCCGCTGCGCGAGTCGCTGCACGGCGACCGGATCAACCGGGTCACCGGCATCGTCAACGGCACCACCAACTTCATCCTCTCCGCCATGGACGCCACCGGCGCCGGCTTCGCCGAGGCGCTGGAGGAGGCCACCGAGCTGGGATACGCCGAGGCGGATCCGACGGCCGACGTGGAGGGCTTCGACGCCGCCGCCAAGGCCGCCATCCTCGCCTCCCTGGCGTTCCACACCCGGGTCACCGCCGCCGACGTGCACCGCGAGGGGATCACCGAGGTGACCGCCGCCGACGTGGCCAGCGCCAAGGCGATGGGTTGCACGATCAAGCTGCTCTGCATCGCCGCCCGGGGCACCGACGCGGCGGGCCGCGAGACGGTCAGCGTGCGGGTGCACCCGGCGATGATCCCGCTGGCCCACCCCCTGGCCAGCGTCGGCGACGCGTTCAACGCGGTCTTCGTCGAGGCGGAGGCGGCCGGGCAGCTCATGTTCTACGGGCGCGGCGCGGGCGGCGCGCCGACCGCCAGCGCGGTGCTCGGCGACGTGGTCGCGGTGGCCCGCAACCGCCTCGCCGGAGTGCACGCGCCCAGCGAGTCGGCGTACGCGGACCTGTCGGTGCGGCCGATGGGGGAGGCGCTCACCCGCTACCACATCAGCCTCGACGTGACCGACCGGCCGGGTGTGCTGGCGGCGGTGGCCGGGGTCTTCGCTCGGCACGAGGTCTCCATCGCCACCGTCCGGCAGGGCCCGGCGGGCGGCGGGGGCGGGGGCGCGGACGCCGAACTGGTCATCGTCACCCACGTCGCGCCGGACGCCGCGCTCGCGGCCACCGTCCGGGAGCTGCGCGGGCTGGAGATCGTCCGCTCGGTGACCAGCGTGCTGCGGGTCGAGGGCGGGGCGTAGCCTCCCGTCCCGCCTGATGGTTAACCCCAGGTGTGCCGGCGGCCGGTCCGAGAGGCTGGTTCACGCTGGTAGAAGCCCCGATGCGACCGGGGCGGTCGAGGCGAGGAGAACGACATGTGGCGGGGTCTGATCGAGACGTACCGGGACCGGCTGCCGGTCACCGACGCCACTCCGGTCGTCACGCTGCACGAGGGGAACACCCCGCTGCTGCCGGCGCCGGTGCTCTCCGCCCGGATCGGCGCCGACGTCTGGCTGAAGGTGGAGGGCGCCAACCCCACCGGCTCCTTCAAGGACCGGGGCATGACGGTCGCCGTCTCCAAGGCCGTCGCGGCGGGTGACAAGGCGATCATCTGCGCCTCCACCGGCAACACCAGCGCCTCCGCCGCGGCGTACGCGGCCCGCGCGGGGATCACCTGTGCGGTGCTGGTGCCGCAGGGCAAGATCGCGCTGGGCAAGCTGGCCCAGGCACTGGTGCACGGCGCCAAGCTGCTCCAGGTGCAGGGCAACTTCGACGACTGCCTGGCGCTGGCCGGCAAGCTCGCCCAGGACTACCCGGTCGCCCTGGTCAACTCGGTCAACATCGACCGGCTGCACGGCCAGAAGACGGCGGCGTTCGAGATCGTCGAGGCGCTGGGCGACGCGCCGGACATCCACTGCCTGCCGGTCGGCAACGCCGGCAACATCTCCGCCTACTGGATGGGCTACTCGGAGGATCTCTCCGCCGGCAACGCCACGAAGGCCCCGAAGATGTACGGCTTCCAGGCGGCCGGCGCCGCCCCCCTCGTCACCGGTCAGGTGGTGCCGGAACCGTCGACCATCGCCACCGCCATCCGGATCGGCAACCCGGCGAGCTGGACCAAGGCGATCGACGCCCGGGACGCCTCGGGCGGGCTGATCTCGGCGGTCACCGACCGGGAGATCCTGTCGGCGTACCGGCTGCTGGCCCGCGAGGTGGGCGCCTTCGTCGAGCTGGGCAGCGCGGCCAGCGTGGCCGGTCTGCTCCAGCAGGCCGCCGCCGGCCGGGTGCCGGCCGGGTCCACCGTGGTCTGCACGGTCACCGGCCACGGCCTCAAGGACCCGGAGTGGGCCATCTCGACGGCTCCCGCCCCGGTCACGATCGCCAACGACCCCCTCTCCGCCGCCCGCTCCCTAGACCTGGCCTGACCGGTCCCCGACCCCGGTCGCCGACCCCCGCGCCTCGGCGATCATGAAGTTGGCGGCACGCGAAAGCGCTCTCTTCGCCGCTAACCTCATGATCAACGGGGCTGCGGGCGGGGGTGGGTGGGTGCGAAGTGGAGGGATGGGGTGGGGCAGACTTTGGGCAACCCCGCAGACCCCATCCCAGGAGTGAGCCACGCCGATGTCGCTGCTCGCCAGATTCAGCCTCGCCAACCGAGGGCTGATCGCCCTCATCGCGCTGGTCACCACGGCGTTCGGGGCGTTCGCCGTACCGTCGCTGAAGCAGCAGCTCCTGCCGTCGCTGGAGTTCCCCACCGCGTTCATCGTGGCGGCGTACCCGGGCGCCGCGCCGGAGATCGTGGAGTCCCAGGTCACCGAGCCGATCGAGAACAGCCTCCAGGGCATCCCGGGGCTGGAGAAGGTCACCTCGACCTCCCGGGAGGGCTCCACCACCGTCCAGGTGCAGTACGCGTTCGGCACCGACCTGGACGACGTGGTCAACAAGATGCAGACCGCGTTGAACCGCATCGACGGGCAACTGCCCCAGGGGGTGGACCCGCAGGTCATCGCCGGCAGCACCGACGACCTGCCGGCCGTGGTGGTGGCCGCGACCGGCGGCGCGGACGAGCAGGCGCTGGCGGAGCAGCTGCGCCGGACCGTCGTACCCGAGCTGGAGGGGCTGGACGGGGTCCGGACGGTCGCGGTGACCGGCACCCGCGACCAGGTCGTGCTGGTCACCCCCGACCCGGTCAAGCTGGCCGCGGCCCGGCTGGCGCCCACCGCGATCGCCCAGGCGCTCAAGACCAACGGCGTCGCGGTGCCGGCCGGCGCGGTGGCCGACGGGAGCCGGTCGCTCCCGGTCCAGGTCGGCACCCCGATCCGGACCGTGGACGAGCTGCGCGGCATCGTGCTCACCACCGCCCCCGCCGCCCCGGTACGCCTCGGCGACGTGGCCCGGGTGGAGCAGCAGCTCGCCCCGGCCACCGGGTTCACCCGGACCAACGGCAAGCCGAGCCTCGGCATCGCCGTCACCGCCACCCCGGACGGCAACGCGGTCGGCATCTCGCACGACATCCGGGACCGGCTCGACGCGCTCTCGGCCGCCTCCGGCGCCGACCTCACCGTGGTCTTCGACCAGGCCCCGTTCGTCGAGCGGTCCATCGAGAGCCTCACCACCGAGGGCCTGCTCGGCCTGCTCATGGCGGTGGTGGTGATCCTGGTCTTCCTGCTCTCGATCCGCTCCACCGTGGTCACCGTGGTCTCCATCCCGCTGTCGGTGCTGGTCGCGCTCATCGTGCTCTGGGCCGGCGACCACTCGCTCAACCTGCTCACCCTCGGCGCGCTGACCATCGCCGTCGGGCGGGTCGTCGACGACTCGATCGTGGTGCTGGAGAACATCAAGCGGCACCTGGAGTACGGCGAGCCGAAGCGGGAGGCGATCCTCGGCGCGGTCCGCGAGGTGGCCGGCGCGGTGACCGCCTCGACGCTCACCACGGTCGCCGTGTTCGCGCCGATCGCGCTGGTGGGCGGCTTCGTCGGGCAGCTCTTCGCGCCGTTCGCGATCACCGTGACGGTGGCCCTGCTCGCCTCGCTGCTGGTCTCGCTGACCGTGATTCCGGTGCTGGCGTACTGGTTCCTGAGGCCGCGCGCGGGCGGGGTGGACGACGCCGCGGCCCGCCGGGCGGCCGAGGAGAAGGAGCTGCGCAGCCCGTTGCAGCGGGCGTACCTGCCCGCGATCGGCTTCGCCACCCGCTCCCGGGGCACCCGCTGGGCCACCGTGGGTCTGGGCCTGCTGGTGCTGCTCGGCACGTTCGGCCTGGCCCAGAAGCTGGAGACCAACTTCCTGGACGACTCCGGCCAGGACACCCTGGCCATCCGGCAGGAGCTGCCGGCGGGCACCGGGCTCACCGGCACCGACCAGGCCGCCGCGCGGGTCGAGGAGGTGCTCCGGCGTACGCCGGGGGTGAAGACCTACCAGGTCAGCGCGGGCGGCACCGACAATCCGTGGGCGGGTGGCGGCGGCAACAACACCGCCTCCTACTCGGTGGCGCTCACCGCGGACACCGACGCCGCGAAGGTCCGGCGGACCCTCCGCGCGGAGTTCGACGCGCTCGGCCCGGAGGTGGGTGAGCTGAGCTTCGGCGCCGGGCAGAACGCCGGCTCCGCCAGCCAGCTCGAGGTGGTCGTGCAGGCCGCCGACCAGGAGACGCTGACCCGGGCCGCCGAGGCCGTCCGGGACGCGATGGCCGGCACGCCGGGCGTCGAGGACGTCGCCACCAGCCTCGCCAGCCGGGTGCCCCGGGTCGAGGTGACCGTGGACCGGGTCGCCGCGGCCCGGGCCGGGCTCACCGAGGCGGCCGTCGGGCAACTGGTCGCGCAGGCGTACCGGGGCGCCCCGCTGGGGCAGGTCACGCTGGACGGTCGGCCGCTGAACGTGGTGCTCAGCACCGGCACGCGGCCGCCGCTGAGCCTGGCCGAACTGCGGGCGTTGCCGGTCGGCCCGGTGAAGCTGGAGGCCATCGCCGACGTCAACCAGGTCGAGGGCCCGCAGCAGGTGACCCGGATCGACGGCGAGCGGAGCGTCTCGGTCACCGGTGCGGCCACCGGCGCCAACCTCGGTGCCACCACCCAGGAGCTGCAGAAGCGGCTGGACGCGCTGGACCTGCCCGGGGCGACGGTCGCCATCGGCGGCGTCAGCGCCGACCAGAAGGACGCCTTCGCCGACCTGGGGCTGGCCGTGCTGGCCGCGATCGCGATCGTCTTCCTGATCATGGTCGGTACTTTCCGCAGCCTGACCCAGGCGCTGATCCTGCTGGTCTCCGTGCCGTTCGCGGCCACCGGCGCGATCGCGCTGCTGCTGGCCACCGGGACGCCGCTGGGCGTACCGGCGCTGATCGGCGTGCTCATGCTGGTCGGCATCGTGGTGACCAACGCGATCGTGTTGCTCGACCTGGTCAACCAGTACCGGGCCCGGGGGATGGTCGTCACCGAGGCGGTGGTCGAGGGCGGCCGGCGGCGGCTGCGGCCGATCCTGATGACCGCGGTCGCCACGGTATTCGCGCTGCTCCCGATGGCCTTCGGCCTCACCGGCGAGGGCGGCTTCATCTCCCGGCCGCTGGCGATCGTGGTGATCGGCGGCCTGATCAGCTCGACGCTGCTGACGCTGATCCTGGTGCCGACCCTCTACACGATGGTGGAGCGGACCAAGGAGTCGTTGCGCGCGGCTCGGGTCCGCCGCCGGGGCACCCCGGAGCCGGCGCGGGAGCCGGTCCACGTCCCGGTCCCGGTCGGTGCCGGCGCGCCGCCGGCCGAGGCTCCCGCGCCGGCCGCCGCGCCGCCGGCCCGGCCGGCCCCGTCCGCCGCGCTGCTCGACGCTACGGACCAGTTCGAGGTGCTCCGGCTCCCGAAGAGCCGCCGCTCCCCCCTCCCACCCACCGACTGACCCGCCCGCCGCACCGGGGCCTTCGGGCCCGGGTACGCGCAGCTTCCCGGAAAGAGTGGCCATCCCGCGTCGGCTGGCCACTCTTTTCGATCGGCACCGTCCAGGGGCGCCACCCTTGCCCGCCACGTCCACCCGCCGCTCCGGCCAGAGGCGGGCGGACGGCGGTTCTTTCCGGATCAGAGGCGGACGGCGGCGCGAGGGGACCGTGGACGGCGACGTCGGGCTGTACCGTGAGTGAGTTGACACGTGCTGCGCGTGTCGGCCGCTCCCGCTTTCGCGGCCGGCCGGAGCGGGGGCGGGGCCATGGCGGACGGCGTGAGCCGGTGGGACCGGCGGGCGGTGCTGCGTCGTACCGCCCTGCTGGCCGGGGGCGCCGCGCTGGGCGCCGCCGGGACCTCGCAGACCACCTGGATCGCCGACCGCCGGCTGCCGATCGCCGGCGGGCCGGCCAGCGCCACGCTGGGCAGCCGCCACCAGGAGGTCGGCTCCGGCGCGGTCGAGGTCGTCTGGGGCGTACGCACCACCGAGCGCCTGATCGCGCTCACCTTCGACGACGGGCCGCTGCCACAGTGGACGCCGATGGTGCTCGACACCCTGGAGAAGTACGCCGTCCCGGCCACCTTCTTCCTGGTCGGCGTGCGGGCCCGGGAGCACGCCGCGCTGGTGCGCGGCCGGCTCGGTCGGCACGAGGTGGGCAACCACAGCTGGGCCCATCACGACCTGGCCCGGATGGACGCCCACACCGCGTACGACGACCTGCGGCGCAGCCACGAGGCGATCGTCCAGGCGACGGGGGTGGCGCCCCGCCTGATCCGCCCGCCGTGGGGGCACCTGGGCGGAGCGGTGCTGCACGCCGCCGCCCGGCTGGACTACCGGCTGGTGCTGTGGACGTTGCAGATGGTCGAGGGGGAGTTCCCCAACGACCCGGCTGGGCACGCCCGGCGGATCGTCGCCGACGTGCAGCCCGGCACCATCCTGCTCGGCCACGACGTCGGCACGCAGCGGCGGCTGGTGGCGCTGCGTGGCCTGCCCGACATGATCAACGGGCTGCGGGCCCGCGGCTACACCTTCGTCACGGTCTCCCAACTGCTCCGCCACGCGGCCGTGGTCTGACCGGCCGGGGGTAGGGTTCCGGCGTGTCACCCACCGTCTCGGTCCTCGTCCGCAACCGTGACTTCCGCAACCTCTTCCTCGCCGAGCTGGTGGTGTTCGGCTCCGACTGGTTCGTCATGGTGCCGCTGCTGGTCCTCCTGCCGGAGCTGACCGGCAGCGGGGTCTGGGGCGCGCTGGTGCTCGCCGTGGACACCGGCATGACCGCGCTGCTGTTGCCGTACACCGGCACCATCGCCGACCGGTTCGACCGGCGGAAGATCATGATCGCGGCGAACCTCGCCGCGCTGGCCGGCGTCCTGCTGCTGCTCGGCGTCCGCGGCCCCCGGACAGCCTGGCTGGCCCTGGTGGCGATCGCGGCCATGGCGGTGGCGAAGGCGTTCTACTCGCCGGCCGCCCAGGCCGCCCTGCCCAACGTGCTCGACCCGGCGGACCTGGCCGCCGGCAACGCCGTGGCGGGCTCCGCCTGGGGCACCATGACCGTGGTCGGCGCCTCGCTCGGCGGCATGATCAGCGCGGCGGCCGGCGCGTACGTCAGCTTCTGGGTGGCGGCGGGCGGCCTGGTGGTGGCGGCCGGCCTGGCCACGCTGATCCGCCGGCCGTTGCAGGCCCCCCGCGACCCGGCGCAGACGCCCGCACGCACCTGGCCGGCGATCCGCGAGGCGCTGCGTTACATCGCGCAGCGGCCCCGGGTGCTCGCCCTGGTCACGGTGAAGTCGGCGGTCGGCCTGGGCAACGGCGTGCTGACCGTCTTCCCGCTCCTCGCCGGGTTGTACGGCGTCGGGGCGGTCGGCACCGGGCTGCTCTTCGCCTCCCGGGGCGCCGGGGCGCTGGTCGGCCCGATCCTGATGCGCCGGGTGCTCGCCAACCGGGCCTGGCTGCTCACCGGGCTGGCACTGTCCATGTCCCTCTACGGTCTGGCCTACCTCGGGGTGTCGGTGGTCGCCTGGTTCCCGCTGGTGCTGGTGCTGGTCTTCCTGGCCCACCTCGGCGGCGGCAGCAACTGGGTGCTGTCCAACTACGCCCTCCAGGGCGAGGTGCCGGACCACCTGCGGGGGCGGGTCTTCGCCACCGACATGATGCTGGCGACGCTTGCCATCTCGGTCAGTCAGCTGGCGGTGGCCCTGGTGGTGGACAAGGTCAGCGAGCGGACCGTGCTGGCCGGCTGCGGCCTGGTCACCGTGGTCTACGCGCTGGGCTGGCGGCTCGCCACCCGGCGGCTCTCGCTCACCGACCCGGCGGCGGAGCCGGAGCCCAGCCGCACTCCCTGACCGGCGAGCGGAGCTGATCACTTCCCACGGTCCGGGCGAATCGGCGCGTTGTCGGGGCGGGGTCCTAGCATGAGCCGGTGCCGATGACTCTCGCCTCCGGTCCCGTACGGGTCCGGGTGCCCGCGACCAGCGCGAACCTAGGCCCCGGCTTCGACTCGCTCGGGTTGGCCCTGGGGCTCTATGACGACGTGGCGGCCGAGGTGACCGCCGGCGGGGCCCGGGTGGTGGTGACCGGGGAGGGCGCCGGCGAGCTGCCGGACGGCGACCGGCACCTGGTGGTACGCGCCATGCGCGCCACCTTCGACGTGCTGGGCATCCAGCCGCCCGGGCTGTCTCTGGAGTGCGTCAACCGGATCCCGCAGGCCCGGGGCCTGGGTTCCTCCTCTGCGGCCATCGTCGCCGGGGTGCTGCTGGCCCGCGCGCTGGTCGACGACGGCGCGGCGACGCTGGACGACGACACCGCGCTCCGGCTGGCCGCCGGGATCGAGGGCCACCCCGACAACGTCGCGCCCTGCCTGCTCGGTGGCTTCACCGTCGCCTGGACCGAGCCGGGCGGTGCCCGGGCGGTGTCGCTGCCCGTGGCGGACGGCGTCCGCCCCACCGTCTTCGTGCCCGGCGAGCGCGGCCTGACCGCCGTCGCCCGGGCCGCGCTGCCGGCCACCGTGCCGCACGCCGACGCGGCCCTGACCGCCGGACGCGCGGCCCTGCTGGTGCACGCGCTGACCGCCGATCCGGCGCTGCTGCTGCCGGCCACGGTCGACCGGCTGCACCAGGACTACCGGGCCGGGGGGATGCCGGCGACGGCCGCCCTGGTCGCCGCGCTGCGTGAGGCGGGTGTGGCGGCTGTGGTCAGTGGGGCGGGCCCCACGGTCCTGGCCCTGACCGAGGTACCGGCGGGATTCCAGGCGGGAACAGATTGGCAGTGCTGGGAGTTGCCCATAGACGTCAGCGGTGCCCGGGTCGCCCGGGGTAGACTTGGACACGCCGAGCGGGACCCTGTTGCCGCAGGTCGGAAGAGTTGATTACGCTCTAGACTCAGCACAGCCGCGAAGCATGCGATCTCCTGCGGGGCGGCGCACCCCCGAAGCTCTCGGCGGTCAGCCCGTCACCCCTGCCAAAGGCCTACGCCGCACCGCAGTTTCCACAGGTCGCCGCAGACGGCGAGACCTGCTCACCGCCGCTGGTGAGTCGGGAAACCGACCGGCTGCTGTGTCACAGACTCCCGCGACGCGTCCATGCGAGGCGGGTGCACCGAGGCCGCCCGGCCACCTGGTTTCGACTCCGGGCAGCCCCGGCCTATCGAGGGAAGGAATCCATTGAGCGACACCACCGACGTGACGTCGGATGTTTCCAACGTCGCTGGCGAAGCCACCACCGCGGCCCCCACTCGCCGTCGGCGCAGCGGTACCGGCCTTTCGGCGATGCTGCTGCCTGAGCTGCAGAGCCTGGCCGCGTCGCTCGGCATCTCTGGTACGGCTCGCATGCGCAAGGGCGAGCTGATCAGCGCGATCACCGAGCGGCAGGGCGGCGCCGCCGCCGGCACCCCTCGACCGCGGGCCGAGGTCGCCGCCGCGGCCGCTCCGGCCCGGGAAGAGGTGCACGCCGAGGTCCGCGAGGAGCGGGCCGAGACCGAGCGCCGCCCGGCCGAGCAGGCGCCCGTCGCCGAGGCGACCGAGGGTCGCACCCGGAGCCGGCGTGGCCGGGCCGCCGCGACCGCCGCGACCACCGAGGCGGGGCCGGCCGAGCCGCGTGCTGAGGAGGCCCCCGCCGAGACCGGCGAGCGGGCCGAGCGCGGCGAGGGCCGTGGCCGGGAGCGCGGCGGCGAGCGTGCCGAGCGCGGCGAACGTGCCGAGCGGGGCGAGCGCGCCGAGCGGGGCGAGCGCGCCGAGCGCGCCGAGCGGGGCGAGCGGGGCGAACGTGCCGAGCGCGGCGAGCGCGCCGAGCGGGCCGAGCGGGCCGAGCGGGGCGAACGTGCCGAGCGCGGCGAGCGCGGCGGCGAGCGGGGCCAGCGCGCCGAGCGCGACAACGACGGCGACGAGGACGGCGAGGGCGGCGGCCGGCGCGGCCGGCGCAGCCGGTTCCGTGACCGCCGGCGTGGCCGCGGCGAGCGCGCCGAGGGCGGCGAGGGCGGCCGCGAGCCGCAGGTCGGCGAGGACGAGGTCCTCGTACCGGTCGCCGGCATCATCGACGTGCTCGACAACTACGCCTTCGTCCGGACCACCGGCTACCTGGCCGGCCCGAACGACGTGTACGTCTCGATGTCCCAGATCAAGAAGTACGGCCTGCGCCGCGGTGACGCGATCACCGGCGCCGTGCGGGCCGCCCGGGAGGGCGAGCAGCGGCGCGACAAGTACAA
>NZ_VSFA01000001.1 GCF_008119785.1 Micromonospora sp. MP36 | reverse complement strand
TGGCGGCGCGACGGGTCCACCAGCAGACGGACCTGCTTGGGATACTCGTCCACATGCGGGGACGGTTCGGGGTCGTCAAACGGTGGTGGAACGTCCGTCGGGTGCGTTGGGCGGTGCTCGCGGTCGCCGTCGGCGGGGTGCTGGCCGCCGCTGGCGGCGTGGCGAGCGTGGCGTGGCTCCGCGGTGGCGCCGAGGGCCACATCTTCACCGAGGCCGAGGTGCCGGAGGCGCCGGTCGCCCTGGTCCTAGGCACCAAGGTGGAGGCGGACGGCACGCCGTCGGCGTTCCTCACCGCCCGACTGGAGTTGGCGCAACGGCTGTTCGCCGCCGGCAAGGTGCGCGCGATCCTGGTGTCCGGCGACAACATGCACGCCGACTACAACGAGCCCGAGGCGATGCGGCGCTGGCTGGTCGACCGGGGCGTGCCGACGGACAAGGTGGTGCCGGACTTCGCCGGCTTCGACACGTACGACTCGTGCGCGCGGGCCAAGCGGATCTTCGGGGTGGACCGGTTGACGGTGGTGACCCAGGCCTTCCACCTGCCCCGCGCCGTCGCGCTGTGCCGGCACCTCGGCATCGAGGCCAATGGCGTGGGCGACGACACCGTCCGGCAGTACGCCAAGTGGCGGATCGGCTCCGTTCGCGAGTACGGCGCCTCGGTGAAGGCGGCGGTGGACGTGCTCTCCGGCCGCGACCCCGTCCACCTCGGCCGCCGCGAGACCGGCGTCGACGACGCCCTCCGCGCCGGCTGACGGCGCTCACCGGGTCAACCGCCGGGTGCACGGTCCATCGTGGTCGGCCCGGAGCAGGCACCGCCGGCCGCCGGGCAGGCGCAGATCGCAGAAGACCCGATGACGTACGCCCTGGTCGTCCTCGGCGGAGACGGTGGTCTCGCCCGGGTCGGCCGCGGAGAGCAGACCGGCCCAGCGGGCGACCACCCGGGCGAGGCGTACCGCGCCGGTCAGGTCCGTGGCGGCCACCGGCAGGTGGATGACGAACCGTTCCCGCTCGACCATCAGCGGTACCGCCCGCCGTTGGCCCGTTGCGCCTGCTCCGACTGCCAGCGCTTGAGCGCGTCCTTGATCCGGGTCGTCTCCTGCCGGCTGTCGCCCAGCGCCCGGTAGGCGGCGGCGAGGTCGTCGGCCACCCGGTCGAGGAACTCCCGCACCTCGTCCGGGTCGAGCCCCCGCCGGCCGACCCGGGTCGGCCGGAACCGCCGCTGGCGCACCTGCCACGGCGAGAGCGGGACGTACGTCGAGGAGCGGTAACAGGTCGGCGCCGGTCTCGGCCGCTCGTTCCGGCGCAGCCTGCGCAGGAAGGCACGCATGCTCTCCGCCTCTCTGGTCTAGGAGTGGAAGGGGTGGGCGACCCGCCCGCCGCGCGCGGGCCGACCACCCCGCCCCACCACCGCAGCTTCATTCAGCAGTACGGCAGCAGGGCTGGTCAGCAGCAGCCGCACATCCGAGCGTTTCCCCTCGGATACAAGTCGTGACTGCGACTATACGGTCAGGGGCCCAGGGGCACAACCAGACTTGCCCATGGGGGAATAAGGCTTTCTGCCATGACCATCGATCCGCGCTCGCACACTCCCGTCTATGTGCAGCTCGCCGACCTGCTGCGCGAGCAGATTGAGTCCGGAGAGCTGGCACCCGGCTCGGCGCTGCCCAGCGAGGCGCGGCTCACCCAGGAGCATGGGATCGGCCGGGAGGCGGTGCGAGGTGCCATCGCGCTGCTGCGGTCGGAGGGTCTGGTCAACACCGTGCGCGGGCACGGCAGCTACGTCCGCGCGATGACTGAACGCCGGCAGGTGGAGTTGACGCCCGGTGGGTCCGTCATCGCGCGGATGCCCAGCGGGAAGGAGCGCCGCTCGATGCAGCTCGACGAGGGCGTACCGGTGCTGGAGATCCGCGACCCGAACGGCGACGTCGAGGTGCTGGCGGCCGACGAGGTCGAGCTGACCCGGCCGGCATGAACCCGTACGAGAGCGGTCGGTTCGCCGAGACCAGCGCCCTCGATCCGGTGGCCTCCCCCGCGGACGTCGCCCGCATCGTCGAGGAGATGCTCGCCGACCTCGAAGCGCACCCCGGCGAGTGGGAGAACACGAGCCTGGAGACCTTCCTCGACGCCCTGTCGAGGTCGCTCCGGGGCCTGCCCCAGCTCTACCGGAACCTCGGCGAAGACTTCCCCGATCCGCCGACCTGGAAGCAGTTAGCCGAGGCCCTCGTCATGGCCACCGGCTACGAGTAACCGATCGTTTGCGCAGCCGCCGGGCCGCGATCGTCCACGACGTACCCCAGAGCAGGAAGAACGGCGACCACAGCAGCAGGTCCCAGCGCGCCAGGGTGCGCGCCAACGCGGCGTGCTCGACCGGCGGCGGGCGTACTCCGGCCAGCAGCAGCGCGTCACCGACGAAGCCGAATCCCAGTACCCCGACCGCCCGGGCGATCATGAAGCCGCCCAGCGTCCAGGTGATGGCGAGCAGCAGCCGGCGCGGGACAGCCGCACCCCAGGGACGGACGGTGGCCAGCGCGACGAGTACGCCGACCACCGCCGCAGCGGCCAGCGCCCAGTGGCTCGCGACGAACAACGGATCCCGCGCGAGCAGCCGCTCCCGCAGCGCCGGTGGGAGCGGATCCCGGTCGGCCAGCGCGTTCGCCCCCAGCGCCTGGGCCAGCTTCATCGACCCGTACGCCGCCGCACCGGCCGCCGCCGCGTACCCGCCGATCCGCGTCCGGTCAGTCGCCATTTCGTCTCGTCGCCATTGCGTAGGACCGAATCACCGCCACCTGGAGCCCGATCACCACGAGCCCGACCACGCCGTGGTACCACCGCCAGCCGATCCCGACGCCGACGAAGCCGTCCACGATCATGATGCCGGCACCACCGGCCACCGCCAGGAACATGGCGGCCAGCACCAGCAGCGCCAGCGCCCGCGGCACCCGCCGCCCGAGCGACGTGACGGTGGCGAGGACGAGGCACGCACCGGCCACGCCGGACGCGACCGCGAGCCACTGTGCGGTGGCCGGAGCCATGAGTTCGCGGGCGTACCGTTCGGTCTCGGCGGCCGACACCGGCGGGCCGCCCGGAAAGCCGAGCCTGGCCTGGAGGGCGAAGAGCGCCTTCCCGGCGGCATAGGCGAGAAACAGCAGGGCCATGGTGTACGCGGGCCAGTGGCGCGGGCGAGCAGAATCGTTCACGACTGCGACCGTAGGCACCGGCGTCCGGGTGCCGACTCCCTCCAGCGGGGCGGAGCCCTCCCCCGCCGGAGGGACAACCAACGGCGAAGGCGGTTAAGGTGCGTTCTCCACCGGCCGGCAGGGGATGAGGATGGACAACCGCACTGACCCGATCGAAATCATCGCCCGGGTGTCGGAGCAGGACGGCAAGCAGCGCGCCTTCGAGGTCTGGTGCTACAAGGCCGGCAAGGAAGGCTGGGCGGTGACGGTGGAGTCGTCCTCGGTCGACGAGCCGGGCGACGAATGCGGTGTCGTGGACGTCGAGGGCCTGCGGTATCGCATCCGGCACGCGAGACGGATCCGCCAGCGCGTCGCCATCGTGCCCGCCGGGCGGCACCTGATCGCTGCCGCCGTCGACCTGTCCCTCGGCAGGTCGGACGAGGTGACCTGGATGTGGGAGTTCGGCCACGCGGCGTGGGCTGAACCAGTGATCGAGGACGAGTAGGGCGGCCCGCCGTTCGGGGCCGGGCCGGCCGGGCTCAGCTGGGCGACCAGGAGCTGTTCACCATTTGGAACAGGGCCATGTCCTGCCACTCGCCGGCGATGTTGAGGTAGGTCGGGGCGACACCGATGGGCAGGAATCCGTTGCGCTTCAGCACGCGCTGCGACCCGACGTTGTGCAGAAGCGTCTCCGCCTGCACCCGGTGCAGCCTCAGCTCCTCGAAGGCCACCCGCACCATCTCCCGTACCGCCTGGGTCGCTATGCCACGACCGTTGTGGCTGGCGCTCACCCAGTAGCCCAGACTGCACGACTGGAACGGGCCCCGCACGATGCCGTTCAACGTGATGCGGCCTACAACGTTGCCCGAGTCCAGAATGACGTGCGGCAACTTCGATCCCTGCGCGTGCTGCGCGAGATCGGCCTGGAGGACCGCGCGTTGCCCGTCCACCGTGAAGTAGTCCTCGCCTCGGAGCGGCTCCCATGGTGCGAGGAAGTCGCGGTTGAGGCGGAGCAACTCCGCCAGGACCGGCGCATCATCGAGCTCGACAAGCCGGGTGAGATTCACCCGCCCATGATCACACGGCGCCCCCTGAGCTGCGGGATCCGGGCCAGGGTCAGGCGTTGCGGCACCCGCACGCCGCCGACAGCGCGGCCAGCACACCGGCCGGGTCATGCACGACGCGGTGTCCGTCCCGCATGACCCGGCCGGTGCCTGCGTCGACCGGGTCAGTGTCCGCCCAGCTCACCGGCACGACGCCCAGCTCGACCTCAAACCCGGACGGGCGCCGCACGCGGACTTCCCTGAGCGGCCCCCACTCGGCCAACCGGACGACCTCCCCACCGAGCAGACCCGACCAGAGGCCCGGCTCCGCGTAGCCCGGGTTGTCCGTGAGGACCACGATGTCGACGTCGGAGTCCATCCGCGCGGCCCCGCGTGCCCAGGAGCCCACGACCACCACCCCGGGGACGTCCGCTCGCTCAGCCGCCCAGCTTGTCACCAGATCGACCGCCGAGTGCATCTCGTTGGACCGCTCCTCCGTCACCATGCGACGAAGTTTGACACGTACCTTCAAGCCGCTGTTTGGATCTAGGCTGCCGGTATGGACGGTCAGCCGGCGAAGACCGCGTTCGACTTCGAGCAGTACGAGCGCCGCGTCCGGCAGGGGCCCTGCTTCGTCTGCGCCTTCGTGAGCGGTGACCCCGACTACCGGCATCACGTCGTCTACGAGGACGATGACACCACCGCCTTCCTCGCCCGCAACCCGACGCTGCTCGGCTACTGTCTCGTCGCCCCGAAGCAGCACATCGAGAGCTGGGTGCAGGGGATGCCGCAGCGCGAGTTCCTGCGTTTCCAGGCCGTCGTGCACGCGGTCGCCAGGGCGCTGGCCGCGGCCCTGCTGACCGAGCGGATGTACTCCATGAGCCTGGGCAGCCAGCAGGGCAACGCGCACCTGCACTGGCACCTCGCGCCGCTACCGCCCGGCGTGCCCTATCACCAGCAGCAGTTTCACGCCGTCATGGCCGAGAACGGCGTACTCGCGGTCGACGACGAATCCCAGTCGGCGCTGGCCCGGGACATTCGCCGCCGCGTTCGGCTCTGAGGATCGCGGCCCCGCTGAGACGAGCCGCGGCCAGCAGCGGTCCAAAACCGTCGAGATCCGGCTTCGGTTCGTCCAGAAATACTCAGCAGTCGTGACCAGCGACACTCGTCGCTGCGGCTCTCGGATCCCAGCCGGCGCTCACTACACGGCCCGAGCGGCCAACCGGTCGGCCAGGCCGACGTCCGGTCACACCGGATCCGGTAGGTCCACCAGCGCGAGCTTGGCCGGGTCGACCAGGGCCGTGATGTCGGTGATCCGGCCGTGGACGACGGTGAACGCGAGGATCGAGACCGGGGTGCCGTCCTCGCGCCAGGAAACGACTCCGGGGAGGCCGTTGACGGACGCCGCTCGCCCCAGTGCGGCTGCGCTGGCGGCCAACTGCGCGCCGGCGGCGACCTTGGTGGCGCCGAGGGTGACGACCACACCGGCGGGGGTGTCGACGGTCAGCCTCACCTCGGGGTCGAGCACCCGTAGCAACTCCTCGAATTCGCCGTGGCGAGCCGCCGCCAGGAAGGACTCGACCACCTCTCGCTGCTCCCGTTCGACGCGTGTCGGCCGCTCGGTCGCCTGCACCTTTCTGCGAGCGCGACTGGCGAGCATCTTTGCGGCATCGGTGGACTTGCCGAGGATCTTGCCGATCTCGTCGAACGGCACCGCGAACAGGTCGTGCAGCACGAACGCCAGCCGTTCGTTCGGCCGGAGCGACTCGAGGACGACGAGGAGCGCGAGCCCGACTGAGTCAGCCAGCACCGCGTCGTCCTCGGGAGCAGGGTGGTCGTCGAGCGCCACCACGACCTCGGGCAGACGGTCGTCGTAGGACGCCTCGGGGCGGATCTGGCGCGACCGGAGGATGTCGAGACTGATCCGGCCGACCACTGTCGTCAGCCAGCCGGCGAGGTTGTCGATGGTCGCCGTGTCCTGGCGGGAGAGCCGCAGCCATGCCTCCTGGACCGCGTCCTCGGCGTCGGCGTGTGATCCGAGCATGCGGTAGGCAACCGCGCGCAGCCGGTCGCGCTGGGACTCGAACGCCACGGCCATCGAGTCCGCCGGGCTGGTGTCGGACATGTTGTTACCTTCCTCGGAACTGCTTCGTCACGGGTGATGACGGGCCCGAACGGGCGCAGGTAACCGGTGAAGGAGCAGGACCGATGGAACCACGTACGAAGAGCGCGATGAACCCCGACCTGATGACCGCGATCCGGCACCTCCACAAGGCCATTGCCGCCGGGGGCGTCGATCAGCGCCTGCTGTCGCTGGTCCACCTGCGTGCCAGCCAGATCAACGGCTGCGCACCGTGCGTTTTTGCCAGTATCGCGGGGGCGAAGAAGGCCGGCGAGACGGACGAGCGGCTGCACAACGTGGTCGCGTGGCGCGAGACGCCCTTCTTCACCGACGAGGAGCGGGCGGCGCTCACGCTGACCGAGGCCGCCACCCGCATCCAGGACGGCGCGGCGGGCGTGACCGACGAGATCTGGGACGCCGCCGCCGACCGCTTCACCGAGGAGCAGCTCAACGCGATTATCCTGGAGATCGCGATGACCAACTTCTTCAACCGGATCAACCACACGATCCGGGAGCAGGCCGGCAAGACCTGGTGAGCCGGGCGGGGAGAAGCCGGCAGCGCGCAGTTCGGAGTGGCCGGCATCAAAGACGTGCCACCGCATGGGCCGGGGTCAGACGTTGAAGCGGAACTCCACGACGTCGCCGTCCTGCATGACGTACTCCTTGCCCTCGATCCGGACCTTGCCGGCGGCCTTCGCCGCCGCCATCGATCCGGCCGCGACCAGGTCGTTGTAGGAGACCACCTCGGCCTTGATGAAGCCGCGCTGGAAGTCGCTGTGGATGACCCCGGCGGCCTCCGGCGCGGTCGCGCCGACCGGGACGGTCCAGGCCCGCGCCTCCTTGGGGCCGGCCGTCAGGTACGTCTGGAGCCCGAGCGTCCGGAAGCCGACCCGGACGAGCTGGTCCAGGCCCGGCTCGGACTGCCCGATCGACTCCAGCAGCTCGCGGGCCTCCTCCTCGGGCAGGTCCACCAGCTCAGACTCGATCTTGGCGTCCATGAAGACCGCCTCGGCCGGGGCGACCAGGGCGCGCAGCTCGTCGAGGAACTCGGCGTTGCCCAGCTCGGCCTCGTCGACGTTGAAGACGTAGAGGAACGGCTTGGTGGTGAGCAGGTGCAGCTCACGCAGGTGCGCCAGCTCGACGTTGGCGGCGGCCGCGCCCGCGTACAGGGTGATGCCGCTGTCCAGGACGTCGACCGCCTTCTTGGCGGCCTCGACGGCGGCGGCCCGGTCCTTGCGGAGCTTGGCCTCCTTCTCCAGCCGGGGCAGTGCCTTCTCCAGGGTCTGGAGATCGGCCAGGATCAGCTCGGTGTTGATCGTCTCGATGTCGTCGGCCGGCGAGACCTTGCCGTCGACGTGCACCACGTTCGGGTCGGAGAAGGCGCGCACCACCTGGCAGATCGCCGTGGCGTCGCGGATGTTGGCCAGGAACGCGTTGCCCCGACCCTGCCCCTTGGAGGCACCCCGCACCAGGCCGGCGATGTCGACGAACGAGACCGGCGCCGGCAGCACCTTCTGCGAGGAGAAGATCTCGGCGAGCTTGGCCAGCCGCTCGTCGGGCAGCCCGACCACGCCGACGTTCGGCTCGATGGTGGCGAACGGGTAGTTCGCCGCGAGCACGTCGTTCTTGGTCAGCGCGTTGAACAGGGTGCTCTTGCCGACGTTGGGCAGGCCCACGATGCCGATGGTGAGACTCACGACGAGCCAGCTTACGCGGTTCGCCGCCCGTCCCCGACAGGCAGGCCCGCCGCCGACGCGAAAAGGGACGGCGGTCACCGCGGGCGCGTTGCTAGCTTCCGCCGGTGACCTCGCGACTGCCCGAGCTGTACGTCGCCGTCGATGTGGAGGCGGACGGGCCGGTCCCCGGGCCGTACAGCATGATCTCGCTGGGCATGGCCGTGGCCGGACGCCCGGACCTCGCCTTCTACACCGAGCTGCGGCCGATCTCGGACGACTTCGTCCCGGCCGCCCTGGCCGTCTCCGGGCTGGACCGGGACCGGCTGCTGCGCGAGGCGCCGAGCGCCGAGGAGGCGATGCGGTCCGCTGCGGCGTGGGTGAACGGGCTGCGCCGGATCGGCCGGCCGGTGTTCCTGGCCGCCCCGGCGGTCTGGGACGGCATGTTCGTGCACTGGTACTTCGTCCGGTTCGTCGGGCACAGCCCGTTCGGCGCCACCGGCTCCGGCGTCGACCTGCGCAGCTACTGGATGGGGCTGACCAGCGTCGAGTGGCGGAACACCCGCAAGGGCATGATCAAGGAGCGGCTCGGCCTGACGGACCTGCCGCACACCCATCACGCCGGGGAGGACGCGGCCGAGCTGGCGCAGGTCTTCGACGCCGTACGCCGCCGGGCTCAGGAGGGCTGAGCGGTCAGCAGCCGGGGCTCGATCCGGGTCTCCCGGACACTGCCGTCCACTTCCCGGGTCACCTTGTAGGCGGCGACGCCCTCCCGGTCCGCCACCGCCTCGGCCAGCCGGGTGCCCCGGTAGACCAGCCCGACCCCGTCATCGGTGCAGTAGCTGGTCGGCAGCGTGCCGTCGCCGACCAGCTTGTGGATCAACGGCCGGCGCTGCTCCTCGCCGTCGTAGTGCACCCCGTTGCCGTACGGGAGCCAGCCCAGGCCGTCGGTGAAGGGCCGCAGGGTCGGGCCGTAGCTGTCGGTGGCCCCGCCGAGGTGCCAGCAGATCGATCCGGCGGAGACGCCGCCCAGCACCACCCCGGCCTGCCAGCACTCGTGCAGGATGTCCTGCAGGCCGTGCACCCGCCACACCGCGCAGAGGTTGGCGACGCTGCCACCGCCGACCCAGATGAGGTCCTGGGCGAGCAGGTGGGTCCGGATGTCCTCGACGTTGGGCATCGGGAACAGCGCCAGGTGGGAGGGGCGGAACCGGGTGCCGGCGAACGCCCCGTGGAACACGGTGAACGAGGTGGGCTGATCACCGACCGCCTGGTTCAGGTAGCAGATCCGCGGCGCGGGGCCGGCCTCCGCCAGCTCGGCCATCAGCTCGAAGATCGGCCCGGGCTGCGCGTCCCACGGGCCGCGGTGGCGGCTGCTGAAGCCCGTGCTGGTGGCGACGATGGTCGGTTCGGCGGCCGGCATGCGGTCCTCCCGGTCGGATGGTCTGCGATCTCCGCTCATCCTGCGCCACGGGCCGGGGCGCCCGCAGCCCGGCCCGTCAGCGACCCGTCTCGGCGGCGGACAGCAGCGCGCGGAGCAGGTCGCCGAGGCGTTCCTGGTCGGCGGGCGGCAGGGCGTCCAGGAGACGGCGCTGCACCTCCAGGCCGGCGTCGGCGGACTCCTCGACGACGCGGCGGCCGGTGTCGGTCAGGCTGACCCGCAGGCCCCGGCGGTCCTCCGGGTCGGGTGACCGGCGGACCAGCCCGGCCCGCTCCAGCCGGTCCAGCCGCCCGGTCATCCCGCCGGAGGTCAGCATCAGCGAGGCGGCGAGCGCCTTCGGCGCCAGGGTGTACGGCTCGCCGGCACGGCGCAGCGCGGCCAGCACGTCGAACTCGCCGCGGCTGATCCCCCAGCCCGCGTACACCTTCTCCTGGCTGTCGCCGACCAGGCGGGCCAGCCGGTAGATGCGACCGAAGACCGCCATCGGCTCGGGCCGCATGCCGGCCCGCTCCCGGCGCCACTGCTCGACGATCACGTCCACGTCGTCCGCTGCCACCCAGGGATTGTGCCGCACCTCGCACTTCCCTCCTTGACTCGGCACTGATTAGCTTAGCGCTAAGCTACTTAGCAGCGAGAGAAAGGGGCTGTCATGCATCGGCGCTGGACCGACATCGCGCTCACCGCCGTCGCCCCGACCACCTGGGGCACCACCTACCTGGTCACCGCCGAGCTGCTGCCGGCCGACCGGCCGCTCTGGTCCGGCGCGTACCGGGCCCTGCCGGCCGGGCTGCTGCTGCTCGCCCTCACCCGCCGCCGACCGCAGGGCACCTGGTGGTGGCGGGCCGCCCTGCTCGGCGCGCTCAACATCGGCGCCTTCTTCCCGCTGCTCTTCGTCGCCGCGTACCGGCTGCCCGGCGGCACTGCCGCCGTCCTCGGCGCCACCCAGCCGCTGCTGGTCGTCGCGCTCACCGTGGCCGCCCTCGGCGCACGGCCCGGCCGGCCGGCGCTGCTCGCCGCGCTGGCCGCACCGCTGGGCGTCGCGCTGGTGGTGCTGCGGCCCGGCGCCGGCCTGGACCCGCTCGGCGTGGCCGCCGGACTCGCCGGCACCGCCGCGATGGCCACCGGGCTGGTGCTCACCCGCCGCTGGGGGCGGCCGGCCGGCGTCAGCACCCTCGCCGCGACGAGCTGGCAGCTGGTCGCCGGCGGTCTGCTGATCCTGCCGGTCGCCGCCGCCGTCGAGGGCGCGCCGCCCGCGCCGGACCAGCCCGCCCTGCTCGGGTACGCCTGGCTCGGGCTGATCGGCACCGCCCTGGCGTACGCCCTGTGGTTCCGGGGTGCGGCGCGACTGCCGGTCACCCGGGTGTCGGTGCTGGGCGCGCTCAGCCCGCTGACCGCCGCCGCCCTCGGCTGGCTGGTGCTCGGACAGGCGCTCAGCCCGATCCAGTTCGCCGGCTTCGCGGTGGCGGTCGCCGCGATGGTGCTCGGTCAGCTGCCGGGCCGACCCCGCCCGGTCGAACCGTCGGACCAGCTCACGCCCCCGACCGGTCCGGCGGTCAGCCCGCGAGCAGGCGCGGCGGTCAGCCGGCGAGCAGGCGCGGCCACCCCGGCGCCTCGTCGCCCCGATCCGGCAGCGCCCCGGGCGGCAGCTCGGCCGCGGCGGCGAGCGGCAGCGTGAATCGGTGCGCGGCGGCTGGGCCGGCCGCGTACGACTGGTCGAGCAGCCAGCAAACCTCGTCGACCGTCCAGCCCAGCCCGCTCCGGCCGGCGATTTCCCGGACCAGCCGCAGGCCGACCCGGGTGTCGTCGTCGTAGAAGCGCATGCACCAGTGGTGCGCCCACATCCCGAGCGCCCGCAGCCCTGCCGCGTCCAGCGAGCCGGCGAGCCGGCCACACGCGGTCTCGGCGAAGGCGCGCCCCGGGTCGTCGGCCCGGTCCCGTTCGATCGCGCCGTACGCGGCCGGCGCCACCACCCGCATCCGGTCGTAGAAGCCCTGCACCACCGCGCGGTCCAGCCGAATCCGCCCCGACCGCATCAGCGGGCACCTCGCCCGGCCACGCTCGCCATTCCCCGCACCTTTTCTTGAGTTGGTTGGCGGGACCGTACCGACCACTACCGACACTTTCGCCGCCGGAAACCGTTGCCGCGTCAGGGATAGCTGGCCTGAGCTGGGACGTCTGTATCGGTGACCGACAAGCACGGGCGGTCCCGTCCCCGTCGCCCAGCCCGCGCCCCTGCCCCCTCCACTGCACGCCCCGGCGCCCACCCTCCCCGCCCGCCGCGCTCAAGTGCCCGGACCCCTCGTTCGGCTCGGTTGATCATGAAGTTGACGGCGAAGTGGATCTCCCGGACTGCCGCCAACCTCATAATCAACAGGGCGGGCACGGACCGAGGGGTCTCCGGGGTCCGGCTGTGGTCAGGAGGGGTGTACGGCCAGGTCCGAATCCCGCCAGCCGGAGGCTGGACCTGCGAGGCAGGATCGATGGCGTGGAGTTGGACTTCGAACGGTGCTACCGGGCCGTGGACAGCCGTGACCAGCGCTTTGACGGCTGGTTCTACACCGGCGTGACGTCGACCGGGATCTACTGCCGGCCGTCCTGCCCGGCGATGACGCCGAAGCGGCAGAACGTCCGGTTCTTCCCGTCGGCCGCCGCCGCGCAGGGCGCCGGCCTGCGGGCCTGCCGCCGCTGCCGGCCCGACGCCGCCCCGGGATCCCCGCAGTGGGACGTCCGGGCGGACGTGGTCGGGCGAGCCATGCGGCTGATCGCGGACGGCGTGGTCGACCGGGACGGCGTACCGGGGCTGGCGGCCCGACTCGGCTACACCGAGCGGCACCTGCACCGGATGCTCCGCGCCGAACTGGGCGCCGGGCCGCTTGCGCTGGCCCGGGCACAGCGCGCCCAGACCGCCCGGATCCTCATCGAGACCACTGGGCTCGGCCTGGCCGAGGTCGCGTTCGCCGCCGGCTTCGGCAGCGTCCGGCAGTTCAACGACACGGTCCGGGAGGTGTACGGAGCGACGCCGTCCGAGCTGCGGGTCGGCCGGGCGAGGCGGCCGGCGGCGAGCGGGGCGGGCACCATCACGCTGCGGCTGGCGTACCGTCCGCCGTTGCACGCTTCGGCGCTGCTGGACTTCCTCGCCCTGCGGGCGCTGCCCGGGGTGGAGGAGGTACGCGACGGGACGTACCACCGGGCGCTGCGGCTGCCGCACGGAGCCGCCACCGTCGCGCTGACCCCGGCCGACGGACACGTGGCCGCCACGCTGCGCCTGGCCGACATGCGTGACCTGGCCCCCGCGGTGGCCCGCTGCCGGCGGCTGCTCGACCTGGACGCCGATCCGGTCGCGGCCGACGGCGCCCTGGCCGAGGATCCGGCCCTCGCCCCGGCGGTGGCCGCCGAACCGGGCGTCCGCCTCCCGCACGCCGTGGACGGCTTCGAGATGGCCCTCCGCGCCATCGCCACCCAGCAGATCTCCCTCCGCTCCGCCCGCACCACCCTCACCCACCTCCTCACCGCGACCGCCGCCGACCACCTCGTTGATCATGAAGTTGTTGCCAGCTCGCCCGGCGTGTCGCAACAACAGCTTCATGATCAACCCGGCGAAGAGCGGAGGCTGCGGGCGTTTCCGAGTGCGGAGAAGGTGCTCTCGGTTCCAGACGAAGCGTTTCGGATGCCCGGGGCGCGGCGGGAGACGATCCGGGCGGTCGCCCGGGCCGTCGCGGACGGCTCCCTCGACCTGGAGCCGGGCGGGGACCGGGAGGAGGCGGTACGACGGCTGACCGCGCTGCCCGGGATCGGCCCCTGGACGGCCGGCTACGTGGCCATGCGCGCCCTCGGCGACCCCGACGTCCTCCTCCCCACCGACCTGGGCGTACGCCGGGGCGCCGCCGCGCTCGGCCTGCCCGATGACCCGAAGACCCTCGACGCGTACGCGGACCGCTGGCGCCCCTGGCGGTCGTACGCCGTGATCCGACTCTGGAGAGCAGCATGACCACACTGGACAGCACCGTCATCGACACGCCCGTCGGCCCGCTGAGTGTCCTCACCGGACCCGATGGGGCGGTACGCGCGGCCGGCTTCACCGCCGACCCGGCCGGCCTGGTGCCGCTGATGCACCCGAGCCTGCGCGGCGAGCTGCGGGACCGGACGGAACTCGGCCCGGTGACCGCCGCCGTCCGCGCCTACCTCGACGGTGACCTGGCCGCGATCGACCCGGTCCCGGTGGAGCAGCACACCGGCGGCGTCTTCATGGCGCACGCCTGGCAGGTGCTGCGCGACGTGAAGCCGGGCGAGCCGGTGACCTACACCGGGTTCGCTGAGCTGGCCGGCCGGCCGGCGGCGGTGCGCGCCGCCGCGGCGGCCTGCGCCCGCAACGCGGCCGCCCTCTTCGTCCCCTGCCACCGGGTGCTGCGCACCGACGGCACGCTCGGCGGCTACCGCTGGGGGCTGGACGTGAAGAAGTGGCTTCTCGGGCATGAGGGACGGGTGACGGTTAACTGACAGCGACACCGTCACAACCTGCCGCTACCGTCGGGTAGTGCCTGCGCACAGCGACGGCAACCCCTCCACGCCTCACCATCCGCTGCGCAACCTCTGGCGGCTGCGCCCCTACCTGCGGCCCTACGCGGCCGAGTTCGCCTGGCTGCTGCTCGCCGCCCTGGCCGCCACGGCGGCGAGCCTGGCCATACCGCTCGTGGTGCAGCGCGTGGTGGACGGGCCGGTGGCCCGCCACGACGTGGCCGGGCTGTTCCGGCTCGGCGCCCTGGCGCTGCTGCTCGGCGTGGCCGAGGCGGCACTGATCTTCATCCGGCGATGGACCCAGTCGTCGTCCTCGGTCGGCATCGAGGCGGCCATCCGTGCCGACGTCTACGCCCACCTGCAACGGCTCCCGGCCGGCTGCCACGACCGCTGGCAGTCCGGCCAGCTGCTCTCGCGGATCACCAGCGACCTGTCGGTGATCCGCCGGTTCCTCTCCTTCGGCCTGCTCTTCCTGGTCCTCAACCTGGTCACCTACGCCGCCGTGGTGGTGCTGCTGGTCCGGCTGCACCCGTGGCTCGGGCTGCTGGTGGCGGCCAGCGCGGTGCCGCTGTTCCTGATCAGCCGCCGGTTCGCCCGGCACTACCACGCGGCCTCCCGGCGGATGCAGGATCAGCAGGGTGACGTGGCCACGCTGGTCGAGGAGACCGCGCAGGGCCTGCGCACCATGCGGGCGTACGGGCGGGGGCCGGAGCTGGCCGCCCGGTTCGCCGGCGGCGCGCGGCGGCTGCACGACACCGGCATCGGCAAGGCCCGGCTGCTGGCGCGGACCGCCGCGCTGTTCGACCTGGTGCCCAACCTGACCCTCGGGGTGGTGCTGGTGGCCGGGGCGGCGGCCGCCGCCCGGGGCGTGCTGACCATCGGCGAGCTGGTCGCCTTCGTCAGCCTCCAGCTCATGCTGGTCTGGCCGGTGCAGTCGCTCGGCTGGATCATCGCGAACGGGCAGGAGGCGGCGACCGCCGCCGACCGGGTCCAGGAGGTGCTGGACACCCCACCGACCATCGTGGACGCCCCGCACGCCCGGGCGCTGGACCGCGTCGACGTCCGTGGCCGGCTGCGCTTCGAGCGGGTGACGTTCCGCTATCCCGGCACGGCCGCGCCGGTGCTGCACGAGGTCGACCTGACCGTCGAACCGGGCGAGACGCTCGCCCTGGTCGGGGCCACCGGGTGCGGCAAGAGCACGCTGCTCTCGCTGGTCCCCCGGCTGCACGACGTGACCGGCGGCCGGCTCACCCTCGACGGCCACGACCTGCGCGACCTGCGGCTCGGCTCGCTGCGCCGGCTGGTCGGGATGGCGTTCGAGGAGCCGACCCTGTTCTCCATGTCGGTCTGGGAGAACCTCACCCTGGGCCGGCCGGACGCCGGCGAGGAGGAGGTCCGGGCCGCGCTCGCGCTGGCCCAGGCGGAGTTCGCGTACGAGCTGCCGTGGGGACTGGCCACCCGGGTCGGCGAGCAGGGGCTGTCCCTCTCCGGCGGGCAGCGGCAACGGCTGGCGCTGGCCCGGGCGGTGCTCGGCCGGCCCGCGCTGCTGGTCCTCGACGATCCGCTCTCCGCCCTCGACGTGCACACCGAGGCGCTGGTCGAGTCGGCGCTGCGCCGGGTGCTGCGGGACACCACCGCGCTGCTGGTGGTGCACCGCCCCTCCACGGTGGCGCTCGCCGACCGGGTGGCCCTGCTCGCCGGCGGTCGGATCGTCGCCGTCGGCACCCACTCCGAACTGCTGGCCGGGGTGCCGGCGTACCGGGCGCTGCTCTCCGCCGAGCCGGAGCGGCGGCCGGACGGCGCCGGCCTGGTGCGCTCATGAGCGGGGCGGACGGCCCGCTCCGGATACCCCGGCCGCGCCGCGGCGAGAGCGCCGGCCCGGGCCGGACGGGTCCCCGCCCGAGCCGGGGGCGCGATGACAGCCTCGACCTGACCCGGTGGCGCGGGCGGGCCACCGACCCGGACGCCGACCGCAGCCGGGCGGAGGCCGCCACCCCGGAGGCGGTGGCCCGGCTCCGCGCCCGCAGCCGGGCGCTGCTGCGCGGGCTGCTGCGCCCGCACCGGGGCCGGCTCGGCGGGGCCGTGGCGCTGCTCCTGCTCCAGAACGCCGCCGCGATGGCCGGCCCGTACCTGGTCATGCTGGGCATCGATCGGGGCATCGGGCCGCTGCGGGCCGGCGACCCCGGCCCGCTGGTCGCCGTGGCGGCGGCCTTCGCCGTCGCCACCGGCACCGAGTACGCGGCCCGGCGCGGCTTCCTCGCCCTCGCCGCCCGGATCGGCCAGGCCGTCCTGCTCGACCTCCGCCAGCGGGTGTACGGCCACTTCCTCCGCCTCGACGTCGGCTTCCACGAGCGCTACACCTCGGGCCGGATGGTGTCCCGGCTGACCAGCGACCTGGACTCGATCGCCGAACTGGTCGACGGCGGGATCGACAAGCTGGTGATGGCCGCGCTGTCGGTGCTGTCGGTGGCGGGCATCCTGCTCTGGCTGGACCTGCCGCTGGCCGCGGCCACCCTGCTCGCCTTCCCGTTCCTGTTCTGGCTGTCCCGCTGGTTCGCCCGTGCCTCCGCCGGGGCCTACCGGCGGACCCGGGAGGCGGTGGCGCTGGTCATCGTGCACTTCGTCGAGTCGCTGCGCGGCATCCGGGCGGTGCAGGCATACCGGCGGGAGCCGCGCAACCAGCGCATCTTCGCCGCGGTGAACGACGACTACCGGCAGGCCAGCCTGGACGCGTTCCGGCTGATCGCGGTCTACTCGCCGGGCATCCGGATGATCGGCAACCTGACCGTGGCGGTGGTGCTCGGCTACGGCGGCTGGCGGGTGCTGGGCGGCCGGACGGAGGTCGGCGTGCTCGCCGCGTTCCTGCTCTACCTGCGTCGGTTCTTCGAACCGATGGAGGAGCTCAGCCAGTTCTACAACGCGTTGCAGTCGGCCACCGCCGCGCTGGAGAAGCTGGCCGGGGTGCTCGACGAGCGGCCGGCCGTGGCCGAGCCGGAGCGGCCGGTGCCGCTGCCCACCGGCCCCGGCCGGGGCGCCGTGGTCTTCCGGTCGGTCTCCTTCGGCTACCGGCCGCAGGCGCCGATCCTCGCCGGGCTGGAGCTGGCCGTGCCGGCCGGGCAGACCGTCGCGCTGATCGGGCCGACCGGCGCGGGCAAGTCCACCATCGCCAAGCTGGTCGCCCGGTTCCACGACCCGGACGCCGGCGCGGTCCGCCTCGACGGGATCGACCTGCGGGACCTGGCCGACGCCGAGCTGCGCCGAGCCGTGGTGCTGGTGACGCAGGAGAACCACCTGTTCACCGGCTCGGTGGCGGAGAACATCCGGTTCGGCCGCCCGGACGCCGACGACGCGGCCGTGGAGGCCGCCGCCCGGGCCATCGGCGCGCACGACTTCATCGCCGCGCTCCCCGACGGGTACGCCACCGACGTGCACCGGCGCGGCGGCCGGCTCTCCGCCGGGCAGCGGCAGCTCGTCGCGTTCGCCCGGGCGTTCCTGGCCGACCCGCGGGTGCTGATCCTGGACGAGGCGACCTCGTCGCTGGACGTGCCGACCGAACGCCTGGTGCAGCGGGCGCTCGGCAGCATCCTGCGGGACCGCACCGCGCTGGTGATCGCGCACCGGCTCTCCACCGTCGAGATCGCGGACCGGGTGCTGGTGCTCGACGGCGGCCGGATCGTGGAGGACGGCCCCCCGGCCGAGCTGGCCGCGGCCGGCGGCCGGTACGCCGCCCTGCACCGCCAGTGGCGTGACTCGCTGATCTGAGCGTGCGCGGGGCCCCGGGCCGAGCGGTTCGCGGTTAGACTTCCCGATCATCGATCGGCCCGTCGCCGGGCCGCCCTGGGCGGACCCACCCCGCGACATACCTCGCGCCGATCACCAGCGCCGACACGGGGAGGTCCACGGCGTGCGTATCCGCCGACGGGTTGCTGTTGCCGGAGTGGCTGTCGTCTGTGCGGTCGGGGCGACCGCCTTCGCGCTCACCCGGGGCGGCGACGCCGACCGGGCGCCGGTGACCGCGACCGCCGCCGAGCAGCTGGACGCCGCGACCGCGACCGACGAACCGGCTGCCGGCGCCCAGGCCGGCCTCGGCAGCCGCGCCACCGGGGGCGACGGTGGTCGTCGCGCACTGTCCACAGGAGACGTCACCGCCCTGGCCGCCCGGCCGGCTCGCGAGGTGGCCGAGGCCGCTCCCGCGTCCGTCGCCTACCTGCGCGAGCGCTACCGCGTCTCCGCCACCGAGGCGGCCCGGCGGCTCGCCCTGCAGGAGTTCTCCGCACCGCTCGCCGAGAAGCTGGCCGGCGAGCACCCCGACACGTATGGCGGCATGTGGCTGGACCAGGCGGCCGGGGGTGTGCTCATGGTCGGTGCCACCGACGCCGCCGCGGTGCGCGCGGCCGTCGCCGGCGCCCCGGACGCCGCGCACGTCCGGGTGGTCCTGGTACGCCACCCGCTGCGGCAGCTCACCGACGCGGCCACCCGGCTCGCCGGCGCGCTCGGCCTGACCGCCGGGGAAGACGTCCTGGTCGACCAGGAGCGCAACGGGATCGTGGTGCTCACCGGAGACCGGATCGCCGCCGACGACCCCCGGCTGCCCGGCGCGCTCGCCGGCGCCGGGGTGCCCGCGACGGCCCAGCCCCGGGTGGCCGGGACCGCGGTGCCGAAGGCGTGCGACCCGCGCTACTGCCCGCAGGCGCCGATGCGGGGCGGGATCCGGCTGGACGTGCCCCGCGACGACGGCACGGTCGGCGGCTGCACCGTCGGCTTCAACGTCCGCTCCCGCACCGGGAAGGCGTACATCCTGACGGCCGGGCACTGCGTCGTCGGCGGGCGGCACACGCAGGTGGACCGGACCTGGCACCAGTTCCTCGGGCCGAAGATCCCGGTCTCGGTCGAGTCGACCGACCCGGTGCTGGCCGAGAACGCCTTCCCCTACGACTACGCGATCATGCCGTACCAGCCCGGGGCGCTGGACCGCTGGGCGTACCAGACGGGCACCACCACCGCCCCCAGCCTGGTCAACTACTGGTGCGTGGCCGACAACCCGCGCTGCACGAGCAGCCGCGACGTGGCGATCACCGGGTACGTGGCGTACAGCGCCATCCAGGTCGGCTGGGTGGTCTGCGCGACCGGTTCCGCCTACACGCCGAAGTCCGGCGAGGTCTACGTCGACTCCGGGGCGGGCACTGGCTACCTGCCCGGCACCCGGTGCGGCGAGATCACCGGCAAGGGCGGCGGTGGCATCGACGTACGCGTCTGCGCCCGGCCGGGTGACAGCGGCGGCCCGCTCTTCACCGAGTCCGACGGCAAGGCGCTGGGCATCCTCTCCAACGGCGACCCCGGGCAGGGCCCCTGCACCAACTCGAACGAGCACAACACGTACGCGCCGGTCTCCACCATCCTGGACCGGGCGAACGCGCGACTCGGCGGTCGGCCCTTCTTCCAGCTCGCCACCCGCGGCCCGCTGCTCGGCCCGATCGCCCGCTGACCATCGTGGCGAGCCGACGCCGCCGGTGCCGCGGCCCGCTGACCTGACCGGCCGGCCACTCGCTCAGTCCGGACGCGACACGCGCCGGCGAGGGCATAACCCGTGGTCGCCGGCTCACCAGCTGCCTACGATCGGCTGATGACCGATACGGCGAGGACGGCCCGCGCCGGCGTTCCCGAGCGTCCGACCCTGGACGGCATCGAGGAGACCTGGGCGCGCCGCTGGCAGGAGGAGGGCACGTACGCGTTCGACCGCTCGAAGGAGCGCGCCGACGTGTACGCGATCGACACCCCGCCGCCGACCGTATCCGGCGAGCTGCACATGGGACACGTCTTCTCCTACACGCACACCGACACGGTGGCCCGGTTCCAGCGGATGCGCGGCCGGGCGGTGTTCTACCCGATGGGCTGGGACGACAACGGCCTGCCCACCGAGCGGCGGGTGCAGAACGTGTACGCGGTGCGCTGCGATCCGGCCCTGCCGTACGACCCGGAGTGGCAGCCGCCGGCCACGCCGGTGAGCGAGGCGGCCCGCAAGGACCCGACGCCGATCTCCCGGCGCAACTTCATCGAGCTGTGCGAGCAGCTCACGACCGCCGACGAGCAGGTCTTCGAGGCGCTGTGGCGGCGGCTCGGGCTGTCGGTGGACTGGTCGCTGACCTACACCACGATCGGGCGGGCGGCCCGGGCGGCCAGCCAGCGGGCGTTCCTGCGCAACCTGGCCCGGGGCGAGGCGTACCAGGCGGAGGCGCCGACGCTCTGGGACGTCGGGTTCGCCACCGCCGTGGCCCAGGCGGAGCTGGAGGACCGGGAGCGCCCCGGCGCGTACCACCGGCTGCGCTTCCACGCGCCGGGCGGGCGCGAGGTGCTGATCGACACCACCCGGCCGGAGCTGCTGCCGGCCTGCGTGGCGCTGGTCTGCCACCCCGACGACGAGCGGTACGCGGACCTGGTCGGCGCGTCGGTGCGTACCCCGGTCTTCGGGGTCGAGGTGCCGGTGCGCGCGCACCCGCTCGCGGACCCGGCCAAGGGCACGGGCATCGCGATGGTCTGCACCTTCGGCGACCTGACCGACGTGACCTGGTGGCGGGAGCTGCAGCTGGACACCCGGGTGGTGATCGGCCGGGACGGGCGGCTGCTGCCCGAGCCGCCGGCGGGGGTGCCCGCGGAGCCGTACGCGGCGTTGGCCGGGCAGACCGTGAACGGCGCGCGGCGGACCATCGTGCAGTTGCTGGCCGACGCGGGTGACCTGGTGGGCGAGCCGCGTCCGATCACCCACCCGGTGAAGTTCTACGAGCGCGGCGACCGGCCGCTGGAGATCGTCTCCACCCGGCAGTGGTATCTGCGCAACGGCGGGCGCGACGCGGAGCTGCGCGCGGAACTGCTGGCCCGCGGGCGGGAACTGCGCTGGGTGCCGGAGCACATGCGGCACCGCTACGAGCACTGGGTGGGCGGCCTGACCGGCGACTGGCTGGTCAGCCGGCAGCGCTTCTTCGGCGTGCCGGTGCCGGTGTGGTACCGGCTCGACAACGCTGGCGAGCCGGACTGGTCCCACCCTCTCACACCGGACGAGTCCAGCCTCCCGGTCGACCCGTCCAGCGAGCCGCCACCCGGCTACCAGGAGGCGCAGCGCGGGCTGCCGGGCGGCTTCGTCGGCGATCCGGACGTGCTGGACACCTGGGCGACCTCGTCGTTGACCCCGCAGATCGTCGGTGGTTGGGAGACCGACCCGGACCTGTTCCGCCGGGTCTTCCCGATGGACCTGCGCCCGCAGGGTCAGGAGATCATCCGGACCTGGCTCTTCGCCACCGTGGTCCGGTCGCACCTGGAGCACGGCGTGCTGCCGTGGCGGGACGCGGTGCTCTCCGGCTGGATCCTCGATCCGGACCGCAAGAAGATGTCCAAGTCCAAGGGGAACGTGGTCACCCCGATGGACCTGCTGGTGCAGCACGGCTCCGACGCGGTGCGCTACTGGGCGGCCAACGGCAAGCCCGGGATGGACCTGGCCTTCGACCCCGCGCAGATCAAGGTGGGGCGGCGGCTCGCCACCAAGCTGCTCAACGCGTCCCGGTTCGCGCTCGGGCTGGGCGCCGCCGACGCGTTGCGCGCGCCGGCGACTGAGCCGCTGGACACCGCCATGCTCGCCGAACTGTCCGGCGTGGTCGGGGCGGCGACGGCGGCCTTCGACGGGTACGACCACACTGCCGCGCTGATGGCGACGGAGGCGTTCTTCTGGCGGTACTGCGACGACTACATCGAGCTGGTGAAGGAGCGCGCCTACGGTTCCGGGCCGGGGGCGGACTCCGCGCGGGCCGCGCTGGCCACCGCGCTCTCGGTGCAGTTGCGCCTGTTCGCCCCGGTGCTGCCCTTCGTCACCGAGGAGGTCTGGTCCTGGTGGCGGTACGGCTCGGTGCACCGGGCGCCGTGGCCCACCACGTACGAGGTGGGTCGGGCCACCCAGGGACCGGGCGACCCGGAGCTGCTGCGGCTGGCCGCGGACGCGCTGGGCCAGGTGCGCCGGGCCAAGTCGGAACGGAAGCTGTCGATGAAGGCGGACGTGCCGCTGGCCGAGGTGCTCGGCCCGGCCGCCCAGCTCGAACGGCTCGCGCTGATCGCCGACGACCTCAAGGCGGCGGGTCGGATCGCCAAGCTCGACTTCCTCCCCGACCGCACCACGGAACTGGTCGTCGCCTGCGCCTTCTGACCGCGCCACTCCCCCCGTCCCCGCCGACCCGAGATCCGCACAAATTCACGGAAAGAGTGGCCATCAGCACCGCCGATGCCACTCTTTCGTGAAGTAGTGCCCTCGGCTTCGGCGGGCGGGGAGGAGACAGGTCCGCCCGCCGAGGGGTGGCCTCGGCGGGCGGACGGCGCCGCCCCGGGGAGGGTGGGGCGGCGGTGCGCGGTCAGCTCGTCTCGCCGGCCACGCTGAACGAGCGGAGGCGGTCGATGGCCAGAACCGTCGAGCCGACCACCACCAGGGCGGTCAGGACCGCCGCCACCGGTACGGAGACGGTGGTGCCGAGCAGCTCGGTGGGGGCGATCCGGTCGGCGAGGGCGATCACCCACTGCTGGATGGAGAGCACCTTGGTGCCGTCCACGAACCGGCCCAGCAGCCCCTCCCAGATCAGCACGTAGACCAGGCCGAGCAGCACCGGCCGCCGGGTCAGCAGGCTAAGCACCAGGAACAGCGCCGAGTACGCCAGCGCGCCCAGCGCCGACGCGGCGGCGAGCCCCAGGCCGAGGCGTACCGAGTCGGCGAGCACGCCCGCCACGTAGAGCGGGACGGCGACGGTGGCCGCGCTGACCCCGGTCGCCACCGCGAGCTTGGGCAGCACGATCTGCCAGCGCGGCAGCGGCTTGGTGAGGATGTGCACCACCGTGCCGTCGTCGATCTCGGCGCCGAGCACCCCGGTGCCGACGATCAGCGCGACCACCGGCAGCACCACGGCCAGCCCGAGCCCGACCAGCACCGGTGGGCCCCACTGGCCCGGGTCGACCCCCAACGAACGGGAGACGATCGCGAGCACCAGCAGCAGCGCGGGCAGCGGGAGCAGCAGCAGGAACCGGCGCCGGCCGAACAGCCCGCGCGCGGTGATCCAGGAAACGGTCGACATGGGTCAGCTCCCCACCAGGTAGGAGAAGACGCTCTCCAGCGATTCGTCCTCGGGCGTCAGCGCCCGGACCCGGATGCGCCGGGCCAGCGCGATCTTCGGCAGCGCCCGGGTGAAGGCGCCGTAGTCGCCGGCCCGGACGGTGAGCCCGTCCCGGCCCAGTTCCACCCCGGTGACGGACGACTCGGCCATCAGCGCGACCGCCAGAGCCCGGTCGTCGGTGGAGCGGACCGCGAAGACGTGCGGCCGGTTGGTCATCAGCCGGCGGATGGTCCGGTAGTCGCCGGAGGCGGCCAGCCGCCCGGCCACCATCACCTGGACGGTGCCCGAGACCTGCTCGACCTCTTCCAGAATGTGCGAGCTGAACAGGATGGTCCGGCCGGCGTCGCCAAGGCGGTGCAGCAGGGCCATCATGTGCAGCCGCTGCCGCGGGTCCATCCCGTTGAACGGCTCGTCGAGCAGCAGCACCTGCGGGTCGTGGACCAGCGCGGCGGCCACCCGGGTGCGCTGCCGCATGCCCTTGGAGTAGGTGCCGATCCGCCGGTCCTGCGCGTCGGCCATCTCGACCAGGTCGATGGCCCGGCGGGCCGCGGCCTCCGGGTCGGGCAGCCGGTGCAGCTTCGCGCTGGCCAGCACGAACTCGTACGCGGTGAGGAAGGCGTGCACCGCCTCCCGCTCGCTGACCAGGCCGAGCCGCCGGTAGACGCCGGGGTTGCGCCAGGTCGGCTCCCCGTCGAGGGTGACCGCACCCCGGGACGGGGCGAGGAAGCCGGCCATCATGTGCAGCAGGGTGGTCTTGCCGGCGCCGTTCGGGCCGAGCAGGCCGGTCACCCCGGGCCCGAGCCGCATGGTGACGTCGTTGACCGCCACCACGTTGCCGTACCAGCGGGAGACCCCGGCCAGGTCGAGGGTGGACGCGGGCGTGGTCGCCGCCGCCTGCGGGCCGGCGCTGATCGTGGTCATCGGGCGGCCACCTTCCGGTATCGCAGCAGGAGCAGGGCGACGCAGCTGGCCACCAGCAGCACGGCGACGGTCACGTAGAGCGGCCCGAAGTCGCCGATCTGATCTTCGGTCTGCCCACCGGGTACGAGCAGGTCGCCGAGGGTGTAGGCGCCGACAGCGTGGATCAGGGCGGTGGGCGAGCCGAGCATGGCCAGTTCGTTGACCGTCCGGGACGGCATGATCGACAGGATGCCGACGATCGGGGCCGTCATCAGGAACACGGCCACGATGCCGCCGGCCGCGAACGCCCGTTTGCCGGTGAGCGAGGCGATCAGCAGCCCGACCGAGGCGAAGACCACCGCCCACAGGGCCGCGTAGAGCAGGCCGGGGAGCAGGTCGCCCAGCTCGGTCCAGACCCCGTGCAGCCCGTCCTTGGTGGTGAACGCGGCGCCGAGGAACATCACCAGCTGCGGCGCGCCCAGCAGCAGCCAGAGCGCGCTGACCAGCGCGCCGAGCTTGGCCAGGGCGTAGTCGCCCCGCGGCAGCGGCCGGGAGAAATAGAGCGGCAGCACGCCGCTGAGCAGGTCGCGGGAGACCAGCTCCGGCCCGACCACCGCGACGAAGAAGATCACCAGCCAGCTCATCGCGTCCGCGAACTGGGCGTACGTCATGACCACCTGGCCGGTCTGGGTCCGGACCGCGGTCAGCCCGGCGGCGACCACCAGCACGATGCCCATGACCAGCCAGGGGAAGATCTTCGCCTTGGCAGACCGGCCAAGACCGAACGCGGTCCGCAGGCCGTGCAGGTAGAGCGCGCCGAAGACGTGCCAGCGACCCAGCCGTGGGCCGGTGTAGCGCTGGTAGCCGATGTCGTGGATGACGCCGGTCGGCTCAGACATGGCTGGGCTCCCTCGTGGCGAAGAGTTCGGCCACCCGGTGCCGCCGCTGGTCCAGCCGGTGCAGCGGCAGGTCCAGCTCGGCGACCGCACCGAGGATCAGGTCGTAGGTGGCGTCGTCGGCGAGCGGGACGAGCAGCAGCCGCCCCTCCCGGGACACCGGCAGGGCGAGCGCGGCGAGCCGGGCGGCCAACTCCTCCGTACCCTCGCTCACCTCGACGGCGAGCACATCGGTGGCGGAGGTCATCGCGGCCACCCGGTCGGCGCGCAGCAGCCGCCCGCCGTCGATGGCCACGAGGGTGTCGCAGATCCGCTCCACCTCGCCGAGCAGGTGCGAGCAGACCACCACGGAGATGCCGAACTCGGTGCCGATCCGGTGGATCAGGGCGAGCATGGCGTCCCGGCCGGCCGGGTCGAGGCCGTTGGTGGGCTCGTCGAGCAGCAGCAGGTCGGGGTCGTGCACCAGGGCCTGGGCGAGCTTCACCCGCTGCTTCATACCGGTGGAGTAACCACCGACGGCCCGGTGGCGCTCCTCGTGCAGGCCGACGTGGCGCAGCGCCTCGGAGGCCCGCTCCCGGGCGACCGTCCGCGGCAGGCCGCTGATCCGACCCAGGTGGGTGACCAGCTCGGCGGCGGACAGGTCGGGCGGGAGGGCGTCGTGTTCGGGCATGTAGCCGACCCGGGCGCGGACCGCGGCCGGGTCGGTGGTGGGGTCGAGGCCGAGCACGGAGACCCGGCCACTGGTCGGGGCGAGCAGGCCCAGCAGGATCTTGATCAGGGTTGACTTGCCGGCGCCGTTGGCGCCGACCAGCCCGATGATCCCCGGCTCGACCGACACCGTGAGGTCGGCCAACGCGGTGACCCGGCCTCCGTACGTCTTGGTCAGCGACTCGGTCGCGAGCAGTGTCACGACGCCCAGCGTAGGAAGTGGAAGCCGCTGCGGGTATCGGGAAACGCTCGGGGATGCCCCTGATTCCACCGTACGGTCGGTAAGGGTTCCGGGCCGGCACCGGCTGGAACTGGCCGGGCCGGGCACCTCGAACGGTCCGGACCTTCAGGTCTGGTTGACCGACCAGCCGGTTCGTACCGGGCCATCCGGGTGGCACGCCCTCGACGACGGGCGCCCCGTCGCGCTCGGTCCGCTCAAGGGGAACCGGGAAGACCAGGCGTACGAGATCCCCGCCGAGACCGATCTCACCGGGCTGACCAGCGTCGCCAGTTGGGGCTGGCGCCTCGCCCTGTCGTTCGGCGCGGCCCCGCTCAGCCCCGCCGGTTGAGCCGATCGGCGACCGCCGCGCCAACGGGCGGTTGCCGGCAGGTGGAGTGGCACTCTCGACCGATCGCCGGTGGGCTGAGAAACTGTGTGCCGGCCGGTGAGTTGGGGGTTCGATGAGCAACGGGTGGGTGCTGCCCGAGGATGTGTTGCGGGACGCTCCGGCGTACGCGCCTCGCACCGCTGAACTGGCCGATCTGGAGTTGCTGCTGACCGGGGCGTACACCCCGCTGACCGGCTTCATGACCCGTGCCGACCTGGCCTCGCTGAGCCGGCGCGGCCGGCTCGCCGACGGCACGCCGTGGCCGGTGCCGGTGACCCTCCAGGTGCCGGCGGCGCTCGCCGACGGGCTGGAGCTGGACGATCCGCTGCGGCGGGCGCTGGTGCTCACCGACGGTGAGGGCGCGCCGGTGGCAGCGATGGACGTGACCGACGTCTGGCCGGTCCGCGACGGCATGGTGGGCGTGGGCGGCGCGGTGCGCCGGCTGGGCGACGGCGGTCACGGGCCGTTCCAGCGGCTGCGGCGCAGCCCGGACGAGGTCCGGGGGCTCCTGCCGCCGGGGCGGGTGCTCGGCGTCTTCGCCGACCGTCCGCTGCACCGGCCGCAGCTCGCGCAGATCGCGCACGCCGCCCGCACCCTGGGCGCGCACCTGCTGGTGATGATCCCCGTGGGTGAGGAGGCGACCGGCGGGCTGTCGTCCGAGGCGCTGGTGCGCAGCGTGTTCGCCGCCCGGGACCGGATGCCCCCGGCCACCCTGTTGGCGGTGCCGCTGGTGCGGCGGCGCGACGAGATCAGCGACGCCCTGCTCCGGGCCCGGGTCGCCGCCGCGTACGGGGTGACCCACCTGCTCTCCACCGAGGGGATGCTCTCCGGGGCCGGGCTGCGCGTGCTGGTGCCGCGGGAGCTGGCGTACGACAACCGGGACGGGCAGTGGCGCTGGCGGGAGGACATCCCGCCGCGCAACCGGCGGCTGGCGCTCAGCCAGGCGGAGATCGACGATCTGCTGGACCGGGGCTTCCCGCTGCCCGAGTGGCACACCCCGCCGGCGGTGGCCAAGGAGCTGGCCCGGGCGCGCCCGCCGCGCCGGCACCGGGGCCTGGTGATCTTCCTGACCGGCCTCTCCGGCTCCGGGAAGTCGACCATCGCCCGGGGCCTGGCCGACCTGCTGCGCGAGGGCGGCGACCGGACCATCACCCTGCTCGACGGGGACGTGGTGCGCCGGGAGCTCTCCGCCGGGCTGGGGTTCACCAAGGCCGACCGGGACGCCAACGTCCGGCGGATCGGCTGGGTGGCCGCCGAGATCGCCCGGCACCGGGGGGTCGGCATCTGCTGCCCGATCGCCCCGTACGCGGCCGCCCGGGCCACCGCCCGGGAGATGGCGCAGGCCGCCGGGGCGGGCTTCCTGCTGGTCCACGTCGCGACCCCGCTGGAGGTCTGCGAGCAGCGGGACCGCAAGGGCCTGTACGCCCGCGCCCGCGCCGGCCTGATCACCGGGATGACCGGCATCGACGACCCGTACGAAGAGCCCACCGACGCCGACCTGGTGGTGGACACCACGGACATGACCGTCGAGGAGGCGGTCCAGCGGGTGATGGAGCACCTGACCGAGACCGGCTGGGTGGAGCCCCGCCTCCAGCCCGCCTGACCGAGCCCGGCCCGCCCGTCACGGTGGCGGGCCACGCAGTCTCGCCGCCGCCGTCCGGTCCCGGAGGGCGGCGGCCGGCGTCTGGGCACCCCTTTCTTCCCCGGTTCTCCCCTGCGCGCTAGTGTTCATTCTTGTTGGAACACGTTCGACCACGTGAGCACGGGGTCGGGAGCGGGAGGTGGGGTCGGGTGCTGGCGCGGCAGCGGCAGGCGGCCATCCTGGAACGGGTCCGCGCGGCCGGCGGCGTACGGGTGACGGAGCTGGCCGCCGAGTTCGGCGTCTCCGACATGACCATCCGGCGCGACCTGGAGACGCTGGACGAGCAGGGCCTGCTGGCCAAGGTGCACGGTGGGGCGACCCTCGCCGGCTCGACCGACGAGCCGGGATTCCGGGCCAAGTCGGTCCGCCAGTCGACGGAGAAGGCGGCGATCGCCGCCCGGGCCGCGCAGCTGGTCCGCCCCGGCGCCGCGGTCGCCCTCTCCGCCGGTACGACCACCGCCGAGCTGGCCCGCCGCCTGGTCGACGTGCCCGGGCTGACCGTGGTGACCAACTCGCTGCCGGTCGCCGAGATCCTGCACGTCGGCGGCCGGCCGGATCAGACCGTGGTGCTCACCGGCGGGGTGCGTACCCCCTCGGACGCGCTGGTCGGCCCGCTGGCCGTGGCGGCGCTCGGGGCGCTGCACCTGGACCTGCTCTTCCTCGGCGTGCACGGGATCAGCGAGCGGGCCGGGTTCACCACGCCGAACCTGATGGAGGCGGACACCAACCGCGCCCTGGTGGCCGCCGCCGACCGGCTGGTGGTGCTCGCCGACCACACCAAGTGGGGCACGGTCGGCATCTCCTCGATCGTCGGGCTGGACGCCGCCGACGTGCTGGTCACCGACGACCGACTGGCGCCGGAGGCGCGGCGGGTGCTCGAGGAGCGGGTGGGCGAACTGCTGGTCGTCCGCGGCACGGAAGGGGCGAAGTGAAGCGTACGCGGATCGAGCTGGCCGACGGCCGCGAGCTGATCTACTTCGACGAGCGGGACGACGCGCTCCGCGACCAGCCGGACCGGCGGGAGCTGCCCCCGCCGCCGCCGGCGTCGCAGCTCCGGTACGACCCGCTGACCGACGAGTGGGTGGCGGTGGCGGTGCACCGGCAGACCCGCACCTTCCTCCCCCCGGCCGACCAGTGCCCGCTCTGCCCGTCCCGGGGTGACCGGCTCAGCGAGATCCCCGCTCCCGACTACGACGTGGCCGTCTTCGAGAACCGCTTCCCGTCGCTGAGCCAGCGGGTCGTCGAGGAGCCGGCCGCCGAGATCACCCCGTTCACCCCGGTCCGCCCCGGGCGCGGCCGGTGCGAGGTGGTCTGCTTCACCGACGACCACCACGCCTCGTTCGCCAGCCTCTCCCCCCGCCGGGTGCGGACCGTGTTGGACGCGCTCGCCGACCGGACCACCGCCCTCGGCGAACTGCCCGGCGTGGCACAGGTCTTCCCGTTCGAGAACCGGGGCGTGGAGATCGGGGTGACGCTGCACCACCCGCACGGGCAGATCTACGCATGCCCCTTCGTGACGCCCCGCACGCGCACCATGCTCGCCGCCGCCCGCCGGCACGCCGAGCGCACCGGCGGCAACCTGTACGCGGACGTGCTCGCCGCGGAACGCGCCGCCGGGGAGCGGGTGGTGGCGAGCAACGCGCACTGGACGGCGTACGTGCCGGCGGCCGCTCGCTGGCCGTTCGAGGTGCACGTGGCCCCGCACCGGCCGGTGCCGGACATCCCCGCGCTGGACGACGCCGAGCGGGACGCGTTCGGCCCGCTCTACCTCGACGTGCTGCGCCGCTTCGATGGGCTGTTCGAGCTGCCGATGCCGTACATCGCGGCGTGGCACCAGGCCCCGGTGCACGTCGACCGCGAGCTGGGGCACCTGCACCTGCAGCTGTTCAGCATCCGGCGGGCCCGGGACAAGCTGAAGTATCTGGCCGGCACGGAGTCGGCGATGGGCGTGTTCATCAACGACATCGCCCCGGAGCGGGCCGCGGAGCTGCTGCGGGCCGCCTGAACGAAAGGGCCCCTGGTCAACGGGCCCCGGCTGGCACTCCTGGGCAGCGCGGCCGGCACAACAGGGCGCGGGGGGCCCGGGACAGGGCCCCCCGCAGGGAAGGGACGGCTGGCTGTGCGCGACAGCCGGGAAGGCTGGCTGATCGGCGCTCTGCCGCGAGGCGACCGCGGTCAACCTTCCTGGATGGGACTGGCATCCCGTCCACCCAGCTCAACGAGGCGCGCCACCCCTTGGTGACGCCGGCACGGACGACGGAGCCCGCCGGCGGGTGCCGGCGGGCTCGGTCGGTGACGCGTACGGGAATCAGGCCGCGAGCTTGCGGGCCAGGTTCTCGTCGAGCGCGTTCATGAACTCGTCGGTGGTCAGCCACGGGGCGTCGCGCGAGATGAGCAGCGCGAGGTCCTTGGTCATCTGGCCACCCTCGACGGTGTCGACGATGACCTGCTCCAGGGTGTTGGCGAACTCGGTCACCGCCGGGGTGCCGTCCAGCTTGCCCCGGTGGGCCAGGCCCCGGGTCCAGGCGTAGATCGACGCGATCGGGTTGGTCGAGGTCTTCTCGCCCTTCTGCCACTGCCGGTAGTGCCGGGTGACGGTGCCGTGCGCGGCCTCGGCCTCGACGGTGCGGCCGTCCGGGGTCATCAGCACGGAGGTCATCAGGCCGAGCGAGCCGAAGCCCTGGGCAACGGTGTCGGACTGCACGTCACCGTCGTAGTTCTTGCAGGCCCAGACGAAGCCGCCCTCCCACTTGAGCGCGGCGGCCACCATGTCGTCGATCAGCCGGTGCTCGTAGCTGATGCCGGCCTTCTCGAACTCCGACTTGAACTCGTTCTCGAACACCTCGGCGAAGATGTCCTTGAACCGGCCGTCGTACGCCTTGAGGATGGTGTTCTTGGTCGACAGGTAGACCGGGTAGCCGCGGTCCAGGCCGTAGCGCATCGAGGCGCGGGCGAAGTCCCGGATCGACTCGTCGAAGTTGTACATGCCCATGGCGACGCCGCCGCCGGGGAAGTTGGCGACCTCCATCTCCATCGGCGCGCCGCCGTCGGCCGGGGTGTAGGTGATGGTCACCGTGCCCGGGCCGGGGACGACGAAGTCGGTGGCCTTGTACTGGTCGCCGTGCGCGTGCCGGCCGATGATGATCGGCTTGGTCCAGCCGGGGACGAGCCGCGGCACGTTCGACATGATGATCGGCTCGCGGAAGACCACGCCGCCGAGGATGTTGCGGATGGTGCCGTTCGGCGACCGCCACATCTTCTTCAGGCCGAACTCCTCCACCCGGGCCTCGTCGGGGGTGATGGTGGCGCACTTGACGCCGACGCCGTGCTCCTTGATGGCGTTGGCGGCGTCGACGGTGACCTGGTCGTCCGTGGCGTCACGGTGCTGGATCGACAGGTCGTAGTAGTGCAGGTCGACGTCGAGGTACGGCAGGATCAGCTGCTCCCGGATCTGCTTCCAGATGATCCGGGTCATCTCGTCGCCGGCGATTTCCACGACCGGGTTGTTTACCTTGATCTTCGCCATCGGCCGGCGCTCCTCTCGGGGGACACGTGCTCAAGCAGTACGAGCGTACTGGAAACTGACCGGGGTGCCCCAGCCGGCCTCACCCGATGGAATCGGGGTCACCCGCTACGGGTCCGGAGTGGCATCCTTCCCGGATGCCGCTGACGCACACGATCGGGTCTATCACGGTCACCGCGCTGGTCGACGGGGCGGGGCCCTTCTTCCAGCCCCGCGAGGAGGCTTTCCCGGGCGCCACCGGAGGCCAGTGGCGGGAGGCCGACCGTCGGGACCCGGACACGGTCACCCCGGACGGCCGCTGGTGGCTGCCGTTCCGCTGCTTCGCCCTGCGTACCGGGGACGGGCCGGTCACCCTGGTCGACGCCGGGATCGGCCCGGCCGACTCGCTCGCCGCGGGTTGGGCGCCGGTGCCGGGCCGGCTGCCGGCGGAACTGGCCGCCGCCGGCATCGACCCGGCGGACGTGCGCACCGTGGTGCTCACCCACCTGCACAGCGACCACGTCGGCTGGGCCGGAGACCTGTTCCCAAACGCGGACCACCTGGTGCAACGGGCCGAGCTGGCGGCGCTGGACCGGTTCCACCCCGAGCTGCCGGCCCGGCTCCTGGGGCCGTTGCGCGCCGCCGGCCAACTCCGGGTGGTCGACGGCGACACCGACCTCACCCCCGGCGTACGCGTGCTGAGCACGCCCGGGCACACCCCGGGTCACCAGTCGGTGCTGGTCGACTCCGCCGACGAGCGCCTGCTGGTCACCGGCGACCTGCTGGTGCACACCGTGCAGCTGGTCGACCCCACCCTGGCGTACGCCCACGAGGAGGACCCCGCGGCGGCACGCGGGTCCCGTACGGCCCTGCTGCGCGAACTGGCCCGGCACGGCCGGGCGGTGCTGGCGACGCCGCACCTGGGCGCGCCGTTCACCGAGGTGCCGGCGCCTCGGTGAACGGCGCCACGCCGGATCAGCCCGCGTCGCCCGGGGCGTGCACCCACTGCACCAGCTGGATGATCAGCCCGTTGGGGTCGGTGACCTGGAAGAAGCGCTCCCCCCACGGCTCGGTCTGGATCGGGGTCGTGACCGGTACGCCGGCGGCCTGGATCCGGGCGTACTCGGCGTCGATGTCGTCCACCACGAAGGCGACGATCAGGCCCTGAGCCCGCTGCTGCTTCAGGCTTTCCGGCTGGATGCTGGCCAGCCCGGTCCGCAGGAAGATCAGGTTGACGCCGACCCCCTCGCGGGCCAGCGAGACGAACCCGTCGGCCGCCATTTCCTGCCGGAAACCGAAGTGCTGCTGGACGAAGGCGGCCGAGGCCGCCACGTCGTCGACGTTGAGCGAGATGGCCGAGGCGGTGATCTGCACGTGGTCTCCCTGAAGTCGGGGGAATTACTCCGTACATTGTACAACGTACTGCGTACGGGGTTTTCGCCTGAGAGGATCGAGAGGTGCCCAACCACCGCAGCGGAGCCGGCGATCCGGCCCGCACCCTGCGACTGCTCTGGCGGCAACCCGACGAGACCCCGCGCCGGGGCCCCCGCCAGGGCTACTCGCTGGACGACATCGTCACGGCCGCGATCGAGCTGGCGGACACCGACGGGCTGGACGCGGTGACCATGCGGGCGGTCGCCCAGGCCGTCGGTGTCGCGCCGATGACCCTCTACACGTACGTGCCCGGCAAGGCCGAGTTGCTCGACCTGATGTTGGATGCGAGCTACGCCCGGATGCCCCGGCCGGACCGCTCCGGCGAACCGTGGCGGGCCCGGGTGGCGGCGCTCGCCGAGGACAACCGCAAGCTGTTCGCCGCCCACCCCTGGGCCGCCGAGGTCGGCACCGGGCGGCCGCCGCTGGGTCCGGGGCTGATGGCCAAGTACGAATACGAGCTGCGCGCCTTCGACGGCACCGGCCTGGACGACGTGCAGCGGGACGCGGCGTTGACGTACGTCCTCGACTTCGTCCGGGCCGCAGCCCGCGCGGCGGCCGAGGCACGGCTCGCCAGACGGGAGAGCGCGTGGAGCGATGAACAGTGGTGGGCGGCGAACGCCCCGCTGCTCGCCCGGGTGCTCGATGCGCAGCGGTACCCGACCGCCGTCCGGGTCGGCGCCGCCGCCGGGGCCGCGCAGAACGCCGCCTACAGCCCGGAGCAGGCGTACGAGTTCGGCCTGGCCCGGGTCCTCGACGGCCTGGGCGTCCTGGTCGACGGCGCCTGACCCGGTTCCGGCGCGGGCCGGGCCGACCGATCCCCGGACGGGACGCGAAAGCGCCCCGCGACCGGCGGTCGCGGGGCGCTTCGGGCAGCCAGGATCACATGTTGGCGACGTCGGACTGCTTGGCGCGGACCGCCTCGGCGGCCTCCTTCAGGCTGGCCAACTCGTCGGCGTCCAGCTTGGTCTCGACGACCCGCCGGACGCCGTCCCGGCCGATCTCGGCCTCGACGCCGAGGTAGACGCCGGAGATGCCGTACTGGCCGTCGACCCAGGCGCAGACCGGCATGACCTCGCCGGAGTCCTCCGCGACGGCCTTGGCCATCCGGGCGGCGGCGGCCGACGGGGCGTAGTAGGCGGAGCCGGTCTTCAGCAGCGCGACCACCTCGGCGCCGCCGTTGCGGGTCTTGACGACCAGGTCCTCGATCTGCTCGGCCGGCATGACGTCACGCAGCGGCTTGCCGTCCACCGTGCTCTGCGACGGGACCGGCACCATGGTGTCGCCGTGCGAGCCGAGGGTCAGCGTCTTCACCGACTTCACCGGTACGCTCAGCGCCTCGGCCACGAAGTTGGTGAACCGGGCGCTGTCCAGCATGCCGGCCTGGCCGAGCACGCGGTTCTTGGGGAACTGGGTGGCCTTCTGGGCCAGCGCGGTCATCTCGTCGAGCGGGTTGGAGACGACGATGACGACGGCGTTCGGGGCGTACTTGGCGACGTTCTCGGCCACCTGGCGGACGATCTTGGCGTTGGTCTCCAGCAGGTCCATCCGGCTCATGCCCGGCTTGCGGGGCAGGCCGGCGGTGATGACGACGACGTCCGAGCCCTCGATGGCCTCGTAGCCCTCGCCGTTCGGACCGGTGGTGACGCCGATGACCTTGGTCTCGAAGCCCTCGACCGGGCGCGACTGGTTCATGTCCAGCGCGATGCCCGCCGGCTTGCCCTCGATGATGTCCGTGATCACCACGGTGTCGAAGATGTCGTACTCGGCCAGGCGCTGCGCGGTGGTGGAGCCGTAGAAGCCGGCGCCGACGACAGTGACCTTCTTACCCATGGTCGTCCCACTCCCCTGATACCAGTCGGTTTTCCGGACCGTATCAGCCATCCTGTCACCGATCCGGCCAGGGGCGGACGGTTATGACGTGCTTGGGTGCTCAGGCGCCACCCTCGGCCCGTTCCACCACGTTGGTCAGCAGCATGGCTCGGGTCATCGGGCCGACGCCGCCCGGCATCGGGACCAGCTTGCCGGCGACCTCGGCCACCTCCGGGTCCACGTCGCCGGTGTAGCGCCCCTTGCCGTCCGAGCCGATCACCCGGGTGATGCCGACGTCGACGACGGTCGCGCCCGGCGTGATCATGTCGGTGGTGAGCAGGCCCGGCACGCCGGCCGCGACGATGACGATGTCGGCGGCCCGGGTCTGCTCGGCCAGGTCGAGGGTGCCGGTGTGGCAGAGGGTCACCGTGGCGTTCTCGCTGCGCCGGGTGAGCAGCAGGCCGAGCGGGCGGCCGACCGTGTTGCCCCGGCCGATAAGCGCCACCTTGGCGCCGCGCAGCGCGACGTCGTGCCGGCGGAGCAGTTCGACGATGCCGCGCGGGGTGCAGGGCAGCGGGGCGTCGTAGCCGAGCACCAGCCGGCCCAGGTTGATCGGGTGCAGGCCGTCGGCGTCCTTCTCGGGGTCGATCAGCTCCAGCGCCCGCTGCGTGTCCAGATGGGCCGGCAGCGGCAACTGGACGATGTAGCCGTGGCAGGCCGGGTCCGCGTTCAGCTCGGCGAGCACGGCGTCGAGCTGCCCCTGGGTGGCGTCGGCGGGCAGTTCCCGGCGGATCGACGCGATGCCGACCTCGGCGCAGTCGCGGTGCTTGCCGTTGACGTACGCCTGGGAGCCCGGATCGGTGCCGACCAGGACGGTGCCGAGCCCCGGGATGACCCCTCGATCCGCCAGCGCCTTTACCCGTGTCCGCAACTCGTCCTTGATCTCCGCCGCGGTCGCCTTGCCGTCCAGGATGATCGCCGTCACGTCTGGATCGTCTCACGTCGCACGCCCGGCCGGCCCGCGACGGTCAACGGGCCTCGGGCATCTGGACCTCGCTACCCAAAGTCATGGTCTGTGGGTTTCGCCACACGCGGAGGCGGACAGGCAGTGCGCGACCAGGGCGGAGCGGGACAGCCGGCAGACAAGCGCCCGAGAGCGCCCAGAGGTCGATTCCGGGGCCTGCCGGCCGCCTCACCGGTCGCTCTGACCGGCTCATTTCATCACCCTTCCCAGGGGCGGGCGGAAGCGACCGCCACCCGCTCCCGGCACCGCTCGCCGCACCGTCGGTGCCGAAGCATCTTCATCGCGCACGACCTGTCGGTGGTCCGGCACATCTCCGACCGGGTCGCGGTGATGTACCTGGGCAAGATCGTGGAGACCGGCACCGAGCAGGAAATCTACGAGCGGGCCACCCACCCGTACGCCCAGGCGCTGTTGTCGGCGGTGCCGGTGCCGGACCCGGAGGCTCGGAAGACCCGGAACATCATCCGGCTCGCCGGCGACGTGCCGAGTCCGGCCGACCCGCCGTCCGGCTGCCGGTTCCGTACCCGGTGCTGGAAGGCGCAGGACATCTGCGCCACCCGGGAGCCGCACGCGGTGCTCCGCGCCGCGGACCCGCACCCCTCGGCCTGCCACTTCGCCGAGCTACGCCCCGCCGCCTGACGCGGCAGGCCCCGCCCCCCGAGGAAGAGGGGCGGGGCCTGCGCTGTCGTGGCCGGCGGGCCGACCGGCCCCCAGAACCGGTCGGCCCGCCGGGGTCAGAGCTGGGCCAGGTTGAACGCCCAGATACCGCGGCCGTGGGTCGCGACGTAGACCGAGTTGTCGATCGCGTTGTACTCGACGTCCATGCCCACGGTCAGCGGCAGGCCGGAGCCGAGCCGCTGCCAGTTGGTGGCGCCGGGTGCGCGGTAGAAGGTGGCCAGGTCGGTGGCCAGCACCAGGGCGCCGTTGGACAGCTCCTTGAGCGAGCTGGCCGGCACGTCCGGCAGGTTCGCCGAGACGTCCTTCCAGGTCACGCCCGCGTCGCTGGTCTCGTAGACGTGGCCGTAGCCGGCGCCCGGTCCCTCGGTGAACCGGCGGGAGAACCCGTTGATCGCGAGGAAGGCGTGCGCGGCGTTCGCCGGGTCGATCCCGACGCCCTGCACGAACCGGTTCGGGAAGTCACCCGGCAGGGTGAGCTGGTGCCAGCTCGACGGGTCGTCGACCCGGCCGACCGCGACGCCCCGGGCGAACCCGGCGTTGTTGCACGGCCCGCACCAGCCGACGTATGCCATGCCGCCGGAGACGGCGACCGAGGTGGCGGTGTGGCCCGCGCCCAGGTCGAAGACGTTCGTCCAGCCCTTGCCGTTCTGGATGGCGTAGCCCTTGGTGTTCACCCAGACGTGCTGGCCGCCGGCCACCCAGACGTTCGCGTCGTGGTCGTCCGGCGCGAACGGCGCGATGAACCTGGCCAGTTCGTCGCCCGGCCGCGAGGTGTACGGCTGGATGTCCCGCGAGGTGGAGTCCGCCTGGGTGCCCGAGCCGGTGTTGGCGTTGCAGTTCTCGGTCACTCGCATGGCCAGGTTGGTGTACTCCTGGACCTGCCGGCAGCCGTTCGCCGGGTCGGCCTGCGAGTCGCCGCCGTCACCGCCGAAGTGCGACCCCATCACGGTGTCGCCGGGGCGCAGGATCGAGGTGCCGTTGTCCTGCAGACCACCGGAGACGATGGTGCCGGCCTTCGCCGGGTCCTTGCCCAGCGCCACCGAGTAGTACTGGAGCGCGTCGATGGTGCCGTCGTTCAGGCTCTGCCAGTCGGTCGCGTGCCCGTCCTTGTCGGTCTTGCCGTTGATCGGTCGGCGGTACACACCACCGTCGTTGCCGACGTAGACGAACCCGTTGCCGACCGCCACCGAGTGCTGGTCGGAGTGGGTGGTCTTGTTGCACTTGTTCTGCGCGTCGTAGATGCTCCAGCAGGAGAAGTTGAAGTTCCAGTACGGACCGACGGTCTTCCAGGTGGCCCCGGCGTCGGTCGACTCGTAGACCTCCTCCAGGCCTGCCCACAGGTGGTTCGGGTTGGCTGGGTCGACCGCGAGGAACTGGTTGTACCAGGCCTGGATGCCCGGGCCGTAGCCCTTGCCCATCACCGTCTGCTTCAGCGCCGAGCCGGAGTTGCCCAGCTTCGACGAGTCGGCGATCTTGTTCCACGGGCCGGCCGGGTTGCCGGTGTTGGAGACGTAGATGCCGTCCAGGTAGCTGTTCACGTTGCCGGTCGGTTTGTTGAGCAGCCGCGGCGACTGGTTGATCGCGTACAGCTTGCCGCCGTCGGCGGAGAAGGCGAACGTCACGTAGCCGATGTCGTCGGCCGGCATCGCGCCGGTCGGGTTGACCTTCGTCCAGCCGCCGGCGGTGTAGTCGGCGGTCTCGTAGAAGCCGTTGTAGGTGTCGCCGGAGCGCCAGGCCGAGGCGACCACCACGTGCCTCGGGTTACGCGGGTCCTGGGCCACGTCGTTGACGATGTTCTTGTACGCGGCGTTCGCGTCACCCGCGTTCGCCCCGCCGGGCAGGTAGCTCGGGTTCGGGGTGAACTCCAGCTTCCAGGCGCCGGAGGTGCTGCTCATCGCGTGCGAGAACAGGCCCCGGTTGGTGGCGACCCAGACCTTGCCGTCGAAGAACCGCAGCTTGTTGATGACCGTGCTCTCCAGCTCGGTCCCGCCGACCCGGTCGGTCGCCTTGAACGTGCCGGACTTCGGGTTGGCCAGCCGATAGACGCCGGCGCCGACGTACGAGGTGCCGCCGGTGTTCGCCTCGCCCGTGGCGTACCAGAGCGAACCGTCCCCGGCGAGCACGATGTCGCCGCTGGACAGCGTGGGCAGCGCGTCCGTGATCGGCGTCCAGCTCCCGCCGCCGGTCGAGGAGCGCCACACGCCGCCGTCCGCGCCGGCCGCGTACACGTAACCACCGTTGTCCGCGGCCAGGCCCGTGATCCGGCCGGTGACCAGGCCGGCACCCCCAGAGGAGTTGGACGCGTAGTCGCGGTAGCGCGGGTCGTCGCCGTCGTACTTGATGTTGGTGACCTCGCGCCAGCTGCCCTTGGTGGTGGGCAGCGCGTTGAGCTGGCTCAACGCGTTCGAGTACGCGCCCGGCGCGACGATGCCCGGGGCGTAGCGGGCCTGGGCGAACTGCTCGGCGATGGTGCGGGCCTCGAAGGCCTCCTCGCCGGCTTCCTCGGACGACTCGCCGGCCGCCATCTCCATGAACTCCCTGGGGTGCCAGGGCATGTTGGCGCCGGGCTCGTCCGCCAGGCCGAGCTTCTCCTGTACCTCGTGGTTGGTGGCGACGACGCCACCGAGCGCGGCGGCCAGCACCACGGCGCCCGCGATGGTCGCCGGCTTGCGCCAGCGGGATGTGGACATGTGAATCCTCCGGGATTCAGGGGATTCCGGGCTGGTTGGCCCGGGGTGGAAACCATGGCGACGGTTGGCAGCCATGGCGGTTAAGAGTTGGATGGTCCAAATTGGACCCGCTCCAAAGGTCGCGGCGACGGGCGGCTCACCCGTGGCGGCGGCGCGGGGAGGGTCAGGCGACGGTCGGCGGGGCCCGGGTGGGCAGGGTGCCGCGCGGCGGCAGCGGCACGGCCGGCTGCCGGTAGCGGGTCGGGGCGGCGGCCGGGTCGGGCGTGCCTCCGACGCGTACCAGCGCGGCCGGGAGGAGATCGTCCGGTCCGTCGTTCGAAACGACGCCGGCGCGGTGGTCACCACGGTTCCCGTCAGGAAGGGCCGTCCACACGTCCGACGGAGCGTCGAGGTGCGCCAGGCGCGCCACGACGGCTCGGGGGTCGCCGGAGGGCGGGGCCGGACGGTCCGACGTGGTGACGTCAACGGGCCGTCCGTGCGGTGGAAGCGCGGACGGCGCGTCGTGGACGATCGACCGGTGCGCGGCGGTGACCACCGCGCCGGGCTCAGGGGTCTCCCCGCGGCCGGGCACACCCAGTCCGGCCAGGACGAACGCCAACGCGACGACGACGGCGGTCAACCGGTCGAACACGCGCATGGGTAAACCTGCCGGGACGAGGGGACGCCGCCCGGGAGAGCGGCACGGTGGCCGCCGGCGGCGCAGTTGGCGAGGAGAGCGGTAAGGGTCGATCGCTTGCTGCGGGACAACGCTAGCAACAACTTTCCCAGCCGGGCAACGGGAGGGCGCTCGTACTTTCGGCTGGTCAGCGCTCGACTCGTGACATCGCTCCGGTCAGGAGTGCCAACGAATGAAACAGGGGCGCGGCCGGTCGGCCGCGCCCCTGTCGCTGTGCCCTCAGTGGAAGAAGTGGCGGGTGCCGGTCAGGTACATGGTCACCCCGGCCTCCTTGCAGGCGGCGATCGTCTCCTCGTCGCGGATCGACCCGCCGGGCTGGACGATCGCCCGGACGCCGGCCTCGATGAGGATCTTCGGGCCGTCGGCGAAGGGGAAGAAGGCGTCCGAGGCGCAGACCGCACCACGAGCCCGGTCGGCGCCGGCCCGGCGGACCGCGAGCTGCGCCGAGTCGACCCGGTTCACCTGGCCCATCCCGACGCCGACGGTGGCGCCGTCCTTGGCCAGCAGGATCGCGTTGCTCTTCACCGCGCGGACCGCCCGCCAGGCGAACACCAGGTCGCGCAGGGTCGCCTCGTCGGCCGCCTCGCCGGTGGCCAGCCGCCAGTTGGCCGGGTCGTCGCCCTCGGCGTCGATCCGGTCCCGCAACTGCACCAGCACCCCGCCGGTGACCTGCCGCCACTCGGCGGGCAGCGGGTTGAACTCGGGGGCGCGCAGCAACCGGATGTTCTTCTTCCCCTGGAGGATCGCCACGGCGCCGGGCGCGAACCCGGGCGCCACCAGGACCTCGGTGAAGATGTCCGCCACCTGCCGGGCCAGCTCGACCGAGACCTCGCCGTTCACCGCGATCACCCCGCCGTACGCGGAGACCGGGTCGCAGGCGTGCGCCTTGCGGTGCGCCTCGGCCACGTCCGCGCCGACCGCGATGCCGCACGGGTTGGCGTGCTTGATGATCGCCACCGCCGGCTGACCCGGGAAGTCGTTCGCCGCCCGCCAGGCGGCGTCGGCGTCGACGTAGTTGTTGTACGACATCTCCTTGCCGTGCAACTGCTCCGCCTGCGCCAGCCCGGCCGGGCTCGCCGGGTCGGCGTAGAGGGCGGCCGCCTGGTGCGGGTTCTCGCCGTACCGCAGCACCGCCTGCCGCCGCAGCGCCAGGCCGGCGAACTCGGGCCAACCGTCGGCGGCCGGGGCCAGGGTGGCCGCGAACCACTCGGCGACGGCCACGTCGTAGTCGGCGATGTCGGCGAAGGCCCGGGCAGCGAGCGCCCGGCGCTGGGCCAGCGTGAAGCCGCCCTCGGCGAGCGCGGCCAGCAGGGCCGGGTACGCCGCCGGGTCGGTCACCACGGCGACCGAGGCGTGGTTCTTGGCGGCGGCCCGCACCATCGCCGGCCCGCCGATGTCGATCTGCTCGACGCACTCGTCCTGGTCGGCTCCGGAGGCGACCGTGGCCTGGAACGGATAGAGGTTGGAGACCAGCAGGTCGATGCCGGCGATGCCGTGCTCGTCGAGCTGGGCGACGTGCGCGTCCTTACGCAGGTCGGCGAGGAGGCCGCCGTGGATCTTCGGGTGCAGGGTCTTCACCCGGCCGTCGAGGATCTCCGGGAAACCGGTCACCTGCTCGACCGGGGTCACCGGTACGCCCGCGCCGGCGATCGTCGATGCGGTGCTGCCGGTCGAGACGATCTCCACGCCGGCCTCGTGCAGGGCCCGGGCCAGCTCGACCAGGCCGGTCTTGTCGTAGACGCTGACCAGGGCCCGCCGGATCGGGCGGCGGGCCTCCTCAGTGGTGCTCACGGAACACTGACCTTTCTGCCGGTGATCGTCCAACCTTCACGGACCAGCCGACCGACCTGCTCGACGAGCTGGCGCCGCTCGGCCTCCTTGATGCGCTCGGTGAGCGTCTCCTCGTCGTCGTCGTCCCGCACCGGCACGGCGACCTGGGCGACGATCGGCCCGGTGTCCATCCCGGCATCGACGAAGAACAGCGTGGCCCCGGTGAGCTTCACCCCGTAGGCGAGGGCGTCCCGAGGGCCGTGGATGCCGGGGAACGCCGGCAGCAGGGTGTTGTGGGTGTTGAGGTAGCGGTCGCCGAACGCGGCCAGGAACTGCGGGCCGACCAGCTTGAGGAAACCGGCGCTGATCACCAGGTCGGGCCGGTGCTCGGCGACCCGGGCGGTGAGCGCGGCGTCCCAGTCGGCCCGGGTCGGGTGGTCCTTCAGCCGCTCCACGAAGGTCGGCACCCCGGCCGCGACGGCCCGGTCCAGGCCGGCGATCCCGTCCCGGTCGGCGCCCACGGCGACCACCCGGGCGCCGTATCCGGGGTCGGCCGTGGCGTCCAGCAGCGCCTGGAGGTTGCTGCCGGAGCCGGAGACGAGGACGACGAGGCGGGCGACGGACGCGGGCTCGGTCACCCGGCCACCCTATCGGGCAGGTCGGGCCGTCCAACGTGCGGGCGGCGACGTCGCGGGTGATCTCCGGGTGGCGCGGGCACGATACGCTGCCGTCGCCCGGTGCCTGGCGTACGCCCGGCCCGGCGTCGGCATCGTGACCTTGGTTCCGGGCCCGTCCGCCGCGGGGCCCCGGTGCTGGGCGGAATGATGAGCGGCAGCAACGGACCATGGACCGTCGACCCCAGTTTGAGGAGCACCCCGCAATGCAGCCCGGTTACCCCGGTCAGGACCCGCACGGCCAGCAGCCCAACCAGGACCCGACCTCCCCGCAGTACCAGGACCCGTACGCCCAGCCGCCCGCGGCGCCCTACGGGCAGCAGCCCGCCTCCGGCCAGCCGCACGACCCGTACGCCCAGCCGCAGGCGCCGCAGTACGGGCAGCAGCCCACCTCGGGCCAGCCGTACGGCCAGCCGACCTCGGGGCAGCCCTACGGGCAGCAGCAGCCGTACCAGGACCCGTACGCGCAGCAGCAGCCGTACGGCGCCGCGCCGGCGTACCCGGCCGCGGGCTACCCCCAGCCGAAGGCGCAGAGCAACACCCTCGGCCTGATCAGCATGATCACCGGTATCGCCTCGATCGTGCTCGCCCTCTGCTGCACGCCGCTGGGCATCGCCTCCGGCATCGCCGGCGTGGTGCTCGGCATCATGGGCCAGAAGAAGGTCCAGCAGGGTGAGGCGACCAACGCCGGCCAGGCCAAGGCGGGCCTGATCTGCGGCGGCATCGGCATCGTCCTCTGCATCATCAGCGCCATCGCCGGCGCCGCCATCAACCTGAGCAACCTCAACTCCTGACCGGAGCGGAAAGGGGGCGTCCGGCACCGCCCGGGCGCCCCCTTTCCATGCCCGCCCCCACCCCACCGGGTGAGCAAGAGGTTTGCGCCGGGATCTCGTCGTCTCCCGACGCGAACTCCTTGATCAGCGCGGCGGGGCGGGTGGACGAGGAGTGGCCGCGGGGCGGGAGGAGGCGGCGGGGCGGCTGGGGGTCTGCGCGCGGGCCAGCGTCTTGGTGGCGGCGGCGCCGAGCAGGGTGCCGGCGGCGACCACCAGGGTCGCCACCCCGGCCACCTGCCACCAGACCGGGCCGATCTCGACCAGCCGGCCGCCGCCGAGCGGGCCGCCGGAGAGCGCGGCGGCCAGGCCGAGCAGCGCCCCGGCAACCGGGCCGGCGAGCGCCGCCGGGACGAGCAGCGCGGGCCAGCCGAGCGTCGCCCGCTCGTCGGCGGCGATCCGCAGCAGCCGCCGGGCCAGCAGCCAGCCGGCCGCCATACCGGCCAGCACCGGCACCGCGAGCAGCCCCGCGCCGGCCCCGTCCATCGGGCCGCGCGGCAGCCCGGCCAGCAGCGGTACGGCCGGCAGCGCGCCGAGCGAGACCTCCCTGACCTGGACGGCGGTGCCCGTGCCGACGGCGAACCCGGGCCCGAGCAGGTAACTGGCCGACCAGACGGTGGCGTTCGGCGCGTACGCGAGGCTGACCAGGGTGATCCCGGCCTGACCGGCCACCCCGGTCCGGTAGGCGCCGATCATGTCGGCCGCGTCGCCGCCCCCGGTCGCCACCGAGAGGCCGGCCGCCCCGGCACCCGCCCCGAGCAGCAGCAGCCCGGCGACCAGCCCGGTCCGCACCCCGTCCCGCAGCGACGGCGGCGAGCGCCGGGCCAGCAGCACCGACACGGCGGTGGTACGCGCCGCGCCGACCAGGGCGCAGGCCGTACCGAAGATCGCGAAGGTCACCCCGGCCCGGACCGGGGACACCCGCGGGCCGCCGGCGCCGACCGCGATCGCGGCGACGGCGCCGAGCAGCGCGTACCCGATCCCGACGGCGACCGCGGCGGTGAGCGCCTGCCGGGGCGAGCGGCCACCACGCGCGCCGATGGCCCGGCTGACGTGCACGCCGGCCCTGGTGAGCCGCCAGACGGCGAGCGCGGTGAGGGCGAGCGGCGCCAGGCCGAGCGGCCCGGCGGAGGTCTCCAGCGGCACCCCGTGGCCGAGCAGCCAGCCGGCGGCGCCGGCGCGCAACGCGCCGGGCAGCGACCCGGCGTCCGCGCTGAGCTGGGCCAGGCCGAGCACCAGGGTGACCGGCAGCCAGGACGTCACGGCGGCCCAGCCGGCCGCCACCCCGGCGGCGACGGGCAGCGGGGCCCGACCGCGCGACGGCTTCCCGGAGCGGGGCGCGGGCACCCGGGGCGCCGGTCCGGCGCGGCCGGTCGGCCGGGCGCCGTCGGCGACACCGGCGGCGGGGCGGCGGGGCTGGTCAGGGGTGACGGGTGGCATCGGGCTCTACTCTGGCATGTCACGCGGGCGGCGGCAGTCCGATACCGCTCCGGCAGCGCGGCGAGTTCCCTGATCCACCGGTCCGACCGCGGTGATCCGGTTAGCCTCGGCCCAGGACGCGACCGCTCGTCGCGGCCCGGCCCGCTCGGAGGAAGCCGTGAACGCTCCATATCCGCCGCCGCCACCGCCGCCGGCCACCGGCCGGGACCGGACCACTCTCTGGGGCGTCCTGGGGATCGTCCTCGGCCTGCTCTGCTGCGGCATCCTGGGCATCGTCCTCGGCTACCTGTCGATCCGGGACGCGCGGCGCTTCGGGCGGTCCCAGCTGCTCGGCTGGCTGGCCATCGCGCTGGGCGTCATCAACCTCATCGCCAGCGCGATCGTCCGGGCGCGGGGCGCCTACTACCACCCCTACTGGTACCGCTGAGACGGCGAGGGGGCCGACCGGACCCGGTCGACCCCCTCGGCCGTGATGACAGGACCGCTCAGCGGCCGGACATGATCTCCCGCATCAGCTTGGCGGTCTCGGTCGGCGTCTTGCCGACCTTCACGCCGACCGCCTCCAGCGCCGCCTTCTTCGCGTCGGCGGTGCCCGCCGAGCCGGAGATGATGGCGCCGGCGTGGCCCATGGTCTTGCCGGGCGGGGCGGTGAAGCCGGCGATGTAGCCGACCACCGGCTTGGTCACGTTGGCCTTGATGAACTCGGCCGCCCGCTCCTCGGCGTCGCCGCCGATCTCACCGATCATCACGATGGCGTCGGTCTCCGGGTCCGCCTCGAACGCGGCCAGCGCGTCGATGTGCGTGGTGCCGATGATCGGGTCGCCACCGATGCCGACGCAGGTCGAGAAGCCGATGTCGCGCAGCTCGTACATCATCTGGTAGGTCAGCGTGCCGCTCTTGCTGACCAGGCCGATCCGGCCGCTGCCGGTGATGTCGGCCGGGATGATGCCGGCGTTGGAGGCGCCCGGCGAGGCGATGCCCGGGCAGTTCGGGCCGATGATCCGGGTCCGCTCGCCCTTCGCCACGTTGTACGCCCAGAACGCGGCGGTGTCGTGCACCGGCACGCCCTCGGTGATCACCACGGCCAGGTCGATGCCGGCGTCGATCGCCTCGATGACCGCGGCCTTGGTGAACTGCGGCGGCACGAAGATGACCGTGACGTCCGCCCCGGTCTCCTTCATGGCGTCGGCGACGGTCGCGAAGACCGGCAGCGCGGTGCCGTCGAAGTCGACGGTCTGGCCCGCCTTGCGCGGGTTGGTGCCGCCGACCACGTTGGTGCCGGCGGCGAGCATCCGCCGGGTGTGCTTGGAACCCTCGGAACCGGTCATCCCCTGCACGATGACCTTGGAGTCCTTGGTCAGCCAGATAGCCATGATCAGACCCCCGCAGCTGCCAGCTCGGCGGCCCGGTCGGCCGCGCCATCCATGGTGTCGACCCGCTCGATCAGCGGGTTGTTCGCGCCGTCGAGGATCGCCCGGCCGGCCTCGGCGTTGTTGCCGTCGAGGCGGACGACGAGCGGCTTGGTGACCTGCTCGCCCCGCTGCTCGAGCAGCGACAGCGCCTGCACGATGCCGTTGGCGACCGCGTCGCAGGCGGTGATGCCGCCGAAGACGTTGACGAAGACGCTCTTGACCGAGGGGTCGGAGAGCACGATCTCCAGGCCGTTCGCCATCACCGCGGCGCTCGCGCCGCCGCCGATGTCGAGGAAGTTGGCCGGCTTGACGCCGCCGTGCCGCTCGCCCGCGTACGCAACGACGTCGAGGGTGGACATGACCAGGCCCGCGCCGTTGCCGATGATGCCGACCTCGCCGTCGAGCTTGACGTAGTTGAGGTCCTTCTCCTTGGCGGCCTGCTCCAGCGGGTCCACCGACGCCTGGTCGACCAGCGCCTCGTGGTCCGGGTGCCGGAACGCGGCGTTCTCGTCCAGGCTGACCTTGGCGTCCAGCAGCAGCAGCTTGCCGTCCTTGGTCGTGGCCAGCGGGTTCACCTCGACCAGCGTGGCGTCCTCGGCGACGAACGCCTGCCACAGCTTCACCGCGACCTCGACGACCTGGTCGGCCACCTCGGCCGGGAAGCCCGCGGCGGACACGATCTCGCGCGCCTTCGCCTCGTCCACGCCGGTGTTGGCGTCGATGGGGGCCTTGACCACCTTCTCCGGGGTCTCCGCGGCGACCTGCTCGATGTCCATGCCGCCGGCGACGCTGGCGATGCAGAGGAAGGTGCGGTTCGCCCGGTCGAGCAGGTAGGAGAAGTAGTACTCCTCGGCCACGTCCGCGGTCACGGTGATCATGACCTTGTGGACCGTGTGACCCTTGATGTCCATCCCGAGGATGTCGGTGGCCCGGGCCACCGTCTCCTCCGGGCCCTCGGCCAGCTTCACACCGCCGGCCTTGCCGCGGCCGCCGACCTTCACCTGCGCCTTGACGACCACCCGGCCGCCGAGGCGTTCGGCGATCGCGCGGGCCTCCTCCGGGGTAGTGGCGACGCCGCCGGCGAGCACGGGCAAGCCGTGCCGCTCGAACAGGTCCCGCCCCTGGTACTCGTACAGGTCCACGATTGCGCGTCCCGTCCCGTCTCCGCGGCGCGCCCTCGCGCCGCCACCAGCGTTGGAAAATCAGTTTGACGCCTGTCATCAGAAGAGACAGGCCATTTGCCGCAGCCTAACGAGATGGGAACCAGGGGCAACCGAGCGGGTGCGTGGTGTGCGGTAATGCACAGCCGCCGGGCGCCTCGGGTCAGCCCACCCGGCAGCGGCCGGCCGCGTACCCGATCACCGCCCGCATGATCTCCTCCTCGGAGCGGTCGGCGTACCGGACGGTGGCGGTGAAGCCGGTGCCGAAGAACGCCTGCTGCATCCCGGAGTCCAGCGCGGTGAACGCCCCCAGGCCGGTCCCGGCGCGCGGGTCGCGCGGCTTCACGCAGAGCATCTTCTCCAGCGCCCAGCGCCGCAGGTAGATCCGGTCGATCGCCTCCCAGGGCAGCCAGATCGCCTGCCCCCGGGTCGGCCGAGTCTTGATCCACAGCCCGGCAGGACCCACCGCGAGCAACGGACCGCCGGAGGAGACGAGCCAGAGCTGCAGGCCCAGCGGCAGCGCGGCGAACAACAGGAACACCGGGATGACGAACAGCAGTACGGGGCCGCCGTCGCCGGACGCCGCGATGCCGATCGGGCAGGCCAGTACCAGACCGATGAAGAGCATCAGGCCCCCGAAGAGCAGCGCCCGCCGGCCCAGGCTCGGCCGAGCCACGAACGGCAGGTCCTCCGGGATCCGTTTCGCCGTCCGCGTCGGCGGCGGCGGCCACTGCCCCGGCCCGAACCCACCCGGGTACGCCGGCCCGGCGGGGTGCCCCGGCCCGCCCGGGTACGCGTGCTGCGGCGGCCCGGACCAGGCCGCGCCGGACTGCTGCCCCGGCGCGCCGGGGTGAGGTGGCGTGGACCAGCCCGGAGCCGGGTACGTGTGCTGCGGCGGCCCGGACCAGCCCGGCGTCGGCGGCTGGTGCGGCGGCGCGGGCCAGCCGGGAACGGCCTGGTGCGGCGCGGGCCAGCCGGGACCCGGGGGTGTGGGCGCGCCTGGCCCGGCGGGCGGCCATTCGCCACCGGCGTCACGCTGCGGGTACGGCGGCTGGGTCACGGCGGGCTCCCGGCGGGATCGTCGACCGCGGAACACGGTACGGGGAGCCACACGATACGACTCCCGGCGGGACGGCTCGGAGAGCCGGGCTCCTCGGGTGCCGCCCCAGGGCACCGGACCGGCGCGACGTCAGATGATTGAGCGCGGGTCAGCCGTCCGGGGGATTTGCGGATGGGGCGTAACCGCCCGGTGGGGGCGTCGTTGAGTCTGATGTCGGAGCGCTGGTACAGCGCGACGACGGGAGCGGCCGATGCCCTGTCGGTCGAGGGGTGGCGGCGGGGCATCGCGCATAGAGGGGCCGGACGTGTGAGGGGTGCGTCCGGCCCCTCCCCCTGTCCGGGTTCCGGTCCCGGTCGCTCCAGGTCGGCGACACCCCGGGTATCCCGCCGCTCCGGCACTCCGGCGTGGCTCAGCGGTCCGACCCGGTCGGGACGCGACCGTGCCGGACCGGACGCCGGTCAGGCGACCGGCTGGGCGACGTTCTGTCGGACCCAGTCGACGATGGACTGCGTGGTGGCGCCCGGGGTGAAGATCTTCGCGACGCCGAGCCGCTCCAGCTCGGGGATGTCGGCGTCCGGGATGATGCCGCCACCGAAGACCACGATGTCGGCCGCGTCCCGCTCGGCGAGCAACTCCAGGACCCGCTTGAAGAGCGTCATGTGCGCCCCGGAGAGCACGGAGAGGCCGACCGCGTCCGCGTCCTCCTGGATCGCGGTCTCCACGATCTGCTCCGGGGTCTGGTGCAGGCCGGTGTAGATGACCTCCATGCCGGCGTCCCGCAGGGCACGCGCGACGACCTTCGCGCCCCGGTCGTGGCCGTCCAGGCCGGGCTTCGCGACGACGACCCGGATACGAGAGCTCATCAGCGCACACCTTTCACCGGCTACGGCACTGTCACCTGAACGAACGGTAACCCGCCCGGCCGGCTGCCGGAAACCCGGGCCGGCGCCCTTGGGGCCTGTCTCATACGGGCCCTTCCCGGCCGACCGCGCGCGACGGCGCGGCACCCGGCCGGCGGCCACCCGGAGCGCCGGGGCCATTACCGTGCGGCGCCGTACGCGGAAAGCCGGACGCCTCCGCCGAACGGTCACTGTGCGCGACGAACGGACGGTTACCGGGCCACCCGACCGGCGGCACGAGACATGACAAGAGCGGATGTAAAGGGACAGAAAGAAACACCATTTCGGCGCTTTGGCTTGTGACCAGAGTGGCGGTTGGCTAACGTGTCCACGGTTGTCATCAGGTCCACGGACGGGTGACGACGCGGCCACCGGACGTTCGACGGAGCTTCACCGAACGGCTCGAGGTCGCATCGGATCCCCGACAACGGAGGGTGTGCGTGCGCCAGCGCCTGTCGTCTGAGCCCGATAGATATCGCGGTCGACGCCGCGTACCCACCCCCCCGCGGAGCCGCTACGCCGCGGTCGTGACCACCGCCTTCGTGGGAGCCGGCATCGTCGCCCTCGGCGCGAACGCCCTCCCCGACGCCAAGAGCGTCAGCCCTTCGGTCCTCGACGAGCTCAAGCAGGCGTCGGTCACCAGCCAGGACGCGGCGAGCCGGGCCGACAGCGCCGACCGCGCGACCCGCGACAACCGCGCCCAGAGCAAGGCCTCCACCGAGCAGGACGCCTGGCTGCTGCCCCTGCACGGCTACGACTTCAACTCGCCCTACGGCATGCGCTGGGGCAAGCTGCACACCGGCATCGACCTGGTCGCCCCGGAGGGCACCCCGTACGTCGCCATCCACGGCGGCACGGTCACCAAGGCAGGCTGGTTCGGCGGCTACGGCTACGCGGTGATCGTCCAGCACTCGGACGGCAGCGAGGCCATCTACGGCCAGTCCTCGGCGATCAGCGTCAAGGAGGGCCAGCAGGTCAAGGCCGGCGACCAGCTCGGCCTGGTGGGCAGCACCGGCCACGCCTACGGCTCCCACCTGCACCTGGAGATCCATGTCAACGGGCAGCCGCTGGACCCGGTGCCGTGGCTCAAGGACCGCGGAGTGGACATCCAGCTGCAAATCGAGGCAATCTACAGCGAGGTAGCCGCGTCCTGACGCTGCGTACCGCCCGCTCGCCGCCCGGATCGCTCGATCCGGGCGGTTTTTCGTTGGCGCAAAGTTGGCTGGGTCACAGCGGGAAGTGTGAGCAGCGCCACGACCGCACATGATCCTTTTTTCGAATAAATCAGACTGGAATGGGGTGAACCCGGACACGACCGATCACCGGTCCGGCCCGTCCTCCCGGACCCGGTACCCACCACGACCGGAGCCGACACCAGTATTTCGAGGTCACGTGCCCCTCGACTGATGAAGGTCCCCGTGCAGGAAGACAGCTCCATCCAGAACGAGAACACCCCCGACGCCCCCGGCCGGCACCGGCGGCGCGCCAGCACGGGCCGGCGGGCCACCTACCTCGTCCTCGGCGCCGTCGCCCTGGTCGCCCTCGGCCTCGGCGGCGTCTCCGTGGCCACCGCCGACCGCGGCACCCCGGCCCCGGCCGCCGTCGACTTCGACGCCCGGGCCCGCGCCGAGGACGCCGCCCGGGCCGACCGGTCCGTCCGTGAGTCGATCGCCCCGGTCACCCCGTCGGCAACCCCGGTCAGCCCGTCACCGAGCCCGACCGCGGCCAGCCCCACGCCGACGAGGACCGCCACCGCCAAGCCGAAGCCGCAGCCGAAGAAGACCGTCAAGCCGAAGCCCAGCTGGGTGATCCCGATGAAGGGCGCCACGATCACCTCCTGCTACGGGCCGCGCTGGGGCACCCTGCACGCCGGCATCGACTTCGCCATGCCCGCCGGCACCCCGATCCACGCCGCCGCGGCCGGAACCGTCGTCAAGGCCGGCGACGCCGGCGACGGGTACGGCAACTCGGTCTTCATCGACCACCACAACGGCTACCTAACCCACTACGCGCACCAGAGCCGGCTGATCGTCAGCGTCGGCGACAAGGTGAGCGCCGGCCAGGTCATCGGCTACGAGGGCGCCACCGGCGACGCGACCGGCCCGCACCTGCACTTCGAGGTGCATCAGGGGCAGATGTGGAACCAGATCGACCCGGCGCCGTTCCTGCGCGCCCGGGGCATCAACGTGGCCTGCTGACGGCCACGGCACGAGGAGAGACCCGGTCCGGCACCCGCCGGGCCGGGTCTCGCCGTCAGAGCTTGTCGATCGGGGCGTGCCGGAGCACCAGCCACATGGTCTGGTCACCGAAGTCGATCTGCGCCCGGGCGCCCGGGCCGTGCCCCTCCACGGCCAGCACCCGGCCCAGCCCGTAGCGCTGGTGGTTGACCCGGTCCCCCACCGACACCTTCGGCACCTGCCGCAGCTCGCTGGCGGTGGACAGCCGGCTGCCGTCCACCCCGAGCCGCTTGGCGAGCTGGGTCGCCTTCGGCGTACCCCCGGTGAAGCCGCCACGCCCGCCGGGCGCGCGGTCCGCGCGGCCGCCGACGCCACCGCCCCCGCCGGCCCAGGAGGTGTACGAGGCCTCGACGCGCTCCCAGCGGACCAGCTCCGGCGGCAACTCCTCAAGGAAGCGCGACGCCGGGTTGTACGCCGGCGCGCCCCAGGCCGAGCGGGTGACCGCCCGGGACAGGTAGAGCCGCTGCCGGGCCCGGGTGATGCCCACGTACGCCAGCCGCCGCTCCTCCTCCAGCTCGCGGTTGTCCCCCAGCGAGCGCAGGTGCGGGAAGACGCCGTCCTCCAGGCCGGTCAGGAAGACCACCGGGAACTCCAGGCCCTTCGCCGTGTGCAGCGTCATCAGGGTGACCACGCCCTGGTGCTCGGGGTCATCGGCGGGGACCTGGTCGGCGTCGGCGACCAGCGCCACCTGCTCCAGGAAGCCGGCCACGGTGGCCCGCTCGCCCTCCTCGCCCAGCGCCTCGATCCGTTCGGTGTACTCCCGGGCGACGCTCACCAGCTCCTGGAGGTTGTCCACCCGGCCGGCGTCCTGCGGGTCCAGGCTCTCCTCCAGCTCGGTGAGGTAGCCCGAGCGGGTCAGCAGAGCCTCCAGCACATCCTCCGGGGTGCCCGTCTCGGCCAGCTCGCGGGCGGAGTCGAGGAGTGCGACGAACTCCGCGATCCCGTTGGCGGCCCGGGTGGAGATTCCGGGCGCGTCCTTGGCCCGGCGCAGGGCCGCGCCGAAGGAGATCCGGTCCCGGCTGGCCAGCGCCTCCACGCACGCCTCGGCCCGCTCGCCGATGCCCCGGCGCGGGGTGTTGAGGATCCGGCGCAGGCTGACCGTGTCGTCGTCGTTGACCACCGCGCGCAGGTAGGCCAGCGCGTCGCGGACCTCCTTGCGCTCGTAGAACCGCACCCCGCCGACCACCTTGTAGGGCAGGCCGACCCGGATGAACACCTCCTCGAAGACCCGGGACATGGCGTTGGTGCGGTAGAAGACGGCCACATCGCCGGGGCGGGTGTCGCCCTGGTCGACCAGGCGATCGATCTCCCGGGCCACCCAGTCCGCCTCGGCGTGCTCGGTATCGGCCACGTACCCGACGATCCGCTCGCCGGCCCCGGCGTCGCTCCACAGCCGCTTGGGCTTGCGGGAGGTGTTCCGGTCGATCACCGCGTTGGCGGCGTTGAGGATGGTCTGGGTGGAGCGGTAGTTCTGCTCCAGCAGGATCGTCCGGGCGTCGGTGAAGTCGCGCTCGAACTCCAGGATGTTGCGGATGGTCGCGCCCCGGAACGCGTAGATCGACTGATCGGCGTCACCCACCACGCACAGCTCGGCCGGCGGGATCCCCTCGGTGCCGGAGACCAGCTCCTTGATCAGCACGTACTGGGCATGGTTGGTGTCCTGGTACTCGTCCACCAGCACGTGCCGGAACCGGCGCCGGTAGCTCTCCGCGACGTGCGGATGCGACTGGAGCAGGTGCACCGTCGTCATGATCAGGTCGTCGAAGTCCAGCGCGTGCGCCTCGCGCAGCCGCCGCTGGTAGAGCGTGTAAGCCTCGGCCAGTGCCCGTTCGTTGGGCCCCTTGGCCCGGGCGGCGAACGCCTCCGGGTCGACCAGCTCGTTCTTCAGGTTGGAGACCTGGGCGGCCAGGCCGCGTGCCGGGTAGCGCTTCGGGTCCAGGTCCAGCTCACGGGCGACGAGTTGCATCAGCCGGCGGGAGTCGTCCGCGTCGTAGATCGAGAAGGTGGACTTGAGCCCGGCGTGCTCGTGCTCGGCGCGCAGGATCCGGACGCAGGCCGAGTGGAAGGTCGACACCCACATCAACCGGGCGCGCGGACCGACCAGGGCGGCCACCCGGTCCTTCATCTCACCGGCGGCCTTGTTGGTGAAGGTGATCGCGATGATCTCGCCCGGGTGCACGTCCCGCGCGGCCAGCAGGTAGGCGATCCGGTTGGTCAGCACCCGGGTCTTGCCGGAGCCGGCACCGGCCACGATCAGCAGCGGGGAACCGGCGTGGGTGACCGCGTCCCGCTGGGGACCGTTCAACCCGTCGAGGAGAGCCTGCGGATCCGGCCGGGGGGCCGCCCCGGGCCGGCGCGACGGGGTCGGCCGGGACTCCGGCGCGGGCGGGGACGCGGGGATGTCGAAGAGAGGATGCATCGCACGGCGAGTCTATGCCGACGGGCGGACACTTCCCGCCCATGCCGGCCCGGACGAGACGAAGCCGTCACCGCCGTGCCCCGTCCCACCTGTTGGCCGGTTTCCTTGCGCGACGCGCCCGCCGGTCGGCATACTCGACGACGTGTTCGGTCAGCGCTTCTACTTTTACTACGGCACCGGGAGTCCGGCAGCCGTAGGTCGCGCCTGATCACAGACCTGCGAAAGCCCCGGGCTCCTGGAGCCCGGGGCATTTTCGTCCCGGGATCCGGGCACCGGGCCCGAGACCCGGAAGGTACGACGATGATGACTGACGTGGTGGAGTCCAGCGGCAGCCTGGCACGGAACGAGCGGCCCGATGGCGCCGACCCGACCGGGGCCGCGGCGGCGCGGACCGGCACCGGCGACTCGGCGGCCGCCGAGCGGATCGTGGCCATCCGCGAGCGGATCGACGAGATCGACCGCACGATCATCGCCCTCTGGCAGGAGCGGGCCGCGCTGTCCCAGGAGGTCGGAGCCACCCGGATGGCCTCCGGCGGCACCCGCCTGGTGCTGTCCCGGGAGCGGGAGATCCTGGAGCGGTTCCGGCAGGCGCTCGGGGCCGACGGCACCCAGCTCGCGCTGCTGCTGCTCCGCGCCGGTCGTGGCCCGCTGTGAGGGGCCCCGACATGACGAACCGCCTGCCGGCGTCGAGCTGACGCCAGCAGGCGGTTCGTGGTCGGTCAGGCCGCCTCGTGGGTGGGGACGATCTCCCGCCGCTCCGCGAAGTGGCAGGCGCTCGGGTGGTCCGAGCCCGGCCGGATCTGGAGCAGCGGCACCTCCTGAGCGCAGACGTCCTGCGCCTTCCAGCACCGGGTGCGGAACCGGCAGCCCGAGGGCGGGCTCACCGGGGAGGGGACGTCACCGGTGAGCCGGATGATCGCCTTGTTGTCCCGCAGCGTCGGGTCCGGCACCGGCACCGCCGAGAGCAGCGCCTGGGTGTACGGGTGGGTCGGCCGCTCGTAGATCTCGTCCTCGGTGCCGATCTCCACCATCTTGCCCAGGTACATCACGGCGACCCGGTCGGAGAGGTGACGCACGACCGACAGGTCGTGGGCGATGAAGACGTACGACAGACCGAACTCGGCCTGGAGCTTCTCCAGCAGGTTCATCACCTGCGCCTGGATCGACACGTCCAGGGCCGACACCGGCTCGTCGCAGACGATGACCTCGGGCCGCAGGGCGAGCGCCCGGGCGATGCCGATGCGCTGCCGCTGGCCGCCGGAGAACTGGTGCGGGTACCGGTTGATGTGCTCCGGGTTCAGACCGACCAGGTCGAGCAGCTCCTTGACCTTGCTCCGGCGGCTGCCGCGCGGGGCCACCTCGGGGTGGATCTCGAACGGCTCGCCGATCAGGTCACCGACCGTCATCCGCGGGTTCAGCGAGGTGTACGGGTCCTGCATCACCAGCTGGATCTGCCGGCGCAGGCGCCGCAGGGCCGAGCCGGAGAGCCGGGAGATGTCCTGCCCCTTGTAGAGCACGTGACCGCTGGTCGGCCGCTCCAGGTTCATCAGGACCCGGGCGAGCGTCGACTTGCCGCAGCCGGACTCGCCCACCACGCCCAGCGTCTCGCCGGCCTTCAACTCGAAGGAGACGCCGTCGACCGCCTTGACGTGCCCAATGGTCTTCTTGAACACGACACCCCGGGTCACGGGGTAGTGCTTGACCAGGTCACGAACCTCGATGATGTTCTCAGTCACGGTTCACGAGCTCCTCGGCGAAGTGGCACGCGCTGGCCCGGCCGCTGCGGATCTGCAGCAGCGGGGGCAGCTTCTCCCGGCACACCGGCTGCGCCATGGGGCAGCGCGGGTTGAACGGGCAGCCCGACGGGATGTTCATCAGGTTCGGCGGGAGGCCCTTGATGGTGCGGAGCTCCTGCCCCTTCTCGTCCAGCCGCGGGATCGAGTTCAGCAGGCCGAGCGTGTACGGGTGCGCCGGCTTGGCGTACAGGTCGTACACGTCGGCTTCCTCGACGATCCGGCCGGCGTACATCACCGCGATCCGGTCCGCGACGTCGGCGACCACGCCGAGGTCGTGGGTGATCAGGATCATGCCCATCTGCCGCTCCCGCTGGAGCTCGCCGAGCAGGTCCATGATCTGGGCCTGCACGGTCACGTCCAGCGCGGTGGTCGGCTCGTCGGCGATCAGCACCTCCGGGTCCAGCGCCAGCGACATCGCGATCATGGCGCGCTGCCGCATACCGCCGGAGAACTGGTGCGGGTAGTTGCTGAACCGACCCTTGGCGTTCGGGATCTTCACCTGGTCGAGCATCTCGATCGCGCGCTTCTTGGCGTCCGAGCGGCTCATGCCGCGCCGGATGCGGAACTGCTCGGCGATCTGGAAGCCGACGGTGAAAACCGGGTTGAGGGCGGAGAGCGAATCCTGGAAGATCATCGCAATGCCCTCGCCGCGGATGCGGCGCCGCTGCTCGGCGGACATCTTGAGCATGTCCTTGCCGTGGAAGCGGACCTGGCCACCGGTGACGAAGCCGGGCGGAGTGTCGAGGATGCCCATGATCGTCTGCGCGGTGACGCTCTTGCCGGAGCCGGACTCGCCGAGCACGGCGAGGGTCTCCCCCGCGTCGACGTGGTACGTCACCCCGTTGATGACCTTGGCGACGCCGTCCCGGGTGCGGAACTCGACCCGCAGGTCGTCAACCTCGAGCAAGCGGCCGGAGGGGCGGCCGGATCCGTCGGCGCCCGGCGCGGACTGCTCGGACACGAGAATGTCGGACAACTGAGTCTCCCCTATCGGAGCTTCGGGTCGAGGGCCTCGCGGACCGCCTCGCCGAGCATCACGAAGCTCAGCACTGCGGTGACGAGGAACGCGGCGGGGAAGAAGAGCAGGAAGGGCGAGACCCGGATGTAGTTCTGCGCCTCACTGATCATGATGCCCCAGGACACGACCGGGCTCTTCAGACCGATGCCCAGGAAGGACAGCGTAGCCTCGGCGCCGATGAAGCTGCCAACCATGATGGTCCCGTAGACCAGCAGCGGCGCGAGGCAGTTCGGCAGCAGGTGCTTGAGGATGATCCGGCCGGTGCCGGCGCCCAACGCCCGGGCCGCGACGATGTAGTCGGCCTCCTTGGTGGCCAGCACCGAGGAGCGCATCAGCCGCATCACGACCGGCCAGCTCAGCACGCTCAGCGACAGGATGACCAGGCCCATGATCGTCCACTCGCCGTTGTCCGTGCCCGAGCCGTTGAAGGTGGTCAGGATGACGATCGAGCCGAGCACGAACGGCAGGCCGAAGAAGATGTCCGCGATCCGGGAGAGCAGCGCGTCCACCCAGCCGCCGCGGTAGCCGGCGATGATGCCCATCGTGCCGCCGATCAGCAGCGTGCAGATCACCGAGAGCAGCGCCACCACGATCGAGGCGCGGGCACCGTAGATCACCCGGGAGTAGACATCCCGGCCCTGCACGTCGTAGCCGAACCAGGCGTGGGCCGACGGCTCCACCCGGCTGCGGGACAGCGCGCCGTTGACCGCGTCGCCGGAGGTGAACAGCGACGGGAAGGCCGCCATCAGCACGAACAGCACGATGAACGCGGCAGAGATCCAGAACAGCGGCTTGCGGCGCAGGTCGCGCCACGCGTCGCCGAGCAGGCCGCGCGGCTTCTCCTGCTTCTGCGCCGGCAGGCCGGCGTTGGCCGGAGCGCCGATCTCGGTCGGCTGCTCGGGGCGGGGGGTGCTGACAAGCGATGCGGCGCTCGGGTCACTCATAGCGAATCCTCGGGTCCAGGGCGGCGTAGAGCAGGTCCACCAGCAGGTTCATCACCAGATACACGACCACCAGCACCACCACGATGCCGACAACGGTAGCGCTCTCCTTGGTGACGATGGCGCGCAGCACCTGGCGGCCGATGCCGTTGATGCCGAAGATGCCCTCGGTGATGATGGCGCCACCCATCAGGGCGCCGAGATCGGTGCCGAGCAGGGTGACGACGGGGATGAGCGAGTTACGCAGCAGGTGCACGCCCACCACCCGGCGCATGGGCAGGCCCTTGGCGATGGCGGTACGGACGTAGTCCGCGCGGCGGTTCTCCGCGATGCTGGTGCGCGCCACCCGGGCGATGTACGCCGACGAGGCGCTGCCCAGCACGAAGCCCGGCAGGATCAACTCGGTGATCCGCATCTCGCTGGAGACGGTAGGCGTGATGATGCCCCACTTGACGCCGAAGAACCACTGGAGCACGAAGCCGATGACGAAGACCGGCAGGGCGATCAGGAAGAGGCTGGAGACCAGGACCAGGTTGTCCAGGAAGCCGTTGCGCCGGAGACCGGTCAGCACGCCCGCGCCGAGACCGATGACGGCCTCGATGACCAGCGCGACCACCGCCAGCTTCAGGGTGTTGGGGTACGACGTGGTGATGATGTCGCTGATCGGCCGATTACCGAAGGTAATGCCGAAGTCACCCTGGAACAGGTTCTTCATGTAGCTGGCGTACTGCACCCAGATCGAGTCGTCGAGGTGGTACTTCGCGGTCATGACCGCGCGGTAGTTCTCCGGGCAACCCCGGTCACCGCACTTGCCGGCGAACGGGTCGCCGGGCACCGACCAGACGAGCCAATAGATCAGGAATGTCGTGCCGATGAACACCGGCACGAGTTGCAGCAGCCGTCTCAAGAGATAACGGCCCATGGGGTGGTCCTCCAGACAAGGGGCGCGTCGGATCAGCCGACACGGGTGGCGACAACGTGCGAGGGGTTTGTTGTACACCCCCTCGCGGAACGGCCCCGGGTCGGGCTCACCGGTAGGCGAGCCCGACCCGGGGTCAGACCGTTCGGATCAGAGCTCGACCGAGGTGATGTCGAGCTCGCCGACGTTGGTCAGCTCGATCTTCTTGATCTTCTCCGAGTGGCCGGACTGCTCACCACTGAAGTAGATCGGCATGGACGGAACGTCCTGGTCGATCAGCTTGACAGCCTCAGCGAACTTCTTGTGCGCCTCCTCCAGGCTGGGGGCCGCGGAGGCCTCCTTGGCGAGGGCGTCGACCTGCGGGTTGCTGTACAGGCCGTCGTTCGAGGAGCCACCGGTCACGTAGAGCGGGTTGATCCAGTTCTCCACGTCCGGGTAGTCCTGCTGCCAGCCGGCCCGGTAGGCGCCGGTCATCTTGTGGGCGTTGATGTTGGCCCGGAAGACCGCGAAGGTCGGCACGCCCACGGCGACGGCGTCGATGCCCAGGTTGGTCTTGATCTGCTGGGCGACCGCCTCCATCCACTCCTTGTGGCTGGCGTCGGCGTTGTACGACAGGGTCAGCTTGCCCTGGAAGCCACCGGCCTCCTGGAGGAGCTGCTTGGCCTGGGTCGGGTCGAACTTGCAGGCGGTGCAGTTGCCCGGCTCGGCGCCCGGGGTCAGCGGGTTGGCCCAGCTGTCGGCCGGCTTGCGGTTACCAAAGAAGATCTTGTCGGTGACCTCCTGCCGGTTGATCGACAGCGAGATCGCCTTGCGCAGCTTCGGGTTCTGGAAGCGCTTGTCGTAGATCGGGAAGGCGATGATGCCGGACGACGGGATCGTCGTCTGGATCGCCCGCTCGCCCAGGTCGGTCTTCCACTTGTCGCCAGCCAGCGACGAGACCGGAACCTGCTGCATGAAGTCCAGGTTGCCGGCGAGCAGGTCGTTGTACGCCGCCGTGTCGTCCTGGTAGATCTTGACGGTGACGTCCTTGATCTTCATCTTGTCGCGCAGGGTGTAGTCGTCGAAGCGGGTCAGCTTGACCTCGACGTCGTCCTGCCACGAGACGAACTTCACCGGGCCGTTACCGACCGGCTTCTTGCCGAACTCTTCCGGCTTCTGGGTGAAGAAGACGTCCGGCAGCGGCATGAAGGCGCTGTAGCCCAGCTTGGTCGGGAACACCGCGGTCGGCGCGGAGAGGGTGACCTCGAAGTTCCAGTCGTCGACGACCTTGAGGCCGGACATCTCCTTGACCGACGGGGTCGGGGCCTTCTTCGGGCCGTCGCCGTCCGGGTCAGCCGGGTTCAGGTCGGAGTAGCCCTGGATGTCGGCGAAGAAGCTGGCGTTCTGCGCGCCGTTCGGGGCGTACGCCGCCCAGTTCCAGGCCTTGACGAAGTTCTCGGCCTTGACGGTGGTGCCGTCGTGGAACTTGGTGTTCTGCTTGATCTTGATCTTGAAGACCTTGGAGTCGCTCGTGTCGATCGACTCGGCAAGGGCGTTCTGCGGGGCGCCACCGTTGTTCGGGTACTCCACCAGACCGGTCCACAGCCAGTCGATGATCTTGCCGCCGCCGGTCTCGGTGGTGTTCGCCGGAACCAGGGGGTTCTCCGGCTGGGTGCCGTCGATGACGATGGCGCCGTCCTTGCTGGCGCTGGCGTCGCCACCGTCGTTGTTCCCGCTCGAGCAGCCGGACGCGACGAGCGCGAACGCCGCGCCCACCGCGAGCGCGCCGCTCGCCCGCTTCGAGACTCTCATTCCGAGGGGCCTCCTCTTTCTAACCTGGTTCCGTCGTGAGTTTCACGCACGTCTGGGGGGTGACACCAACCGCCAGCCCGAACCACAGGCCGCCGGTTTACCGCAGAGGAAATCGGGACACCCCAGGGGTACCGATCCGCCGGGCACCGCGCCCCCGACCAAGACGCCGCACAGGGCCGGCGGCCACGCAGCGTCACGCGAAGGTGGCGTCACGTGGTCGGCAGGCCCGACGAGGCGCCTCAGACCGGGGGGTGAGGTGCTGCAACTGTGACACTCACCGGCCGGTTCCGTGAAGGTGCCGTTATCAAGACGTTAGTTGGCCGCCACGTTGCCGATACTTGAGAAAAGATCATGAAATCGGCGAGTCGTACCAGTCCGAACAGGCAAAACACGGTCACATCGGGCGAAGACCCGCGCGTAGGCTCACGGCTGTGAGCTTTCCTGCCTCCGCTCCGGTGCTTCCCGACGTCCGCCGGGCGCTGGCGGTTTTTGCCCATCCGGACGATGTCGACTTCGGCTGTGCGGGCACCATCGCTGGCTGGGTGGATGAGGGTATCGAAGTGGCGTACCTCATCGCCACCCGGGGGGACTCCGGCGGCTTCGACGACACCCCGCGCGCGGAGCTGCCCGCCCTGCGCGAGGCGGAGCAGCGGGCCGCGGCGGCCGCCGTCGGCGTGCACCGGGTCGACTTCCTCGACGGCCACCCCGACGGCATCCTCACCCCCGGCCCGGAGCTGCGGCGCGACATCGCCGCCGGGATCCGCCGGTTCCGCCCGGACCGGGTGCTGACCAGCTCCCCGCTGCGCCGCTGGGAGCACCTCACCGGCCCGAGCCACCCCGACCACCTGGCCGTCGGCGAGGCCACCACCTGCGCCGTCTACCCCGACGCGCGTAACCGCTTCGCCTTCCCGGAGCTGCTCGACGCGGGCCTGGAGCCGTGGGTGGTCCGGGAGCTCTGGTACGCGGGCGGCCCGGGGCCGGACCACGTCGTCGACGTGACCGACCGGGTCGACCGCAAGATCGCCGCGATGCGGGCGCACCGCTCGCAGACCGCGCACCTGGACGTGGTGACGTGGGTGCACGACCTGCTCGGCTCGATCGCCGGCACCGCCGGACTGCCCGCCGGCCGGCTGGCCGAGGCGTTCACCGTGCTGCGCACCGACTGATCGGAACCGGTCGCGGACACCGGACGGGCCAGCAGGCGCCGCAGCCGCGAGGACGGCCCCTCCCGACCCGAACAGCACGCAGCCCCGACGCCACCCGGACGCCGGAGACTCCCGGGACGGTCAGACCAACCGGCGGTCGGCCGCCCAGCGGGACAGCTCGTACCGGTTGGACATCTGGAGCTTGCGCAGCACGTTGGAGACGTGCGTCTCGACCGTCTTGATCGAGATGAACAGCTCCCGGGCGATCTCCTTGTACGCGTACCCCCGGGCCAGCAGCCGCAGCACCTCGCGCTCGCGGTTGGTGAGCTGGTCCAGCTCCGGATCGGCGACCGGCGCGTCCGGCCGGGCCGCGAACGCGTCCAGCACGAACCCGGCCAGCCGCGGGCTGAACACCGCGTCCCCGTCGGCCACCCGGCGGATCGCGTCGGTCAGCTCCTCCGGCGAGATGGTCTTCGTGACGTAGCCCCGGGCACCGGCCCGGATCAGCCCGATCACGTCCTCCGCCGCGTCGGACACGCTCAACGCCAGGAACCGCACCTGCGGGTGGGTACGCCGCATCGCGTCCAGCACCGCCCGGCCACCGCCGTCGGGCATGTGCACGTCGAGCAGCACCACGTCGGGCTGGGTCGCCGCGATCCGGCTGACCGCCTCGGCCACCGTGCTGGCCTCACCGACCACCTCGACGCGCGCGCCGAGCTCGGCGCGTACGCCCGCCCGGAACATGGCGTGGTCGTCGACGAGGAACACCCGCAGCCGCCCGTCCCGGGGCTGCGCCTCCTCGACCGGTTCGTGCTCGGCCATGGTCACCTGTCCTTTTCCGTCGTGCCGCCCGAGCCGCTGATCGGCAGGATCAGCCGGACCTCGGTGCCCTCCCCCGGCGCGGAGCGGATCTCCGCCCGGCCCCCGTGCCGCTTCATCCGCCCGATGATCGAACCCCGGACGCCGTGCCGGTGATCCTCCACCGTATCCGGGTCGAAGCCCTTGCCGCGGTCCCGGACGAAGGCGCTGACCTGGTCCGGCTCCACCTCGGCGTAGAGGGACACCGTCTGCACCCCGGCGTGCCGGGCCGCGTTGACCAGCGCCTCCCGGGCGGCCGCGACCAGCGCGCCCACCCGCTCGTCGGTCTCCCGGTCGCCCACCACCACGGTCTCGACCGTGATGGCGAAGGTGTCCTCCACCTCCGCGGCGGCCTGCTCCAGGGCTGCGGCGAAGCGCTCCGTCGGTGAGGCGGTCGGCTTGTAGAGCCAGTTCCGCAGCGACCGCTCCTGACCCCGGGCCAACCGCTGCACCGTCTTGACGTCGCTGGCGTTGCGCTGGATGAGGGCCAGGGTGTGCAGCACCTGGTCGTGCACCATTGCGGCCAGCTCGGCCCGTTCCTGCTCGCGGATGCGCCCCTCCCGCTCCGAGCGGAGCTGGTTCCAGGTGCGCCAGAGCACCGGGCCGGCCACCACGCCCACGCCGGCCAGCCCGACCAGCGCGAAGATCACACCGTTGAGCACGGCGTCGAAGTTCTGCACCGGGGAGTAGACCGCCGCCACGCCGATGATGCCGACCGCGACGAGGACGCCGCCGCCGACGAAGCGGAGCACGAACGCGCGCCGGTCGCTCTCCTCCACCACCGCGCCCAGCCAGGGCACCGGCATCGACCCGCCCCACTGCTGGCGGCGCTCCGGCGCGGACTGGTGCCAGATCACGCCGGCGCCCACCGCGATGATCGCGACCAGCCAGCCGGCGGTGCCGGCCGCGCCGACCGAGTGGAAGGCCATCATCTGGACCAGCAGCACGCCGAGCCCGATCGCCACGAACGGCAGGAGCTGGGCGAGGTCGCGGCGGGGCGGGACGCCGGTGTCGCCGGGGCGCGGTGGCACGACCGCCCAGAAGGCGGCGTAGAGGAGCAGTCCGAGGCCGTTCAGCCCGAGCAGCACCATGAAGGCGATCCGGACGCGGAGCACGGAGACGCCGAGGTGCTCGGCGATGCCGGCAGCCACCCCCGCGGCCAACCGGTGCTCGGTGGCCCGGTAGAGCCGCGGCGGGGGTGGGGTCGTGGTGGTGCTGATCGGAGGCTCCCAGGTCGGGGACGGAGTGGTGCGTCCCGATCGTCACACGCCCGGACCGCCCCCGACCACGGGGACGCCCCCGACATTCGGGGCCGCGGATCTCAGGGTGGGGTCAGGGTCGGGTCCGGAGGACGCTCGGGCGAGCGGGGCAGCAGGATCGAAGGCATGACCGACGACCCTGCCCGTCCGCCCCAGCCCGGGGCGGCACCACAGGACGGGCCACCGCCACCCCCGCCGGGGCCGGCGGCCACCCCCACCGACGCCCCGACGCCGCCGCCGGCCGGATCCGCCGGCCCGCCACCGGGCGCGTCGACCGCGGGGTCCGCACCGTTCGCCGACGCGCCACCGCCCGGGTACGCCCCACCGCCCGGCACCGCTGGCTTCACCTCCCGGTACGGGCTGGTCCGCCCGCGGGACGGCCGCTACCTGGCCGGCGTCTGCGCCGCCATCGGCCGCGCCACCAACACCGACCCGGTGCTGTGGCGGGTGCTGCTCGCCGTGCTGGGCTTCTTCGGCGGCATCGGCATCCTGGTCTACGTCACCGCCTGGCTGATCATCCCCGGCGAGGGGGACACCGCCTCGCCGGTCGAGTCGATGCTGGGCCGGGGCCGGTCGAGCATGTCCCCGATCACGGTGATCGTGCTCAGCATCGCGGTCGCGGTCGGCTTCGGCTACGTCGTCACCAACGCGTTCCGGGCGATCCTGCTCGGTGCGGTGATCCTCATCGGCGGTGCGCTGCTGCTCAACCGGGACCAGCGCGGCCCGCTGGGCCGGCGGCCGGCCGCGGCCGGGCCTGGCACGCCGCCCGGTCCGGCCGCCTGGCCCGGTTCCGGCGCCACTCCGCCCGCCGGCACGCCCGCCACCGGCCCGGCCTGGTCCGGCTCCGCCACCGCCGGCCCGGCCGCCACGCCGACGACCGGCGCGCCGGGCTGGCCGACGAGCGCCCCGGCGACCCCGGCCTGGCCGGAGGCCCCGACCGCCGCGACCCCGACCTGGGCGGCGATGTCCGCCGAGACCGTCGACCAGCCGGTCGGCGGCACCCGGCCGGCTTCCGACGCCGGGCCCGCCCCGCAGGTCGCGGCCGGCTGGTCCGACCCCGAGCGCACCGCCGCGCAGCCGGCCTGGCCGGCGACGGGTCACCCCGCGGAGCCGGCTCCGGGCTCCGGCGCGGCGTGGCCGGGCGACGCGACACCGGCCTGGTCCGGCGCGCCGACGACGGGCACCCCGCCCGGCCAGCCGGTCTCCGTGCCGCCGCCCGCGCCGGTGGCACCGGGCGGCTACCGGCTGCCGTTCGCGCCGCACGGCCCGTACGCCCAGGCGTACCCGCCGGCGCCACCGGCCCCCGCCCGGCCGGCACGGCCACCGAAGCGGCCGAAGGAGCGTTCCGCGCTCGGCGCGGTCACCTTCTCGCTGATCTTCCTGGCGCTGGGCGTGGTGACCCTGCTCGACCTGCTCGACGTCTTCACGGTCGGCGCGGCCGGATACTTCGCCGCGGCGCTGGCCACCATCGGCCTCGGGCTGCTGGTGGGCACCTGGTTCGGGCGAGCCCGCTGGCTCATCGCGCTCGGCCTGGTCACCGCGGCGGCGCTTGGCATCGCCACCGTCGCCGATTCCTACGACCGGATACGCGGCATCGACGGCAACGTCACCTGGGCCCCGGCCGACTACCGTGACCTGGCGGTCCGCTACCAGAACAACTTCGGCGACGCGGTGCTCGACCTGCGGGCGGTGGACTTCGACAAGAAGGACACCCAGATCACCGTGGACATCAACTTCGGCAAGGCGACGGTGGTCGTACCGCCGAACGTGGATGTCACCACGGTGACCGACGTGAACGCCGGTGACGCCACGGTCTTCGGCCGGCGGACCAGCGCGGTCAACGGCCGCCAGGGGGAGACCACCGACCTCGGGCCGGACGGCCGCGGCGGGGGCACCCTGCGCCTGCTCATCCACGTGAACGCCGGAGACCTGGAGGTGACCCGGTGAAGGCCCACCGCACCGACCCCGTGTCGTTCGCCTTCGGGCTGGTCTTCCTGGCCCTCGCCGTCTGGTGGCTGCTCGCCCGGATCCTCGGGCTGACCCTGCCGCCGGTGGGCTGGTTCCTGGCGGGCGGGCTGATCGTGATCGGGCTGCTCGGCCTGGTCGGCGCGCTGCGCTCCGGGCGCCACGCCGACAGCGAAGCGGTCCACCCGCGACCCGAGGCGACGGTCGCGGCACCCTATGTGGACGCCGCCCCGACCGGCGGCCCAGCCACCGCCCCGGTGGCTGACGAGTGGGCCACCGACGCGGTGGCCGAGGCGGCCGTCCCGGCGTGGGAGGACCGGCCCGCCGGCGGGGAGCCGCGCTGGTCGCCTACCACGCCGCCGAGCGACCGTGGGGACGGCGACCCCGCCACCCGCGAGTTGCCCGTCGAACCGGCGGGGGCAGTCCTCGGCGGGAGCGAGCCGGTGACCCGCGAGCTGCCCGCGATGGACGGTCCGGAGCAGCCGGCCGACCGGGGCGCATCGGACGGTCCGGGCACCGGCGGGGGTGCGGCCGGTCGGGCGGAGCCGCCGCCGGGCTGACCGCGGCGGTGCGATGCCGGGACGCCGCCGCCTATGCTGGCTGGTGGAGATCTCGCCTCCGCCGGCCGGCCCACCGGTTGGCGCCCGGCTGTCCGGGGTCGCGGCGCGGCGTCAGACGCGCCGAGCCCGGATGGCCGTAGCCGCGGCCGGTACCCCCGGTCGTCGGGCCCCGTCCCGCCCCGACCGGCCAGGTCACCGTGGTGGTCCCGCCGCCGTCCGTCTCTACGTCGTCAGGAGCCCGTCCGACATGACCCAGTCCCCCGCCGTGCGCGCCCCCGGTCCGTCCGGTCCGGTCCGCGTCGGCGAGCGTGCCGCCCGTACCCTCGTCAGCGAGTTCGCCCGGCGCAACGACCCGAAGGCCGGCCTGCTGGTCGGCGCGACCCCGGAGTCCCCGGTGCTGGCCGCGGCGATCGAGGCACTGCTCCCCGGCGACCGGCTCACCGTCGTGCCGGCGGAGGGCTCCGCCGCCGCACTCCGCGAGCACGTGTCGGCCCAGGGTCGCTGGGTCGCCGAGCGGGTACGGGTGGTCGACACCCTCGCCGAGGCGGACGCCGCCGAGGTGGTCATCGCCGCCGAACCGTTCACCGGCACCGCCGACGAGGCCCGGGTGGCCGTCGACGGGCTGTCGAAGTACCTGACCGAGGGCGCGGTGCTGAGCGTGGCCGCGCCGGTCTTCCGCAGCGCGGGCGCCGGGGCCGAGCTGGACCGGCAGGGTGTGCTGCACGGCGCTCGCGCCGATCTGGTGCTGCGCAACTCCCCGCCGGTACGCGTGCACCACCTCCGCTTCACCCCGGCGAGCGCCACGCTGGCCGCCCAACTGTCGCCGGCGTACCGGCCGTCGAGCGTGCCGCTGACCCGGACCATGCACATCGACTCCAACGGCGTCGCGGCGGCCGGCATCAGCCTCGGCCTCGCCGCGCTGGCCAGGGTGACCCGGCCGAAGTCGAAGCTCTGGCTGCTGCCGGCGCTGGCCGCCGCGCCGGTGGCCGCGTTCTTCCGCGACCCGGAGCGGGACGTCCCGGAGGACCCGTCGGCCGTCGTCGCCGCGGCGGACGGCCAGGTGCTCTCGGTGCAGCGGCTGCACGACGAGCGCTTCGGCGACGGCGAGTGGCTGCGCGTCGCGGTCTTCCTGTCGGTGCTGGACGTGCACGTCAACCGGTCGCCGGTGGCCGGCAAGGTGGTCGACTACTTCGTCGCGGACGGCGGGTTCGTCAACGCGATGAAGCCGGAGGCCGAGCACAACGTGGCGGCCTACACGGTGCTGGACACCGCGCACGGCACCGTGGTGGTGGCGCAACGGACCGGCCTGATCGCCCGGCGGATCGTGCAGCGGGCGCCGGTCGGCGCGCTGCTCGCGAAGGGTGAGCGCTTCGGCCTGATCCGGTTCGGCTCGCGGACCGACGTCTACCTGCCGGCGGGCGCGGCCGAGCCGCTGGTCGGCCCGGGCGACAAGGTGGTCGGCGGCGCGACGGTGATCGCCCGCTGGGTCTGATCCCCCGACACGAAGAAGGGGCGCCGCTCGTCGCGGCGCCCCTTTCTTGTCGTACGGGTCAGGCGGTGCGGCGCTGGTGCAGCCAGAGCACCGGGCCGCTGATCAGGTAGCCCACCACCACGACGGCGAAGGTTAGCCGGATGTCGACCAGCGCACCGACCACCGGGGCCAGCCAGAGCCACGGCGGCAGCTTCACCAGCCGGGCGAGCTTCGCGTACGGGAAGCTGGAGACCATGGCGAAGGCGAGCAGGGCCACCCCGCCGACCATCACCAGGCCGGAGACCGGCACCCCGATCGCCACGGTCAGGGCCAGCACGGCCGCCGCCATGGTGGTCGGCACGCCGCAGAAGAACCGGCCGTCCTTCGGCGAGACGTTGAACCGGGCGAGCCGGATCGCGGCGCACCCCGCGACCAGGGCGCAGGCCACCGCGGCGGCCGCGGCCGGCACCGAGCCGGCCAGCGAGGCGTAGACCACCACCGGGGCGGCGAGGCCGAACGAGCACATGTCGGCCAGCGAGTCCATCTGGGCGCCGAACGGGCTGGCCACGCCGAGCTTGCGGGCCAGCGCGCCGTCCAGGCCGTCGAACGCGACGCAGGCGATCAGGCAGAGCGCCGCCACACGGACCTCGCCCCGCATGGCCAGGAAGATCGCCAGCATGCCGAGCATCAGGCTGCTCAGGGTGCAGGCGTTGACCAGGGTGAACTTGGCCCGGCGGGCGGCGGTGCGCTCGCCCGGCAGGAGTGGGATCGACATCGCCGACGGCTCGTCGACCGGCGCGGGGGCGAGCGCCGGGCTGACCGGGGCCACCGCCTCGACCTCCGGGTCGAACCGGCCGTAGCGGCGGCGCTGGCGGTCCGCCCAGCGGTGGTCGGGGGTGACCAGGTCGCTCGCGGAAGCGGCGCCGCCCCGACGGCCCACCCGGACCAGCAGCACCTGGCGGGCGAACGTGCTGCTGCGGCGCAACCGGCCCGCCCAGCGACGCCCTGCGGGGCGCGGACTGTCACTCGTACGACGCCGGCGCCATGGGGCTCTCGGCACGTTTCCTCCATCACCGGATCGGCTGACCGCCGTGGGGCGGGTGTCCGGCTGTCTCGTGCCGGACCCTTTCTGGTCCGGCAGCCCGTTTGCGGAGTACACCATTGCACAGGGATGTGGGGCTTGGCGATAGCTGCCGGCGGTACTTATAACTCCCTTAACCGCGCGAACCGCTCACATATCCCGATCCCGGGCGTCATCGCCCGTTTTCGTCCGCCCAATCCCTCCCGACTGTACCGGAGGTCCCCCACCCCGGCCCGGCCGGCGGGCGTCACCTACCTCGATGTCCGGTTGCCCGGGCAGCCACCTCCGTCATCCGCAGGCCACGGAGCTGGTCCGGAGCGAACCAGGCGGCCCGCGCGGTGGACCCACCGGCCAGCTCCGTCACCACCGCCTCGGTCGGGGCGTCGACCCTCACCCGGTAGATCACCCGGACGCTGTGCCAGTCCATCGGCCGCCCCTCCGGGCCGAGCGCGGCGGGATTGTGCAGGTTGTCCACCGCGAGCAGCTCGACCACCCGGCCGAGCTGGCCGGCCTCCTCGACCAGCTCGCGGAGCAGCCCGGCCGTCGGCTGCTCGCCATGGTCGGTGCCGCCGCCGGGCAGGTGCCACTTTCCGGCCCCCGGGTACCCGTCGGCGATCATGGTGAGCAGCACCCGCCCGGCCGGATCGGTGACCAGCCCGTACGCGGCGAAGCGCTGCCCGCGGTCGGTGGGCAGCGGCCCGAACGGCGGCTGGGGCGTCTCCCGGGCGGCGTGCGCCGGCAGCGGGTCGACCGGCAGGCCGAGCAGCTCGGCGGTGAACGGCAGCAGGGCATGTTCCCGCGCCTCGTCGAGGGTGCACCAGCGGGCCCGGTCCGTGGTGTTGTCGGGCTCGTCCCGGAGTGTCCCGCCGACGGCGGTGACGTCGAAGATGATCCGGTCGGTGTGCAGGGCGACGCCGAGGTCGGCGAAGCGGGTCACGTCGGCGACCGCGTCCCGCAGCCCGGTCACCCGGACCGTCAGCCCGGTCTCCTCGGCGAACTCCCGGACCGCGGCGGTCTCCGGGTGCTCGGCGTGGTCGACGCCACCCCCGGGCAGCTGCCACACGCCGGGGAAGTCGGCGCGGGCGGACCCCCGGACGAGCAGCACCCGCCCGGCCTCGTCCCGCAGGACCCCGTACGCCCCGATCCGCCGCCGCTGCTCCACCCCGCACCACTCCCGTCGCCGCCGCTACGCACGTCGATCATGAGGTTAGCGGCCCGGCACCGGGGCACCGCACCGTCAACCTCATGATCAACCAGGAATGGGGCGGCGGGGGTCAGATGAGTTGAGCGGCGTGGACGGCCTCGGCGGTGACCTCGGTGAGACGGTCGGCGGGGAGGGCGCCCAGCTCCTCCCGCCGGAACCAGCGGGCCTCGCAGGTGGAGCCGCCGACGTCGGCCACGGTGGGCGGGGCCGGCTGGTCGACGACCACCCGGTAGAAGGCGCGTACGCCGTGCCAGTCGATCGGGTAGCCCTCCGGGCCGAGCGAGGCCGCGTCGCGGTGGCTGGCGACGCCGAGCAGCTCGACCAGGCGGCCGGTCTGCCCGGTCTCCTCGACCAGCTCACGGATCAGCGCCGCGCCCGGCTGCTCCCCGTAGTCGGTGCCGCCGCCGGGCAGGTGCCAGCAGCCGGCGCCCGGGTAGCCGTCGGAGACCCGGGTGAGCAGCACCCGCTCCTCCGGGTCGGTCACCACCGCGTACGCGGCGAAGCGCTGCGCCCGGTGCAGCCCGTCCGGCCCGGGGACCGCGTAGAACGAGGGGAACTCGGGGACCTCCTCCGGGACGACGTCGTCCGTGCGGGAGGGCAGGCCCAGGGCGCGCGCGGTGAACGACCGGAGCGGCAACTCCCGGGCCTCGTCGAGGGTGACCCAGCGGGCCAGGTCCGTCGGCCGGCCCTCCCGGTCGGTCAGCGTCCCGCCGCGCACCGAGACGGTGTAGAGCAGCCGGTCGGTGTGGATGGTGATGCCGCGTTCGGGCAGCGCCCGCATGTCGGCGATCACGTCCCGGAGACCCGAGACGGCGACCGAGAGCCCGGTCTCGGCCGCGGTCTCCCGGACGACGGTGTGGTGGGGGTCCTCACCGTGGTCGACCGCCCCACCGGGCAGCGACCAGGTGCCGGGGGTGCCGGAGCGCTCCGATGCGCGGACCAGCAGCACCCGGTCGTCTGAATCGGCACAAACTGCGTATGCCGCGATCCTGCGGAGCGGCTCCAGCGAGGTAGTCACGGGACAAAATTCTCCCCCGCTGTCGTTACCCCGATCGAAAAGAGTCAGATTCCTGACTCTTGGCTGGCGCCTCAGGGATCGGTCAGGGTAGAGGTCCGGGCGCTCACCGAGGTCGGCCGGCGCGCCGCGCGGCACCGTGGACGCATGACCTCTCCGAGCACCCCTCAGGCCCCGTACAAGCAGCTCCGTCGTCCCACCACGGACCGGATGGTCGCCGGCGTCGCCAGCGGCCTCGGCCGCTACTTCGCCGTCGACCCCACCCTGGTCCGGGTCGTCTTCGCCGTCGCCACCCTGCTCACCGGCGGGGTCGCCGCGCTGGCGTACCCGATCATGTGGTTCCTGATGCCCGAGGAGCCGGCGGGCGCCCCCGCCTGGCCGCATCCGGCGGGCACCGCGCCGGGCTGGCCGCCGGTCCCGCCGCAGCCGACCGCCCCCACCCACGCGGGGGCGACGCCGCAGACCGCGCCCGCTCCGACCGCCGCACCGGCCCCGCCCCAGCCTGGGCCGACGCCGCCGGCCGGACCCACGCCGGAGCCGGCGCCCGGGATCGCGCCTCAGCCGCCGACGCCGCCGGCGGCCTGAGCCGGGCTCACTCCCACTCGATGGTGCCCGGCGGCTTGCTGGTCACGTCCAGGACCACCCGGTTCACCTCGGCGACCTCGTTGGTGATCCGGGTGGAGATCCGGGCGATCACGTCGTAGGGCAGCCGGGACCAGTCGGCGGTCATCGCGTCCTCGCTGGAGACCGGACGCAGCACCACCGGGTGGCCATACGTGCGGCCGTCGCCCTGCACGCCGACGCTGCGCACGTCGGCCAGGAGCACCACCGGGAACTGCCAGACGCCCCGGTCCAGCCCGGCGGCGGACAACTCCTGCCGGGCGATCAGGTCGGCCTTGCGGAGCACGGCGAGCCGCTCCTCGTCGACCGCGCCGATGATCCGGATGGCCAGGCCCGGGCCGGGGAACGGGTGCCGCCAGACCATCGCCTCGGGCAGCCCCAACTGCAGGCCGAGCGCGCGGACCTCGTCCTTGAACAGCGTGCGCAGCGGCTCGACGAGCGCGAACTTCAGGTCCTCGGGCAGGCCGCCGACGTTGTGGTGGCTCTTGATGTTGGCGGTGCCGGTGCCGCCACCGGACTCCACCACGTCCGGGTAGAGGGTGCCCTGCACCAGGAACTCGACGTCGCCGTGCGCGGCGACCTCGCGGGCAGCCGCCTCGAAGACCCGGATGAACTCCCGGCCGATGATCTTGCGCTTCTGCTCGGGGTCGGTCACCCCGGCCAGCGCGCCCAGGAACCGCTCCCGGGCGTCGACCACCTTGAGCTTGATCCCGGTGGCCGCGACGTAGTCCTTCTCCACCTGCTCGGCCTCGCCGGCCCGCAGCAGGCCGTGGTCGACGAAGACGCAGGTGAGCTGGTCGCCGATGGCCTTGTGCACCAGCGCGGCGGCGACCGCGGAGTCGACGCCGCCGCTCAGGGCGCAGATGACCTCCTTGTCGCCGACCTGCTCCCGGATCCGGGCCACCTGCTCGTCGATGATGTTCTCCGGGGTCCAGGTGGGCTCGATCCCGGCGATGTCGTACAGGAAGCGGGTGAGCATCTCCTGGCCGTGGGCGGTGTGCCCGACCTCCGGGTGGAACTGCACCCCTGCCCGCCGGCCGACCAGGTCCTCGAACGCGGCGACCGGCGCGCCGGCCGACTCGGCGGTGACCGTGAAGCCGGTCGGCGCCTCCGTGACGCAGTCGCCGTGGCTCATCCAGACCGGCAGGTCGTCCGGAAGGTCGCGGAGCAGCACGCCGGCCTCCGGGCGGGCGTGCAGCGGGGTGCCGCCGTACTCCCGGTTGCCGGTCCGCGCGACGGTGCCGCCCAGCGCCTGGGCCATCGCCTGGAAGCCGTAGCAGATGCCGAAGACCGGGACCCCGGACTGGAACATGTCGGCGTCGACCTGCGGGGCGTCCGGCGCGTAGACGCTGGCCGGACCGCCGGACAGGATGATCGCGGCCGGGTTCTTCGCCAGCATGTCGGCGACCGGCATGGAGTGCGGGACGATCTCCGAGTAGACCCTCGCCTCGCGTACGCGGCGCGCGATGAGCTGGGCGTACTGGGCTCCGAAGTCCACCACAAGGACGGGGCGAGGCGTGCTCATGTGCAGCAAGCCTACCGACAGTCACCGCCGGGCCGGGCGCGCCCCGGCCGCGTCACGCCGTGAAGTCGATGACACCCCGGCCGGGTGAGCCGTCGCGCAGCGCGGCGGGAGCGTGCTCGGGGACCGCGGGGTGGCGCGGGGCGACCGGGTCCAGCCGCCGGTACGCCGCCCCGAGCGGCGGCCGCGGGTCCTCCTCACCCATGTTCGGCCAGAACGACATGGCCCGCTCGGCCTGTGCGGTGATGGTCAGCGACGGGTTGACCCCGAGGTTCGCCGACACCGCCGCGCCGTCCACCACGTGCAGCCCCGGGTGGCCGTGGACCCGGTGGTACGGGTCGATCACCCCGCGCTCGGGGGTGACCCCGATCACCGCCCCACCGAGGAGGTGCGCGGTCATCGGGATGTTGAACGGCTCGGTGACCGCGCCGCCGGGCGTGCCGTCGATCTCCTCGGCGAGCAGCCGGACCGCCTGGTTGCCGGCCGGGATCCAGGCCGGGTTGGGCGCCCCGTGCCCGGGGCCGGAGACCAGCCGCCGGCCGAAGAGCCCGAGCCGGGAGCGGGTGGTGAGGGAGTTGTCGACCGACTGCATGACCAGGGCGATCACGGTCCGCTCGGACCAGGCGCGCACCGACAGCATCCGGGCCGCCAGCCGGGGCTGCCGCAGGATGCTGCCCAGCCAGCGCCGTACCCGGTGCGGGCCGCCGTCGACCAGCAACGACTGGAGCAGGCCCATGGCGTTCGAGCCCTTGCCGTAGCGGACCGGCTCGATGTGGGTCTGCGGGTCGGGGTGGAACGAACTGGTGATCGCCACCCCCTCGGTGAAGTCGAGCCCGCGCCGCCGGGCCTGACCGTGGGCGACCGAGGCGCCGAGGATCGCCTCCGAGTTGGTCCGGGTCAGCTCGCCGAGGCGGGGCGAGAGCCCGGGCAGCGCCCCGGTGGCCCGCATCTCGTGCAGCAGCCGCTGGGTGCCCAGCGCGCCGGCCGCGAAGACGACCTGGTCGGCGTGGATCACCTGCCGGCGCCGGCGCACCCAGGCCCCGGTGCGCACGGCGTGCACGTCGTACCCACCGCCGGCGGCCGGTCGGACCGCGGTCACCGTGGTCAGCGGGTGGACCTGCACGCCGAGCCGCTCGGCCAGCCAGAGGTAGTTCTTGACCAGGGTGTTCTTCGCGCCGTGCCGGCAGCCGGTCATGCAGGAGCCGCAGTGGCGGCAGCCGGTCCGGTCCGGCCCGGCCCCGCCGAAGTACGGGTCGGACACCCGCTCGCCGGGCCGGCCGATGTGCACGCCCACGGGGGTGGCGTGGAAGGTGTGTCCCACCCCCATCCGCTCGGCCACCGCCCGCATCGCCCGGTCCGCGCCGGTGACCACGGGGTACGTGGTGACGCCGAGCATCCGCTTCGCCTGGTCGTAGTGGCGGGCCAGCTCGTCCCGCCAGTCGGTGATGTCCCGCCACTGCGGGTCGGCGTAGAACGCGTCGAGGGGTTCGTAGAGGGTGTTCGCGTAGACCAGGGAGCCGCCGCCCACCCCGGCGCCGGAGAGCACCAGGACGCCGCCGCCGGCCTTCCGGTCGGCCGAGCGCAGCAGGTCGATCCGCTGCAGGCCGTAGCAGCCGAGCTTCGGGGCCCACAGGAAGCGCCGGACCCGCCAGGAGGTCTCCGGGAACTCCTCGTCCGCGAACCGCCGGCCGGCCTCCAGGACGCCGACGCGGTAGCCCTTCTCGGCGAGGCGGAGCGCGGTGACGCTGCCACCGAAGCCGGACCCGACGACCACCACGTCGTACCGCATGAACGCATCATTACCGACGAGTAGCCATCGCGCCAGGGCCAGTTCTTCGGAGATCATGCAGAGCGCCGACGAGCCGGGACCGGGGCCACGCAACCTGTGGGGCCCCCTGGCGCGTTGAGTGAACACCGGGGGAAGGGGACCACCATGCCGGGCGCGACACCGAGCCGACGCTGGCCGTTGGGGTTGGCCGCACTGGTGGCCGTGCTGCTGGTCGCCGCCGGTGCGGTGGTGGCCGCCCGGCTCGTCTCCCGCCCGACCCCGGACGCCTCGCCCGGGGCGACCGCCGGCGCGGCCACGCCCACGCCGTCCGCCGACACTCCGAGCCCGACCCCGACCAGCCCGACCCCGCCGCCGGGCGCGGACCTGAAGGGGCCGCTGAGCTTCCTCGTCGTAGGGGTGGACACCCGGGTCACCGTGCCGGGCTGGGAGCCGCACGCCGACGCGGTGCTGGTCCTGCACGTGCCGGCCGGCCTGGACCGGGCGTACCTCTTCTCCCTCCCCCGCGACCTGGTGGTGGACATCCCGGCCTTCCCGGCGTCCGGCTACCCCGGCGGCCGGACCAAGCTGACCCACGCGATGAGCTACGGCAGCCGGGTCCCCGGAGACAAGGCCCACCCCAGCACCGCCCAGGGGTACGAGTTGCTGCGCACGACGGTCAGCCGGTACACCGGGCTGCGCATCGACGCCGGGGCGGTGCTCACCTTCGGCGGGTTCGACAAGCTGGTCGACACCCTCGGCGGGGTGGACCTCTACGTGGACCAGCGGGTCGCGTCGATCCACCGCCGGCCCGACGGACGGCTGCGGGACCGGGCCGGCAGCACCTACACCGGCCCGCAGATGGTCTACGAGAAGGGCGACCGCCACCTGACCGGCTGGCAGGCACTGGACTACGCCCGGCAGCGCTACACCGCCGGCGGCGACTACACCCGGCAGCGCCACCAGCAGCAGCTGATCCGGGCGCTGGCCCGGAAGATCCTCGACCAGGGGCTGGCCCGGGACCCGGCGCGGGTCGACCAGGTGGCCGCCGCCCTCGGCGACACCCTGGTGTACGTCGGCGGCGGGCGCCGGCTGGTGGAGTTCGCGTACGCCCTCGGTGGGCTGCCCGCGGCCGGCTTCGTCCTGGTCGGGCTCCCCGGCGACGCGGTGGGCAAGGGCGGGTCCTACCGGGGCGAGCAGCTCGAGCCCGTGGGCCGACAGTTCCTCGCCGCGCTGCGCGGCGGCACCGCGGACGCGTTCCTGGCCGCGCACCCGGCACTGCGCGTCAAAACCTGACCGCGGTCAGCAGGGGCCCCTGCCGCGCGGGAGGCGTTGACGGGGCCCGGCCTTACCGCGGCTTCGGCGCGGCCGGCCGCTCGGTGCCGTAGAGCCAGGCGTCGAAGAGCTTGCCGAGCTTCTTGTGCGAGATCCGCTCGGCGAGGGCCACGAAGTCGTCCGTGGTGGCATTGCCGTTCTTCTTCTCCTCGGCCCAGGTCCGCAGGATGGTGAAGAAGGCGGAGTCCCCGACGGCCACCCGCAGCGCGTGCACGGTCATGCCGCCCCGCTCGTACACCGACTGGCTGAACAGGTTCGCCACCCCCGGCTTGCCCGGCGGGGTCCGCCAGACCTGCCCCGACGCGCCCGCGTACTTCTGATCGAAGGTCCCCTGGACGGTGGACTCGCCGGTGTGCTCGGCCCAGAGCCACTCGGCGTACGTGGCCAGGCCCTCGTTCAGCCAGATGTCCTGCCACTTCTGCAGCGCCACGCTGTTGCCGAACCACTGGTGGGCCAGCTCGTGCGCGACCACCCCGGTGTTGTCGCCCTGCCGGAAGAAGCTGGCCGAGTAGACCGGCCGGCTCTGCGTCTCCAGCGCGTACCGGATCCGGTCGTCGGCCACCACCACCCCGCCGTACGCGTCGAACGGGTACGGCCCGAAGACGCTCTCCAGGTAGTCGGCGACCTCGGTGGTCCGGGCGATCGACCGGTCCGGGGCACCCGCCGCCACCTTCGTGGAGACCGCGCTGTACACCGGCCGTCCCTTGTGCTCCCCGGTGGTCACCCGGAACTTCCCGATCGCCACCGTGGCCAGGTAGCTGGCCATCGGCGACCCCTCGGACCAGCGCCAGGTGGTCCAGTCACCCCGAGTGGTCCGTCCCTTCGGGACGCCGTTGCTGACCGCGGTGAGCCCCTTGGGCACGGTGATCTCGAAGTCGTAGGTGGCCTTGTCGGAGGGGTGGTCGTTGACCGGGAACCAGGTGCTCGCCGACTCCGGCTGGCCCAGCGCGATCGCCCCGTCGGAGGTGTGCAGCCAGCCGCCCTCGCCGAGCACGTCGTTGGCCAGGGCGGCCGGCTCGCCGTCGTACCGGATCTCGACGAGGAAGCCGTTGCCGGAGGTCAGGCCGGTGGTCGGGGTGATGACCAGCTCGTCGTCGGTGCGGGCGTGGGCGGCCTCGACCCCGTCCACGGTCACCGACCGCACGGTCAGCCCGGCCAGGTCCAGGTTGAACGCGGACAGGTCCGCCGTGGCGGTGGCCCGCACCACGGTGGTGCCGGTGAGCTGGTCCTTTGCCGGGTCGTAGCGCACCTGCACGGTGTAGTGGGCGACGTCGTAGCCGCCGTTGCCGTAGCTCGGGAAGTAGGCGTCGCCGGCCCCGGCCGCCCCCGGTCCGAAGGTCCGCGCGGCCGTCGCGGTGGGCGGCCCGACCGTCGGCGCGCCCTGGTCCGCGTCGGCCGAGCCGCAGCCGGCGAGCAGCAGCGTGCCGCAGACCAGCAGCCCGAGCCGTCGTCGTCCGCCCCGCAGCGCCCGCGTCATCGCCCGATCCCTCCTCGGCCCGGCGCGACCCGTGCCGGGGCCGCTCCGCCCGCGGCAGCCTACCGAGCGACGATCACGTGCGCGTCACGGCAGGGCGGGCGCGGTGGCACCGACCAGCCAGGCGTCGAACAGCGGGCGCAGCGACCGGCCGGCGACCCGCTCGGCGTACCCGACGAAGTCGGCGGTGGTGGCGGTGCCGTTGCGCCGCTCGGCCAGCCAGCCGCGCAGCACGCGGAAGAAGGTCTCGTCGCCGACCGCGCGGCGCAACGCGTGCACGGCCAGCGCGCCCCGCTGGTAGACCGCGTCGCCGAACATCGCCGCCCGGCCCGGATCCACCGACGGCTTCGTCCAGTCGGTCGCCGCGTACCGGTCGGCGAAGGCCTGGGTCACGGGACGGACGCCGTCGTGCTCGTTCCAGAGCCACTCCGCGTACGTGGCGAAGCCCTCGTTGAGCCAGATGTCTTTCCACCGGGACAGCGAGACGCTGTCGCCGAACCACTGGTGGGCCAGTTCGTGCGCGACCACCTCGGTGTTCGCCCGGCCGCCCCGGAAGAAGCCCGGCCCGTAGACCGGCCGGGTCTGGGTCTCCAGCGCGTACCCGATGCGCTCGTCGGCGACCGCGATGCCGCCGTACGCGTCGAACGGATAGGGCCCGAAGCGCTCGGCCAGGAAGTCGGCGACCTCGCCGGTCCGGGCCAGCGCGGTCGCGGCCGGCCCGTCCGCCGGCAGCCCGGCGGCGACCGCGGTGACCAGCGGCTTCCCGGCGTGCGTGCCGGTCGACACCCGGTAGTTCCCGATCACCAGGGTGGTCAGGTAGCTGGCCATCGGCGCCCCCTCGGACCAGCGCCAGGTGGTCCAGCCGTCCTGGCTGGACTGTCCCTTCGGCACCCCGTTGCTCAGCGCGGCGAGCCCGGCCGGGACGGTCACCTCGACGTCGTAGGTGGCCTTGTCGGAGGGGTGGTCGTTGACCGGGAACCAGGTGCTCGCCGACTCCGGCTGGCCGAGCGCGATCGCCCCGTCGCCGGTGGCGTGGAAGCCGCCGTCGCCCAGTTCGCCGCTGGGCAGCGGCTGCGGCACCCCGCCGTACCCGACCTCGACGGTGAACCGCTTCCCCGCCGGCAGGCCGTGCGCCGGGGTGACCACCAGCTCGTTGCCATCCCGGCGATGGGTGGCCGGGGCGCCGTCGACGCGTACCTGGTCGACGGTGAGGCCGGCGAGGTCGAGGTGGAACCGGGACAGCCCGGTGGTCGCGGTGGCGGTGACGGTGGCCTGGCCGGTGAGCCGGTCGCTGGCCGGGTCGTAGCGAACCCGCAGCGCGTAGTGGGCGACGTCGTAGCCGCCGTTGCCGGCGCCCGGCACGTACGGGTCGCCGAGGTCGGCCGCCCCCGGCCGGAAGCGTGCGTCGTCGTCCTCGTCGGTGCAGCCGCCGGCCAGCACCGCGACGGCCAGCACCGCCGCGGACCACCGCCGCCCCCGTGTCATCCGCCGAGCCTAGACGCGCGACGGCGCGGGTGGGACGGAATCCCCACCCGCGCCGTCGGTCGTCGGTCGCCTTCGGTCAGCGATCCAGGACCAGGCCGACCTTCTGGAACTCCTTGAGGTCGCGGTAGCCGCACTTGGCCATCGCCCGGCGCAGGCCGCCGAAGAGGTTGAGCTGACCGTCCGGCTCGTCGGCCGGGCCGAACAGCAGCTTCTCCATCCCGCCGAGCGGCTCGCCGGCCACCTCGAACGCGCCGCGCGGCAGCGACGGGTGGCTGGCCGCCGAGTGCCACCAGGCGCCGCCGGCCGGGGCCTCCTCGCACCGGGAGAGCGGCTCGCCCAGCATCACCGCGTCCGCGCCGCAGCCCAGCGCCTTGGCGATGTCGCCGGAGGTCTGGATGTCGCCGTCGGCGATCAGGTGCACGTACCGGCCGCCGGTCTCGTCCAGGTAGTCGCGGCGGGCCGCGGCGGCGTCGGCGATGGCGGTGGCCATCGGCACCCGGATGCCGAGCACCGACTCGGTGGTCGACCAGTCGTCGCCGCCGATGCCGACGATCACGCCGGCCGCGCCGGTGCGCATCAGGTGCAGCGCGGTCTTGTAGTCGGTGCAGCCGCCGACGATGACCGGCAGGTCGAGGTCGGCGATGAACTCCTTGAGGTTGAGCGGCTCGTCGGTGGTGGAGACGTGCTCGGCGGAGACGATGGTGCCCTGGATGACCAGGATGTCCACGCCGGCGTCGAGGATCACCGGAGCGAGCGCCAGGGTGTGCTGCGGGGAGACCCGGACGGCCACCGTGCCGCCGCCGGCCCGCAGCTCGCGGACCCGCTCGGCGATCAGGTCGGGGCGGATCGGCTCGGCGTACACCTCCTGGAGCCGCTTGGTCGCCCGGGCCTCCTCGTCCAGGCCGGCCAGCTCCTCCAGCACCTTGGTCGGGTTCTCGTAGCGGGTCCACAGGCCCTCGACGTTGAGCACGCCGAGGCCGCCGAGCTGGCCGAGCTGCACCGCCGAGGCGGGGCTCATGGTCGCGTCGGACGGGTGCCCGACGCAGGGGATGCCGAACGGGTACGCGTCGAGCTGCCACGCGGTGGAGACGTCGTCGACGTCCCGGGTGCGGCGGCTCGGCACGATGGCGATCTCGTCCAGGTGGTAGCCGCGCTGCGCGGTCTTGCCCAGCCCGATCTCGACCACGTCACGCATGGGGACTCCAGGTGGTTGGGGGTGATGGTCAGCGGGAGTGGTAGTTGGGCGCCTCGACCGTCATCTGGATGTCGTGCGGGTGGCTCTCCTTGAGGCCGGCCGCGGTGATCCGGATGAGCTGGCCGCGGCGGTGCAGCTCGGGGATGCTCTCGGCGCCGACGTATCCCATGGCGGCGCGCAGGCCGCCGGTGAGCTGGTGGGCGACCTGGGCGAGCGGGCCCCGGTAGGGCACCTGGCCCTCGACGCCCTCGGGGACCAGCTTGTCCTCGGCGAGCACGTCCTGCTGGAAGTACCGGTCCTTGGAGTAGGACTTGCCCTGGCCGCGGGACTGCATCGCGCCGAGCGAGCCCATCCCCCGGTACGCCTTGTACTGCTTGCCGTTGATGAAGATCAGCTCGCCCGGGCTCTCCTCGCAGCCGGCGAGCAGGCTGCCGAGCATCACCGTGTCGGCGCCGGCCACCAGGGCCTTGGCGATGTCGCCCGAGTATTGGATGCCGCCGTCGCCGATCACCGGCACGCCGGCCGGGCGGGCTGCCCGCGCCGCCTCCATGATCGCCGTGATCTGCGGTACGCCCACCCCCGCGACGATCCGCGTGGTGCAGATGGCGCCCGGGCCGACGCCCACCTTGACGCCGTCCGCACCCGCGTCCACCAGCGCCTTCGCCCCGGCGTACGTGGCCACGTTGCCGCCGACGATGTCGATCGCGACGTCCTTCTTGAGCCGGGCGACCATCTCCAGCACAGCCCGCTGGTGGCCGTGCGCGGTGTCCACGATCAGCACGTCGACACCCGCGTCGACCAGGGTCCGGGCCCGCTTGTACGCGTCCTCGCCCACGCCGACGGCGGCGGCGACCCGGAGCCGGCCGGCGGAGTCCTTGGTGGCGTTCGGGTACTGCTCGCTCTTGGTGAAGTCCTTGACGGTGATCAGCCCGCGCAGCTTGCCCGACTCGTCGACGATCGGCAGCTTCTCCACCTTGTGCCGGCGCAGCAGGTCGAGCGCGTCGTCCTTGCTCACCCCGACCGGGGCGGTGACCAGCGGGGTCCGGGTCATGATCTCGCGGACCGGGGTGGCCGGGTCGGAGACGAAGCGCATGTCGCGGTTGGTGACGATGCCGACCAGCTGGCCCTGGCCGTCGACCACCGGCACGCCGGAGATCCGGTACCGGCCGCAGAGCGCGTCGACCTCGCGGAGGGTGTCGTCCGGGCTGGCGGTCACCGGGTTGGTGATCATGCCGGACTCGGAGCGCTTGACCAGATCGACCTGGAGGGCCTGGTCCTCCACGGAGAGGTTGCGGTGCAGCACGCCGATGCCGCCCTGGCGGGCCATGGCGATCGCCATCCGCGCCTCGGTGACGGTGTCCATCGCGCTGGACAGCAGCGGCACGTTCAGCTCGATGGTCCGGGTGAGCTTGGTGCGGGTGTTGACCCGGCTGGGCACCACGTCCGACTCACCGGGCTGGAGAAGCACGTCGTCGAAGGTCAGCCCGAGCGGCACCACCCGCGCCGAGCCGGCCGGCAGCTCGGGCAGGTGACCGCCCAGCTCGCCGCCGTCGGCGCCGGCAGGAAGGTTGGTGCTGGGCGAATTCTCCACGATTGCTCCCCTGAGCTGTTTCGGACGGGCTTCAGCGAGGCGGCGCGCGCCTGGACCGGCGCACGCCGGGTGACGGCGCGTCGCTTCATCGTACCCACTGGGCAGCGCCGGGCCCGGCAGCGGCGGGCCAGGGTAGGCGGCGCCACAGGGAGTCCCGGGGGCGGGCTTTTCGGGGTGGCGGGGACTACGGTGAGGGGGTGCACGACGAGCCCATCGACCCGTTCAACGGCGACCCGGCCGATCCGGCTGCCGGCCTGCACGACCCGCGCGAGGACGACCCGCTCGACCCGCTGACCGAGGTCGAGCGGCAGGACGTCCTGGAGGACCTCGCCGACCTGGAGATCTACCAGGCCCTGCTGCAGCCGATCGGGGTGCGTGGCCTGGTCATCGAGTGTGAGGACTGCCGCGAGCCACACTACTTCGACTGGGACCTGCTCCGGGGGAACCTGCGCCACCTGCTCAACTCCGGGCGGCCGCGGGTGCACGAGCCGGCCTACGACCCGGACCCGGACCACTACGTCAGCTGGGACTACGCCCGGGGCTACGCGGACGGCGTGCACGACACGCTGACCGAGGGCACCGAGGACGACACGCCCGCCGAGGATTGACCGCCCGCCGCGCCGCTCAGGCCACCAGGCCGGCGCGGAAGCCCGCCGCCACGGCGTGCGCCCGGTCCCGGGCGCCCAGCTTGCGGAACAGCCGCCGGGCGTGCGTCTTGACGGTGTCCTCCGAGACGAACAGTTCCCGCCCGATCTCCGCGTTGCTCTTCCCCTCGGCCATGCCGAGCAGCACCTGAAGCTCCCGCTCGGTCAGCCCGACGGCAGCGCGGGCGTTCGGCGCGGCGCGCTGCGGTCCGCCGGCCGGCGCGGCCTCGGTGCCGGCCGGGTCGGGCGCGTCCTCGCCCCGCTGCACCGGCACCATGGTGGGGGCGCCGCCCGGGCCCTCCGCCGGGCTCGCCGACCAAGCCGGCGTCGACCCAGCGGGAGTACGCCCCGGCGCGGCCGACCGGGCCGTCCCGCCGACCGCCGCGGCGTTCCGGGCCGGGTCGGTCACCCGGTGCTTGGCGGCCCGGCCGGGGGCGGCGAGCAGCAGCAGGGCCTTCGCCACCGCGCTGGTCAGATCGTGGTCGGTGCCCTGGATGAGCCCGCGCGCTCCGGCGCTGATGGTGGCGGCGGCCGCCTCCGACTCCTCGGCCCCGAGCAGCAGCACCGCGGCCTGGGGCGCCCGGGCTAGCACCCGCCGGACGAAGCCCGCGCTGTCCGGCCGGGTGAGGGCGGTGTCGGCCAGCACCACGTCGACCGGACGTTCGGCGAGCCGCAACATCACCTCGGGATCGGAGACCGCCGTCCGGACGACGCCGGACAGCCCGAGCCGCGCCGCCGCGGAGGCCAGGTGCTGGGCCGCGATTGGTGTCCGAACGCACACGAGAACGCTACGCACAGTCGTCTCCTCTCCGCCTCAGAGCAGACCACGACGGGGTCCGGTCAGGAGGAGGTTCCGGGCAATCATCGGAACTTTTCCGGCAGATGGGGCATATGCCGCCTACTGTCCGAGGTTTTCGATCAAAGATGTGTGAGCGCGGGACAGCCCGGGTATCGAGGGGCCAGCCGGAGAGGTGTCCCGCGCGGACCGCCGACCGGTAGCTGGCCACGAAGGATTCTCCGCGGTGCCGCGCGGGAGGAGGGGTGCTGATGTCGAACGTACGCAGACTGCCTGGACCCATCATCGACCTGTGGGACTGGCAGCGGCTCGGTGCCTGCCGGGGGAGGGACAGCGCGCAGTTCTTCCACCCCGACGGGGAACGCGGCTCCTCGCGGTTGCGCCGCGAGTCCGGCGCCAAGGCCGTCTGCCGGGCGTGCCCGGTGCGGGCCGAGTGCGCCGCCCATGCCCTGTCGGTCCGCGAGCCGTACGGCGTGTGGGGCGGGTTCAGCGAGTCGGAGCGGCTCCGGCTGCTCGCCCTCGGCTGGGAGGACCTCGCCGACCGTCGGCACTCCAGGGTCGACGTGGCCCGGTTGGAGGCCCGGCTCGGCCAGCCACACAAGTCCACCGTGCCGGCACAGCGCAAGGTCGCCTGACCGGCCGCACCGACATCCCGACGCCGCGTCCCCACCGGGGCGTGGCGTCGTTTCTTGATCGACACTGTCTCGCCGATGTTGCGGTATCCGAGCGACCGGGACACCGCAACGTCGCGTATGTGGAGTGGATCAAGCTCAGCCGACGGTGACCCGGACGGTGTGCCAGCCGGTGGCTCCGTCCGGCGCGACCGGCCGCCGCTCCCCCGGCTGCGTCTCGCCGTCGGCGTTCGTGGCGCGTACCTGCAGGGTGTGCTCGCCCTGGGTGGCGGCCCAGCGCCAGGACCACTGCACCCAGGTGTCCACCGAGACCGTCGGGGCGAGCGCCGCTCGCTGCCAGGGGCCGTCGTCGACGCGTACCTCGACGGCCCGGACGCCCCGGTGCTGGGCCCACGCCACCCCGGCGACCATGACCGGGCCGGCGGTGAGCCGAGTGCGCGGGCGCGGCGTGTCGATCCGCGACTGGGTCCGCACCGGCCCCTGCGCCGACCACCCACGCGGCACCCAGTACGCGTCGAAGTCGGCGAAGCTGGTCAGCTCCAGCTCGGTCACCCACTTGCACGCCGAGACGTACCCGTAGAGCCCGGGCACCACCATGCGCACCGGGAAACCGTGCTCGACCGGCAGCGGCTCGCCGTTCATGCCGACCGCCAGCAGCGCGTCGCGGCCGTCCCGCAGCACCGCCGTCGGGGTGCCGCAGGTCCAGCCGTCGACCGAGCGCCCGACCACCTGGTCCGCGCCCTCCTCCGGCTCGGCCTCGTCCAGCAACTCCCTGATCGGTACGCCAAGCCACCGGGCGTTGCCGATCAGGTCCCCGCCCACCTCGTTGGAGACGCAGGCCAGCGTGACGTAGCGCTCGACCATCGGCCGGGCGAGCAGCTCGGCGAAGCTCAACTCGATGGGATTGCGCACCCGGCCGTGGATGCGCAGCCGCCAGGTCGCCGGGTCCACCTGCGGCACCACCAGAGCGGTGTCGATCCGGTAGAACGCCCGGTTCGGCGTGACGTAGGGCGCGAGCTGGCCCACCGACAGGTCCGCGCCGGCCGGCACCAGCGGGGCGGGCGCCACCGGGGCGGGCAGGGCCACCGCCTGCCGGGCCGCCGAGACGCCCCGCCGGCCGGCCAACCAGTGCCCGCCGAGCCCGGCCACCGCCGCCGTCCCGGCCAACAGGCCGACACCGCGCAGGAACCGACGCCGCGACCCCGGATCGCCGCGCTCCAGTGGCTCCCACCCGGCGAGGGGCTGCTCCGGAGCGAACGCGGCGACGGCCGGCGGTGGCGTGGGCCCGGCCCGGTGTGCCGTGCCCGGGGCCGCCGGCCCGGAATCCACCCGCAGCGGGCCGGCGACGAAGGCCCAGAGCGTCAGCGCCCCCAGCCCGCCGCCGACCAGCGCGGGCAGCGCGTCGGCGGCGTCCGCGCCGGCCCGGGTCAGCGCGGCGGCCACCCCGAGGGCGGCGAACCCGGCGATGCCGGCCAGGCCGATCCACCAGCGCCGGGCCGCCAGCACGCCGAGCAACGCGGCGAACGCGGCCAGCAGCACCGCCGCCCCGACCAGCAAGGCGATCTTGTCGGACGTGCCGAAGACCGCGATGGCGAACTGCTTGAGCGGCTCGGGCACCACGTCGACGACCAGCCCGCCGACCGCGATCAGCGGCGCGGAGCGGGGTCCGGTGAGGACGGCCACCGGCTCGGCGGCGCCGATCGCCACGGCCGCGGCGGTCACCCCGGCCAGCGCGGCCTGGGGGCGGGACATGCTGCTCACGCCGACCAGTGTGGGCGCGACCACCGGCCGACCACCAGCCACGTCAGCGTTCCGTAAGCAGATGCGAGTCAGGGCACACCGCGTCCGCGGTGTGCCCTGACTCAGGCCGTACGGGCCGGGATCAGAAGCCCGGGCCGTGCTGGTGGCCGTGACCGTGGCCGTGGCCGTGCCCACCGGCGGCGGCCGGCTCGGCCTTCTCCGGCTTCTCCACCACCAGGCTCTCGGTGGTGAGCAGCAGGCCGGCGATCGAGGCGGCGTTGGTGACCGCGTTGCGGGTCACCTTCACCGGGTCGATGATGCCGGACTTGACCAGGTCGACGTACTCGCCGCGGGCGGCGTCGAGGCCGTGGCCCCACTCCTTGCCGGCGACCTTCTGCACCACCACGTAGCCGTCGTGGCCGGCGTTCTGGGCGATCCAGCGCAGCGGCTCGACCAGCGCCTTGCGCACGATCGAGACGCCGACCTTCTCGTCACCGGTGAAGCCCAGGTCGTCGTCGAGCGCCGGCAGGATCTGGGCCAGGGCGGCGCCGCCACCCGGGACCGTACCCTCCTCCACCGCGGCCTTGGTCGCCGCGATGGCGTCCTCGATGCGGTGCTTGCGCTCCTTCATCTCGACCTCGGTGGCCGCGCCGGCCTTGATGACCGCGATGCCGCCGGAGAGCTTCGCCAGCCGCTCGGCCAGCTTCTCCCGGTCCCACTCGGAGTCCGAGGCCTCGATCTCCTTGCGGATCTGGGCGACCCGGTCGGCGACCTCGGCGGCCCGGCCGCCACCGTCGACGACGGTGGTGGTCTCCTTGTCGACCACGACCCGGCGGGCGGTGCCGAGCACCTCCACGCCGACCTGGTCGAGCTTGTAGCCCAGCTCCGGGGCGACCAGCTCGGCGCCGGTCAGGATCGCCATGTCCTGGAGCATCGCCTTGCGGCGGTCGCCGAAGCCGGGGGCCTTGACCGCGCAGACCCTCAGGGTCTTGCGGATCGCGTTGACCACCAGGGTGGACAGCGCCTGGCCCTCGACGTCCTCGGCGATGATCAGCAGCGGCTTGTTCTGCTGGAGGACCTTCTCCAGCAGCGGCAGCAGCTCCTCGATCGCCGAGATCTTCTGGGTGGTGATCAGGACGTACGGGTCCTCCAGGACCGACTCCTGCGCCTCCGCGTCGGTGACGAAGTTGGGCGAGATGAAGCCCTTGTCGAACTGCAGGCCCTCGGTCACCTCCAGCTCGGTGGTGAGCGCGGAGCCCTCCTCGACGGTGATGACACCGTCGCGGCCGACCTTCTCCATCGCCTCGGCAATCAGCTCGCCGATGGTGGCGTCCTGCGCGGAGATCGTCGCGACGTGCGCGATCGACTCCTTGCCGGCCACCTCGACGGCCCGGCCGAGCAGGGCCTCGGAGACCTTGTTCGCCGCCGCGTCGATGCCCCGCTTGAGGCCGGCCGGGTTGGCGCCGGCCGCGACGTTGCGCAGGCCCTCGCGGACCATCGCCTGGGCCAGCACGGTCGCGGTGGTGGTCCCGTCGCCGGCGACGTCGTTGGTCTTCGTCGCCACCTCCTTGACCAGCTGCGCGCCGAGGTTCTCGTACGGGTTGGTGAGCTCGATCTCCTTGGCGATGGTCACGCCGTCGTTGGTGATCGTCGGTGCACCGAACTTCTTGTCCAGGACGACGTTGCGCCCACGCGGGCCGAGAGTGACCTTGACCGCGTCCGCGAGGGTGTTGACACCGTGCTCGAGCAGGTGCCGGGCGTCGTCCGAGAAGCTGAGGATCTTCGCCATCGGTATCCCTTCGAAGCGACGCTGCCCCGGCCCGGCGAGCCGGACCGGGGCAACGACACTGATCGGTTGCTTACTTCTCGATGACCGCGAGGACGTCGCGGGCGGAGAGCACCAGGTACTCCTCGCCGGCGTACTTGACCTCGGTGCCGCCGTACTTCGAGTAGAGGACGGTGTCGCCGACCTTCACGTCGATCGGCACACGGTTGCCCTTGTCGTCGATCCGGCCCGGGCCGACAGCGAGGACGGTACCCTCCTGCGGCTTCTCCTTGGCGGTGTCGGGGATCACGATGCCCGACGCCGTGGTGGTCTCAGCCTCGTTCGCCTGGACCACGATCCGGTCCTCGAGCGGCTTGATCGCAACCTTGGTCGCGGTAGTCACGGGCATACCCTCCTGGGGTACTGGTTTCGTTGCCGGTCGGCATGCCGACCAGCGTCAATCTGCCACATGCCACCGGGCGGGGCCGTCGTCGCGGGTGCCGGTCCGCCTGGCGTTCAACCCCCGGACACCAGGGCCCGGGCGTTGGCACCCTCAGGGTGAGAGTGCTAATCGCAGGTTATTCCTCGGCTAGCACTCCGTCAAGGAGAGTGCCAACGCCGACCCTCGTGTCGCCACCCCCCAGGCAACCCGGCTCGCCGCCCTCGCCAGATCGGCGACCTCGCGGTGTCCCCGGCCGCCGGACCCCGCCAGGTCGGCGATGTCGCGATGTCCGCCGCGCTGGACCCGCCACATCGGCGACCTCGCGGCGTCCGCCCCGCCGGCACCACCACATCGGCGACGTCGCGATGTCCCGGGCTGCCGGACCCCACCACATCGGCGACCGCGCGACGTCCGCCCCGCCGACACCACCACATCGGCGACCTCGCAGTGTCCGCCCCGCCGACACCCGCCACGTCGGCGACGTCGCGGTGTCCCGGGCCGTCGGAGCCCGCCACCTCGGCGACCGGCCGGAGGGCAGGGCCGGGAGAATGGGTGGGTGGATCTCGACCAGTTCGCCGCGCTGCGTACCCCTGAGGGGTCGGCCGCGCTCGCGGCGGCCGCCGAGGTGGCCGGCGGCGACCCGCTGAGCGCGGCGGCCCGGCTCCGCGCGGCGGGGATCCCGGCCGGACTGGCCGCCGCCGCGCTCACCCAGGCCGAGCTGCGGCGCCGGGCGGTCGGCAAGTTCGGGCCGGAGGGCGCCGGCATGTTCCTCACCCGCCCCGGGCTGGAGCAGGCCACCCGCCGGGTGGTCGCCGACCGGCGGGCCGCGCGGCTGCGCGCCGCCGGCGTGCGCAGCCTCGCCGACCTGGGGTGCGGCCTCGGCGCCGACGCGCTCGCCGCCGCCCGCGCGGGCATCCGGGTGTACGGAGTGGAGGCCGACCCGGTGACCGCCGCGATGGCCGCCGCGAACGCCGAGGCGGCCGGGCTGGCCGAGCTGGTGACCGTCGAGTGCGGGGACGCGACGGCGTTCGACGTGACCCGGGTGGACGCGGTCTTCTGCGACCCGGCGCGGCGGACGACCGGCACCGGGCGGCGGATCTTCGACCCGAACGCCTACTCGCCGCCCTGGGACTTCGTCACGGGGCTGGCCGAGCGGGTGCCGCGGACCGTGGTCAAGGTGGCCCCGGGGCTGGACCACGCGCTGATCCCGGCGGGCGCCGAGGCGGAGTGGGTCAGCGTGGCCGGCGACCTGGTCGAGGCCGCCCTCTGGTGCGGCGAGTTGGCCGAGGTCCCCCGCCGCGCGACCCTGCTGAAGGAGGGGGCCCCTCCTGACGCCGCCGCTGGCGGAGGGGCCCGCTGCTGGCAGCTGACCGGCTCCGGGGAGAACGAGGCGCCGGTGGGACCGGTCCGGCGGTACGTGTCCGACCCGGATCCGGCGGTGGTCCGGGCCCACCTGCTCGCCGAACTGGCCGCGGACCTGGACGGGACGCTGGCCGACCCCAGCATCGCCTACCTCTACACGGACGGCCCGGCCGCCACCGCGTTCGCCCGCCGCTTGGAGGTCATCGACATGCTGCCGTTCTCGCTGAAGCGGCTGCGCGCCCTGCTCCGGGAGCGCCGGGTGGGCCGGGTGGAGATCCTCAAGCGCGGCTCGGCGCTGGAACCGGAGAAGCTGCGCCGGGACCTGAAGCTCGCCGGCGACGGGGCGGCCAGTCTGGTGCTGACCCGGGTGGACGGCGCGCCGACCGTGCTGGTGTGCCGGCCGGTGCCCGGCTGAACGCGGATTCGGCTCGCCCCGCCGGGCCGGCCGGGACTAGTTTGTCGGGCATGGCGGGACAGGGCACTCCGGCGACGGCGCTGCTGGCGAAGCGGAGGATCACGCACAGCACCCACCCGTACCAGGTCTCGCCGGACGCGCCGAACTACGGCGCGCTGGTCGCGGCGGCCCTTGGGGTGCCGCCGGAGCGGGTGTTCAAGTCCCTGGTCACCGAGGTCGACGGCGCGCTGACCGTGGCGGTCGTGCCGGTCACCGGGGAGCTGGACCTCAAGGCCCTCGCGGCCGCGGTCGGCGGCAAGCGGGCCACCATGGCGGACCGGGCCGTGGCCGAGCGGGCCACCGGCTACGTGCGCGGCGGGATCAGCCCGCTGGGTCAGCGCAAGCGGCTGCCCACCGTGGTCGACGCGTCCGCCCTGGACCACCCGACCGTCTACGTCTCGGCGGGCCGCCGCGGCCTGCAACTGCAACTCGCGCCGGCGGATCTGGTCGCGCTGACCGGCGCCGTCACCGCACCGATCGCCGCCGCCTGAGTCTCCTCGGCACCACAGCGGGGGGCGTTCCCGCACCTCGCGGGGAGAGCGCTCTCAGTCGAGTGACAGCGAGGCGACAATCGCGTTGCTGAATTGTTACCGCCGCCAACAAACTACTGACCTCGGCAGTCTTGCGCTCTCCGCGCGCCCGGGAATACGTTGCCGGACACAACAAACACCGACCACTCCCCCACCCCCGGAAAGGACCCGAGCACATGCGCAAGGGCTTCCTCACCTTCGCCGCCGTCGGCCTGCTGGCCACCGGCAGCATGGCCGCCTGTGGCGACAACGGCGGTTCCGACCAGGCCGGCAGCGCCAAGAAGCCGAAGATCGGCGTGATCCTCCCGGACAGCAAGTCCTCCGCCCGCTGGGAGGGCGCGGACCGCAAGTTCCTGGAGGAGGCCTTCAAGGCCGCCGGCGTCGACTACACCATCCAGAACGCCCAGGGCGACAAGTCCGCCTTCTCCACGATCGCGGACGGCATGCTGACCAGCGGCGTGACCGCCCTGATGATCGTCAACCTGGACTCCGGGACCGGCAAGGCGGTGCTGGAGAAGGCGAAGTCGCAGGGCGTCGCCACCATCGACTACGACCGGCTGACGCTGGGCGGCTCCGCCCAGTACTACGTCAGCTTCGACAACGAGGCCGTCGGCAAGCTCCAGGGCGAGGGCCTGAGCAAGTGCCTGACCGACAAGGGCGCCAAGAACCCGGTCGTCGCGTACCTGAACGGCTCGCCGACCGACAACAACGCCACCCTGTTCAAGAACGGCTACGACTCGGTGCTCAAGCCGAAGTTCGACGCGAAGGAGTACGTCAAGGGCCCGGACCAGTCCGTCCCGGACTGGGACAACGCGCAGGCCGGCGTCATCTTCGAGCAGATGCTCACCCAGACCAAGGGCAAGATCGACGGTGTGCTCGCGGCCAACGACGGCCTCGGCAACGCGGCCATCTCGGTGCTGAAGAAGAACCAGCTCAACGGCAAGGTCCCGGTGACCGGCCAGGACGCCACGCCGCAGGGCCTGCAGAACATCCTCGCCGGTGACCAGTGCATGACGGTCTACAAGGCGATCAAGAAGGAGGCGGACGCGGCCGCCGATCTCGCCATCTCGCTCGCCAAGGGTCAGCGGAAGGACACCGGCCAGTCGGTGAAGGACCCGGAGAGCGGTCGGGACGTCGCCGCCGTGCTGCTCGAGCCGAAGGCCATCTACAAGGACAACGTCAAGGACGTCGTGGCCGACGGCTTCGTGACCAAGGACGAGCTCTGCACCGGGGCATACGCCAAGCTCTGCGCCGACGCCGGCATCAGCTGACCCGTACGCACGCCATCCCGCTCCGGCGACGCCGCCCGGCACGGTGACCACCGTGCCGGGCGGGCGCGCCACCGGACGGGCTCCGAGATCTCCCCTCCGCGCAAAGGAGACCCCCGTGTCCGCAACCCCCCTGCTGGAACTGCGCGGGATCGACAAGAGCTTCGGTCCCGTCCAGGTGCTGCGCGACGTCGCCCTCTCCGCCCACCCGGGCGAGGTGACGGCGCTGGTCGGCGACAACGGCGCCGGCAAGTCCACGCTGGTCAAGTGCATCAGCGGCATCTACCCCACCGACGCCGGCGAGTTCCTCTTCGAGGGCCGGCCGGTGCACATCAACAACCCCCGGGACGCCGCCGCGCTCGGCATCGAGGTCGTCTACCAGGACCTCGCGCTCTGCGACAACCTCGACATCGTGCAGAACATGTTCCTCGGGCGGGAGAAGCGCAGCGGGATCGTGCTCGACGAGCCGACCATGGAGCAGATGGCCGCCGAGACCCTGGCCGGGCTCAGCGTCCGCACCGTCAAGTCGCTGCGCCAGCACGTCTCCAGCCTCTCCGGCGGCCAGCGCCAGACCGTGGCGATCGCCAAGGCGGTGCTCTGGAACAGCAAGCTGGTCATTCTGGACGAGCCGACCGCCGCGCTCGGCGTCGCGCAGACCGCGCAGGTGCTGGAGCTGGTCCGCCGGCTGGCCGACAAGGGGCTGGCCGTGGTGCTCATCTCGCACAACATGAACGACGTCTTCGCCGTCTCCGACCGGATCGCCGCGCTCTACCTCGGCCAGATGGTCGCCCAGGTCAAGACCACCGACATCACCCACTCGCAGGTGGTCGAGCTGATCACCGCCGGCCGCTCCGGCAACCTCGGCCTGCGCGCCGAGTCGGGCAACGGCAGCGAGCCCGCCGACGCGACCCCAGGAGCCCTCCGATGACCACCACCGTCGTGCAGCAGGAAGGGCCGGCGGCCGTCACGCCGGCGCCCACCGTCGGCGACCACGTCCGCAGCTACGTGGCCCGGGTACGGGGTGGCGACCTCGGTTCCCTGCCCGCCGTCATCGGCCTCGTCGTGCTCTGCCTGGTCTTCGCGATCGTCCGCCCGGTCTTCTTCTCCGCGGCGAACTTCGCGAACCTGTTCACCCAGGGCGCCGCGGTCACGGTGATCGCGATGGGCCTGATCTTTGTGCTGCTGCTCGGCGAGATCGACCTCTCCGCCGGCTTCGCCAGCGGCGTCTGCGCCGCGATCCTGGCCAACGTGGTCACCGTGCTGGGCTACCCGTGGTACGTGGCGGTCCTCGCCGCGCTGGCCACCGGCGTGGTGATCGGCCTGACCCTGGGCTTCCTGGTGGCCAAGGTGGGCATCCCGTCCTTCGTGGTCACGCTGGCCGGCTTCCTCGCCTTCCAGGGCGTGGTGCTGCTGCTGATGAAGGAGGGCACCAACATCTCGATCAGCGACGGGGTCATCGTCGGCATCGAGAACGACCGGATCCCGCCGGCCATCGGCTGGCTGCTGGCCGCCGTCGCGGTCCTCGGGTACGCCGCCGCACAGCTGCTGCGGCACCGGAACCGGGTCACCCGCGGCCTGATCACCGACCCGGTCGTGGTGGTGCTCGCCCGGATCGCCGGGCTCGCCGTGCTGATCGGCCTCGCCGTCCTCGTGCTCAACCAGGAACGCAGCATCAACCCGCTGATCACCTCGAACAAGGGCATGCCGGTGGTCGTGCCGATCATCGGGGTGCTGCTGGTCTTCTGGACGTTCGTGCTCAACCGCACCGCGTACGGCCGGCACCTCTACGCGGTCGGCGGGAACCAGGAGGCCGCCCGGCGGGCCGGCATCAACGTCGACCGCATCAAGATCTCCGCGTTCGTGATCTGCTCCGCCATGGCGGCGATCGGCGGCATCATCGCGGCCAGCAAGGACCGGTCCGTCGACCCGAACACCGGCGGCAGCAACGTCCTGCTGTACGCCGTCGGCGCGGCGGTCATCGGCGGCACCAGCCTGTTCGGCGGCAAGGGCCGGATGATCAACGCGGTGCTCGGTGGCGCCGTGGTGGCTGTCATCATCAACGGCATGGGACTGCTGGACCTGAGCTCCGGCCTGAAGTACATCTTCACCGGTCTGGTGCTGCTGCTCGCCGCCGGTGTCGACGCACTGTCCCGGCGGCGCTCCGCCGCCACCGGTACCCGCTGAACTCTCCCGAGATGGTCGTAGCAATGCGTACAGGTCCCAGCCAGGACGACATCCGTCGGCAGAACCTGGGCGCGTTGCTGCGCTACGTGCACGTGCACGGCGCCACCACCCGCGCCGAACTGACCACCGCCCTCGGGCTCAACCGCAGCACCATCGGCGCGCTGACCGCCGACCTGGCCGGCGCCGGTCTGGTCAGCGAGGGGACGCCGCGGGAGACCGGCCGGGCCGGACGACCGTCGCTGGTCGTCCGGCCCGAGTCGGCCCGGGTCTACGCGTACGCGTACAGCGTGGAGGTGGACCGGCTGCGGGCCGCGCGGATCGGTCTGGGCGGTGTGGTGCTCGACCGTCGGGAGCTGGACCGGCCGCGGAACCTGGTGGCCGGGGAGGCCGCGCCGCTGCTGGCCGGCGCGGTCAAGGAGATGCACCAGTCGGTGCCGGCGGACTCCATCTGCATCGGGGCCGGCGTCGCCGTCTGCGGCATGGTCCGGCGGGAGGACGGGCTGGTCCGGCTGAGCCCGACCACGGGCTGGGTGGACGAGCCGATCGGCGCGGCGCTCGCCGCCGAACTGGGCATCGACGTGCCGATCACGGTGGGCAACGTGGCCGACGTGGCCGCCTTCGCCGAGCACGCCCGCGGCGTCGCGGCCGGCTGCGACAACGTCATCTACCTGTACGGGGACGTGGGCGTCGGGGCCGGCATCATCGCCGGCGGCCGGCGGCTCACCGGGCACGGCGGCTACAGCGGCGAGGTCGGCCACATGGTGGTGGTCCGCGACGGCGTGCTCTGCGACTGCGGGCACCGGGGCTGCTGGGAGACCGAGATCGGCGAGCACGGCCTGCTCCGGGCCGCCGGCCGGTCCGACGCCCGGGGCCGGGAGGCGTTGCTGGCCGTCTTCGACGCGGCCGACCGGGGTGACGCGCGCGCCCAGACCGCCGTCCGGCAGGCCGGTGACTGGCTCGGCTTCGGGGTGGCCAACCTCGTCAACATCTTCAACCCGGAGATGGTCATCTTCGGCGGCACCATGCGCGACCTCTACCTGGCCGCCGCCGCCCAGGTGCGCAGCCGGCTCAACTCCAACGGGCTGCCCGCCTGCCTGGAGCACGTGCGGCTGCGTACGCCCAAGCTCGGCGAGGACGCGGCGCTGATCGGGGCCGCCGAACTGGCCTTCGACCGCCTCCTCGCCGACCCCCTCGACGTCGGCTGACGACCTCAGCCGTGCCAGGAGCGCCAGAGCGCGGCGTACGAGCCGCCGGCGGCGACCAGCTCGTCGTGGGAGCCCAGCTCGGTGATCCGGCCGTCCTCCACCACCGCCACCCGGTCGGCGTCGTGGGCGGAGAAGAGCCGGTGCGCGATGGCGATGACCGTCCGCCCCGCCAACACGGCGGCCAGGGAACGTTCCAGCGCCCGGGCGGCGCGCGGATCGATCAGCGAGGTGGCCTCGTCCAGCACCAGCGTGTGCGGGTCGGCGAGCACCAGCCGGGCCAGCGCGAGCTGCTGCGCCTGGGCGGGCGAGAGCGGGTGTCCGCCCGCCCCGACCCGGGTGTCCAGCCCGTCCGGCAACGCCTCCGCCCAGCCCAGCGCGTCGACGGCGGCCAGCGCGGCGCGTACCCGGGCCGGCTCCGCGTCCGGACGGACCATCGCCACGTTCTCGGCCAGCGTGCCGATGAAGACGTGGTGCTCCTGGCTGACCAGCGCGACGTGGCTCCGCAGCTCGGCCAGGGGCAGTCCGGTGAGCGGCCGGCCGTCCACGGTGACCGAGCCGGAGCGGGGCGGATGCACGCCGGCCAGCAGCCGCCCCAGCGTGGACTTCCCCGCACCGGACGGGCCCACCATGGCCAGCTTCTCCCCCGGCCGGGGCACCAGGGTCACCCCGTGCAGCACGTCGTGCCCTGCCCGGTACGCGTACCGGACGTCGTGCGCGGCCAGCCGGCCGGCACCCGGCACCGGCCCTCGGGCGGCGGGCGCCGCCGGGGCGTCGGCCGGATCGGCGGCCCGGTCAGCGGCGGGATCGGCGGCCACCCCGAGCAGCCGGGCCAGCGAGGCGCCGCCGACCTGAAGCTCGTCCAGCCAGGCGAGGAGCCGGTCGACCGGGTCCACCAGCTGCTGGGCGTAGAGGGTGGCCGCGGTGACCTGCCCGAGGCTCACCCAGCCCTTGAGGTGGAACCAACCACCGATGAGCAGGGTGGCCACCACCGGTACGACGTACCCGAACTCTGCCACCGGCCAGAAGACCGTACGCAGGTACAGGGTGTAGCGCTCGGCCGCGTACGACCGGCGGATGTCGGCGTCGGTGCGGGCCCGGCGGCGGGCCTGCTGCCGCAGCGCCTCCGTGGTCCGGGACCCCTCCACCACCTCGCTGATCCCGTCGGTGATGTCCGAGTACGCCGCGTTCTCCCGCAGGTAGCCCTCTGGCGCGCGGCGCAGGTACCAGCGGGTGCCGGCGACCAGCACCGGGACCGCCAGCAGCGCGGGCAGCACCAGCAGCGGGCCGGTCAGCAGCAGCGCGCCGAGGATCAGCAGCACGGTGACCGCCGAGATCAGCGTCTCCGGCACGGCGAACCGCACCGTCCGGGAGAGCGCGGAGACGTCCCGGGAGGTGCGGGTGAGCAGGTCGCCGGTGCCGGCGCGCTCCACCGTGGCCAGCGGCAGGGCGAGCACCCGCTCGACGAACTCCTCGCGCAGCTCGGCGAGGACCCGCTCGCCGAGCCGGGCCGAGGCCAGGTGGGCGAAGCGGACCAGCACCGACTGGGCGACCACGAAACCGGCGATGGCCAGCGCGATCCGGTCGACGGTGACGCTGCCGACACCCCGCGAGATCCCCTCCACCAGGTCGCCGAGGAGGCGGGGCGCGACCAGGCCGGCGGCCGCGGCGAGCGCGTGCAGGCCGAGCGCGGCGTCCAGCCCGCGCGGGTGCCGGCGGACCAGGGTCCGCGCATACCCGCGGACCTGGCCGGCGTCGGCGACGGGCAGGGCGGCGCTCACCGATCCTCCTCCCGGCTCACCGTGGCCGCGTAACGTGGCTCGGCGGCGAGCAACTCCTCGTGGCGGCCCTCCGCGACCACCTTGCCGTCCTCCACGAACACCACGTGCTCGGCGCGGCCGAGCACCAGCGGACTGGTGGTGCAGACGAGCGTCGTCCGGCCGGGACGCGCGGCGGACAACCGGTCGGCGATCCGCGCCTCGGTGTGCGCGTCCACGGCGCTGGTCGGCTCGACCAGGATCAGCGTCTCCGGGTCCGCGACCAGCGCCCGGGCCAGCCGGAGCCGCTGCCGCTGCCCGCCGGAGAACTCCCGGCCCCGTTCGGCCACCGCGCTGTCCAGCCCGTCGGGCAGCGCCTCGACGATGTCGGTCGCGCCGGCCGTGGCCAGCGCCGCCTCGACCACGGCCCGGTCGCCCCGGTCGTGCGGGTCCAGCTCCGTCCGCAGCGGGCCGCTGAAGAGCTGCGCGTCGTTGTCGACCACCAGGATCCGCTCGCGCACCGTCGCCAGTGCCACGTCCCGCAGCGGTACGCCGTGCAGCGTCACGTCCGCGTCGACGTACCGGCCGAGCCGGTCGGCGATCTCGGCCGCGTCCTCCGGGGCGCTGGCCGCCAGCGCGGTGAGCCGGTCCGGCCGCAGCACCAGCCCCGACCGGACGTCCACCAGTTCGCCCGGCCCGGCGGGCAGCGGCACCGGTCGGGCCGGGTCGGTGAACTCCGGGGCGAGGCGGAGCAGCCGGACCACCCGACGGGCGGCGACGTGCCCCCGGGTCAGCTTGTCCGCCGCCTCGGTGAGGTTGCGCAGCGGGCTGACCAGGAAGGCGGTGTATCCGTAGAACGCGACGAGCTGACCGGCGCTGATCTCGCCGGCCAGCGCGAACCGGGCCCCCAGCCAGGTGACCAGCACCACGAAGACGCCGGGCAGCAGAATCTGCGCCGCCTGGAGCAGCGACTCCACCCGGGCCACCCGCAGGCCGTCGGCGCGCAGCGCCTGGGACTGCTCCCGGTACCGGGCGCCCAGCACCGGCTCCCCGCCCACGCCGCGCAGCACCCGCAACCCGGAGACGATGTCGGCGGCGCGGGCGGTGAGCCGGCCGGTCGAGTCCCGGTACGCCCCCTGCTGCCGGTGCAGCGGCCGGATCAGCAGCGCCACCAGCCCCATCAGCAGCGGCACGCCGAGCACCACGACCAGCCCGAGCGGCCGGGACGCGGTGAGCAGGATCATCGCCACGGTGACGATCGCCACCACCGACCCGGCGCCCCGGGCGGTGATGTCGATGGCGCTGCCGATGTGCTCGATGTCGGCCGTGCCGATGCTGACCACCTCGCCCGCGGCGACCCGACGGGGCAGCGCGGCACCGAGCCGGTTGGTGGCGTCCACGGCGACCTGCACGGTCCGGTACGCGGCGCCGAGCCAGTTGTGCACCGCACAGCGGTGCCGGAGGATGCCCGCGGTGGCCTGGAGGAGGCCCAGCCCCAGCAGCACGAGCCCCCAGCGCAGCAGGGCGTCCGGGTCGCCGTGGGCGAGACCGGCGTCGATGGCCCGGCCGACGGCGGCCGGCATCAGCGCCTGCGCCACCATCCAGACGACGCCGAGCGCGAGGCCGGTGCCGAAGATCAGCGGGTGCCGACCGGCCAGCCAGACCAGGTAACGGGTGGCAGACCGGGCGTCGGGGGTGCCGGGATCGCCGGCCGGGGAGAAACGCATGACGCCTCGACGTGGCCGACGGCCGGCCACGCCAACCAATTCCCGCCGCCGGCCGGCCCTGCCGGGTCAGCGGTCGACCTGCGTGAAGTCCCAGGCGTGCGGCGGCCGCGCCACCAGCCGCATCGGCGGCTCGGGCAGCTCCCGCGGGTTGCTCCGCCACTTGGAGATCACCACCAGCCGGTGGTCGGTGGAGGAGAACACCTCGCTGGACAGGTGCAGCGGGTCGTGCTCGAACTCGGGCAGCACGGTCTCGCAGACCCAGGTGATCAGGTCGGCGAAGCCGTACGGCTCGGCCTTCGCCTCCCACATCCGCACGATCACGTCGTTCCCTCCGGCTCAGACGCTGACCACGGTCAGCGGCATCGCGGAGTCGGCGGGCAGGTCGAGGCGGCTCGGGGCGACGCCCGAGGCGACCAGGTGCGAGCCCAGCGCGGCCACCATCGCACCGTTGTCGGTGCAGAGATTCGGGCGGGGCGTACGCACCCGGATGCCGTGCTTGGCCGCCCGCTCCTCGGCCATCGCCCGCAGCCGCGAGTTGGCCGCCACCCCGCCGCCGATCACCAGCGTCTCGATCCCGCTGCTCCGGCAGGCATCCAGCGCCTTGCCGACCAGCACGTCGCAGACCGCCTCCTGGAAGGACGCGGCCACGTCGGCGACCGGGACCGGCTCACCGGCCCGCTGCCGCGCCTCCACCCAGCGGGCCACCGCCGTCTTCAGGCCCGAGAAGGAGAAGTCGTAGCGGTGGGCGGCCAGGTCCTTGGGCGCGGTCAGGCCGCGCGGGAAGGCGATGGCCGCCCGGTCACCGGCCCGCGCCTCCCGGTCGATCCACGGGCCGCCCGGGAACGGCAGCCCGAGCAGCCGGGCCACCTTGTCGAACGCCTCACCGGCGGCGTCGTCGATGGTGGCGCCGAGCGGGGTGACCCCCCGGGCCAGGTCGTCGACGCGCAGCAGCGAGGAGTGTCCGCCGGAGACCAGCAGGGCGATCGCCGGCTCGGGCAGCGGGCCGTGCTCCAGGGTGTCCACCGCGACGTGCGCGGCGAGGTGGTTCACCCCGTACACCGGCTTCTCGGCGGCGACCGCGTACCCCTTGGCCGCGGCGACCCCGACGAGCAGCGCGCCCGCCAGGCCCGGCCCGGAGGTGACCGCGATCGCGTCGATGTCCGCGATCGTCACCCCGGCCTGCTTCAATGCCCGGTCCATGGTGGGCACGATGGCCTCCAGGTGGGCGCGGCTGGCCACCTCGGGCACCACGCCGCCGAACCGGGCGTGCTGCTCGACGCTGGAGGCCAACGCGTCGGCGAGCAGGGTGTGCCCGCGCACGATGCCGACCCCGGTCTCGTCGCAGGAGGTCTCGATGCCGAGGATCAGGGGTTCGTCAGCCATCGCTCGTCAGTCCTCGTTGCGCTGCATGACCAGCGCGTCGGTGTTGCTCGGTTGGTAGTAGCCGCGGCGCACGCCGATCGGCTCGAAGCCGTACGTCGCGTAGAGCCGCTGCGCCGGGGCATTGTCCGCGGCGACCTCCAGCAGCGTGCTGCGGACCCCGCGCCGGGCCGCCTCGGCGAGCAGCGCCTCCAGCAGCGCGCGGCCGATCCCGCGGCGCTGCGCGTCGCGCCGGACCGCGATGTTCTGCACCCACGCCTCGTCGGGCGGCGCCACCAGCAGCCCCGCGTAGCCGAGCACGGCCCCGTCGGGGGCGGTGGCGACCAGGTAGAAGTGCCCGTTGGCCAGCTCGTTCCAGAACATCGCCGGGGACCACTGCTCGACGCCGAAGAGGTCCGCCTCGAGCGGCAGCACCTGGTCGATGTGCCACCAGCGGAACCGGCCGAGCCGTACCTCCGTCATGGCAGGACCGGCTTGTGGCCGGTCGCCGCGACGGCGTCCGGGCGGCGCAGGTAGAGCGGGGTGAGCGGCTCGCCGGGGGCGCCCGCGCGGATCCGCTCGGCGGCGAGCCGGGCCAGCGCCGTCGCGTCCGGGTAACGCGGCTCGGCGCGCACCGGCAGGCCCAGGACGTCCGCGTACCGGTGGGCGCCGTCGCCGACCGCGACGGTGACGGCCAGGTCCCGGGCGCGCTCCGCGGCGACCGCGGGGGTGTCCACGTTCGGCCCGGCGATCCGCTGGCCGGCGCCGTCGTAGACGGCCCAGTAGACCTCCCGGCGCCGGGCGTCGCTGGCCGCCAGGACCGGCTCGCCGGCGGCCGCCGGCTGGCCCATCCCGTCCAGCGAGCAGACCCCGTACGTGGGGATATTGAGCACCTGGCCCATGGTGGCGGCGGTGACCAGGCCGACCCGCAGCCCGGTGAACGGCCCCGGCCCGAGCCCGGCGACGATCGCGGCCAGGTCGGCGGCGCGGGCGTCGGCGTCGGCCAGCACCGCGTCGACCTGCGGGGCGAGCAGCTCCCCGTGGGCCCGGGCGTCGACCGTGCACCGCTGCGCGCGGGTCGCGACCGCGTCCGCCGAGACCTCGACCAGGGCCGCGGTCACCGCGGGCGTCGAGGAGTCCACCACGAGTACGAGCACAATGTGCCAGCCTAGTCGCCACTCCGGTTACCGGCGGTGACGCCCCTCCCCGCCCGGGACGGCACCGGGCCGGTGGCCGGCGGGCTCAGCTCGGCGTGCGGAACACCCGGAGGAACGACGGCAGCAGCCACGGCCGCGGGCCGCCGATCCGGACCCGGCCGGTGAGCACCGCGCGGGCCCGGCTGACCCGGCCGAACATCATCAGGTTGAGCGTCGGCGGGTGGAACCGGATGGTGACGTCCGGCCGCTCCGCCGGCTCGGCGAACCGCACCCGCCCGTGGTCCATGGTGAGCGTCAGGGGCGCCGACCAGGCGGAGGTGAACCGCACGACGATCCGGGGCCGCCGGGGCGGGTTGACCCCGTCGAGCAGCCGACCGTAGCCGTGCCGGACCACCCCGGCCATGAACAGCTCCAGGAACAGCGCGGCGTCCCGCGGCGGGAGGGTCCACGGCCGGCGGGCCGCGCGGGCGATGTCGTGGCCGTGCACGAGCAGCTCGTTGACCAGGTGGGCGAGCAGGCCAGCGAGTGGCACCCGGGCGTCGCCGAGCCACGGCACCACCTCGTCCGGCCCGCGGTCCGCGCAGCGCGCCAGCAGGCGGTCGACGTCCCCGCGCAGCCGGTCGAGCAGGCGCGCGGGGTCACGGTCGGTCAGGTGACGGAGCACCAGGTCGTTGGCGTCGGCCACGGTGTCGACGGTGACCAGCGGGAGCTGCTCGTCGAGGCCGGGGATCGGCAGCGGTTCGCTGGCCGGGTCGACCAGCCGGACGTAGTACCAGGCCAGCGACACCAGGTGGGCCAGGGTGTCGGTGACCGTCCAGTCGGCGGTCGCCATGGTGTCGGGCCGGACGGAGCCGGCCAGCGCGAGGAACCGGTCGGCGTTCGCCGCCAGCGCGGCCGGCGCCGTCGACCAGCCGTCCGAGGTGATGGTCGCGGACACGCTTCCTCCCCGTCTGCCGTAGCCGGGGCAGAGCCTACTACCGTGCGCCACGAAGCGATAGCCCTGAGTCAATAGGGTGTCCCGCCACCCGCCCGGGCGGCTGGGCGTCCCCGAGCGGTCAGCCGGCGAAGCGTTCCCAGTCGACGGTGGGCAGGCCGGCGTCGGCGAGCGCCTTGTTCGCCGCGCTGAACGGCCGGCTGCCGAGGAAGCCGCGCGGGTTCATCGGGCTCGGGTGGCCGGCCTCCAGCACCACGTGCCGCGGGTTGGTGACCAGGGCCGCCTTCTTGCGCGCGTATCCGCCCCAGAGCAGGAAGACCACCCGCTGGTCGAGGGCGTCCAGGGCGCGGATGGTGGCGTCGGTGAACTCCTCCCAGCCCTTGTTGGCGTGCGAGCCCGGGGTGGCCTGCCGGACCGTGAGCACCGAGTTGAGCAGCAGCACGCCCTGCGCCGCCCAGCCGCTCAGGTTGCCGCTGCGCGGCTTCGGCACGCCCAGGTCCTCGCCGAGCTCCTTGAAGACGTTGCGCAGCGACGGCGGCACCGCCACCCCCTCGCGCACGCTGAAGCTCAGCCCGTGCGCCTGCCCCGCCTTGTGGTAGGGGTCCTGCCCGAGGATCAGCACCCGGCACTCCGCCGGCCCGCACAGCCGGTAGGCGGAGAACAGGTCCTCGACCGGCGGGAAGACCGTCTGGGTCGCGTACTCCCCGGCGACGAACTCGGCCAACGCCGTGGTGCTGGCCGGGTCGAGGTGCGGGGTGAGCGCCGCGCGCCACGCGTCGGGGAGGAGCGCCAGCAGGTCGAGGGTGGGGGCGTCGTGGGGCATCGGCAACCTTCCGCCGGTCTGATCGGTCCCGGGCACTGTAGGCAGCGGGTACGACAGCCGTCAGTCCAGGGTGGCCAGCCGGGCCGCCCAGTCGCCGCCGACCGGCTCCAGCGTGACCACCCGGGTGTCGTCCTCCCGCCGGTCGATGCGGACCCGCAGATGGGCGTCGACCAGCTGCTCGACCATGCCCTCGCCCCACTCGACCACGGTGACCGACTCCTCCACCGAGGCGTCCAGGTCCAGGTCGTCGATCTCGGCGCGCGGGTCGGCGGACTCCCCCAGCCGGTACGCGTCGGCGTGCACCAGGGCCACCCGCCCGCCCCGGGCCGGGTCCGGTCGGTGCACCCGGGCGATCACGAAGGTCGGCGAGGTGACGTCGCCGCGCACCCCGAGGCCGGCCCCGATGCCCTGGGTCAGCGCGGTCTTCCCGGCGCCCAACGGGCCGCTGAGCAGCAGCAGGTCACCGACGTGCAGCACCCCGGCCAGCCGGCGGCCGAACTCGCGGGTGTCGTCGACCGTCTTCAGCTCCACCACGACGGTCACAACCCCTCCAGGAACCGCTCCAGCGCCGCGTTCACCTCGTCGGCGTGCTCCAGCATCACCACGTGCCCACTGTCGTGGATCTTCACGAACTCGGCGTGCGGCAGTCGCCGGACGATCTCCTCGGAGTGGGTCACCGGGGTGATCATGTCCTTGTCCCCCACGATCACCAGCACCGGCGTACCGGCCAGCGCGGCCAGCGCCGGGAAGCGCGAGTGGGTGGCCAGCGTGCGCAGGTAGCGGGTGACCGTGTCGGCCGAGGTACGCGAGTTCATCGTCTCGACGTACGACACCAGCGCCGGGCTGGGCTTCGCGGCGCCGAAGCCGTAGCGACGGGTCAGCAGCCAGGCGACGTTGGACGTCGACTTCCGGGCCTTGTCGATCACCGTGCCGCCGTACCGGGTGGCGTTGCTCATCATGTAGAGCACCGGCGCGCCGACCCGGCCGAGCAGCGCGGGCGCCACCAGCTTGGTCTCCGCGAGCAGGCCGCCCGAGGTGGCCATCAGCACCGTGCCGACCACCCGTTCGCCGAACAGCTCCGGGTAGAGCTCGGCCAGCGCCATGATCGTCATGCCGCCCATCGAGTGCCCGACCAGCACCAGCGGCCCCTCCGGGGCCACCTCGTCGAGCACCCGGCGCAGCGTCCGGCCCAGCCTGGCCAGGTCGTACTCGCCGGTCTCCAGCTTTCCCGAGCGCCCGTGCCCCGGCTGGTCGTACGCCACGATCCGGTAGTCGCCCCGGTCGGCGAGCAGCTGGCGCTGGAAGTGGAAGGTCCCCATGTCCAGGCAGAAGCCGTGCACCAGCACCACGGTCGGGTGCCCCGCGACCGGCCGGGTCGGCTCGACCACCTCCACGTGGATGTCCGTGCCGTCCGGCATCTCCAGCAGGTACGCCTCGTCGTACCGCAGCCGGCCGAAGTCCTCGTGGGCGTACCGGTCGGTGGGGTCAATCTTGAGGCGGCGGACCAGGACCCGCTCGCTCACCACCCCCGCGGCGAGCCCCGCGGCGGCGACACCGACGGCGGCGCCGACCACTCCGGCCACCCGCCCCGCGGCGGTACGCGGCCGGGGAACACGGAACCGTGGACTCACGGGTGTTCGCCGTCGTAGACGCGGGGCACCCGGACCCCGCCGAACCGGGTCACGATCTCGTAGTTGATGGTGCCGACCGCGTCGGCCCAGTCGTCGGCGGTGGGCTCGCCGTCCGCGCCGCTGCCGAAGAGGGTCGCCACGTCCCCGGCCGCCACCTCGTCGTCGCCGCAGTCCAGCACGAACTGGTCCATGCAGACCCGGCCCGAGATGGTCCGCCGCTTGCCGCCGAGCTGCACCGGACCGGTGTTCGAGGCGTGCCGGGGCACCCCGTCGGCGTACCCGAGCGGGACGACGGCCAGGTTGGCCTCCCGCTCGGTCAGGTAGGTGTGGCCGTAGGAGACGCCGGTGCCGGCCGGGACCCGCTTGGTCAGCATCACCCGGGCCCGGGCGGTCATCGCCGGGCGCAGGCCGAACTGCTCGCCGGCCACCGGGGAGAGGCCGTAGATCGCCAGACCGGGACGAACCAGGTCGAAGTGGGCGTCCGGGCGGGTCAGCGTGGCGGCCGAGTTCGCCAGGTGCCGGTAGCGGGGCCGCAGCCCCGCCGTCTCCGCCATCTCCAGCCCCTCGTGGAAGACGGCGAGCTGGCGGTCGATGGTGGGGTGGCCGGGCGAGTCCGCGTACACGAAGTGGCTCCACACCCCGACCACCTCGACCAGGCCGTCGGCCTGGGCCTTCGCGGCGGCCTCCAGCAGGGCGGGCCAGTCGGCGACGGTGGCGCCGCCCCGCGACAGGCCGGTGTCGATCTTCAGGTGCAGCCGGGCCGGGCGGCACGCCCGGCGGCCCGCCTCGATCATCTCGTCGAGCTGGGTGAGGCTGGCGCAGCCCAGGTCGACGCCGACCGCGACGCCGTCGTGCAGCGGCAGCCCCGGGTCGAGCAGCCAGGCCAGCACCGGCGCGGTGATCCCCTGCTGGCGCAGGGTCAGCGCCTCGTCCAGGGTGCAGACCCCGAGCCAGTCCGCGCCGGCGTCGAGCGCCGCGCGGGCGGCCGGCACCATGCCGTGGCCGTACCCGTCGGCCTTCACCACCGCCATCAACTCGGCGCTGGTGCCCGACTTGAGGCGGGCCACATTCTCCCGGATCGCGTCCAGGTCGACGCGCACCTCCGACTGCCACATGCCCCCAGCCTACTTCCGCCGGTGATCACCGTGGCCCGGAGCCGCGTGGTCCGCCCGCCGGCCGCGCCCACCGCCGGCCCAGCGGCGGGCGGCGGTTCGCCGTCAGCCCAGGCGGGCGATCACCGGGCGGAGCGCGGCCGCCACGTCGGGTGCGGTCACCGGCCCGGTCCGGGCCGCCTCCCGGCCGGCGAGCCCGTGCAGGTACGCCGCCGCGGCGGCCGCCCGCTCGGCCGGCAGCCCGGCGGTGAGCAGCGAGCCGAGGAGCCCGGCCAGCACGTCGCCGGTGCCCCCGGTGGCCAGCACCGCGGTGCCGGTCGGGTTGACGTACGCCCGGCCGTCCGGGGTGCCGATGATCGTGCGGTCGCCCTTGAGCAGCACCACCGCCTTCATCCAGGCGGCCAGCCGCAGCGCGGCTCCCACCCGGTCCGCGCCCGGGGTCTCCCCGCAGAGCCGGGCGTACTCCCGGTCGTGCGGGGTCACCACGATCGGCGCGTCCCGCTTGCGCAGCAGGTCCGCCATCGCGCCGTCGACCAGCAGGGTGAGCGCGTCGGCGTCGAGCACGGCCGGCACCGGCGCGCTGAGCACGGCGCGCAGCTCGGTGGCGGCCGGCTCGCCGGTGCCCAGCCCGGAGCCGCAGACCCAGGCCTGCACCCGGCCGGCGTCGGCGACCCGGCCGGTGGCGATCACCGACGGATGGTGGTGCAGCACCTCCGCGCGGGCACCGCCCGCGTAGCGGACCATGCCGGTCGGACCGGCCAACGCGCCGCCCACCGAGAGCACCGCCGCGCCGGGGTACGTGGCCGAGCCGGTCGCCACCCCGACCACGCCCCGGCTGTACTTCTCCGAGGACGGGCCGAGCCGGGGCCACCAGTCGACCACGTCCGACCACTCGGTGACCCGCAGCGCCGGGGTCCCGCGCAGCCACGGCCCCAGCCCGATGTCGACCAGCTCCACGTGCCCGGCGAGCGCGGCGGCCGGGCCGACCACCAGGGCCGGCTTCAGCGCCCCGAAGGCGACCGTCACGTCGGCGCGGACCGCGCAGGGGCGGCCGGCGGCGGTGAGCGGCACGTGCCCGGTGTCCACCGCGACGCCGCTCGGCACGTCCACCGCCACCACGGTGGCCCGAGTGCCGTCCCGCCCGGAGCGCTCCGCCAGGCTCGCGGCGAGCTGCTCGGCGGTCTCCCGCAGCCCGCCGGTGCCGCCGATCCCGACGATGCCGTCGAGCACCAGGTCCACCACCGCCGGGGGCCGGTCCACCAGCCGTCCGCCGGCGGCCCGCAGCGCGGCCAGCCCCGCGGCGTGCGCGCGGCCGGGGGTGAGCAGCAGGGTGGAGACTGCGGCACCACGGCGGGCCAGGTGCGCGCCCGCGTACAGGGCGTCGCCGCCGTTGTCGCCGGAGCCGACCAGCAGCAGCACCTGGGCGCCGTAGACGCCGCCCCGCTCGGCGAGCAGCAGCGCGCAGCGGCGGGCCAGCCCGGCGGCGGCCCGCTGCATCAGCGCCCCGGGCGGGAGGGTGGCCATCAGGCCGGCCTCCGCCGCGCGTACGTCCGCGACCCGCCACACCGGTCTCATGCCACCCCGTCCCGTTCGTCGTTCCGCCCAACGGGCCTGCCGGCCCGCCGGTCGCCTCACCGTTCCGCGACCACCATGGCCGACGCGATCCCGCCGTCGTGTGACAACGACAGATGCCAGCGGTTGATCCCGCGTTCGGCCGCGGCGGCGGCCACCGTGCCGGAGACGGTCAGCCAGGGCCGACCGTCCGGATCCGACACGATCTCGCAGTCGTGCCAGCGCAGCCCGCCCGGCGCGCCGAGCGCCTTGGCGACCGCCTCCTTGGCGGCGAACCGGGCGGCCATCGACTCGGGCGAGCGCGGGTTGCCGGCGCGGGTGAACCGCTCGGCCTCGGTGAACAGGCGGTCGGCGAGCAGCGGTGTCCGCGCCAGGGCCCGGGCGAACCGGTCCACCAGCACGACGTCGATGCCGACAGCCACGATCACGGGCCTCACCCTACCGGCGGTCGCGGCCGCAGATTAGCCACCGGCTGCGCGGTGGACAACGCCTGTGGACAACCCGGGGGTACGCCCACCGCCGGTTGTCCACAGGGCCGGTGCGGGCCGGCGGGCGCCGCTTAGCGTCCCGGTTGCCCGATCGTTCGTGTCGCCGCCGGTGGGTCCCGCCGACGGCCTGTTCCCCGGGGAGTCCACCGATGACCGAGGAGCCGTTCACCGTCGAGCCGGAGCTGCTGCGCGGGGTCGCCCGCCAGCTGGGCGACGACGCCTACCGGCTGGCGCACGGGCTGGCCGGGACGCCGGGGCTGGTGGTGCCGGCCGACGGCTGGCGGGCCGGGGCCGCGCTGGCCGAGCTGGAGGCGGCGGTGCACCGCTGGTGCGGGACGCTCGCCGCCCGGGTGGCGGACACCGCCGAGGCGGTCCGCAGCGCCGCCGACGGCTACCAGGCGACCGACGAGCGGGCCGCCCGACGGCTGGCCGGGATCCCCCGGTGAGCGGCCCCGCCCTGGTCGAGTACGCCCAGCTCTGGCGGGCCGACCCGGGTGCCTGGAGCCGGGCCGGGGCGGCCTGGCGGGGGCTGGTCGGCCCGGTCCGGCAGCGGGCCGACGGGCTGGCCGCCCGGCTGACCGCCCTGCGTACCGGCTGGTCCGGCGGGGCCGCCGCCGCGGCGCAGGGGCGGATCGGGGCACTGCGCGGCGAGCTGACCGAGGTGCTGCCCGCGCTGGTCGAGGTCGACCAGGTGCTCGCCGAGTTCGCCGTCCGGCTCGGCACGGCGAAGGCCCGACTCGCCGCCGCCGTGGCGCACGCCGACGCGGGCGGCCTGCTGGTGGACCGGGTGGGGGCGGTCCGGCCCGATCCGGACCGCCCGCGTCCCGCCGCCCCGGTGGGCGCCGAGGTGGCCCAGGTGGCGGCCGAGCTGCGCGACGCGCTGGCGCTGGCCGACGGGGCGGACCGGGAAGCCGCCGCCCGGCTGGGCGAGTTGGCCACGGCGGCGGTCACCGGCTGGGTGAGCGTCCCGCCGGGCCGGCGACCGGCACCCGGCGCCGGTCCGGCCGAGGTGAGCCGCTGGTGGGCCGGGCTCACCCCGGCCGAGCGCCGTTGGCTGGTCGGCCACGAGCCGGCCCGGGTCGGTGGCCTCGACGGGGTGCCGGTGGCGGCTCGGGACCAGGCCAACCGGTTGCTGCTGGCCGAGCGGCGGGCGGGGCTGGCCGCCGCCCGCGCGGCCCTGTTGCGCCCGCTGCCGCCGGGGCTGCCCGAGCTGGCCCGGCTGGCCCGGCTCGCCCGGGTGGAGGCGGCCCTGCGCGGCCTCGACGCGCTCACCGAACGGCTGGCCGCGCCGGGGGCGCCCCGGGCGTACCTGCTCGGGCTCGACCCGACCGGGGACGGGCGGGCCGTGGTGGCGCTGGGCAACCCGGACCGGGCCACGGCGGTGCTGACGTACGTCCCGGGCATGACCGCGGACCTCGCCGACGCCCCCGGCGAGCTGGGCCGGGCCGCCCGGGTGCTGGACCGGTGCGCCGCGCTCGGGCCGGGCGAGGAGACGGCGGCGGTGCTCTGGCTGGACTACGACGCACCGGACTTCCTGCCCGAGGCGGCCCGGGCCGGGCAGGCCGAGGACGCCGGGCCGGCGCTGCACCGGTTCCAGGAGGGGCTGCGCGCCTCGCACGAGGGTCCGCCGGCCCGGCAGACCGTGCTCGGCCACAGCTACGGCTCGCTGGTGGTCGGCACCGCCGCCCGCGACCACGGGCTGAGCGCGGACGCACTGGTCTTCGTCGGCTCCCCCGGCACCGGGGTCGACCACGCGCGCGAGCTGCGGATGCCTCCCGGCCAGGTCTGGGCCAGCACGGCGCCGGACGACGTGATCCGGCTGGCCCGGCCACCGGACGAGCTGGCCCGCCGGGCGGTGCTGGCGGGGACACCGCTCGGCCCGGTGGCGGCGGTGCTGGACCGGCGCGACCCCGAGCTGTGGTTCGGGCGTGACCCGAGCGACCCCGGCTTCGGCGGCCGACGCTTCCCCAGCGGCCGCTACGGCCACGCCGGCTACTGGGAGCCCGGCAACCCGGCGCTGGACGGGATGGCCCGGATCGTGCTGGGCCGATGAGCGCGGCGGGTGCGGACATGACGAGGCCCCTCCACCGTGGGCGGAGGGGCCCGGTCAGGGTGGACTACTCGACGGTGACCGACTTGGCCAGGTTGCGCGGCTGGTCGACGTCGTGCCCGCGAGCGGCGGCGATCTCGGCGGCGAGCACCTGGAGCGGCACCGTGGTCACCAGCGGCGCCAGCAGGGTGGGCACCCGGGGCACGTAGATCAGGTGGTCGGCGTAGCGGACGACCGCCTGGTCGCCCTCCTCGGCGATCACGATGGTGCGGGCGCCGCGGGCCCGCACCTCCTGGATGTTGGAGACGACCTTGTCGTGCAGCATGCCCCGACCGATCGGCGACGGCACGATGCAGATGACCGGGGTGCCCTTGTCGATCAGCGCGATCGGGCCGTGCTTCAGCTCGCCGGCGGCGAAGCCCTCGGCGTGCATGTACGCCAGCTCCTTGAGCTTCAGCGCACCCTCCAGCGCCACCGGGTAGCCGACGTGCCGGCCGATGAAGAGCACGGTCGGTTCGGACTTCAGGTCGCGGGCGAGCTCCCGGACCGGCTCGATCCGGTCGAGCAGTTCGCGCAGCCTGCCCGGCACCTCCTGGAGCTGGGCGACGACCGCGCCCACCTCGTCGGCGAACTTGATCCCGCGCACCTGGGCCAGGTGCAGGCCGATCAGATAGCAGGCGACCAGCTGGGTGAGGAACGCCTTGGTCGAGGCGACCGCGATCTCCGGGCCGCCGTGGGTGTAGAGGACGGCGTCGGACTCGCGCGGGATGGTGGAGCCGTTGGTGTTGCAGATGGCCAGCACCCGGGCCTTCTGCTCCTTGGCGTGGCGCAGGGCCATCAGGGTGTCCATGGTCTCGCCGGACTGCGAGATCACCACGATCAGCGTGGAGCGGTCGAGCACCGGGTCGCGGTAACGGAACTCGCTGGCCAGCTCCACCTCGCAGGGGATCCGGGTCCAGTGCTCGATGGCGTACTTGGCGACCAGGCCGGAGTGGTAGGCGGTGCCGCAGGCGACGATGAAGATCTTGTCGACGTCGCGCAGGTCCTGCTCGCTGAGGCGGACCTCGTCGAGGGCGATCTCACCGGTCTCGGTGAGCCGGCCGAGCAGCGTGTCGGCGATCGCCTGCGGCTGCTCCTCGATCTCCTTGAGCATGAACCAGTCGTAGCCACCCTTCTCGGCGGCGGAGGAGTCCCAGTCGATGTGGAAGTCCTTGCCGGTGGCGGGCTGGCCGGCGAAGTCGGTGATCTGGATGTCGTCCGGGGTGATCAGGACGATCTGGTCCTGACCCAGCTCGACCGCGTCGCGGGTGTGCTCGATGAACGCGGCCACGTCGCTGGCCAGGTAGTTCTCCCCGTCACCGCGGCCGACGACCAGGGGCGAGTTGCGCCGGGCGCCGACCACCGCGCCGGGGATCCCGGCGTCGACGGCGAGCAGGGTGAAGGCGCCCTCGAGCCGCTGGCAGACCAGCCGCATGGCGGAGGCGAGCAGCTGCGGGCTGTCGACCTCGCCGGCCGCGCGCAGTTCGGCCAGCGACCGGGCCAGCAGGTGGGCGGCGCACTCGGTGTCGGTGTCGCTGGCGAACTCGACGCCGTCGGCCTCCAGCTCGGCGCGGAGCCGGGCGAAGTTCTCGATGATGCCGTTGTGGATCACGGCGACCCGGCCGTCCGGGGACAGGTGTGGGTGGGCGTTGCGGTCGGTCGGCCCGCCGTGGGTGGCCCACCGGGTGTGGCCGATGCTGGTGGTGCCGTCGCCGATGCCGATCGGGCTGGCCGCGCAGGACTCCGGATCGCTGGCCGCGCGCTCGGCGAGGACCTTCTCCAGGTTGGCCAGCTTGCCGGCCTTCTTCTCGACCAGCAGCTCGTCGTCGCAGACGACGGCCACGCCGGCCGAGTCGTAGCCGCGGTATTCCAGCCGCCGCAGTCCGTCCAGCACGATGCCGAGCGCCGGGCGCGCGCCGGCGTAACCCACGATTCCACACATGGTCCGCAGCCTAACCCAGTTTCGCTCACGATGCGTGCTCGGAAAGCGGGTAAACAATCATTGAATCTGAGCGAACGGGTGGCCGGAGGGCAAGGATCGGACGAATCACCCGGGCGAGCGGCCTCCGGGCACGCGCTCACCCGGACGGCATCCACCTCCGATCCGGACGTCGAGGCAGGGCGGAATGCACGGGTCCGCCCCGACGGGTGGGGCGCGGGGCCGCCCGGAATTGCCCCCGGGCCGTACATTGAGGGCCCTGGTCGGGGTCCCCCACCACCGCACCGGCCGTCCCACGCGTCCCCTGCGAGCTGACCTGATGTCCGAACCAACGCCGACCCCCGAGCCGCCGGCCGACGGGGGCCACCCCGATCCCACCACCCCACCGGCACCCGGGTCCTGGACTCCGCCGGACCCGCTCGCCGCCCCGCAGCCGTGGGCGCCGCCAGCGGCCTGGTCGCCGACGCCGTGGTCGCCTCGCCCCTGGTCGCCGGACCCGACCGGCACGGCGGGCACCACGGGATGGCCTGGCACGACGGACACGCCTGGCACCACCGCCACCCCAGCCACCGCCGGCACCCCAGCCACCACCGGCCCTTCGAGCGCCACCGGCGCCCCGGCCCCCGCCGGATCGTCCGGCCAGGTCGGCGCGCCGCGGCCGGCCGTCCCGCCCGTCCCGTCGCCGGCTCAACTCTGGCCCGGGTACCCCACACCGGGCTGGCCGCCGCCGGGCTACCCGCCGCCGTACGCGTACCCCGGTGCGCCACCGGCCCGAACGAACGGCGGCCGGGTCGCGGCGATCGTGGTCGCGGTGACCACCGTCCTCGTGCTGGTCTTCTGCGGCTGTGTCGGCCTGGGCGTGCTGAGCAGCTGGTACGAGGATCCGGGGACGTCCGCGGAGCCGTACGGCGACCCGGGCTACGGCGACCCGGAGGAGGACGTCACCGCCGGCGCCGGGCAGTCGAGCCCCGCCACCACGCCGTCGGGCGGGCCCGGGCAGCTGACCGTCGTCTACGAGGCGACCGGCGCCGTCCTGGTGGACGTGCAGTTCTACGACGCGAACGGCGACTTCCACCAGTACGAGGGACTGCGGTCGCCGTGGCGGCTGGCGATCACCGCCAACGACCGCGAGCGGGTGCAGGTCATCGCCTCGCCCGCCGGCCTGGCGAGCGACGACAAGGTGACCTGCTCGATCACCATCGACGGGAAGGTCGTCTCCCGGGATTCGGGCGTCTACGGGGCGACCTGCTTCGGCTGGTGACGCCGCCGGCCGAACGGCGGGCTTGCGGCGCTGGCGGCGGGCCGTAGGCTGGCCCGCGTGACGACGACCGATCCGCTGGTGGCCCGGATGCGGCCGTTCGGCACCACCATCTTCGCCGAGATGTCCGCGCTGGCCGTGCGTACCGGGGCGGTCAACCTCGGCCAGGGCTTCCCGGACACCAACGGCCCGCCGGAGATGCTCGCGGCGGCCGCCGAGGCGCTGCGTTCCGGCCACAACCAGTACCCGCCGGGCCCGGGGATCCCGGCGCTGCGCGCGGCCGTCTCGGCCCACCAGCGCCGCTTCTGGGATCTGGCGTACGACCCGGACGGCGAGATCGTGGTGACCGCGGGCGCCACCGAGGCGATCGCCGCCAGCATCCTCGCCCTGTGCGAGCCGGGTGACGAGGTGATCTGCTTCGAGCCGTACTACGACTCGTACGCGGCGTCGATCGCACTGGCCGGCGCCGTCCGCCGCCCGGTCACGCTGCGTCCCGCCGGCGACGGCCGGTACGGCTTCGACCCGGCGGAGCTGCGCGCCGCGTTCGGGCCGCGCACCCGGCTGGTGCTGCTGAACTCCCCGCACAACCCGACCGGCAAGGTGTTCACCCGCGACGAGCTGGCCCTGGTCGCCGAGCTGTGCCAGGCGCACGACGCGTACGCGGTCACCGACGAGGTGTACGAGCACCTGGTGTTCACCGACGCCGCCGCCCCGCACGTGCCGCTGGCGACGCTCCCCGGAATGCGGGAGCGGACGTTGCGGATCTCCTCGGCCGGCAAGACCTTCTCCTGCACCGGATGGAAGGTCGGCTGGGTGAGCGGACCCGCGCCGCTGGTCTCCGCGGTGCTGCGGGTGAAGCAGTTCCTCACCTTCGTCAACGCCGGGCCGCTGCAACCGGCCGTCGCGCTGGCGCTCGGCCTGCCCGACGCGTACTTCACCGGCTTCCGGGACGATCTGCAGCGACGGCGGGACCAGCTCGTCGCCGGGCTCGCCGACGCCGGGTTCGACGTGCTCGCCCCCGAGGGCACATACTTCGTCACCGCCGACGTCACCCCGCTCGGCGGCCGGGACGGGGTGGAGTTCTGCCGGTCGCTGCCGCAGCGCTGCGGCGTGGTGGCGGTGCCGACACAGGTCTTCTACGACGACGTCGAGGCCGGGCGGCGGCTGGTCCGGTTCGCCTTCTGCAAGCGCCCGGAGGTGCTGACCGAGGCGGTGGACCGGCTGCGCGGGCTGACGAAGGAGGACGGCAGCGAGGTGTCGGCATGAGCGACGGGTACGCCGACCGGGTCCGCCGGCTCACCGCGCTGCGCGGCTGCGGCACGGTGCTCTCCGGCGTCCGGCCGACCTCCGTGGTGGAACAGCTGGCAACGCTCCGGGCGGTCGCGGCCGACGACCTGCTGCCCGACTTCTACGGTGCGGGCGGGGCGGTCGAGGAGCTGGAACGCCGCGTCGGTGAACTGCTCGGCACCGAGGCGGTCGCCTTCTTCCCCACCGGCACCATGGCCCAGCAGGTCGCCATGCGCTACGGCGCCGAGCTGACCGGCCGGGACGGGGTCGGTCTGCACCCGCTCAGCCACCCGCTGCTGCACGAGCGGGACGCGTACGCCGTCCTCGGCGGCCTGCGCGCGGTGCTGACCACGAGCGCCCCGCGCAATCCGACCGCCGACGAGGTGACCGCGCTCGACGAGCCGATCGGCACGCTGCTGCTGGAGCTGCCGCTGCGGGACGCCGGGTTCGTCCTGCCGACCTGGGACGAGCTGGTCGCCGTGGTGGGGGCGGCCCGGCAGCGGGGCGCCCGGGTGCACCTGGACGGCGCCCGGCTCTGGGAGTCCAGCGTCCACCTGGGTCGTTCGCCGGCCGAGATCGCTGCGCTGGCCGACAGCACGTACGTCTCGTTCTACAAGTCCCTCGGCGGCCACTCCGGTGCGGCGCTGGCCGGCTCGGCGGAGCTGGTCGCGTACGCCCGGGCCTGGCGGCACCGCTACGGCGGGAACCTCTTCCAGCAGTGGCCGGCCGCCCTCGCCGGGCTCGCCGGCCTGGCGGACGAGCTGCCCCGGCTCGCCGGCTACGTGGCGCACGCGCAGGTGGTGGCCGGGGCCCTGGCCACCCTTCCCGGGGCGCGCGTCCATCCGGAGCCCCCGCACACGCACCAGTTCCGGCTGTGGCTGCCGCACCCGGCAGACGCCCTCAACGCCGCCAACCTCGTCCTCGCCGAGGAGGAGAAGGCGTGGTTCGTCGGCGGCTGGCGGGACAGCGAGGTGCCCGGCACTGCGCTGGCCGAGGTGACGGTGGCCGCCCCGGCACTGGAACTGGACGCCGACCACGTGGTCGATCTGGCCGACCGCTTCCTGCGCCGGCTGTCGCCGCGCTGAGCCCGGCCCCGCCCGACCAGGCGGTCGACGGGTAGCCCGGGCGACCCAGCCGGTGGCGGAAGGCCGCGACCAGGCGGGCAACCTGGCTGATCCGTTCACGTCATTAAGTTCGTAGCGTGCGACCACCCAGAACCGCGGCGGACCGGGCGTTGATGTGCAGGTGACCTACGGCCGGCGGGGGCGGGCGGAGTCGAATCGGAAACGGCACCGGGCGCGACGGGAGGATCCCGCCGCGCCCGGATGAGCCGGAATGGTGGTCAGCCGGCCGGGCTGGCGGTGCGTACCTGCTCGGCGATCCGCTCCGCCACCGAACGGGCGGTTGCCTCGGTGGCCGCCTCGACCATGACCCGGACCAGCGGCTCGGTGCCGGAGGGGCGCAGCAGCACCCGGCCGGTCTCGCCCAGCTCGGCCTCGGCCCGCTCCACCTCCGCCCGGACGGCCGGCGCGGCGGAGCCCACGGTCCGGTCGCCCACCGGCACGTTGATCAGCACCTGGGGCAGCTTGGTGACCACGGCGGCCAGCTCGGCGAGCGACTTGCCGGTGGCGGCCATCCGGGACATCAGGTGCAGGCCGGTGAGCACGCCGTCGCCGGTGGTGGCGTATGCGGGCATGACGATGTGGCCGCTCTGCTCGCCGCCCAGGGCCAGCCCGGACGCGCGCAGCTCCTCCAGCACGTACCGGTCGCCGACCTTGGTCTCGAGCAGCCGGATGCCCTCGGCGGACATGGCGAGCTTCAGGCCAAGGTTGCTCATCACGGTGGCGACGAGGGTGTCCTCGGTCAGCGCGCCGGCCTCGCGCATGGCCAGGGCCAGGATCGCCATCACCTGGTCGCCGTCGACCTCGTCGCCGTCGGCGGTGACCGCCACGCAGCGGTCGGCGTCGCCGTCGTGGGCGATGCCCAGGTGGGCGCCGTGCTCCACCACGGCGGCCCGCAGGGCGTCCAGGTGGTTGGAGCCGCAGTCGTCGTTGATGTTGAGCCCGTCCGGCTCGGCGCAGATCGCGATCACCTCGGCGCCGGCCTCCCGGTAGGCCACCGGGGCGACCTCGGCGGCCGCGCCGTTGGCGCAGTCCACCACGACCTTGATCCCGTCCAGCCGGTGCGGCACGGTGCCGACCAGGTGCTGGACGTAGTGGTCGGCGCCGTCCAGCAGGTCGTGCACCCGGCCCACACCGGCACCGGTCGGACGCTCCCAGGCGGTGGCGGCGTTCGCCTCGACCGCCGCCTCGATCCGCATCTCGATCTCGTCGGGCAACTTGTGCCCGCCGGCGGCGAAGAGCTTGATCCCGTTGTCCGGCATTGGGTTGTGCGAGGCGGAGAGCATGACGCCCAGGTCGGCCTTGGCCTCGGCGGTGAGGAACGCCACCGCGGGGGTGGGCAGCACGCCGACGCGTACCACGTTGGCGCCGGCGCTGGTGAGCCCGGCCACCACGGCGGCCTCCAGCATCTCGCCGCTGGCCCGGGTGTCCCGGCCGACCACGGCGAGCGGCGGATGGCTCTTGTCCGACTCGGCGAGCGTGTGCGCGGCGGCGACCGCCACCGCCAGCGCCAACTCCGGGGTGAGATCCGCGTTCGCCCGCCCGCGTACGCCGTCCGTGCCGAACAACCGGCCCATACGCCAACCTCCGATGAATCGCCGTTGCGAGGAGAGGAAAGCGAACGGCCGGGCCACCTCCCCGTAGAGGAGGCGGACCCGGCCGTCCGTCAGAAGTACAAGGCGCTGCTGGTGATCAGCGCTTCGAGTACTGAGGAGCCTTACGGGCCTTCTTGAGACCGTACTTCTTGCTCTCCTTGACCCGGGCGTCACGGGTCAGGAAGCCGGCCTTCTTCAGGGCCGGACGGTCGTCCGGCTCGCTGACGATCAGCGCCCGGGCGATGGCGAGGCGCAGCGCGCCGGCCTGGCCGGTGGTGCCGCCACCACGGAGGTTGGCGATCACGTCGAACGCCTCGGCCTTCTCGGCGGTCACCAGCGGGTCCTTGATGAGCTGCTGGTGCACCTTGCTCGGGAAGTAGGCCTCGAGGTCACGGCCGTTGCAGGTGATCTTGCCGCTGCCGGGGACGATGCGGACCCGGACGATGGCCTCCTTGCGCCGGCCCACGGTCTGGATCGGCCGGTCGCCACGAGGCGCGCGGGCGACGGGCGCCGGCGCCTCGGTGGCCTCGGGGGCAACCTCGGTGGCGGTGATGTCGGTCATGCTGCTTCCTTCGCCCGCGCTCACTGCGCGATCTGCTTGATCTCGAACGGCACCGGCTGCTGCGCGCCGTGCGGGTGCTCGGCACCGGCGTAGACCTTCAGCTTCTTGATCAGCTGACGGCCGAGCTTGTTGTGCGGGAGCATCCCCTTCACGGCCAGCTCGATGGCCCGCTCGGGACGCTTGCTGAGCAGCTCCTCGTAGCCGACCTGCTTCAGACCACCCGGGTAACCCGAGTGCCGGTAAGCGATCTTCTGCTGGCGCTTGTTGCCGGTCAGCGCGACCTTGCCCGCGTTCACGATGACGACGAAGTCGCCCGTGTCGACGTGCGGCGCGAAAGTCGGCTTGTGCTTGCCACGCAGCAGCGTGGCGGCGTGGGTCGCGAGGCGGCCCAGCACGACATCAGAGGCGTCGATGACGTGCCACTGACGCTCGATCTCACCCGGCTTCGGGCTGTACGTACGCACAGGTCTACCTTGTCTCGTCGTCGGTCTGGGGTCGCGCGCCGAGGTGACCAGGCGCGCACGAACGACCAAGCGTACCTGATGCGGCACGCCTCTGAATGTCGTACAACAGCAGGCAACGATACCCGGCCGCCCGGCGGCAGGTCAAAACGGGGTGTCACCCCGCGCGGCCTGCGCTTCCACCATGGCGCAGGTCACACCCCGGAAAGCTTAGCCGGCCCCGGTCGCAGGTACACCACCCAGGTCACCGCGAAGCAGAGCGCGTACCAGCCGATGAAGGCCAGGTAGGCCGAGTCCGCGTTCCCGGCGACGAGGAAGGACTGCCGGAAGGCGACGTTCACCAGCACCCCGCCCGAGGCGCCGACCGCCCCGGCGACGCCGATCAGCGCCCCGGAGAGCCGCCGCGCCCGGCGCTCGGCCGCCTCCCGGTCCCCGGTCCGCTCCGCCTCGGTGGCGGCCCGGGCCCGGAAGATCGCCGGGATCATCTTGTACGTCGACCCGTTGCCGATCCCGGAGAACACGAAGAGCCCCAGGAACCCGACCAGGTAGAGCGGGAACGACCGCTCGCGCGCGGCGTACAGCACCAGCCCGGCACCCGCGGCCATCGCCACGAAGTTCCAGAAGGTGACCCGGGCCCCGCCGAGCCGGTCGGCGAGCTGGCCGCCGACCGGCCGGATCAGCGAGCCGATCAGCGGCCCGAGGAAGGTCAGCCAGGCGGCGTCGACCGGGGTCGGGAACCGGTCGTGGAACTGGAGTTGGAGCACCTGGCCGAAGGCGAAGCCGAAGCCGATGAACGAGCCGAAGGTGCCGACGTAGAGCAGGGACATGACCCAGGTGTGCGGGTCCCGGGCGGCCGCCCGCAGCGCCCCCGGCTCGTTGCGCGCCCCGGGAACGTTGTCCAGCCAGCGCGCCGCCGCCAGCGCGGCGAGCACGATCAGCGGCAGGTAGACCGCCGGCACCAGCCGGGGGTACGCGGCCCCGGCGGTGGCCAGCACCGCCAGCCCGACGAGCTGCACCGCCGGCACGCCGAGGTTCCCGCCACCGGCGTTGAGGCCGAGCGCCCGGCCCTTGAGCCGGTCCGGGAAGAACAGGTTGATGTTCGCCATCGAGGAGGCGAAGTTGCCCCCGCCGATCCCGGTCAGGCAGGCCAGCAGCATCAAGGTCGAGTACGCCACCCCCGGCTCGATCAGCAGCGCCATCGGCACCGCCGGCACCAGCAGCAGCAGCGCGCTGACGATCGTCCAGTTCCGCCCGCCGAACCGGGCCACCGCCAGGGTGTACGGCAGCCGCAGCACCGCGCCCAGCGCGGCCGGCACGGCGGTGAGCAGAAACTTCCCGGCCGGGTCGACGCCGTACTCCGGGCCGAGGAAGAGCACCATCACCGACCAGAGGCTCCACACGGAGAAGCCGACGTGCTCGGCGAAGATCGAGACGTACAGGTTGCGGCGGGCGACCGGGGCGCCGGTGGTGTCCCAGAACTCGGGGTCCTCGGGGCGCCAGTCGGTGATTCGCCGCCGGCCCCCCACGGTGTCCGGGGCCAGGGTCGTGGGGGAAGCGAGCGTGCGCACGGCGACTCCTCCTCGTCGATGACGAGGGGGACGCTAGGAACGGGCGGTTTCCCGGCGGTGCCCGTCGCGGGTCGGGCCGGAAACGGAGACCGCACGTCCGGCCGGAGCCGGCGGTGAGCGGGCTCAGATCTCCTGGAGGATGCGCAGCGCCCGGCCCACCCGCTGCATGGTCTCGGTGTCGGCGACGTCCACGCACTCGGTGAACCACTTCTTCATGGGCGAGGAGAGCCGGTCGGGCATCACCACGTACCCGCCCATGGGTACGGCGAGGGGCGAGTCTCGCAGCAGCGACTCCTCGACCACCTCGGCCACGATCACGATCGGCACGTCGGTGGAGTTGTAGACATCGGAGCTGATCACCAGTCCGAGCCGTTCCCGGGCGCCGGAGATGCGCCAGACCTCACCCCTACGCAGCACGCGGGCGTCCGCCGCCGAAGAGGGCGTCGTCGACCATCGCCGCCTCCTGGGCGTCGGCCAGGGCGGCGGACTCCAGGTCGAAGCCGGCGCGGCCGACGGCGGCGGCGTGCGCGGTGAAGACCTCGCGCAGCGCCTTCTCCCGGGCGGCCTGGTCCATCCAGGCGGAGAGGGAGAGCCCTTCCCGCTTGGCGAACCGGCGCGCCTCCTCGATCGTGTCGTCCGAGAACGACAGCGTCACCTTCGCGGTCATGCCGGACAGATTACCCATTGGTATTACCAGCAGTCATCCCCGCTCGCACCGATCGGCGAACCGGACACCGCGGGACAGGGCAGCCGGCATCGGACCGATCGCCCGGGTGGGCCGTTCAGCCGTTCAGCCGACCGTCCGGGGCGGACAGGGCATACCACCCACCTCTAGGGTTCTCCATGATCCGGATCGGCCCACCACCGGATCGGGAGGGAGCACCACCCGTGGAGCCGCAGGCCATCGCCGAACGAGCGAGACGGATACGGGAGGCGGTCGCCGCGGCGTCGACAGAGCTGACCAGCGAGGACCACGCGGTCACCGTCGTCGTCGGTCCGGGCGGCGCGGTCCGCGAGCTGCACCTCAGCTCGCGCGCCTTCCGGTATCCCGGGGCCGAACTGGGCGAGCTGGTGGTCCGCACGATCCGCGAGGCGAACCTGGTGCTCCAGCGCGACCTGGCGGAGACGCTCAGCGAGCTGACCGGCGGGCGTACCCGGGATCCGTTCGCGCCGCTGCCGACCGCCGCGCAGCTCCGGGCGGAGCTGGACAAGGACGAGGACGCGGGCGCATGACCGGGCAGCCACGCGAGTTCGGGCACCCGGACGAGGTGCTGGCGTTCCTGGACGGGATCCGGCAGCGCAACCAGGCGATGGTGGAGCGCTACGAGCGGTTCGCCGAGCAGGCCGGCGGGCTGTCCGGCGAGGCGTTCTCCTCGGACGGCGGCGTACGGGTCGTGGTCGATGAGAACGGCCAGGTGGCCACGGTGGACATCGCGGACGCGGCGCTGCGGCACGGCGGCCTGCTCGCCGGGATGATCCTCGGCGCGATCCGGGAGGCCCAGGCGGCCCGTGCGCTCAAGCTCGCGGAGCTCGGCACCGAGCTGGGTGGCGTCCCCACCGTCGACCTGGTCCGCGAGGCGATCCCCGAGCACGTCCGCGACATCGTCGACCAGCGCCCGGGGCGGCTCTGGTGACCGGGCCGAGAGGAGACCGACGTGGGTGACGGCATCGTCGTCCCGACCGACAAGCTGACCAGCACCGCCGAGGTGCTGAAGGCGCTCGCCACGAGCGCCGACCAGATCGCCGACGGCCTGGCGAAGGCCGATCCGCCGGACGTGCTCTGGGGCGCCCTCGGGGCGGCGTTCATGAAGGGCACGTACGACGGGACGGCGGAACAGGCGCGGGACCACATCCGGACGATCTCGAAGGCGCTGCACTCGCAGGGCGGCGCCATCAAGGCGAGCGCCGACCGCTACCAGGAGTTGGACGCGGCGTTGCAGCAGGCGTTGGAGCAGGCGTTCGAGCGGTTCCAGGACAAACTCTCCGGCGGCAAGTGACCGGCGCCGCGGCCACCGACAACGGGAGCGACCCCTCGTGACGACCACCGACGACAACGACGCCTACCTGAGCAACAACAGCGACGACGGCGGCCAGTACGCCGGCAACCTCGGCATCACCGACGCGATCGACTACAAGTGGGACTCCGTCCTCCCCATGGCCGAGGCGGCCAAGAACCTCTACACCGGCATCTCCGAGGGGGAGTGGACGGACATCAAGGCGGGCGTCCTGGACTTCGCCGCGAACGGGGTGGCGGTCTGGATCGACCCGCTGAACTGGCTCATCTCCGCCGGCCTGACCTTCCTCATCGACTTCGTGCAGCCATTGGAGGACCTGCTCAGCCTGGTCACCGGCAACGCCGAGCGGATGGAGCCGTACGCCGAGCAGTGGGAGCAGCTCGGCAAGGCGCTGGTGCCGCTGGCCGCGGCCGTCCGGCAGGCCGCCACCGACGAGCTGATCGAGTGGGCCGGCCGGGACGCGGCCGCCGCCAAGACCCGCCTGCTGGAGTTCGCCGACGCGATCGAGGCGACCGGTGGGGAAGCGGCCTCCATCTCGGGGCTGCTCATCCTCTTCTCGAAGCTCATGGCTGCCGCCCAGCAGATCATCATCGGCATCCTGGCGACCCTGATCGAGTGGATGATCGTCGAGTGGGCGATAGCCATGGCCGCGGCGGCGCCGACCATGGGTGGCTCGGTGGCGGCCGCCGGGGCGGCGACCGGGGTGCAGGCGACGGTGGCCACCACCCGGGCCGTGCGGGTCATGGACCGGGTCGTCCAGTTGCTGCTGCGGATCCGGGACCTGATGGCCCGGGTCCTCCCCGCGGGCCTCATGGCCAACGTCGGCAAGAGCGTGGTGCAGTTCCGGGGTTCCAGCGCCACCCTGTCGACGGCGTTCCGGATCACCGGGAGCGTCCTGCGGGATCCCGGCGGCTACGTCGGCCCCGGGGTGAACGCCGAGACGGGGCTCACGAAGTACCTGACGGCCGGCGACTCCTCGATGTCCGACCAGCAGATCGACGACGCCCTGGACGTGACGAAGTGAACCGCTGGGAGAAGATGACGCCCCCGGGGGGCTACCCGGAGGCGCCCGTGGTGCCGTGGCCGGTGGGCGGGCCGGCCCCCGCACTGCCACCGGGCATGGCCGGCGTGTCGGTCCGGGTGCGGACCCGGGGGTCCGACCCGGCCACCTGGCTGCAACTGAAGGCGGTCGGGGTGGATGACCGCCCGATGTGGCGCGGCTATGGCCGCATGGTCACCGTCGTCGAGCCGGGCGAGCACCTGGTCGAGGTACGCGGGCCGGGTTCCGCCGAGTCGGTCCGCCGGGTCAGCGTCCGTCCCGGTGAGGTCGCCGAGCTCGAGTACTTCATGCCCGCGTCGTACGGCACCGTCGAGGGGATGCTGGCCCGCCCTCCGGTGCGCCGGCGGCCGGGGCCCGGCGCCTGGGTCTTCGTGCTGCCGCTGCTCGCCACGTCCTCGTTCCCGCTGCTCCCCGGCAAGCTGAGCCCGCCGGTGGCCGCCGCCGCGGCGGCCGGCCTGATCGCCGGGCTCGTCGGCCTGACCCTGCTGGTGAGCCGGGGCAAGCGCGCGATCGATCGGCGCCGCCGGGTGGCGGCGTCGTACGAGTCCACCGGCGACGTGCGGGACGCCGACCGGGGGATGTTCCTCGGCGACGGCGAACCGCCGGCCGGGCTGACCGACGCCGGGCGGGGGGCCCTCGTGGTCACCGGCGTCTCGGCGCAGGAGTACCGGTGGAACGGGCTGGGCGTGGTGTCCGAGCCGGCGGAGGACCCGAATTCCTGGATCCCCTGGCCGGTGCTGTCGATCGACGGCGAGCGGCGCCCGTTCTCGTGGCGGACCTGGGCCTACCGTCTCCCGCCCGGTGAGCACGAGGTGACGGTCGAGATGCGGGCGCCGGGCGGTGCGGAGGTGGCCGCGCCCGAGCCGGTACGGGTGCCCGTCCGGATCGTCGCGGGCCAGGTCACCCGCCTGGACCTGCGGGTGAACACCCGGACCGAGGTCCACTCGACGAAACGGGGCGCCCGGGTCCCTACCCAGGTCACCCGGTTCACCGCGACGGTCGAACCGAAGGTGCGCTGAGCGTCACGGGCGACGACCGCCGAAGACGGCGAACCGCCACTCCTTGAAGAAGCAGTCCACGTCGGTCAGGCCGGCGTCGGTGAGCCAGCCGCACTGGTCGGCCACCGGCGCCGGCCGATCGTGCCGCATCCGTTCCCGGGCCGCCGCGATCTCCTCGGCGTCCGAGCCCAGTTCGGTGATCCGGGCCGTCCAGACCTCGTCGTAGCGCCGGTCCAGCGCCGGGGTCGGCCCGGCGACCTGCTCGGCGTTCACGAACACCCCGCCGGGCACCAGCGCCTCGGCCGCCCGCCGGTAGAGCGCCCGCTTGCCATCGTCGTCCAAGTGGTGGATGGCCAGGGCGGAGACCACCGCGTCGTACCGGCCGGCGGGCAGCGGGTCGGTCAGGTCGGCGAGCACCGTCCGGTGCGGCACCCCACGGGCGGCCAGGTGGCCGGTGGCCACCGCCAGCATGCCCGGCGCGGCGTCGACCAGGGTCAGCCGGACGCCGGGGACCGCCGCCGCGATCAGCAGGGAGAGCAGGCCGGTGCCCGCGCCCAGGTCCAGCACCTCCGGGGTACGCCCCGAGGCGAGCGCCGCCCGCAGCGGCGGCGCGGCGACCTCGACCGCGGCGCCGTAGAAGGCGTCGAAGCAGGGCACCAGCCGGCGCCGGGCCTCGTCGTAGACCCCCGCCACCGCGTCGAACGCGTCCGCCACACTCATCGCGCCTCCCACTATCCAAGACTGTTGTCTCACATTCTAAACCTGGCCGTCCGGTCCGTCACTCCCGTGCGGTGTGAGGCGCTCTTGACAGGACCGAAACAGACGGGACCCGGACCGGAAACCGCCCGGCGGCACGCTTTCCCGACATGACAGACGGTGCACGCGTGACAACGCGGCGAGGGACCCGGGAGGTCGCCACGCACTGCCCGTACTGCGCGCTCCAGTGCGGCATGGTGCTGCGGGAGGGCGGGCCGCGGATCGAGGTTGCCCCTCGGCCGTTCCCCACCAACCGCGGCGGCCTGTGCCAGAAGGGCTGGACCGCCGCCGACCTGCTCGACCATCCCGACCGGCTGACCAGCCCGCTGCTGCGGGACCGGCCCGGCGCACCGCTGCGCCGGGCGACCTGGGACGAGGCCCTCGACCGGGTGGTCGCCGCGATCCGCGCCGTCCAGGACCGGCACGGGCCGGACGCGGTCGCGGTCTTCGGCGGCGGCGGGCTGACCAACGAGAAGGCGTACGCGCTCGGCAAGTTCGCCCGGGTGGCGCTGCGTACCCGGCACATCGACTACAACGGCCGGTGGTGCATGTCCTCGGCCGCCGCGGCCGGGCTGCGCGCCTTCGGCGTCGACCGGGGGCTGCCCTTCCCCCTCGCCGACCTCGGTCGGGCGGACACCCTGCTGCTGGTCGGCGCGAACCCGGCCGAGACCATGCCGCCGCTGCTGCGCCACCTCGCCGACCAGCGCGCCCGGGGCGGCCGGCTGATCGTGGTCGACCCCCGGCTCACCGCAACCGCCCGGCAGGCCGACCGGCACCTGCAACCGCTGCCCGGCACCGACCTGGCGGTGGCCAACGCACTGCTGCACATCGCGCTCACCGAGGGTTGGCTCGACCGGACGTACGTGGCCGACCGGACCAGCGGCTTCGACGAGGTCCGGCGGACCGTGGCCGGGTACTGGCCGGCCGAGGTGGAACGCCTCTCCGGAGTGCCGGTGGCCGACCTGGAGGCCACCGCCCGCGCACTGGCCACCGTGGACCGGGCGATCATCCTCACCGCCCGGGGCGCGGAACAGCACGCCAAGGGCGTCGACACCGTCACCGCCTTCATCAACCTCGCCCTCGCCCTCGGCCTGCCCGGCCGCCCCGGCTCCGGGTACGGCTGCCTGACCGGGCAGGGCAACGGCCAGGGCGGGCGGGAGCACGGGCAGAAGGCCGACCAGCTCCCCGGGTACCGGCGGATCGACGACCCGGCGGCCCGCGAGCACGTGGCGCGGGTCTGGGGCATACCCGTGAGCGACCTGCCCGGACCCGGCGTGCCCGCGTACGCCCTGCTGGACTCCCTCGGCACCGCGACCGGCCCCCGGGCGCTGCTGGTCTTCGGTTCCAACCCGGTGGTGTCCGCGCCCCGGGCGGCCCGGGTCGAGTCCCGGCTGCGCGACCTCGACCTGCTGGTGGTGGCGGACTTCCTGCGCTCCGAGACGGCCGAGCTGGCCGACGTGGTGCTGCCCGTCGCGCAGTGGGCCGAGGAGGACGGCACGATGACCAACCTGGAGGGCCGGGTGCTGCGCCGCCGCGCGCTGCGCGAGCCCCCACCGGGCGTCCACACCGACCTGGAGGTGCTCGCCGCCCTGGCCGCCCGCCTGGCAGGAGGGGCTCCTTCCTATCGCCGAACGCATAACCGGGGGCCCCGGCCAACACCCGAGGCGGCGGAGCGGTTTCCGGCTGATCCGCAGGTGGTGTTCGAGGAGCTGCGGCGGGCCTCGGCCGGCGGGCCGGCGGACTACGCCGGGGTCACCTGGGAGCGGGTCGAACGGGACGAGGGCGTCTTCTGGCCCTGCCCGGACCCGGAGGGGCCGGACACGCCCCGGCTCTTCACCGAGTCCTTCCCGACGCCGGACGGGCGGGCCCGCTTCCACCCGGTGACGCACCGGCCGGCCGCCGAGGAGGTGTGCGCCGACTACCCGCTGCACTTCACCACCGGCCGGGTGCTCGCCCAATACCAGTCCGGCACCCAGACCCGCCGGATCGACGCGCTGCGCCGGGCCGCCCCGGAGGGCTTCGTCGAGCTGCACCCGGACCTGGCCGACCGGCTCGGCGTCGCGGAGGGCGACGCGGTACGGGTGGTCTCGCGCCGGGGTGAGCTGCGCGCGCCGGCCCGGCTCAGCCCGGCGATCCGGCCGGACACCGTCTTCGCCCCGTTCCACTGGCCGGGCGCCGCCCGGGCCAACTCGGTCACCAACGACGCCGTCGACCCGGTCTCCGGGATGCCCGAGTTCAAGATCTGTGCGGTCCGGGTGGAGAAGGCATGAGGATCGTCATCGTCGACTACGGGATGGCGGGCGCGCGGATCGCCGCCGAACTGCACGCCCGGGGCGGGGACCGGAAGATCACCGTGCTCGGGGCGGAGCCGCACCGGGCGTACAACCGGATCATGCTGTCCACCCTGCTGGCCGGGAAGATCGGCGAGCCGGACGTGGAGCTGACCGAGGCCGCCGGGCAGGGCGTGGACGTCCGGACCGGGGTGGCGGTCACCGCGATCGACCGGGTCGCCCGGGAGGTGTGCACCGCCGACGGGGACCGGCACGGCTACGACCACCTGGTCCTCGCCACCGGCAGCCGGGCCCTGGTGCCGCCGCTGCCCGGGCTCCACCCGCTGCCCGACCGGGTGATCCCGTTCCGCACGCTGGACGACTGCCGACGGATCCTCGCCGCCGCCCGGGGCGCCCGCCGCGCCCTGGTGCTCGGCGGCGGGCTGCTCGGGCTGGAGGCGGCCCGGGGACTCGCCGCCCGGGGGCTGGACGTGACCGTGGTGCACCCGACCGGGTGGCTGATGGAACGGCAGCTCGACCCGGCCGCCGGGGCGGTGCTCGCCGACACCCTCGCCGGGCTCGGCGTACGGACCGCGCTGGCCGTTCCGGCGACCGGGGTGGCCGCCGACGCCGACGGGGTCCGCCTCGACCTCGCCGACGGCCGGTCGCTCCACGCCGACCTGCTGGTCCTCTCCTGCGGCGTACGCCCCGACACCGCGCTGGCCGGCGCGGCCGGGCTGGCGGTGGACCGGGGCGTGGTGGTGGACGACCGGCTGCGGACCAGTGACCGGCGCATCTCGGCGATCGGCGACTGCGCCCAGCACGACGGGGAGCTGACCGGGCTGGTCGCCCCGGCCTGGGCGCAGGCCCGGGTGGTGGCGCAGGTGCTGGCCGGGGAGGACCCGCTCGCCCGGTACCGGCCCCGGCCGGTTGTGACCCGGCTCAAGGCGGCCGGCATCGACCTGGCCGCGATGGGCGACGCCACCGGCGCCACGCCGGCCGACGGCACCGTCCACGGTGGCCCGGCCGAGGAGCTCACCTTCGCCGACCCGGCCCGGGGCACGTACGCCCGGCTGCGGATCCGCGACGACCGGTTGACCGGGGCCATCCTGCTCGGCGACAACCCGGCCGTCGGCACGGTGGTGCAGCTCTTCGACCGGGGCGCCCCGGTGCCGGCGGACCGGCGGTCGCTGCTGCTCGGGCGGGCGTTCGGCCCCGCCCCGGCCGCTCCCGCCGCGTCTCCGGCCCTGATGCCGGACGCGGCCACGGTGTGTCAGTGCAACGACGTCCGCAAGGGCGCGCTGGTGGCGTGCTGGCGCGCCGGCGCCCGGACGGTCGAGGAGCTGTCGGCGGCCACCCGGGCCGCGACCGGCTGCGGCGGCTGCCGGGACGCGGTCGCCGGCATCGCCGACTGGCTCGCCGGGGCCGAGCCGGTGGTGTCGCGATGACCGGGCTCGGGGTGGGGCGACGACCCGGGCGACGGAGCCCGGCGCCCGGCGGGACGGCGACGACGGCCCGGGAACCGGGCGCCGCGGCAACGACGCCACGGCGGCCGGCCGGAGGATCCGGTGCCGGTCAGGAAAGAGATCGCGACGCGGTGGAGGTGACGCGATGAGCGATTCGGACCGCTCGGCGAAGCGGAGTGCCGGCATGAGCGGCGGCAGGTTGATCGTGGTCGGCAACGGCATGGTGGGGCAGCGCTTCGTCGAGGCGTTGCGCGCCCGGGACCACGACCGGCGCTGGCGGGTGACGGTGCTCGCCGAGGAGCGGCGGCCGGCGTACGACCGGGTGCGGCTCTCGGCCTTCTTCGACGGGGTCGGCGCGGAGGAGCTGAACCTGCACACCCCCGACGACGGGGTGGAGCTGCGGCTGGGCGAGCCGGCCCTCGGCATCGACCGGGAGCGGCGGGTGGTGCTCACCGCGGCCGGGGAGCACCCGTACGACGCGTTGGTGCTGGCCACCGGGTCGTCCGCCTTCGTCCCGCCGGTGGCGGGCACCGACCTGCCAGGAGTGTTCGTCTACCGGACGCTGGACGACCTGGCGGCGATCCGGGAGCACGCCCGGGGCCGGCGGGCCGGGGCGGTGATCGGCGGCGGCCTGCTCGGCCTGGAGGCGGCGAACGCGCTGCGCCTGCTCGGCCTCGCCACCAGCGTGGTGGAGTTCGCGCCCCGGCTGATGCCGGTGCAGGTGGACGAGGCGGGCGGGGCGATGCTCCGCCGTTACGTCGAGGAGCTGGGCGTCACCCCGTACCTCGGGGTGGCCACCACCGCACTGCGCCCCGGCCCCGACGGGGCGGTCGCCGCTCTGGAACTCACCGACGGCCGGACGGTCGACGCGGAGCTGGTCGTGGTGGCCGCCGGCATCCGGCCGCGGGACGAGCTGGCCCGGGCGGCGGGCCTGCCGCTCGGGCCGCGCGGCGGGGTGCTGGTCGACGCCACCTGCCGGACGGCGGACGAGCGGATCTGGGCGGTCGGCGAGTGCGCGGCGGTGGACGGCACCTGCCACGGCCTGGTGGCCCCCGGGTACGCGACCGCCGAGGTGGTCGCCGACCGGCTGCTCGGCGGGGCGGCCACCTTCCCCGGCGCGGACACCGCGACCAAGCTCAAGCTGCTCGGCGTGGACGTGGCCTCGTTCGGCGACGCGCACGGCAGCACCCCGGGCTGCCTCGACGTCACCTTCACCGACCCGGCCACCCACACGTACGCGAAGCTGGTCCTCTCCGACGACGCGAAGACGCTGCTCGGCGGGGTGCTGGTCGGCGATGCGAGCGCGTACCCGACGCTGCGGGCGAGTGTCGGCGGGCCGCTGCCCGCTCCCCCGCTGGCCCTGCTGGCGCCGGCCGGCGGCGCGGCCGCCGGGGTCGGCGCGCTGCCGGCCGCGACGCAGGTCTGCTCGTGCAACGCGGTGACCCGCGCGGAGATCGACGCGGCGATCGCCGGCGGGGCGACCGACGTGCCGGCGCTGAAGGCGTGCACCCGGGCCGGTACGAGCTGCGGCTCCTGTGTGCCGATGTTGAAGCAGCTCCTCGACGCGGCCGGGGTGCGACAGTCCACCGCGCTCTGCGAGCACTTCGACGCCAGCCGACAGGAGCTGTTCGACCTCGTCCGGGTCCGCGGCATCCGCACGTTCTCGCAGCTCATCGCCGAGCACGGGCGGGGACGCGGCTGCGACATCTGCAAGCCGGTGGTGGCCTCGATCCTCGCCTCCCTCGGCACCGGGCACGTGCTCGACGGCGAGCAGGCGTCGCTGCAGGACACCAACGACCACTTCCTGGCCAACCTGCAACGGGACGGCAGCTATTCGGTGGTGCCCCGGATCCCGGGCGGGGAGATCACCCCGGAGAAGCTGATCGTGATCGGTGAGGTGGCCCGGGACTTCGGCCTCTACACCAAGATCACCGGCGGGCAGCGGATCGACCTGTTCGGGGCGCGGGTCGAGCAGCTCCCGCAGATCTGGCGCCGGCTGGTCGACGCCGGTTTCGAGTCCGGTCACGCGTACGGCAAGGCGCTGCGGACGGTGAAGTCTTGCGTCGGCGAGACCTGGTGCCGGTACGGGGTGCAGGACTCGGTCGGGCTGGCCGTGGCGCTGGAGCTGCGCTACCGGGGGCTACGCGCCCCGCACAAGCTCAAGGCGGCGGTCTCCGGCTGCGCCCGGGAGTGCGCCGAGGCGCGCGGCAAGGACTTCGGCATCATCGCCACCGAGACCGGCTGGAACCTCTACCTCGGCGGCAACGGCGGCTTCCGGCCGCAGCACGCCGACCTGTTCGCCACCGATCTGCGCACCGACGAGCTGGTCACGCTGATCGACAGATTCCTGATGTACTACATCCGCACCGCCGACCGGTTGCAGCGCACCGCCGCCTGGCTCGAGGCGATGGAGGGCGGCCTCGACCACCTGCGGTCGGTGATCGTGGACGACTCGCTCGGGCTCTGCGCCGACCTGGACGCGGCGATGGCCCGGCACGTCGCCGCGTACTCGGACGAGTGGCGGGACGTGCTAGAGGACCCGGAGCGGTTGCGCCGCTTCACCTCCTTCGTCAACGCCCCGGACGTGCCCGACCCGTCCATCGCGTTCACGGTCGAACGCGGCCAGCCGGTGCCCCCGCGTGGGACGCCACCGGGGGCCGGCGCCGACCGTCGCCGCCAGCCGGTCGCGCTCGGCCTCCCGGAGGTACGCCGATGAGCACGCTGACCATGGTGGACTGGACCGTGATCTGCCCACTGGACCGGCTGGACCCCGATCGCGGGGTGGCCGCGCTGGTCGACGGCGTGCAGGTGGCGCTCTTCCGCACCGGCGGCGAGCTGTACGCGGTCGACAACCTCGACCCGGTCGGCGGTGCGTACGTGATGTCGCGGGGGATCGTGGGCTGCCGCGGTGGCAGGCCGACGCTGGCCTCCCCGCTGCACAAGCAGGTCTACGAGCTGGGGACCGGGCGGTGCCTGGACCTCCCGGACGTGGTGCTGCGGCGGCACGAGGTGCGCTGCCGGGACGGGGTGGTCGAGGTGCGGCTGCGACAGGAGGAGTGATGCGGGAGGAACTGGCCGGCTTCACCATCGGGGTCACCGCCGACCGGCGACGCGACGAGTTGGCCGCGCTGCTCCAGCGGCGCGGCGCGCGGGTGGTGCTCGCCCCCGCCCTGCGGATCGTGCCGCTGGCCGACGACACCGACCTGCGCGAGGCCACCCGGGCCTGCCTCGACCGCCCACCGGACGTGCTGATGGCCAACACCGGCATCGGGATGCGCGGCTGGCTGGAGGCGGCCGAGGGGTGGGGGCTCGCCGAGCCGCTGCACGGTGTGCTCTCCCGGTCGTACGTGGTGGCCCGGGGCCCCAAGGCGACCGGCGCGATCCGGGCCGCCGGGCTGCGCGAGCACTGGTCCCCGGCCTCGGAGAGCTGCGACGAGGTGGTCGACCATCTGGTCCGGCGCGGGGTGGCCGGCCAGGTGATCGCCCTCCAGCTGCACGGCGAGCGGCAGCCGGAGTGCACCGAGGCGCTGGAGGCGGCCGGTGCCACCGTGATCGAGGTGCCGGTCTACCGGTGGGCGCCACCGACCGACCCGGCGCCGCTGCACCGGCTGATCGACCTGGTGGCGGGGCGGATGGTCGACGCGGTCACGTTCACCTCCGCCCCGGCCGCCGAGGCGCTGCTGCGGGCGGCCGGAGACCGTACCGAGACGGTGCTCGCGGCGCTGCGGGGCGACGTGCTGGCCAGCTGCGTCGGCGCGGTCACCGCCGAGCCGCTGGTGCGGCGGGGGGTGCCGGTGAGCGCCCCGAGCCGGGCCCGGCTGGGCGCCCTGGTCCGGACGATCGTGGACGAGCTGCCGCGCCGGACGGTGACCGTACGGGCCGGCGGGCACCAGCTGACGCTGCGCGGGCACGCCGCCGTGGTGGACGGGGAACTGCGTCCGCTCGCGCCGGCCCCGATGGCCGTGCTGCGGGCGCTCGCCGCGTCGCCCGGCAGGGTGCTGTCCCGCACCGCCCTGCTGCGTACCCTGCCCCGGGGCGCGGACGAGCACGCCGTGGAGATGGCGGTCGCCCGGCTGCGGGTCGGCCTGAAGGCCCCCCGGGTGGTGCAGACCGTGGTCAAGCGCGGCTACCGCCTCCGCGTGGACTGACCGGCGCGGCGGCCGCCGACCGGAGCGGCCGTCCGCTGACCCGCGCGGCGGCCGCTAATCGGAGCGGCCGTCCGCGCCGGTGGCCGGATCGCGGGACGGGCCGCCGGTCAGCCGACCGACGCGGGGTAGCCCCGGTCGTGCTCGGCCTGCAGCCGGAGCATGGCGTGCTCGACCACGGTCACCAGCACCTGCTTGACCGACTCGCGCTGCCGGGCGTCGCACATCACCAACGGCACGTCAGGCGAGATCGACAGCGACTCGCGGACCTCCTCCAGGTCGTACACCGGGGCGCCGTCGAACCGGTTCAGCGCCACCACGTACGGCAGATTGCGGTTCTCGAAGTAGTCCAGCGGGGCGAAGGCGTCGCTGATCCGGCGGGTGTCCACCAGCACCGCGGCACCCACCGCACCCCGGATGATCTCGTCCCACATGAACCAGAAGCGGGTCTGGCCCGGCGTGCCGAAGAGGTAGAGGATCAGGTCCTGGGCCATGGTGATGCGGCCGAAGTCCATGGCGACCGTGGTGGTCTCCTTGCCCGGCACCTTCGACGGGTCGTCGATGCCCACCCCGGCCGCGGTCATCAGCGCCTCGGTGGTCAGCGGGGTGATCTCGGAGATGGCGCCGACCAGAGTGGTCTTGCCCACCCCGAAGCCACCCGCGATCACGATCTTCGCGGAGATGATCTCCCGGCTGCGGCTCGCCCCGGCGGGGTCATAGTTCGCGAAGTCCACTTAGCACCCTTCCCAGCAGGTTCATTCGCTCCTGGAACCCGGTCGCCGGAGCGGCAGTGTGTAGCGTCAGCAGGCCCTCGGCCACCAGGTCGGCGACCAGCACCCGGGTGACGCCCAGCGGCATCCGGGTGTACGCGGCGATCTCCGCGAGCGACTGCGCGCGGCCCTCGCAGACCAGGGCGATGCGGTACTTGTCGTGCCCGGCGAACCGCGCCTCGGCCGACTGTGTGGGCGTGCACGAGAGCACCGCCTCCAGCGCGATGTTCTGCAACGGCTCGGTGCGGCCACGGGTGACCGCGTACGGTCGCACCAGCGCCCCACGCGGATCCCGTCGTGGTTCCATCTCGCGATCACCTCCCTCCGTACGGAGCCGGTCGGCTCCCGGTCACCAGGTCACACCGATTGCCGGTCAGGACCGGACGGCATCCCGCGGCAGCGGGACCAGCGCCTGGCCGACCCGCTCCACCAGCAGCGCCATCTCGTAGCCCACCTGGCCCACGTCGCAGCTGCGGGCGGCCAGCACCGCCATCGACGAACCGTCGCTGATGGACATGAGGAACAGGTATCCGCTGTCCATCTCGATGACCGTCTGGAGCACCCCGCCGGCGCTGAACATCCGCGCGGCGCCTTCGGTCAGGCTCACCACGCCGGAGGTGATCGCGGCGAGCTGGTCGGCTCGATCCGCCGGCAGGTCGCGGGAGGAGGCGAGCAGCAGCCCGTCCGCGGACACCGCCACCACGTGGGCGATGCCCGCCACGCTGTCGGCGAAGTTGGTGAGCAGCCAACCCATGTCCTGCATGGCCGCTGGCCTGTTCATCGGTTCGTCTCCTTGGTCGAGGTGCTGTTCAGGTCTGCGCCGGCCGTCCGACCCCGCTGCACACCGCGGTGGTAGGCCGACAGCAGACCGCGTACTTCATCCGGCGTGCGCCGGGCACGGGACCGGCCGCCCTTCGGCTCGACTCCGCCGGGGACGAGCTGGGCCTGCGGCACGCGCTTCGGCAGGCCGGAGCGGGTGGTCCCGCCGGTGTTGGGCTCCGCGGCCTGGCTGGCCCGCGCCCAACCCTCGTCGGCCGCCGTCCGCCAGGCGCCCGGGTCGGTCGTCGGCGGCGCCGGCGGGGGTGCGGCGGCGGCCGGCGGGGTGTACGGCGGCGGCGAGGTCATCGCCGACGCCTGGGCGCCCGGGGTACGGGTAGGCAGCGGCGGCGCGGCGGCGGGCTGCGCCGGGGTGACGGGCTGCGCCGGGGCGGGTGCCGGACCGTCGTCGAACCGGGGCCGGGCGAAGATCGTGGTCTCGTCCTCGCCGTGCGAGCGGAACCAGACCGCCTCCATCTCCCGGAAGATCGGCGCCTCGGCCGGGTGGGCCACCACCGGGGCGGCGGGCGCCGGCGGGGCGGCCTCGACCGGCGGGGCCGACGCGAGCGGCTGGTAAGCCGACAGGGGCGGGTACGCCGGCGGCGGCGCCGGGGCGGGGTCGATCGGCGTGGCCGGAGCGCTGGTCGCGGCCACCTCACCACCCGGGATCCGCTTCGGCAGCGGGTCCAGCGCGCGGTACCCGGCGGTCGGTCCGCTCACCGCGTAGCCGGCACCGGAGACCGGGGCCGCCGGGGCGGGGGGCGGCACGGGCGGCAGCGCACCCGCCGCGCCGCCGACCTGAACGGCGGGGCCGGTGTCCCGCGCCTCGGCCATCGACTGCCAGCGGGCCGGCGGGGCGGGGGTCCGCCACTGGTCGGTCAGCGTCGCGGTGGTGGTCCGCCCCGCGCCGGCCAACGGGTCGGCGGCGTGCCCCACCGGGTTCAGCGGGGCCTGCTCGACGGCGAGCGGCTGGCGCGGCCGGCTCAGCGGGACCTGGCCCCGGTTCGCCGGCAGCACCACGGCGGAGTTCGGCAGGGTCACCTGGGCGACGGTGCCCCCCTCGACGTTGCGACGCAGCTCGACCCGGATGCCGTAGCGGGCGGCGAGCCGGCTGACCACCGCCAGACCCATCAGCCGGAACGCGGCCACGTCGACCGTGGGCGGGGCGGCCAGCCGGCGGTTCAGCGAGTCCAGCTGATCGTCACTGAGGCCGAGGCCGCGGTCCTCGACCTGGATCAGCACGTAGTCCCGGATCCGCCGGCCGTCCGCGACCACGGTGGTGTTCGGCGGCGAGAACCGGGTGGCGTTGTCGAGCAGCTCGGCGACCAGGCGGACCACGTCGTTGACCGCGTGCGCGGCGACCGAGATGTCGGTGTCGACGGTGCCGAACTCGATCCGGTTGTAGAGCTCCACCTCGGACTGGGCGGCCCGCAGCACGTCGACCAGGAGCGCGTCGTCCCGGCGCGGCACGGCCGAGTCGGCGCCCGCGAGCACCAGCAGGTTCTCGTCGTTGCGGCGCATCCGGGTGGCCAGGTGGTCCAGCTCGAAGAGCTGGGCGAGCCGCTTCGGGTCCTCCTCGCTCCGCTCGATCGCGTCCAGCTCGCCGATCATCCGGTCGACCAGGTTCTGCGAACGCCGGGCCAGGTTGAGGAACATCGCCGAGACGCTGGTCCGCAGCGCGGCCTGCTCGGCCGCCACCCGGACCGCTTCCCGGTGGACCACGTTGAATGCCGCCGCCACCTGGCCGACCTCGTCGCGGTTGGACAGCTGGATCGGGTCCCGGACCTGCTGGACGATCTCGTCCACACCACCGTCGCCGATGGCGTTGACGTTCTGCAGGCGATTGACCGCGTCCGGCAGGTCGTGGTTCGCCACCGCCAGGGCGCCCTCGCGCAGCCGGCGCAGCGACTCGTTGAGCGAGCGGGCGAGGACCACGGCCAGCGTCACGGCGATGACCAGGGTGAACAGGACGATCAGGCTCTCCACGACGGCCTGCCGGATGACCGCCGACAGGACCCCGTCGGCGTCGGCGAGCAGCCGGTTCTGGAGTCGGATCTCGGCCCACCGCATCAGGTCGTTGACCGCGCCGATGGCGGCGGAGGCGTCCACCCGGCCGACCAGCGGGTTCTTGTTGTTGACCGAGCGGGACACGTCGGTCGCGACCCGGTCGGCGAGCTGCACGGCGTCACCGGAGACCGTGCTGTCCACCAGGGCGCGCTGGGCCGGCTCGGCGGCCTGGGAGAAGGAGAGCAACGCCTCCTGCTGGGCGGTCAGGGTGCCGACGAAGGAGGAGAACTGCTCCTCGTCGATGTGGCCGGTGGAGAGCGCGGTGAAGACCACCGCCTGCTCCTCGGCGACCTCCGCCTTGGCGTGCGCGAACGCGGCCACGGCCCGGCGGGCGTCGGCGGTGCTCTCCGCACCGGGCTGCTGGGCGAGGGTGTCGCCGTACGCGACGAGATCGCCCAGGATGATGCCGTAGCGCAGGCTCGCCTCGGCCACCGGCATCTGCTGCCGGTCGAGTACCTCCTGGCGGGTGCCGTTCAGGGTGGCCAGGTGATCGTCGATGACCTTGAGTCGGCTGCGGACCGAGGCCGGCACCTCGCCGAGCGCGTCCCGCTCCTCCCGGTACGCCGCGATCCGCTCGTCGGTACGCCGCACCGCGAGGTTGTAGGCGTCCGGCTTCTCATCCACCGTTGCCTTGTCATCCGCTGCGGCCAGGTACGCGGCCGCCGCCATCCGCTCCTTGTGCAGGTCCTGGCTCAGCGCGGAGACGTCGATCGACAGTGCGGTCAGCGCCCGGATCCGGGTGGCGTCGTACGCTCCCTCGCCGATCGAGACGAGTCGGATAGTTGCCAGTGCGATGACGGCGGCCACCGGAACAACCAGGATGAGCGCGAGCTTGGAACGGATCCGTGCGTCACGCAGCCGAGGCAGCCACCGTCGCCGCTTCCGCTCACCGGCGTCGGTGCTCTCGGGCAGGGTCGTAGGTCCGGTGCTCACGACATCGCCTCCGTCGTTTCTTCCACGCCTGACCCGCTGACCCGTGCCTGGTGCAGCGGCCAGCGCCACGCGCGGCACGGCCGGAATTTCATCAGAAGAGATCCGCGTTGGGAAGCGGCAGTGAGGCAGGAAACGGCCGGAGGTGACCCAACCCCTGATCCGGTCAACTATTACCTTCATTTCCTCAGGCCCCTGAACAGGGCATGTAACTCCAAGGTGGTCATTCGTATCTGCGCAGTAATTGCCGGTTATCGGCCCGTGTCCCCAGCATGTGAGACGGCCGTCCCAAACAACTCCCGGCAGCCGCGCTTGACCACGGGGCTCGGCATTGGCAAGGTTTTGCAGGCTTCGCGCACACCGTACGGCAGACCAATCCCGTTTTTCCACTGAGGACGGACAAGCGGCGGTGATCGGGCCTGCGCCCACCGCCGCACCTGGAGGACTGAGTTGAGCCCCATCCGCTCCGCGAGCATCGCGGCGCTCGCATCGGCCGTGCTGGCCACCACGCTCACCGGCTGCCAGTTCGGCGGGGAGCAGCAGGACACCAGCCCCATCGTGGTCGCGGCGGACCTCGAGCTTTCCGGCGCCTCCGCGCCGCTCGGCAAGGTCTACCAACGGGCGCTGGAACTGAAGGTGGAGCAGTTGAACTCCTCCGGCGCGCTCGGCGGTCGAAAGATCGAGCTCAAGGTGAAGGACAACCGCTCGGACGCCGCCGAATCGTTGCGCAACATCAACGATTTCGCCAATGACTCACGGGTGACCGCCGTCATCATGGGCGGTTGCAACGAATGTGCGGTCGGCGCCGCCCGGACCATCGGTGACAAGCGCATTCCGACCATCGCGCTGGCGTCCGCCGGGGCCGTCACCCAGCCGGTTGCCGAACGCAAGTACGTCTTCAAGCTGGCCCCGAACGCCGCCGACAGCGCCGCCGCGCTCACCACCGAGCTGGCCCGGAAGGGCATCCGTAAGGTGGGGGTGCTGCACGGCGCCGACGAGTACGGCCAGGAGGGGCTGGCCGCGCTGAAGGGCGAGTTCGGCAAGGCCGGCATCCGGCTGCTCCGCGCCGAGGCGGTACGCCCCACCGACACCGACGTCAGCGGCCAGGTGTCGCAGCTGGTGGCGAAGAAACCGCAGGCGCTGATCATCTGGACCCCGCCCGAGCAGGCCTCGCTCGCGGCCAGCGCCGCCCGGGAGAACCGCTTCGGCGGGCCGCTCTTCCTCGACGCGGCGGCGGCGGGCGACCTGTTCCTCGGCACCTCGGCCGCGACGGAGCAGGCGACGCTGATCTTCACCCAGACCATGGTGATCGACGACGTCATCGCCACCACTCCGGCCAAGGCGGCCCGGCGGCAGTGGTTCCAGGACTACACCGCCCACTTCGGCGGCTACCACGGCTTCTCCTCGTTCGCCGCCGACGCCGTGCAGCTCATCGCGGACGCCGAGCTGCGCTCCGGCGGCGAGCCCGGGAAGGTGAACCGGGACGCCCTGCGCGACGTCCTGGAGACCTCGCAGCTCGACGGCCTCTCCGGCCCGATCCGGATGACCCCCGACAACCACTCCGGGCTGATGCCGCAGGCGTTGACGACGCTGGTGGCGCGGGGTGGGCGCTGGCGTCTCGCCGGCTGACTCACTTGCGCTTGGGGTGTTGCCCCCTCGCGCGTGGGGTGTGGCCCCAGCACAACCGGCTCCGGGCGGTCAGGAGGCGGGGGTGGTGGGGCCCACCATGCCCGGCTCCGGGCGGTCAGGCTTGATCCCTCCGCCGGTCATGGTGGGCCCCACCTTGGTCAATCTCGCGTGTCTACAGTCGACGTCGGGTCACCTGGCGGAGGTGGTGGCCTTGACCCAGGGGAGGGCCAGGCGTTCGACGAGGGTGAGGGCGGAGTAGAGCAGGATGCTCATCAGCGCCACCAGCACGATCGCCGCCCACGCCGTCGCGTAGTCCCCGATGCCGTTGTACTGGATGATCTGCTGGCCCAGCCCGGGTTGGTCCGAGTAGAACTCGCCGATCACCGCGCCGATCGCGGCGAGCGGCATGGCCACCTTCAACCCGACGAAGATCTGCGGCAGCGCGGCCGGGAAGCGCACCTTGCGGAACGCCTGCCACCACGACGCGTTCAGCGAGCGGGCCAGGTCGGCCATATCAGTCGGGGTGGTGGTCAGGCCGGTCGCAGTGGACAGCACGATCGGGAAGAAGCAGAGCAGGAACACCATGGTCAGGATGGGTTTCTCCCCCCAGCCCACGGCGACCACGAGCAGCGGCCCGAAGGCGATCTTCGGCACCGCGTTGACCGCCACCAGCAGCGGCGCGAACATCCGCTCCACCCGGCGGGAGGCGGCCAGGGTCATCCCGATCAGCACGCCGGCGAGCGACGAGAGCAGGAAGCCGAGCAGGGTCAACCAGATGGTGATCCCCAGCGCCGGCAGCAGCACGTCCGCCGACCCGGTCAGCGAGCGCCACACCGACTGCGGCGAGGGCAGCACCGCCGGGTGGACCAGGTGCAGGCCCGAGGTGACCAGCCACCAGGCCGCCACCGTGATCACCAGCCCGAGCGTCGGCAGCAGCACCGCAGCCGGGCGTACGGCCGCCCGGCGCGGGACGGCCGGGGCCTGCGCCGGCGGCTGCGGCGCCGGTGTCCCGCGATTGCTCTCGGTCAACTGCGTCAAGGTGTGCTCCTCTCTCGGCCGGCCAGACGACCGGCACGCGAAGGGGGTGCGCCCCGCCGGAACCCCGGCGGGCCGCACCCCCGTAGTCCGAGCCGGCCGGTCAGGCCTTCGGCGCGAGGTTGAAGTCGATGATCTGGTCGGGGGTCAGGTTCTGCTTGAGCGCGCCCGCGCCTTGGAGCAGCGCGATGGACTTGGCCACCCGGCCGCTGTCCAGGGTGCCGATCGCGGTGCCGGAGTTGCTGGACCGGACGTACGCGGCCATCAGCTCCAGCTCGGCGGCGGCCGCGGCCGGGTTGGTCGCCGGCACGTTCTTCTTCAGGAGGTCCGCCGCCTCCTTCGGGTTCGCCAGGCTGTACTCGAGGCCCTTGAGCAGCGCCGCGACGAAGCGCTTGACCATCTCCGGCTTCTCCTTGGCGATCTTGCTAGAGGTGATCAGCGCGTTGCCGTAGAGGTCCTGCATGACGTTGCTGTAGGGCAGCACGACCGGCGTCTTCTTGGTCACCGCCGCGACGGTCGGCTGGCCGACGACGAACTGGCCGATGCCGTCGACCTTGCCGGCGGCGAGATCGCCGATCAGCGCCTGCGCGTCATTGTTAACCCAGGTCACCTTGCTGGCGTCGATGCCGGCCAGCTTGGCGTACGTCCCGAAGAGGTTGTAAACGACGGAGAACTTGGTGTCGGCGAGCCGTTTGCCCTCCAGGTCCTTCGGCGTGGCGATGTTCTTGCCCTCGACCGAGACGATGGCGGCCATGGTGCGCTGCTGGATCGCCGCGACCGCGACGAAGTCCTTGGCCTCGCCGTTGCCCATCTGGAGGATGCCGCCGGTCAGGTCGATCGGGCCGAAGTCGGCCTGGCCACCGGTAATGGTCTGGATGACCTGGCCGGTGCCCTGGCCCGGCTTGATCTCCACGTCGAAGCCGGCCTCCTTGAAGAAGCCCTTCTCCTTCGCCACCCAGGCGTACGAGTCACGGCCGAAGTTGCCGAACGAGGTGAGGTAGGTCACCTTCTCCAGGGCGCCGCCAGCCGCGTTCTTGCTGCCCTCGGACTTGTCCGAGTCGCCGCTGCAACCGGCGACGAGGGCGAGGGCGGTGGCCAGCGCGGCGGCGGCGACCGTACGGGTCAGCCTTCTCATCTATGCACCATGTCCTTTCCGACCAGGCCATATCCGCCCGGACGGGTCGTGGTTCGACGGTGCCGGCAGGAGGGGACAACCAACCGGTCCGTCGGGAGGGGACTATTCGCGGGCAACAGCGTACGAGAAGGTGGTTGAGCAGCGGCGGGCGTCCGGGTTGCGGAACGGAAAAGAAGTTGCCTGACGGAAAGCGGACTGACGTCCACCCCGGACGGTGCTATGTCACGCCGATCCCGCTACGCTAGCCCGGCTCGTGTTCGCGACGTGGAAGGGAGCCGGCGGGCGATGATCCGACTGTCCGGGGTGTCCCGCACCTTCGACGGCCGCTCGGGGCGGGTCGAGGCGCTGCGCGGCATCGACCTCGACGTCGCCGAGGGCGAGTTCGTCGCCATCCTCGGCCGCTCCGGTTGCGGCAAGTCGACGCTGCTCCGCATGATCGCCGGTCTGCTCCCGCTCACCGCGGGCGAGCTCACCGTGGCCGGTACGCTGATCACGAAACCCCGCCGAGACATCGCCATGCTCTTCCAGCGGCCCGCGCTGCTGCCCTGGCGCACGGTGCTGGACAACGTCCTGCTGCCGGTGGAGATCTTCGGCTGGAGCCGGGCCAAGCACCGCGACCGGGCCCGCGAACTGCTGGAGATGGCCGGGCTCGGCGGCTTCGAGAAGCGCCTGCCCCACGAGCTCTCCGGCGGCATGCAGCAGCGGGTCTCGCTGTGCCGGTCGCTGATCGGCGAACCGCGCGTGATGCTCATGGACGAGCCCTTCTCGGCGCTCGACGCGCTCACCCGGGAGGAGCTCTCCGGCGAGCTCCAGCGGGTGCACATGGAGACGAAGGCCACCATCGTCTTCGTCACCCACTCGATCGACGAGGCGGTGCTGCTCGCCGACCGGGTGGTCGTGCTCAGCCCGCGCCCCGGCCGGATCCGCAAGGTGGTCGAGGTGGACGTCCCCCGGCCGCGTACCCTCGGCCGGCACGCGCACCTGGCCGACGTGGCCCGGATCAGCGCCGACCTGCACGAGCTGCTGATGGAGCGGGACGCGCCCGACGTGCCCGCGCAGCCGGAGCCGGTCGGGACGGCACGGCAGTGACCATGCGCGTGTCGGTGTTCACCGAGCCACACCGCGGGGCCAGCTACGACGACCAGCTCCGGTTCGCCCGGCGGGTGGAGGAGACCGGCTTCGAGGGCTTCCTCCGGGCCGACCACTACCGGTCCATGGGCGACGACCCGGGGCTGCCCGGCCCCACGGACGCCTGGCTGACGCTGGCCGCGCTGGCCCGGGAGACCTCCCGGATCCGGCTCGGCACGCTGGTCACCTCGGCGACCTTCCGGCTGCCCGGGCCGCTGGCCGTGATGGTCGCCCAGGTCGACCAGATGAGCGGCGGCCGGGTCGAGCTGGGCATCGGCGCCGGCTGGTACGAGCGGGAGCACACCGCCTACGGCATTCCGTTCCCCGCCGTCACCGAGCGGTTCGACCGGCTGGCCGAGCAGCTGGAGATCATCACCGGGCTGTGGCGCACCCCGGCGGGCGAGACCTTCAGCTTCGCCGGCGAGCACTACCAGCTCCTCGACGCACCCGCGCTGCCCAAGCCGGTGCAGCGGCCCGGCCCGCCGGTGATCGTCGGTGGGCGAGGCCCCAAGCGCACCCCCGAGCTGGCCGCCCGGTACGCCGACGAGTTCAACCTGCCGTTCAAGACCGTCGCCGAGACAGCCGCCGCGTACGACCGGGTACGCGAGGCGTGCGACCGGACCGGGCGCGCCGAGTCGGGGCGGCCGCCGCTGGTGCTCTCCGCCGGGGTGGTGGTGGCCATCGGCCGTACCGACGCGGAGGCGCAGCGCCGGGCCGCGCCGCTGCACGTGAAGAGCGCCCTCCCCCCGGAGGACCCGGTGATCGGCTCCCCCGCCCAGCTCGTCGACCGGCTCGGCGAGTTCGCCGCCGTCGGCGCCACCCGGGTGCACCTGCGCCTGATCGACTTCGACGACCTCGACCACCTGGAGCTCATCGCCGCCGAGGTGCTCCCCCAACTGGACGGAACCCGATGACCGACCTCTCCGCCGACCTCGAACTCGGCCCGGTGGGCCAGGAGATCGTCTTCGAGAACGACAAGGTGCGCGTCTGGCACATCCGCCTGGAGCCGGGTGAGCGGCAGCCGCTGCACCGGCACGACCACCCGTACCTGGTGGTCGCGATCCAGGGCGCGAAGAACGTGGTGCAGACGATCGACGGCACCACGATCGACGCCGACGAACCGACCGGCGGGGTGGTCTACCGCGACCCCGGCGCCGTGCACATGCTGACCAACGTCGGCGACACCACCTACCTGGCCCGGCTGGTCGAGCTGAAGTAACCACGCCGACACCGGCTCGCCGCCACAGAGTGGTAAGTGGCGATCGACCCCACCTGGCCGTAACGTGCCGGACATGGCCTTTCGGACGTGGGGCAGGCTGCTGCTCACGGCGCTCGTGGTGAGCCTGCTGGCCGGGGCCGGCCAGCTTGGCGTCGCGTACGGGTTCGGCGTCGTACGCCTCAACGGCGCGTTCATCGACGGCTCGGTCAACCGGTGGCCCGCCCAGCTTGCCTGGGTCGCCTGGTTCGCGGCGATCGCCGCGGTGACCGGTGCCGTCCTCACCCAACGGTTCGCCCGGCGGGACGGGCTGCCCGGCGGCACCAGCGAACAGCTCGCCGTCGCCGGCGCCGCCGCGCTGGGCGCGACCGTCGTCGCACCGCTGTGCATGCAGCCGGCCCGCGCGGCCGAGCTCGGCGGCACCATCGAGCCGGTGTGGGCGGTCGGCGTCTGCGCGATCCTCGGCGCGGTGGTCGGGGCCGGCGCCGCGATCGCCGTCCTGCTCAAGCCGCCGCTGGGCTGGAACATCGCGCTGAGCGCGGTGATCGTCTGGCTGCTCGCGCTGGTATCCGCCGCACCGTCGGTGGCCTCGGCGGGGCCACTGCTGAGCGTACGCCTCGGGGTCCTCGAACCGTCCTGGCTGGACCCCGCGCCGGCGCAACGCCTGGCCGCGCTGATCATGCCCACGGTGGCCCTGCTAGCCGGCGCGGCGGTCGGGGCGGTAGCCCGCCAGCGCGGCCACTCCCCGCTCATCGGCGGGGCGGCGGGCGCGGCGGGGCCGGTCCTGCTGGCCTTCGCGTACCTGACCGCCGGCCCCGGCGACGCGACCGACCGGTACCAGCTCGCCCCCTACTACGGGGCGCTGGTCGCGGTCGCCGCCGGCGCGCTCGGCTCGACCGCCACCACGGTGCTACGCCGGACGGTCGCCGCGGCCGAGACCGCCGCGATCGAGCCCACCGACATCCTCCAGCCCCTGCCGTCGTCGCCCGCCACCCCCGGCGACCCGGACCCCGCCGCCGACCCGGCCACCGGTCCCCTCACGGCCACCGGTTCCCTGACGGCCACCGGTTCCCTGACGGCCACCGGTTCCCTGACGGCCACCGGTTCCCTGACGGCCACTGGTTCCCTGACGGCCGCCGGTCCCCTCACGGCCACCGGCCCTCTGGGGGCTGAAGAGGGCACTTCTAGCGAACCGGACCGTCCCGAAGTTGGGCCCGAGGCGAGCCCTCGGGGTGCCGGTGCCGCCAGGCCCGCCCACTGGGACTGGCCGGTGCCCGCCGGCCTCACGCCGGCCCCCCGGGCGGCCCTTCCGCCCCGGACGGTCTCCGACCGCAGCCGCTCCGCGGACCGTCCCGCCATCGAGCCCACCGGCGGCGACGACCACGGAACCCGTAAGCACGCCGCTCTCGCTGACCGCACACCGTCCGCCCTGCCCAACACCTCCGCCGACCGCAGCGGTTCCGGCACGGACACCGCCTCCGCCGATCACACCGACTCCCTTGAGCACACCGCCGCCACCAAGCGTGGCTCCGCCGACGAACGCAGCTCCGTCGGCGAGCGCACTTCCGCCGACGAGCGCAGCTCCGCCGACGAGCCGACCTCGGCGGCCGAGCCCCCCGGCGGCAGTTCCGCCGACCAGCCGGCCTCCGCGGCCGAGGCCGACCCCGGCGGATCGGAGCAGGATGGCCACCAGGTCGGCGACGCCGGCGGCGAGGAGCCCGTCGTCGCGCGCGACGCCGAGGACGTGATGCGGAACCTGCGGGCCCCGGGACTGCTGCCCCCGACGCGGCGCACCTCCGCCATCGACGTGCTCGCCGCCGGGCACCCGGCCCCGCAAGCACCCGCCGAGCCGCAGGTAGCGACCGCCGGCGCACCGGCTTCGGCTTCAGCTCCGGCTCCTGCTTCAGACATGCTTCCGGAGCTGGTGCCATCGCCAGCACCGGACGTCGCGGCGTCGGCGGTCGCGGACGCGGCACCGCGCGCCGAGGCGCCGGTCACGGCAGAGCCTCACGCCGGCACGGCGCTCGGGAGGCCGGCCACGACGTCGGCCACCGTTCCGCCGGCCGAGCCGAACGGCGAGACCCCGGCGCGGGCGGACCGACCCGACTCGGCGACGCCGGCCCCCGTCGCGCGGCCGGCCGCCGGCCGCCGGTCCCGCCGGCAACCGCCGCCCGCGCCAGAGCCGATCCCGGCCGAGGCGGACAACGCCCGGCAGGACGAAGCCGAGACGAGCACCAGGCGACCGGCGGTGGACGCGACCGAGCCGGCCCAGGTTCGGCGCGACCGGACCGACGCAGCCGCATCGGCGAGCGCGCCGACGAACCCTGCGGCGAAGGCGGCGGCCGGTGCGGGCGAGCCGGGCTCGACCAGCACCCGCCCGGGCAGCCGATCCAGGCGCGGACGCAAGACTCGCACCAGCCCGGCCACCGCGACGACTCCGGCCGAGCCGACCGACACGGCGAACCCGGTCGCGGCGACCCCCACCGGGGCGACCCCGACCGAAGCGACGCCGGTCCCGGCGGCCCCGGCCAAAACGACGCCGCCCCAGACAAAGTCCGCCCAGACAAGCCCGGCTCAGGCGACCCGGGGCCAGGCGACCCGGGGTCAGGCGACGCAGCCCACCGCTCAACCGAGCGCGGACAGGCTGCCGCCGTCCCAGGGAACGCCAGCCCACGCGACCCTGGCCCGGCCGGCCGGGGACCAGGTCGCCCCCGACCGGGCGACGTCGGATCAGGCGACGTCGGACCAGGCGGCCCCGGCCCGGACCACCCGGATCGAAGCGATCCCGGCCGAGGCAGTCCCGGCCCCGGCGGCCCCGATCGAGGCGTCCCGGCCCCCGGTTGCTCCGACCGGGGCGCCTCAGGTCCCGGCCGCGCCGGTGGAGGCGACCCCGGCAGACGCCGCCGCGCCCACGGTCGACGTACCGGAACGCTCGGGGCCCCCGGCTACTCCGCCGGCCCCCCGGACGGCCGGCGATTTCGACCGCAGGACCAGCGGCCGGACCTCGCCGTTCGACGCTGGGCCGGCCGACGCCACGGCGAACCCCGCGACCGGCGACGGTGGACGGCGGACTCCCAGCTACTACTTCTCCGACGACGAGCCCGCCGCCCTGCCCAGCTCGGTCAACCCGCCAGCCTCGCCGCGCCCGCGCTTCCCGATCTTCGGGGACGTGACGGACCAGCTGGGCGGCGATCGGCCGACCGGGCCGGTGGCACCCCCGCCCAGCCCGCCGGCCGCAGCCGCGCCCGCACCGAGCCAACCGGTCGCGTCCGTGCCGAGCCAACCGCTCGCCCCACGGGACACCACCGGACCTGGCCCGGACAGCGAAGCGACCAGCGGCACGACGGATACTCCGGACCGGGCGGCGGCCGAGCCGACCCGGGCCGAGCCGATGCCGCGTCCCCGTCACCGAGCCCTGCCGGACCTGGGTCGGGACACCCGGTGGGACGCCTTCGCCAACGCCCGGCGGGCGAACCCCGTCCTCCCGAACGCCCCGCAGGCCGGCGGCCGGCACGCCGAGGCCGCAGGCCGGTCCGCGGCGGAGCTGGCCGAGGACCCAGGGGACGCGAAGTCGAAGCTCCGGGGCCTGTTCCGGCGCAACCGGGCCAAGAGCGGACCGGCTGACACCGCCCGCGAGCCCGAGTCGCTGGCGGCGCAGGACGAGGAGTACGTCGACTGGGTCGCCGGACTCGCCTCGGACTCCGACGGGCAGGACATCGCATCGCTGCGCGGCGGCCGCCACCACCGCGACTGACCCCGGGCCGGGCCGACCAGGCCTGGTCGGCCCGGTCCGGGGATGTTCAGGCCAACGGCAGATAGACCCGGGAACCGGACGACTGGAACTCGGCGGACTTGTCCCGCATGCCCCGCGCCGCGTAGTCCGCCAGCTCCTGAGTGATCTTCATGGAGCAGAACTTCGGCCCGCACATGGAGCAGAAGTGCGCCGTCTTCGCCGGCTGGGCGGGGAGCGTCGCGTCGTGGTACGACCGCGCGGTCTCCGGGTCGAGCGCGAGGTTGAACTGGTCCTCCCAGCGGAACTCGAACCGGGCCTTCGACAGCGCGTCGTCCCAGGCCTGCGCCCCGGGGTGCCCCTTGGCCAGGTCCGCCGCGTGCGCCGCGATCTTGTACGCGATCACGCCCGCCTTCACGTCGTCCCGGTCCGGCAGCCCGAGGTGCTCCTTCGGCGTGACGTAGCAGAGCATCGCCGTGCCGAACATGCCGATCATCGCGGCGCCGATGGCCGAGGTGATGTGGTCGTACGCGGGCGCGATGTCGGTGGTCAGCGGGCCGAGGGTGTAGAACGGCGCCTCGTGGCACCACTCCTGCTGGAGATCCACATTCTCCTTGATCTTGTGCATCGGCACGTGCCCCGGGCCCTCGATCATCACCTGGACGTCGTGCTCCCAGGCGATCTTCGTCAGCTCGCCGAGGGTCCGCAGCTCGGCGAACTGCGCCTCGTCGTTGGCGTCCGCGATGGAGCCGGGGCGCAGCCCGTCGCCGAGGGAGAACGTCACGTCGTAGCGGGCGAGGATCTCGCACAGCTCGCCGAAGTTGGTGTAGAGGAAGTTCTCCTCGTGGTGCGCCAGGCACCACGCGGCCATGATCGAACCACCCCGGGAGACGATGCCGGTCACCCGGTCCACGGCCAGCGGCACGTACGGCAGCAGCACCCCGGCGTGCACCGTCATGTAGTCGACGCCCTGCTCGGCCTGCTCGATCACTGTCTCGCGGAACACCTCCCAGCTCAGCTGCACCGGGTCGCCGCCGACCTTCTCCAGCGCCTGGTAGATCGGCACGGTCCCGATCGGCACCGGCGAGTTGCGCACGATCGCCTCGCGGGTCTCGTGGATCCGCTTCCCCGTCGACAGGTCCATCACGGTGTCCGCGCCCCAGCGGGTGGCCCAGGTCAGCTTCTCCACCTCCTCGGCGACCGACGAGGTCACCGCGGAGGTGCCGATGTTGGCGTTCACCTTCACCAGGAACGCCTTGCCGATGATCGCCGGCTCGCACTCCGGGTGGTTGACGTTGAGCGGCAGCACCGCCCGCCCGGCGGCGATCTCGTCCCGGACGAACTCCGGCGGCACGCCCTCCCGGATCGCCACGAACTCCATCTCCGGCGTGACCAGCCCCGCCCGCGCGTACGCGAGCTGGGTCGGTCGCTTCCCGTCGACACCGGCCAGCGGGGTGCCCGCCCCGCGCACCGGGGCGACGTCCCCGCGTTCGGCGATCCAGGGTCCGCGCAGCGGCGGCAGCCCCACCGCCGGGTCCGATCCCGGACCGGAGGTGTCGTAGAGCCGTACCGGCGGGTTGTCCCCGGTCAGCGCCACCTCGGCGAACGGCACCCGGATGTCCGGGCGTGCCCCCGCCACGTAGATCTTGCGTCGTGCCTGCATGACAGCCTCCTGTCGGCTCAGGCGGACCAGCCGAAGTGGTCCAGCGGGCCGGATCCCGCACCCAGTTCCCAGTCCCGCGCGCCGGCCAGCGCGCGGGCGACGTACTCCTTGGCGGCGGTGACCGCGACCGGCACCGGATCGCCCGCCGCCAGCCGGACGGCGATCGCCGCCGAGAACGAACAGCCGGTGCCGTGGTGGTGCCGGGTGACCACCCGGCAGCCGCGAAGCAGCGTGGTCGCCCCGCCGCCGGCCAGCACATCCACCGACCCACCCGCCGCGTCCACGTCGCCGCCGGTCACCACCACGTGCGCCGGCCCGGTCGCCGCGAGGGCCTCGGCCGCCGCGACCATCTCCTCGACCGTGGTCACCGGACGTCCGGTGAGCGCCGCGGCCTCCGCGCAGTTCGGCGTCGCCACCTCGGCGTACGGCAGCAGCCGCTGCACCGCCTCCACCACGCCGAGCCGGTGTCCACTGGTGGCGACCAGTACCGGGTCGACGACGAGCCGGGGCAGCCGGCCCGCCTCTGCCGCCTCGGCGATCGCATCGGCGACCGCCGGGGTGCCCAGCATGCCGGTCTTGACCGCGCGGACGTCGAAGTCGCCGAGCACGCTGTCGAGCTGGGCGCGGACGGTCTGCGGGGGCAGCGGCAGGACCGCGTCGACGCCCCTGGTGTTCTGCGCGGTGATCGCGGTGATGACGCTGGTGCCGTACGCGCCGAGGGCGGCGAAGACCTTGAGGTCCGCCTGGATGCCGGCACCGGCGCCGGAGTCGGATCCGGCGATGGTGAGTACTGTCCTTGGCGTCACTGGTGCCCCTCGGTTGCGGTTGAGAGCCGTGCTGTTGGGGGCTGCGGCCGACCGTGCCCACTCCGGGCGGTCAGGCTTGATCCCTCCGTGGGCACGGTCGGCCGCAGCCCTCTCGTGGGGGCCTCCGCCGGGGTGTGCCAGCTTTGCGGCACGGGGGTGATCGCCTGCTGATAGCTCTCGGTCAGCCGGGTGACCGCCTGGTGGAAGCTCTCGGTCAGCGTGGTGGCTGCCTCGGTTGGGTCTTCGGCGCGCATGATCGCGCCGAGCACCGCCACCCCTGCGGCTCCTGCCTCGACGCACGCCTCGACCTGTTCCGGCGTCTCGATGCCGCCCAACGCCAGGGTCGGCACCGGACTGACCTGCGCTAAGGTGGCGAGCCCGCGCGTGTTCAGGGGTGGGCCGTAGCCGGGTTTGGTCTTTGTGGGGAAGACCGGGGACAGCGTCACATAGTCCTCTGTGGTGAGTCGGCGCAGCTCCTGCTCGTCGTGGCAGGAGCGGCCGACCAGGCCGACGGGCGGCGGTGGGTACGGGCCGGCGGCGGGCAGGTGCACGGCGCCGCCGCCGAGCGGGTCCGGCCCGGCCACGATCAGGTTGCCTCCGACGTCGGCGAGGATCGCCCGCAGCTCGACGGCAAGGGCGGCACGCTCGGCGCGCGGCAGGTCCTTCTCCCGCAGCACCACCCACCGCACCCCCCCGCCCACGGCCGCTGCGATCACCTCGGGCAGCGGCCCCCGCGCCACCCGCCGATCCGTCAGCACCACGAGACCGGACGGCGCGGCGCTCGACGAGATCTTGGAGGAATCCGGCCCCTCCAGGGGCCCTCTCCTATCAAGAAACTGGTGACCAGCGGCAACCCGCGCGGTCACAGGTCCGGCCGTCCCTCGTCCGAGGTGGAGGCGAGGGCGTGGAAGCGGCGGGCGATCCGTCCCGCCCCGTACGCGAGCCGCCCGGACTGGACCGCGTACCGCATGGCGGTGGCCATCGCCACCGGGTCGGCGGCCCGGGTCACCGCGCTGGCCAGCAGCACCGCGTCGCAGCCCAGCTCCATGGCGAGCGCGGCGTCCGAGGCGGTGCCGATGCCGGCGTCGAGGATCACCGGCACGTCCACGCTCTGCCGGATCAGCCGGATGTGGTGCGGGTTGCCCACCCCCAGGCCGGAGCCGATCGGCGCACCGGCCGGCATCACCGCCGCGCAGCCCACGTCGGCCAGCCGCCGGGCCAGGACCGGATCGTCCGACGTGTACGGCAGCACGGTGAACCCGTCCGCCACCAGTTCCTCGGCGGCGCGCAGCAGCTCCACCCCGTCGGGCAGCAGCGTGCGCTCGTCGCCGATCACCTCCAGCTTCACCCAGTCGGTGTCGAACGCCTCCCGCGCCAGGTGAGCCACCTTCACGGCCTCCGACGCGGTGTGGCAGCCGGCCGTGTTCGGCAACACCCGTACACCGCACCGGTCGAGCAGGTCGAGCAGGCCGCCTGCGGTGCCCGGGGCGGTGTCCACCCGGCGCAGCGCCACGGTGACCAGCTCGGTGCCGGAGGCGCGGATCGCCTGCTCCAGCACGTGCAGGTTGGCGGCGCCGCCGGTGCCGAGGATGAGCCGGGAGCCGAACGCCGTCCCGCCGACCTCGAAGGCCATGCCGGTCACCCGCCCTGCGCGGCGCTGAGCACCTCGACCCGGTCGCCGTCGCGCAGGGTGGTCGCCGACCAGCCGCCGCGCGGCACGACCTCGCCGTTGACCGCGACCGCCAGGCCGCGCCGCTGATCGGTGACCTCCCCGACCACGTCGGCCACGGTCGCCTCGCCGGGCACCGTCCGCCCGGCACCGTTGACGATCAGTTCCACCTGCGCTCCTCCTCGGGTACGAAGCGGTCCGGGGTGAACGGGGCGAGCAGCGGATCCGGCTCGCCGGTGACGATCAGCTCGGTGACCAGGTCGGCGGTGACCGGGGTGAGCACGATGCCGTGCCGGTGGTGGCCGGTGGCCACGAGCACGCCCGGCCGGCCGGGCAGCGACCCGATGACCGGCGCATTGTCCGGCGTACCGGGGCGCAGCCCGGCGGACGCCTCGACCAGGTCGTACTCGGCCAGCTCGGGGACCAGGTCGACGGCGGCGCGGAGCAGCCGGAGCACCGCCCCGGCGGTCACCTCGGTGTCGGCGCGCTCCTCGACGGTCGCCCCGACCACCACCTCGCCGCTGTCCCGGGGCACCAGATAGATCGACTCGCCGTCGGCGTACCCCCGGATCACGTGCCGGAAGCCCGGCGCGCCGCGGCCGGGCGCGCGGAGCCGGAGCACCTGCCCCTTCACCGACCGGACCGGCAGCCCGGTGAGTGCCGCCGCGCCGCACCCGGCGGCGACCACGGTGACCCGGGCGTCCAGGTCGGAGAGTCGGGCGACCGGGGCGGGGTGCAGCGCGGCGCCGGCCCGTTCGGCTGCCGCCCGCAGCGCGGGCACCAGCCGGCGCGGGTCGACCTGATGGTCGCCGGGCGCGACCGCGCCGCCGCGCACCCGGGGGGCCAGCGCCGGCTCCCGGTCCCGCAGCGCCGAGGGGCGCAGCGGCGTGATCGGCAGCCCCAACCCCTGCTGGTACGCCCAGAGTCGGCGAGCCTCGGCCAGGTCGTCGGCGGTCAGCCCGACCACCAGCGTGCCGTCGGTGCGGTACCCGACGTCGGCGCCGGCGGCCTCGGCGAGCTCGGCGGCGAAGGCCGGCCAGCGGGCGGCGGAGTCGGCGAGCAGCGCGGTCAGCTCGTGCTCCCCGAAGTACGCCTCGGCCACCGGCGACAGCATCCCGGCCGCCACGTGCGACGCCCCGGAGCCCGGTGCCGGATCGTGGACGACCACCCGCAGCCCGCGCTGCGCGCACCGCCACGCGATCGACAGCCCGACCGGTCCCGCCCCCACGACGGCGACGTCCACAAGGAAGGGTCCCTGGTTGACGCCGCCGGTAGCGGAGGGGTGCCTGCTCAACACGCCAGCGCTCCCAGCAGCTCGGCCGTCGCCCGAGCGGGATCGGCCGTCCCCGACAGCGCCCCGACCACCGCCACCCCGTACGCCCCGGCGGCGCGCAGCGCCGGCACGCTCGCGGCGGTCACCCCGCCGATGGCGATCACCGGCACGTCCACTGCCTCGACGACCGCACGTACGCCGGCGGGGCCGATCGGGTCGGGCAGCCCGGCCTTGGTGGTGGTGGCGTGGCAGGGGCCCACGCCCAGGTAGCTGGCCCCGGCGGCGACGGCCGCCGCGGCGGTCCCCGGTTCCCGCGCGGTGGCGCCGAGCACGGCGGCCGAGCCGAGCACCTGGCGGGCGGCTGCCACGGGCAGGTCGTCCGCACCGACGTGACCGCCGGCCGCGTCCACCGCGAGCGCCACGTGCAGCCGGTCGTTGAGCAGACAGGCCGCGCCGTACGGCCGGCACAGGGCGACGACCCGGCGGGCCAGCTCGTACGCCTCCCGGTCGGTGGCGTCGTCTGCTACCCGGACCTGGACGACCAGTTCGGCGCGGGCGACCGGCAGTGCGGCGCGCAGCACGGCGAGCGGGTCCCGCCCCGGCCGGGTGTCGGTGATCAGATGCAGACGTCCCAGGGACGGCACGGCAACACTCCTCCCTGCGCCGGCATTACCCGGATCAGGTTCGACGGTCGGGGGCTGCAGCCCCCCTCTCAGCCCGGTGCACCGGGCTCCCGTGGGTCACTTGCGGCCTACCGTACGACGCCCGCCACGGATCCGCCAAGGGCGGGTGACACATTTCCCACCCACCGTCGGCTGTGGAGGGCACGGACAGCAAGTGCTCACCCGGTCACGCCATGCTGTCCTGATGCCCGGATGAGCGGCGGACAGCGCGCTGCCCCGGTGCCGTGGGACGGCGCCGGGGCAGCGGGTGTGCGGGTCGAATCAGAGGATGGCGTCGAGGGCGGCCAGGTCCTCGTCGGTGGGCTGCCAGGTCCCCGCCTCGGCGTTGGCGCGCACCTGCTCGGGCGTGGTGGCGCCGGCGATCACCGAGGTCACCGCGGGGCGCGCGGCGAGTCCGCCGATGGCCACCTGGAGCATCGAGATGCCGCGCTCCGCCGCGTACGACCTGATCGCCTCGATGGTGTCCCAGTCCGCCGCGGCCAGCCGCTCGGCGTACCGGCCGCCGCCGGCGAGCCGGCTGCCGGCGGGCGGCGCCTCGCCGCGGTGGTACTTGCCGGTGAGCAGGCCGTTGGCCAGCGGGAAGAACGGCAGCATGCCCAGGCCGAACCGCTCGCAGGCCGGGATGACCTCGGCCTCCACGCCCCGCTCCAGCAGGCTGTAGTGGTTCTGCGCGGAGATGAAGCGGGTGCGGCCCTGGGAGGACGCGGTCCAGTCGGCGTCGGCGATCTGCCAGCCGGCGAAGTTCGAGTTGCCGAGGTAGCGGACCTTGCCGGCGCGGACCAGGTCGTCCAGGGCGGCAAGGGTTTCGTCGATCGGGGTGTCCGGGTCGGGTTCGTGCATCTGGTACAGGTCGATGTGGTCGGTGCCGAGCCGGCGCAGCGACGCCTCCACCGCGCGCGCGATGTAGCGGCGGGCGCCCCGGGCACCGAAGTCCGGCCCGTTCAGGCCGTGCATGTCCATGCCGAACTTGGTGGCGACCACCACGTCGTCGCGGTGGCCCTTGAGCGCCTGCCCGAGCAGTTCCTCGGAGCCGCCCTGCGGTTCGCCGTAGATGTCGGCGGTGTCGAAGAAGTTGATGCCGGCATCGAGCGCGGCCTCGACCACCGCCCGGGTGCCGTCGAGGTCGAGCTTGCGGCCGAAGTTGTTGCAGCCGACGCCGACCACGGACACCACGAGCCCGGAGTCGCCCAGCCGGCGGTACGTCATCTCACTCACGAGATCCACCCTATGCCCAGGCGCGGACCAGCATCCGGGTGAGTCGTTCATGCCATCAAGTTCGTAGCGGCGCGCCGTCCCCCTGCCACCGGTCCCGGCACACCGGCACCGGTCCGCCGCCGCCCGGCCCGCTCAGCCGAGCACGTCGGCGACCAGCCGCCGCGCGGCCGCCAGGGTCCGTGCCAGCTCCTCCGGGGTACGACCGACCTCAGCGAGCAGCCCGTACGCCCGGGACACGAAGTCGGGCGGCGCATCGGGCAGCCGGCCGGCCGAGGCGATCATCCCCTTCTCGTTGACCAGCCACCGCCCAGCCCGGCCGTGCAGCGCCTGGACCAGCACCCCGACCGCCCGGAACAGGCAGCCCGCCACGTACGCGCTGTCCCCGGCGGCGGCACCCTTGGCCGCCCCGTCGAGCAGGAAACCCGCCTCCCACCCGCCGGCCACCAGGGCCTTCCCCAGCGCGGGCGGATACGCCTGCGTCTCCGACCGCAGCGCGGTCAGCTCCCCGGTCGGGTCGCCGAGCACCCGGCCCAACGCCAACTCGCCTGCGTACGCGTGCGAGTAGAAACCGAGCGGGTGCCCGGCCTGCACGCCCACCGTGTAGCGGCCGGCTCGGCAGTCGGCCCAGACCGCGTGCACCCGGTCGAGGTCGCGGTAGATCCAGTCCACCGCCACCCCGCCGACGCGCAGCCAGCCACCGCCGTCGACCCACGGCCCCCAGCCGCCGGGCGCGGTGAGCTGCGCCTCGGCGTCGGCGACGGCGGCCACGGCCCGCAGCCCGGCCACGTCCAGCGGGCCCCGGTAGTAGAGGCCCAGGTCCCAGTCGGAGTCCGGGCGGTGCTCGCCCCGGGCCCGGCTGCCGCCGAGCGCCACGGCGACCACCCCGTTGACCGCGCAGAGCCGGTCGACCAGCGCGGCGTCGATCACGCCACGTCCCAGACCGGCTCGGGGGTCTCGACCACCTCACCGTCGCCGCGAAACAGCACGAACCGCTCGAAGGAGCGGGTGAACCACCGGTCGTGGGTCACCGCGATCACCGTCCCCTCGAAGGCGGCCAGTCCCGCTTCGAGCGCCTCGGCGGAGGCCAGGTCGAGGTTGTCGGTCGGCTCGTCGAGCAGCAGCAGGGTCGCGCCGGAGAGTTCCAGCAGCAGCACCAGGAAGCGGGCCTGCTGGCCCCCGGAGAGGGTGCCGAACCGCTGGTCGCCCTGCCCGGCCAGCTCATACCGGGACAGCGCCGCCATCGCCGCGTGCCGGTCCATCCCGGCCCGGTGCTCGTCACCCCGCCAGAGGATGTCGACCAGCGTCTTCTCCATCAGCTCCGGGCGGTCGTGGGTCTGCGAGAAGTGGCCGGGCCGGACCCGGGCGCCGAGGCGTACCACCCCGTCGTGGGCGACGGGCGCGAGCGCCGCCGCGCCGTCGACCGGGCTGTTGGCCGGGTCCGGGTCGGTGCCGCCGCGGGCGAGCAGACGGAGGAAGTGCGACTTGCCCGTCCCGTTCGCGCCCAGCACGGCGACCCGGTCGCCGTACCAGAGCTCCAGGTCGAAGGGGTAGGTCAGGCCGTCGAGCTCGAGCTGCTCGGCGATCACCGCGCGCTTGCCGGTGCGCCCGCCGGTCAGCCGCATCCGGATGTCCTGGTCCTTCGGGGGTACGGGCGGGGGCCCGGCCTCCTCGAACTTGCGCAACCGGGTCTGCGCGGCCTGGTAGCGCGAGGCCATCCCGTCGTTGTACGCGGCTTTCTGCTTGTACATCAGCATCAGCTCGCGCAGCTTCTGGTGCTCCTCGTCCCAGCGCCTGCGCAGCTCGTCGAGGCGGGCGTGCCGGGCCACCCGCGCCTCGTGCCAGCTGGCGAAGCCGCTCGGGTGCACCCAGGCGCTGCCGCCCTCGACGGCGACCACCCGGTCGGCGGTCTGCGCCAGCAGCTCGCGGTCGTGCGAGACGTAGAGCACCGACTTGCCGGACTCGCGCAGCCGCGCCTCCAGCCACCGCTTGCCCGGTACGTCGAGGAAGTTGTCCGGTTCGTCGAGGAGGAGCACCTCGTCGGTGCCCCGGAGCAGCAGTTCGAGGGCGAAGCGCTTCTGCTGGCCGCCGGAGAGGGTCCGCACCGGACGGTCCCGGGCGGCGTCCCACGGCAGGTCGAGGACGATGGTGGCGACGGTGTCGAAGAGCACCTCGGCGTCGTACCCGCCGACCTCGCCCCAGGCGGCGAGCGCGTCCGCGTACGCGAGCTGGGCCTTGCCGGCGGCGCTGCTGTACTTGCCGCGGACCTCGGCCGCCCGCATGGCCGCCTCGGTCTCGGCGAGGCGGTGGCCGGCGTCGCGCAGCGCCGGCGGGGCGAGCGAGAGCGCCAGGTCGGCGAGGGTCGAGTCGTCCCCGATCATGCCGATGAACTGCCGCATCACGCCGAGGCCGCCGGAGCGGGCGATCGCGCCGGTCTTCACCGGCAGGTCGCCGGCGACCATCCGGAGCAGCGTGGTCTTGCCGGCGCCGTTGGGGCCGACCAGGGCCACCTTGGCGCCCTCACCGACCCGGAACGACACCTCGGCGAAGAGCTCCCGGCCGTCCGGGAGCAAGTGACCGACCCCTGCCACGTCCACGTATCCCACGCGGGCATCCTGCCCGAGAGGCCGCCCCGAACGACACTCGATTACCGGGTGACCCGCAGTACCCGGTAGCCCTTCTGGCTGGCGTGCCGCTCGACCTGCCAGCCCTGCTCGACCAGCCAGCGCTGCAGCGAGTCGCCGCCGAGGTGCCGGGCGACGACCAGCCACGCCATCCCGTCCGGGGCGAGCCGGGGCAGCCAGCGCCGCAGCAGCTCGTGCAGTTCCGGCTTGCCGATCCGGATCGGCGGGTTGGACCAGATCTCGGCGAAGGAGAGGTCGGCCGGCACCTCGTCCGGCGCCGCCACCCGGACCCGGTCGGCGGCGCCCACCCGGGCGGCGTTGCCGGCGGTGAGCTCGCGGGCCCGCTCGTTGACGTCGACCGCCCAGACCGCGGCGGCCGGCGCGCTGGTGGCGAGTACGCAGGTGATCGGCCCGAATCCGCAGCCGAGGTCGAGCAGCGGTCCGGTGGCGGCGGCGCTCGGCAGCTCGGCCTTGCGCAGCAGGACGGCGGTGCCGGGGTCGAGCCGGTCGGCGGAGAAGACCCCGCCGGCCGAGGCGAGGGTGTAGTCGCGCCCGGCGACGGAGAACTCGACCTCGCGCGGCTGGGCAGCGGTCGTGGGTTCAGCGGTGAAGTAGTGGTCGCCGGTCACGTCGGGCATTGTCGCACCGGGCCGGGACGGTGCCGTCGACGGTGCTCGGGGCATGCGGCGCCAGCCAGGTGCCCGAGGCGGGCGAAAAAGAGATGCGACACCACTTCGCTTGATTTCCCCGAAATTACCCTCGAAAGGGACAATGGGCCCTAGGGTAACGCACATGGTGTATCGGTACGAGTCCGATGAGGACGCCTTCCTGGAGTTCCCGAGGCCCGGGTCGGACCCGTCCGTACCCGGGACACCGCCACCGCCGGGTCCCTCGCCGTCCCGCTTCCCCACCCCGTCGCTGCCCCCGCCGGTGCGGCGCACCCGGCCACCCGTCGACGTCGACCCCGCCCCCACGCCCGCCCCGGTGCCGGCCCGGTCCGGATCCGGTCGGGCGGTCGTCTCCCGGGACACCGTGCCGCAGCCGCCGCCCGCCGCCGCACCGCACCGGCCGGCGCCACCTGCGGCCACCGCCGCGTCGCGCCCACCCGCGGCGGCTCCGGAGGCCCCGGTCGCCGCTACGGTCGACGAGCTGGACCTGTCCGAGCCCCGCCAGGTCGACCGCAAGCGTGGCGGCGGCCGGACCTGGCAGGTGCTGATCGGCGGTGCCGCCGTGCTGGTGCTGCTCGCGCTCTGCGGCCTGGCCGTCGCCGCCCTGCTCCAGGACCGGACCGGCACGCCGACGGCCGGTCAGCAGACCGGGCAGCCGGCGGTGGAGCAGTCGGCCGTGGCCGACGGGAAGGACCTGGACTCCCGGGACACCGACCAGTCGGCGCTCACCGCCAAGGAGGTCTTCCCGGGGCGGCAGCTGGTGGTCACCAGCGGCCAGCCGGCCTACCAGGTGCTCAAGTCGCAGTCCAGCGGCAGCTGCGCGGTGGCGGCGACCGGCGAGATCGCGGACCTGCTGGTCCGCCTCGGCTGCAACCAGGTGGTCCGGGCGACCCTCCGCTCCCCCGACGGGGCCTACCTGCTCACCGCCGGCCTGTTCAACCTGACCGACGTGGCCAGCGCCCAGCGGGCCCGGGACCGGATGCGGCAGCTGCTTGACGAGCGCCAGGGCCGGCTGCAGGGCATGTCCGTCGACGCCAGCACCGAGGCCGTGGCCAAGGGCGCCGCCCGGGTCGGCTGGCAGGTACGCGGCCACTACCTCGCCTACTGCGTGGTCACCCGCGCCGACGGGCAGCGGATCAGCTCCACCGACGCCAAGGCGCGCGACATCCTGTACGACCTGATCGAGGTCCACCTGAACCGCGGCGTGCTGGAGCGTCGGGCGAACAGCGGGGTGGCCAGCCAGCCCACCCAGCCGCAGACCGACGACACCGCCGGCCAGGACGGGACCACCCAGCGGAACACCCGGAACAACTGACCGACGACAGCGGCGGCCCGTCGTCCCACCGGGGACGGCGGGCCGTACGACGTCCGGGCGGCGGTGCCGGCGGGACGGTCAGCCCTCGACGGCCGGGACCCGGAGCCGGCGGGTGAGGTCGGCGCGGCGGGCGTACTCGGCGGGGTCGTCCGGGTAACCGACGGCGACCAGGGTCAGCCCGTGCGCCGGGGCCACCGTGACCTCGCTGGACCGTTCCCGGCGGGTCAGCAGGCTGGCCGGCCACTCGACCGGCCGACGGCCGTCCCCGGCCACCAGCATGGCGCCGACCAGGCTGCGCACCATCGCCTGGCAGAACGCGTCGGCCTGCACCGTGGCGACCAGGATCCCGTCCGGGTCGCGCCGCCAGTCCAGCCGGGTCACCTCGCGCAGCGTGGTGGCGTTCTCCTTGCGCCGGCAGTACGCGGCGAAGTCGTGCTCCCCCACCAGGCCGGCGGCGGCGGCGTTCAGCGCCGCCAGGTCGAGCGGCTTCGGCCAGGAAAGGGTGTCGGTGCGGCGCAGCGGCTCGGCACCCCAGGGCGCGTCCGTGACCCGGTACGCGTAGCGGCGGAAGGTGGCCGAGAAGCGGGCGTCGAAGTCCGCCGGCACCTCGGTCATGGCGCGTACCCGCACGTCGGGCGGCAGCAGCCGGGCCAGGCGGCGCAGCAGGCTCCCCTCGTGCTGCCGCCACACGGCGGTCGGCAGGTCGAGGTGGCAGACCTGCCCGGTGGCGTGCACGCCGGCGTCGGTGCGGCCGGCCACGGTCAACCCGGTCGCGGTGCCCGCGCCGAGGACCAGGTCCAGCGTCTCGACGAGCACCCCGGCGACCGTACGCCGGGTGGGCTGGGCGGCCCAGCCGGAGAAGTCGGTGCCGTCGTACGAGACGTCCAGCCGCAGCCGGGTCCGCTCGTCCACCTCGTACCTCCCGTTGACGGCGTCGGGCCCGGCACCCCAGTGAGGGATGCCGGGCCCGACGATGCTGCCTCTGCTCAGGCCTTGTTCTCGTTGGCCTCGTCGCTGTCCTCGCGGGCGGCGGCGGTGTCACCGGAGACGTGCACCGGCGGCTCGGAGTCCTGGTCGGCCGGGGCCGGGCTCTCCTCGGCCGGGGCCAGGGCCTCGACCTTGTCCTGCTGCGCGGCCTTGCGGGCGGCAGTCTTCTTGTTCGCCTTCGGCTCGGCGACCTGAAGCTCCTCCACCAGCTCGATGATCGCCATCGGAGCGGCGTCACCCTTGCGCGGGCCGGTCTTCACGATCCGGGTGTAGCCACCGTTGCGGTTGGCGTACCGGGGCGCGATCTGGTCGAACAGGGTGTAGACCACGTCCTTGTCCTTGACGACGGCCAGCACCCGCCGACGCGAGGCGAGGTCGCCCCGCTTGGCCTTGGTGATCAGCTGCTCGGCCAGCGGACGCAGCCGCCGGGCCTTCGTCTCGGTGGTCTGGATCTTGCCGTGCTGGAACAGCGAGGTGGCCAGGTTGGCCAGCATCAGCCGCTCGTGCGCGGGGCTGCCGCCGAGGCGGGGGCCCTTGGTGGGCGTGGGCATTGTTGGTGCTCCTCAGATGTGGCGGCAGCCGGACTTAGAGCTGCTCGGTCTCGCGGTAGTCGTCGGTGTCGTAGTCGGCCTCGCCGAAGGCGTCCACGACGTGCGCCGGGTCGAAGTTCGGGGCGGAGTCCTTCAGCCCCAGGCCCATCCCGGCGAGCTTCATCTTGACCTCGTCGATCGACTTCTGACCGAAGTTCCGGATGTCGAGGAGGTCCGCCTCGGTACGCCCGATCAGCTCACCAACGGAGTTGATGCCCTCGCGCTTGAGGCAGTTGTAGGAGCGGACGGTGAGGTCCAGCTCCTCGATCGGCAGAGCCAGGTCGGCCGCCAGCTGGGCGTCCTGCGGGGACGGCCCGATGTCGATGCCCTCGGCGGTCTCGTCCAGCTCCCGGGCCAGCCCGAACAGCTCCACCAGCGTCGAGCCGGCCGAGGCCAGCGCGGTACGCGGGCCCATCGACGGCTTGGTCTCGACGTCGATGATCAGCCGGTCGAAGTCGGTCCGCTGCTCGACCCGGGTCGCCTCGACCCGGTAGGTCACCTTGAGCACCGGCGAGTAGATCGAGTCGACCGGGATCCGGCCGATCTCCGCACCCGCCTGCTTGTTCTGCGCCGCCGTGACGTAGCCACGACCCCGCTCGACGGTCAGCTCCATGTCGAGCCGGCCCTTGCCGTTGAGGGTGGCGAGCTTCAGGTCCGGGTTGTGCACCGAGACACCGGCCGGGGGCTGGATGTCACCGGCGGTCACGTCGCCCGGGCCCTGCTTGCGCAGGTACATGCTGACCGGCTCGTCGTGCTCGGAGCTGACGCAGAGCTCCTTGATGTTCATGACGAGCTCGACCACGTCCTCCTTGACCCCGGGGATCGTGGTGAACTCGTGCAGGACACCGTCGATCTTGATCGAGGTCACCGCCGCACCCGGGATGGACGACAGCAGCGTGCGCCGCAGCGAGTTGCCCAGGGTGTAGCCGAAGCCCGGCTCCAGCGGCTCGATGGTGAACCGGGACCGGGTCTCGTTGATCGACTCTTCGGAGAGAGACGGTCGCTGGCTGATGAGCATCTTTTCTCTTCTCTTCCGGGGCGCCCGCTATATGACGCCCACGACACAAACTGTTCCGGTGGCCCCGCCCCGGAGGGCGGGGCCACCGCAACGAGCCCTTACTTGGAGTAGAGCTCGACGATCAGCTGCTCCTGGACCTGGGTGTCGATCACCTGGCGGGCCGGGAGCGAGTGCACGAGGATCTTCAGCTGGCTCGGGATGGCCTCCAGCCACGCCGGGACGGTCCGCGAGCCGGCCTCACCCTGCGCCACCAGGAACGGGGTGAGCTCCTTGCTCTTCGCACGCACCTCGACGATGTCGTGCTCCTTGACCCGGTACGACGGGATGTCGACCTTCTTGCCGTTCACCGTGAAGTGACCGTGCTTGACCAGCTGACGGGCCATGTCCCGGGACTTGGCGTAGCCGGCCCGGTAGACCACGTTGTCCAGCCGCGACTCGAGGATCTGCAGGAGGACCTCACCGGTCTTGGCCTGCTTGCCCACGGCCTCCTCGTAGTAACCGCGGAACTGCTTCTCCAGCACGCCGTAGACCCGGCGAGCCTTCTGCTTCTCACGGAGCTGGAGCAGGTACTCCGTCTCCTTGGTGCGGCCACGGCCGTGCTGCCCGGGCGGGAACGGCCGGGACTCGAACGGGCACTTCGGGCCATCGCACTTGCTGCCCTTGAGGAACAGCTTCATCTTCTCCCGCCGGCAACGGCGGCAGTCAGCACCGGTGTAACGAGCCATCTCTCTCTAACCTCTCAGACCCGGCGACGCTTCGGCGGACGGCACCCGTTGTGCGGCTGCGGGGTGACGTCGGAGATCTGACCGACCTCGAGGCCCACGGCCTGCAGCGAACGGATGGCGGTCTCCCGGCCGGAGCCGGGTCCCTTGACGAACACGTCGACCTTGCGCATGCCGTGCTCCATGGCCCGACGCGCGGCGGCCTCGGCGGCCAACTGCGCGGCGAACGGAGTCGACTTGCGGGAGCCCTTGAAGCCCACCTGGCCCGCGGAGGCCCAGGAGATGACCGCACCGGTCGGGTCCGTGATGGACACGATGGTGTTGTTGAAGGTGCTCTTGATGTGCGCCTGCCCGTGGGCGACGTTCTTGCGTTCCTTGCGCCGGACCTTCTTGACGGCGGCTCCGGCACGAGCCTTCGGTGGCATAAGTCTGTGCGCTCCTAGTTACTTCTTGCCGGGCTTCTTCTTGCCGGCCACGGTCCGCTTCGGGCCCTTTCGGGTCCGCGCGTTGGTCTTGGTCCGCTGGCCACGGACGGGCAGGCCCCGGCGGTGCCGGATACCGGCGTAGCAGCCGATTTCGACCTTGCGGCGGATGTCAGCGGCGACCTCGCGGCGAAGGTCACCTTCAACCTGGTAGTTGGCCTCGATGTGGTCGCGGAGCTGCACGAGCTCCTCGTCCGTGAGGTCCCGAGCGCGCTTGTCCGGCGAGATACCGGTGGCGGCGAGCGTCTCCAGGGCACGGGTGCGACCGACCCCGAAGATGTAGGTGAGCGCGATCTCCATCCGCTTGTCGCGGGGGAGGTCCACGCCGACTAGACGTGCCATGTGCGGGCGTACTCCTCGTGATGTTGTGGCGGAGGTGTGGACCCGTCCCACCCCGCTACCGACCGTCCCTGTCCTTCCGGCGTCACGCGCCGGCGACCGGGATCGGTCGCTGCCCGAGCGGGCCCCGGCCTCCGACCGGGGGTCAACCACGAGGGAGTACGCGCTGCGTACGGCTCGCGGCTGGGACGAGCATGTGCTGTGTTGTCTGGATCTGCGACCCGGACCGATCCGACCGGCCGTCACGACCGGTTGGACTGGTTCAGCCCTGGCGCTGCTTGTGGCGCGGGTCCTGGCAGATGACCATGACCCGGCCGTGCCGGCGGATCACCCGGCACTTGTTGCAGATCCTCTTGACGCTCGGCTTGACCTTCACGGTTGCCTTACTTCCCATCTGGCCCGGAGGCGCGACGAGGCGCGACGCCGGACGTCGAAGACGGACACGGGGACGTCCCGGCCGTCGTCAGGCTTACTTGTAGCGGTAGACGATGCGCCCGCGGGTCAGGTCGTACGGCGAGAGTTCGACGACGACCCGGTCCTCCGGCAGGATGCGGATGTAGTGCTGCCGCATCTTGCCGCTGATGTGAGCCAGCACCTTGTGGCCGTTCGCGAGCTCCACGCGGAACATGGCGTTCGGCAGGGGCTCGATGACCCGACCCTCGATCTCGATGGCTCCGTCTTTTTTCGGCATGTCCTCCGCTGTCCTGACGTCGGTTGCTCCGGACGGCCCACAACGTCTTACACGGGTGAACTGATCAAGATCAGGAAACCCGCGCCAGCCGCGGCTCCAGCTCCCACCGAAGCGCGGGGTGGGCATGCCGGAGTGGACGCTGTGCGCCGATCAGAAAGTGTACGCCCGCCTGCGCGCCGCCGCCAAACCGGCCGCGCATCCGACCACCGGCCGGGGAAATTCGTCAAGCCACGCCGACCTGCCGTGACGCCGGCCACACCGCTGCCGCGCCGCGGCGGCTGCCGCTACCGATCCCCCGCGTCGCCCGCCTGCCGCCGGGCCTCCCGGCGGGCCCGGCGCCGCTCCCGGCGCCCCGCCGCGCGGCGGGGCTCGCCGGTGGCCAGGCCGCCCGCGGTACGCATCAGCAGCACGGCACCCCACGGGCCGAGCGCCCAGACCGGCCAGTAGAAGACAAGTTCCCCCGAGCCGAGGCAGGAGAGCAGCCAGACCGCGGTCAGGATCGCCGCCACCCGCAGCCAGGGCAGCCACGCTTCGATCAACCACCGGGTCGAGCTGGCGGCCGGCACCGGCGGCTCCGCGGACACCGGGGCGGGCTCGGGGCCGCGCTGCACGGGCGCCAGGGCCGACCGGTCCGCTGGCGGGGGCCCGGGCAGGTCCGCCAGCACCGCCGCCAGGTCGCCGTACGTCTTCGCGCCGTAGGCCCGCCCCAGTCGTTCGTCGTACTCGTGCAGGTTGAGCCGGCCCTCCTCCAGGGCCACCCGGAGCCGCTCCGCCGTGGCCTCACGGTCGGCGTCGGCCGCCCGCATCCCGCTCCGCCCGTCCATGACGGTAAGCATGACATCGGCACGCCAGTTGCCGGAAACGCCCTTTCCGATCGACCAGCCCTGGCCGGCGACGAGGACGGCGCAAGCGCCCGATCGGGGGCGAACCTCCCAGCCGTCGCCCTACGAACCTGCTGACGCAAACGGATCGGCCTGGTTCGAGTGCCGACACGGATCCTCCGGATCGCCACCGCCGGGCCAGCCCCAGGCCCGGCGGGGTGGTGGCCGCCTCCGGCCCCGGTCCGACGCGGCACCGCCCGCGGTGTCGCCTCCCGCCCTCACCCGCGCCGCCCGCGCGCTCGCCTGCACCCCTCGCCGGCCACCGCCCCGTGGCCACCGCCGTCACCGGGCGGCACCCGTGCGCTCGTCTCCGCCGTCCGGGTACGACACGCGCGATCGTCTCCGGCGTCGGGTGTCGGGTGTCGGGTGTCGGGTGTCGGGCGGCGGGCGGCGGGCGGCGGGCGGCGAATCGTCTACGACATCAAGTTCGTAGCGACGCGCACGGCATGCCTGGAGCGGTGCTCACCGAGACAGTGGTGACGCCGTGGCTGCCGGCCGGCGCGCCACCGGGCACCCGCGAGGAGACTCGGCAGCCGGGGCACGCCGGGCCGGACGCGGGCCGGTCAGATCGCTGGGGAGTCCGCCGGCTGGCGGGCGGTGACCAGGTCACCGAGCCGGGCCCGGCCGCCGTCCTCGGCGGTCAGCACCCACACACCGTCGTCCAGCAGGGCCATCGAGTGCTCGACGTGCGCCGCCACCGACCCGTCCCGGGTGACCACGGTCCAGCCGTCCGACAGTTCGACCGTACGCGGCGAGCCCATGGTGATCATCGGCTCGATCGCCAGCGCCATGCCGGGCACCAGCCGGGGGCCCTTGCCCGGGCGCCCGTGGTTGAGCACGTGCGGGTCCTGGTGCATCTCGGTACCGATGCCGTGCCCGCCGTACCCGTCGACGATGCCGTACCGGCCGGCCTTGCGGACCGCGTGCTCCACCGCGTGGGAGATGTCGGTGAGCCGGCCCTTCCCACCGGCCGCGCCCCGGGCGGCGGCGGCGATGCCGGCCCACATCGCGTCCTCGGCCACGGCGGCCATCCTCAGCAGGGCCGGGTCGGCCTCGCCCACGCCGACCGTGATCGCCGCGTCGCCGTGCCATCCGTTGAGCACCGCACCGCAGTCAATCGAGATCAGGTCGCCCTCGCGGAGCACCTGCTTCGAGGACGGGATGGCGTGCACCACCTGCTCGTTGACCGAGGAGCAGATCGACGCCGGGTAGCCGTGGTAGCCCTTGAACGACGGAACGGCGCCAGCCTCCCGGATGGTGGCCTCGGCGATCGCGTCGAGGTCGGCCGTGCTCACACCGGGGGCGACCGCCTCCCGCATCCGACGCAGCGCGCGGGCGACCACCAGACCGGCGGCCCGCATCATCTCGATCTGGTCGGGGGTCTTCAGCTGGATGTCCAGCTGGGGACGACGCATGGAGGCGTTACCTTTCGTTGCGCGGAACAGCGGGGCACGTCGCACGTACCCCGCTGCTCGCACTCTATCCGCCGGAGGCGGGCGGGACGTCAGCCGCCGTAGGAACGGAGGGCGTCGATGGCGCGGACGGTGACGTCCTCCACCGGCCCGGTCGCGTCGATGCCGACGAGCTTGCCCTGGGCGCCGTAGTAGTCGACCAGCGGCGCGGTCTTCTCGGCGTACTCCCGGAGCCGGGCGGCGATGGTCTCCGGCTTGTCGTCGTCCCGCTGGAACAGCTCGGCGCCGCAGCGGTCGCAGATCCCCTCACGGGTGGTGGCGTCGAACTCGACGTGCCAGATCTTGCCGCAGCCCCGGCAGGTGCGCCGGCCGGAGAGCCGCCGGATCACCTCGTCGTCGTCGACGACCAGTTCCAGCACCAGGTCCAGCGCGGTGCCGAGGTCGGCGAGGAGCTTGTCCAGCGCGGCGGCCTGCGGGGTGGTACGCGGGAAGCCGTCGAGCAGGAAGCCCTCACTGGCGTCCGGCTCGGCGAGCCGGTCCCGCACCATGTTGATGGTGACCTCGTCCGGGACCAGCTTGCCGGCGTCCATGTATCGCTTCGCCTCGACGCCCAGCGGCGTGCCCTGGGAGACGTTCGCCCGGAAGATGTCCCCGGTCGAGATCTTCGGCACCGACAGGTGAGCGGCGATGAACTCCGCCTGTGTGCCCTTGCCCGCGCCCGGCGGGCCAACCAGAACGAGTCGCATCTACCGCAGGAACCCTTCGTAGTTCCGCTGCATGAGTTGGCTCTCGATCTGCTTCACGGTCTCCAGACCGACGCCGACCATGATGAGCACAGCGGTGCCGCCGAACGGGAAGTTCTGGAACTGCTGGTTGTCGAGCCAGATGAAGAAGAAGTTCGGCAGGATCGCGATGATGCCCAGGTAGAGCGCACCCGGCAGGGTGATCCGGCTGAGGATGAAGTCGAGGTACTCGGCGGTCGGCTTGCCGGGGCGGATGCCCGGCACGAAGCCGCCGTACTTCTTCATGTTGTCCGCGACCTCGGTCGGGTTGAACGTGATCGACACGTAGAAGTACGTGAAGAAGATGATCAGCAGGAAGTAGATCGCGATGTGCTCCGGCGCGCTCGCCTTCACGATGTGGTTCTGGATCCAGGCCTGGGTCTTGCCCGGGTTGGTCTGGTCGAAGAACTGGAGCGCGAGCTGCGGCAGGTAGAGCAGCGACGAGGCGAAGATGACCGGGATGACACCGGCCTGGTTCACCTTCAGCGGGATGTAGGTGGAGGTGCCGCCGTACATCCGCCGGCCGATCATGCGCTTGGCGTACTGCACCGGGATCCGGCGCTGGGCCTGCTCGATGAAGGTGACCGCGGTAATGACCAGCAGGACTAGGGCGATGACGAGGAGGAACATCCCCCAGCCCTTGGTGGTCTTGATCTTCCAGCCCTCGCTGGGCAGCCGGGCGGCGATCGAGGTGAAGATCAGGACGGACATGCCGTTGCCGACGCCGCGGTCGGTGATCAGCTCGCCGAGCCACATCACCACGCCGGTGCCGGCGGTCATGGTCATGACCAGGATGCCCAGGGTCAGCCAGTCCGGGATGCCGGTGTCCCGCGGGACGATCGGCCACTGGTCGCAGCGGTTCTGGAAGAGCTGCCCGGAGCGGGCCAGCGCCACGAACGCCGAGGACTGGAGGATGCCCAGGCCCAGCGTCAGGTAGCGGGTGTACTGGGTGATCTTCGCCTGGCCGGCCTGACCCTCCTTGCGGAGCTGCTCCAGCCGCGGGATGACCACGGTCAGCAGCTGCAGGATGATCGACGCGGTGATGTAGGGCATGATGCCCAGCGCGAAGACCGAGAGCTGGAGCAGCGCGCCACCGCTGAAGAGGTCCAGCAGGTTCAGCACGCCGGTGCCGCCGCCCTGGATGGCGTCGAGGCACTTCTGCACGTTGCCGTACGAGACGCCGGGGCTGGGCAGGGTGGCGCCGAGCCGGTAGACCGCGATGATGCCTACTGTGAACAGCAGCTTCTTGCGCAGGTCAGGCGTTCGGAACGCACTGAGAAAGGCGGACAGCAACTTCTTCCTCCTGCGCGACGCGGGCCGCCGGTGATCACTGGCGGAGCGGGGTGGGTGCCGGGCGAGTGCCCGATATCCATAGCTGGGATGGGACTCTAACAGCCCGATCCCGGTCCGGGCAGATGTGCCCGGCTACATAAAACGAATCCGATGTTACCCGGCGCACATTCGCCAGGTAGACCATGGCGCCCGCCCAGTCACGCGGAACTGAGCGGGCGCCATGTGTCGTGCCTTACAGCTCGGTGACCGAGCCACCGGCAGCGGTGATCTTCTCCTTGGCCGACGCGCTGAACGCGTGCGCCGACACCTGGAGCGCCACTCCGCCGAGGTCGCCGGTGCCGAGCACCTTGACCGGCTGGCCCTTGCGGACCGCGCCGGCCTCGACCAGCTCGACCGGGCCGACCTGGCCGCCGTTCGGGAAGAGCTCGGCGAGCCGGTCCAGGTTGACCACCTGGAAGACGACCTTGAACTTGTTCTTGAAGCCCTTCATCTTCGGCAGGCGCATGTGGATGGGCATCTGCCCACCCTCGAACGCCGGCGAGATGTTCTTCCGGGCCTTCGAACCCTTGGTACCGCGGCCGGCGGTCTTGCCCTTGGAGCCCTCACCGCGACCCACGCGGGTCTTCTCGGTCTTGGCCCCCGGCGCCGGGCGCAGGTGGTGGACCTTGATCGTCATTACTCGACCTCCTCGACCTTCACGAGGTGGTTGACCGTGAAGATCATGCCCCGGATCTCCGGCCGGTCCTCCTTGACCACCACGTCGTTGATCCGCTTGAGACCGAGCGAACGCAGCGAGTCACGCTGGTTCTTCTTGGTCCCGATCTCGGACCGGACCTGGGTGACCTTCAGGCGCGCCATCAGGACGCCACCCCCGCCCGGGACGCCAGCATCGCGGCCGGCGCGACGTCCTCGACCGGCAGACCACGACGGGCCGCGACCGCCTCCGGCGACTCGAGCGCCTTCAGGGCCGCCACCGTGGCGTGCACGATGTTGATCGGGTTGGACGAGCCGAGGCTCTTGGAGAGCACGTCGTGGATGCCCGCGCACTCCAGCACGGCACGCACCGGACCACCGGCGATGACGCCCGTACCGGCCGAGGCCGGCTTGAGCAGCACCACGCCGGCCGCGTCCTCGCCCTGCACCGGGTGCGGGATCGAGGCACCGATCCGCGGCACCTTGAAGAAGTGCTTCTTGGCCTCCTCGACACCCTTGGCGATCGCCGCGGGCACCTCCTTGGCCTTTCCGTAGCCCACGCCGACGGTGCCGTCGCCGTCGCCCACGATCACCAGGGCGGTGAAGCTGAAGCGACGACCACCCTTCACGACCTTGGCGACGCGGTTGATCGCGACGACCCGCTCGAGGTGCGGGGTCTTCTCGACGGGCGCGTTTCCGCGGCCGCCCTCACGGCGGTTGTCGCGGCGACCACCCTCGTTGCCACCGGACCCGCCGCCACGGCGCTGTTGACCTGGCATCAGCAGCCTTCCTTCTCTCTCGTGACGGGGTTTCTAGAACTCGAGCCCGGCTTCGCGGGCGGCGTCGGCAAGCGCGGCGACCCGCCCCGCGTACCGGTTGCCACCGCGGTCGAAGACGACCTTCGAGATGCCGGCGGCCTTGGCCCGCTCGGCGAGCAGGGCGCCGACCTTGCCGGCCAGGGCGCTCTTGTCGCCCTCGGCGCCGCGCAGCGAGGCGTCCAGGGTCGAGGCCGACGCCAGGGTGTGACCCTTGGTGTCGTCCACGATCTGGGCGACGATGTGCCGCAGGGAGCGGGTGACGACCAGGCGGGGACGCTCGGCGGTGCCGCTGATGTTCTTGCGGACCCGGAAGTGCCGACGCGCACGCCCGACGGCACGCTTGGCGGCGACGCCGCGGCGGCGCTTGAGCAGCGTGGCGCTCACTTCTTACCTGCCTTTCCAGCCTTGCGGCGGATGACCTCGCCCTGGTACTTGACGCCCTTGCCCTTGTAGGGCTCCGGCGGGCGGATCTTCCGGATGTTGGCGGCAACCTCGCCGACCTGCTGCTTGTCGATGCCGGCCACGTGGAACAGCGTCGGCCGCTCCACCGTGAAGGTGATGCCCTCCGGCGCCGGCACCAGCACCGGGTGCGAGAACCCGAGCGCGAACTCCAGGTCCTTGCCCTTGGCGGTGACGCGGTAACCGGTGCCGGCGATCTCGAGGCTCTTGCGGTAGCCCTCGGTCACGCCGACGATCATGTTGGCGACCAGCGTACGGCTCAGGCCGTGCAGCTCCTTGGCCTTGCGCTCGTCGTTCGGCCGGTTGACGTGCAGCGCACCGTCCTCGCCCCGCTCCGCCGTGATCGGCTCGGCGAGGACGTGGGTCAGCTCGCCCTTCGGGCCCTTGACCTTGACGGTCTGGCCGTCGATCGTGATGTCGACGCCGGCTGGCACCGGGATCGACTTACGTCCAATACGCGACATTTCTACCTGTCTCCCGTTACCAGACGAAGGCGAGGACTTCCCCGCCAACGCTCCGCTTGCGGGCCTGCCGGTCGGTGAGCAGCCCCTGGGACGTCGAAATGATCGCCACACCCAGCCCGCCGAGCACCCGCGGGAGCCCGTCCGACTTGGCGTAAACCCGCAGACCGGGCTTGGACACGCGCTTGATGCCGGCCAGGCTCCGCTCCCGGTTCTGGCCGTACTTCAGCTCGACGACCAGTCGCTTGCCGACGGCGCCCTCCTCGGGCTCCTCGACCGACCAGGTGGCGATGTAACCCTCGGCCTTGAGGACCTCGGCGATGTTCGCCTTGATCTTCGAGTAGGGCATCGTCACCCGGTCGTGGTACGCCTGGTTGGCGTTACGCAGACGCGTGAGCATGTCTGCGATCGGGTCGGTCATCGTCATGGAATTCGTCAGCCTTTCTCGCCGCGGTTCCCCGGGCACGCCCGGGGCCTACGGCGAAGAGCAATAGCTATTACCAGGAAGCCTTGGACACGCCGGGCAGCTCACCGCGGTGGGCCATCTCCCGGATACACACCCGGCAGAGACCGAACTTGCGGTAGACCGCCTTCGGACGCCCGCACCGCTGGCAGCGGGTGTACGCGCGAACCGAGAACTTCGGCTTCGCGGCCGCCTTGAGGATCAGCGCCTTCTTGGCCATCTCAGTTCTCCTTGAACGGGAAGCCCAGGAGCTTGAGCAGCGCCCGGCCCTCGTCGTCGGTCGTGGCGGTCGTGACCACCGTGATGTCCATGCCCCGCTGGCGATCGATCTTGTCCTGGTCGATCTCGTGGAACACCGACTGCTCGGTCAGACCGAACGTGTAGTTGCCGTGCCCGTCGAGCTTGCGCCCGTCGAGGCCGCGGAAGTCGCGGATACGCGGCAGCGCGATGGACAGCAGCCGGTCCAGGAACTCCCACATCCGGTCGCCGCGCAGGGTGACCTTCGCGCCGATCGGCATGCCCTCACGAAGCTTGAACTGCGCGATGGACTTGGTCGCCCGCCGCACCTGCGGCTTCTGGCCGGTGATGGTGGCCAGGTCGCGGACCGCGCCGTCGATCAGCTTGGCGTCCCGAGCGGCCTCGCCGACACCCATGTTGACGACGATCTTGACCAACCGCGGCACCTGCATGGGGTTGCCGTAGTTGTGCTGCTTCTGCAGCTCCGCCACGATCTCGTTGCGGTACCGCTCCTTGAGGCGCGGCATGGTCTTGGTTTCGGTAGCCGTGGTCATCACAGGTCCTTACCGGTGCTACGCGCGATGCGGACCTTCTGGCCGTTCTCGTCGATCCGGTAACCGACGCGGGTCGGCTTGCCGTCGGAGTCCAGGACCTGCACGTTCGAGACGTGGATCGGGGCCTCCTGGGTGACGATGCCACCGGTCTTGGCGCCACGCTGGGTGGTGCTGATGCGGGTGTGCTTCTTGACCCGGTTCACGCCCTCGACCAGGACCTTGTCCTGCCGCGGGTAGGCCGCGATGACCTTGCCCTTGGCGCCCTTGTCCTTGCCGGCGATGACGACGACCGTGTCGCCCTTCTTGACCTTCACGGTCACAACACCTCCGGCGCGAGAGAGATGATCTTCATGAACCGCTTGTCCCGCAGCTCGCGGCCCACCGGGCCGAAGATACGGGTACCGCGCGGGTCCCCACCGTCCTTGATGATGACGGCGGCGTTCTCGTCGAAGCGGATGTACGAGCCGTCCGGCCGCCGCTTCTCCTTGGCGGTGCGAACGACGACGGCCTTGACGACGTCGCCCTTCTTCACACCGGCACCGGGGATCGCGTCCTTGACCGTGGCCACGATGACGTCGCCGATGCTCGCGTAGCGCCGACCGGAGCCACCGAGAACCCGGATGCACAGGATCTCCCGGGCACCCGTGTTGTCGGCGACGCGCAGTCGCGACTCCTGCTGAATCACGTCTATCTCCTATGTCTGCCGGTTCTCCGGCCGCCCACAGGCGGCCGGAGCCTGGCGGAACCTGCGCCCGACCGATGCCGGCCGAGCTCGAGCCTTCGCTACTTGGCCTTCTCGAGGATCTCCACGAGCCGCCACCGCTTGGTGGCGGACAGCGGCCGGGTCTCCATGATCAGGACCCGGTCGCCGATCCCGGCGGAGTTCTGCTCGTCGTGGACCTTGAGCTTGCTGGTCCGGCGCATGATCTTGCCGTACAGCGCGTGCTTGACCCGGTCCTCGACCTCGACCACGACGGTCTTTTCCATCTTGTCGCTGACCACGAGGCCCTCACGCACCTTGCGGCGGGCCCGCGCGGTGGCGGTGGTGTTCTCACTCATGATGCAGTCACCTCAGTCGGCGCGGCCGAGAGACCCAGCTCACGCTCACGCATGATCGTGTAGATCCGGGCGATCTCCCGACGGATGACCTGCAGCCGCCGGTTGTTGTCCAGCTGCCCGGTTGCGGCCTGCACGCGGAGGTTGAACAGCTCCGCCTTCGCCTCACGCAGCTTCGTGACCAGCTCCTCCTCGGAGAGCTCACGCAGCTCGGAGGCCTTGACGCCCGCTGCCATCAGGATTCACCCACTTCGCGCGTAACAATGCGGCACTTCATCGGGAGCTTGTGGATCGCGCGACGCATCGCCTCTCGCGCGATCTGCTCGTTGGGGAAGGACATCTCGAAGAGGACCCGACCCGGCTTGACGTTGGCGACCCACCACTCGGGCGAACCCTTACCGGAACCCATCCGGGTTTCCGCCGGCTTCTTGGTGATGGCCTGGTCCGGGAAGATCGTGATCCAGACCTTGCCACCACGCTTGATGTGCCGGGTCATCGCGATACGCGCCGCCTCGATCTGACGGTTGGTCACGTACGCCGGCTCGAGAGCCTGGATCCCGAACTCGCCGAACACCACCCGGTTGCCACCCTTGGACGCGCCGTGGCGGTCCGGGTGGTGCGGCTTGCGGAAGCCCTTCGGGGGCTTGCGCGGCATCAGCATCTGTCAGCCCTCCTGCTGCGTTTCTGCCGGAGTCGAAGCAGCCGCGGCGACAGCACCGCTGTCGATCGGCTCGCCGCTCGGCGTCTCGGCCTGCTGCGCGATGGTGGTCGCGGCAGCCCGGCCGGCCTCGGTGCCACCGGCAGTCGTGCCGGACGAACCCGACCGGCCGCGGCGCGGCCGCTCGGGACGCTCGCCGCGCTCACGGCGCGGGCGGGACGGACCGGCCTCGGCCGGAGCCTCCCGGCCCGGGACGGCGTCGCCCTTGTAGATCCAGACCTTCACGCCGATCCGGCCGAAGGTGGTACGCGCCTCGAAGAAGCCGTACTCGATGTTGGCCCGCAGCGTGTGCAGCGGAACCCGGCCCTCGCGGTAGAACTCGGTCCGGCTCATCTCGGCGCCACCGAGACGGCCCGAGACCTGCACCCGGATGCCCTTGCAGACCGGGTTCTTCATCGCGGACTGCATCGCCTTGCGCATGGCCCGACGGAAGCTGACCCGGCTGGACAGCTGCTCGGCGACGCCCTGGGCGACCAGCTGCGCGTCCGACTCGGGGCTCTTCACCTCGATGATGTTCAGCTGAACCTGCTTGCCGGTGAGCTTCTCCAGCTCGCCCCGGATCCGGTCGGCCTCCGCACCCTTACGGCCGATGACGATGCCCGGCCGGGCGGTGTGGATGTCGACGCGGACCCGGTCCCGGGTGCGCTCGATGTCGACCTTGGAGATACCGGCGCGCTCCAGGCCCTTGGACATCATCCGGCGGATCTTGACGTCCTCGCCGATGTAGTCCTTGTAGAGCTTGTCCGCGAACCAGCGGGACTTCCAGTCGGTCGAGATGCCGAGCCGGAACCCAGTGGGGTGAACCTTCTGACCCATTACTCGGCACCCTCCGTCGTGCTCTGCCCCTCGGCGGCCTCGGCCTGCTTGGCCGGGGCGGCCTTCTTCGCCGACTTCTTCGGCGCGGCCGGCGCCACCGCCTCGACCGCCACGGTGATGTGGCAGGTGCGCTTGCGGATCCGGTACGCCCGGCCCTGCGCCCGCGGCCGGAACCGCTTCATGGTCGGGCCCTCGTCGACGAACGCCTCGCTGACGAGCAGCGCGTCGGGGTCCAGCCGCTCGTTGTTCTCCGCGTTGGCGATCGCGCTCGCGAGCACCTTGTACACCTGCTCGCTCGCAGCCTGCGGCGCGAACTGCAGCACCGTGAGCGCCTCCTTCGCGGGCAGGCCGCGGACGAGGTTGACCACCCGGCGCGCCTTCATCGGCGAGATGCGCACGTGCCGCGCAACCGCCCGCGCGCCCGGAAGCACCGGAGCGTCGCCCTTTCCTGGCATCGCTGTAACCCCTTGTTCCTCTATCCGTATGCCCGCGGCGTCAGCGCCGGCGGCTCTTCCGGTCGTCCTTCTCGTGACCCTTGAACGTGCGGGTCAGCGCGAACTCGCCGAGCTTGTGCCCGACCATGGCCTCGGTCACGAACACGGGGACGTGCTTGCGTCCGTCGTGCACGGCGATCGTGTGCCCGAGCATCTCGGGGATGATCGTCGAGCGCCGCGACCAGGTCTTGATGACGTTCTTCGAGCCCTTGTCGTTCTGCGTCTCCACCTTCTTGAGCAGGTGGTCGTCGACGAACGGGCCCTTCTTCAGGCTGCGAGGCATCTGTCAGCTCTCCTGTTAGCCGCGCTTGCGGGTGGCGTAGCGGCGGCGGACGATCAGCCGGTCGCTCGGCTGGCCCTTACGACGGGTGCGGCCCTCGGGCTTACCCTGCGGGTTGACCGGGTGGCGACCACCGGAGGTCTTACCCTCACCACCACCGTGCGGGTGGTCGACCGGGTTCATCGCGACACCACGGACGGTCGGGCGCTTGCCCTTCCACCGCATCCGGCCGGCCTTACCCCAGTTGATGTTCGACTGGTCGGCGTTGCCGATCTCGCCGATGCTGGCGCGGCAGCGCACGTCGACCCGCCGGATCTCACCGGACGGCATGCGGAGGGTCGCGTACGCGCCCTCACGGCCGAGCAGCTGGATGCCGACGCCGGCCGAGCGGGCCAGCTTGGCGCCACCGCCCGGGCGCAGCTCCACGTTGTGGATCGTGGTGCCGACCGGGATGTTGCGCAGCGGCAGGTTGTTGCCCGGCTTGATGTCGGCGCTCGGGCCCGACTCGACGGCGTCGCCCTGCTTCAGGTCCTTCGGCGCGATGATGTAGCGCTTCTCGCCGTCGGCGTAGTGCAGCAGCGCGATCCGCGCGGTGCGGTTCGGGTCGTACTCGATGTGGGCGACCTTCGCCGGCACGCCGTCCTTGTCGACCCGCTTGAAGTCGATCAGACGGTACTGGCGCTTGTGGCCGCCACCGTGGTGCCGCGTGGTGATCCGGCCGTGGGCGTTGCGACCGCCCTTCTTCGGCAGCGGAGCAAGCAGCGACTTCTCGGGCGTCGACCGGGTGATCTCGGCGAAGTCGGCGACGCTCGAGCCACGCCGGCCCGGCGTCGTCGGCTTGTACTTACGGATAGCCATTGTCTACACCCCTCAGCTGACCGGGCCGCCGAAGGCCTCGATACGGTCACCGTCAGCCAGCTTCACGATCGCCCGCTTGGTGGCCTTGCGCTGACCGAAGCCGGTCTTGGTGCGCTTGCGCTTGCCCTCACGGTTGAGCGTGTTGACCGTCAGGACGCGGACGTTGAAGATCTGCTGGATCGCGATCTTGATCTCGGTCTTGTTCGCGTCCGGGTGCACCAGGAAGGTGTACCAGTTGCGGTTCAGCTCGCTGTAGCTCTTCTCCGAGACGACCGGCGCGACGATGATGTCGCGCGGATCGGCGATCGTGCTCACTTGCCACCCTCCTCGGTGGTCTCGGCGGGAACGCCCAGGAACTCGTCCAGGGCCTCCTTGGTGAAGACCACGTCGTCGGCGACCAGCACGTCGTACGTGTTGAGCTGGCCGGCCTCGATCAGGTGCACCCGCGGCTCGTTGCGCAGCGACACCCAGTTCAGCTCGTCGGTGCTGCTCAGCACGACCAGGACGCGCCGGGCGTCGGTCAGCTTCGCCAGCGTGGCCAGCGCGGCCTTGGTCGACGGCTTCTCGCCCGAGACGAACGCCTCGACGACGTGCACCTGGCCGGCGCGGGCCCGGTCGGAGAGGGCGCCACGCAGGGCGGCGGCCTTCATCTTCTTCGGGGTGCGCTGGCTGTAGTCGCGCGGCACCGGGCCGTGGACCACGCCACCGCCGGCGAACTGCGGCGCGCGGGTCGAGCCCTGGCGGGCACGACCGGTGCCCTTCTGCTTGTACGGCTTCTTGCCTCCACCGGAGACCTCGCCGCGGGTCTTGGCCTTGTGCGTGCCCTGCCGGGCCGCCGCGAGCTGAGCCACCACGACCTGGTGCATCAGCGCGATGTTGGCCTGGGCGTCGAAGATGTCGGCCGGCAGCTCGACCGAGCCGCTCTTGGTGCCTTCGACGCTGAGGACGTCAACGGTGGTCACTTGGCCGCACCGCCCTTCTTCACCTTGGTCTTGGCCGCGGTACGGACCAGGACCAGCGCGCCCTTGGGGCCGGGGATGGCACCACGGACGAGCAGGAGGTTGTTCTCGGTGTCGACCGCCTGGACGGTCAGGTTCTGGACGGTGTAGCGCACGCCACCCATCCGACCCGCCATCCGGGTGCCCTTGAAGACGCGACCCGGGGTCGCGCACGCGCCGATCGAGCCCGGCGAGCGGTGCTTGCGCTCGACACCGTGGCTGGCGCGCAGACCGTGGAAGCCGTGCCGCTTCATCGGGCCGGCGTAGCCCTTGCCCTTGGTCTTGCCGGTGACGTCGATGGTGACGCCGGCCGGGAACTCCTCGACCGTGACCTCCTGGCCCAGCGAGTAGTCCGCGGCGTCGACGGTGCGCAGCTCGACGATGTGCCGGCGCGGCGCGACGTCCGCCTTGGCGTAGTGCCCGGCGATCGGCTTCTTGACCTTGCGCGGGTCGATGGCCCCGTACGCCAGCTGGACCGCGGAGTAACCGTCCTTGTCGGCGCTACGAACCTGGCTCACGACGCACGGGCCGGCCTGAACCACGGTCACCGGGACAACGCGGTTGTTGTCCCAGACCTGGGTCATGCCGAGCTTTGCGCCCAGGATCCCCTTGACTTGCCTGTCCATTTGTCCGGTCCCTACAGCTTGATCTCGATGTCGACGCCAGCCGGCAGGTCGAGGCGCATGAGCGAGTCGACCGTCTTCGGGGTCGGGTCGATGATGTCGATCAGACGCTTGTGCGTGCGCATCTCGAAGTGCTCGCGCGAGTCCTTGTACTTGTGCGGCGAGCGGATAACGCAGAAACGGTTGATCTCCGTGGGCAGCGGCACCGGGCCAGCGACCTGCGCCCCGGTACGCGTCACCGTCTCGACGATCTTCCGAGCCGAGGAGTCGACGACCTCGTGGTCATAGGCCTTGAGCCGGATGCGGATCTTCTGTCCCGCCATGGTGGCTTCTGTTCCTTCTCTCGATGCCGCTGTGTTGCGGGCGCCTGCACCGGCTGGCACAGGCCCACTTCCGCCGACCCCCGCGGTCGGGCGTGTCGCGCCCGTGGGCCGGGCTCCGCCCCGGGACTCCGAAGCGGTTCTCCGACCACGCGGTGGGTCATGGCGCCGATCGCGTTACCGCGACCTGGACGCCGCGCGAGGGTGGTTGACCGCCAGGGGCGATCAACCACCCTACGCGAGACTGTCGGTCACCCGGAGGTCCAGCAGACACCGGACGCAGGCGACTGACCGTCGTTACGCAACCTGACTAGTATGCCGCACGACCGGCGGCGACGCTAATCGGGGTTACCCAGCTCACTTGATGATCTTGGTGACGCGACCCGCGCCGACCGTACGGCCACCCTCCCGGATCGCGAACTTGAGGTTCTCCTCCATCGCGATGGGCTGGATCAGCTTCACGGTCATCGTGGTGTTGTCGCCCGGCATGACCATCTCGGTGCCCTCGGGCAGCGTGACGACACCGGTGACGTCCGTGGTCCGGAAGTAGAACTGCGGACGGTAGTTCTGGAAGAACGGGGTGTGGCGGCCACCCTCCTCCTTGGAGAGGATGTAGACCGTCGCCTCGAACTCCGTGTGCGGGGTCGTGGTGCCCGGCTTGATGACGACCATGCCGCGCTCGACGTCCTCGCGCTTGATGCCGCGGAGCAGCAGGCCGACGTTCTCGCCCGCGCGGGCCTCGTCGAGCAGCTTGCGGAACATCTCGATGCCGGTGCAGACCGTCTTCTGCGACTTCTCGCGGATACCGACGATCTCCACCTCCTCGTTCGGCTTGAGGATGCCGCGCTCGGCGCGGCCGGTGACCACGGTACCGCGACCGGTGATGGTGAAGACGTCCTCGATCGGCATGAGGAACGGCTTCTCGGTCTCGCGCTCCGGCTGCGGGATCGCGGTGTCGACGGCGTTCATCAGGTCCATGAGCTTCCCGGTCCACTCCGGGTCGCCCTCGAGGGCCTTCAGCGCCGAGACCCGGACGACCGGCAGGTCGTCACCCGGGTACTCCTGCGAGGAGAGCAGCTCGCGGACCTCGAGCTCGACGAGCTCCAGGAGCTCCTCATCGTCGACCATGTCGCTCTTGTTGAGCGCCACGACGATGTACGGCACGCCGACCTGACGGGCCAGCAGCACGTGCTCGCGGGTCTGCGGCATCGGGCCGTCGGTCGCCGCCACCACCAGGATCGCGCCGTCCATCTGGGCGGCACCGGTGATCATGTTCTTGATGTAGTCGGCGTGACCGGGGCAGTCGACGTGCGCGTAGTGACGCGCCTCGGTCTGGTACTCGACGTGCGCGATCGAGATCGTGATGCCGCGGGCCTTCTCCTCCGGCGCCTTGTCGATCTCGTCGAACGGCGTGTACGGGTTCAGGTCCGGGTACTGGTCGTGCAGGACCTTGGTGATGGCCGCCGTCAGCGTCGTCTTACCGTGGTCGATGTGACCAATGGTGCCGATGTTGACGTGCGGCTTAGTCCGCTCGAACTTCGCCTTCGCCACTGGTGTCCTCCTGTGGACTTTCTTGGTTCGTTCGCCCCGGCGCGCCAGGTCGGCGCTTAGGACTCTGTCGACAGCCTTTCCGACCTGACGGCCGGAGAGCCTTTGTGGGTTCTGCGGCGATGAAGCCTACAGGCCCGGATTCACACAACTCGCCCGAGGTGGCCGCGGGCGGGAGATCCCTCCCGCGACCAGTCCCGGCTCATCGGATCAGCTCAGGTGAGCGTCACTCACCAGTCGCCTTGGCGATGATCTCCTTCGCCACGCTCTGCGGAACCTCGGCGTAGGAGTCGAACTGCATGCTGTAGCTAGCCCGGCCCTGGGTCTTCGACCGCAGGTCGCCGACGTAGCCGAACATCTCCGACAACGGCACCAGGGCGCGGACGACGCGGGCACCGCCGCGCTCCTCCATCGCCTGGATGATGCCACGGCGGGAGTTGAGGTCGCCGATGACGTCACCCATGTTCTCCTCAGGAGTGGTGACCTCAACGGCCATCATCGGCTCGAGCAGCGCCGGGTCGGCCTTGCGGGCCGCCTCCTTCAGCGCCATCGAACCGGCGATCTTGAACGCCATCTCGGACGAGTCGACCTCGTGGTACTGACCGTCCACCAACGTCAGCTTGACACCCACCAGCGGGAAGCCGGCGAGGATGCCGTACTGCATGGCGTCCTGGGCGCCCGCGTCCACCGAGGGGATGAACTCCCGGGGGATACGACCACCGGTGACGGCGTTCGCGAACTCGTAGGTCGGCGAGTCGTTGTCCAGCGGCAGCGGCTCCAGGCTGATGATGACCCGGGCGTACTGGCCGGAACCACCGGTCTGCTTCTTGTGGGTGTACTCGACCTTCTCCACCGTGCGGCGGATGGTCTCGCGGTACGCCACCTGCGGCTTACCGATGTTCGCCTCGACGTTGAACTCGCGGCGCATCCGGTCGACCAGGATGTCCAGGTGCAGCTCGCCCATGCCGGAGATGACCGTCTGGCCGGTCTCCTCGTCCAGCTTGACGCGGACGGTCGGGTCCTCCTCGGCCAGCCGCTGGATGGCGGTGCTGAGCTTCTCCTGGTCGGCCTTGGTCTTCGGCTCGATGGCGACCTCGATGACCGGCTCCGGGAAGGTCATCGACTCCAGGATGACCGGGTTCGCCGGGTCGCACAGCGTGTCACCCGTGGTGGTCTGCTTCAGGCCCTGGACCGCGATGATGTCGCCAGCCTTGGCGGAGCTGCGCTCCTCCCGCTTGTTGGCGTGCATCTGGTAGATCTTGCCGATCCGCTCCTTGCGGTCCTTGGTGGAGTTGACCACCTGGGACCCGGACTCGACCACACCCGAGTAGACCCGGACGTAGGTGAGCTTGCCGAGGTGCTTGTCGGTCTGGATCTTGAAGGCCAGGCCCGAGAACGGCTCCGAGGTCGACGGCTTCCGCTGCATCGGAGTCTCGCCGTCGGTCGCCGTGCCCTCGATCGCCGGGATGTCCAGCGGCGACGGCAGGTAGGCGACCACCGCGTCGAGCATGGGCTGGATGCCCTTGTTCTTGAACGCGGTGCCGCAGAGGACCGGGTTGGCCTTGCCGCCGATGGTGGCGCGGCGGATGCCGGCCTGGATGTCCTCGACGGAGAGCTCCTCGCCCTCGAGGTACTTCTCCATCACCGAGTCGTCGACGTCGGCCAGGGTCTCCAGCAGCTTCTCGCGCCACTCGGCAGCGGTGTCCGCCAGCTCGGCCGGGATCTCCTCGATCGCGTAGTCCTCACCCTTCTGGGTCTCCCCGCGCCAGGTGAGGGCGCGCATGCCGACCAGGTCCACCACGCCGACGAAGTCGGCCTCGGCGCCGATCGGCACCTGGAGGACCAGCGGGGTGGCGTTGAGCCGGTCGATCATCATCTGCACGCAGCGGAAGAAGTCGGCACCGGTCCGGTCGAGCTTGTTGACGAAGCACATCCGGGGGACGTTGTACTTGTCCGCCTGGCGCCAGACGTTCTCCGTCTGCGGCTCCACGCCGGCGACACCGTCGTAGACCGCGACCGCACCGTCCAGAACCCGCAGCGACCGCTCGACCTCCACCGTGAAGTCGACGTGGCCGGGCGTGTCGATGATCTGGATCGTGTGGCCCTTCCACTCGCACTTCGTGGCGGCGGAAGTGATGGTGATACCGCGCTCCTGCTCCTGCTCCATCCAGTCCATGACGGCAGCGCCCTCGTGGACCTCACCGATCTTGTAGGTGATACCGGTGTAGAACAGGATCCGCTCGGTGGTAGTGGTCTTACCGGCATCGATGTGCGCCATGATGCCGATGTTGCGTACGTTGGCGAGCGCGTCTGCGGCGGCCACTTCAATCCCTACTTATCGTCGTCTCGACACAACTGGTGGCGGTTCCGGCGCCTCGTGAGCGCCGGAACCAGGGTGTTACCAGCGGTAGTGCGCGAAGGCCTTGTTGGACTCGGCCATCTTGTGCGTGTCCTCGCGCCGCTTGACGGCGGCACCAAGGCCGTTGCTCGCGTCCAGCAGCTCGTTCATCAGCCGCTCGATCATGGTCTTCTCGCGCCGGGCGCGGGAGTAGGTGACCAGCCAGCGCAGGCCCAGGGTGGTCGCCCGGGCGGGCCGGACCTCGACCGGGACCTGGTAGGTGGCGCCACCGACGCGGCGGCTGCGCACCTCAAGGGTCGGCTTGACGTTGTCCATCGCCCGCTTCAGGGTGACGACCGGGTCGGTGCCGGACTTCTCCCGGCAGCCCTCGAGGGCGGCGTAGACGATGCGCTCGGCGAGCTGACGCTTGCCACGCAGCAGGATCTTGTTCACCAGCTGGGTGACCAGCGGCGAGTTGTACACCGGGTCAGCGACCAGCGGCTTCCGCGGAGCGGGTCCCTTACGCGGCATGTCAGCTCTTCTCCTTCTTCGCGCCGTAGCGGCTGCGCGCCTGCTTGCGGTTGCGGACACCCTGGGTGTCCAGCGAACCGCGGACGATCTTGTACCGCACGCCGGGGAGGTCCTTCACCCGGCCACCGCGGACGAGCACGATCGAGTGCTCCTGCAGGTTGTGGCCGACACCCGGGATGTACGCGGTTACCTCGATCTGGCTGCTGAGCTTGACACGAGCGACCTTGCGCAGCGCCGAGTTCGGCTTCTTCGGGGTGGTGGTGTACACGCGGGTGCACACGCCGCGCCGCTGGGGGGACCCCTTCAGCGCCGGGGTCTTGGTCTTGGTCGTCTTGGCCTGGCGGCCCTTTCGGACCAGCTGCTGAATGGTGGGCACCGGGTTTCTCCGCTCCCTTCGGCCGCTGCGAGGCGACCGCGCTGTCTGCTCGTTAGCCGACCTGGTGGACGGCTCTCCTACATTCCAACCAGGGCCACCTGACGGAGGTCCCAGCACCCGCGGTCGGGCGTGTCGCCCGGATCACGGCCCCGGTGCGCCGTTCACACGTCGTACCGGGTTTCTGTCACCGGCGCAGAAGAATCCAAACGCCGGATCTTGGACTTGGTCGTGCCGCCGCGCGATCACCGGGGACCGGGTCCAGCGCACGCACGCATTGCCCGGGCGCGCCCGGGCACAAGGGGAAAGGGTACCTACCACAGCCGCGCAGGTCAAAACCGAGCGGTCCGCGAACCCGTCTGATGGTCCACCGGCCGATCGTGTCTTTCCCTGCCCGCCCGCAACGGGCACCTACGGTGACAAGTGTACCGGCTTCCCCACGGATCACCCTCGGGGCCCCGGTTCCGCCCGACCGCCGGACCCCCTCGCGCGGTGGTCGCCCCTGGTCAGCCCGGCGGACCGGCCGCCGGACACCGCTCACGTGAGTTGCACCACCAGCGCCACTCCGAGCCCGAGCAGGCTGAGCGCCAGCCCCACTCCCCCGCAGCTCAGACCGGCCAGGGCCAGTCCGCGCCCGGTGAACCGGACCGCCGGCGGGGGTGCCGGGCGCCCGATCTGCCGGCGGGCCAGCAGCCCGGCCACGACGGCGGCAGCGCCGGCGAGCCCGCCGAGCACCGTGAACGCCCCGGCCGCCCAGGCTCCGCCGAAGTTCGGCCCGGCGATGCCGAAGCAGAAGACCAGCAGCGAGACCAGGATCGAGGCGATCCCGGTGACCAGTGAACCGATGGCGAGCCCCGAGGCCACCGGGGGCACGTCCAGATGGACCACACCGAACGGGGTGCCGGGGACCGGGTCGACCCGCTTCGGCGGGCGCGGGGCCTCCTGCGGGGGCGGCGGCACGCTGCCCGGGGCCGCCCACTCACCGCCGCCAGCCGGCACATTTCCCGGGTACGCCCCGGGCGGTGTCCATCCGTCGACACGCGGCGGCGGGCCCCACTGCGGCCCGGGTCCCGTCGGCAGGGCATACCCCCGGTGGTGGGGCGGAACGCCGGGCGGAGCCGGCGGCTGGCCCGGTGCGGCACCCGGGGCCGACGGCCGGACGGGCGGGTACAGCCCGGGCGGCGTGGGCTGCTGCCCGGGGGGCGGATACGGCCCGGCCGGCGGCCAGGACCCGGGCGGGGACGACTGCGGGGTGACCGGCGGTGGGGCGTACCCCAGGCTGGCGGGCTCCGGCGACGCGCTCGGCCCCTCGTCGGGCCCGACCCTCGGCGCGGCCCACGGGCTGGCGGGTGCCGGGCCCGGCGTGGCGGACTCCGGCCCGGCGACGGACCGGGTCGGGTCGTCCCCCGGCGATGGGGCCGGTTCCGTCACGGGGTCCTCCTGTCGACGCGACTCACCCGCCACGCGGCGGACACCGGCCAGGCTACCGTCGCGGCTCCCGCCGGCGGGTCCGGGCGCGGGGCCCCCGCCCGGTCAGTCGACGTTCGGGGGGTAGTCGTGCCCGAAGGGGGCGTCGGCGAGCCGGACCACCCCGATCACCACGGCCGCCACCACCGCGACCGCACACAGCACCAGACCCGCCCAGGCCAGCCGCTCCCCGCGCCGTAGCCAGTCCGCACCGGTGAGGAACCCGCCCGAGGCGTACGCCTCCCGCCGGGCCTGCCGGGCGAGCCACAGGGCGATGGTCGACGGCACCACCCCGCCGATGAACAGCCCGGTCAACCCGCCGATCAGCCCCAGGGCGAAAACGGCACGGGCCTTCGTCGAGCGGACCGGCTCAGGGTCGAGGGGATGGCGCGGCCCCTGCTGGGCGACGGGCACCTGCCCGGGCGCGGTCGTCATGCCGTCCATCATGCCCCGCCACGCGCCGGCCGGCGCTCGGTAGGAGCAGACGCGACGAGGCCCCCGGCGGATGCCGGGGGCCTCGTCGTTGCTGGTGCTTAGCGGTACGACCCGAAGTCGAAGTCGTCCAGCGGCACCGCCTGGCCGCTGGCCGGCCCGAAGCCGTAGTCGGTCTCCGGGTAGCCGGTCATCGAGTAGACCTTGGCCTTCGCCTCCTCGGTCGGCTCGACCCGGACGTTGCGGTACTTGCTGATGCCCGTACCGGCCGGGATGAGCTTACCGATGATCACGTTCTCCTTGAGGCCGATCAGCGAGTCGCTGCGGGCGTGGATCGCCGCGTCCGTCAGCACCCGGGTGGTCTCCTGGAAGGAGGCCGCCGACAGCCAGGAGTCCGTGGCCAGCGAGGCCTTGGTGATACCCATCAGCACCGGGCGGCCCGCCGCGGGCTCGCCGCCCTCGGAGACGAGCCGGCGGTTCTCCGACTCGAAGAGCGCCCGGTCGACCAGCACGCCCGGCAAGAACTCGGTCGAGCCGGAGTCGATGACCGTCACCCGCTTGAGCATCTGGCGGATGATGATCTCGATGTGCTTGTCGTGGATGAGCACACCCTGCGAGCGGTAGACCTCCTGGACCTCCTGGGTCAGGTGGACCTGGACCGCGCGCGGGCCGAGGATACGCAGCAGCTCGTGCGGGTCGATGGTGCCCTCGGTGAGCTTCTCGCCGACCTCGACGTGGTCCCCGTCGTGGGCCCGCAGCCGGACCCGCTTGGAGATCTTGTCGTAGACGATCTCGTCGCTGCCGTCGTCCGGCACCACGATGATCTTCCGCGACCGCTCGCCGTCCTCAATCCGGATCCGGCCCGGGGTGTCGGCGATGGGCGCCTTACCCTTCGGGACCCGGGCCTCGAAGATCTCCTGGACCCGGGGCAGACCCTGGGTGATGTCCTCACCGGCGACACCACCGGTGTGGAAGGTACGCATCGTCAGCTGCGTACCCGGCTCACCGATCGACTGGGCGGCGATGATGCCGACCGCCTCGCCGACGTCCACGGTCTTGCCGGTCGGCAGCGAGCGGCCGTAGCACGCACCGCAGACGCCCAGCTTCGACTCGCAGGTGAGCACGCTGCGCACCCGGACGGTCTCCACCCCGGCCGCGACGATCCTGTCGACCAGGATCGAGTTGATGTCCTGCCCCCGCTCGGCCACCACGGTGCCGTCCGGCCCCTTGATGTCGTCGGCCAGGGTACGGGCGTGCACGCTGGTCTCGGCGTGCTCGTGCACGACCAGCTTGCCGTCGATCCGCTCGCCGATCTGCATCGGGATGGCGCGGTCGGTGCCGCAGTCCTCCTCGCGGATGATGACGTCCTGCGAGACGTCCACCAGACGACGGGTCAGGTAACCCGAGTCGGCGGTACGCAGGGCGGTGTCCGCGAGACCCTTACGGGCACCGTGCGTGGAGATGAAGTACTCCAGCACGGACAGACCCTCCCGGTACGAGGCCTTGATGGGCCGCGGGATGATCTCACCCTTCGGGTTGGCCACCAGACCACGGATCGCCGCGATCTGCCGGAGCTGGAGCAGGTTACCGCGGGCACCCGAGTTGATCATCTTCCACAGCGGGTTCTCCTGCGGCAGCGCGGTGTCCATCTCCTTGGCGACCTCGTTGGTCGCCTTGGTCCAGATCTCGATGAGCTCGCCGCGGCGCTCCTCGGCGGTCATCAGACCACGCTGGTACTGCTTGTCGATCCGGTCGGCTTCCTTCTCGTACCGCTCCAGGATCTCCCGCTTGCGCGGCGGAGCGATGACGTCCTCCATGCCGATGGTGACGCCGGACCAGGTGGCCCAGTGGAAACCGGCCTCCTTGAGCCCGTCGAGGGTGGCCGCCAGGGCCACCTTCGGGAAGCGCTCCGCGAGGTCGTTGACGATCGCGGAGAGCTGACCCTTGCGGATCTCGTAGTTCACGAAGCGGTAGCCCGGCGGCAGCGTCTCGTTGAACAGGACCCGGCCCAGGGTGGTCTCCACCGTCACCGGCTCGCCCTCGACCCAGCCCTCGGGCGCGACCCACGGCTCGGCGCCGGCGCCGTTGTCGACCCCGACGATGTCCCGCAGCCGGATCTTGACCGGGGCCTGCAGGTGCAGCTCGCCGTTGTCGTACGCCATCCGCGCCTCGGCGTCCGAGCTGAACGCCCGGCCCTCGCCCGCACCACCGGGGGTGAGGTGGGTGAGGTGGTAGAGGCCGATGACCATGTCCTGGGTGGGCATGGTGACCGGCTTGCCGTCGGCCGGCTTGAGGATGTTGTTCGACGACAGCATCAGGATCCGCGCCTCGGCCTGGGCCTCGGCGGACAGCGGCACGTGCACCGCCATCTGGTCACCGTCGAAGTCGGCGTTGAACGCGGTGCAGACCAGCGGGTGGATCTGGATCGCCTTGCCCTCGACCAGCTGCGGCTCGAAGGCCTGGATGCCCAGCCGGTGCAGGGTCGGCGCCCGGTTCAGCAGAACCGGGTGCTCGCCGATGACCTCCTCCAGCACGTCCCAGACGACCGGCCGCTGCCGCTCCACCATCCGCTTGGCGGACTTGATGTTCTGGGCGTGGTTGAGGTCGACCAGCCGCTTCATCACGAACGGCTTGAACAGCTCCAGCGCCATCTGCTTGGGCAGGCCGCACTGGTGCAGCTTGAGCTTCGGGCCGACCACGATGACCGAACGGCCCGAGTAGTCGACGCGCTTGCCCAGCAGGTTCTGGCGGAACCGGCCCTGCTTGCCCTTGAGCATGTCGGACAGCGACTTCAGCGGGCGGTTGCCCGGGCCGGTGACCGGCCGGCCGCGGCGGCCGTTGTCGAACAGCGCGTCGACGGCCTCCTGCAGCATCCGCTTCTCGTTGTTGACGATGATCTCGGGCGCGCCGAGGTCGATCAGCCGCTTGAGGCGGTTGTTCCGGTTGATCACCCGGCGGTAGAGGTCGTTCAGGTCGGAGGTCGCGAAGCGACCACCGTCCAGCTGCACCATCGGCCGCAGGTCCGGCGGGATGACCGGGACGCAGTCCAGCACCATGCCGAGCGGCGAGTTGCGGGTGTTCTGGAACGCCGCGACGACCTTCAGCCGCTTGAGCGCCCGGATCTTCCGCTGGCCCTTGCCGGTACGGATGGTCTCGCGCAGGCTCTCGGCCTCGGCGTCGAGGTCCATGTTCTGGACCAGCGCCTTGATGGCCTCGGCGCCCATGCTGCCGGTGAAGTACTCACCGAAGCGGTCGCGCAGCTCGCGGTAGAGCAGCTCGTCGGTGACGAGCTGCTTGGGCTCGAGCTTGCGGAAGGTGTCGAGGACCTCGTCGAGGCGGTCGATCTCGCGCTGGGCCCGGTCGCGGATCTGGCGCATCTCGCGCTCTCCGCCCTCCTTGACCTTGCGCCGGACGTCCGCCTTCGCGCCCTCGGCCTCCAGCTCGGCCAGGTCGGCCTCGAGCTTGGCGGCCCGCTTCTCGATCTCCGAGTCGCGGCTGTTCTCGGCCTGCCGCTTCTCGGCCAGGATCTCGTTCTCGATCGTCGAGAGGTCGCGGTGACGCGCCTCGGCGTCCACGCTCGTCACGACGTACGAGGCGAAGTAGATGATCTTCTCGAGGTCCTTCGGGGCGAGGTCCAGCAGGTAGCCCAGCCGGCTCGGCACGCCCTTGAAGTACCAGATGTGGGTCACCGGAGCGGCCAGCTCGATGTGACCCATCCGCTCCCGGCGAACCTTGGAGCGGGTCACCTCGACGCCGCAGCGCTCGCAGATGATGCCCTTGAAGCGGACCCGCTTGTACTTACCGCAGTAGCACTCCCAGTCCCGCTGCGGACCGAAGATCTTCTCGCAGAAGAGCCCGTCCTTCTCCGGCTTCAGGGTGCGGTAGTTGATGGTCTCGGGCTTCTTGACCTCGCCGTGGGACCACTGACGGATGTCGTCGGCGGTGGCGAGGCCGATGCGCAGCTCGTCGAAGAAGTTGACGTCGAGCACTATGTCCCCTATGTCGTCGTCTGTACTGCTTAGCTATTGGGTGGGGTCGGGAGCCGGCGAGCCGGCCCCCGACCGCTCACCTCAGACCTCTTCGACCGAGCTCGGCTCGCGCCGGGACAGGTCGATGCCCAGCTCCTCCGCGGCCCGGAACACCTCGTCGTCGGTCTCGCGCATCTCCAGGGCCACACCGTCGCTGGACAGCACCTCAACGTTGAGGCACAGCGACTGCAGCTCCTTGAGCAGCACCTTGAACGACTCCGGGATGCCCGGCTCGGGGATGTTCTCGCCCTTGACGATCGCCTCGTAGACCTTCACCCGGCCGAGGACGTCGTCGGACTTGATCGTCAGCAGCTCCTGCAGGGCGTAGGCGGCGCCGTACGCCTGCATCGCCCAGCACTCCATCTCACCGAAGCGCTGGCCACCGAACTGCGCCTTACCACCCAGCGGCTGCTGCGTGATCATCGAGTACGGGCCGGTCGACCGGGCGTGGATCTTGTCGTCGACCAGGTGGTTGAGCTTCAGGATGTAGATGTAGCCGACCGCGATCGGGTCCGGCAGCGGCTCGCCGGAGCGACCGTCGAACAGCCGCGCCTTACCCGTACGGCCGATCAGCTGGTCGCCGTCCCGGTTGGGCAGGGTCGACTCGAGCAGGCCGGCGATCTCCTCCTCGCGAGCACCGTCGAAGACCGGGGTGGCCACGTTGGTGTCCGGCTCGGACTCGTGCGCGTTGATCGAGCGGAGCTGGCGCTTCCACTCCTCGTCGTCGCCCTGGACGCTCCAACCGGTCTTGGCCACCCACCCGAGGTGGGTCTCCAGGACCTGGCCGATGTTCATCCGGGACGGCACGCCGAGCGGGTTCAGCACGATGTCGACCGGGGTGCCGTCCTCCAGGAACGGCATGTCCTCGATCGGCAGGATCTTGGAGATGACGCCCTTGTTGCCGTGACGGCCCGCGAGCTTGTCACCGTCCTGGATCTTGCGCTTCTGGGCCACGTAGACCCGGACCAGCTCGTTGACGCCCGGGGGCAGCTCGTCGCCGTCCTCCCGGGAGAAGGTACGCACGCCGATGACCGTGCCGGTCTCACCGTGCGGCACCTTCAGCGAGGTGTCCCGGACCTCCCGCGCCTTCTCGCCGAAGATCGCGCGGAGCAGCCGCTCCTCCGGGGTCAGCTCGGTCTCACCCTTCGGGGTGACCTTGCCGACCAGGATGTCGCCGGGGACGACCTCGGCGCCGATCCGGATGATGCCGCGCTCGTCGAGGTCGGCGAGCATCTCCTCGCTGACGTTCGGGATGTCGCGGGTGATCTCCTCCGGGCCGAGCTTGGTGTCCCGGGCGTCGACCTCGTGCTCCTCGATGTGGATCGAGGTGAGCACATCCTGCTGCACGAGGCGCTGCGACAGGATGATCGCGTCCTCGTAGTTGTGGCCCTCCCAGGTCATGAACGCCACGAGCAGGTTGCGCCCGAGCGCCATCTCGCCCTCGTCGGTGCACGGACCGTCGGCGATGACCTGACCGGCCTCGACGCGGTCGCCCTCGAAGACGACCGGCTTCTGGTTGACGCAGGAGCCGGCATTGGAGCGGCGGAACTTGTGCAGCAGGTACGTCCGGCGGTGGCCGTCGTCCTGGTGGACGGTGATGTAGTCGGCGCAGAGGTCCTCGATCACACCGCCGACCTCGGCGACGACGACGTCACCGGCGTCGACCGCCGCGCGGTACTCCATGCCCGTACCGACCAGCGGGGACTCGGCCTTGACCAGCGGCACCGCCTGGCGCTGCATGTTCGCACCCATGAGCGCGCGGTTGGCGTCGTCGTGCTCGAGGAACGGGATCATCGCGGTCGCCACGGAGGTCATCTGCCGCGGCGACACGTCCATGTAGTCCACGGCCTCCGGCGGCACGTCCTCGGTCTCGCCGCCCTTACGGCGGACCAGGACGCGGTCCTCGGCGAACGACCCGTCGGACTTCAACGGGGCGTTGGCCTGCGCCTTGACGAACCGGTCCTCCTCGTCCGCGGTCAGGTAGTCGATCTGGTCGGTGACCCGACCGTTCACGACCTTCCGGTACGGCGTCTCGATGAAGCCGAACGGGTTGACCCGGGCGAAGGTGGACAGGGCGCCGATCAGACCGATGTTCGGGCCTTCCGGCGTCTCGATCGGGCACATCCGGCCGTAGTGGGACGGGTGCACGTCGCGGACCTCGAAGCCGGCCCGCTCCCGGGACAGACCACCCGGGCCGAGCGCGCTCAGCCGGCGCCGGTGGGTCAGGCCCGCCAGCGGGTTGGTCTGGTCCATGAACTGGGACAGCTGCGACGTACCGAAGAACTCCTTGATCGCCGCCACCACCGGGCGGATGTTGATCAGGGTCTGCGGCGTGATCGCCTCGACGTCCTGGGTGGTCATCCGCTCGCGGACGACCCGCTCCATGCGGGACAGGCCGACCCGAACCTGGTTCTGGATCAGCTCGCCCACGGTACGCAGGCGCCGGTTGCCGAAGTGGTCGATGTCGTCGGCCTCGTAGCCCTCCTCACCGGCGTGCAGCCGGCAGAGGTACTCGACGGTGGCGACGATGTCGTCCTCGGTCAGCGTCCCCGTGGTGATCGGGACGTCGATCTCGAGCTTCTTGTTGAACTTGTATCGCCCGACCTTGGCCAGGTCGTACCGCTTCGGGTTGAAGAAGAGGTTGTCCAGCAGGGTCTGGGCGTTCTCACGGGTCGGCGGCTCGCCCGGACGGAGCTTCCGGTAGATGTCGAGCAGCGCCTCGTCCTGGCCGGCGATGTGGTCCTTCTCGAGCGTGGTCATCATCAGCTCGGACCAGCCGAACTTCTCGCGGATCTGCTCCGCGGACCACCCGATGGCCTTGAGCAGGACGGTGACGGCCTGCCGGCGCTTGCGGTCGATGCGGACGCCGACCGTGTCGCGCTTGTCAATGTCGAACTCCAGCCAGGCACCCCGGCTCGGGATGACCTTGACGCTGGAGAGGTCGCGGTCGGAGGTCTTGTCCGGCTGCTTGTCGAAGTAGACGCCCGGCGAGCGGACGAGCTGGCTGACCACGACGCGCTCGGTGCCGTTGATGATGAAGGTGCCCTTCGGCGTCATCATCGGGAAGTCACCCATGAACACCGTCTGGCTCTTGATCTCGCCGGTGGTGTTGTTGGTGAACTCCGCGGTCACGAACAGCGGGGCGCAGTAGGTCAGGTCCTTCTCCTTGCACTCCTCGATCGAGGCCTTGACCTCGTCGAAGCGCGGAGCCGAGAAGGAGAGCGACATGGTGCCGGAGAAGTCCTCAATGGGACTGATCTCGTCGAGGATCTCCGCGAGACCCGAGCGTGCGTGCGGGTCGTCCGCCGACCGGCCCTGCCAAGCCTCGTTGCCGACGAGCCAGTCGAAGGACTCGTTCTGAATGGCGAGGAGGTTGGGGACCTCGAGGTGTTCGGTGATCCTGCCGAAAGAAACTCGGCGGGGCGCAAAAGCGCTCGACGTACGACTGGTCTTCGCAGGGCGGGAAGCTGCCAAGATGCGTCCTTCCGAGGACCGGTGCTGCAGAACGGCTGGTACGCGTGCACTCCAATGACCCCACCAGAAATATCCGCAATCGGACATTTCCGAGCAGGGGTCAAGTCGGAAGGCAGCGCAAACTAGCAGTGTAGCCGAGAGGCTAACCGCTGTCCAGCCCACCCCGCAGGTCGTCGCGGAACTTGCCTCGGGACCCTCGAAATCAGGTCTACCGGGCCGCTCGGAACGCGACGCTCCTGCCGGGCCGCTCGGGTGTCACGGCGATCGTGCTGCCGCTGCCATACCCAAGAGGTGGCCGTTGCAAGCGCGGAAGGTCTTGCTGGTGTCAGCGTGCCTGGCAGCCGGGTGCCGCGTCAAGGGCCGGTTACCGCTCGGGGTGTCTTTCCCACCGACGGGCTACCGACAGGCGCCGCTGTGAGGCCGGTGCGAGGAACCTGTACGCCCTGCTCACGCCGCTGCCACCGGTACCGCCAACCACAGCGGGCGGCGATCCGTTCCCGGATCACCGCCCGCCGCGACGCGGTGTGCCCCGGCTCACGTGAGCCGGACGCGCGTCAGGTCAACGCAAGGTCACTTGAGGGTGACCTTGGCGCCCTCGCCCTCGAGCTTGGCCTTGGCCTTCTCGGCGGTCTCCTTGTTGACCTTCTCCAGGACCGGCTTCGGCGCGGCCTCGACCAGGTCCTTGGCCTCCTTCAGGCCCAGGCCGGTCAGCTCACGCACGACCTTGATGACCTGGATCTTCTTGCCACCGTCGGCGTCGAGGATGACGTCGAACTCGTCCTTCTCCTCCTCGGCCGGGGCGGCCGGGCCACCGGCAGCCGGGCCCGCGGCGACGGCGACCGGAGCGGCGGCGGTGACCTCGAAGGTCTCCTCGAACTGCTTCACGAACTCGGAGAGCTCGATCAGCGTCATCTCCTTGAACGCGTCGAGCAGCTCTTCGGTGCTGAGCTTCGCCATGTCTGGCGTCCTTTCCTAATGGTTTGACTAAGAACGTGGGTGCGCCGCGGGGCCTCAGGCCGCCTCGGCGCCCTCCTTCTCGCGCTTGTCCGCCAGGGCGGCCGCCGCACGGGCGGCCTTGGAGAGCGGAGCCTGGAACAGGGCCGCGGCCTTGCTCAGGTTGCCCTTCATGGCGCCGGCCAGCTTGGCCAGCAGCACCTCGCGGGACTCCAGGTCGGCGAGCTTCGTGACCTCGGCCGCGGAAATGGCCTTGCCCTCGAAGACACCGCCCTTGATGACGAGCTTCGGGTTGGCCTTCGCGAAGTCGCGAAGCCCCTTCGCCGCCTCGACGACGTCGCCCGAAACGAAAGTCAGCGCGGTAGGACCGGTGAACAGCTCGTCGAGGCCGGAGATGCCCGCCTCGGTCGCGGCACGCTTGGCCAGCGTGTTCTTCGCGACCGTGTAGCTGGTCTCCTTGCCGAGCGAGCGCCGCAGCTGGGTGAGCTGGGAAACCGTGAGCCCGCGGTACTCGGTCAGCACGGTCGCCCCCGCGTTGCGGAAGCTCTCGGTCAGCTCGGCGACGGCCGTGGCCTTGTCGGCCCGGATCGGCTTGTCCGCCATGTCCCTCCTCTCTCGTTGCTCGGAGCTGGTACGCCGGCGACGAGCGGACGCTCACGACGGCGGCGGAGGCATCACGACAACGAGAAAAGCCCCGGCGCAGGGCGCACGGGGCGAGGGCCGGCACAACGGGCGCGGTCGGCGGACCACACACAGCACCGATTTTCGCTTGCCGCCCTGCGCGGGTCGCCCGTCATCGCGGGACCTTCGACCGTGCCAGGGCACGGTGACCAGCGGTCTCTGGGTGGAACTACGGCACAAGGTTACGCGACCTGTCCCGTACCGCCAAATCGCCCCCGGAGTGCCGCCCGTCACCCCGGCCCGGTTCGGTGATCGACTCTGGGTGCCGCACCTCGCGCCGTCGGCAGGGCGGGAGCCGCCGGTGAGCGGCACTCCGGGTCGATCAGGCGCGGGTTCGGCGGACCCAGGCGTAGCCGCTCAGGGCCACCACCGCCCAGAACAGCGCCCAGGCGCTCAGCAGCAGTGCCGTCGAGGCGGTCAGCGCGCCGGTCAGCGCCCGGGCGGTGGGCATCACCGGCGGCACCAGCCACGGCGCCACCGAGCTGCTCAGCCCCAGGACCAGGGTGCCGACCACGCCGACCGCGAGCACCGCCACGCCGTACCCGGCGCTGCGGGTGACCGCCCGGCTCGCCAGGGCGCCGAGCGCCACGGCCGCCGGCAGGGCGAGCAGGTGGGCCCAGAGGCCGAGGGCCACCCCGGCGGCCACCGGCAGGTCCCCCGGCCCGGTCTCGACGGTCACCCCGCCGACCAGCCAGGGAAGGACCAGCGCGACGGCCACCGTGCCGAGCCCGGCCACGGCCGCCGCGAGCAGGCCGGCCGCCCGCTCCCGGGCCGGGCCGACCAGCACCCGGGCCAGCCGGCGCTGCACGTCCGGCTCGACGTCCAGCAAGAGCTTGGTCTGCCAGGCCAGCACCGGGAACAGCACCACCGCCGAGACGCCGTACGCCTCCGCCGGGCGGGCCCGGCCGCCGCCGTAGAGGATGCCGAGGGCCAGCAGGCCGGCCAGCACCGGCGCCAGCGCCCGCCCGGTACGCAGGAAACCGGCCAGCCGCAGCCGGACCAGCCCGGTCACCGGGCCACCTCCGGGGCTTGGTCGGCCGGTGCATGGCCGTCGAGGGCGACGGGGGCCGGCTCGACCGGGCTGGGGACGCCGGCCATCGGGTCGCCAGCCGAAGCTATGCCGGCATCGACGGCCGGCCCGGGCTCGGGACGCCCGGTGGGAGACAGGGTGGTGCCGGCAGGCGTCCCAGGCTCGGGGAGCGCGGCGGACGGCGCGACGGAGTCCGCGGCCGGCCCGGGGTCGGGACGAGCGGCGGAAGGCGGGACCAGGTCGGCGGACGGCCCGGCGGGGCGCGTGGCAGGCGGCGGGGCGGCGTGGTCGCGTACCCGCAGAACGTGGTGGCCGTCGGCGCGCAACCGGGCGACGGCGGCCGCGACCCGCGCGGCCGGCACCGCCAGCTCGACCACCGCCACGGCCGCGCCCTCGGACGGCGCCTGCTCGGTGACCGTGCCGTCGGCGACCGTCCACTGCCGCGCGCCGGGCAGCCGGACCGTCTCGCCGCGGTGGTCACTGACCAGTACCGCGCCGCCGTCGGCCAGCACCTCGCCGATCACCTCGGGCACCAGCTCGCGGGCGGCGGCGTCCAGCCCCTCCCAGGGCTCGTCGAGGACGAGCAGGCCGGGCGGGCGCAGCATCGCCTGGGCCAGGCCCACCTTCTGGGCGGTGCCCTTCGACAGCTCGGGCAGCCGGACCCCGTGGAACCGGGCCAGGCCGAGCCGGTCGACCCAGTGCCGCACCGCCCGGTCTGCCACCGGCGCGCCGAGGCCGGCGACCCGGCCCATCGCGGTGAGGTACGCGCCGACGGTGAACGGCTGGTCGGCGGGGAACCGCTCGGGCACCCAGGCAACGGCCGCCGGGCGGTCGACCACCCGGCCCCGGCTCGGCCGGAGCACGCCCGCCGCGAGCTGGAGCAGGGTGGACTTGCCGGCGCCGTTGCGCCCGAGCACCACCGCCACGTCGCCCGGGTCGATCCGCACCTCCGCACCGCGCAGCACCCACGGACCGCGCCGGTGGTAGCGCAACCAGACGTCCTCCAGCCGCATGGGGCGAGCCTGCCACACCGGACAGACGAACGGGGCCCCGCCACGTGGTGGCGGGGCCCCGTCGGGGCTGTCTGGCTCAGGCCTCGGCCGCAGCCTCGGTCAGGTTCTTCACCGCGTTCGGGTCGACCGGGACGCCCGGGCCCATGGTGGTGGTGAGGGTGACCTTCTTCAGGTACTTGCCCTTGGCCGCGGACGGCTTCGACCGCAGCACCTCGTCCAGCACCGCCGCGTAGTTGTCGATCAGCTGGGCCTCGGTGAACGAGGCCTTGCCGATGATCAGGTGGAGGTTGGAGTGCTTGTCCACCCGGAAGGTGATCTTACCGCCCTTGATGTCCGAGACGGCCTTGGCGACGTCCATGGTCACCGTGCCGGTCTTCGGGTTCGGCATCAGGCCGCGCGGGCCCAGGATCCGCGCGATCCGGCCGATCTTGGCCATCTGGTCCGGGGTGGCGATCGCCGCGTCGAAGTCCAGCCAACCGCCCTGGATACGGGCGACCAGCTCGTCGGTGCCCACCTCGTCCGCACCCGCGGCGGCGGCCTCCTCGGCCTTCGCGCCAGCGGCGAAGACGATCACGCGGGCGGTCTTACCGGTGCCGTGCGGCAGGTTGACCGTGCCACGGACCATCTGGTCCGCCTTGCGGGGGTCGACGCCGAGGCGCATCGCGACCTCGACCGTGGCGTCGAACTTGACGGAGGTGGTCTCCTTGGCCAGCTTGACGGCCTCGGCGGGAGAGTAGAGCTTCGACCGGTCGATGACCTCGGCGGCCTTGCGGTAGCTCTTGCTGCGCTGCATTTCTCGTTACTCCTGTGGTCTATGGCGGGCCGCGACGTCCGCGGGCCCTCCCACGAAACTGATCGGGTGAGGCGCTGAGGCGAGGTCAGTCGGTGACGTTGAGGCCCATCGACCGGGCGGTGCCGGCGATGATCTTCTCGGCCTGGTCGAGGTCGTTGGCGTTGAGGTCCGCCATCTTCTTCTCCGCGATCTCCCGCACCTGGGCGCGGGTCACGCTGCCGACCTTCTCCTTGTGCGGGACACCCGAGCCCTTCTGCACGCCGGCGGCCTTGATCAGCAGCCGGGCGGCGGGCGGGGTCTTCAGCACGAAGGTGAAGGTGCGGTCCTCGTAGACGCTGATCTCGGCGGGGACGATGTCGCCCCGCTGCGACTCGGTCTGCGCGTTGTAGGACTTGCAGAACTCCATGATGTTCACGCCGTGCTGGCCGAGCGCGGGGCCGACCGGCGGCGCCGGGGTGGCCTGGCCCGCCGGCAGCTGAAGCGTGAACGTCTTGACGAGCTTCTTCTTCGGAGGCATGTCTCTTCCTGGGACTTGGAACGGGATTCTCGCCGGCCGCGGGCGCGCACGGTCAGCGCGGTGCGACAGCGGCGACGTTCTAGGTTAGCGCAGACTTCCGTCGCCCCCGCCGCCGAGGTAGGCGGGACGGCGAAACGACGCACCGGCGGCGGGCCGGAAGCCCACCGCCGGTGCCCGACGTACGTCAGATCTTGGCGACCTGGTTGAAGTTGAGCTCGACCGGGGTCTCCCGGCCGAAGATCGACACCAGCACCTTGAGCTTCTGCTGGTCGGCGTTGATCTCGCTGATCGTCGCCGGCAGCGAGGCGAAGGCGCCGTCGGTGACGGTGACCGAGTCGCCGACCTCGAAATCGAGGACCTTGACCTCGGGCTTGGCCTTCTTCTCCACCGCCTCGACCGCGGGGGCCAGCCACTTGAGCACCTCGTCGAGGCTCAGCGGCGCCGGGCGGTCGGCCCGGTCGGTCGCCCCCACGAAGCCGGTGACCCCGGGGGTGTTGCGGACGCAGGAGTAGGACTCGGCGGTCAGCTCCATCCGGACCAGGATGTAGCCCGGGAAGACCTTCGCCTGCACCTGGGACCGCTTGCCGTTCTTGACCTCGACCTCTTCCCGGGTCGGCACCTCGACCTGGTAGATGTAGTCCTCCATGTCGAGGGACGTGATCCGGGTCTCGAGGTTGGTCTTGACCTTGTTCTCGTAGCCGGCGTACGAGTGCACCACATACCAGTCGCCGGGAGCGTAGCGCAGCTTCTGGCGCAGCTCGGCGACCGGGTCGAACTCCTCGTCCGGCGCGGGCTCGGTGGTCGGGAATTCCGGCGCGCTGGCGGCCTCGACCGACTCATCGTTGGCCGCCGTCGCCACCGGAGACTGCTCGTCCGGGGTCTCGGCGGTCTCGTCGTACTCAGGCACGCTCGCTCACTTCCGTCTGTATCGCTGGTAGCCGGTCAGCTGGGGTTGCCGAAGACCCACAGCACCGCCTTCGCGAAGCCGTAGTCCAGGCCGGCCACGATCGCCAGCATCACCGCGACGAAGGTGACCACCACAGCCGTGTAGGTCAGCAGCTCCTTGCGGGTCGGCCAGATGACCTTACGCAGCTCGGCCACGACCTCGCGGAAGAACCGCGCGATGCGGGCGAAGAGCCCGATCCGCTCGGTGTCCTTCCGGGTCTTCCGGCCCTCGGTCGACTCGGCGCGGGCCCGCTTGCGGGTGGCGGTGCCGCCCCGGGAGACCGGCTCGTCCGCGTCGGTGGCGTCGTCTTCGGCGGTCACGTCGTCGACGACCGCGTCCTCAGGCAGACGCTCGTCGCCGGCGTCCTCGCCGCGCCGCTTGTTCTCGGCCACTTCGCCCTCCGTGCGGGATATCGGGTCGCACGCCGATGGGCGTGCGCGACGTGTGCTCACGCCGGCCGGACCAACCGTCCCGCGACGGGCCGCGGCCGGCGGACCGACCGGGAGGGCCCCGAATGCCTCGGAACCACCCCGCCGGTGCCACCACCACGGGCCGAACGCCGCCCTGCGGCGGCGCGACCCACGGAACGGTCAGGCCTGAGGCGCAGGGGTGACAGGACTTGAACCTGCAGCCTGCGGTTTTGGAGACCGCTGCTCTGCCAATTGAGCTACACCCCTGTGCGGCAACTCACCCCACCCGGACACGCAGTGCCAGGCAGGGTTCACTTGCCCCACGGCGGACCAGTGTACGGGTAGTCGTGCGACTTTCCCAACCGGTCTGCCCCTCGCGCGCCGACAGACTGGTCAGCGGGGCGTCCGGACGGTCGCCCGAGCCTGCGACAGGACCTTCTCCCCCAGGCACGTGGCGGTGACGTCGAGCCTGGTCAGGCCGTCTTCGGTGACCCCCTTGACCACCGCGCTGACCTCGATCTCGGTGCCCTCGTCGGTGTCCGGGACGACCACCGGCCGGGTGAATCGGACGCCGAAGTCGACCACCGCGTCCGGCGCGCCGGCCCAGGTGGTGACCGCCCGGCCGACCAGCGCCATGGTGAACATGCCGTGGGCGATCACCCCGGGCAGGCCCACCTTGGTGGCGGTCCGGTCGCTCCAGTGGATCGGGTTGAAGTCGCCCGAGGCGCCCGCGTAGCGGACCAGGTCCGCACGGGTCACCCGGAACGTCTGGGTGGGCAGTTCCACGGTCACGCCTCCCCGCGTACGACGAGCTTGGACCAGACGGCGACCACCGGCTCACCGGCGGCGGTGCTCACGTCGGTGCGGGTGGTCAGGAAGCCGTGCGCGCCCCGGGTGGTGATCTCCTCGATGGTGTTCACGCAGACCAGTTCGTCGCCGGCCACCACCGGCCGGGTGTACGCGAACCGCTGGTCCCCGTGCACGACCCGGCTGTAGTCGACGCCCAGCGCCGGGTCCTCGATGATCTGCTGGCTGGCTGCCATGGTGACCAGCACGGGGAAAGTCGGCGGGGCCACCACGTCGGGGTGGCCGAGCGCCCGGGCGGCCTCCGGGTCGTGGTACGCCGGGTCGGTGGCGCCGATGGCGGTGGCGAACTCGCGGATCTTTTCTCGGCCCACCTGGTAGGGGGCGGTCGGCGGATAGGTCCGGCCGACGAAGGACGGGTCCAGGGACATGCCGCGAACCTACACGGAAAACACGAAAGCCGATCCGCGCGGGCCGGGCGGCTCGGGGCCGCTGGCCGTGCGGATCGGCTTTCGGAGATGCTGCGGGACCGGGCCGGCGAGCCGGCCGCGGGTCAGCGGGTCTCGCGGTGGATGGTGTGCTTGCCGTCCCGGGGGCAGAACTTCTTCAGCTCGATGCGGTCCGGGTCGTTACGACGGTTCTTGCGCGTGATGTAGTTGCGCTCCTTGCACTCCACACACGCCAAAGTGATCTTCGGCCGGACATCGGTCGCCTTCGCCACGGCGGAGTGCCTTCCTCGCTAACGGGTAACAACTACGGCGCATCAGCCTACGCGCTGACGGCGCGGACACGCAAAGTGGGCGCCTGTGGCGCCCATCCCACCGACCACCGGGTGACCCGGAGGATGAGAGTAGCGGTGGCCGGACTTGAACCGGCGACACAGCGATTATGAGCCGCTTGCTCTGCCATCTGAGCTACACCGCCGTGGCGGGTCCAGCCGGACCCTTTGAGCCCCCTTACGGAATCGAACCGTAGACCTTCTCCTTACCATGGAGACGCTCTGCCGACTGAGCTAAGGGGGCCTGCCCGATCACCCGTGGGTGTCGCGCAGGGGAAACAGTACACGACCGCGCCCCCGAGGTGAAATCGGATCCCCCATCGCCGCGTTTCCGCAGCTCAGGGCACCACGCGCAGGCGGGGCAGATCGCCGACCGAGATCGTCTCGGGCTCGACCTGGGCACCGAACCAGGCCTCCAGCCGCTCGTACGGCAGGGGTCGGCTGAACAGGAAGCCCTGGCCGATCTCGCAGCCGATGTCCTGGAGCAGCTCCAGGGTCAGCTCGCTCTCCACCCCCTCGGCCACCACGGCCAGGCCGAACTGCTGGGAGAGCGTCACCACGGCGTTCACGATCGCCAGGTCGCTCGGGTCGGTCGCCATCCCCTGCACGAAGGAGCGGTCGACCTTCACCTCGTGCACCGGCAGCCGGCGCAGTTGGGCCAGGGACGAGTTGCCGGTGCCGAAATCGTCCACCGATAGCCGGACGCCGAGGTCACGTAGGCGCCGCAGGGTGGGTATCGGGCGTTCGGTGCCGTCCAGCACCCCGGCCTCGGTGATCTCCAGGGTGAGCCGCTGCGGCGGCACACCGTACTCGTCCAGCAGCTCTTGTACCAGGGTGGGGAAATGCTGGTCGGCGAGGGTGCGGGCGGCGAGGTTGACCGACACGGCGAGCGCCCGCTCGCCGTAGCTCCAGTCCCGGCTGCGGCGCAGGCTCTCCCGGAGCACGAACTCGGTGAGCCGGCCCAGCTGCCCGGTGTGCTCGGCCACCGCCACGAAGTCCTCCGGCGCCACCGTGCCGTGGGCCGGATGCTCCCAGCGGGCCAGGCACTCCACCCCGACCAGGCGCCGGTCCCGCAGCGTCACCTTGGGCTGGAAGTAGACCTCCAGGGCGCCGGCGTCCAAGGCGCGACGCAGGTCGCTGGCGAGGCCGAGCCGGCGCAACGAGCGGGACTCCAGCGCCGGGTTGTAGAGCTGCACGCTGCCCGGGACGGACTTCGCCGCCGACGTCGCCAGGTCCACCCGCTGGAGCAGGGTGACCGCGTCGCTGCCGTGGTCCGGATGCACGGCCACCCCGACCGCGGTGTCCACGTCGAGGGTGAGTGCGTCGAAGACCATCTCGTCGCGGATCTGCTCCCGCAACTGCCCGGCCAGTTCCAGCGCCGCCTCGGCGCTCTCCAGCCGCAGGGTCACCAGGAACTCGTCGCCGCCGGCGCGACCGACCAGGGCCGAGGAGGGCACGCAGGCGCGCAGCCGCTCGGCGACCTCGACGAGGACCTTGTCGCCGGCCGCGTGACCGAGCGACTCGTTGACCTGGCGCAGCCGGTCGACGTCGAACAGCAGCAGGGCCACGACCTCACCGGGTGCCGCGATCTTGACCGCCTCGGCCACCGCCGCGGTGACCCGACGCCGGTTGGCGAGCTTGGTCAGCGCGTCGTGGTTCGCGTCGTGCCGCAGCCGGTCGACCAGGCGGGAGTTTTCCAGGGCGACGGCGGCATGCGCGGCGACCGTCTCGAAGACCGGTATGTCGCTCTGGGTGAAGTGACCCACGTCGCTCAGCCGGTTGACGACCTCAAGCGTGCCGATCACCGCCTGACCCGAACGCAGGGGCACCACGATGACGTCCTTGACCTTGGCGTCATGTGCGGCCCGGCGGGCCTCCCGCTCCGCATCGAAAGCCCGGCCGACCGCCACCGTGCGGCCTTCCGTTGCGGCCCGCTCCCGCAGCACCGCAGGCGTGTAGACCACGTCGAGCAGGCCCTGGTCGTCGACCCGGGCGGTGAGCAGCAACTCGGGATGCCGACCTTGGGCGGGCAACCAGAGGGTGGCGTACTCGGCCTGCATCAGTGCTCGTACCCGGCCGAGGAGGGCGTCCGCGAGGGTGCCGTCCTGGCCGCGCTCGGCGGTGGCGCGGGTCAGGTCGTACATCTGAGCGAGGGTGCGGTGCTGCCGGAAGAACTCCGCGTAGGACCGGTAGACCAGGACGAGCGCCGCCGCCAGCGCCGCGAGCAGCAGCACCGACCACCAGGTGGTCTTGATCGCGATCAGGATCATCAGACCCATCGAGGTGTTGATCGCGGCGGTGAGCAACGCGGGCGGGGCGGTGCGGAGCGCGTCTCGCCCGGCCTGCCAGCCCTGCAGGAGGGTGTGCACGCCGACGATGCCGCCAAGGCTGACGACGATCACCGCGGCCACGGCGGTGAACAGGATCATCCACGTGCCAGGCCCCACGCCCCGCATGGGCGGAAGGGCCTGGAGCACGAGCCCGGCCAGGGAGGTGCCGGCGGCCGCCTTGGCCACGTTGAACCAGAACTTTGCTGGCGGCAGGCGATGCCGGGCCTGGGTGACCATCGATGCGACGGTGTAGATCACCACAACCGTCAGCGGCGGCAGCAGGAAGAGCGCCACGACGAGTGGGATCTCGGTCAGAGTCATGCCGAACGACTGGCGCCGGACCACGAAGTTGAGCACCGGAATGCCGACGACGACCATGATGACCAGCAACGCGGCAGCCAGCGTCCACTTGCCGAGCGGCTGCTCCGAGACCAACCCGGTGATCGTGGCGCAGACGACCGCGAGCAGACCGAGTGGTCCGGTGATGAGCCAGGCGTGATCCGTAGATCTCCGTCGCGAGCGTTCACGACCGGCCATGGCACTCCCTACGGGCTACGGACGTACAGGCTCCTTGCCCGTCAGACGTTTCCCCGCGTCAGTCAGTAACCAGTGTCCGCGGGGGCGGAGGTCCAAATGAGATCCGCCTGCACGTGGCGACCGGCAACGTCGTTGAAGAGCCCGAAGTTGAACCCGATCGCTGCGGCGGCGGCGATCGCGAGGACCGAGCCAAGCAGTCGGCCCAACCTTCGACCAGACATGATTACTCCTGTCGGGGGAGTGTCACAGGGGTTAAGGGTTCCACGATCGTGCCACAGGGCGCGCACATAGGAAAGCGCCGGGACCCGGCCCGGCCCCGGGGGGCGGCCAGGTTTCGCCGTTCGGCCCACACCCCACGGCACACCCGGCCAGATCAGAGCCGTCCTGGATCGGTGGAACGCTTCGCCCAGCGCGGATTCCGACCTAAACCGCAAATCGATCATCCGACCCCCGAGGGTCCCGTCCACAGCCCTCCAGGACAGACCGAAAACGCTCCTGGCACCGACCCGCACCGTCGGCCATAGGCCACCATACATGCGTGGAGCCGAAATCCAGACCCCTGACGTCATCTTTCCGTCACCCCTCGCCCCGACCCACGGTCGCGTACGGCTAGCACTTAATACAGCGAGCGCTGTACTATCGGCGGAGTGGAGACGTTGACGTACGGGCAGGTGCTCGCCCGGTTCGGCCATGCCCTGTCCGACCCCACCCGGGCGCGGTTGCTCCTGGCGCTGCGGGACGCTCCGGGCTATCCGGCGGAGCTGGCCGACCTGCTCGGCACGACCCGCCAGAACCTGTCCAACCACCTGGCCTGCCTGCGGGGCTGCGGCTTGGTCATGGCCGTGCCCGAGGGGCGGCGGACCCGCTACGAGCTGGCCGACGCGCGACTCGCGCATGCGCTCGGTGACCTGCTGAACCTGGTCCATACCGTCGACCCGACGGTATGCGCGGACGCCGATCAGCGGGGCTGCTGCTGATGTCGGCCCCGCTGGTCCAGATCCAGCCCGGCGGCCGCGCAGCTCGGCGTGCAATGCTCGCTCGCCGAGTGCGGCTCCTGGTGGCCGCGACGATCACCTACAACGTGATCGAGGCGGTCGTCGCGATCGCGGCCGGCAAGGCCGCATCGTCCACCGCCCTGATCGGCTTCGGTCTCGACTCGGTCATCGAGGTGTCCTCGGCGGCAGCGGTGGCGTGGCAGTTCGCCGGACGTGACCCCGAGGCGCGGGAGAAGGCCGCACTGCGGATCATCGCGGTGTCGTTCTTCGCGCTCGCCGCGTACGTCACCGTCGAGTCGGTGCGCGCGTTCGCCGGCGGCGGAGAGGCCGAACACTCCACCATGGGTTTGGTCCTGGCCGCCCTGTCGCTGCTCATCATGCCGGTGCTGTCCTACGCGCAGCGGCGGGCCGGCCGTGAGTTGGGTTCCCGATCGGCCGTGGCCGACTCCAAGCAGACGCTGCTCTGCACCTACCTGTCGGCCGTACTGCTCGTCGGCCTGGGCCTCAACAGCCTGTTCGGCTGGTCATGGGCCGACCCGCTGGCCGCGCTGGTCATCGCCGCGGTGGCGATCAAGGAGGGGCGAGAAGCATGGCGTGGGGACGCCTGTTGCGCGGTGCCCGTGAGCGGCGCGAGCTCGCTCACTGTTCAGGCTGTGGGCACCGACGCCTGCGGGTGCGAGCCCGGCTGTTCCTGCTGCTCAGGAGAGGCCAAGTGATCTTCCAGCGCATGCCCGGTCGCGAGCGAGACACGCTCGAAGTGGCGTTCGTGAAGCGCTGGATCGAGCTGGGCCGGACGAGAACGGCCCCGGAGTGCGTTTCCGCAGCTCACGGGGCCGTTGTCGCACCTGGTGGCGGGTAGAGGATTCGAACCTCTGTAGCTTTCGCGACGGATTTACAGTCCGCTCCCATTGGCCGCTCGGGCAACCCGCCAGGGCGTTGCCACCACGCTATCGCGCGGCAGCGGTTGCAAGGATAGCGGTTGCCCCCCAGGGCGCCGCAACCGGGTACCGTCAGGGGGTCCCACCGCTGGCCAGCGGGGGACGGAACAGGACAGACCGCCGGACAGCAGGAGCATGAGCATGGCAGCGAACCCGTCGTTCGACATCGTGAGCAAGGTCGACCGGCAGGAGGTCGACAACGCCCTCCGCCAGGCGGAGAAGGAGCTCGCGACGCGGTTCGACTTCCGGGGCACCGGTGCGGAGATCTCCTGGTCGGGCGAGGAGGCGATCAGCCTCCAGGCGGAGACCGAGGAGCGGGTCCGGGCCGCCCTGGACGTCTTCAAGGAGAAGCTGGTCAAGCGGAACATCTCGCTCAAGTCGCTGGACGCCGGCGACCCGCGGTCCTCCGGCAAGGTCTTCAAGATCGACGCCAAGGTGATCCAGGGCATCGACTCGGACAAGGCCAAGGCGATCAGCAAGAAGATCCGGGAGGACGGCCCGAAGGGCGTCCAGGCGCAGATCCAGGGCGACCAGCTGCGGGTCACCGGCAAGAAGAAGGACGACCTCCAGGCCGTCATCGCGCTGCTCAAGGGCGAGGACTTCGGGGTCGCCCTTCAGTTCACCAACTACCGCTGAGCATCTCGGCCGGCCCCTTCCGGGGCCGGCCGAGCCAGCGCCGCACCACATCCCGGACGTCGCGCCTTACGACCCGCGGGGGCACCGCGGCCTCGCCGCTGTGGGGCAGGCGGGAGGAGAGCGGACCCGGTCAGCGGGCGAAGATCAGCAGCAGGATCACGGTCACGATGGCGCTGATCAGGATCGAGCCGAGGCAGCCGATCCGGTTCGAGAAGAAGACGAACATGCCGGGGCTGTACCCGCCCGGGGGCCGGTTCGATCCCCGGACGGGCCGCGAGGGGGCAGGTCAGGCGGCGACCGCGTGTTCGGCGCGTACCGCCGTGGCCTCGGCCCGGGCGATGGGGCCGGCGGGCAGCGCGGCGACGGCGGCCCCGACGGCGACCGCCGCCCCGGCGAAGAGGAAGGCCCAGGGCACGCCGCCCGCGTGGTCGACGATCAGCCCGGCCACCGCTCCCCCGGCCGCGCTGGCGGCCACCGACATGGTGACCACCCAGGTGTACGCCTCGTTCAGCATGCCGGCTGGGGCGATCCGGCCGACCAGGGTGTTCTCCAGGGTCAGCGCCGGGGCGATGGTGGCCCCGCCGAGCACCAGCGCGACGCCGAGCGCCAGCGGGGCCGACATCACCGCGTACACGGCGAAGCTGGCCGCCACCGCGCCGAGCAGCCAGGCGAACTGGCGGGTCATGTTGGCGGCCGGCCGGCGTACCCCGAACCAGAGGCCGCCGACGGCGCTGCCGATTCCCCAGACGGCGAGCAGCACGCCGGCCAGGCTCTCCGGGTCGTCGGCCGCGGCCTGCCCGGCGAAGGCCGGGACGATCACGCCGGCGGCACCGAACGCGATGCCGAGGCTGGCGACGCAGAGCAGCAGGGCCGGGAAGCCCCCGACCCGCAGCGGGCCGAGGCCCTTCGCCTGGTGCTCGCGCGGGTGCGGGCGCCAGCCCCGCATCACCCGGCCGAGCGCGACGGCGGTGGTCCCGACCAGGGTGACCACGGCGGCCCCGACCAGCGCGGCGGCGGCGTCGGCGGCCAGCACGAACCCGGCCACCAGCAGCGGGCCGAGCACGAAGACGACCTCGAAGAGCGAGGTCTCCGCGGCGAGCGCGGTGTTGCGCAGGTGGGCGCGGCCGGTGGTGGGCGCGGTGAGGTCGTTCCAGGCGCCCCGGATGGCGGCGGTCAGCGGCGGGAAGGTGGCCCCGGCGATGCCGGCGGCCAGGTAGATCAGGGCGAGGTTGTCGGCCCCGGACCGGCTGGCCCCGAGCAGACCGAAGAGGGCGAGCGGGTGGGCGACCGCGGTGACCAGCAGCACCGGGGTGGGACCGACCCGGTCGGCGATCCGCCCGGCGATCGGGCTGAGCGCCGCGCCGGCAAGCGCGTAGATGCCGCCGGCGACCGCGGCGAGGGAGTACCGGTCGGTCACCTCCTCGACCACGAGCAGCAGCGCGAGCGGGGTCATGCCGATCCCGAGGCGGCCGATGATGCCAAGGATCAGCAGCATCGGTGCGCCGGGGATCCGCCAGACGCCCAGGTACTGGCGCAGGGCGGCCAAGGAAGCACCTCCGGGGGGAGACAGGTAATGGGCGAGAAGCCCCTTTGACCCTAACGCCGCAGCTCGCCGTGGGAATGGTCGGTTCGCTCACACGTCCGGACACGGCTCCGCCCGCGTCCCGGGTTCGGGACGCGGGCGGAGACGAGCGCGGTCAGCGCTGGAACTGCACCGGGCCGGCGTTGCGGGCCATCTGCTCCAAGCGGGCCACCCGCTGCTCCATCGGCGGGTGGGTGGCGAACATGGCGGCGATGCCGCCACCCCGCTTGAACGGGTTGTCGATCATCAGGTGGGCGGTGCTGGTGAGCTGGCCCTGCGGCGGCAGCGGGCGCATCTGCGTACCCATGTGGATCTTCCGCAGGGCGCTGGCCAGGGCCAGCGGGTCCCGGCTCAGCTCGGCGCCCGACTGGTCGGCCTGGAACTCACGGCTCCGGCTGATTGCCAGCTGGATCAGGGTGGCCGCGATCGGGCCGAGGATCAAGGTGAGCAGCAGGACCGCCGGGTTCGGGCCGTCCTCGTCGTCCGAGGAGCCCAGCGGGATAAACCAGGCGATGTTGGCCAGCATGGTGATGATGCCGGCCAGACCGGCCGCCACGCTGGAGATCAGGATGTCCCGGTTGTAGACGTGGGACAGCTCGTGCCCGATCACGCCGCGCAGCTCGCGGTAGTCGAGGATCTCCACGATCCCCTGGGTGACGCAGACCGCCGCGTTCTGCGGGTTGCGCCCGGTCGCGAACGCGTTGGGCTGGGCGGTGGGGCTCACATACAGGCGGGGCATCGGCTGGCCCGCCTGGGTGGACAGCTCGCGGACCATCCGATACAGCTCGGGGAACTGTGCCTCGCTGACTGGTTGCGCCCCCATCGAGCGCAGTGCGAGCTTGTCGGAGTAGAAGTAGGTCACGCCGTTCATCAGCAACGACACGACGACGGCGATGACGAGGCCACCGCTCCCGCCGAACCAGTAGCCGACCGCGAGGATCAGCGAGGTCAACAGGCCGAGCAGCGCTGCGGTCTTCAGACGGTTGTGATGCACGATCGCTCCTTCGGTGCGCGGATCCGTGCGGGATCCGCCGACCGGTTCAACACCACCGGTACCCGTCAACCATCCCGCCCATGACTGAGAGTTGGCTGAGGATTTCTGTGTGGCCGCTGTGCCGATTGGGCACCGAGGGACAAACCGCCGCTTCAGCGGGCGGCCAGGTCCAGCACCAGCTGTGGGGCGAAGCCCACCACCACGGCGAGGGCGGTGGCCACCCCGAGGGCCGCGACCACCAGCCGGGCGGGCCGGGCGGTGGCCGGGCCGGGTGCCGCGTAGAGGGTGGCAATCAGGCGCAGGTAGTAGGCCAGGCCGAGCACCGCGTTCAGGGCCACCACCAGGGCCAGCCAACCGGCGTGCCCGGCCAGCAGGGCCCGGACCACGGTCACCTTGGCGAACAGGCCGGCCAGGCCCGGTGGCAGGCCGGCCAGCCCGACCAGCGCGAGCGCGAACGCCCCGCCCACCCACGGGTGGCGGCGGGCCGACCCGCGCAGGTCGGCCAGGGTGCCGCCGTCGCCGTCCGCCGGGCGCAGCGCCACCACCGCCGCGAAGGCGGCCAGCTCCAGCAGCACGAAGAAGACCAGGTACGCGACGGCCGCCGCGTACGCCGCCGCGCGGGCGTCGGCGGTGCGGCCGGCGGCCAGCGCCAACGCGCCCAGCGGGGCGAGGACGTAGCCGGCCTGGGCCACCGAGGACCAGGCGAGCAGCCGGACCGTGCGCTGCTGGCGCAGCGCCACCAGGTTGCCCACGGTCATGGTGAGCGCGGCGAGCAGGGCCAGCACCGGCCCGGTGACGGTGGCCGGCAGCGCCCGCTGCACCACCGCGAGCAGGGCCACCACGCCGCCCAGCTTGGAGGCCGTCGACAGGTACGCGGCGACCGGCAGCGGCGCGCCGTCGTACGTGGCCGGGGCCCAGGCGTGGAACGGCACGGCGGCGACCTTGAACGCCAGCCCGGCCACCACCAGCGCCACGGCGACCGTGGTGAGCGGCAGGTCGCGCACGTGGGCGTCGGCGGCGAGGACGGCGCCGAGCCGGTCCAGGTGCAGGGCGCCGGTCACCGCGTAGAGCAGCGCCGCGCCGAGCAGGGTGAGGGTGGTGGCCACCACGCTGACCACGAAGAAGGTCACCGCCGCCTCGGCGCCGGCCAGGCTGCCCCGGCGCAGCCCGACGAGCACGTAGAGCGGCAGGGTGAGCGTCTCCAGCGCCACCACCAGGGTGATCAGGTCGCCGGCCGCGCCGAGCAGCACGCCGCCGGTCATCGCGCAGGCGAGCAGGAAGGCGTACTCCCCCACCGGGGTCCGGCCGGCCCGCAACAGCGGACCGGACAGCGCCAGCACGCCGAGGGTGAGCAGGGCGACGACCGCCGCGACCAGGGCGGCCCGGCCACCGAAGACGTAGGAGCAGTCGGCGCCGACGCAGAAGGTTCGCCGCTCGTCGCCCGTACCGACCCCGGCCGCGCCGAGCGTGGTGGCCGCCGCGCCGACGGCGGCCACCGCCACGGTGACGCCGGCCCGGGCCACCAGCAGGTCGGCCAGGAGCACGAGTACGGCGGTGCCGGCGGCCAGGTAGGCCGGCAGCAGCGCCACGTGGTCCACGCTCTGCACCAGACTCATCCGGCCTCACCTTCGTTCGCGGCCGCGGGGCTCCGCTCCGCCGCACTCACCGAAGTCCACCTTCGTTCGCGACCGCGGGATTTCCGCTCCGCCTCCCGCCCCGCGCTCAATCGAAGACCGCCAGCAGGGCGTTGACCGGGCCGGCGGCGTAGGACAGCACGAGGGCCGGGGCCAGGCCGACAGCGAGGGCGAGCAGCACCAGCGGCGCCCAGGCGGTCAACTCCGCCCCAGCCAGCCCCGGCGCGAGCCGCCCGACGGCCGGGCTGGGCCGCCCGTGGCTGACCCGGCGCAGCAGCCGCAGGAAGTACGCGGCGGTCAGCGCCCCGCCCAGCGCGGCCAGCACCGCGAGGGTGGTCCAGAGCCCGCCGCCCCGCCGGATGGCCGCGATGACGGCGAACGCCTCCCCCCAGAAGCCGGCCAGCCCGGGCAGCCCCAGCGAGGCGACCGCCGCGAAGCCGAGCAGCCCGGCGAGCCGGGGCGTGGTCTCCCGGAGCCCGGACAGCTCGGCGAGGGACCCGGTGTGCGTACGGTCCTTGACCGCCCCGGCCAGGAAGAAGAGCAGGCCGGTGATCACGCCGTGCGCGATGTTGCCGATCAGTGCGGCCTGCAGGCCGGTGGCGGTGAGCGTGGCCACCCCGAGCAGCACGAAGCCCATGTGCCCCACGCTGGAGTACGCGATCAGCCGCTTCAGCTCGTCCTGCGCGAGGCAGACCAGGGACCCGACGAGGATCGCCGCCACGGCGAGCACCCCGAGCACCGGGGCGGCCCAGCGGGCGCCCTCCGGGGCCACCCCGACCGCCACCCGGATCAGGCCGTACGTGCCCATCTTGAGCAGCACCCCGGCGAGGATCACGCTGCCCACGGTGGGCGCCTGGGTGTGCGCGTCGGGCAGCCAGGAGTGCAACGGCCAGAGCGGGCTCTTCACCGCGAACGCCAGCGCCAGCAGGGTGAACGCCGCGAGCTGGGTGCCCCGGGGCAGCCCGGACCCGCCGGTCAGCGTCACCAGGTCGGCGGTGCCCGCGGCGGCGACCACCACGTAGACGCCGACCAGCAGCAGCACCGAGCCGAAGAGGGTGTAGAGGACGAACTTGCGGGCCGCCCGCCGCCGGTCGTCGCCGCCCCAACCGGCGATGATCGCGTACATCGGGAGGAGGACGACCTCGAAGAAGAGGAAGAAGAGCACCAGGTCGAGGGCGAGGAAGGTGCCCAGGATGCCCACCTCGACCACCAGCAGCAGCGCGACCAGGGCCCGCCCGCTGCCACCGCCCTCGGGCACCCGCCACAGCGTGTAGCCGCAGCAGAGCAGGGTGAGCAGCGCGGTCAGCACCACCAGCGGCCAGGAAATGCCGTCCACCCCGAGGTGGAAGCGCAGGTCGAGGCCGGGCGCCCAGGGCAGGTCGAGCTGGTGCCAGGGCTGCACCGCGGGCGACGGCCCGTAGCCGAACCAGCCGTGGTCGCCGCTCACCAGCGGCAGGGTGGCGAGCAGCGTCAGCCCCGCGGCGACGGTGCCGACCAGCCGCCCGGCCCGGTCGCCCGGCGTGGCGACCGCCGCGACGGCGCCCAGCGCGGGCACCGCGAGGACCGCGACCAGCAGGAACTCCCCGAACGTCATGAGGCCACTCCGATCAGCGCCACGGTGAGGCCGATCAGCAGGGCGCCGGCCAGCACGCCGGCCGCCGCGCGCGGCAGCGCCGCCCGGTGCAGGGCGGCCAGCCCGCCGCCCAGCTCGACCGCGGCCCGGCCGCTCCCCTCCACCAGGCCGTCCACCCCCAGCTCGTCCCCGGTACGTACGGCCCGGGCCAGCGCGGTCGTCGGGCGTACCACGAGGGCGTGCTGGACGTCGTCGAGCCGGAACGCCCGGGCGAAGACCGGCCGCAGCGGGCCCAGGACGCGGGCCGGATCGGCGGCCGGGTCGCGGCGCCAGCCGACCCAGGCGACGCCGGCCCCGGCCAACAGCAGCACCAGCGGCAGCAGCAGGTTCGGCCCGAGGTGGACCAGCTCGACGGCCTCCCCGCTGCGGTCGGCCGGAACGCGGAGGCGGTCGGCGAACCACGGCGCGAAGGCGGCCAGGCCGAGCAGCGCGGCGGGAACCGCGAGCAGCAGCACCGGCCAGCGCAGCACCGCGGGCGGGTCGTGCGGGTGGGCCAGCGGGAGCCGGGCCGCGCCGAGGAAGGCGCGCAGCAGCAGGCGGGTGGCGTACCAGGCGGTGACGGCGACGCCGAGCAGCCCGGCCAGCCAGACCAGCCAGCCGACCCAGGCGTAGCTCGGGCCGCTGCCCTCCAGCGCGGCGGCCTCGGCGGCGGCGAGCACGCCGTCCTTGCTCCAGAAGCCGGACAGCGGCGGCACCCCGGCGAGCGCACCGAGGCCGATCACCGTGCACCAGAAGGTCACCGGCATGGCCGTGCGGAGGCCGCCCATCCGGGACATCAGGGTGGTGCCGACGGCGTGGATCACCGCGCCGGCCGCGAGGAACAGCAGCGCCTTGAACGCGGCGTGGGTGAGCAGGTGGAACAGGGCCGCCGCGGGCGCGCCGACGGCGAGCGCGCCGGTCATGTAGCCGATCTGGGAGACCGTCGACCAGGCCAGCACCCGCTTGATGTCGTCCTGAGCGGTGGCGGCGAACGCACCCAGCAGCACGGTGATCGCCGCCAGCACGCCGAGCACGGCGAGGGCGGCCGGAGCCTGCGCGAAGAGCGGGAAGAGCCGGGCCACCGCGTACACGCCGGCGGCGACCATGGTGGCAGCGTGGATCAGCGCGGAGATCGGGGTGGGACCGGCCATCGCGTCCGGCAGCCAGGTGTGCAGCGGGAACTGGGCGCTCTTGCCGGCCACCCCGGCGAGCAGCAGCAGGCACGCGGCGGTGAGCGTGCCGGTGGAGTAGTGATGGGCCAGCACGTCGGCGATCCGGAAGCTGCCCGCGGCGACGCCGAGCAGCGCGATGCCGAGCAGGAAGCCGACGTCACCCACCCGGGTGACCAGGAACGCCTTCACCGCGGCGGCGGGCGCCTCGGGCAGCCGCCGGTCGTGGGCGATGAGCAGGTACGAGCAGAGGCCCATCACCTCCCAGCCGACCAGCAGCAGGATCAGGTCGCCGGAGACCACCACGGTCAGCATCGCGGCGGTGAAGAGGCTGATCTGCGCCGCGTACGGCGGGTAGCGGTGGTCCACCTCGACGTCGTCGTGCGGGCCGCGCTTCAGGTAGCCGATCGAGTAGACCTGCACGGCCAGGGCCACCGCGGCCACCGCCGTGGCGACCAGCACCGCCACGCCGTCCAGCCGGTAGCCGAGGGTGACCGTCAGCCCGCCCAGCTCGACCCAGGTGGTGCCACCCTCGATCGGGCGGTCCACGCGGACCAGCAGCGCCACCGCCGCCAGCAGGGCCACGGCCGCGCCGGCCACGCCGAGCGTGATCGCCACCCGCCGGGCCCGGTCCTCGCCGGTCGCCGCGCCCCTGGGCGACGGCGGCAGCAGCAGCCCGACCAGGCCCACCAGCAGGGGTACGCCCGGCAGCGCCGCCGCGAGCAGTCCGGTCACTTCTCCCCCTCCGGCGCGTCGGTGGCCGGCCCGCCCGATGGCGGGCTCGCCGGGCCGGCCGTCGCGCCGGCGGGTACGGCCCCCGGCGGCTCGGTCAACGGCACGTCGTCCACGGTCACGCTGGCCCGCAGCCGGTAGAGCTGGAGCACGATGGCCAGCCCGACGCCGATCTCGGCGGCGGCGAGCACGATCACGAAGAGCGCGAAGACCTGACCGGAGTGCGGCAGCTGGGCCCGGACCGTGGTGTCGGCGGTGACCAGGATCAGGTTCACCGCGTTCAGCATCAGCTCGACGGCCATCAGCACGAGGACGGCGTTGCGCCGCCGCAGCACGCCGTAGCCGCCGAGACCGAACAGCAGCGCGGCGGTGACGTACGGGATGACCGGCCTCACCCGCGCCCACCCTCCTCGGCGACGGTGGCCATGGCACCGGCCGGCTCGGGTCGGGCCGGAGGTCCGCCGGCCGGCCGGCGGCGACCATGCGGCGCGCCGGGCCGGCCGATGTCGACGCGGGACAGCACGATCGCGCCCACCAAGGCGGCGAGCAGCAGCACCGAAAGCAGCTCGAAGGGCAGCACCCAGGAGCGGAAGACCTGCTCGCCCAGGCGGTCGGCGGTGCCCGCGGCGGGCAGGTCCACCCGGGACCAGCGGAACGCGTGCACCAGCAGCACGGCCAGACCCAGCCCGCTGCCGCCGCCGATCAGCGCGGCCGGCCAGCCGGGCCGGTCCAGGTCGGCGGAGGCGCCGATCGGGGCGCGGGTCAGCATCACCGCGAAGAGCAGCAGCACCACCACCGCGCCGACGTAGATCAGCACCTGCACCCAGGCCACCAGCTCGGCGGTGAGCACCAGGTAGTCGCCGGCCAGCGCGCCCAGGCAGACCACCAGCCAGAGGCCGGCCCGGACCAGGTGCCGGGTGCCCACCACCAGCGCGGCGGCACCGACCGCCACCGCGCCGAGGGCCAGCAGCAGCACGTCCGCACCGGTCATGACGGCGCACTCCCGCCCTGCTCGGCACCGGGCTCGGGGCGTACCCGGGAGGGGGCCGGACGCGCGGCGGGGGCCGCGGCCTTGCGGGCGGCGGTGGTCTCCTCCTTCGAGGGTTCGCCGCGTGGGTCGTGGGCCGGCGGTGGCGGAACGGTGCCCATCCACTCGCCGAGGTGGTCCTTGTCGTGCAGCAGGTCCTTGATGTCGTACTCGGCGTACTCGAACTCGGGCGACCAGTAGAGCGCGTCGAACGGGCAGACCTCGACGCAGATGCCGCAGTACATGCAGAGCGAGAAGTCGATGTCGAACCGGTCGAGCACGTTGCGCTGGCGGGGGCGGGCGGCACCGGGCACCGCCACCTCCTCCTTGTGCGAGTCGATGTAGATGCACCAGTCCGGGCACTCCCGGGCGCAGAGCATGCAGACCGTGCAGTTCTCCTCGAGCAGCGCGATCACCCCGCGCGAACGGGGCGGCAGCTCGGGGGCGACCTCCGGGTACTGCTGGGTGGTCGAGCGGCGGGTCATCGTCCGCAGGGTGACCGCCAGCCCCTTCGCCAGCCCGCCACCGGGCACACCACTGCGCTCGCTCACGCCGTCGCCTCGCTTCGCTCGCCGACGCCGTAAGGCACCTCCGCGCTGAGCTTGCTGATTCGCTCGCTGCGCTCGCTCATGCCGCCCATCCTGCCCTGTGCCCCCGGCGCGCGCGACCACCACCCGGCGCATTGCGGCGGTACCGTAGCTCCGGGGGGGGGGGGAGAGAACGACGCACCTGGAAGGACCGACCGATGACCGCCGCGCTGCAGAGCGACTATCCGCCCGAAGGCGGGTGGACGACCGACGACCTCGATCGCCTGCCTGACGACGGCCGCCGCCGGGAACTGCTCGATGGAGTGCTGCTCATGTCCCCCTCCCCCACCCGGGTGCACCAGACCATCGCGATGCGGCTCGGCGTCGCGCTCGAAGAGAACTGCCCCGACGACTACGACGTGACCCAGGGGGTGGAGGTACGGATCAACCGCACCCGCTCCTTCATCCCGGACGTGCTAGTCACCACGTCGGTCGCGGCGGCCCGCGAGCCGTCGAAGTACGAACCGCACGAGGTGGTGCTCGCCGTCGAGATCGTCTCGCCCAGCACCCGATCCATCGACCGGGTGCTGAAGCCCGCGCTGTACGCGCAGGCCGGTATCCCGTTCTACTGGCGGGTGGAGATGGAGGACGACGGGTTGGTGATCTACACCTACAAGATCGATCCGGTGAACGAGGTCTACACGGAGACCGGCGGTGGACCAAGTTCGTCGACACCGGCGAGCCGTTCCCGGTGAACCTGCCGATCAGCCGGATCACCCCCCGCCACCTGTGAGCGGCGGGAGCATCTCGACGCCGAGCTGCTGGAGGACCTGGAACAGCTCGTTGACGCTCCACACGTCCACGATCCGGCCGCTGTCGTCGAACCGCAGGAACGTCGCCCCGGAGTAGCTGACCACCCGGCCGGTCGGCGGCACCGGGCCGAACTGCCCGGCCTGTGTGCCGGCGGCCCGCCAGTGCACGGCCACCCGGTCGCCGGAGGCCACCACCTCTACAATCTTGTAGCGCAGGTCCGGGAAGGACGCCCGACGGTCCCGGTGCCAGGCCAGGGCGGCCGCCGGCCCGGTCCCGCCCAGCCCCGGGCAGTCCTCGGCGACCAGCTCGTACGCGGTCTCCTCGCGGGTCGCGTTCCACACGTCGGTGATGAAGCGTCGGGCCACGGCCTCCACATCGGTCACCGCGGCAGCCTAGTCCCCGCCTCCGGGCGGGCCTGCCGGACCGGGCGGGAACGACCATGATGGGACGGGACGACAGCGACAGGAGGCAACGACGTGAGCGCGAGGAGTGAGGCGGGGTTGCGAGCCCCGCAGTCGCGAACCGAGGTGGCACCGTGACCCAGAGCGGCGACGAGATCCTTAACCGGACCGGCGGAAAGTACGTCGAGCCGGGCGGCGAGTTCACCCGCGACCAGCGCTACATCGCCACCCGGATCACTGCCGACGGGCGGGACGGCTGGCCGGTGGCACCCGGCCGCTACCGGCTGGCGGTGAGCCGGGCTTGCCCGTGGGCGAGCCGGCTGATCATCGCCCGCCGGCTGCTCGGGCTGGAGGACGCGATCTCGATGGCGGTGGCCGGGCCGACCCACGACAAGCGGAGCTGGACCTTCGACCTGGACCCGGGCGGGCGGGACCCGGTGCTCGGCATCGAGCGGCTGGCCGAGGCGTACTTCAAGCGCTTCCCGGGGTACGACCGGGGCATCACCGTGCCGGCGATCGTGGACGTGCCGACCGGGCAGGTGGTCACCAACGACTACGCGCAGATGGGCCTGGACCTGTCCACCGAGTGGACTGCGTACCACCGCGAGGGCGCGCCGGAGCTCTACCCGGAGCGGCTGCGGGACGAGATCGACGAGGTCAACGCCGTGGTGTTCAAGGACGTGAACAACGGCGTCTACCGGTGCGGCTTCGCCGGCGGCCAGGAGGCGTACGAGAGCGCGTACCGCCGGCTCTTCGACCGGCTCGACTGGCTGAGCGAGCGGCTGAGCGGGCAGCGCTATCTGGTCGGTGACACGATCACCGAGGCGGACGTGCGGCTGTTCACCACGCTGGTCCGCTTCGACCCGGTCTACCACGGCCACTTCAAATGCAACCGGCAGAAGCTGACCGAGCTGCCGGTGCTCTGGGCGTACGCCCGGGACCTGTTCCAGACCCCCGGCTTCGGCGACACCGTCGACTTCGACCACATCAAGCGGCACTACTACGAGGTGCACCGGGACATCAACCCGACCGGGATCGTGCCGCTCGGCCCGGACCTGTCGGGCTGGCTCACCCCGCACGGCCGGGAGGCCCTGGGCGGTCGACCCTTCGGGGACGGCACCCCGCCCCCACCGCCGGCCGAACCCGTCGACCCCGCCCACACCCCGCTGCGGGTCGGCTGAGCCTCCGGAGGGCCCCTGCGTCAGGGCGGGGGCCCTCCTCACATCGCCAGCCGGACGGCGGCGGTCAGGACCAGCTGGGCCAGGGCCAGCGGGACGAGCACCAGCCAGCAGAGCCGCTGGAGCTGGTCCTCGCGCAGCCGCGGGTACGACACCCGGAGCCAGATGATCACGAAGGCCACGGCGAAGACCTTGAGCAGGGTCCACAGCCAGCCCAGCTGGGCGTCCGCGAACGGGCCCTGCCAGCCGCCCAGGAAAAGCACGGTGGTCAGCGCCGCGATCACCACGATGCCGACGTACTCGGCGAGCAGGAAGAACGCGAAGCGCAGACCGGTGTACTCGGTCATGTAGCCGAAGACCAGCTCGGAGTCGGCCACCGGCATGTCGAACGGCGGCCGCCGGATCTCCGCCAGCCCCGCGACGAAGAAGATCACCATGGCCGGCGCCTGCCAGAGCAGCCACCACGGCCGCCACGCCTCGACGATCCCGGGCAGGCTGAGCGTCCCCGCCGCCATCGCCACCGATGCGGCGGCCAGCACCAGCGGCAGCTCGTAGCCGAGCAGCTGGGCGGCGCCGCGCAGCCCGCCGAGCAGGCTGTACTTGTTGGCCGAGGCCCAGGCGGACATCAGCACCGCCAGCACCCCGATGCCGACCACGGCCAGCACGAAGAACAGGCCGATGTCCAGCGGCTGCCCGACCAGGTCGCCCGGGCCGAGCGGGATCACCAGCAGGGCCAGCAGGTACGGCACCAGCGCCACCGCCGGGGCCAGCCGGAACACCGGCCGGTCGGCGTCGCGCGGGGTGACGTCCTCCTTCTGCACGAACTTGACGCCGTCGGCGATGAGCTGCGCCCAGCCGTGGAAGCCGCCCGCGTACATCGGGCCGAGCCGGCCCTGCATGTGCGCCATGACCTTGTGCTCGGCCTGCCCGACGATCAGGGGCAGGGTGAGGAACGCGACCAGCACGCCGGCCACCCGGAGGACCAGCTCCAACCAGGCGGGCATCAGCCGTCACTCTCCTCGGTCCCCGGTTTGGCGGCCGGCTCCTGCCGGGGCGGGCCGGTCGGCGGCTCGCCCGGGGTCGGCCGACCCGGCGTCCCAGGCCCGGCCGGGGCCGGACCCGCCGGTCGCTCCCCGGGCGTACCCCGGGCCGGACCCGCCGGTCGCTCGGCCGAAGTGGACCGGGTCGGGCCCGCCGGTCGTTCCGCAGTGGTCGGGCGGGCCGGGCGCTCGCCAGGGGCGGGGCGCGGCGGGCGTTCCCGGGCCGGGCGGGCTGGCGTACCCCCGCGCTGGCCCTCGCCCACCCCGGCCGCGCCGGCAGGCGTGGGCGTCATTCCCCACTCCCCCGGCGCCGGCACGCCCGGCGGCCGGATCGGCCGGCGACCGCCGCCCGCCTCCGACTCTCCCGGCTCCTTCGCGCCCGGCCAGGGCTTGGCGACCCGGGAGGCGAGCACGAACTCCTTGCGCAGCGGGTGCCCCTCGAACTCGGGCGGCAGCAGCAGCGGGCGCAGCTCGCCATGCCCGTCGAAGCCGATGCCGAACATCTCGTGGGTCTCCCGCTCGTGCCAGCCCGCGCCGGCGAAGAGGTCGACCACGGACGCCACGACCGGCGCCTCCCGGGGCACCCGGGTGCGCAGCAGCAGCCCGTGCCGGTGCCGCGTCGACCAGAGGTGGGCCACCACGTCGAAACCCTCGGCCAGCTCGTCCACCGCCGACAGCCAGTCGAAGAAGTCGAGGCCCAGCTGGGCATCGTCGCGAGCCGCGCGCACCGCGTCCCGCCAGCTCGCCGGGGGTACGTCGACGGTGGCGCGGGCGTACGCCTGGCCACCGGAGACCGACGCGGTGACCTCGACCGGCGCGAGCAGCGCGACCAACCGCTGGCCGACCTCTTCCGGAGTCATGCCGCTGATCCTATGGCGTCCCGACTCGCGTCGAGCCGCCCGCGTGCTCCGGCCGGTTCCGCCGCTTTGCGCGCGGGCGGCCGCCCGGCAGGGAAGGATGTTCACCGTGCGTGCTGTGACTGTGACTCCCGGCGTCCCGAACTCGCTGCGCTGCGATCCCGACTGGCCCGAACCGCCCCCGGAGGAGGGGGCGATCCTGGTCGAGGGGCTGGCCGTGGGCATCTGCGGCACCGACCAGGAGATCATCTCCGGCGCCTACGGCGAGGCGCCGCCCGGGCAGGAGCGGCTCGTGCTCGGCCACGAGGCGCTGGGCCGGGTGCTGGAGGACCCGACCGGCACCCTTCGGCCCGGCGACCTGGTGGCCGGCATCGTCCGGCATCCCGACCCGGTGCCGTGTCAGAACTGCGCCGTGGACGAGTGGGACATGTGCCGCAACGGGCAGTACACCGAGCACGGCATCAAGGGGCTCCCCGGGTTCGCCCGGGACCGGTGGCGGGTGCAGCCGAAGTTCGCCGTCGGCCTGGACCCGATGCTCGCCCCGGTGGGCATGCTGCTGGAGCCGACCAGCGTGCTGGCGAAGGCCTGGGACCACATCGAGCGGATCGGCCGCCGCGCCGAGTGGAAGCCGCAGACCGTGCTGGTGACCGGGGCCGGGCCGATCGGCCTGCTGGCCGCGCTGCTCGCCACCCAGCGCCAGCTGTCGGTGCACGTGCTGGACCGGGCCACCAGCGGGCCGAAGCCGGAGCTGGTCCGCTCGCTCGGCGCGACCTACCACACCTCGCGGGTGAGCGAGCTGGACTTCGCGCCCGACGTGGTGGTGGAGTGCACCGGCGCGCCGGTGGTGGTGATGGACGCGATGTGCCAGGCCGGCCCGACCGGCATCGTCTGCCTCACCGGGGTGTCCAGCGGCGGCCGGACCATCGACTTCGACGCGGGCGCGCTCAACCGCGAGCTGGTGCTGGAGAACAACGTGGTCTTCGGCTCGGTGAACGCCAACCGGCGGCACTGGGAGATGGCCGCCGAGTCCCTCGCGCGGGCCGACCAGGGCTGGCTGAACTCGCTGATCACCCGCCGCGTGCCGGTGGCGGCGTACACCGAGGCGTACGCCACCGGACCGGACGACATCAAGGTGGTGCTGGACTTCACGGCCTGAGCGGCCGGGCGGACCGCGGCTCAGATGCCGGGCAGCCGGCCGTTGCGGAACAGGTCGACGAAGAGCTGGTGGTCCTCGCGGGCCCGGATCCCGTACGCATGCGCGAAGTCGACCAGGTACCCGACGAAGCCCTCCGCGTCGGCGTCGACCGCGGCGACGATCGCCTCCTCGGTCGAGTAGTCGACCAGGTCGTGGCTGGACTCGTCGTCGGCGACGGAGTGCATCCGGGCCACCGCCCGGCCGAGGTCGGTGAGCACCCCGGCGAGTTCCTCGGGCTCGTTCACGTCGGCCCAGTCCAGGTCGGCCGCGTACGGCGACACCTCGGCGACGAGCTGACCGACCCCGTCCAGCTCGGTGAACCCCACCCACGGGTCGGCGTACGCCTGCAGCGCCCGCTGCGACTCGGCGGTCCGGTGCCCCTGGTGCCGGAAGTAGGACCGGACCCGCTCGTCGTCGATGTGCCGGGCCACCGCCGGCACCTGGGCCTGCTTCATGTAGATGACGACGTCGTTCTCCAGCGCCTGGGTATGCCCCTCCAGCAGCAGGTTGTACGAGGGCAGCCCGGCCGAGCCGATGCCGACGCCCTTACGCAGCACCACGTCCTTGATGGTGGCGGCGACCGGGCGGAGCCGGGCGGTGGCCGCCGGCAGGGTGGCCAGGTAGTCGTGGAACGCGGCGCAGACCTTCTCCCGGGTCGCGGCATCGACCTCGAAGACGCCGTCGCCGAGGGAGAACCGGCGGTCGTAGTTGTCGATGCTGGTCTGCTCGGCGAGCAGGTCCACCCGGGTGTTCAGCCGGGCCTGCTGGAGCACCCGGCGCAGCACGCCGTCGGCGTTCGCCAGGGTGATCGAACCGATCGCGTCGTCCCCGCCGGCCGCGATGGCCCGCAGCTCGGTCAGGTACGACCGGGCGAAACCGCTGACCAGCTCGCCGATCACCCGGTCGGAGAGCGCCTTGGCGTAGCCGAGCAGGGCCACGCTGGCCGCGAACCGCTTCAGGTCCCAGGAGAACGGCCCGACGTACGCCTCGTCGAAGTCGTTGACGTTGAACACGAGCTGCCCGGAGGCGTTCATGTAGGTGCCGAAGTTCTCGGCGTGCAGGTCGCCGTGGATCCACACCCGGCTGGTCCGGTCGTCGAGGTAGCGGTCGCTGACGAAGTCGCCGCGCTGGTCGGCGTAGAAGAGCGACGCGCTCCCCCGGTAGAACGCGAACGGGGAGGCGGCCATCTTGCGGAACTTGCGGCGGAACGCCGCCGGGTCGAGCGCCATCGAGGCGCCGAACTCCTCGGTCAGCACGTCGACGATGAAGGCGGAGCGCTTGTCCGCAGACTGGGTCATGGCCCGCACGCTAGCCCCCGGCCGCCAACGGCGACCTCGGCCGGCCGGCGGGGGCGACGTCAGCCGGCCGGCGGGCGGACTGGCGGCGCGGTGAGGGATTCCACCGGGCGCGGCGTGCTCTCCGCGGGCCGCGGGTCGACCGGCGGGGCGAGCCGGTCCGGGCGGGCCACGCCGCCGATGCCGGACTCCTCGGCGGCGATCTTCTCCTGCAGCCGGAGGATGCCGTGCAGCAGCGCTTCCGGGCGGGGCGGGCAGCCGGGCACGTAGACGTCGACCGGGATGAGCTGGTCGACTCCCTTGGTCACCGAGTAGGAGTCCCAGTACGGGCCGCCGCAGTTGGAGCAGGCGCCGAACGAGATCACGTACTTCGGCTCGGGCATCTGGTCGTAGAGCCGCTTGATCGCCGGGGCCATCTTGTCGGTGACCGTGCCGGAGACCACCATGAGGTCGGCCTGCCGGGGGCCGTGGGCGAACGGGATCACCCCGAGCCGGATGAAGTCGTGGCGGCCCATGCTGGTGGCGATGAACTCGATGGCACAGCAGGCCAGCCCGAAGTTGAACACCCAGAGCGAGTAGCGCCGGCCCCAGTTCAGCACGAACCGGATCGGCTCGCCGAGCACCGCCGGAACCTGCACCTCAGGCCTCCCTCACCTGTCCCCGATGTGACAGTCAACCACAGCGCCGGAGGTGGCAACCCGCGCAACCGTCGCCGGCGTCGATGCGTGTGACGGATGTCGATCGCGTCGGCGGCGACGCGCACGGGGAGGACCAGATGACGGTGACCAGGGAACCGCGGCTCGGTGAGCCGCCACCTGAGCGGACCGCGGAGCGCCCGGAGCGGGCCGAGGCGATCGACTTCGACGGGCTCTACCATGCGCACTTCCGGTCCCTGACGCTCCAGCTCGCCGCGTACTGCGGGGACCTCTCACAGGCCCAGGACCTGGTCCAGGACGCTTTCTGCCGGGCGTTCGCCCGCTGGTCCCGGGTGTCCCGCTACGACGACCCGGTGGCCTGGGTACGCCGGGTCGCCTGGAACCTCGCCACCAGCCGGTGGCGGCGGCTGCGGACCGCCCAGGCCTGGCTGCGCCGGCAGCGGGAGGAGCACGTGCCCGGGCCGGACCCGGACCGGGTGGCCCTGACCGCCGCCCTGGCCCAGCTGCCGCCCAGCCAGCGGCGCGCGGTGGTGCTGCACTACCTGGCGGACCTCTCCGTCACGCAGATCGCCCTCCAGGAGGGGGTGCCGGAGGGCACGGTCAAGTCCTGGCTGCACCGGGGCCGGGCGGCGCTGGCCGCGCAACTGACCGGCACGAACGAGGTGGACGACCATGAGTGAGTTCGAGGACATCCTGGTCGGCGGCGAGTTCGCCGCGTTCCGCGCGGCGTACGCGCCGGCGGTGCGGCCGGTCGGCCCGGCAGCGGTACGGGAGACGGTACGCCGTCGGCGGCGGCGTACCGCGGTCGTCACCGCGGCGGCCGTGGTGCTCGCCGTGGCGATCCCGGTCACCGCGAACGCGGCGCTGCATCGGCGCGACGGTCCGCCGCACGTGCCAGCCGCTACTCCCGGCTCGCCCCCGTCTGCCACCACCCCGTCTCCGACCCCGTCGCCGACGTCGAGCACGGCCAGCCCCACCCGGGCCGCGCCGGACGGACGGATCAGCAGGGCACAACTGCTGGCCGCCCGCCTCGACCTGCCTACCTGGCCGTCGTACGCCCCGAAGACCTGCACCACCCACGATGTGCGGCTGCGGGCCGAGCCGGAGCCGGAGCCGGACTACCGGCCGGTACTGCTGGGTGACGAACTCCGCTACGGCGATCTCGACGGCGACGGCGCCACCGAGACGGTCGGCCTGGTCGGCTGCCGGTTCGGCGAGGCCAAGGCCAAGCAGGTGCTGGCCTTCGACCGGGACGAGACCGGCCGCATCGTCACCATGGGCCGGATCGTCGGCACCCGCGAGGGGATGGATGACATCACCGAGTTCTCGGTGCAGGCCGACGGGAAGGTCCGGGTACGGGTGGCCGACATCCAGCCCTGCTGCAGCACTCCTGAGTGGGCGCCACAGCGGCAGTGGCGGACGTACGCCTGGACCGGCGAACGGTTCGCCCAGACCGCCGGGCCGACGAAGTTCGGGATCGACCCCAGGCTGACCGACCTCACCCTGACCGCCGGTGACCTCGTGCTCGGGCCGCCGGACAACGTGGGCAGGCGGCTCGGGTCGGTGACGGTCACCGTGGTCAACAAGGGGCCGGTGGACGTGCCGCGGCTCGGCTTCACCGACTTCTCCAGCGTCGGTAAGCCCTCGGGCGGTGACGTGACCCGGTGCCGGCCGGTGCGATCGGAGGGGTCCGACGCCTGCGTGCTGGACAGCCTGCCGGCCGGGGGACGAAAGACGTACACCTTCCGGTTCCTGATCGGCCCGGTGCCGATGGGCGGGCCAGCGCTCCTGCGCGTCATCCACTACGACTCGCAGGAGCAGTACTGGACGGACCTGAAGCCGAAGGACAACGCGGTGGAGCTGCACACGGCCGGCTAGGCGTACACCCCCTGCGGACGCGGCGACCCGGTGGCCCGGGTCGCCGCGTCGCATTCGCGACAAATCAGGTTGCAACCGGCGACTCGGCAGAGACGTGTCCCCACCATCGGGCGGACGGAAGCGCCGCCGCCCACCAACGGGGATCACGGGAGGAACAGCAATGACCACACGTACGGCACGGGTCGCCACCGCGCTGCTCGGCGGGGCCGCCGCCCTGCTCACCCTGGCGGCACCCGCCACCGCCGCGACCGCGACGGCTCGGCCCAGCATCACCGCCCAGCAGCTCGACCTGACCCCCACCGACCGTGGGTACGTCGGGACGATGACCGCGACGGTGACCAACCCGGGCTCGACCGCCACCTCGGTGGACCTGGTCGTCACCGAGCCGGCCGGGGCCTCCTTCACCACCATTGAGCCCGGTGGCCCGTGCTTCTACGAGCGGCTGGTGGAGAACCGGCTGGTCACCAGCTGCTACGGCGGCCGTATCGAGGCCGGGGCGAGCCTGACCTTCCAGCTCGGCTTCCAGGTCTGGACCACCGCCCGCGACTACCCGATGGTGTCCCGGGACGGGCGCATCGCGGTGGTGCCGGCGGGTGCCACCGATCCGTCGGACACCGCCCGGTTCACCACGTTGTTCGAGTCCACCACGGGCAGCGTGCGCAGCCCACGGACGTACGTGCAGGCCACCGAGACGGACCTGACCATCCGCGGCGAGGCCGTGGTGCTGACCAGGCAGGCCGACGGCAGCCTGCTCGGCCGGATGCCGGTCACCGTCCGGTACGGCAACGACGCCCCGTCGTTCCACCTGAACGTCAATGCCGCCCTGCCGGCGGGCGTCATCGTCCACCACATCGAGCCGCAGGACATGCCGAGCTTCCCGGACTCTTTCGTCGTGCCGGGAGGCCGGTTCATGCCCGGTGAGGAGCGGACCTTCGACGTCTACCTCAGCGCCCCGGCCGGAACCCCGGCCGGCGCGCTGGGCACCGGCTCGTACACGCTCAGCCCGAGCTACTTCTACGGCAGCTCCATGCCGGGCGTCGACCCGGCGGACAACACCACCTCGTTCCCGGTGACGGCGGTCGAGGCGGGCTGACCACGTGACGACGGGCCCGGCGCGATGCGCCGGGCCCGTTTCGTCCAGCTGGGGCGCCCATAGTGGATCAGCCTCGCTATGGTGCTGGTCGATGCCCGCCGGCAACGGCGTGACACCGACCACGGGGAGGAACATCCATGCCAATCACCATGCCTGTCGGACGCCGAATCGCGGCCGGCCTGCTCGGCTCCGCGCTGGCGGTGCTCGCGGCCGGGGCGCCGGCCGCCGCCGCGCCGAGCCAGTCCAGCGACACGCTCTCCGTCACCGCGCAGCGGCTGGTGCTGGAGCCGACCGACCGGGGCTACGTCGGCACCCTCAGCGCCACGGTCACCAACAACGGCCCGACCGCCACTCAGTTCAACCTGACCTTCCTCGAACCGGCCGGCGCGTCGGCGGGTGACCTGGTCCCGTCCGACACCTGCTGGTGGTCCGCCTCGGGCGTCGGAGTCCGCCTTCGCATCATGTGCGGTGGCTCCACCACGTGGCTCGAGCCCGGTGCCAGCCAGACGTACGGCCTGAAGATCCAGGTCCTCACCACCCCGCGCGACTACGCCATGGTCGTCGACGACGGCTCCGTCGGTGTGCTGGTCGGAAACTCGGAGCAGCCGGTGGCCAGCGCTCCCTTCACCACCCTCTTCCGCTCCACCAAGGGCGGCATCAACAAGCCGAAGCCGTACGTGCAGGCGACGCAGACCGACATCTCGCTCCGCGCGAGCGCGGTCACGCTCGACCGGCAGCCCGACGGGAGCCTCAAGGGCCGGATGCCGGTGACCGTCCGGTACGGCAACGACGCGCCCTCGTTCCTCCTCAACGTCCGCGCCAGCCTGCCGGCCGGCGTCTGGGTGGATCACATCGAGCCGCAGGACCTGCCGAGCTTCCCTGAAGCGTTCACCGTGCCGGAGGGCCGGTTCATGCCGGGCGAGGAGCGCAGCGTCGACGTCATCCTCACCGCGCCCGCCGGCACCCCGGCCGGCGAGCTGGGCACCGGGTCCTACACGGTCGAGCCGAGCTATCCGATCAGCCTGACCGACGTGGACCCGACCGACGACACCACCTCGTTCACCGTCACGGCAAACTGAAAGACGTCGTTCGGCCGGGGTGCTTCCCCGGCCGGACGACAGGGTCGGGTCGCGAGCGGCACTCACCAGGTGGGGCGTTGCAACAGCCCGACGAACTCCACCAGCAGCCGTTCCCGCAGGGGCACCGGGGCGGCGTCGAGCAGGGTGTTCACGGCCGCCATCCGGTCCGGCGCCGGCCCGGCACCGAGCCCGAGGCCGGCGGCCAGTCCGGCGATCAACTCCGGGCTGAGCTCCTCCGGGGTCAGCGACGCCGCGAGCGCACGCACCTCCGGCGGCAGGACGACCGGGCCGGCCGCCCGCGCGACCGCCGCCGCGTCGGCCAGCGCCGGGCCGAACTCGGCCACCCGCGGGGCCACCGCCGCGGTCACCGTGAGGTGCACGCTGGCCGGCAGCCCGGCGTACGCGAGCTGGGGCTGGGTGTGCCAGCCGCGCGCGGTCAACTCGTCGACCAGCACGAACAGGTCGAGACCGGGGTCGTCGCTGGTGAAGCAGACCACGGTCGACTCCGGCTCGGCCAGCAGCCGCAGCCCGTCGACGGCGCGTACCGCGTCGGCCAGCCCGGACACCGCCTCCCGGGTCCGCGCGGCCAGCCGCAGGTAGCCGGCCTCGCCGAGGTGGCGCAGGGTGGCGTACGCGGCGGCGATCGGACCGCCGGACCTGGTGGAGGCGATCACCGGGTTGACCATGGTGTAACCGGGCCAGTCCGCGTATCCGAAGTACTGCGGCGCCCGCAGCCCGGCGTCCCGGTGCAGCAGCACCGACACCCCCTTCGGGGCGTACGCGTACTTGTGCAGGTCGACGGAGATCGAGGTGACCCCGTCGACGGCGAAGTCGAACGCCGGCACCGGCGCGCCGAGCCGCCGCAGCCAGGGCAGCGCCCAGCCGCCGAAGCAGGCGTCCACGTGGCAGCGCACCCCGGCCGCCGCCGCCACCGCCGCGATCTCCGCGACCGGGTCGATCACGCCGTGCGCGTATGCGGGGGCGGAGGCGGCGACCAGCACGGTCTCCGGCCGGATCGCGGCGGCCACGTCCGCCACCGCCGGCCGCAGGGTGGCCGGGTCCACGGGCACGGTGTCGAGGGCCACCCGCAGGTAGTGGGCCGCCTTGGCGAACGCGGCGTGCCCGCTGGCCGGCACCACGATCCGCGGCGCGGCGAGGTCCGGCCGGGCGTCCCGGGCCGCCTTGACGGCCAGGATCAGTGACTCGGTGCCGCCGCCGGTGACGCTGCCGACCACCTCCGGGGCGCTCGTGCCCGGGCCACCGCCAAGCAGCCGGGCGGCCGCCCCGACCAGGGCGTTCTCCATCGCCAGCAGGGACGGAAAGGCCGTCGGGTCAAGCCCATTGACGTGGGCGCTCTCCGCGTACGCGGCCCGGGCCAGCTCGTCCAGCCCGGCCACGCCGGGGTCGTAGACGTAGGCGAACAGCCGCCCGCCGTGGGTCGGCCGGTCGGCCGCGCGCAGGGCCCGGATCTCCGCCAGCACCCGGTCCGCGGGCACCCCCTCGACGGGCAGCGCGCCCGTCCCTTCCTCGATCATCGACTCGTGACGCCCTTTCCTCGTGGCGGTCGGCAGGGCAGGGACCCCGGTCAACGCCGCGCGTGGTGGAGGAGACCCCTGCTGGCACTCACTCGCCGCGGCCGGCCCGCCCGGTCGCGGTTCATGCGCCCGCCGGCGCGGTAACCGACCGCGCCGAGCCGGCGGCGAGCTGGGCGGGGGTCAGGGTGTAGGCGCGCAGCAGCAGCACCGGGGCGGCGACCAGCAGGGCCGGGAGGACGGTGAAGCCGAGCAGCACGCCGAGGCGGGCGCCGGCGGACTGGTCGGCGGCGACCCCGGTGGACGACGACACGTAGCCGGAGAGCTGGAGGACCAGGCCGTAGAGGCCCGGGCCGAGGGCGAGACCGAACGTCTCCCCGGCCGTCCAGAGCCCGGTGAACACGCCGGCCTGCCGGCGGCCGGTGCGCGCGGTGTCGTACGCGATGCAGTCCGGCAGCATGGCGAGGGCGAAGACCTGCTGGCCGGCGTACCCGACGCCGATCAGCGCGACCACGGCGTAGACCCCGACGGCCGGCAGCGCGGGCGCGGCGACGAGGGCCAGCGCGCCGGCCGCGAAGAGCAGCGACGCGGCGACCAGGGCCGCCCGCTTGCCGACCCGCGCGCCCACCCGGGTCCAGAGCGGCATGACGAGCAGCGCCGGCCCGACGAAGCAGGCGAAGAGCAGGGTCGGCCCGGTCTCCGGGGCGCGGAGCACCTGGCCGGCGAAGTAGCTCACCCCGGCCAGCACGGTCGCCACCCCGGCGGACTGCACCACGAAGCAGACCAGCAGGGCCCGGAACGGCCGGTTCCGGCCGGCGACCGCGAGCTGGGCGCGCAGGCTCGGTTCGCTCTCCCCCACCGTCCCGGTGGGCGCGGACCGGGTGCCGAGGAACGCCCCGACCGCCCCGGCCACGATCAGCGCGGCGACGAAGAGGCCCATCCAGCGGTGTCCCGGCACCCCGTCGCCGCCGGCGGTCACCACCGCCGGGGCCACCGCGCCGGAGACCAGGATGGCCAGCGCCAGCACCGCGATCCGCCAGCTCATCAGCCGGGTACGCTCCGCCGGGTCGCCGGTCAGCTCGGCCGGCATCGCCACGTACGGCACCTGGAAGAAGGCGAACGCGGTCGCGGTGGCCAGGAACGCCACCGCCACGTACGCCCCGGCGGCCGGGCCGGCCCCGAACGGCGCGGCGAAGATCGAGGCGAAGAGCACCGCCAACGCCAGCCCACCGCCGAGCAGGTACGGCCGGCGGGCACCCCAACGGGACCGGGTCCGGTCGGAGACCCGCCCGGCCACCGGGTTGACCAGCACGTCCCAGGCCTTGGGCAGGAGCACCAGCAGGGCGGCCACGCCGGCCGCGACGCCCAGCGTGTCGGTGAGGTACGGCAGCAGGAGCAGCCCGGGCACGGTGCCGAACGCCCCGGTGACCAGCGAGCCCAGCGCGTACCCGAGGTGCACCCGGCGGGGCGGCGGCCCCTGCCCCGCCGGGTCCATGGAGCCGAATGCTACTCACGTTATGGCCGGGATCACATCGTCTCGTCGGGCGACCATGATGCCGCCATGTCCACCCCCGCCCCGCGCAGCGGACAGCCCTCGGCGCGCAGCCGCGCCCGCGCCTCCACCTCGTGCCCGGGTGGCAGCCGCCCGGCCGAGTTCACCACCCGGTGCCAGGGCACTCCGCCCCCGTGCCGGGCCATGATCGAGCCGACCAGCCGGGCCGAGGCCCGCCCCGAGCGCTCGGCGAGCGCGTCGGCCACCGCCCCGTACGACATCACCCGGCCCGGCGGGATCCGCTCGACCAGGTCGAGCACCGCCTCGACGTACTCGTCAGGTGTCACGAGCTGCCACGATATGGGAACGCGACGGGGCCTCGCCGACCCGGACGCGCAGAATGGTCGGGTGCGTGAAGCAGTAACCGCGGCCCGCCGGATCGTCGTCAAGATCGGCTCGTCCTCGCTGACCACGGCGGCGGGCGGCCTGGACGACACCCGGGTCGACGCCCTGGTCGACACCCTCGGCGCGCTGGCCGGCGCCGGCCGCGAGGTGGTGCTGGTCTCCTCCGGCGCGATCGCCGCCGGCCTCGCCCCGCTCGGCCTGGCCCGGCGCCCGCGCGACCTGGCCACCCAGCAGGCCGCGGCCAGCGTCGGGCAGGGCCTGCTCATCGGCCGGTACGCGGCCAGCTTCGCCCGACACGGCCGCACCGTCGGGCAGGTGCTGCTGACCGTCGACGACGTGACCCGGCGGGCGCACTACCGCAACGCGTACCGGACCCTGCGCAAGCTGCTCGACCTGCGGGCGGTGCCGATCGTCAACGAGAACGACACGGTGGCCACCGAGGAGATCCGGTTCGGCGACAACGACCGGCTGGCCGCGCTGGTCGCCGCCCTGGTCGACGCCGACCTGCTGGTGCTGCTGTCGGACGTGGACGCGCTCTGGACCGGAAACCCGGCCCGCCCGGGCAGCACCCGGATCGCCGAGGTCCACGGCGAGGGCGACCTGGCGGGCGTGGACATCGGCGGCGCCGGCCGGGCCGGGGTGGGCACCGGGGGCATGGTGACCAAGGTCGAGGCGGCCCGGATCGCCACCGGCTTCGGCATCCCGGTGGTGCTCACCGCCGCCCCGCTGGCCGCTTCAGCGCTGGCCGGCGAGCCGGTCGGCACGTTCTTCCACCCGAGCAGCCGCCGGCCGGCCGCCCGGCTGTTCTGGCTGGCGCACGCCACCGCACCCCGGGGGCGGCTGCACCTCGACCCGGGCGCGGTGCAGGCGGTGGTGGGCCGGCGCAAGTCGCTGCTGCCGGCCGGGATCACCGCCGTGGACGGCGCGTTCACCGCCGGCGACCCGGTCGATCTGGTGGACACCGCGGGCGCGCCGGTGGCCCGGGGGCTGGTCAACTACGACGCGGTGGAACTGCCCGGGCTGCTCGGGCGCTCCACCTCGGAACTCGCCGCGGCCCTGGGCCCGGCGTACGAACGGGAGGTCGTCCACCGCGACGACCTGGTGCTGCTGTGAATCCGGGACGCATGGCGTCCCACAGAACCCCGAGGAGTGCAGGATGAGCGTCGTCGAGCAGGCCCGGCGGGCCCGGGACGCGGCGGAGGCCCTCGCGGTCGCCACCCGTACCGTGAAGGACGCCGCGCTTCACGCGATGGCCGACGCGCTGGTGGCGCGTACCCCGGAGATCCTAGCCGCGAACGCGACGGACCTGGCGGCCGGGCGCGAGGCCGGGCTGACCGCGGCGGTGCTGGATCGGCTGGCGCTCGACGCGGGCCGGGTGGTCGGCATCGCCGACGCGCTGCGCCAGATGGCCGCGCTGCCCGACCCGGTCGGCGAGGTGGTCCGCGGCTCGACCCTGCCGAACGGGCTGGAGCTGCGGCAGGTCCGGGTGCCGTTCGGGGTGGTCGGCATCATCTACGAGGCCCGGCCGAACGTGACCGTGGACGCGGCCGGGATCTGCCTGAAGTCGGGCAACGCGGCGCTGCTGCGCGGCTCCTCCTCGGCGGCCCGGTCTAACGCCGCGCTGGTCGCCGTGCTCCGGGACGCGGTCGCCGGAGCCGCCCTGCCGGCGGACGCGGTGCAGCTGCTCGACGCCACCTCGCGGGACTCGGTCAAGGAGCTGATGCGCGCGCGAGGGCTGGTCGACGTGCTGATCCCGCGCGGCGGGGCCTCGTTGATCCGGACCGTGGTCGAGGAGTCGACCGTGCCGGTGATCGAGACCGGGGTGGGCAACTGCCACGTCTACGTGGACGCCGCCGCCGACGTCGCCAAGGCCGTGGCGGTCACCCTGAACGCCAAGACCCAGCGCCTCTCCACCTGCAACACCGCCGAGTCGCTGCTGGTCCACGCGGACGTCGCGGACGCGTTCCTGCCGGCGATGCTCGACGCCTTCGCGCAGGCCGGGGTGACCGTGCACGGCGACGCCCGGGTGGCCGCTCACTCCGCCGCGGTGGTCCCGGCCACCGAGGAGGACTTCGCCACCGAATACCTCTCCGCCGACATCTCCGTCGCCGTCGTCGACTCGCTCGACGCGGCGGTGGCACACATCCGGCGGTACGGCACCGGCCACACCGAGGCGATCGTCACCGACTCGCAGTCGGCGGCGCGGGAGTTCGTGGCTCGGGTGGACGCGGCGGCGGTGATGGTGAACGCCTCGACCCGGTTCACCGACGGCGGCGAGTTCGGCTTCGGCGCCGAGATCGGCATCTCCACGCAGAAGCTGCACGCCCGGGGTCCGATGGGGCTGCCCGAGCTGACCAGCACCAAGTACGTGGTCACCGGCGACGGCCACCTGCGCTGACGGCCTGCGCGCCGGCCGGTCGCGCCCGCTCAGGCGGTGGGCGCGGCCGGCTCGGGCGGCGCGGCGGGCTCCGGCGGAGGCAGCGGCACCAGCGGCGGCGGCACCGGCGCGACCGGCGGCCCGGCCTGCACCGGCGGGACCGGCGACCCCGCCGGTCCCGCCGCGACGGGCGGCGCAGCGAGGTGCGGCGGCGGCACGGCGGGCGACGCGGCCGGCCGGGGATCTGGCGCTGGCACGGGGGCCGGCCGGGGAGCCGGCGGCGGCACAGCGCCCGCCGGGGGTGCCGGGCGCGGCGCCGGCATCGCGGGCGGATCCGGCAGCGCGGCCGGCTGCGGCGGCACGAACGGGGCGCCGGACACCGGGGCCTCGGGAGCGCTCGGACGGCAGGCCCGGATCGCGCGCAACGTGGTGTGCACGTCGAACTGGTGGCCGTCGTCGCTGTCCCAGCCGCCGTCGCTGCGCTGGGTCTCGGCGAGCCGCTGGCGCGCCGCCACCAGCAGCCACTGCTCCTCGCCCACCTCGACCCGGCGCAGCGTGGCGGCCAGCCAGGCCACGTCGGCCGGGGACATCTGCGGGATCCGCTCAGCCAGCACCGCCTGGATCCGCGCCGACTCGTAGTACATCTGCTGGCGGTGCAGCACGGCCGCGGCCAGCCAGCCGGCGGGCAGGAACGACGGCCAACTCCCGTCGGGGGCGAGCTGCGCGGCCAGCGCCTGGGCCGCCGCCTGCACCACCCCAGCGTACGCCCCGCCGACCCGGTGGTCGAGCGGGCCGGCGGCGCGGGCGTCCAGCCCGGCGACGGTCAGCCAGAACCCGGCGTTGGCGGTCAGGAAGAGCTGCGCCTCCGGGTCGCCCGGGGTCGCCCACTCGGGGGCGAACCCGGCCAGCGACGGGTCCTCGTCCCAGCCGCCGTCGCGCAGCTGCCGGGCGGCCAGCCAGTCCAGGGCGTGCCGGGCTGCCGGACGGCTGAGCCCCCCGAGGTCGTCCAGCTCGGCCAGCCGGAAGCAGGTCGCGTCGACCGAGGCGACCTCGCCGTCGAGCACGGCCGGCCAGCCGCCGCCGGGTGCCTGCCCGACCTCGGCCGCGTCGAGCAGCTCGGCCGGCACCGGGGCACCGGTGCGCAGCCGGGAGAGGCGGGCGCGGTCCACCGCGTCCCCATGCGCCACGACGAAGCCGATGGCGGCGTCCAGATCGACCACGACGGAGACGCTACCTGCGGGAACGTCCTCCCGCCTCGGTATCTCGGCCAAGGATGGCCCGGCTCACCGGCGGGTACGCGGGGGCCCTCCCGGCATCCCGGAAGGGCCCGTAGGGCTGGTGTCAGGAGACCCCGCTCGGCGAGCCTCAAGACGCCGGCCCTCGCCGACTCAGTACGCGGGCAGCGACGGATCGATCTGCTTGATCCAGGAGAGCACGCCACCCTGGACGTGCACCGCGTCCTTGAAGCCCGCCGCCTTGAGCGCGGCGAGCGCCTCGGCGGAGCGGACGCCGGACTTGCAGTGCAGCACGATCTGCTTGTCCTGCGGGAGCTTGGCGAGCGCCTCGCCGGAAATGATCTCGCCCTTGGGGATGAGGGTCGCGCCGGGGATCCGGACGATCTCGTACTCGGCGGGCTCCCGGACGTCGATCAGGAAGACGTCCTTGCCGGCGTCCTGCCACTCCTTCAGCTCCAGGGCGGTGATGGTCGAGTCGACCACCGCCTCCTGCGCCTCGACGGAGACCGCGCCGCAGAAGTCCTCGTAGTCCTCCAGCAGGTCGGTGACCGTGGGGTTCTCGCCGCAGAGCACGCAGTCCGGGTCCTTGCGGACCTTGATCTTGCGGTAGCTCATCTCCAGGGCGTCGTAGACCATCAGCCGGCCGACCAGCGGCTCGCCGATGCCGGTGAGCAGCTTGATCGCCTCGTTGACCTGGATCGACCCGATGGACGCGCAGAGCACGCCCAGCACGCCGCCCTCGGCGCAGGACGGGACCATGCCGGGCGGCGGCGGCTCCGGGTAGAGGCAGCGGTAGCAGGGGCCGTGCTCGGCCCAGAACACCGACGCCTGGCCGTCGAACCGGTAGATCGAACCCCAGACGTACGGCTTGCCGAGCAGCACCGCCGCGTCGTTGACCATGTAGCGCGTGGCGAAGTTGTCGGTGCCGTCGACGATCAGGTCGTACTGGGAGAAGATCTCCTTGACGTTGTCCCGGTCCAGCGCGGTGTTGTGGATCTCCACGGTGACCAGCGGGTTGATCTCACGGATCGAGGCGGCCGCGGACTCGGCCTTCGACCGGCCGACGTCGGAGACGCCGTGGATGACCTGCCGCTGGAGGTTGGACTCGTCGACGGTGTCGAAGTCGATGATGCCGAGGGTGCCGACGCCGGCGGCGGCAAGGTAGAGCAGGGCCGGCGAGCCGAGACCGCCGGCGCCGACGCAGAGCACCCGGGCGTTCTTCAGTCGCTTCTGTCCCTCGACCCCGACGTCCGGGATGATCAGGTGGCGCGAGTAGCGACGGATCTCGTCTACGGTCAGCTCGGCGGCGGGCTCGACGAGCGGGGGCAGCGACACGGTGGACTCCCCGGGATCGGCGGTGGGACCGGGTAATTGTCACTCGTCGTGGTAGGGATCGGCCATGATGAGCGCCACGTAGCCCGACATGCGGGAGCGGGAATAACTCAGACCCCGTCGGTCAGCTCCCCCTCGTAGCGGATCCCGTCCACGTACGGCCAGGCGTTGGCGACGCAGCCGTCCAGCCCGTACGTCTGCTGCTGCATCACCGGGGCCGGCTCGCCCGGCCCGGGGCAGGCCTGGTGCAGCTCCCCAAACTCGTGCCCGACCTCATGGTTGATCACGTACGTCCGGTAGACCTCCAGCGGCGCGCCGTAGTCCGGGACCGCGTCCATCCAGCGGGCCAGGTTGATGACGACCCGGCCGGGCAGCCGACACGAGGTATACCGCTGGGTGCTCAGGCCGCCGTCGGCGCACATCCGCTCCGAGGTGGCCGGGGTGGCCAGGTAGATGGTGAAGTCGGCGGCGGCCGCCTCGGCCACCCGCTGCACCCGCAGCTCCCCCGAGGCGATCCAGCTCCGCGGGTCGCCGAGCACCGCGTCCACCGTGGCGGCGAACTCGTCCGCGTCCTGTCCGGTGCCCTGCTCCACCTCGACCCGGTAGCGGCGCAGCGGCCCCTCGTGCCCCCGTACCGGAGAGCGGCCGTCGGCGGCGGCGAAGCTGCCGGGCCCGGCGGTCGGGTAGCCGCTCGCGGCCACCCGGGGACCGCCGTTCGCCGGCCGCTGGTTCGAGGTGGCCACCGGGGGCCGGCCGGCGGACCGGTGGACCAGGACCGGCAGGCCGGCCGCGCCGCCGCCCGCCACCAGCAGGGCGGCCAGGAGCAGGACCGTACGGCGGCGTCGCCACCGCGGCAGGCGCCCTCCGGGCTGGACCGGGAAGGTGGTCCCGGGCTGGGCCGGCGGGCGGTCGAAGTCGAGCCGGGCCGGACCGCCGGACCATGGATGACCGGTCTCGGCGTCCGGGTCGGAAGGGGACGAGGAGGTCATGACACCAGCGTGTCATGCAATTCGGGCGATCAGCCGCGTTTGCCCAAGGTTACGCGAATGGTTCTCATCATTGCCAAAAGGGCGCATCAGACCGCCGGGCCGGTGTAGCGCCTGCCGTCGAGGTACGGCCACGGGTTCGGCCGGCAGCCATCGAGGAAGAGGGTCTGCTGCTGCATCACCGGCGCCGGCTTCCCGGCCCGCGGGCACCCCTCGTGATGATGCCCCAACTGGTGGCCGACCTCGTGGTTGATCACGTAGAGCCGGTAGGTGTCCAGCGGCACCTTGGCCGCCACCAGGTGCGGCGCCGAGGTACGCCAGCGGTCCAGGTTGATGACCACCTTGCCGGGCACCCGGCAGGACGTGTACGGCCGTCCGCCCACCCGGATGTCGATCCCCCCGGCCAGACACAACCGCCCCGCGGTGTCCCGGGTCGCCAGGTAGACGGTGAAGTCGTACCGCGCGCCGGGGGCGACCCGCTGCAACCGGAGCCGGCCACTGTCCACCCAGCTCCCGGGCCCGGCCAGGGCGCGCTGCACGGCGTCGCCGAAGGCGGACACGTCCTCGTCGGAGCCGTCCTCCACCGCCACCCGGAAGCGCCGCAGCACCCCCGCCCGGCCCAGCACCTCGCCCGGCCGGTCGTCGTACGCGAAGCTGCCCCGCCCGTGCGCCGGCACCGGACCGGGCAGGGTCAGCACCGGCGCCGGGCTGGTCGGGCTCGGCGTCGACGACGGGCTCACCGGGGCGGACGGCGTCGGTGGGGCGCTCGGCGCCGGCGGCTGGGCCACCGAGTCGTCGCTGACCAGCACCTCGGCGGCACCGGCCGACGGCCGTTGCACCACGGCGGCGACGGCTATCCCGGCGGCGGTCAGGAACGCGAGCACCACGATCGCGGACCGCCAGCGGCCGGCCGGGCGACCGGCGGCAACCGGCGCGGTGGAGCGGCCCGGGCGGGAAGAGGGAGGCATCCGGCTCAGCCTGCCATGTCGCGGCGGAGCGCGCTGTCCTCCGTTCCGGCGAGCAGGTCGTCCCGGATCTCGACGGGCACCGCGCCGGCCAGAGCCTCGGCGGGCACTGCGCTGCCCCGCGGCTCGGCGGGCACTGCCCCGCCCTGCGGCTCGGCGGGCACTGCGCTGCCCCGCGACTCGGCGGGCACTGCCCCGCCCCGCGACTCGGCCGTGCCGCGCGGCTCGGCCGGCGCGGCGCTCGCCTCGGCGAGCAGCGCCAGGACGGCGCGCGCCACCGTTCGGGGCACCTCCAACTGGGCCACGTGCCCGACCCCGTCGAGCATCAGCAGGCGGCTGTCCGGAATCACCCGGGCGGCCCGCGGCGTCACCCGGACGTCCACCAGCCGGTCCTGGAGTCCCCCGATCACCAGGGTGGGGGCGCGCACCGCCGCCGCCAGCCGCCACAGCGAACCGGCGCCCGGCAGATACGACCGCAGGAAGCTGGAGACCAGGCCACGGAAGGTGCGGACGTACGCGGCGGCGTAGTGGGCCGCCTCGTAGCGGATCCGGATCTCCTCGATCGCCTCCTGCCGGCGCTGCTCGCTGATCCGGGTCAGGTCGGCGATGCACGCCTCCATCACCTCCTGGGCCATCACCTCGGGGGCGAGCTGGGCCAGCCGCCAGGCGGCCAGCCGCTCCCCCCGGGGGATCGCCAGCAACGGCAGCATCCGCCCCTGCAACGAGCGACGGAAGTCCAGGAACGGCAGCGCCGGGGAGATCAGGGTCAGCGTCCGGACCAGGTCCGAACGCAGGGCCGCCACCCGTACCGAGATGGCGCCGCCGAGCGAGTTGCCGAACAGGTGCACCGGGCCCCGGTCGCTGTGCTCGATCCAGCGGACCACCCGCTCGGCGAAGGCCGGCACCGTGTACCGCCGGCCGGGCTCGCTGCGGCCGAAGCCGGGCAGGTCGATCGCCTGCCCGTCGAGCCGGTCGGCGAGCAGGCCGGCCAGGTCCGTCCAGTTCTGCGACGAGCCGCCCAGGCCGTGCACGTAGAGCGCCGGCTCGGCGTCGGGGCCGGTGGCCGGGGTGTCCCGGACGTACGTCACGGTGCCGTCGAGGCGTACCGCCCGGCCGGGCCAGGGCGGTGGGACGTGGTGCACCGGCAGGAGCTGGTCCGGCCAGAGGGCGGCACGTTTCATGGTTCCAGTGTTCCCGCGCCCCGGCCGTCCGACACCGGCCTTCGGCTTAGGCGAGCAGGGCCTCCAGCCGGCGATTCACCGCGGCCAGCGTCGCCCGGACCACCGCCTGCCGGGGATCCCCGGCCACCAGCGCCGAACCGGCCAACTGCTCCACCCAGCCGTCGCAGACCAGCAGCACCACCACGGTCGCCACCTCGCAGTTGCCGAACGGCACCACCGCCGCGTGCTCGACGAAGCAGCGCCCCCGCTCCGCGGTCAGGGCCGCGCGGCCGAGCAACTCGTCCACCGCCGCCGCGGCGGCCACCGCGCAGAGCCGCAGCACGTACCCGTCGACGGCCGGCCCGGTGGCGTGCCCCTCCGCCGTCCGGTCCCCGGCGATCAGGCGTACCTCCACGGTGGCGTCGAGGCCGAAGGTGCTCACCAGGACGTGGTCGATCACCACCCGGGGCCCCGGCGCGCCGCCGGTCTCCAGCGGTCGCGACGGCGCGGTCTCCGTCGTGGTCATGTGCCCGCCGGAGTACGACGCGCCGAGCGTGACCGGGCTGCCGGTGGCCGCCCCGGTCGGGGCGGCGGCGAGGGACGACTCCTCCACCGCGGCCCGGCCCCGGTGGGTCGCGCCCTGCCGGCGCCGGCGGGGCGGCTCGGCAGCCGGCTCCGCCCCCGGGGCCGGCGCCTCCGCGAGCCGGCCGGTCCGCGCCTCGGGCGCACCGAACCGGCTCTCCGGGGTCTCCGCCGACCGGTTCGGCACGGGCCGCGCCGCGCCGGCCCGGTCCTCCGGGCTCGGGGACGGTCGGGCCGCGCCCGGGCGGTCCTCCGCCGTGCGCGGGTCACCGGCGGCACGCTCCCCACGCGCCTGACTCGACCGTCGGCGGATCGGAGGCGGCGCGGCGGCGGGGGCACCGGGCAGGTTCTGCGGGGCGGCGGCCAGCCCCATCCGCTCCTGGAGCAGGCGGGCCACCACCCGGCTCACCTCGGCTGGGTCGGCGCCGTCGGCGAGGTCGAGCCGGAGGCTGTGCGCCCCGGCCGGGGTACGGCGCAGCGCGGCGTCCCGGACGCCGGCCACCTCCCGGACGGCGTCGAGGATGGCATTGACGTCGAAGCCCTCGGGCCGCTCGCGCAGCGGCGCGGGCTCGTCGTCACGGCGCAGGTGAGTGGCGATGCGGGCGAGTTCGGGGGTTTCGGCGGACGGTTCCACGGCTGGCGGCTCCGGCACGACGGGCACGTCCGGCTCGGCGGGGACGCGCTGCGGCAGCACCGCCGCAGCCTCCGCCGGCAGCGGGTCGGCGACCGGCTCGGCCGTCGACACCGGCTCGGGGGCGGACCGGCGGGCCGCGTAGGGGGGCGCGCTCGTCGGGGCGGGCGCGTGGGTGCGGTCGAAGCGGGACGCACCGCTGGCGGTCGCGGCGGGGCCTGGCGTCTCGCCGGCGCGTGGCCGGTACGGCGCGCCCTCCCGCTCCTCGGCCGACCGGGTGCCTGAGGCCGGGGCGTATCCGGCGGGCGGGGCGCTGGCCGGAGCCTCGCGCGGGACCGGCGGGGCGCTCGTCGGGGCGGCGTGCGGCGGCGCACTGGTCGGGGCGGCGTGCGGCGGCGCGCTGAACGGGGTCACCGGCACCGGCGGCCCGGCCCAGGAGGGTCGTTCGCGCACCGGCTCGTACGCCGGGCGGGAATCCTCGTCGGTCCGGGGCGCCTCGTGCGGCTGGGCCGACTCGGGGCGCGGCGGCCCGTACCCGGACTGCTGGTCGGCGCGGACCGGCTCGTACGCGCGGGTCGGCTCTCCGCGCGGCGGCTCGTACGGCGCGGACTGCTCGGCGCGGGCCGGCTCGGGTGCCCACTCGGCGGCGCGCTCCTCGCGGGCGCGGCGGCCGACCGGCTCGTCCTCCCGGGCCCGGCGACCGGCCGGCTCCTCCTCGCGGGCGCGGCGGCCCGTCGGCTCCTCCTCGCGGGCACGGCGGCCCGTCGGCTCTTCCTCCCGGGCCCGGCGGCCGGCCGGTTCCGCCTCGCGGGACCACGGCGGCGCCCAGCCGCCGCCCCAGCCTGGCTCGGACCACTCCGGCTCCTCGGCCGGCGACGGCCGGCGCTCGTCCGCCGGCCCGGCACCCCGGTCGTCGGCCGACGTGGCGCGCGGCTCCTCGACCGGGCCGGCGGCGGGCGGCGCCGACGAGGGATGCTCGGCCCAGCCGCGGGACAGCGACGGCGGCTCGGCCGGCGGCTCAGCCGGCGCCCAGCCGCGGGACAGCGACGGCGGTTCCGCCGGCGACTCGGCCGGACCCCGCTCGGCCCAGCCTCGGGACGTCGACGGTGACTCGGCCGGCGGTTCGCCCGGCGCCTGGTCGGCCCAGCCCCGGGACTCGGTCGGCTCGGGCGGCACCTGGTCGGCCCAGCCCCGGGAGAGCGACGGGGGCGGCTCGGCGGCCGCCCGCTCGGTGGTCGGGGCGTGGAAGCCGGGCGGCACCTCGAAGCCCGAGGCGGCGGCACCGACCGGCGGCACCTGGAGGGCCGGCGGCGCGGAGGTGGGCCTCCCGCCCTCCGCCCGGCGCGACGCGCGGCCGGGCAGCGCCTCGTCGGACGAGTACCGCGCCGGCGGCGGCTCCGCCTCGGCGGACGGCTGCTCCACTGCGGGGGCGGGCCGCTGGACCGGCACGACCAGGCGGTCGCCGTCGGTCTCCCGGCGGGGCTCGTCGACGGGCGGGGCACTCACCGGCGCCTGGCGCGTCACGGGCGACTCCTCCCCGGCGTGGTGCACGCCGTTGACCTGGCGGCCGTTGACCCGGCCCGACGGCTCCTCGGCGGGCAGCCCGGGCAGCGGGGCCGGGAGGTCACCGTGGCGGGGCGACGAGGCGGCCCAACCGGCGAGATCGGCGCGGGGCCAGGCGAGGGGCGGCTCCCCGCTCCGGGCCCAGCCGGTCGCCGGGGGCGCCCACCCGTTGCCGGCCCGGGCCAGGTCATCCCGCTGACCCGTCCCGTCGCCGTGCTCTCCCGGGGTGGCGGCTCCGGGTTGCCCTGATTCACTCACCGCGCGCTCCTTGGTCGCCCCCGCTGAGGCTACCGTGTGGCGACAGTGGCGATAAGTTACAGCGGCGGGCCAATTCCGCGACGGGTTCACCAGCCCCGACCGGTTCGGGTGATAAGTGCCGGCTCGTACGATGAAACTCGGAGGTTCCCATGACCGCTGTGGGGAACGGTGCACAGACCGCCGGCCGGCCCACCCGCCTGCCCCGCTCCGCGCGCCGCAAGCAGCTGCTCGCCGCCGCCCAGGAGGTGTTCGTCGCGCAGGGCTACCACGCTGCCGCGATGGACGACATCGCCGAGCGGGCGGGAGTCTCCAAGCCCGTGCTCTACCAGCACTTCCCGGGCAAGATGGAGCTCTACCTCGCGCTGTTGGACACGCACTGCGACGCCATCGTGGCGAAGGTGCGCGACGCGATGCGGGGCACCAACGACAACAAGGAGCGGGTCGGCGCGTCGGTGCGCGCGTACTTCGACTTCGTCGACCACGAGAGCGAGGCGTTCCGGCTGGTCTTCGAGTCGGACCTGCGCAACGACCCGGCCGTCCGGCAGCGGGTGGAGCGGGTCGAGCAGGGCTGCATCGCCGCGATCACCGACACCATCATCTCGGACACCGGCGTGAGCCGGGCGCACGCCGAGCTGCTCGCCTCCGGCCTGGTCGGCGCCGCCGAGACGGCCGCCCAGTTCTGGCTGGCCGGCGGCCGGCAGGTGCCCAAGGCGGAGGCCGAGGCCCTGGTCGCCGCCCTCTCCTGGCGGGGCATCGCCAGCTTCCCGCTGCAAGGTGAGTCAGCCTGAACATCGGTACGCCAGATCGGATAGCCTTCTCACGGCGGCTCATTCGCCCCAGTTGAGGAGGCACCGTGGAGGTCAAGATCGGCGTGCAGTACGCGCCGCGTGAGCTGGTCCTGGAGAGCGGGCAGTCGCCGGCCGAGGTCGAGCAGATCGTGACCGACGCGATCGCCAAGGGGGAGGGCACGCTCTCCCTGACCGACGAGAAGGGCCGGCGGGTCATCGTGCCGGTCGGCAAGGTCGCCTACGTCGAGATCGCCGAGGCCGCACCCCGCGCGGTCGGGTTCACCGTCCGCTGATTGCCCGCCGGAGCCGCCGCGGCGGGCGCCACGGCGGCTCCGGACCTCAGTTGTTCAGCCCCGCGGCGGTCATCCGCGCGGTGTGCGCGTCGGTCAGCTGGCGGAACAGCGCCGGCACGTCCACCGCCTCTCGGCGAGCGATCAACACGGTGAGCGCGCCCCGGTCCGCGGCGGCGACCCGGCCGGCCTGGGAGAGCGCCTCCCCGACCAGCCGCCGCGCCCACATGGAGAGCCGGTTGGCCACCCGGGGGTCGGCCTCGATGGCCGCCCGGATCTCGGCGGCGGCGAACTCGGCGTACCGCGAGTCGTGCAGCACGTCGAGGACGAGTTGCCGGTCCGGCCCGTCGAGCCCGTGCGCGATCTCCCGCAGGAAGTCGTCGGAGATGCCGTCCCCGACGTACGCCTTGGTCACCGCCTCCAGCCAGTCCTTCGGCTCGGTCGAGTCGTGGTACGCCTGCAACGCCTCCACGTACGGGGCCATCGCCTCGTCGGGCCGTACGCCCAGCGCGGTGATCCGGTCGGCGATCCACCGGTAGTGCGCGATCTCGGCGGCGGCCATCTCGCTGAGCGCGGCCCGCCGGGGCAGGTCGGGGGCGAGGCGGGCGTCGGCGGCGAGCCGGTCGAAGGCGAGCAGTTCGCCGTACGCCACGAGGCCGAGCAGGTCGACCAGGGCGGGATCGGGGGCGGACACGAGCGCAGGCTACCGTCCGGCCGCCAACACGGGTCGCCCCGTCAATGTGTGGCCCAGGTCACACCGAGCCGCCCCGGACGACCACCCAGCAGCGGAATCAGAACGGCCCAGGAGCCGTTCAGGTAGGATGACACAGTTGCCGTGGGCACCGATTCGTTCAGCTGAGCTGATCAACACCGGTCCCCGGCGCGCGTGCGGCCCGGTCCGGCTCGGCGTACCGCCCCCGACCGTGTGGCCCGCGCCATACCAACCGCGCCCTGAGGACATGAGGGGCGCACCACGAGAGGGCACCCCCAAATCCATATGAGTGAGCAGATTCAGGGCCAAGAACTGGCTCCCACCGCTCCGGTTCGTCCGGAAGCTCCCACTTTCGCCGCACTCGGCGCCCGACAGGAGACCGTCGAGGCTCTCGCGGCCGCCGGCATCACCCGCGCGTTCGCCATCCAGGAATACGCGCTGCCGATCGCGCTGCGCGGCGTCGACCTGATCGGCCAAGCGCCGACCGGCACCGGCAAGACCCTCGGCTTCGGCATCCCGCTGCTGGAGCGGGTGTTCGCCCCGTCCGAGGGCGGCGACGGCGTGCCGCAGGCACTGGTCGTCGTACCCACCCGTGAGCTGGGCCTCCAGGTCGCCAAGGACCTGGACGCCGCCGGCCGCACCCGGGGCGTCCGGGTGCTGCCGATCTACGGCGGCGTGGCCTACGAGCCCCAGGTCGAGGCGCTGCGCAAGGGCGTCGAGATCCTGGTCGGCACCCCGGGCCGGCTGCTGGACCTGGCCAAGCAGAAGCACCTGCGGCTCGACCGGGTGCACGCGCTGGTGCTCGACGAGGCCGACCGGATGCTCGACCTGGGCTTCCTGGACGACGTCGAGAAGATCCTGGCGATGCTGCCGGAGGACCGGCAGACCATGCTCTTCTCGGCCACCATGCCGGACCCGATCGTCGCGCTGTCCCGGCGCTTCCTGCGCCACCCGATCACCATCCACGCCGGGCACACCGCCGAGACCGGCCCGAACCCGCAGACCAAGCAGCTGGCCTACCGCACCCACTCGCTCAACAAGATCGAGATCGTGGCGCGGATCCTCCAGGCGGAGGGGCGGGGCCTCACCATGATCTTCACCCGGACCAAGCGGGCCGCCGACCGGGTCGCCGAGGACCTGGACTTCCGCGGCTTCGCGGTGGCCGCCGTCCACGGCGACCTGGGCCAGGGCGCCCGGGAGCGGGCGCTGCGCGCGTTCCGCGCCGGCAAGATCGACACGTTGGTCGCCACCGACGTGGCGGCCCGGGGCATCGACGTCACCGGCGTCACCCACGTGATCAACTACGACTGCCCCGAGGACCAGGACACCTACACCCACCGGATCGGGCGTACCGGCCGGGCCGGGGCGACCGGTGTCGCCGTGACCTTCGTCGACTGGGACGACGTCCCGCGGTGGCGGATCATCGACAAGACCCTCGGACTCGACATGCCCGAGCCGCCGGAGACGTACCACACCTCCGCGCACCTCTACACCGACCTGGACATCTCCCGGGAGGTCAGCGGCACCCTGCCGACCGCCGAGCGCACCCGCGCCGGGCTGTCGGCGGAGGTCGAGGAGGACCTGGGCGGTGGCCGGTCGCGGCGGGGCGAGCGCGGCTCGCGGCGCGGCGAGGGCCGGGGCCGCGAGCGCCGGCAGGGCCGGGGCGGCGACGCCGGCGCGACGCCCGCCGAGGGCGACACCGGTGCCGAGGCGTCCGAGGGCACCCGCACACCGCGCCGCCGCCGGCGCCGCCGGGCCGGCGAGGTGCTCGCCGGCGAGCCCACCGCCGTGGTCACCACCGAGGGTGGGGCCGAGCCGGCCGCGTCGGTCGCCGCCGAGGGCGAGGCGGCAGCCAAGCCGCGCCGCCGCCGTCGCCGCCGTGGTGGCGGTGGTGCGGGCAGCGGTACGCCGGCCGAGGCGACCGCCGACTGATTCACACCCGCTTCGGCGACATGGGGGTGTCAGGACCTGCCTGACACCCCCATGTCGCGTACCTGGGGTGGATCAACAGACTGCCCGACGACGAGGAAGATGAGGCCATGCCGGAACCGCTGGACGCCGCCCTGACCGAGGTACGGGCGCTGCTACTCGACCCCGCCCTGACCCGGGCGGTCGCCGCGGGTCGGCGCCGCGGCCAGCGCCCCTCGGTGGTCCGCGCCGAGCTGCGCCCGGTCACCCTGAAGGCCGGCCCGCGGCTGCAGATCTCCACCTCGGACGGCGCCCGGCCGTACACCCGTAACGTGGCGCCGGGCGCGGAGGCCGGCGCGGCGATCGACGCGCTGCTCGCCGAGCCCTTCGGCAACTGGCACGTGGAGACGGCCGACAGCACGCTCCAGCTCCGGGTGACCAAGTCCGGCGAGGCGCAGGTGCACCGGGCCGTGGCGAGCCGACCGGCGCCGGAGCCGGGCGCCCACGACCGGACCAAGGACTACCTGCTCGACCCGGGCGACCCGATCTTCGCCGAGATCGGCGGCTCGGCGGCCAAGCGCCGCCAGGTGGACGCGTTCCTGCGCGCTCTGGCGGCCACCCTGCCCGACGACCTGACCGGGCCGTTGCGGGTGGTCGACCTCGGCTGCGGCAACGCCTACCTGACGTTCGCGGCCCACCGCTACCTGATCCAACGCGGGCTGGACGTGACGCTGGTCGGGGTGGACGTCCGCGAGGACCAGCGCCGCCGCAACAGCGAGCTGGCCGAGCGGCTGGGCTGGGCCGACCGGGTCAGCTTCGTGGCCGGCACCATCGCGGACGCGGTGGTCGAGCCGGCACCCGACCTGGTGCTGGCGCTGCACGCCTGCGACACCGCCACCGACGAGGCGCTCGCCCGCGCGGTCCGGTGGAACGCCCGCTGGGTGCTGGCCGCCCCCTGCTGCCACCACGACGTGGCGGCCCAGCTCCGCTCCCGTACGGCTCCCGGGCCGTACGGGCTGCTCACCCGGCAGGGCATCCTGCGCGAGCGGTTCGCGGACGTGCTGACCGACGCGCTGCGGGCCGGCCTGCTCCGGCTGCACGGCTACCGCGCCGAGGTGGTGGAGTTCGTCGACTCCCGGCATACCCCGCGCAACCTGCTGATCCGGGCCCGCCGCACCGGCAACCCGCCGGCCGCCGAACAGCGGGCGGAATACCGGGAGTTGATCGACCAGTGGGGCGTGACACCCCGCCTGGAGACGCTGCTCGCGGACTCGCCGGCCGGAGCCGCCGCGGGTCACGTTAGTTGACCGGGGGCAACCGATGTGTCGTCCCGGCCATTGAGTCACCCGGCCGATCAGTCGGTTACTTCGACGTGCCTTCGTACTACCCTCGGAGGCGCACCGAGGGGTGCTCCGGCCGGAAAGGGAAGACCCGGGGGATGGGTTCCGCAGAAGTTTCGCCGCAGATGGCCTTCGCCCGCTTCGTGCGGCGCGCCATCGACGACGCCCGCGAGGAGCGCGGCTGGACGGTGACCGACCTGGCCTCGCACACCGGCGTGGGGCGGTCCACGGTGTTCCGCTGGCTGGCCGGCGACTGGCAGGACTACCCCGAACTGGCCAAGGTGCGCGGCTTCTGCGCCGCGCTCGACCTGCCGGTGGCGGCGGCCTTCCGCGCCCTCGGTCTCCCCGACGCCGGCCAGGTCCCCCGCCGGCGCCTGGAGGACGCCCCGGTCGAGGCGGACGTCCGGGTGATCCTGGAGCGGCTGGCCGATCCCCACGTCCCCGCGGAGGAGAAGCACCACATCCGCGACCTGCTCCGCTACCTGGCCCGCCGCCCGGTCCGCCGGGCCGGCTGACGCCGGCGGTTTCTCAGTCGACCGTCGCCGTGAACGCGGCGGTACGCACCACGCCGCCGACCTGGAAGTCGAGGAACATCCGGTAGCGGCCCGGCCCGGGCGCGCTGAACGAGAATGTGACCGATTCCCCGTCCCGCCGGGTCTCCGGGTGCACGTGCGCGTAGCCCAGGTCGCCCTCGCGCAGCGCGACCAGGTGGCCGTACGCGCCGAGGTAGGGCTCGAGCGGGGCGGCCGTGCCGCCGGAGGTGAGCACCTGGAACCGCAGCGGCACGGCCGCCCCCGCCTTCGGCGTGCCCTCGTACCCGACGGTGAGCCCGTCGACCGTGGTCGAGGTGGCCGGGGCCGGCAGCGGCCGGGGCGCGTACCCGCCGGGCGCGGCCAGGTCGATGCCGAGGGTGACGGCGGTCTGCCGGCCGTCGTCGGCGACCGCGGTGAAGTCGGCGTACGCCCGCCAGACCCCGGCCTCGGGCAGGGTCAGCGGCACCGACCAGGTGCCGTCCGCCGCCATCGTCGGGTGCAGGTGCTGGTAGCCGGTGAGGTCGCGGCGCACCACGATCAGGTGCATCGGCTTGTCGTGCACGACGGCGAACCGGGTGACCGGCCGCCGCCGCTCGTCCCGGATCTGGAACCGCAGCTCACCGGCCCGGCCGGCGGTGAACTCCACGGTCGACGGGGTGAGCGTGTAGCCGGCCGAACTGAGCGAGAGCCCCGCCGCGTCCACGCCGTCGCCCTGGGTGACCGTGGCCCCGCCGTGCGAGTGCGCGCCGGTGCCCGGCGCGTGGGTGTGCGTCGCGGTCGCCGGGGCGGCGCCGGACGCGGTGGTCGGCGGCGGGTTCAGCCGGCCGAGGCCGAAGCCGAGCAGCACGGCGAGCACCAGCCCGCCCACCACCAGGGCGAGCCGCAGCGTGGCCCGGTCCACCACGCCCTCCCCCGGCGTCAGGTCACGGCCGGGCTCGGGCGCCGGCTCGGCCGGGGCCTCGGGAGCGGTGACGGACGGCGACTCAGGCAACGCCGCCGGCCAGTTCGTAGCCCGCCTCTTCGACGGCGGCCCGGACGGTCTCGACCGGCAGCGCCTCGACGCTGGTGAGGGTGGCCGTGCCGGCGGTGAGGTCGACCCGGACCTCCTCGACGCCGGGCAGCGCGGACAGCTCCTCGGTCACCGCCCGCACGCAGTGCTCGCAGGTCATCCCGGTAACGGCGTACGTCTGGGTGACGGGTCGCTGCTCGGTCATGCGCCCACGGTACCGCCAGGTACGGTGCCGCTCGGCTGACCGTCGGTGACGGTGGCGACGCTCGCAATCCGGCCGGCCCGGGAACTTTCGCCGACCCGTGGACGACAACGTCAGCCGGCGGCCGCGAGGGCCAGCGGGAGCACCTCCGGGGCGCCGGCCCGACGCAGCAGCCGGGCCACCATGGTCATGGTCCAGCCGGAGTCGACCAGATCGTCGACGAGCAGCACCGGCCCGGCCAGCCCGGCCAGGGCGTCGGCCAGCTCGTCGGGCAGCGCGAAGGCGTCGTGCAGGGCGCGTACCCGCTGGGCGCTGTTGCCGCGCGGCCCCGCGGAGCCCGACGGACCGGTCCGGGCGACCCGGCCGAGCAGCGGCAGCCGGCCCACGGTGGCGATCCGCTCGGCGAGCGAACCGACCAGCGCCGGGTGGGTGCGGGAATCGACCGCCACCACGGCGACGGGCCGGCGCGGCCACGGGTCGTCGCCGTGCGCCCACGCCTTCAGCACCTCGACCACCGCCGCCGCCACGTCGTCGGGGACTGGACCGTCCGCCGCGTCCGGCCCGACCAGGCCGCGCAACCGGCCACCCCAGCCCAGGTCGGAGAGGCGACCCACGGCCCGGCCGGGCAGCGCCTGCTCCGCTGGGGGGATGCGCCCCTTGAGGGGTACGCCCACCGCGTCGAGGCCGGTCGGCCAGAGCTTCTTCGGCGCGATCGCCACGCCGGGGCGGCCGAGGAAGGTCTGCGCGGCGGTGAGCGCGGCGTCGCTGACCTCGGGACCGACCACCTGGCCGGCGCAGTTGTCGCAGCGGCCGCAGTCGCCCGCCCCGCTGTCGTCCAGGCATTCCCGCAGGTAGCGCATCCGGCAGCCGGTCGTGCTCGCGTACCCGAGCATGGCCTGCTGCTCGGCGGTGCGCGCCTGGGCGACGCGGCGCAACCGGGGTTCGTCGTAGACCCAGGGCTCGCCGGTGGCGAGCCAGCCGCCGCGCACCCGGCGGACCGCGCCGTCCACGTCGAGCACCTTGAGCATCAGCTCCAGCCGGGTCCGGCGCAGGTCGACGATCGGTTCGAGGGCCTGGGTGGACATCGGCCGGTCGGTGTGCAGCGCGGCGAGCACCGCGCGGACCTGCTGCTCGGGCGGGAAGGCGAGCGAGGCGAAGTATCGCCAGATGGCCGCGTCCTCGGCACCCGGGAGGAGCAGGACCTCGGCGTGCTCCACGGCCCGGCCGGCCCGGCCGACCTGCTGGTAGTAGGCGATCGGCGAGGGCGGCGCGCCGAGGTGCACCACGAAGCCGAGGTCGGGCTTGTCGAAGCCCATGCCGAGCGCGCTGGTGGCGACCAACGCCTTGATCTTGTTGTCCAGCAGGTCCTGCTCGGCGGCGCGGCGGTCGGCGTCGTCGGCCTGGCCGGTGTACGCGGCCACCTGCCAGCCCCGGGCGCGGAGGAACTCCGCCGTCTCGCCGGCCGCCGCGACGGTGAGGGTGTAGATGATCCCGGATCCGGGGAGCCCGTCGAGGTGGTCGGCGAGCCAGCCCAGCCGGTGGGCCGGGCTCGGCAGGTCGACCACGCCGAGCCGGAGCGACTCCCGGTCGAGGGTGCCGCGCAGCACCAGGACGTCCGGTCGCTGGGCGGCCGGAGCGGTCAGCTCGGTACCGAGCTGCTCGGCGACGTCCGCGGTGACCCGGGCGTTGGCGGTGGCGGTGGTGGCGAGCACCGGGGTCCGCTCGGGCAGGTTGCCGAGGAAGGTCCGCAGCCGGCGGTAGTCCGGCCGGAAGTCGTGCCCCCAGTCGGAGACGCAGTGCGCCTCGTCCACCACCAGCAGCCCGGTGGTGGCGGCCAGCTTCGGCAGCACGCCGTCGCGGAAGTCCGGGTTGTTGAGGCGTTCCGGGCTGATCAGCAGCACGTCGACCGCCCCGGCGTGGATCTCGGCGGTGATCTCGTCCCACTCGTCGAGGTTGGCCGAGTTGATGGTGCGGGCCCGGATGCCGGCCCGGGCCGCCGACCCGACCTGGTTGCGCATCAGCGCCAGCAGCGGCGAGACGATCACCGTCGGGCCGGCTGCCTCGCCTCCCATGTCGGCGGCGGGTCCGGCGGCGCCGACCTGGCGGAGCAGCGCGGTGGCCACGAAGTAGACGGCCGACTTGCCCCAGCCCGTGCGTTGCACGCAGAGCACGCGCCGGCGGTCCACCACCAGCGCCTCGATGGCCCGCCACTGGTCCTCGCGCAGCCGGGCGTGCTCGCCCGCCAGCCGCCGCAGCACCGCCTCGGCCCGCTCCCGTACGGCCACCCGATCCTGGCTCATCCGGCATTTCTACCAGGCATCCGGGCGACGGCCGGGATCACGAGGGCCGGTAGGCCGACGGAGGCGGCAGGAAGAGCAGCACCTCGCGGAGCGGTTCGCTCACGGCGGGCGGCAGCAGACACCGGGCGGCCAGTTCCTCCATCGAGGCGTACGCGCCGCGCACGCGCCGATCCAGCATCAGATGCTGCGCCTGCGTCGGACTCAGCCCGGGCAACCCGAGGAGCACCTGGTCCGCCACCGCGTTGATGTCGACCAGACCACCGTCGTCGTACGCCCGGGGCAGGTCGGGGCGGCCGATGTGCAGCTCCCCGCGCGCCGTCGGGTAGTGGTAGAGCAGGTAGCGGGCGTGCTCCCGGCGCAGCCGGCGGTCCTCCGTCGTCGGCCGGCGACGCCAGCGGGCGCGGAACCAGCCGAGCAGCCGGCCGTTGAGCAGCACGACGTGCACCGCGCCCGCCAGCCAGGTGATCAGCCAGATGGTGATCAGGAAGGCCTCGAAATCCGTTACGTCTTCCGTCTCGCTGGTGCCGACGGTGCTCAGGCAGGTCGCTGCCGTGGTCAGGTAGTAGGCCGCCGCGAGACCGTTGCGCCAGCTCCGTCGCCAGACCGCGTACAGGAGCACCACCAGCCAGGTGAGGAAGCCGAAGGAGCCCAGGGCGGTGAGCACGGCCACCACGGTGGTACCGATGCTCAGCCAGGGTGGCACGCCGCCACGCGGGACCGCGGGCATCGGCACCGGCCCCAGCGGCGGGCCGGCGGGCCAGACCTGCGCCGGCCCGGTGGCGGTGCCGGGCGGCAGCCAGCCCGCCGGCGGTGGGACCGGGCCAGCACCCCAGTCCGGCGGCGAGGCCGGAACCGGCTGCGCGGGACCGACCGGCCCCGCCACAGCGACCGGCTCAGCTTCGGTCCGGTTCTCGAACGCGACCGGCGCGGCGGGCGGGGCCGGGTTCTCGAACGCCCCCGGCGCGGCTGGCGTGGCCGGGTCCTCGAACGCCACCGGTGCGGCGGGCGTCGCCGGGCTCCCGGGGGCGACCGGCGCGGCGGCCGTGGCGACGGCGACCGTCTCGACCGGGCGCGCCGACTGAGCCGGCACGGCCGGGGCCGAGGCCGGTGCGGTGCGCGCGGGCAGCAGCGTGGCGTCCGAGCGCAGCATCCGCCCGTGCAACTCCTGGAGCACCTCGCCGGGCTCGATGCCGTACTCCTCGCGGAGCAGCCCGGCGAACTCCCGGTACGCGGCGAGCGCCTCCGCCTGCCGGCCGCTGCGATACAGCGCCAGCATGAGCTGGTGCCGCAGCCGTTCCCGGACCGGGAACTCGGCCACCAGCTCGACCAGTTCGCCGACCAGCTCGCGGTGCCGCCCGCTCTCCAGTGCCAGCTCGACGCGGGTCTCCAGGGCGACGGCCCGCAGCTCCACCAGCCGGTGCCGGGCGGTGTCGAAGTAGGGCCCGGGGAACCCGGTGAACGGTTCCCCCTGCCACAGGTCCAGCGCGGCGGTCAGCTCCGCCAGCGCCTCGGCGGTACGCCCGGCCGCGTGCTGCTGCCGGGCCCGCTGCACGCCGCGCTCGAAGCGGGCCGCGTCCACCGACTCCGGCGGGATCCGCAGCAGGTAGCCGGCGTCGGTGAGGGTCAGCACCCGCCCGGGCGTACGGGGGGACCGGTCCGGCTCCAGCACCCGGCGCAGTCCGGCGACGTGCTTCTGCACGACGTTGGGGCCGTTCGCGGGCGGCTCCTCCGGCCAGACCGCCTCGACGAGTTGTCCGGTGGAGACCGGGCGGCCGGCGGAGAGCAGCAGCACGGCGAGCACGGCCCGCTGCTTGCCGGCGCCGAGGTCGAGCGGACGGTCGGCGTACCAGGCCCGCTGCGGACCGAGGATCTCGAAGCGCAACGCCTCTGACATGCGACTTCCCCGCTCCTACACCCCCGGCCGTGCGGACCGGCAGTGCACGGCAGTCGGACGGCAGCATATCGGCAGCCGAACCACCGTCGCGGCCCCCAGCATCGTCGTCGGCAGAGGCCACGCAAGCGAGAAAGAGAACTGCGATGACACAGGCAACGGGCAGCGCCGGAACCGTCCGCCGGACGCTGGGCACGGTCGCGGCCATGCTGGCCGCCACCACCCTGCTCGGGGGTTGCGGACCGAAGAACGACGCCGCGCCGGGGAACGGCTCGGCCACCAGCCCGACCGCCAACCCGAAGCAGGCGCTCCTCGACGCAGTTCCCGACGAGGCCGCGGGTGCCTTCCGGTTCACCGGCAAGGACGCCTCCAGCGATCTGAGCGGGCGGATCGACCCGGCGTCGAAGGCGATGGAGATGAACATGGCGATGCCGCCGGAGGACGGCGTCACCGTGAAGATGTCGTTCCTGGTCATCGAGGACCAGGTCTGGATGAAGGCGAAGTTCAGCGGCCGCCCGGGCCTGCCGAAGCTCCCGGACAAGTGGATGGCGCTGGACAGGACCAAGCTCACCGACGGCGGCGGCGTGCCGAGCTACGACGGCGCGGACCAGGGCAACGCCGGCCCGCTGATCGACGCGGCGACCTCCGTCGAGCAGCAGGGCCCCGGGAAGTACGCCGGGGTCATCGACGTGACCGGCGGCGAGGCGGTTAAGGCGCTGGACGAGGGCGAGGCGGCGGCGCTCGGCGAGGCCGGCAAGCAGGTGCCGTTCACCGCGCTGGTCGGGCCGGACGGGCACCTGTCCTCGCTGGTGCTGGAGATGCCCGCGGCCGGGGGCCGCAAGGCGTACCAGTACGTCGTCGCCTACACCGATTTCGGCAGCACGCCGAAGATCACCGCGCCGACCGGGAGCGCGGTGACCAAGGCGCCCGCGCTGGCGTACGAACTGCTGAACATCTGACCGACGACGCGGCGGAGCGGCGGCCACACGGGGGGTCGCCGCCCTGCCGTGACCGGAGGGGTCCCCGCTTGATGCCTGGCGTCAAGCGGGGACCCCTCCTCACTTCAGCGACCGAGGACCGAGCCGCCGTTGACCCCGAGGACCTGGCCGGTGACGTAGCCGGCGGCGGGGCTGACCAGGTAGCGGACGGCCGCCGCGATGTCGTCCGGTACGCCGGCCCGCCCGACCAGGGTGGCCGCGACCCGCTTGGCGTGCCCGTCCGGGGTCATCCGGTCGCCGAAGAACTCGGTCTCCGCGACGTACCCGGGGCTGACCACGTTGACCGTGATCTGCTCCGGACCGAGCTGGGTGGCCAGGTCGTACGCCCAGCCGTGCAGCGCCGCCTTCGCCGCCGAGTACGGCCCGGCCCCGCCGCGCTGGGCGGCGATCGAGCTGATCAGCAGCACCCGGCCGCCGGGGCGGCGCAGGGCGGGGCGCAGCGCCTCGGTGAGCAGGACGGCGGTGAGCACGTTGGCGTCCAGGTTGGCCCGCCACCAGGCCGCCACGTCGGCGAGCGTGTCGGTCGGGCCGCCCAGATACCCACCGGCGTTGTTCACCACCGCGTCGACGGTCCGTTCCCCTACCGCCGAGACCACCCCGGCGAGCTGTGCGGGGTCGGTGAGATCGGCGGTGACCGCACTGACCGCCTCCGGCCGCCCGCACTCCGCCGAAATCCGTTCGGCGGTGGCCAGCAGCACGTCCGCCCGCCGCCCCACGATCAGCACGTCGTACCCGTCGGCCACCAGTCCCCCGGCGACGGCGGCCCCGATCCCGGTCCCGCCCCCGCTCACCACCGCGAACCTGCTCTCCCCCACCGGCCGCCTCCCCTCCGCTCAACCTTCGTCGATCATGAAGTTATCGCCGCCGCCAACGGCGTGTCGCGACAATAACTTCATGATCAACGGGGCGGGCAGGGGCGGCCCGCGGTGGGTCAGCGGCGGCGGCGGGCCGTCAGGAGGGGGTGCAGGCGGGTGCGGAGGCTGGCCAGGCCGCCGGGGAAGAAGTAGACGGCCAGGATGAAGACGGTGCCGAGGACGAAGAGCGGCTGGGACAGCGGGTGGCTGAGGAACGCCGGGAGGCTGTTCACCGCGTCGCTGGTGCCGAAGGCAGTCAGCCGGTGGTCCAGGTACATGTAGAGGACGCCGCCGAGCACCGGGCCCCACCGGGTGCCGGGACCGCCGAGCACCACCATGACCAGCAGCGACAGGGTCAGTTCCGATGAGGTCACGTGCGGGCTCGCACCACCCACGATCAGGCAGTAGACCACCCCGCCCGCCGTCGCCAGCCCGCCGGCCAGGGTGAACGCGACCAGCTTGAACCGGTACGGGTCGAGCCCCAGCACCCCGATCCGGCGCTCGTCGTCGCGCAGCCCGGCCAGCACCCGACCGGTGGGCGAGCCGCTCACCCGATGCACCACGAAGACCACCAGGGCCAGGTACGCCAGCGCCAGCCAGTAGAGGTTCACCGTGTTGGCGACCCCGACCAGGGCGGACGGCAGCCCGGAGACGTCCAGTGGCAGCCCCTCCTCGCCGCCGGTGAGGCCGCCGAAGTCGCGGGCCACCAGGATCGCCCCGACCTGGGCGAAGGCCAACGTCACCATGGCGAATGCGATTCCCACGGTACGCAGCGCGACCGCGCCGAGCAGCGCGGCGAGGACCGTCCCGCCGGTGATCGTGAGCAGGGCCGCCTGCCACAGCGGCAGCCCGCCCCGGGTGACCAGCACGTCGGTGCCGTACACGCCGGCGGCGAAGTAGAGCGCGTGCCCGAAGGAGAGCATCCCGGTCCGCCCGAAGAGCAGGTCGTACCCGGCCGCGAGGCCGCCGAACACCAGGCAGATGGCGAGCAGTTGCAGGGTGCCCGGCGAGTTCAGCGGCCCCTCGAAGACGCCCGGCAGGTTCACCGTCGAGTACGGCACGATCGCCGCCACCACCAGGGCGGCCAGCGGCGCGTACGGGCGCAGTCCGTGCCAGCGGGAGCGCCCGGGGGTCAGCTCGTCGGGCACCTGCGCGGGCGGCGCCGCAACCTCGGGGCTCTTCACCTCGGTCATGCCGTTGCCACCTTTCCGGCCAGGCCCTGCGGACGCAGCAGCAGCACCACGGCGAGCAGCCCGACCACGCAGAGGTCGCCCAGCCCGGACGTGCCGTAGTAGTTGACGAACTGTTGCAGCAGCCCGACCGCGACCGCCGCGTACGCGGACCCGACCACCGACCCCATCCCGCCGATCACCACCACGATGAACGCGAAGATCAGCAGCGAGCCGCCCTGCCCGGGCGAGACGGTGCCGAAGTAGACCCCGCCGAGCGCGCCGGCCAGCGCGGCGGCCGCCCCGCCGATCGCGAAGACCAGGGTGAACGCCTTGCGGACGTCGATGCCGAGCGCGGTCACCATCTCCCGGTTCTCCACCCCGGCCCGGATGATCAGGCCGTACCGGGTGAAGCGGAGGAAGGCGAGCAGCCCGCCGAGCACCAGCACCGCGGCGATGATCAGCAGCAGCCCGGCGTTCGGCACGTTCGCACCGAGGATCGAGGTCACCTCGCGCGTCCACGCGGGACGCGGGAACGGCCGCGCGTCGGCGCCCCAGGTGGCCTGGAGCAGCGCCACCCCGGCCAGCGATAGGCCGACGGTGACTAGCACCTGCTCGATGGTGCGGGAGTAGAGCGGCCGGATCAGCACCAGCTCGACCAGCACCGCCACCAGCGCCCCGGCGAGCACGCCGAAGGCGACCGCCACCACGAAACCGAACCCGCCCGAGCCGGCGCCGGGCAGGTTGCCGGCCGCCCACCAGGTCGCGTACGCCCCGACGCCGAGGAACAGGCCGTGCGCGAAGTTGAGCACGTCGGCCAGGCCGAAGACCAGGGACAGGCCGGAGGCGACCAGGAAGTAGAGCGCCGCCAGACCGAGCCCGGTCAGCGTCAGCAGGATCACCGTGCTCATGCCTTCACCTCCGCGCCGACCCCGAGCAGCGACTTGGTCAGCGCGGTCTCCAGCAGCAGTTCCTGCGCGTTCCCGGTCCAGGCCACCTGGCCGGCGGAAAGCACCACCGCGTCCTTCGCCAGCCGCCGGACCACCGCCAGGTTCTGCTCGACCAGCAGCACCGGCACGGATTCCGCCACCCGCTCCAGCACCTCGGCCACCTCGGTCACCACCTTGGGCGCCAACCCCTTGGTCGGCTCGTCGATCAGCAGCAGCCGGTTGTCGTTGAGCAGCACCCGGCCGATGGCGAGCATCTGCTGCTGCCCGCCGGAGAGCGAGCCGGCCCGTTGCCGTCCGCGCCGGTCCAGCTCCGGGAAGAGCGCGAAGACCTTGTCGTACGCCGGGGTGGTGCCCCGCCGTTCGGCGAGCCGCAGGTTCTCCGCGACGGTGAGGCCAGCGAAGACGCAGCGGTCCTCCGGCACGTAGCCGAGGCCGTCGCGGACCAGCCGGTGGGTGGGGCGGGCGAGCAGGCTGCGGGCACCCATCCGGACCGTGCCGCGCACCTCGCCGTTGCGGGGCGTCAGCCCGACGACGGCCCGCAGGGTGGTGGTCTTGCCCACGCCGTTGCGCCCGAGCAGCACGGTCACCCCGGTGGACGCGACCTCGAACGACACCCCCTGGAGGATGTGCAGCCCGGCGATCCGCACCGACAGGTTCTCGACGCTGAGGACGGGTTCCGTCATCAGAGTGCCTCCCCCAGGTACGCCTCCTGCACGGTGGCGTTGGCCATCACCGTGTCCGGGGTGTCGCAGGCCAGCAGCGCCCCGTGGTGCATCACCGCGATCCGGTCGGCCAGCTCCAGGATCACGTCCATGTGGTGCTCCACCATGAGCACCGACCGCCCGCTGTCGCCGGTCAACGACTTGATGACGGCGACCAGCTCGGGCACGTCCTCGGCGCTGACCCCGGCCATCGGCTCGTCCAGCAGCATCACCCGGGGCTCCCCGGCGAGCAGCAGGGCGATCTCCAGCTTGCGCTTCTCGCCGTGGGCCAGGGTGCCGGCGAGCGCCGTACCCCGGCGGGCGAGGCCGACCCGGTCGAGCGCCGCGTCGGCGGCGGCGGCCACGTCCCGGTCGGCCGCCGCCCGCCGCCACAGCTTCATCGAGCCACCCCGGTGCGCCTGTACGGCGAGCCGGACGTTCTCCCGCACCGTCAGCGAGCCGAACACCGAGGACGCCTGGAAGGTACGCCCCAGCCCGAGGCGGGCCCGCCGGTGCGGCGGGAGGGCGGTGACGTCCTCCCCGTCCAGCAGGATCCGCCCCTCGGTGGGCCGGCGCAGGCCGGTGATCAGGTTGAACAGGGAGGTCTTGCCGGCGCCGTTCGGACCGATCACGCCGAGGAACTCGCCGGGCGCGAGGTCGAGGTAGACGCTGTCGACGATGGCGACCTCACCGATCCGCCAGGTCAGACCGCGGGTGGCGAGCACGGATCAGCCCTTCATCTGGGTGACCGGCGGCGCGGTCTCGTCACCGGTCAGGGTCTTCTGGGCGGTCGCCGTGTAGGCGGTGCCGCTGCCCGTGAGCTTGGCCTGGTACATCGGCTGGAGCAGCGCGTGGTCCTCGGGCCGGATGGTCATCTGGCCCTTGACGCTGTCGAACTGCCAGCCCTCCAGCGCCTTGATCATCTTATCGACGTCGTCGCCGCCCTCCTGCACGGCGCGGACCACCATCTGGGCGGCGGCGAAGCCGTCCGGGTGGAACAGGTCCACCGTGCCGACCTTGCCCTTCAGCGCCTTGGCGGCCTCGGTGTCGCTGGCCCCGTCGAAATAGTGCGACAGGAAGGAGATCTTGCTGCCGGCCGCGCCGAAGGTCGGCCAGGAGGCCCGGATGTCCAGGCCGGTGACGACCGTGGTGGAGGCGAGTACGCCCTGCTGGTCGAGGGTCTGCCACATCGCCGGGGCGGTGGTGCCGGCCCACGCGACGAAGAGCAGATCCGGCTTGGCGGCCTTGATCTGGCTGGCGAACGGGGTGAACTCGGTGGCGCTCGCCGGGGCCCGGACGCTGCTCACGGTCGCGCCGGCACCGCCGATCACCGCCTTGACAGCGGCCTCGTTCGCGTCACCGAAGGCGCCGTCCTGGGCGAACACGACCACCTTCTTGCCGGTGGCGTCGCCGATGAAGGACTTGGCGGTCACCACGTCCTGGTAGGACTGCCGGCCCGAGCGGAACGTGTACTTGTTCGCCCCGGTCACCGCGTCGGTGGCGGCCGGCCCGGAGATGAAGAGCACCTTGTTCTGCGCGGCGATCGGGGCCACCTGGAGAGCCACACCCGAGGAGGTGGAGCCGGCAATGATCTTCGTGCCCTTGCCGATCAGGTCCTTGGCCGCGGAGACCGCCTTCGCCGGGTCACCCGCGTCGTCGACCTCAGTGAGTTCGATCTTCCGGTCACCGACCTTGCCGGTGCCCTTGGTGGCGAAGTCGAGGCCGGCCTTGAAACCCTCGATGTACTGCTTGCCGTAGCTGGCCAGCGGCCCGGACTGGGAGTACACCAGGCCAACCTTGACCGGGGCGGCGTCGCCGCCGCCGGAGGCGGTGTCCTGCGGGCTGCCACAGGCCGTGACGGCCACCGCGGCCGCCATCATCGTGGCGGCGGAAAGGAACACCCGTCGCGTGTGCCGGATCGTCATTGCGACTCCAGGTGAGGACAGGGGGAACGTCAGTTGTCGGCTCACGCTAGAAGTGACGTCACCCACGGGCTATGTGGCGGAAACACACAAGTGATCGGGGCAGGATGGCCGCATGTAACAACCCCCGACATCACCGCGTAACCGCACCGACTCCGGATGGCCTCCGCCGCCATCGATGCGCCGGCCGGTGTGTCGCGCCCCGCCATCGCGGAGCGGCCACCCGCGAGGGCCGCCGGACCGCCTACCCGGGCGCTCCAGACCCGCACGCCCCGTCGTGGTCGGCCGGGCGCGGGCAACGCCGGCCGCCGTCGAGCAGCCGGTCGCAGTAGACCCAGTGGCGTACGGACTGGGCGTCCTCGGTCGACACGGTCGCGCCTGCCACCGCCTCGCGGGCCCTGTCGCTGCTGCACGATCGGGAGCTGATCACCGGCTACCCCGGCCGCGGCACCTACGTCGCCGAGCGCCCCGGACAGTAAGGTCCGCACCCCCTACAGACCTGATGACGTAAACGATTCAGGCACACGGGGCCCCCGCTTGAATCGTTCGCGCCATCAGCCCCAAAGGACCCGACGCGGACAACCTCGCCCGGCCCGGCTGAATCTAGATCCACTCCAGATACGCGAGGTTGCGGTGTCAGCGGGACCCCGACACCGCCAGATCCCCGATACGGAGTCGATCACGACGCGCGAACCAGAACGGCACGTGGGGTGCCCGGACATCGCCGGACACCCCACGTCGTCGGAGCGCCGCGCCGGGTCCCGAGCGCCCCGGCGCGGACGCCGTTCAGCGGCCGGCGCGGGCCGCCACGGCGGTGTCCGGCTGGTCGGCGAAGGCGCCGTCCAGGCCGAGCTTGAAGAAGAGCTCGTACTCGGCGGTGATGTCGCCGCGGGCGTTCGGGTCGGTGCCGATGCGGAAGTCGACCGGGAGGAACTGGTTCTCGGCGCGGAACGTCCAGGCGTGCACGAGCAGCTTCACCCGGTGCGCGTCCCGGATCACCATGGTCGGGGCGAGCAGCTTGCCGGCCGCGTCCCGGGGGACGATCAGGTTCTTGTTCGCGCCGACGCCGTCGGCGTACTCGGCGACCCAGGCCAGGCCGGCGGCAGAGGCCAGGTCGGCGTAGGTCCGGGTGTCGCCGGCGAGGGTGAAGTCATACGGACGGCCGGTGGCGTCGAGCAGCTGGGCCAGCTTGACGTCGATCATGCCGTTGAGCTTGCGCAGGTTGGCCGTCTCGAAGCTCTGGATGAAGACCGGGTCGTTGCGGTGGGTCAGCTTGTTGGCCGTCAGCACCGCTACCAGCGGCTCCTCCAGCGGCAGCCCGATCGAGGCGAAGTAGCTGGGGTGCTTGGTCTCCGGGTAGACGCCGATGGTCCGGCCGCGGGCCTTCGACTCGGCCCGGGCCAGGTCGATGACCTCCTGGAAGGTCGGCACCTCGAACTTCCCGTCGAACGCGGTGTTGGCCACCCGCACCTGGGGCAGCCGCTCCTTGGCCCGCAGCGTCTTTAACTCGACCAGGGTGAAGTCCTCAGTGAACCAGCCGGTGACGCTGACCCCGTCGATGCGCTTGGTCGTCCGGCGGGCGGCGAACTCGGGGTGGGCGGCCACGTCGGTCGTACCCGAGATCTCGTTCTCGTGCCGGGCGACCAGGATGCCGTCCTTCGTCGAGACCAGGTCCGGCTCGATGTAGTCGGCGCCCATCCGGATCGCCAGCCGGTAGGCCTCCAGGGTGTGCTCGGGTCGGTAGCCACTCGCGCCCCGATGGCCGATCACGATGGGGTGGTTGTCCGCCCGGGACCGCTCGGCGGCGGCCTCGGGCCGGGCCTGGGCGGCCACGGCCGGCACCACCACTGCCGCCGCGAGCAGCGCGCCGGCCGTGCCGAGGGCGGAAAGGGTACGTCGCAACGCCGTCTCCTGTCGTCGATGGGTACGGACAGCAGACCGGCCGGGGTTGTCCGGCAGTTGGTCGGTTCCTGACCTGCCGGTGAATCTCCGGACGGAAGATGACCTGGTGCGCCGCCTGCTCCGTCATCCCGTGCGGCTGGTGCCGTTCGGGTTCCTGGCGGTGATCCTGGTCGGCACCGGCCTGCTCATGCTGCCCTGGGCCACCAGCCACCACCGGTACACCCCGTTCCTGACCGCACTGTTCACCGCCACCTCGGCGGTCTCCGTCACCGGCATGGCCGTCAACGACACCCCGAACTACTGGAACGGCTTCGGCCTGGCGATGATCACCGTGCTGACGCAGCTTGGCGGCCTGGGCATCCTGACCGTCGCGGCGCTGGTGATCCTGGTGGTCTCCCGCCAACTCGGCCTGCGCAACCGGCTGCTGGTGCAGGCCGAGACCGCCGAGTTCGGCGTCGGTGACGTCCGCCGGCTGCTGACCCGGATCGCGGCGACGGTCTTCGTCACCGAGGCGGTGATGACGGCGGTGCTCACCGGCCGGCTCTGGCTCACCTACGGCTACCCCCCGTGGCGGGCCCTGTGGTCGGCCGCTTTCCACTCCATCCAGGCGTTCAACAACGCCGGCTTCAGCCTCTACTCCGACGGCCTGGTCGCCTTCTCCCGCGACCCCTGGGTTGCGCTGCCGCTGGGGCTGGGCGCGTTCATCGGTGGGCTGGGCTTCCCAGCGATCTTCGAGGCGGTCCGGGAGTGGCGGCGGCCGCGGGGTTGGGCGGTCGCCACCAAGCTGACGATCTGGGGCAGCCTGGCGCTGATCGCGCTCGGCTTCGGCGCCCTGCTGTTCGCCGAGTGGCGCAATCCCGCCACCATCGGCACCTTCGACACCCGGGGGAAGGTGCTGGCCACGTTCACCCAGATCACGCTGAGCCGCACCGGCGGCTTCGACGTGATCCACGTCGGCCGGCTCAGCGAGGAGAGCTATCCCCTGCTGATCGTCCTGATGTTCATCGGCGGCGGAAGCGCCAGCACCGCCGGCGGGATCAAGGTATCCACCTTCTTCCTGCTCGCCTTCGTCATCTGGGCCGAGCTACGCGGCGAACCGGACGTGACGGCGGGCGGCCGACGGGTCGCCACCGCCAGCCAGCGGCAGGCGTTGACCGTGGCGCTGCTCAGCGTGGCGCTGGTCGTCGCCGGCACGGCAGTGGTGATCGCGGCGAGCCGGCACGTCCGCTACTACGCGGCGCTCTTCGAGGTCACCTCCGCGTTCAGCACCACCGGACTGTCGGTCGGGCTCGCCCCAGAGCTGAACGAGCCCGGGAAGTACCTGCTGACCGCGCTCATGTACATCGGCCGGGTCGGCCCGCTCACCCTCGGGTCCGCGATCGCGTTGAACACCCGACGACGCCAGTACCGCTACCCGGAGGAGCAACCCATTGTCGGCTAGGAAGACGGACGACAGCGGCATCGTGGTGATCGGCCTCGGCCGGTTCGGCTCGCGCCTGGCCGGCTCGCTGGCGCACCTCGATCACGACGTGCTGGCCATCGACGGCGACCAGGAACGGGTCCAGCGCTGGTCGGCGCGGCTGGACCGGGTGGTGCAGGCGGACTCCACCGAGGAGAACGTGCTGCGCCAGATCGGCGTGGCGGACTTCCAGCGGGTGGTGGTCGCCATCGGCGCCTCGGTGGAGGCGAGCGTGCTGACCGTGCTGGCCCTGACCGAGCTGGGCATCCCGCAGATCTGGGCCCGGGCCACCTCGGAGAAGCACGCGAAGATCCTCAGCTCGGTGGGGGCCCACCACGTGATCTTCCCGGAGGCGGAGACCGGCGAGCGGGTCGCGCACCTGATCATCAGCAAGATGCTGGACTTCATCGAGTTCGGCGACGACTTCGCGATCGCCAAGGTACGCGTACCGCAGACGATGGTGGGCCGGCCGCTGCGCGAACTGTCCCCGGCGGACCGGTACGGGGTGATGGTGGTCGGCGCGAAGCTGCCCGACGAGCCGTTCCGCTACGCCGGTCCGGACACGGTGCTGCAACGGGACAGCGTGCTCATCGTGGAGGGCAGCATCGGCCAGGTGCAGCGCTTCGCCTCGCTCGGCTGAGCGTCACTTCTTCTTCCTGCTCGTGTCCTTGTCCTTGCCGCCGTGCTCCCCCTTTCCCTCGGTCACTCGCCTTTTCCCTTGCCGTCCTCCTTGCCCTTGCCGTGCTTGCCGGGCTTCGCCCGGCTGCCGCTGCTCTTCGCCGCGCCGGCCTTCGGGGCCGCCTTCGTCGGCTTCGCCGGCGTCGGGGGCGCGGTGGTGGGCGGCACCGAACCAGCCACCCCGGAGACCTGCACGCCGCAGCTGCTGTCGCCGACCTTGAACTCCACCGGCAGCAGGTTGCCCCCCGTGTAGCTACCGCTCAGCGAGATCTTCCGGGACGCGCCCGGCGCGAGCGCCGGGTCGGTGGCCGGTGCGTGAAGCTGCACGACCCGCCCCTGCTGGTCGACCGCCGGCTGGGCTCTCGTCACGGTCTGCCGACCGGGGAAGGTGAAGCTCATCGTCCAGTCGCGCAGTTCCCGGCTGCCGGTGTTGGTCAGGGTCAGCTCCGCGGTGAAGTCCTTGCCGGAGTCCCGCTGCAGCGAGTAGTCGACGGCGCAGGGGATCGACTGCGGCAGGTCCATCCGAGCCTGGGTCGGTTCGACCCCGCCGCTGGCCGGGCTCTTCGAGGTCAACCCCCACAGAGTGGCGGTGACCGCGACCAGGCCGGCGGCGGCCACCCCGGCCTCCACCTTGCGCCGCCGGGCAGCGGCCCGGGTACGGGTGCGGATCGCGGAGAAGGGCAACGCGTCAGTCTCCGCCGACCAGGGCAGGATGGTCGTTCCCGCGTTCTCCACCAGCGTCGGGTCGAACTGGCCGAGCGCCGGGGAGACCGGCACGATCGCCGCGATGCCGGCCGCGTCGGCGAGCGTACGGGCCACCTCGGCGGTCGCCGGGCGATCCTCGGGGCGCTTGGCGAGGCACTGCCGGACCAGCTGCGCGACCTCGTCGGGGAGCCCGACCACCGGCGGCATCGGCTCCGGATCGTGGTACATGTGGGCCCGCAGCATCTGGGTGGTGGTGCTGGCCTGCCAGGGCAGCCGGCCGGTGAGCATCCGGTACAGCAGCAGGCCGACCGCGTACACGTCGGTGGCCGGGGAGACCTGGCCGTTGTCCAGCCGCTCCGGGGCCAGGTAAGCGGGCGTGCCGAGCAGGGCGCCGTCCGGACCCTTCTCGCTCTCCCCCGCCAGCGCCGAGATGCCGAAGTCGACGACCTTCACCCCGGTCGGGGTGAGCATGACATTGCCGGGGGTCACGTCCCGATGGACCACGCCCCGGGCGTGCGCGGTGGCCAGCGCCGACGCCACCTCCGCGCCGATGGTCACCGCCTCCCGCCAGGGCAGTTGCCCGCCGCGGCCGAGCCGGGCGCTGAGCGGGCCGCCGTCGACCAGCTCCATCACCACGTACGGCACGGTCAACCCGGCCTGCTCGGACTCGCCGTAGTCGTACACGTTGGTGATGTTGGGATGGCAGAGCCGGGCGGCGGCCTGCGCCTCGATCCGGATCCGGTGCCGGAACGCCTTGTCGCTGGCGAGCCGGGAGGCGAGCACCTTCACCGCCACCTGGCGACCCAGCACCTCGTCATAGCCGCGCCAGACCACCGACATGCCCCCCGCACCGAGCTGCTCGACCAGCCGGTACCGCTCACCCAGCAGCTGCGCGCCGCCCCTCACCGCTGCACCCATGGTCGGTCCTGTTGCCCGGACAGGACCGCCGTACACCTGAGGAGTCGGAATCGGTCAGGAAAGTCATCCGTTCAGGCGGTCGCGAGGAGCTGGTCCACCGGGGCGTAGTCGTCGGTCAGCACCAGCGCGTCGCCGACGTACCCGGTCAGCTCCCCGCCGGAGAGCAGGCCGGCCGGCTCGGGCAGCAAGCCCAGCCGGCTCTGGACGCCGGCCAGCGGCAGCGGCGCGTCCGAGGCGACGATGAGGAAGTTGGCGCCGGACCGCCCTTCGATCCCGTAGGGCGGGGCGATCAGCGCGACGTGCCGGAACTCGGCCCGGACGGTGGCCAGCTCGGCCCGGATGAACCGGCCCGGCGGCACGTCGATGACGTTCTGCACGTAGATCCCGCCGGGTCGGAGCACCCGACGGACCTCGGCGGCCATCTCCCGGGTGGCCAGGTGCCAGGGCACGACCAGGTGGCCGAAGGCGTCGCCGACGATGAAGTCGCGGCTGTCGGTGGGCTCGGCGCCGACCAGCACCCGGGCGTCCCCGATCCGGGCCCGCAGCTGCGGCCCGGTGCGTACGCCCAGTTCCCGCCGGTCCAGGTCGACCAGCCCGCCGTCGATCTCGAAGACCAGGTTGTCGGTGCCCGGCCGGGTCGCGGCGAGGTAGCGCGGCATGGTGAAGCCACCGCCGCCGAGATGCAGGGCGTCGAGCCGCCGCCCCGCCGGCGCGGCCAGGTCCGCGACCAGGCCGATCCACTGGGTGTACGCGTACTTCAGGCGGGTCGGGTCGGCCAGGTCGACGTACGAATGCTCGCCCGAGTTGAGGTAGAGCACGCGCCCCTGCGTCCACTGCGGGTCGGTCTCCACCTTCGCGCAGTGGTACGCGGTCTCCACGTCGCACGGGTTCGGGGCGACCGCGGACAGGCCCGCCGCGGCCAGGCCGAGCACCGCCAGGGCGGCCTTCACCCGGGCCGAGGCGGGCAGCCCGGTCCCCGACCGGCGGCGCAGGTACGCCCCGAGCACCAGCCCGGTCACCCCCAGCACCGCCGCCAGCCCGAGCACGATCACCGTGCTGGACAGCGCCGCCACCAGCACGAAGCCGGTGACCAGGGTGGCGGTGATCCCGCCCAGCGTGCCGATGCCGGAGAGCCGGCCGACCACCTGGCCGGTGCGGCGCAGGTCGGCGAGCTGGAGCTTGACCACCAGCGGGGTCACCCCGGCCAGCAGCGCCGCCGGCACCAGCACCGCCAGCGCGGTCAACAGGAGCACCCCGCTCGCCGCGCTGCCGCGCAGTGCCTCGCCGGCGTACCGGACGACGGGGAGGGTGACCGCGGTGGCGATGCCCGCCAGCACCAGGGCCGGGGCGAGCAGGGTGCGCGGGTCCCACCGGTCGGCGAGCCACCCGCCCATCCACGCCCCGTACGCGATGGCGCCCAGCGCCATGCCGATGACCGCGCTGGTCACCTGGAGGGTCACCCCGACGTACGGGCCGACCAGCCGGAGCGAGACGGTCTCCAGCACCAGCACGGCCCCGCTGGAGAGGAAGACGAGGAACGCGGCGAGCCCGTTCGGCAGGGCCCGGGGCGGGGCCAGGGCGCTCGGCGCCAACCCCACCTCGACGTCGGACGATGTGCTGCTCACCGTGGCGATGCTACGCAGCGTTCCCGGCGACCCGGGTCAGTACATCGAAACATGAACATGGTTTGTATGGTCGGCGGCCGGGCTGCCCCCGCCGCTGTACGACCGCCAGCCGGTGTTCGGCATCCAGATCTGCCGGTACCAGATCACGTACATGACGCCGAGCTTGCTCGCGTTGTTCTTGAGGTAGCTGGCGAGGCTGTCCCCGTACGCCTTGTCGCCACCGGTGGCCGAGACGTTCTCGAAGCCGCCGCTGGCAGCGGAGAAGTCGCATGCCCGCCCCTTCGGGTGCTCGCCGCCGCCACCACTGCGATGGCAGGAGACGTACCGCTTGTAGCCGGCCGCCTTGGCCTGCTGGAGCATGTGCAACGTGCGCGGGGTGATGCAGCCGTCGGCCGGCGTCGGGTCGTCCACCGAACAGGACTCGGGCGGCCACGAGCCGTCGGCGTTGCGCGGAGCGGGCTTGGCCGACCCGGAGCCGCCGCTGAAGCCGGCGCTGCTGCCGGAGCTGACCTTGGCCAGCGCGACCTCGGCGTCCCGCTTCTTCTTCGCGAGGATCGCCAACTGCTTCTGCTGCTCGCGGATCTCCGTGTCGATGGCCAGCTTGGCCCGGGCGGCCTCGGCCTTCGCCTCGTGCAGCGCGCGCAGCCGCGTGCCGTCCCGCTGGGCCATCACGTCCAACTCGGCGGCGCGCTTGAGGAAGGAGTCCGGATCGGTGCTGGCCAGCAACGCCGACACCGGGGTCAGCCGGCCCAGCCGGTACGACTGCGCGGCCACCTCACCCACCTGCGAGGTCAGCTCAACCAGGCGCAGCTCGAGCTGGGCGAGCTGCCCGGTCAACTCCTTCTGCCGCCGCTTGGAGTTGTCGAGCCGGGCCTTGGCCTCGATGTGGCCCTTCGCCGCCGCCTCGAGGGCCGCCCGGAGCTGCTTGCTGCCCCCCTCGTCGGGCGCGCTCGGGCTGGGCGCCGCGGCGGCGGGCCCGGCCGCGACGAGGCCGGCGCCGAGCAGCAGGGCCGCTGCGGCGAGCAGGGCGAGCAACGGCCGGCGGACGCGCCGCCGGATGAGCCTGGTCCTGGGCACGAGAGCGTCCTTCCGTCGACCGCCGGCCCTCGGTTGACCGCCGCGCGGGCGGCTGCTCCGCCGGCCCCGGACGGCGGCCCGCTGGCGGAGACCGCCGTCACGATACCGGACCACTCGTGCCGCGCCAGGCCCCCGACCTCGGCCGACACGAATCGTCGACGCAGCGTGCCAGTCCCGTCGCGGACGGCGAAAGGAAGGCCTTCGGTTGGACCGGGGCCCCCTCTCAACACCTGGGGCGGACCGCTCGCTCACCCAGCCAGTAGCGCCGCCCGGACCTCGTCCCAGATCTCCTCGCTGGCCGCGACCAGCAGGCCCCGGCCGTCGTCGGCCGGGTGGTAATCGGTCCCGTCGAAGCGGCGGGCCACTCCGCCGGCCTCCCGTACCAGCAGGGTGCCGGGCGCGTGGTCCCAGGGCAGGGTGCGCCAGAAGAGGACGAACTGCTGCGCGCCGGTGAGCATGTCCAGGTATTCCCGCCCGGCGCAGTGCTGCCCGGGCAGCAGCTCACCCATCCGCTCGCCGCCCGCCTCCACGGTCCGCCGGGTCTCCGGCGGCAGGAACCGGGTCATCGCGGTGCCCCGCAGGGCGCCGGCCTCCAGCGCCGTCCGGCTGATCCGCACCGGCGTGCCGTCCAGCCAGGTGCCCGCGCCGGTCCGGCACGCCGCCATCGTGTCGGCCAGCGGGTCGTACACCCAGGAGGCCGCCGGCAGGCCGCCGGCCAGCAGCGCCACCATCAGGGCGAACGGACGCCGACCGGCGGCGAAGTTGGCGGTGCCGTCGATCGGGTCGACCACCCAGACGTCGCCGGCGCCGCGCAGGTGCCGCAGCAGGTCCGGGTCCTCGGCGACCGCCTCCTCGCCGACCACCACGGAGTCGGGGCGCAGCCGTCGCAGCCCGGCGGAGATCAGCTCCTCCGCCAAGCGGTCGGCGACGGTGACCACCTCGCCCGGGGCCTTCTCGGAGACGTCGGCGTCGTCGAGCCGGCGGAACATCGGCACCACGACCTCCGCCGCGGCCGTCCGCAGCAGGTCGCCGACGTCGGCCAGCAGCGACTCAGCCACGCGGCGGCAGCTTGACCACGCTGACGAAGAACTCGTCGATCTGACGGACCACCGAGATGAAACGCTCGAAGTCCACCGGCTTGGTCACGTAGGCGTTGGCGTGCAGCTGGTAGCTGCGCAGGATGTCCTCGTCGGCCTGAGAGGTGGTGAGCACCACGACCGGGATCCGGCAGAGCTCCTCGTCCTTCTTGATCTCCTCCAGCACCTCCCGGCCGTCCCGGCGGGGCAGGTTGAGGTCGAGCAGGATCAGGTCGGGGGCGATCGCGTCCGCGTACTGGCCCTCCTGGCGCAGGTAGGCGAGCGCCTCGGCGCCGTCCGAGACCACGGTGAGGCGGTTGCGGAGCTTGTGCTCCTCGAACGCCTCCTGGGTCATCAGCACGTCGCCCGGATCGTCCTCGACCAGCAGGACCTCGATCGGACTCTTGCCGTCTGCCGGCGCGGTCATCCCACCGCCTCCTTCATGTCCCCCGTTGTACCGTCCCGGGTCGCCCCTGCCGGCGTCTCCACCCGTCCCGCGTCCGGCTGCCGACCGACGGGCGCCGCCGCACCGTCCCCCGTCGCCGCCGGGTCCCCGGTCGACTCCGCACCGGCCGCCGGCTCGTCCCCGTCCGCCGCCGACGCCGCCTCGACGTCCGCGGGCAGGGTGAACCGGATCGCCGTGCCCTCCTCGGTGTCGGTGTCCACCCAGACCCGGCCGCCGTGATATTCCACGATCTTCTTGACGATGGCCAGGCCGATGCCGGTGCCCGGGTACGCGTCCTTGGAGTGCAGCCGCTGGAAGATGACGAAGATCTTGTCGGCGAACTCCGGCTCGATCCCGATGCCGTTGTCCTGGCAGCTGATCTCCCACTCGTCGCCGACCAGCCGGGCCGACACGTGCACCTTCGGCGGCACGTCCGGGCGACGGAACTTGATCGAGTTGCTCACCAGGTTGGCCAGCAGGTTGGTCAGCAGCGGCTCCTCGCCGCGGATCACCGGCAGCTCGTCCCAGGTCAGCTCGGCGTCGGAGTACTGGCGGGCCGCCTCGGTCTGGGCAGCCACGTCGCCCATCACCTTGCTGAGGTCCACCTCGGTGAAGCCGATGGTGAGGCGGCCGATCCGGGAGAACGCGAGCAGGTCGTTGATCAACCGCTGCATCCGCTGCGCGCCGTCGACGGCGAACGCGATGTACTGGTCGGCCCGCTCGTCCAGCTGGCCCGCGTAGCGCCGCTGGAGGAGCTGGCAGAAGCTGGCCACCTTGCGCAGCGGCTCCTGCAGGTCGTGCGAGGCGACGTACGCGAACTGCTCCAGGTCACGGTTGGACCGGGTCAGCTCCTCGGCCTGCTTCTGGAGCTGGCTGTTGACCCACTCGATGCTCTCCCGGGCCTCGCGTACCTCGTCCAGCTCCCGGGCGATCTTCTGCCGCATGCCGTCGATGTCCTCGGCGAGGAGGCGGAACTCCGGCGGCCCGGAACCCTCGATGTGGTGCCGGTAGTCGCCGTCGGCGACCTCGCGTACCTGGTCCACCAGGGCGGCCAGCGGCCGGATCAGGATCCGGTCCAGCGAGAGCAGCAGCACCGCGCCGGCCACCGCCACCACCAGCGCCGCGGCGATCAGCAGCACGACCAGCACGTTGCTGGTGCTGCTGACCCGGCCAGCGGTCCGCTGCCCGACGACGAAGATCTCTTCCTGCAGCGTGTCGACCGACGCCCGGACGCCTTCGAACTGCTGCCGGGTCTGGTCGGTGATCAGCGCCTGCCCGGCCTCCGGACCGCTCCGCTCGACCGTGGTGATCACCGGCTCGGCGACATCCGTGCGCCACCGCGCCGCCCGCTGCTCCACCACCGCCAGCTCGCGCCGCACGTCCGGGTAGTCGGCGGCCAGCTTCTCCATCGAGGCGACCGTGTCGCGCTCCCGGCGCAGGCCCGCCTCGTACGGGGCGAGGTCCTTGCGGTCGCCGTTCACCGCGAAGCCGCGGACGGCGGTCTCCTGGTCCAGCAGGGCGCTCATCAGCTCCTGCGCCTGGACCCGGAGCGGGCCGGTCTTGACCAGGACGGCGTCGATGTTCTGCCGGTTCTTCTCGGCGACCAGCGCCTCGGCCGTGGCCAGCCCGAGCAGCAGCAGCAGGACCACGCTGAGCAGCGCGACCACCCGGCGCCGCAGGGTCCAGCCCTCCCGGTACGCCTTCACCGGCCGTCACCCCGGGTGACCAGCAGCATGGCGACGTCGTCGGCGAGAGGACCGCCGTTGAGCTGCTCGGCCCGGCCGACCAGCCAGCCGGGCAGCTCGGGCAGGGGCACCGCCTCGTTGGCGAGCAGGTCGGTGAGACCCGGTACGTCGAGCCGGTCGTCGCCGGCACCCACCCGGCCCTCGATGAGCCCGTCGGTGTACATCAGCAGGGACCAGTCGCGGGTGTCGAACTCCAGGTCGAAGGCGACGGGCCTGCGCGGTCGCACCCCGAGCAGCAGGCCGTTGCGGGCCGGCACCGGGGCGACCTTGCCTCCGCTGAGCAACAGCGGCGGCGGATGCCCGGCGAGCCGTACGGTGGCCCGGTTGGCCGCCAGGTCGAGCCGGGTGGTCGCCACCGTGGCGAAGATCTCCTGGAGCCGGCGCTCGCTCATCAGCACCTGCTCCAGCGCGGGCAGCACCTCGTCGTCCGGCACCCCGGCCATCACGAGGGCTCGCCAGGCCACCCGGAGCTCGACGCCGAGGGCGGCCTCGTCCACGCCGTGCCCGCACACGTCGCCGACGATCAGGTCGATCCGGTCCGGCCGGGTCTGCACCACGTCGTAGAAGTCGCCGCCGATCAGCGCGGCGTGCCGGCCGGGACGGTAGAAGGTGTGCACCGACACCTGGTCGGTGGTCATCAGCGGCTGCGGCAGCAGGCCCCGCTCCAGGCGGGCGGACTCGGCCTGGCGCAGCTCCACCTCGCGCAGCCGGCGGGCGTTCTCGTCGGCCCGCTTGCGTTCCACCGCGTAGCGCAGGGCGCGGGCCAGCAGAACCCCGTCCACCTGACCCTTGACCAGGTAGTCCTGGGCGCCCTCGGCGACCGCGACGATGCCCAGGTGCTCGTCGGAGCGGCCGGTGAGCACGCAGACCGCCGCCCCGCTGGCCATCTCCAGCACCCGGCGCAGCCCGTCCAGGCCCTGCGCGTCAGGAAGTCCGAGGTCGAGCAGGACGCAGTCGACCCCGGGCACCCGCTGCCGGGCCTCGCTGAGGCTGGTGGCGACCAGCAGGTCGATGTTGGCGTTGGTCTCGGCGAGCAACTCGCCGACCAGGAAGGCGTCGCCCTCGTCGTCCTCGACCAGCAGGACCCTCAGCCGCTCGCCGGGCGGCACGTTGGGGTGGTGCCCGAAACCGCCCTGCGGAACGGCGCGCGGGGCGACGGGGGCCCCGGGGAGACCGGGTCCCCGGTGCGGCCGGGTCACCGCGGCGAGACGCGGGAGTTCGCTGGTGATGTCGGACTCCTTCCGAGTGCCCTGCTGATCCTGTATCAGACAACGGTCGCACACAACACGACCGGCGCCGGGGCGGGCGGACCCACCCTCGGGGCAGCGGCAGGGCAGGAGACCGATGTTACGCGGCGCGGCTGGTCCGGACCCGGCACGCCCGCCGGGCCCGCCCGGGTGGGGAGTGTCGCCGCGGTCGGTCGGGGGGCAGGATGAGGCCACCCCCGACCACCCCGAGGAGTTCCCGTGGGCGTACCCCCCACCCGGCCGGCCGACCGGGCGCTGGCCCGGCCGCGCCGCCGGCTGCTCGCCGCCGCCGCGGCGCTCGCCGCGCTGCTGGCCGTCGGCGCGGTCGTCCTCGTCGACCTGGCCACCCCGGCGCCGCGCCCCGCCGCCGCGCCCGCGGACCAGTTCAGCGCCGAGCGGGCGTACGACCAGGTCAAGGTCATCGCCGCGCGGCCGCACGTGGCGGGGAGCCCGGCCAACGACCAGGTCCGCGAGCACCTGGTGGCCGTGCTGCGCGGCCTCGGCCTGGAGACCGAGGTGCAGGACACCGTCGCCCCGGAGGCCGGGCAGCTCAGCGGGGCCGCCGGCGGGGCGACCGTGGCCCGGGTACGCAACGTGGTGGCCCGGCTGCCCGGCACCGCCTCCACCGGGCGGGTGTTCCTGGTGGCCCACTACGACTCGGTGCAGTCCGGCCCGGGCGGAAACGACGACGCCGCCGGCACCGCCAGCATCCTGGAGGTGGCCCGGGCCCTGGCCGCCGGCCCGCGCCCGCGCAACGACATCGTGTTCGTGCTCACCGACGCAGAGGAGGCGTGCCTCTGCGGCGCGTCGGCCTTCGCCGCCAGCCACCCGCTCGCCGCCGGCGGTGGGGTGGTGCTCAACCTGGAGGCGCGCGGCTCCACCGGCCCGGTGATCATGTTCGAGACGTCCCGGGACAACGCGAAGCTGGTGGACGTCTTCGGCCGGGCCGCCCCGCACCCGGTGGGCACCTCGTTCGCGGTGGAGATCTACCGGGCGCTGCCGAACGACACCGACTTCACCGCCTTCCTGGACCACGACTTCGTCGGGCTGAACTCGGCGTACATCGACGGGGGCGCGGTCTACCACACGCCGCTGGACGTCCCGGCGGCGATGGACCGGGGCAGCCTCCAGATGCACGGCGACAACGCCCTCGGGCTGGCCCGCGAGTTCGGCCGGACCGACCTGACGAAACTGGGCTCCGACCACGACGCGACCTACTTCCCGGTGCCGGGCGGCCTGGTCCGCTACCCCGGCTGGCTCACCCTGCCGCTGGCGCTGCTCGCCCTGATCGCGGTCGGCGGGCTCGGCTGGCTGCTGCTCCGGCGCGGCCGGGCCAGCACCGGCCGGCTCGCCGCCGGCGTCGGGCTGGCCCTCGTGCCGGTCGTCGTGGCCCCGCTGGGCGCGTGGCTGCTCTGGACCGCGATCACCGCGCTCCGCCCCGGGTACGCCGAACTACTCGACCCGTACCGGCCGGTCTGGTACCGGCTCGCCGTGGTGGCGCTCGCCGCGGCGGTCCTGCTCACCTGGTACGCGCTGACCCGCCGGTGGGCCGGTCCGGCCGCCCTCGCGTTCGGCGGGCTGACCTGGCTGGCCCTGTTCGGGGTGCTGCTCGCCGTGCTGGTGCCGGGTGGGGCGTACCTGACCACCCTGCCCGCGCTGGCCGGCGCCCTCGCCGGCCTGGCGGCGCTGGCCACCCGGCTGGACGGTCCGGGGCCGTGACCCTGGCCGGCGCGGTCGCCGTGGTGATCCTGCTGCCGACCGTGGCGCTGCTCTTCCCGGCGCTCGGCATGGCGATGGGCGGGGTGGCGGCACTGTTCGCGGTGCTGCTCGGCCTGGCCGCGCTGCCGGTGGTCGACCTGCTGCACCCGCAGGCCGGCGGCCAGCGCGGCCTGCTGGCGCTGCGGGCCCGCCGGCTGGCCCCGCTGCCGGCGGCCGCCGCCGGGCTCGCCGCCGTGGTGCTCGCCGGGGTCGGCCTGGCCGTGGACCGCTTCGACGCCGCCCACCCGGTGCCGACCCACCTGATGTACGCCTTGGACGCCGGCACCGGCGAGGCCCGGTGGCTCAGCCGCGAGGCCGAGCCGCAGCCGTGGACCGCCGGGTACGTCGACGGGGTCGTCTCCGCGGCCGACGACTTCCCCGCGCTGGGCGACGCCAGGCTCCGCAGCGGCCCGGCGCGAGCGGCCGGCCTGCCCGCCCCGACGTTGCAGGTGCTCGCCGACACCACCGTCGGGGAGCAGCGCACCCTGCGGGTCCGGGTGACCCCGCAACGGCCGGTCCGGCTGCTCTCGCTGCACGTGGACTCGGGGACCGGGGTGGAGTCGGCGACCGTCGACGGGGTGGCGCTGGGCGTCGGCCGATACACCAGGGACCACCCGTGGGGCTTCGGCGTGGTGTTCCACGCCCCGCCACCGGAGGGCGTCGAGATCACCCTGGTGGTGACGCCCGGGCACCGGCCGCTGCTGCGGGTAATGGACGCCAGCGACGGCCTGGCCGGAGTACCCGGGTTCCGGCCCCGCCCGCCCGACGTCGGCGTGGTCGGCTCGCACAGCTCGGAGATGCTGGCGGTGGCCCGCACGTACCCGCTGTGACCCACGCTTCCGCCAGGGGGGCGGCGGGCCGCCTCGGCCGGCGCCCGATCCGATCAGGAATCAAGAAGCAGCCGGTTGTCGTCGTGCCTAGCCTTTCTCATGGCCGGCATCGCGCCGAGCCTTGAGCGTCGAAAGGCAACCTGGACATGCCCACGAAGAACCCCCAGACCGAGTCCGCCGGCTTCAGCGCCGAGGAGCGTGCCGCGATGAAGGCGCGCGCCGCCGAGCTGCGCGCCGAGGGCAAGAAGGGCGCCAAGAAGGCCGACGACCTGCAGGCGACCCTCGACAGCATCGCGAAGATGACGCCGGAGGATCGTGCGCTCGCCGAGCGCGTGCACATGGCGGTGACCACCACCGCCCCGGAGCTGTCGCCAAAGACCTGGTACGGGATGCCCGCCTACGCGAACGCGGACGGCAAGATCGTCGTCGCCTTCAAGAACTCGGGCAAGTTCAACACCCGCTACTCGACCCTGGAGTTCCAGGACGCGGCCAACCTCGACGACGGAGACCTGTGGCCGGTGTCGTACGCGATCCAGAAGTGGAGCCCCGCGGTGGAGAAGAAGATCGTCGAGGTGGTGCAGGCTGCGGTCTCCTGAGGCACTACTTCCAGCGGAAGTGCACGAAGAGACGGCCGAAGTTCTTCGAGTCCTTCTCGACCCGGTGGTAGAGCTGCTTGACGTCCTTCTGGTCGAGGAACCGCAGCACCCGCTTCTTGAGCTGGCCGGAGCCCTTGCCCGGGATGATCTCCACCAGGGTGGCCTTCTTCGCCACCGCCTCGTCCATGATCCCGCGCAGCGCGCGATCGATGTCGTGGCCCTTGTTGTAGATGTCGTGGAGATCGAGCTTGAGCTTCACCAGCCCATCGTAGGCGCGCCGGGTCTCCGGACCCGGAGACGGCGAAGGGCAGCCCGTCGCGGGCTGCCCTTCGCCGTCTCGTATCAGTGGCGGTCAGCGACCACCGCTGACCCGGCTCTCCACCCGGCGCAGCGCCTCGGCGTAGTCGGCGTTGGTCGAGTGCATGGCCGCCGCGATGCGCAGGTGCCGCAGCGCGTCGACCGGCCGGTTCAGCCGTTCCAGCGTCCGGCCCAGCACGTGGTGCGCGTAGTGGTCGCTCGGGTCCCGGTCGACCAGCTCCCGGAGCTGCTCCTCGGCCCGGCTGAGCTGGGCCGACTGGAAATAGGCCCGGGCCAGCAGCTGCCGTACCGAGGAGTTGCCGGGCTCCGCCTCGACGATCGGCTCGAGCAGCCGGGCCGCTCCGGTCGGGTCACCCGCTTCGAAGAACATGGTCGCCCGCCGGTACTCCGCCAGAAGATCCACTCGACCCACCTCCTCGTGTCGCACCGCCCTTATCCGACGCTGGCACAACACCAGCGGGACCGCGAGTGTTCCGGCGATCGAAGTTGGCGGTCAGCTCGTCGGGTCGTACCGGTCGCCGACCAGCTCCCAGGCCCGGACACCGCCCACGATCCCGGCCGTGTTCGGGACGACCACCACGTCGTCGCCCATCCGGGCCAGTTGTTCCGGGCGGATCAGCCGCGAGTTGCCCCCGCCGAGATAGAGCCGGTCCCAGCGGAAGACCGGGCGCAGCCCCTCCACCACCTGCCGGATCCGCCGCGACCAGAACGCGTCGCCCAGGCGCCGGCGTTCCGGCTCCCCGATGTACGTGTCGTAGGTGGTGTTCCAGCGCACCGGCGCGTGCGACAGCTCCAGGTGCGGGGCGAGCACCCCGCCGTCGAAGAGCGCGCTGCCCAGCCCGGTGCCGAGGGTCAGCACCAGCTCGCAGCCGGTCCCGGCGACCACGCCCGCGCCGTGCACCTCGGCGTCGTTGAGCACCAGCGCCGGGATGCCGAACGCCTCGGCCAGCGCGCTGCGCGCGTCGTACCCGGACCACTCGGCCACCAGCTTCGGGTCGATCTTGCTGCGCGGCCCGGACCGGGTGACGTAGTGCGGGGTGGCCACCACCACGCCGTGCCGGATCATGCCGGGCATCCCGACCGTGAGCCGGTCCGCCGCCGGCAGGCTGCCGGCCAGGTCCAGCAGGGTCTTGACGAAGAGCGACGGCGGCAGCGGGTACGGCGTCGGCACCCGTACCGGGCGGGCCCGCATGGTCCCGGCGGCGTCCAGCACCGACGCCTTGATCCCGCCACCGCCACAGTCGATCGCCAGAGTGGTCACCACGGCAGTGAGTCTCCCTCAGCTTCGTCACGTTCCGAGCCCCGGTTGTCCGATCGGCCGCGGCGTGGCGCGCCGGTAGGCTCGATCACCTGATGAGCGCCACGTTGATCGCCAAGGACCTCACCGCCGGACACGCCGACCGGTTGCTCTTCGCCGACCTGGACCTGGTCGTCGCCCCCGGCGACGTGATCGGGCTGGTCGGGGTGAACGGCGCCGGCAAGTCCACGCTGCTGCGTACCCTCGCCGGACTCCAGCCACGCGAGCAGGGCTCGGTGGCGTTGAACCCGCCCACCGCCACGGTCGGCTACCTGCCGCAGGAGCCGGAGCGCCGGCCGGGCGAGACGGTCCGGGACTTCCTGGCCCGGCGTACCGGGGTGGCGGTGGCGCAGGCCGCGCTGGACGCGGCGACCGAGGCGCTCACCGCCGGGGCCGAGGGCGCCGACAACGCGTACGCCGAGGCCCTGGAGCGCTGGCTCGACCTCGGCGGCGCGGATCTGGACGAGCGGGCCGAGCAGGTGGCCGCCGAGTTGGGGCTGGCGGTCGACCTGGACCACCCGATGACCGCCCTCTCCGGCGGCCAGGCGGCCCGGGCCGGGCTGGCCTCCCTGCTGCTCAGCCGGTACGACGTCTTCCTGCTCGACGAGCCCACCAACGACCTGGACCTGGCCGGGCTGGACCGGCTGGAGCGGTTCGTCACCGGACTGCGGGCCGGGACCGTGCTGGTCAGCCACGACCGGGAGTTCCTCACCCGGACGGTGACCCGGGTGGTGGAGTTGGACCTGCACCAGCGACAGGTCCGGCACTACGGGGGCGGCTACGCGGCCTACCTGGAGGAGCGGGAGGTGGCCCGCCGGCACGCCCGGGAGGAGTACGAGGAGTACGCCGAGACCCGCGCCGACCTGGAGGCCCGGGCCCGGATGCAGCGGGCCTGGATGGAGAAGGGCGTGAAGAACGCCCGGCGCAAGGCCACCGACAACGACAAGATCGGCCGCAAGTTCCGCACCGAGTCCACCGAGAAGCAGGCGGCGAAGGCCAAGCAGACGGCGCGGCTGATCGAGCGGCTGGAGGTGGTCGAGGAGCCGCGCAAGGAGTGGGAGCTGCGGATGGAGATCGCCGCCGCGCCCCGCGCCGGCGCCGTGGTGGCCTCGCTCCGGGGCGCCGTCGTACGCCGGGGCGGCTTCACCCTCGGCCCGTTGGACCTCCAGATCGACTGGGCCGACCGGGTGGCGATCACCGGGGCGAACGGCTCCGGCAAGAGCACCCTGCTCGCCGCGCTGCTGGGCCGGCTGCCGCTGGACGAGGGCCACGCCGCGCTCGGCCCGGGCGTGGTGGTGGGCGAGGTCGACCAGGCCCGGGGGCTCTTCCTCGGCGACCAGCCCCTGGTGGACGCCTTCGGCGCCGCCGTACCGGAACTGAGCCCGGCGGACGTGCGGACGCTGCTGGCCAAGTTCGGCCTGCGCGCGGACCACGTGCTGCGGCCGGCGGCGACCCTCTCCCCCGGCGAGCGGACCCGGGCCGCGCTGGCCCTGCTCCAGGGGCGCGGGGTGAACCTGCTCGTGCTGGACGAGCCGACCAACCACCTCGACCTGCCGGCGATCGAGCAGCTCGAGTCGGCCCTGGCCAGCTACCCGGGGACGCTGCTGCTGGTGACCCACGACCGGCGGATGCTGGACGCGGTGAGCGTCAACCGGCGGCTGCGGGTCGACGCCGGACGGATCGCCGAGGACTGATCCGTGCCGGCCCGGTCGCGCGGGGTGACAATGAGCCCATGCTCAAGTGGGAGTACGCGCTGCTGGTCCGCCGTCGCCAGGCGGCCACCACCGACACCGGGTGGGAGGTCGTGTTCGTCTGGTACGGCCCGGACGGCTCCATGGTCGACGTCACCCCCTACGGGGACACCGCGCTGGCCCACCTCAACCGGGCCGGCGACCAGGGCTGGGAGCTGGTCGCGATGAGCGAGGACCCCTCCCTGCCCGGCAACAACGAGCTGCACCGCTACCACCTCAAGCGGCCCAAGCCGGCCGTGGCGCCGCCCCGCCAGCGGGTCCGGGGCGCCAACCGGGGCCGCCGTAGCCTCTCCGGCTGACCGGACCGCCGGTCCCGCCCTTGGTCGCCGGCCCCGCGCCGCCGGTCGCCGGGCAGCGCCGCCGGTCGCCGGGCCGCCTCGGTCCTCGCCGATCGGCGATTCGAGGCATATCGGGCGAGGATGCGGGTATCGCGCGCCCGGAGGTGCCGCATGGTCACGATGGCGCAGTCCCCACCCTCGGCGGAGCGGCTGAGGATGATCGACGGGTTCCTCGTCGAGGCGTGGGCCGATCTGGCCCGGCACGACGAGCGGCTGCGCGCGCTCCCCGTGGAGGTGCGCTTCGACCGGGGGGTCGCGCACCTGAGCGGCGAGGTCGCCCATCCGGCCGACCTGCGCCTGGTCCGGGACATGGTGGGCCGTCTCGCCGGGGTGCTCGGCGTCTGGGGCCGGGTGGCCGTCGCCGGGCGGGCGCCGGTGGTGGTGGACCTGGGCTGCGGGGCGACCAAGCAGTGGCCGGGCAACCTAGGGCTGGACATCTATCCGGCGCCGGGGGTGAACGCGGTGGCCGACCTGTCCGGCTCCCTGCCGCTGGCCGACGACTCGGTGGACGTGTTCTTCGCGGTGCACATCATGGAACACCTGATCGACTTCCTGCCGCTGTTCGACGAGTGCCACCGGGTGCTGCGGCCGGGGGGCGTGCTGCACGTGATGAGCCCCTGGTGGCGGCACGTGAACGCGGTCGCCGACCCGACCCACGTACGGCTGCTGGACGTGCAGACCTTCAAGGGCATCTGCGGTCAGCGCCCGCCCGGCACCCCGCGCTGGTACCCGCTGCACGTCGGCTGCGACGGCGCCTCCGTCTTCGCCGATCTCACTCCCCTGGCCCCCGACGCCCCCCCCCCCCCCCCCTACCACCTGGCCCGCTTCTTCGACTAAGCCCGCCGCACCCCCGCCCGGATCCGCGCAACCGGAGGGGCGGGGTGGCCAGCGGCCCATGGCGACAATCCGGCACCACCCGTGTCGGAAAGGTCACGGTCGGCTCTGTGCCGGCGGTCACCCTCGGGCGTTCGGTCCGACCTGCCCATCGATCCGTCCGCAGGTCTTGCGCCGTCCCGCGATTGATGAAATTTTCCTACCGGCGGCGAATGCTCTGCGGCGAATCTTTCCGGAGGCGCGCCCCGGCGCCCGTCGCCACCCGAACCCTCCCGGAGCCCAACGAAGGGAACCGCACCGCATGAAGGCAACTCGGCTCAGAGCGGCCGGGCTGGCCGTGGCGCTGCTCGGCGCGCTCGTCGCCGGCACCCCCGCCAGCGCCGCGGAGAGCGACACGGCGACCGACCCCACCTCAACCACCTGCGTCACCGACCCGGCCACCCCGAAGCGGCAGTTCCGGGCCATGTGGATCGCGTCGGTGACGAACATCGACTGGCCCACCAAGGCCTCCTGGACCGACCCGGACCAGGTCGCCAAGCAGAAGGCCGAGTACCTGGGCTGGCTCGACCTGGCCCAGCAGCTCAACCACAACGCCGTCGTGGTCCAGGTCCGCCCGACCGCCGACGCGTTCTGGCCCTCGCCGTACGAGCCGTGGTCGGAGTACCTGACCGGGGTACGCGGCCAGGACCCGGGCTGGGACCCGCTGGCGTTCCTCGTCGAGGAGTCGCACAAGCGGAACCTGGAGTTCCACGCCTGGTTCAACCCGTACCGGGTCTCCATGCCGGCCCCGGGCGGCGCCGGCGCGGACCTGTCGAAGCTCGCTCCGAACGCCCCGGCCCGCCAGCACCCGGACTGGGTGTTCGCGTACCCGCCGGCCGGGGTCGCCGGCAGCCGGCTCTACTACAACCCCGGCATCCCCGAGGTCCGCGAGTTCGTCCAGACCGCGATGATGGACGCGGTCAACCGGTACGACATCGACGGCGTGCACTTCGACGACTACTTCTACCCGTACCCGAGCGGCACGTACCAGTACCCCGACAACGCCACCTTCGCGCAGTACAACCGGGGCTTCACCAACCAGGCCGACTGGCGGCGGGACAACATCAACCTGCTGATCCAGGAGATGAACGCCAAGATCAAGGCGGTCAAGCCGTGGGTGAAGTTCGGCGTCAGCCCGTTCGGCATCTGGCGCAACAAGTCGGCCGACCCGAACGGCTCGGACACCACCGGCTCGCAGTCGTACGACATCATCTCCGCCGACACCCGTAAGTGGATCAAGGAGGAGTGGATCGACTACGTGGTGCCGCAGCTCTACTGGTACATCGGCCAGTACCCGGCCGCCGACTACGCCCGACTGGTGCCGTGGTGGGCCGAGCAGGTGCGCGGCACCAACGTCCAGCTCTACATCGGACAGGCCGACTACAAGAGCGGTGAGCCGGCGTACGGGTCGTTCTGGATGAACCCGAACGAGCTGTCGGACCACCTGACGCTCAACCGGTCGTACCCGGAGGTGCTCGGCAACGTGCACTTCTCCGCGGTGCAGGTGAAGGCGAACCGACTCGGCGCCACCGACATCTACGCCGCCGAGCACTACTCCCGCCCGGCCCTGGTGCCGGCCATGGCGCAGCTGCCGGCCAAGCCGCTGCTCTCCCCGGTGATCACCGGGGTCGACCGGCAGGCCGACGGGGTGCACCTGACCTGGCGGCAGCCGGCGAACGGCAAGGGGCCCTTCGGCACCGCCACCTCGTACGCCATCTACCGCTTCGACGGCACCGGGAAGGTCGAGGCGTGCGACTTCGCCGACGCGTCCCACCTGGTGGCGACCGTCCGGGGCACCGACGGTGACGTGCAGTCCTGGGTGGACGCCGACGCGGCGGCCGGCCAGAGCTACACGTACCACGTGACCGCGCTCGACCGGGTCTGGCACGAGGGCCCGGCCAGCCCGGCGCGCGTCGTGCGCTGACCCGCCTCGAATGCCCCCGGCCGCTCCGGCGACCGGGGGCATTCGTCTGTTTCGACGCATGTCACCAACCGGTCGCCTCCATGATCGCTCTCCGTCGGGGCATTGATCGATACTGGTCGACGTCCGGTGATCGCCGGCGCCCCGTCCCGACGCCCACTCCGCGGAGGTTCCCGTGTCCCGACGTCTCGCCACCGTCCTCGCTTCCGGCGCGTTCGCGCTGCTCACCGCAGTCGGTGTCGCCTCGCCCGCGCACGCCGCGGTGAGCCGCGACCAGAAGCTCAGCGTGCTGTCGAGCTGGACCCAGACCAGCGCCACCAGCTACAACGCCTGGAACGCCGGCCGGCTGAACAAGGCCGCCTGGTCCGCGTACGCCTTCGACTGGTCGACCGACTACTGCTCGTCCAGCCCGGACAACCCGCTCGGCTTCAACTTCAGCCTCTCCTGCTACCGGCACGACTTCGGCTACCGCAACTACAAGGCGATGGGCGTCTTCTCCGCCAACAAGTCGCGCCTCGACAGCGCCTTCTATGAGGACCTCAAGCGGGTCTGCGCCACCTACAACGCGGTCGTCCGGCCGGCCTGCTACAGCCTGGCCTGGACGTACTACGAGGCGGTCAGCATCTTCGGCTCGGTGGCCGCCGTCCAGCAGGCCGACATCGACCGCGCCGCCCGCATGAAGGCCGACGCCGAACGCCGCGCCGCCCTGTCCTCCTGACCCCACCCCGCCCGGTTGATCGAGAAGTTCGCGTCGCCGCCCGCCGGCATCCCGACGCGAACTTCTTGATCATCCTGCGGTGTGGCGGCGCGGAGCCGGGGCGAAGGAGCTGGTGGGGGCGGTGAAGCGGCGAGAGCCGGGGGCCAGGTCGGGGTGGTCGACGCCGAGGGCCAGGGTGGCCGCCTCCTCCAGGGCCAGCTCACCGCCCGCGCCGTACGCGGCGTCGAACGCCGCGTCGCCGAGCGCCCGGCGCAGCTCCGCCTGCCGGGCCAGCCAGTACGGCCCGTAGATGCCGGGGGTGGCCCGCAGGTTCGCCCGGGTGGCCTGGGCCGCGCCGAAGAGCCGGGCCGCGGTCACCGGGTCCCCGCCCAGCGCGCAGCGCACCGCGATCGCGTTCACCGTGTCGCAGGCCCGGCCCAGGTAGCCCTGGTTCATCCGGGACCGGAGCGCCGCCAGCAGGTGCTCGTGCGCGGCGACCAGGTCGTCCCGGGCCAACGCCACCATGCCGAGGAGCATGTCCACCGAGCGGCGCCCCCGCTCGACCGGGCGGGCCGCCTCGACCGGGCGGGCCGCGCCGAGAAGCTCGGCCGCCTCGTCCAGCGCGCCCCGGCGCCAGAGCAGCTCGGCGAGGTTGTAGACGGCGTGCAGGGCGTCGGAGACCACGCCCTGGGCGTACGCCCAGTCGATCACCTCGCGGCAGACCCGTTCCGCCTCGGCGAACTGTCCCATGTCGACCAGCGGCGCGGCCCGGCCCGCCAGCACCCGGGCGAGCAGCCCCAGGTCGCCGGCCTGCCGGGCGGCCGCCTCGGCCCGCTGCGAGTAGCGCAACTCCTCGGCGAACTCGCCGTCCGCGCCGGCGTGCAACGAGTGCATGTGATACGCCGCGGCCAGCTCCGCCTCCGGGATCACCTCGCCGGTCTCGGCCATCCGGCCGTACAGCCGGAACAGCCAGAGCCGCCCCTCCCGGGCCAGCCCCCGCTCCCGCCACCACTGGTCCAGCCCGCCCGCCAGCCGCAGCCCGGTACGCGCGCTGCCCCCGGTGGCGCACCAACGCAGCGCGGCCCGCAACTCCCCGGCGAGCGGGTCGAGCGCGTAGAGGGAAAGGGTGACCGGCCGGCCATCCGGGCCCAGGTGGACGCGTTGCAGGGCGTGGCTGCACCAGGCGACGTGCCGGTCCCGGGCCGTCTCCTCCTCGCCGGCCTCGACCAGCCGCCGGGCCGCGTACGCCCGGATCGGGTCGAGCATCCGGTAGGTGCTGCCCGAGGCGTGCGGCTCGGCCAGCACCATGGACTTGTCCACCAGCACCGACAGCGGGTCGAGCGGGTCCTCGTCGAGCAGCCACTGCACCGTCGGCAGGTCCACCGGGCCGGCGAAGACCGCCAGCCAGCGCAGCAACCGGGCCGAGCGCGCGCCGAGCGTCCGGTACGACCAGGTGACCGTGGCCTGCATGGTCAGGTGCCGTTCGGCGGCAGAGCGGTGCACCGCAGAGGTCGCCGGGGCGGGCCCGGCCGCCACCAGGTCGACCGGGTCGCCGCGCCGCCCGGCCTCCGCCAGCGGGGAAGGCTCTCGCGTATCCCGCCCGGCGTCCAGCGTGCCCAGCATGTCGTCGAGCCGCTCGGCGAGCTGTCCGGCGGAGAGCACCCGCAGCCGTGCCGCGGCCAGCTCGATGGCGAGCGGCAGCCCGTCCAGCCGGCGGACCACCCGGCGCAGGTCGGCCTGCTCGGCGGGATCCGGCGCCCGGCCGCCCCGGGCCGCCGCCGTCCGGGCCAGCAGCAGGGCCACCCCGTCGCTCTCCCCGCCGTCGGGGCGAGGGTCCACCGACAGCGGCGGGATCCGCCACACCGCCTCACCGGGGAGGCCGAACGACTCCCGGCTGGTGGCGAGCACCCGGACGTCCCGGGCACCGGCCAGCAGGCGGGAGATCACCTCGGCCGAGGCCGCCGGCTGGGCGTCGCAGGTGTCCAGGACCACCAGCATCCGGCGGGCGGCCGCGTACTCCACCAGGGTGTCCACCATGGGCCGGCCGGGCTCCGGGCGGAGCCCGAGCACCGCGGCGATCTCGAACGCCACGAGGCCCGGGTCGGTCACCGCCGCGACGTCGACGAACCACACCCCGTCCGGGTACGCCTCGACGATCCCGGCGGCCAGCTCCACCGCCAGCCGCGTCTTACCGGCGCCGCCCGCACCCAGCACGGTCACCAGCCGGTACGTCTCGACCAGCCGCTTCAGCTCGCCCCGTTCCACCTCCCGCCCAACGAACGAGGTGACCTGGGTGGGCAGGTTGTGCGCCACCGCGTCGGCGGTACGCGGCCGGGGGAAGCTCCGTTCCAGGCCGGGCGCCAGCAGCTGGAACAGCCGCTCCCGGTCGTCGAAGCCGCGCAGCCGGTGCAGCCCGAGGTCCAACAGGGACGCTCCGTCCGGCAGCGGGTCGGCGTGCCGGGCGGTCGCCCCCGAGCACAGCACCTGTCCACCATGGGCGGCGGCGGCCACCCGGGCCGCCCGGTGCACCTCGGGGCTGGCGTACTCGCCGTCGCGGGGTTCCACGTATCCAGTGTGCAGGCCCATCCGGACCCGCGGTGCGGCCTCCGGGGTGGGCCAGTCGTGGCTGGTCAGGGCCCGTTGGGCGGCCAGGCAGGCGGTGACGGCCGCGGCCGCGTCCGGGAAGGCGAGGAAGAACGAGTCGCCCTCGGTCAGCAGCTCCGCCCCGTCGGCCAGCGTGTGGCGCAGCAGCCGCCGGTGTTCCCGCAGCACCGGCGGGTAGCCGGAACCGAGCAGCTGGGCCAGCCGGGTGGAACCCTCGATGTCGGTGAACACGAAGGTCACCCATCCGCTCGGGAGGTCGATCCGTGGCGACATGCGTGGAACCTCCGCCCCGTGCCGTCGGGCTTCATGCTGCCCTATGGTCAGGCGATCACGCATCGTGAGAACGGCCGGGCAGAGCCCGACCCAAGGTGCCACCGGGTGACCCCGGCGGCACGGTCGGATCAACCGGCGAGCCGAGGTCGGCCCGGGACGTCAGCAGCCGCAGGCACCGCCGCAGCAGCCGCCGCCGGCCGGGGCGGACCCCCCGCCCACCGGGCCGCCGCCGCGGCCGGTGACCGCGACAGTGGACAGCAGTTTCACGGTGTCGGCGTGTCCCTGCGGGCAGGACGCCGGCTGGCCGGCCTCGGCCATCGGCCGGTTGACCTCGAAGGTGTCGCCGCAGGCGCGGCAGCGGAACTCGTACCGGGGCATGCCACCAGCGTACGGCCGGGTCTGACGGCACGGCGAAGATGGGTGATACTCGACGGGTGGTGGACGGCGAGGAGCGATCGATGGTTCGACCCCTGCGACCGGCCGTACCGCCCGACGGGGCGGCCGGGCCGATTCCCGTCCCCCGCCCGCGGCCGGCCACGGAACCGAGCCCGACCGGTGCCGCCGCGAGCGCCCCGAAGCCGGCGCCGGCCGACGGCCTTGACCCGAAACCGCAGCCGACGGCCGCCACCGCCGACGGCACGAAGGCCCCGACCACCCCGCCGGACGCCCCTGGTGCCAAGTCCGATCCGGCCCCGGCCGACGCGAAGCCGGCACCGAATACGGCGGACGCCACCGACACGAATGCCAAGCCCGAGCCGGCCCCGGCCGACGCGAAGCCGGCACCGGATACGGCGGACGCCACCGACACGAAGCAGCAACCAAACCCGGCTGACGCCAAGCCGCAGTCGGGCTCGGCGGACGCCACCACCGCGAGTGGCGCCGAGCCGAAGGCGGGCGGTCGGCGGCGGCGGATGCCGTTCGCGCACGCGGTCCGGATGCCGCCCCGGCGGCTCGCCGCCGCGGCGGGCCGGGCCACCCGGGACTGGTCGCGCCGCCCCAGCGGGCGGACCACCCTGCCCGGTCTCTTCCTGCTCGTCCTGGTCGCGGCCACCGCGGTGGCCGGCGCGTTGCTGGTGCCGGCGGCCATCCGCAAGCCGCAGCCCGTCGCCGTTGACGCCACCGCGACCGCGCCGGCGGACGGCGTACCCCAGGGCGGCGTGACGCCCGGCGCGACCGGCCTGCCCCCGGGGCTGCCCGGCCTGGCGACCGGGACGCCGCCGATCGGCGGGCAGCCGACCACGCCGACGTCGACCGGCCGCCCGGCCGATGTGCTGGCCGGGTGGGCCCAGCGGGTGAGCGGGCCGACCGGCATCCCGGTGGTCGCCCTGCAGGCGTACGGCTACGCCCAGCTGGTGCTCGAACAGACGCACCGGAGCTGCCAGCTCAGCTGGACCACGCTGGCCGCGATCGGATACGTCGAGTCCCGGCACGGTTCGGCCAACGGCGCCACCCTGCAGCCCAACGGCGTCGCCTCGCCGGAAATCCTCGGCGACCTGCTCGACGGGCAGGGTGGGCGGTCCCGGATCCTCGACACCGACAAGGGTGTGCTCGACGGCAACACCGTCTACGACCGGGCGCTCGGCCCGATGCAGTTCATCCCGAGCACCTGGCAGGAGATCGGCACGGACGCCGACAACGACGGCGCCAAGAACCCGCACGACATCGACGACGCCGCCCTGGCCGCCGGCCAGTACCTGTGCAAGGGCGGCCGGAACATGACCATCCCGGGCGACTGGTGGAACGCCATCCTCTCCTACAACGACGTGCGCCGGTACGCCCAGGACGTCTTCAACAAGGCGAACGAGTACGGACGGCTGAGCGGCACGTGACGTAACCGGTTGCCTACATTCGAGAACTGGACCCTTCCCCCGAGCAGCCGTTGCCGGCAAGCTAGACGGGTGATGGTGCGCGAGTGGGACCCTCGAACCGCGTCGTCCGCCGAGATCGCGTCGCTGCTGGACACGCTGAACGCGGTCCTGACGGCCGACCTGCCGCAGGATCCGCCGTGGCGGGAGAGTTCCCTGCGGGAATATCTCTCCGAGGTCATGCCCGGTGAACGGCGGATCTCCTGGGTCGCGCACGACGAGCCGGCCCCGGACAGCACCCCGGGGCCGATGCTGGGGCACGTCAACGTGCTGCTGCTCGGCGGCATCGGGGTGCTGGAGGTGCTGGTGCACCCGGACGCCCGGCGCTCCGGGCTCGGCCGCGAGCTGGTGCGGGTGGCCGCCCGCCGGGTCTGGGACGAGGGCTTCCAGTCGATCGGCGTGGAGGTGGTCGGCGACACCCCGGCCGTGGCGTTCTACGAGGCGCTCGGCTTCATCCGGGAATACGTGGAGACCCGCAGCGTGCTCGACCTGCGCACGGTGGACTGGCCGGCGCTGGCCGAGATGGCCACCGGCGTGGGTGCCGGCTACCACGTCGAGTTCTGCCCGGGCGGCCCGCCGGACGACCTGATCGAGGCGTACGCGCGGGCCAAGGCCGAGGTGCGCGACGTGGACGACGGCGAGCTGCGGCCGAGCTCATACGACCCGCAGCGGCTGCGGGACAGCCTGGACACGCTGCACCGGCGGGGCATGAAGCCCTACATCGTGCTCGCCCTGCACGAGCAGACCGGCGAGGTGGCCGGGCTGACCGAGGTGGTGGTGCCGGCGCAGCACCCGACCCGGGCCGACCAGTACGACACCATCGTCGTCCGGGACCACCGCGGCTACGGCATCGACCGGGCCATCAAGGCGCGGATGCTGCTGGAGCTGCGCTCGGCCGAGCCGGAGCTGGCCGAGGTGCAGACCTGGAACGCGCAGGCCAACGAGGCGATGTTGAAGGTCAACGCGGAGTTGGGCTACCGACCCGACCGGGAGTGGTGTGAATACGGCGTCGATGTCGCCGAGCTGGTGCACCTGCTCGACAGTCAGCGCTGACGGAAATTCACCAACCGGCCGCCCGGGGGATGGACGCCGGACCGGGCCGGCTCTTAACGTTCGTTAGTTCCCGTCCACCATCGTGGAGGCACCATGCGCCCGCGCCGCACCTTCGCCGCGCTCGCGACGACCGCCGCCGTCACCGTGACGGCCATCGGCGTCGCACCCCCCGCGGCCAGCGCCGCGCCCACCGACCTGTTCATCTCCGAGTACGTCGAGGGCCTGTCCAACAACAAGGCCATCGAGCTCTACAACGGCACCGGCGCCCCGATCGACCTGGCCGCCGGCGGCTACCAGCTCCAGTTCTTCTTCAACGGCGCCACCACCTCCACGAACGTCGCGCTGAGCGGCACGGTCGCCCCCGGCGACGTCTTCGTCTTCGCCGCCGCCACGGCCGCGCCCGCGATCCTCGCCCAGGCCGATCAGACGTACGGCGGTTCGCTCTACAACGGCGACGACGCGATCGTGCTCCGCAAGGGCGGCAGCGTGCTCGACTCGATCGGGCAGGTTGGCGTCGACCCGGGCACCGAGTGGGGCGCCGGGCTCACCAGCACGGCCGACAACACCCTGCGCCGGCTGCCCTCGGTGACGTTCGGCGACACCGACCCGTCGGATCCGTTCGACCCGGCCGCGCAGTGGGCCGGTTTCCCCACCGACACCTTCGACGGGCTGGGCAGCCACACCATCGACGACGGCGGCCCGGTCGACCAGCCGCCGGCGCTGAGCTGCGGCGGCACCCTGACCGTCGAGGCGGGCGGCACGGCGACCCGCCAGGTCACCGCCACCGACGTCGACGACACCGTCACCGACCTCGCGGTCACCGGGGTCAACCCGGTGCCGGCGAGCGGCTCGATCAGCCGTACCGCGTTCAGCCCGGCCACCGGGGTCGGCGGCACGGCCACCGCGACTCTGACCGCGACCGGCCTCCCGGCCGGCTCGTACGCGGTCACCGTGACCTCGACGGACGCCGACGGCGGCACGGCCACCTGCACCCTCACCGTGCAGGCCACCGCGGTGCTGTCGGTGGGCGAGGTGCAGGGCCCGACCCGCGACGACGAGGACGGCAGCACCGACCGGTCGCCGCTCGCCCCGGCCAGCGGCAACGGCACCAGCTCCGTCCTCTACGACGTGCGCGGCGTGATCACCCAGAAGTCGCTCACCCGCAGCTCCGCCGGGGCCGACCAGTACGGCTTCTACCTGCAGAGCCGCACGGGCACCGAGGACGGCGACCCGCTCAGCTCGGACGGCATCTTCGTCTTCATGGGCTCGTTCACCACGCTGATCGGCGGCTACGCCCCGACCGTCGGTGACGAGGTGGTGCTGCGCGGCCGGGTCTCCGAATACTTCAACCAGACCCAGCTCTCCAGCGCCTCGCTGGTGCGCAAGCTCGACTCGGGGCTGGACGTGGACAGCGTCGTGCAGGTCGACGACGCCGTGCCGCCGGCTGACGCGGCCGCCGCCAACCGGTACTGGGAGCGGCACGAGGGCGCCCGGATGCGGGTCCGCTCCGGCAGCGGCGTCTCCGCGCCGCGGCACATCTACGCCTCGACGGCCGACTCCGAGATCTACGTGGTGGACCGCGAGGACCCGATCATGCAGCGGACCGACCCGTACGCCCGCCGGGTGTTCCGGGACGCGCACCCGCTGGACGACATCCCGGGCACGCTCTTCGACAACGGCAACAACCAGCGCATCCTGTTGGGCGCCGGCGGCGTGAAGGCGACCGCCGGGGACTCGGCCGCGCTGCTGCCCGAGGCCCGCACGTACGACACCCTCACCGAGGACGCCTACGGGGCCATCTCGTACGCGTTCAGCAAGTACAGCGTGCAGCCGGAGCAGCTCACGCTGACCGGTGGGGCGGACCCGGCGGAGAACAATCCGCCGCAGCCGGCGGACCGGCACGCCGAGGTCGCGGTCGCCACCTACAACCTGGAGAACCTGTACGACTACCGGGACGACCCGTTCGACGGCTGTGACTTCGCCGGCAACGCGGGCTGCACCGGGGTCACCCCGCCGTTCGACTACGTGCCGGCCAGCGAAGAGGCGTACGCCAGCCGGCTGAACGTGGAGGCCCGGCAGATCGTCCAGGCGCTGCACAGCCCGGATCTGATCATGGTGCAGGAGGCCGAGGACCAGGACATCTGCTCGGTGGTCGACGGCAAGTTGGCCTGCGGGGACACGAACAACGCCGACGGCGCGCCGGACACCGTCCAGGAGCTGGCGCTGGCCATCGCGGCCAACGGCGGCCCCGCCTACGCGGCGGCGTACGACCGGACCGGCTCGGACGCCCGGGGCATCACCTCGGCGTTCCTCTACCGCACCGACCGACTGACCCTGGCCCAGGCCACCGCGACCGACCCGCTGCTGGGCACCACCCCGACCGTGCAGTACCGGTCGGCGGGGCTGCCGTCCAACGCGGACGTGCAGAACCCGAAGGCGTTCAACGCGGTGCTGCCGGCCGACGTGGACCGCTCCACCGGCGTGGACGGCGCCAACGTCTACACCCGGGCGGCCCAGCTGGCCAAGTTCACCGTGGCGGCGGCTCCGGGCTCGGCCGAGCACTACTCGCTCTACGCGATCAGCAACCACTTCTCGTCCGGGCCGGACAGCCGGGTCGGGCAGCGGCGGGAGCAGGCCGCGTACGGGGCGGCGCTGGTGCAGGCCATCGAGGCGAGCGACCCGGACGCCCGGGTCATCTACGGCGGTGACCTGAACGTCTTCCCGCGGCCGGACGACCCGATCGCCACCGGGGCGAACCCGACCCCGTCGGACCAGCTCGCCCCGCTGTACCAGGCGGGGATGCACAACCTCTGGGACGATCTGGCGGCGGACGTGCCGGCGGCGGCGTACTCGTACACCTTCAGCGGGCAGGCGCAGACGCTGGACAACCTGTTCGCCAACGACAAGCTCCACGGCGACCTGGTGCAGATCCGCGCGGCGCACATCAACGCCGACTACCCGACCGACGCCGAGGGCCTCGGTGACCGGGGTGCCAGCGACCACGACCCAAAGGTGGCCCGGTTCCGCTCCCGGGCGTCGCTGAGCGTGGCCGACGCCTCGGTCGTGGAGGGCAACAAGGGCGACAGCACGCTGACCTTCATGGTGACCGTGTCCCGGCCGCTGTCCGAGCCGGCCCTGATCTGCGCCACCACCTACGGCACCACCGCGCAGGCCGGGTCGGACTACGAGCCGTACGTGGGCTGCCGGACGCTGGCGGCGGGCCAGACCTCGCTGGCGTTCCCGGTGACCGTCCGCGGTGACAAGAAGGCCGAGGCGGACGAGCAGCTCACCCTGTACGTGGCCGGCGTGCCGGGGCTCCGGCTCGCCGACCCGGTCGCCGTCGGCACCATCCTGAACGACGACTGACGCTCGCGTCCACGACAACGGCCCGTCGCCCGGCTCAACCGCCGGGCGGCGGGCCGATCTCGTAGGTGCGCCGTCGCGGCCGGGGCGGCGGCGGTACGCCCCGGTACTTGGCCACCCGCACCTCCCACTGGCTGCGCCGCCGCAGGGCGTCCCGGACCGCCCGGTCGCGGTAGAAGGTCTCCGGTGGCCGGGCGAGGCCGTACCGGTCGGCCCACCACTCCCCCGGCTCCGGATCGGTGACGACATCGAGGTGGGACGGGTACCGCCGCTCGGCCCCGTCCCGCAGGTCGGCACGGTCGCGCATGGGCTTGAGCACCCGACCCGAGTCGTCGACCACGGCGAGGCGGAAACCCGCCACGCTGATGATCCGGCGCAGCATGGCGATGCTGGGCATCAGGGAGCCCGCCTCGATCCGGCCGATGGTCGTCGGGTGCACCCCGGCGAACCGGGCCAGCTCCCGCTGGCTGGCGTCGGCCCGGCGGCGGACCGCCCGGACGATGCCAGCGGCTGGCCAGGGGACGTTGAAGGGCTCGGTGAGCATCGGGGGCGACGCACGCTCCGGCTCGGGGGTGGCCGCCGGGTGGTCGGGCGTGGCAGGGTCGGTCACCGCATGACGCTCTCTCGACGGCCAGCCTCGCCACAACCCTCGTCGGCTCGCCTGTGGACAACCACGTCCCCTGTGGACAACCGGCATGCCGACAACGAGCCGTCCTCGCCGGAACAGGGCGCGACTATTGCCACGAAGCGTAATCATGACGCTGAGTGAAGATGGGGATTCCATGCGCCAGCCTGGATCGCCCTAGCTCGCCGGGCAAAGACTCCGGAAGCGGACATATTCGCGACAACGACTCCGGGTTCCTGCCCACCTCTTCACACGCTTTGCTCTGCAGCCATATCCGCATCGGGAACGCAGGGTGGCTGCTGCGTGGATGGCTGCAGAGCAAAGCAACAAGCGAACTGATCCCGAGGGGCAGGGGTTTGACACGGAGAGTGATGAGCCAGCTCGACGGCAGCACCCTCAAAGACAGGACCGGCAAGCCGACCCTCACCGACCCGGCGGTGGCGGCCACTTCAGGACAGCTGGAGCAGCCGTCCCGGTGACCGAGCGGTCGACCCATGCCGCCACCAGGCTGACGAGGGCCCGCGCGCGGCAGTCCGCCGGGTGGGAGCAGCGGGGTGCGCACCGCGCGGATCGCGGCCGGAGGCGCCGGTCGCCGCGCCATGGGCATCCGGCTGCGCGCCCGGCCGGACGAACACCCGGCCACAATTCGGCCTCCGCGCCGCTGGGCAGCGCTCCGGAACGAACGAAGGCCGGTGTTCCGGCGGGTCAGAGGTCGCAGAGCCGGCGGCCGGAGCGAATGTCATCGAGGGCGGCGTGCAGCTCGGCGATCCGTCGTTCCGCTTCCGCCGTGAGCCGGTCGTGCAGCGTCTGCCAGTCGGCCAGGTCGGGCTCCAGCGGCAGAGCGGCCAGCAGGTCCCGGATCTCGCCCACGCTCAGGCCGATCCGCTGGGCGACCCGGGCGACTCGCACCCGGCAGGCCGCGTCGGACTCGAACCGGCGCTGGTTGCCGCTGGTCCGGGTAGCCGCGATCAGGCCCTCCCGCTCGTAGAAGCGGATCGCGGAGCCGCTCACCCCGCTCTCCCGGGCCACCTCGCCGACCGTCAACGTGCCCACCGTCACCCCTCCGCGCAGCTTGACTTCAACAATTGTTTCAGTTTTAGCGTCAAGCGCATGACGACGCAAGATTCCCGGAACCCGCTCACTGTCGCCGTGATCGTCGGCAGCGTCCGCCAGCCCCGGATTGGCCGGCTCGTCGCCGACTGGTTCACCGACCGGGCCACCCGCCGCACCGACGTGCGGGTCGACCTGGTCGACCTGGCCGAAGTGGCGCTCCCCCTCGCCGACACCCCGCCCGGCGGCAACCCGGACAGCCCGATCGCCGACCGGCTGGCCGCCGCCGACGGGTTCGTGGTGGTCACCCCGGAGTACAACCACAGCTTCCCGGCCGCGCTTAAGAACGCGATCGACTGGCACCACCGGGAATGGGCCGCCAAGCCGGTCGCCTTCGTCTCGTACGGCGCCGGCTCGGGCGGAATCCGCGCGGTCGAGCAGCTCCGGCTGGTCTTCGCCGAACTGCACGCCGCCACCATCCGCACCGGGGTGGTGCTCACCGCCCCCTGGGAGCGCCTCGACCAGCAGGGCCGGCTGGTCGACGACGGGCCGCTGGGCAAGGCCGCCGACGCGACGCTCGACGAGCTCGCCTGGTGGGGCGAGGCGCTGCGGACGGCCCGCCGCAACCGGCCGTACGGGAGCTGAGATGGACCGCGCCGCATACCGCCTCGGCTGGTACCTGACCCTCGGCGGCCTGCTCGCCGTCATCGACACCACGGTGATGGTGGTCGCCGCGCCCCGGCTGACCGAGGAGTTCGACGCCGATCTCCCCACCATCGGCTGGGTCACCAGCGCGTACGCGCTCGCCCTGGTCGCGGTGATGCCCACCGCGGCCTGGGTGATCGGCCGATTCGGCGCACGGCCCGCCTACCTGGCCGCGCTGGCCCTGTTCACCGCCGGTTCGCTGCTGGCCGGCTGCGCCTGGGGTGTCGGCCCGCTGATCGCCTTCCGGGTCGTCCAGGGCCTGGGCGGCGGCCTGCTCAACCCGGTCGGCATGGCGATCGCGCTGGCCGCCGTGCCACCGGATCGGCGCGGCCGGATGATGAGCCTGGCGGGTCTGCCGGTCCTGATCGGCCCGCTGGTCGGGCCGATCCTCGGCGGTACGCTGCTCGACCACGCCTCCTGGCGGTGGATCTTCTGGATCAACGTGCCGATCGGGGTGGCGGCGGTGCTGCTCGGCCGCTGGGTGCTGCCGGTCACCGACCCCCGGCCCGGCGCCCGGCTGGACGTACCCGGGCTACTGCTGCTCTGTCCCGGGCTCACCCTGGCCGTGTACGGGCTCAGCGTCACCGGTGACCGGGGCGGGCTGCTGAGCGCGCCGGTGCTGGTCCCGCTCCTGGCCGGTGCTGCGCTGGTGGTGGTGTTCGTCCGGCGGGCCGGCCGGGTGCCGCACCCGCTCCTGCGGCTGTCCGTGCTGGGTACCCCGGGCATGGCGGCCGGCGCGGCCACCGTCGGCCTGTTCGCCGCCGGCTACTTCGGTTCGTTCCTCATCGCTCCGGCGTACGTGCAGATCGTGCGGGGCGACTCGGCCACCCTTGCCGGCACGATCGGCATCCCGCAGGCACTGGCCACCGGGCTGATGCTCCAGGTCGCGACCCGGCTGGTGGACCGGGCCTCCCCGCGGCTGGTCGTCGGGCTCGGCATCGCGACCGCGCTGGCCGGCACGGTGGCCCGGGTGGCGGTGCTCGACGCGGACACCTCGTACCCGTTGCTCGCGGCGCTCGGCGCGGTGACCGGACTGGGCACGGGCGCCACGTTGATGCCGACCATGGCGGCGGCCAGCCGGCGGCTGTCCCGGGGCGACATCCCGTCCGGGACGGCGCTGCTCACCACCGTCTCGAACACCGCGGTGGCCGCCGGCACCGCCCTGATCGCGGCCCTGCTCGCCTGGCTGGTGGGCCGGTTCGCCCCCGGGCTGGGCGAGGACGGGATCGTCGCCGCCGCACGGCTCGCGCCCGCCGATCGGACCGCGTACGCCGCCGACCTGGCCCGGGCCGTACAGCTCACGCTGGCGGCGTCCGGAGTGCTGCTGGCGCTGGCGTGGCTGACCAGCCGACGGCTGCCCGCCGACAGGTCCACCCCGGCGACCGGCGACACCGGACCCGCCGAGGCCCGGCCCCGCGCCGGTCAAGCGGATTCGGTGGGCACGGCCGCGGCGACTGAGGGCTGTCAGCCGCCGGCCGTCACCGCTCAGTAGCGTTCGCGGAGCAGCTTGGCTGCCTCGACCGCCCAGTAGGTGAGGATGATCTGCGCGCCGGCCCGGCGGATCGAGGTGAGCGTCTCCAGGATCACCCGCTCGCGGTCGATCCAGCCGTTCGCGGCGGCCGCCTCGACCATCGCGTACTCGCCCGAGACCTGGTAGGCGGCGACCGGGACGTCCACCGCGGCCCGGACCGCCGACACCACGTCGAGGTACGGCAGCGCCGGCTTGACCATCACCATGTCGGCGCCCTCGGCGACGTCCAGCTCCACCTCGCGCAGGGACTCCCGCAGGTTCGCCGGGTCCTGCTGGTAGGCGCGCCGATCGCCCTCCAGGGCCGACTCGACCGCGTCCCGGAACGGGCCGAAGAACGCGGAGGCGTACTTGACCGCGTAGGCCAGCACCGCGATGTTCTGGTGGCCGGCGGCGTCCAGGGCCCGGCGGACCACGCCGACCTGGCCGTCCATCATCCCGGACGGGCCGACCACGTGGACCCCGGCGTCGGCCTGGGCGACCGCCATCCGGGCGTACGCCTCCAGGGTGGCGTCGTTGTCCACGTCGCCGTCCGGGGTGAGCAGGCCGCAGTGCCCGTGCGAGGTGAACTCGTCCAGGCACAGGTCGCTCATCACCACGGTGGCGTCACCCACCTCGGCGACGACGTCCCGGATGGCGACGTTGAGGATGCCGTCCGGATCGATGCCGCCCGAGCCGGTGGCGTCCCGCTCGGCGGGCACCCCGAAGAGCATGAGCCCGCCCACGCCGGCCTGGACCGCCTCGACGGCGGCCTTGCGCAGCGAGTCCCGGGAGTGCTGGAGCACTCCCGGGAGCGACGCGACGGCTCGTGGCTCGGTCAGCCCCTCCCGGACGAACATCGGCAGCACCAGCTCGGCCGGGTCGACGCGGGTCTCGGCGACCAGCCGCCGCACGGCGGCGTTACGGCGCAGCCGGCGGGGCCGGATCTCGGGGTACGGCACGGGAGCCTCCTGTCAGCGGAACCTCAGGGCGGTCGGGCCCTGCACCTTCGAGCCCCGGCGCTGCTTGGCCGGCATGGCGGCGAGCTTCTCGCGCAGCTCGACGGCGTAGGCGGCGAGCGCCTCCACCAGGTCGGGCACCGAGGCGTGCGCAGGCTGCACGTCGACCCGCAGGCCGAACTCGGTCGCCGTCTCCGCCGTCTTGGGCCCGATGACGGCGACAACGGTACGCGCGTGCGGCTTCCCGGCGATGCCGACCAGGTTCCGGACCGTGGAGGACGAGGTGAAGAGCACCGCGTCGAACCCGCCCGACTTGATGGCGTCGCGGATCTCGGCCGGCGGCGGCGCCGCCCGGACGGTCCGGTACGCGGTCACGTCGTCGACCTCCCAGCCGCGCTCGGTGAGCCCGGCGGCGAGGGTCTCGGTGGCGATGTCGGCGCGCGGCAGCAGCACCCGGCCGACCGGGTCGAGGATCTCGTCGTGCGGCGAGAACTCGGCCAGCAGACCCTCCGAGGACTGCTCACCCGAGGGCACCAGCTCCGGCTGGATGCCGAACGCCCGCACCGCGTCCGCGGTGGCCTCGCCGATGCAGGCGATCTTGACGCCGCCGAAGTGCCGGGCGTCCAGCCCGTGCTCGGCGAACTTCTCCCAGACCGCCCGGACCGCGTTCACCGAGGTGAAGATCACCCAGGCGTACCGGCCGTCGACCAGGCCCTTGACCGCCCGCTCCATCTGGGCCGGGGTACGCGGCGGCTCGACCGCGATGGTCGGCACCTCGCACGGGATCGCCCCGTACGCGCGCAGCCGCGCGCTCATCACGCCCGCCTGCTCCTTGGTCCGGGGGACGAGCACCTTCCAGCCGTACAGCGGCCGGTTCTCCCACCAGCTCAGCTTGTCCCGCTGGCTGACGCTCTCCCCGATGGTGAGCACGACCCGCCCGGTGAAGCCGAGCGCCGCCGCGACGAACGAGTCCACGGTCGACGTGGTGGTGTACTGCGTCTCGCCGGTGCCGTCGCCGGTCACCCCGACCGCGGTGGTGCCGTCCACCCCGGCGGCCAGCAGGCCGTCCCGGATGGCGGCCAGGTCACCGGCGTCCACGGCCAGCGCCAGCGAGCCCCGGCCGACGGCCGCGGCCAGCGCGTCGAAGTCCAGCGCGGTGACGTCCTCGACGTCGGCCACGGTCCGCACCCCCGGCAGCGGCACACCCGCGTAGGTGGCCACGCCCTCGGCCTGGCCGACGCCCGGGACCACCTCGAAGTGCGCGGCGGTACGCGCCACCGCCTGCACCTCCTTGACCACCGAGTCGTGGCCGAACGGGTCACCGGCGACCAGGTGCACCGCGTTCTGCCCGGAGCGGGCGGCGGAGATCAGCACCTTCGCCACGTCCCCCGGTACGCCCTCGGCCGGGCTGAACTGGGCGTCGGACTTGGCCTGGGCACGGACGTGCTCGAGCAGCGACTCGGGGATCCCCCGGTCGTACACCACCTGGTCGGCGTCGACCAGGGCGTCGTGCGCCCGGCGGGTCAGCAGGCCCGGGTCGCCGGGTCCGGCCCCGACGAACGCGATACGGCCTGCGGGCTTACGGGTGCGGGTCATTCTGTGCTCCCAATTTGCTGGGTCCCCGGACCGGCGTGTCCTTCTTGGCCGAGGATCGAGTCGGCGCCGAGTTCGAGGAGTTCGGCGGCGAGTGCCTTGCCGATCTCCGCCGCGTCGGCGGGCGTTCCGGTGCGGGACAGCCGGAGGTCACGGGTACCGTCCGGGCTGATCACCGCCCCGCGCAGGTAGATCTCCTCACCGGCGTCACCCTCGGCGAGTTCGCCGTAGGCGGCGACGGGCGCGCTGCACCCGGCCTCCAGGGTGGCCAGCAGTGCCCGCTCCGCGATGACCGCGGCGCGGGACGGTGCGTGATCGAGCAGCGCGAGCAGCTCGACCAGGTCCTGGTCGTCGACCCGGCACTCCACCGCCAGCGCGCCCTGGGCGGGCGCGGGCAGCATCAGCATCGGGTCGAGCGTCTCGGTGATCACGTCGGTCCGGTCCAGCCGGGCGAGCCCGGCCCGGGCCAGCACGACGGCGTCGAGGTCGGCGTCCGGGCCGAGCACCCGGCCGAGCCGGGTGTCCACGTTGCCCCGGATCGAGGTGACCTCGAGCTGCATGCCCAGCGCGTGCAGCTGGGCGATGCGGCGCAGCGCGCCGGTGCCGACCCGCGCGCCGGGCGGCAGCTCGGCGAGCGTACGGCCGTCGCGGGCGACCAGCGCGTCGCGCGGGTCCTGCCGGGGCGGCACGGCCGCGATGTGCAGGCCGGGGGCGCCCGCCGTGGGCAGGTCCTTGTACGAGTGGACGGCGAAGTCGATCACGCCGGCGGTCAGCGCGTCCCGCAGCGCGGAGACGAAGACGCCGACGCCGAGCCGGTGCACCGGGGCCGAGGAGCGGTCGCCGGCGGTGACCACCTCGACCAGCTCGACCTCGCGGCCGGTGGCCGCGGTGAGGGCCGCGGCCACGTGGCCGGACTGGGCCATCGCCAGGGCGCTGCCCCGGGTGCCGAGGCGCAGGGGGGCGGTCATCGCGCACCTCCGGTGGGTGGGACGTCCACGGCGTCGAACGACGGGCGGCCGTCGGTGTCCGTCGCCACCACGTCGGGCACGGTGTCGACCGGGGAGGTCTGCGGCACCTCCAGGTCGAACAGCTCGCGCAGCAGGGCGGCGTACTGGTCGCCGCCCGGCTCGGCGGCGAGCTGGCGCACCCGTACGGTCGGCTGGTGCAGCAGCCGCTGCACCACCCGGTGCACGGTGTGGGCGACCTCGGCGCGCTGGTCGTCGGTGAGGTCGGGACGGCGCTGGGCGAGCCGGCGCAGCTCGGCGGTGACCACGTCGTCGGCGCGCCCGCGCAGCGCGGCCACGGTGGGCGCCACGTCCGCGCCGCGCAGCCAGCTGAGGAACGCCTCGACCTCGCCGCCGACGATCCGGGCCACCTCGGCGGCGTCGGCGGCGGCGGGACCGTCGGCGAGGATGGCCGCCATCCGGTCGATGTCGATCACCTCGACGCCGGACAGCTCGGCGACACCCTCCTCGACGTCGCGCGGGACGGCCAGGTCGAGCAGGACCAGCGGGCACCGGCCGGCGTCCCGCCGGGCCAGCGCGCGGGTCACCACGTCGCGGGTGAGGACCGGTTCGGTGGCTGCGGTGGCGGCCACTACGATGTCCACTGTGGAAAGCGCGTCGACCAGCTCGGCCATCGGCACGGCGTTCGCGCCGTACGATTCGGCCAGCCGGACGGCCCGGTCGGCGCCCCGGTTGGTCACGGTGAGCGGCCCGGCGCCCAGCCGGGAGAGGGTGGCCACGCCGAGCGAGCCCATCGCACCCGCGCCGACCACCATGGCGGGCCGACCGGCCAGGTCGCCGTCGAGCAGGTCGGCGGCCAGGTCCAGGGCGGCGGTGACGACGCTCTGACCCGCCCGGTCGATGTTGGTCTCGGCGTGCGCGCGCTTGCCCACCCGCAACGCCTGCTGCATCAGCTCGTGCAGCAGCCGACCGGCGGAGTCGGCGCCGCTGGCCGAGTGGTAGGCGTCCCGGAGCTGGCCGAGGATCTGCGCCTCGCCGACCACCATCGAGTCCAGCCCGGCGGCCACCCGGAAGACGTGGTCGACGGCGGCGGCGTCGTAGTGCACGTAGAGGTGGTTGGCGAGCGCCGCCGGGGCGCAGCCGGCCTGCTCGGCCAGGACCGCGCAGATGTCGCCGAGGCCGCCGTGGAAGCCGGAGACGGCCGCGTACACCTCCACCCGGTTGCAGGTGGAGACGAGCACGGCCTCGGCGACGTACGGCTGGGCGACCAGGCGGTCCAGGGTGCGGGTGAGGTCGGCAGGCGGGACCGCCAGCTGCTCCAGCGTGGCGACCGGTGCGGTGCGGTAGGACGCGCCGACGACGAGCAGTTTCACGTGCCGATCGCCTCCTGGTTGTCAGTGGCCGCGAGACCGCCGGGCAGGGCGGTGAGGGCGGACCCGCCGGTGGCGGGGAGCGCGGTCAGCGACGCCTTGCGGTGCTCGTGGAAGGACAGGATCTGCAGCTCGATCGCGAGGTCGACCTTGCGCACGTCGACCCCCTCCGGAACCGAGAGTACGCACGGCGCGAAGTTGAGGATGCTCGTCACGCCGACCGCGACCAGCTGGTCGGCCACCGCCTGCGCGGCCGACGCCGGGGTGGCGATCACGCCGATCGAGATCGACTCCTCGGTGGCGACCCGGGGCAGTTCGTCGACGTGCCGGACGACCAGGCCGTTGATCTCCTCGCCGACCCGGGACGGGCTGGCGTCGAAGAGCGCGGCGATCCGGAAGCCGCGGCTGGCGAAGCCGTCGTAGCCGGCCAGAGCGTGACCGAGATTACCCACGCCGACCAGGGCAACCGAGCGGCACTGGGTGAGCCCGAGCACCGACTCGATCTGGTCGATCAGCAGGGCGACGTCGTAGCCCACCCCGCGGGTGCCGTACGAGCCGAGGTGGGAGAGGTCCTTGCGCAGCTTCGCCGAGTTCACCCCGGCGGCATTGGCCAGCCCCTCGCTGGACACCGTTTCGTGACCGGTTTCGGCGAGATTGTGCAGGGCACGGAGGTATTCCGGGAGCCGAGCGACGGTCGCCTCGGGCAGGTCCGGGAGCGCCGGTACGGCACCGGCGCGACCGGGCGTGCCAGGGTGACGGTGCTGACTCATGAGACTCCGTGCGGTGCGATCCTCGACCAGCGTCGGTGGCCGGTCGTTCCGGGACTCCCGCTGGCGACCGATGGTGCCGGCTGTGCTAGCAGGGCGCGTCGGAACTACAGAGTAGGCGCTTGTGAAGGGGTGCACAAATCGCGATCTTGCTGGCCCGCGACGTGCCTCCACCTGCCCCTCCATTTCACAAGATCGATTGAGAGCGCTTGGTCGGCGCCGCTCGGCGATTATTGCTCAATCCCGACTTCTCTGACCAATCGCACGCGCCCGGTAGCGCTGTGTCACGAAAATCGGCCCGGGCGGTAGGGAGAACCCCACCCCGGAGAGGCCGGCCCACGGGATGGGTCCGGCGGCTCGTGGCCCATAGCCTCGGGACATGACCGCAGTACCGCTGGCCACTATGCCCACCCCCACCACCCCCGTCCCCGGCCTCGGGCGGCGGCTCTTGCGCGACTCCGGCTACGTGCTGGCCGGCCTGCCGTTGGCGCTCGTCGGCTTCGTGGTGGCGGTGGCGGGGATCTCCCTCACCGCCGGGCTGCTGGTGACCACGCTCGGCCTGCCCGTCCTCGCCGGCACCCTGTACGCGGCCCGGGCGCTGGCCGATCTCGAACGGCTGCGGCTGCCCGCCGTGCTGCGCCAGCCCCGGGTCCGCCCCGTGTACCTGACCCCCGTGCCCGGGTCGGGCTACTGGCGGCGGCTCCTGGTGCCGATGCGGGACGCCCAGTCCTGGCTCGACCTGCTGCACGCCTTCGTCAAGCTGCTGGTGGCGCTGCCCACGTTCGTGCTGATGCTGGTGTGGTGGGCGGTGGCCATCGGCGGCACGCTCTACGTCACCTACGACTGGGCGATCCCGCACGGCCCCGGCCAGCAGGACCTCAGCGAGCTGCTCGGGATGGGCGTCGGTCCCGTGCCACGGATCGCGCTGAACACCTCGTTCGGGCTGTTCTGCCTGCTCACCCTGCCGCTGGTGGCCCGGGCCTGCGCCGGGCTCCAGGCCGGCCTGGCCCGCTCGCTGCTCACCGGCGTGGCCGAGATGCGGCACCGGATCACCACGCTGGAGGAGCAGAAGCGGGCCGCCGCCTCCGCCGAGGCGTCCGCGCTGCGCCGGCTGGAGCGGGACATCCACGACGGGCCCCAGCAGCGGCTGGTCCGCCTCGCCATGGACCTCAGCCGGGCCCGTCAGCAGCTCGCCGCCGACCCGGAGGCGGCCCGCCGGACGCTGGACGAGGCGGTCACCCAGACCCGGGAGACCCTCGACGAGCTGCGTGCCCTCTCCCGCGGCATCGCCCCGCCGATCCTGGTCGACCGGGGGCTGCCGAGCGCCCTGGCCGCCCTCGCCGCCCGCGCGCTGGTCCCCACCGAACTGGTGGTCGAGGACGACCTGGGCACGCCCGGCGGACGGCTGGACCCGGCGGTGGAGAGCACGGCGTACTTCGTGGTGGCCGAGGCGCTGACCAACGTCGCCAAGCACAGCCACGCCACCACGTGCCAGGTCGAGGTGACCCGCCGGGTCGGCCGGTTGGAGATCGGCGTGGTGGACGACGGGGTGGGCGGCGCCCACCTGGCCAAGGGGCACGGTCTGAGCGGCATCGCCGACCGGGTACGCGCGGCCGGCGGCGTGCTCGAGGTGTCCAGCCCGGCCGGCGGGCCCACCCTCGTCCGCGCCGAACTGCCCCGCTGACGACGACCCGGAGGGCAGACCGGTGACCGAGGACGTGGTAGACAGCGGACCCATGCGGGTGGTGATCGCGGACGACGCCGTACTGCTCCGGGAGGGGCTGGTCCGGCTGCTGACCGAGTCGGGACACGAGGTGGTGGCGGCCGTCGGCGACGGGGACGCCCTGGTCGAGGCGGTGGTGAGGCACCGGCCGGACATCTCGGTGGTGGACGTGCGGATGCCGCCCTCGCACACCGACGAGGGGCTACGGGCGGCCGTGGAGGCGCGCCGGCGGGTGCCCCGTACGCCCGTCCTGGTGCTCTCCCAGTACGTCGAGGTGTCGTACGCGGACGACCTGCTCGCGACCGCCGGCGGCGCCGGCGGTGGCGGGATCGGCTACCTGCTCAAGGACCGGGTGGCCGCGATCGACGAGTTCCTGGACGCGCTGGGCCGGGTGGCCGCCGGCGGCACGGTGCTCGACCCCGAGGTGATCGGCCAGCTGCTGGTCCGGCGGCGGCGCGACGACCCGCTGTCCTCGCTGACGCCGCGCGAGCGGGAGGTGCTCGCCCTGATGGCCGAGGGGCGCTCCAACACCGCGATCGCCCGGATCCTGGTGGTGAGCGACGGCGCGGTGGAGAAGCACGTCCGCAACATCTTCACCAAGCTCGACCTCGCCCAGGACGCGACGAACCACCACCGCCGGGTCCTGGCCGTGCTCACCCACCTCCGCGCCTGACCCTGCTGCGCCCCTGCCGCGCCCCGGCCCGCCCGGCCCGAACACGCGTTGATCATGAAGTTGTTGTCGCGACACGCCGACGCAGAGGACAACAACCTCATGATCAACGGAGTCAAGAGCGGGTCAAGGGCGGGTCAGGGGAGGGTGCGGGCCAGGGTTACCGCCTGGGTGAGGGTGTCGGCGACGGGGTGGCCGGAGGCGCGGAGGCGGGCGGGGTCGGAGAAGCCGCCGGTGTAGAGGACGCAGCGGGCGCCGACCGAGAGCGCCGCATCGGCGTCGTCGAGCGAGTCGCCGATGAGCACCACCTGGTGGCCGCCGAGCCCCAGCTCGGCCAGGTGCTTCTCCAGCCACTCGGCCTTGGGGCCCCCGCCCACCGCGGCCCGCAGCCCGTCCACCCGGGCGAAGTGCGGAGTCAGCCCGTACGTGTGCACGGTCGGGACCAGCTCGTCGTGGAACCACATGGACAGCAGGGACTGGCTGCCCGGCCAGGCGGCGATCGCGGCGGTGGCGTCGGCGGCCAGCGCGCAGCTGGTCAGCCCGGCCCGGTACGCGTCGTGGAAGATCCGGTCGAGCCGGCCGAACGTCTCGTGGTCGACCGCCCGCCCCAGCATCTCGGCGTAGTAGTCGGCAATCGGCCGGCGGAACCGCACCCGGTGCTCGTCGGCGGTGACCGCCGGCCCGCCGGCGCTGGCGAAGGCGACGTTGGTGGCGCGTACCACCAGGTCAAGGTCGTTGAGCAGGGTGCCGTTCCAGTCCCACACCAGGTGGCCGCGCGTCGAGGTCATCGCTGCACCATAAGGGGCCGGTCAGAGCTGCGGGGTGGTCAGGTCCCGCAGCAGCCGGCCCTCCTCGACCCGCCAGTAGCCGTGCTCCTTGCCGTCCAGCAGCACCACCGGCAGCCGGTCGCCGTACTCGCGTTCCAGCTCGAGGTCGCCGGTGACGTCCTTCTCGATCCACCGGTCCCCGGTGACGGCCACCACCCGGTCGAGCGCCGCCTTCGCGTCCTCGCAGAGGTGGCAGCCGGGCCGGGTGATCAGGGTGAGCCGGGCGTCACGGCTGGACATCGGGTACCTCCGTGCGGATCTCGGTCGGCGGCGCCGGTGACGACACCGGAGGCGCCACCGGGCGGAGCTCGGTCTTGCGTACCTTGCCGATCGCCGAGTACGGCAGGCTGTCGACGAACTCGACGGCGGTCGGGCACTTGAACCGGGCCAGGTTACGTGCGCAGTGGCCGAGCAGCTCCTCGGCCGTCACCGCCGAACCGGCCGCCCGCACCACGTACGCCCGGACAGTCTCGCCGGTCCGCGGGTGCGGCACCCCGAGGACGGCCGACTCGGCCACCCCGGGATGCGCCTGGAGCACCGACTCCACCTCGTGCGGGTACACGTTGAAGCCGTTGACCAGGATCAACTCGCCGAGCCGGTCGACCAGGAACAGGTCCCCGGCGTCGTCGGCGTACGCCACGTCGCCGGTGGCCCACCAGCCGTCCGCGTCCGGCCCGCCCCGCCCGTCCGGCCAGTAGCCGGCGAAGAGGTTGTCGCCCCGGACCACGATCTGCCCCGGGTCGGTCCCCGACGCGTCGTCGGAGAGGTCCAACTCGTCGGCGTCCTCCTCGGCGGTGGGCACACCGTCCCGCCACAGGTCGACGCCGTCCGGCCCGATCAGGCGCAGCTCGACGCCGGGCAGTGGGCGGCCGATGGACCCGGACGTGGGCTCGCCGCCGACCAGGGTGGAGGTGAGCACCGGGGCGGTCTCGGTGAGGCCGTACCCGACGTGCACCGGATGCCCGGTGGTTTCGGTGAAGCGCGCCGCGACCGCCATCGGCAGCGGGGCCGCGCCGCACACCGCAACCCGCACCGAGGCCAGCGCCGTCGCCGCCGCGTCGCCCGCGTCGGCCCAGGTCAGAAACATCGACGGTACGCCAACCAGCACGCTGACCCGGTGCCGGGCGAGGTCGGCGAGCGCCCCATCCGGGCCTAGCTCGTCGACCAGCACCCCGGTCGCCCCGTGGTGCACCACGGCCCCGAGCCCGGAGTTCAGGCCGTACGCGTGGAAGAGCGGCAGGGCGAGCAGCACGGTGTCGTCGGGGCCGATCACCAACGGGTCGATCCGGCCGACCTGCTCGTGGTTGGCGGCCAGGGCGCGGTGCGACAGCATGGCGCCCTTGGGCCGGCCCTCGGTGCCGGAGGTGTAGAGCAGGACGGCGAGGTCGGCCCCGCCCCGGGTGGGCAGGTCGGCGGGGGTGTCACCGTCGGTGACCGGCGGGGCGGTGTGCACGGCGGCCAGTGCGGGCAGGTCCTCGCCGGCGATCCGCTCGCGGACCTCCGCCGCGCAGACCAGCGCGGCGGCCCCGGAGTCGGCGAGCACGTGCCGCAGCTCCCGGGCGGTGAAGCCCGGGTTGACCGGCACCGCCACCAGGCCGGCCCGGAGCACGGCGAGATACGTGACCACGAAGTCCGGGGTGTTGCCGAAGGCGATGGCGACCCGGGGCGGGTGGGCGTCCCCGGTCGCCGGCGGCACCGTCCCGGCCAGCGCGCGAGCGGTGTCGGTGACCGCGGCGTCCAGCTGGGACCAGGTCAGGGTCTGGTCGCGCCAGTGCAGCGCGGGGCGGTCACCGTGGGCGGCCGCCGCCCGGCGGAGCCGGTCGGCGAGGTTCGGCGCGGAGCTGTCGGCTGCGTCCTGCACGGTGGCTGAGTCTGGCACAGCCGCGTCCGCCCGGCCACGCCCGAGCACGGGCCGGGCCGGTCGTGCCGCAGCGGTCCTCCCGACGGGACCGGGCGGCAGTCCACACGACCGGGTGTCCGGGCATGAGGGGCCGCCCCCGCCGGGCGGCCGCCGCGACACGCCGAGGGCGGGACGAAATCGCTCCGACCAGGACTTTCCACCCAGAACCAGGTTCCGATGCGAAAGTCAACCGCACACGACGGACAACGGGTCCGCCATCGGTGCGACGGGAGCGGAAATACTTCCGCCCTGTGTAACGGACTTGCCACGCGCGGGTGACGTTGGCCCTATCATCACTCGGGTCGGCTCACCCGATTTGCCGTGAGTCGACACCCCTCAGCCCGAGGAGGCCCCCGTGCCTGTGAGCGCATTGGACCAGCACCTCAAGGGGATCTGCCGCCCGTCGGCACGTCCCGGGACGATCCTGCCCGGCCGTGGCGTACCCGGCCCCGCCACGACGCCACGGCGGCCGGTGCGGCCGTGCCCGACCTGGATCGGGGAGGCGCGGTGACCACCTTCGGCTACGCGGAACGGCCGACCGGGTTGACCGGCCCGACCCAGCGGACCCCGGTCAACGAGCGGCTGGAGCACGACGCCGCCCGGGCGCCACGCGGCGAGGGGGCCCGCCGGGTGCGCAACCGCTCCCACCACAACGAGACGCCCCCGCGCCCGGCGGTGCCCGGTGGCAACGTGAAGCCGGCCGCCGGCCGACTCGGGGCCCCGTCCCGGCCGACCATGCCGGCGCAGGGCCGGCGCACGGGCGACACCCCGGCGACCGCCGACCCGTCGGCCGGGGAGACCGCGATCCTGCCGGCGGTGCCGGCCGCCGACACCGCGGTGCTGCCCAAGGTGCCCGCCGACCCGGCACCCGCCACCGGCTACCCGAGCCGCCCCGATCCGTCCGACCCGGCCACCGAGGTCTGGGCCCTGGTCGAGCGGGCGCAGGCCGGCGAGGCCGAGGCGTTCGGGTTGATCTACGATCGTTACGTCGACACGGTCTTCCGCTTCGTCTACTTCCGGGTCGGCAATCGGCAGCTCGCCGAGGATCTCACCTCCGACACCTTCCTCCGCGCGCTCAAGCGGATCGGCAGCTTCACCTGGCAGGGGCGCGACCTCGGCGCGTGGCTGGTCACCATCGCCCGCAACCTGGTCGCCGACCACTTCAAGTCCGGCCGCTACCGGCTGGAGGTCACCACCGGCGACGTGCTCGACGCCGACCGGGAGGACCGGGGCCCGGAGGGCAGCCCGGAGGCCGCGGTCGTCGAGCACATCACCAACGTCGCGCTGCTCACCGCGGTGAAGCAGCTCAACCCGGAGCAGCAGGAGTGCATCGTGCTCCGCTTCCTCCAGGGCTTCTCGGTCGCCGAGACCGCCCGGGCCATGGGCAAGAACGAGGGCGCCATCAAGGCGTTGCAGTACCGGGCGGTGCGGGCCCTGGCCCGGCTGCTGCCCGACGGCTTCCAGCCCTGATCCGCACCGCTCCCCGCACCTGGACGAGACGCCGCGCCGCGGGGTCCGCCGTCCGTGACGACGATCACGCTTCGTGATTTCGTCGCCGACGGCCCCGTAACCGTCGACCGGCGCGGTCCGTTTCTCCGGGTGCGACCAGTGGTTGTCCGGCGTCCCCCGGGCCACCCGGTCCGGCGGTCGCGGCCGGCCGTCTCGGCCAGCCGTCGGCGTCCGCTGCCACCGGTCGCTGGTGACGACCACGGCCGCCCGGCCGTGACCAGTGAGAGGGGGTGCCTGCGGTGGACAGCAACCTCTTCTCCCGTCGGCGGGCCGAGCGATTCGCGCAACTCCTCGACGAGGCCAACGGCGGCCGGCGGCACCACGTCCGTTCCCGGGCCGACGACGAACTCGCCGCGCTCGTCGCGGTGGGCCAGCGGCTCGCCACCGACCGGCCGGCCGTCGAGGTCGACAAGGACTTCCGCGCCGGCCTGCGCGCGGCACTGGTCGCCACCGCCGAGCGGGAGGGCGTCGGCAGCCCGGCGCGGACCGGGACCGCCGCGGCGGGCACCGGCACCCGTGGCGCCCTGCTGCCGGCGGCGACCGGCCGGCGGATCCGCGCCCGCGGCGCGATCCTGGTCGGCGTGGCCGCCGGGGCGGTCGCCCTCTCCGGCATCTCCTTCGCCAGCGAGAACGCGCTGCCCGGCGACGCCCTGTACGGCATGAAGCGCTCGACCGAGCGCGCCCAGCTCGCCCTGACCAGTTCGGACATCAGCCGGGGCCAGCTCTTCCTCGACTTCGCCCGGACCCGGCTCGACGAGGCAGCCACCGTCCACGGTGACCGGTTCGGCTTCAGCGCCGTCCTCGACGACATGGACGCCGACACCCGGCAGGGCGTACGCCTGCTGACCACTGTGGCCGCGCAGCGCTCCGACCCGGCCGCGCTGGACGCGGTCGACGCGTTCCTCACCGGCCAGCGGCACGCGGTCAGCGGGCTGCTCGACCGGGCGGACCACGCCGAGCGGGACCGCACCCGCCGGTCGCTGGGCCTGCTCGACACGGTGGGCCGGCGCGCCGACGCGCTCCGCTCGGCGATCGCCTGCGGGCTACCGGCGCCGACCGCCAGCGACGCGCTGGGTCCCGCCCCGGACAGCTGCCCCGGCAACCGCTGACCCACAATCGCCGTTCGCGCCACACTTCTCCGCGCAGACACCCGCCCGTCACACCCCGCCGGATAGGCTCGCCGGGGAAGACATCCGCGGTCGCCGAGGGGAGGGAGCGGTCATGGCCCGGAGCCGGAAGGTGACGGTCAGCACCGACGCCCACGGCCACACCGCCGGCTGGTCGGAGACCTCGGAGGCACCCCCGGCCACCCCGACGCCCGATCCCACCGCCGCCGCCTTCTTCGACGTGGACAACACGATGATGCAGGGCGCGTCGATCTACTGGTTCGCCCGCGGGCTGGCCGCGCGGAAGTACTTCACCACCGGTGACCTGGCCCGGTTCGCCTGGCAGCAGGCGAAGTTCCGGCTGCTCGCCACCGAGCACGCCGGGGACATGTCCCAGGCGAAGGAGGCGGCGCTCGCCTTCATCCAGGGCTGGCGGGTGGGCGACGTGGAACGGCTCGCCGAGGAGATCTTCGACGAGCTGATGGCGCCGCGGATCTGGGCCGGCACCCGTCGACTGGCCCAACGGCACCTCGACGCCGGTGAGCGGGTGTGGCTGGTCAGTGCCGCGCCCGTCGAGATCGGCCGGGTGATCGCGACCCGCCTCGGGCTGACCGGGGCGATCGGCACGGTCGCCGAGGTGGTCGACGGGGCGTACACGGGCCGCCTGGTCGGCGACCTCATGCACGGTCCGGCGAAGGCCGAGGCGATCACCCAACTCGCCGCGGTGGAGGGGCTGGACCTGGGCCGCTGCACCGCCTACAGCGACTCGGCCAATGACCTGCCGATGCTGTCCACCGTGGGTCACCCGGTGGCGGTCAACCCGGACGCGGCGCTGTTGCGGCAGGCGCGCGAGCGCGGCTGGGCCGTGCGCGACTTCCGCACCGGGCGCCGGGCGGTCAAGATCGCCGTACCGTCGACGGCCGCCGCCGGGCTGCTCGCCGGCGCGGTCACCGCCGGCCTGGCGCTGCACCGGCGCCGCCACCGCCCCGGCTGACCACCCGGATGGTCAGGGGCCGAACGGGTCGGGGCGGCGTTCGAGCAGCTTGTGCAGGGTCTGCTGGATGGTCTCCCGCACCTGGTCGGCGAGGTTGAACACGACCAGCGGGTCGTCGGCCGAGTCGCGCAGGTGCGCGGTGGGGATCGGCGGGCAGAACTCGATCAACCACTTGCTCGGCAGCGGCACCATGCCCAGCGGCCCCAGCCAGGGGAACGTGGGGGTCACCGGGAAATACGGCAGCTTGAGCAGCCGGGCCAGCGGCTTGATGTCGGCGAGCATCGGATAGATCTCCTCGCCGCCGACGATCGCCACCGGCACGATCGGCGTGCCGGTACGCAGGGCCGCGGAAACGAAGCCGCCCCGACCGAACCGCTGGAGCTTGTAGCGGTCGGCGTAGAGCTTGCCGACCCCCTTGAAGCCCTCCGGGAACACGCCGACCAGCTCGCCGTTGCCGAGCAGCCGTTCCGCGTCCGGGCTGCAGGCCACCGTGCCGCCGGTCTTACGGGCGATCTCGGAGACCACCGGCATCCGGAAGACCAGGTCGGCCCCGAGCAGCCGCAGGTAGCGGCGCATCGGATGCCGGTCGTGCAGTGCCGCGGACAGCACCAGCGCGTCCAGTGCCACCGTGCCGGAATGGTTGCCGACCACCAGGCCCGCCCCGGTGTCCGGCACGTGCTCCACGCCGCTGACCTCGGTGCGGAACCAGTCCCGGTAGAGCACCCGGAGCAGCGGGTGGAAGACCGCGTCGGTCAGGTCCGGGTCGAAGCCGAACTCGTCCACCTCGTAGTCGCCGGAGAGCCGCCGCCGCAGGAACGCGAGCCCCTTGGCGACCTTCCGGTCCCAATGGTCGGGGCGGTCCGCCACGGCCGGCCCCGGCGCGGCGACCGCCCCGCCGGTCGCGCCGTCGTCCGGCCCGGACGCGGCCGGCTCGTCCGCGGAGGTGTCCGGCTCCTCCAGCGGCGCCGGGTCGGCGGCGGTCGCCGTCGGGCGGCGGTGTCCATTGCGCCGCGCGGGCTCCCCGTCCGGTCCCGGCACGGTCAGCGGTACGTCGTAACGGGGCCCGCCCCGCTCCTCGGCGCCGCTCACGCCGCCGCCTCGCTTCGCTCCACGGCGGCGCGAGGCGCCGCGCTACTGAGCCTGATGGTTCGCTCGCTCCGCTCGCTCACGGCCGCTCCCGGAGGGTGGAGCGGACCTGCCGGATGCTCTCCAGCACCAGTTGTTCGGCCGTGGCGAGCTGGGCCCGGGTCACCACCACGCCGCCGTGGTGCGCGCGGATGAAGTCGTCGAACGCGGCGGCGGTCGAGCGGGGCGTGAAGCCATACTCGCGCTCCAGTCGGCTGGTGTCCACCACCCGACCGTGCACGAAGAGGTCGACCTGGTCCAACCCGTACCGGCCGAAGCCCAGGCTGCGGGCGATCGCGACGGCCCCGGATAGTCCCGGCTCCAGCACCGGTACGGCCACCCGGCCGGCCCGGCGGATCGCCTGCGAGAGGGAGAGCACCCCCGGCCCGGCGACGTTGTAGGTCCCCGGGTGCTCCTCGGCGACCGACCGGTGCAGCACCTCCAGGGCGTCGTCGATGTGGACGAACTGGAGGCGGGGATCCCGGCCGAAGACCGTGGGCACGACCGGCTGGGCGAAGTAACGGGTGAGGGTGGTGTCCGCGGTGGAGCCGATGAACGGCGCGAAGCGCAGCACGGTCGCGGTGACGTCGGGCCGGCGGCGGCGGAAGCCGCGGACGTACCCCTCGATGTCGAGGATGTCGCGGCCGAAACCGCCGCGCGGCACCTCGCGCGGCTCGGTCTCCTCGGTGAAGACCGCCGGGTCGCGGAACGACGCGCCGTACGCGGCGGTCGACGACCGGACCACCAGCTTGCGCAGCCGAGGCGCCCGCTGGCAGGCGGCGAGCAGCTGCATGGTGCCGATGATGTTCTGTTCCTTCATCGCCGCCCGGCCGCCGTGCTGCGGGTCGGGCGCGGTGACCAGCGCCAGGTGCACCACCGCGTCCACCTCGAGGTCGGCGAGGAGACCGCCGAGGGAGTCGAGGTCGAGACGGATCCGCTCGACGCCGTCGAGCAGGTCGGCGAACTCGGGGTTGGGCGCCGGGTCGACCCCGATGACGCGGTCGATGCGGGAGTCGGCGGCGAGCCGGGCGGCCACGTGCGCGCCGAGGTAGCGGCCGACCCCGGTCACGACGACGACCCCCGGAGCACCCGAGGTGCCACCGGGGGTCATGTCATGCGCCTTGCGCGGCAGGCGGGATCGAGCCGGGACGTCCACGGCCTGATCACCTGAGCCTCCGAGGGTCGACAGTTGGCAAGTGCTGCCGAGCGCCGGGCCGGGGCCCGGCCCCGGTCACTTGCCGAGACGGCGACGCTGGACGCGGGTCTTGCGCAGCAGCTTGCGGTGCTTCTTCTTAGCCATGCGCTTGCGGCGCTTCTTGACCACCGAGCCCATACGACAGCCTTTCGATGCAACGTGCGGGGCGGACCAGATGACACCACCGCGGGTGGCGCCGGTGACCGCTTGCGGACAACGGACCGGACCAACGTGGTGGGCAGGGCACACCAGGGTGCGGTCACGGTCGGGTCCAGGGTAGCCGGAGTGCGTCAGCAGGACCAACGCGCCCCCGTCGATGCCCGTTACGTCGCACTCGACGGCGCGGCCGGCGCCGCGGTCAGGCGCTCTCCTGGAAGGCGCCGCGGAGGTACTCGTGCACGGCGTGCTCGGGCACCCGGAACGAGCGGCCGACCCGGACCGCGGTCAGCTCACCACTGTGCACGAGGCGATAGACCGTCATCTTGGACACCCGCATCACCGTCGCCACCTCGGCGACGGTCAGGAACCTGACATCCGACAGCCGACCGTCGGACTGCGACCCGGCCATGGCTCACCGACCCATCCCATGCCCGGCGCGTGCCGCCGGGCCGGTTGCTCCGGCCAGGCGAGCGACGCGCGTGTTACCAGTACGGTAGCGGGGCGGCTGTGACCGGCGCGATCCCTTCCTCCGATTGATCATGGGACGCTCGCCGTTTCCTGGCCGTTGACCTGGTGTTTTCCGCCGATGAGGGCCTCGCGTCCGGTTCGTGCCGGCGCGCCCGGGCGCGAACGCTGCAGGCGTCACTCGGCCCGCAGCGCCACCACCGGATCCAGCCGGCCGGCCCGCTGGGCCGGGACCACCCCGAAGACGATGCCGACCGCCGCCGAGACCCCGAAGGCGAGCGCCAGCGACCACCAGGTGATGGCAGCCGGGATCGGCGAGAGCGCGTCGACCAGGAGCGCGCCGCCCACACCGAGCGCCATCCCGGTCAGCCCGCCGATCGCGGTGAGCAGCACCGCCTCCAGCAGAAACTGCACCCCGATGTCCCGGGGCCGGGCACCGACCGCCTTGCGCAGGCCGATCTCGCGGGTCCGCTCGCGTACCGAGACCAGCATGATGTTGGAGACGCCGACGCCGCCAACGAGCAGCGAGATGCCGGCGATGGCGGCCAGTACGCCGGTCAGCACGCCGAGGATGTCGCCGAGCACGCCGAGGATCTGCTGCTGCGTCACGGCGCTGAACTCGGTGTCCGGGTGCCGGCGGGACAGTTCGGCGACGATCCGGTCGCCGAGTTCGCCGATCCGTTCCCGGTCGGGGGCCTTGACCGCGATGCCGTCGACCCGTTGGGTGCCCCAGAGCCGCTGCGCGGCGGTCACCGGGATGTGCACCTCGTCGTCCCGGTCCACACCGAGGCTCTGCCCGAGCGGCGCGAAGACGCCGATCACCCGGAACCGGACGCCGGCCAGGGCGATCTGCTGGCCGAGCGGGTCCCGGTCGGGGAAGAGCGCGTGGGCCACCGACGCGCCGAGCACCGCGACCCGGCGGCTGGTGTCCACGTCGGCGCCGGTCAGGTAGCGGCCCCGGGCCAGCGACCGGGTGAAGACCGACGGGGTGGTCTCCAGCACGCCCTGCACGGTGGTGAAGTCGGCGCGGGCGCCGGCCCGGGCGGTCGCGCCGGAGGCGATGGTGACGGCCACCCGTCCCGGGTCGCCCACCACCCGGGAGACCGCGTCCACGTCCTTGAGGGTCAGCGGTGAGACCACCGGCGCGGTGCCGACGTCGAGCTTTCCGGGGACCACCAGGAGCAGGTTCGAGCCGAGCCCCTCCACCTGCTGTTCGACCTTCTGCTTGGTGCCGGTGCCGATGGCCACCAGCAGCACCACCGAGGCGACGCCGATGATCACCCCGAGCATGGTCAGCGCGCTGCGCATCCGGTTGGCCCGCAGCGCGTCCCACGCCACCCGCCAGGCCTCGGCGACCCTCACGGTTCACCCCCGCCCGGCAGGTCGTCCCCGTGCCCACCCTCGCCGGTGCGGTCCAAGGCGGCGGGGGAAAGGCGTCCGGTGGCTCCGGCGGCGCCACCGGAGCCACCGGACGGGCGCCCCGGGCCGCTTCCGGACACGGACCGGGGCCCCGCGCTGGGAGCGCCGTCCAGTGTCGCAGGTCGGTCGACGGCACCCGACAGCGGTCGATCATGAATGGTGTCCGACCGCACCCGGCCGTCGCGTACGGCGATCTGCCGACGGGCCCGGGCGGCCACCTCCTGGTCGTGGGTCACCATCACCAGGGCCACCCCGGACTCGGCGTTCAACCGCTCCAGCAGCTCCAGCACCGCCTCCCCGGTGGCGCTGTCCAGGTTGCCGGTGGGCTCGTCGGCGAGCAGCACCGCCGGATCGGTGACCAGGGCGCGGGCGATCGCCACCCGCTGCTGCTCGCCGCCGGAGAGCTGGTTGGGCCGGTGGTCCAGCCGGTGCCCGAGCCCGACCCGACCGAGCATCGCCGCCGCGCGTTCCCGCCGTTGCCGCGCCCCGATGCCCCGATAGACCAGGGGCAGCGCCACGTTGTCCACCGCGGACGTCCGGGGCAGCAGGTGGAACGCCTGGAAGACGAAGCCGATGGTCTCGTTGCGCAGCGTGGCCAGCTCCGGCGGGGAGAGCGTGGCGACGTCCCGGCCGCCGATCACCAGCCGGCCGCCGGTGGGCCGGTCCAGCCCGCCGAGCAGGTGCATCAGCGTCGACTTGCCCGAGCCGGACGGCCCGACCACCGCCACGTACTCGCCCGGGTCGATGGTGAGCGACACCCCGCGCAGCGCGGCCACGGACACCCCGTCGAGCTGGTACGTCCGGGACACGTCGACCGCCTCGATGGCCGGCACCCCGACGGGCAGGGTCACCGCGCGCGACTGCGGGGCTCGCGGAACCGGCTCACTCCTCGCGCTCACCGGAGTTCCTGGCCGTCGCGGACCCGGTCGGTGCCGCGTACGACGATCCGGTCACCGGCCTGCACCCCGCTGACGATCTGCACCAGGTCCTGCCCCTGCACGCCGACGGTCACCGGCACCCGGTCGGCCTTGCCGTCCCGCAGCACCCAGACCGCGTCCCGGCCGTCGGCGGAGAAGACCGCCGAGGCGGGTACGGCCACCGCGTCGGCGGCCTCGCGTACCCGGAGGTGGATCACGGCGTTCATGCCGGGACGGGGCGCGGGTGCGGCCTCGCCCTCGCCGAGCCGCCCGGCACCGAGGCTGAGGCGTACCCGGTAGGTGACGCCGCCCCGGGCGGAGCTGGTGGGGAGCACGTCCACCGAGCGGACGGTGGCGTCGTACGTCGCCCCGGTCACCGCGTCCAGCTCGACGGCGGCGGTGAGGCCGGCCCGGACCAGCAGCACGTCGGTCTCGTCGACCTCGGCGAGCAGGCCGAGCTGGCCGGTGTCCACGATGGTGAGCACGGGTGTGCCGGCGGTGACCCGGCCGCCCGCGGGCACCGCGTCGTCCACGCCCGCCGGCGGGCCGCCCTGCCCGGCGGACCCCAGCGCCGACGGGTCGATGCCCGCCGCGCCGCCGGCCGCCCCGAGCAGGCCGGTGAGGTCGGTCGGGGCCGCGGCCCGGGTGCCGCCCGGCTGCACCACCCCGGCGATCGGGGCGCGCAGGGTCAACGCGTCGACGGTCGCCTTCGCCAGGTCGTACGCCTGCTGGGCCTGGAGGCGCTGCGCGGTCGACAGGGCGCCGACGGCGCTGTTCAGCCCGGCCAGCCCGCGCTGCACGGCGGCGACCGCCCGGTCGGCGGCGCGGGCGGCCGACTCGTACTGCCGCTGGGCGGACTCGACCTGGAGCAGCAGCGCGGACCGCAGCTGCGGGTCGCCGATCTTCCCGGCGGCCTGGCGCGCGGCGTCGAACGCCTCGGCGGCGGCCCGGTCGGTGCCGCGCCGGCTGCCACCCAGGTCACCGACGCCGACGCTGCGGCCGGCCTGCTTCGCCGCGCGCAGCGCCGCGCGGGCCTGCCGGAGTCGGTCCTGCGCGGACGGCGAGTCAATCACGGCGAGCACCTGGCCGCGGCTGACCCGCTGCCCCGGTTGGACGCGCAGGCTGGCCAGGGTGCCGTCGGCGGGTGCGGTGAGGGTGGCGGCGGCCCGGGCGGTCACGGTGGCGGGCGCGTCGATCACCTCGGCGACCGCCGACCGACCCACCTGGGCCACGGCGACCGGGGTGTGGTCGTCGCCGCACGAGGCGGCGGTGGTGCCGGTCAGGACGACGACGGCGAGCAGGGCGGTGACGAGGCGGGGGCGGGTGGCCGCGGGCAGCCGCGGCGGGTGGGGGCGGGCCACCCGGCCCATGCTACGACCGGCGGCACGGCGGCTCAGCCCGCCACCGTGCGGACGTACGCGACTCAGTCGTCGTGCAGGGCGGGCCACCGCTCGCCGAACACCCGGTCGGCGGCGTCGTCCAGGGACCGGTGCTCGTGCACCACCGCCCGGAAGAAGTCGAGCACCCGTGGCTCCCCGTACCGGTCAACCAGATGGCGTACGGCCAGGTAGCCGACGCCGTAGCTGCCGCCGACCCGGGTGTCGGCCGCGTCGTCGGCGGGCGCCAGCGAGTCGAGCCGGCCGTTCCACCCGCCGTGGACGAGGGTGCGCACCTCGGCCAGGCCCTCGTAGCGGCCCACCGGCTGGCCGTCCGCGCCCGCGTACTCGGCCAGCCCCTCCACCAGCCACCAGCTGGACCGGTCGGAGTAGCCCCGGTCGGGCAGGGACGCGGCATGGGTCAGCTCGTGCCGGAGCAGGTCGTCGACGCCGGTCGGGGTGACGCTCTGCGCGTTCAGCACGATGTCGTGGTGTCCCCCACCGACGCCGACCGCGTACCCGGCGGTCCACTTCGGACGGCCACCGCCGTACCAGCGCCGCCACTCCGTCCGACCGGCGTAGAAGACCAGGTAGCGGTCCGGTGGGGAGCCGGCGACCGCGTAGCTGTCGGCGACCGCGGCGGCGGCCTCGGCCTGGGCGAGCAGCCCGGGAAGCTTGGCCCGCAACGCCGGCGTGGTGGCGACGACGCTCCGCTTCCCGACCGCCACGGCCAGGTCACTCACCTCCCAGGGCCGCGCTCCGGCCGGCTTCGCCCGGGACTCCTCGACGGCGAGCAGCCGAGGCTCCTCGCCCACCAGGCGCCACCGGGTGCCGATCTCCACGCTGCTCGGCGTGCAGCCGGGCAGCACGAAGCAGTAACCGACCGTCACCGTCAGCCGCCACTCCCCCGGGTGCCCGTCGACCGCCGTCGGCACACCGTCCGCCGCCGGCCGCCACACGGTGACCCGCAGCGCGCGCAGCGCGGCGTACCGGCGGGTGAGGTCGGACCGGGCGGCCGGCTCGGCGACGGCGAGGAAGCCGGCTCGGTCGCCGCCGAGCAGCGCGGTGGCCTGGCGGTCGAGCTGCGCCGTCATCCGCGCGCCGAGGCGCCGCGCCGCCGCCGTGGCCGGGTCGTCCCCGCCCGCCGCCGGCCGCCCGGCCGCATCCCCCACCAACCCGACCAGAAGTACGCCGGAAACACCGCACGCCACCAGGGCGAGTACCAGCGCGAGCGCGGTCCAGAGCGGCCAGCGCTGGCGGGAACGCGGTGCTGCACCGCTCGGCGCAGGGGGTGGAGCGGGCTGCTCGCCATCGGTCACGGGAGTTGGGCCCGGCTGCTCGGCCTGCTCGTCACCGTCGGTCACCGGCGAAGGGTACGACCGATCGGGCGATCCGGCCAGAGCTCCGCACGGCAAGGGCGCAGGGCAGACGGGCGTCCTGGTCTACGCCGGCTCAGATGGGGTCGCCGAGGAACGTGAGCAGGGCCTTGTCCACCGCCCAGAGGGCGACCAGCAGCACCCCGAGCGCCGGCCGCCCGGCCCACGCGAGCAGCAGCCCTCCGGTGGCGAAGCAGGCGGCCTGCACGGTGAGCTTGGCCGCCGCGGGCAGCGGCACGCTGGCCTTCGGCGAGCAGAACAGGCCCCACACCACGGCGATCAGCAGCGGCGCGCCGAGGCCGGCGAGCAGCCGAACCGGCCAGCCGGCGTCGCGGGTGAAGCCCCACCAACCGGCGGCCACGAGCAGCGCCAGTTCCAGCAGGAAGATGAGCCCCAGCAACGGCGCCTTCATCGGGACCTCCAGCCCCGGTAGGCGGTGTCGAGCGCGGACACCATCTGGTCGAAGGAGCGGTCGATCTCCCGGGGCAGGCCGAATCCGCCGGCCGCTTCGAGAGTGATGAAGCCGTGGACCGCGGCCCGGAACATCCGGGTGGCGTCGACGGCCGCGTCGCCGGTGAGGCCGTATCCGCGCAGGATCGCGTAGACGGCGCCGACGGCCCGCTCGGCGGCGGCGAGGTGTTCGGGGTCGGCGGGATCCGGCGCCCGCTGGGCGGCCACGTAGCGCCCGGGGTGGCGGCGCGCGTACTCGCGGAACGCCGTGGCCACCGCGCAGAGCGCGTCGCCGCCGGCCCGGCCCGCGGCGGCGGTGGTCAGCTCGTCGGCCACCTCGGTGGTCACCAGCACGGCGAGCTTCCGGTGCAGGTCGTCCGCGCCCTTGATGTGCTTGTAGAGGCTGGGCAGCGCCACCCCGAGCCGGCCGGCGAGCGCGGCCAGGGTGAGCCGGTCGTAGCCGACCTCGTCGGCGAGCACGGCCGCCTCCCGGACCACGGCCGCCGGGGTGAGGCCGGCCCTAGGCACGGGAGGTCACCGCCAGGAACTCGACGAGGTCGGCGGCGGTGGCGTCCGGCTGGTCGGCGTGCGGGTAGTGGCCGGACTCGGCGATCATGCGGGCCTCGGCGGTGGCGAACAGCCGCCGGGCGGCCCGCGCCTCGGCGCCCGGATCCGGGAAGTCCGGGTCCTTCGTACCCATCAGCACCAGCACCGGCTGCCGCACGTCGCGGGTGCGTGCGGTCCAGTGCGGCTCGACCGGCGCGACCACGCCGCGCACCGCGGCCATCCGGCCGCGCAGCTTGGCGACCAGCTCCTTCCGGTACGCGGCGTCGTCGTCCGGCCGCCCGCACGGGAAGAGCGTGCGGTGGAACATCCCGAACAGCCGGGGGCTGCGCAGCACGACCGCCTGCGCCAGCCGCATGACCGGGTTCGGGTTCGGCACGGCGACGAACGGGCTGACCTGCACGATGCCGTTGACCAGCTCGGGCGCGTCGGCGGCGGCGAAGACCACGGCCGCCGCGCTGGACGAGCTGCCGACCAGGGTGGCCGGGCCGCCGCCGAGCGCCCGGACCACGGCGAGCAGGTCGGCGCCCACCTCGGCCGGGGCGTACGTGGGCCAGTGGGCGCTGGAGTCGCCGTGCCCGCGGACGTCGACCGAGGCCACCCGGTAGCCGGCCGCCACCAGCCGGGGCACCAGGTGCCGGAAGGCCGCCCGGTTCTCCCCCATGCCGTGCGAGAGGACCACCATCGGCCCCTCCCCGTGCACCTCGTACGCGATCGTTCCGCCGTCCCGCGACACCTGGCTAGCTGTCATAGCCAGAAAGCTAATACCATTAGCTTTCAGCGTCAAGCCCGCCCCGGAAAACACGGAACGGGCCGGGGGACATCCGTCCCGCCAGCCCGTTCGCCGTTCGGTCAGCTCACTTCTTGGAGATCAGCGCGCGGCCGAAGAACGCCAGGTTGGCCGGGCGCTCGGCCAGCCGCCGCATCAGGTAGCCGTACCACTCGTCGCCGTAGGGGACGTAGGTGCGCACCGTGTAGCCCTCGCCGACCAGGCGGGCCTGCTCCTCGGGGCGGATGCCGTACAGCATCTGGAACTCGAAGCGGTCCGGCCCGCGGTCGAACCAGCGGGCCCGGTCCGCGCCGATGGCGATCAGCCGCGGGTCGTGGGTGGCCAGCATCGGGTAGCCGTCCCCGGACATCAGCACGTTCAGGCACCGCACGTACGACTTGTCCACCTCGCGGGCGGACTGGTAGGCCACCGACTCCGGCTCCTTGTACGCGCCCTTGCAGAGCCGCACCCGCGACCCGGCGCCGGCCAGCTCGCGGCAGTCCGACTCGGTACGCCGCAGGTACGCCTGGAGCACGGCACCGGTCGACGGGTAGTCCTTGCGCAGCTTGGCGAGGATGTCCAGCGTCGAGTCGGTGGTGGTGTGATCCTCCATGTCCAGGGTCACCGTGGTGCCCGCCGCGTCGGCCGCCGCGCAGATCGCCCGCGCGTTGTCGTAGCCGAGCTGCTCGTCGAACTTCTGCCCGAGCGCGGAGAGCTTCACGCTCACCTCGGCCGCGGGGGTGAGCTCGGCGGCGGAGAGCAGCCGCAGCAGCTTGAGGTATTCGTCCCGGGTGGCGTTCGCCTGCTCGGGGGTGACGGTGTCCTCGCCGAGGTAGTCGAGGGTGACCGCCTGGCCGTCGGTGACGAGTGCACGGGTCGCGCGCAGCGCGTCGTCGGTGCCGGCACCGGCAACGAACCGGCGGACGACGTCCCGGGTGAACGGGGCCGTCGCGACGAGCCGCTCGACCCGGGATGACCGGGAGGCGGCGAGGATGACGGTACGGAGCATGAGCTGAGCGTAACGCCCGGCCGCCGACCCCCGCCGGGGGGCGGCGGCCAACGTCACGCGGCGTTCACCCTGGGGGAAAGCAGGGGGCTGGCATCGATCAGCTACAACGATCTTGTGGAACGACACCCCCGACGCCGGCTCCGGTCGGCCACCGTGCAGCTCGGCGCGCTGACCGCCCTCGCGCTCGCCCTCTCGGGCTGCAACCTGACCGACGACGATGACGACTGCGCTCTCGGGCCGGCCGGCGGTGGCGGGGACAGCGTCGCCATGGCGTCGCGGATCCCGGCGCCCGCCGCCGCCCGGGACACCTCCGCGCCGGTCGCCGCGGCGCTGCCCGCCTGGGGCGGCTTCGGCAGCCACCTCGCCTCCTGCGGCGGCTGAGGTGCGCCGCGAGGCTAGCGTCCCGCGCCCCGACTGGGACGCCACCGTCCGCGCGCAGGGGCTGGTGTACGTCGACACCGAACTGCCCGACGGCGGGGTGATGTCGTACTGGGACGAGACCGCCGCGTACGCCTTCGGGCTGGACGAGGTGCTGCGGCTGGAGGAGGCGACCGAGGAGCTGCACCGGATGTCGGTGGCCGCCGCCGAGCACGTGGTGGCTCGCAACCGGTACGCGGAGTTCGGCATCCCGGCCTGGGCCGCCGAGGCGGTCGCCCGGGCGCTGCGGGAGGCCCCGCCCACCCTCTACGGCCGCTTCGACCTCTGGTACGACGGCTGCTGGCCGCCCAAGCTGCTGGAGTACAACGCGGACACCCCGACCGCCCTGGTCGAGGCGAGCATCGTCCAGTGGTACTGGCTGGAGCACACCCGGCCCGCGGCGGACCAGTGGAACAGCCTGCACGAGCGGCTGGTCGGGGCGTGGGCGAAGATCGGCGCCGGCCTGCACGACCGCCGGGTGCACGTGGTCTGGTCCGCGGAGGAGGAGTCGGGCGAGGACCAGATCACCGCCGGCTACCTGGCCGAGACGGCCCGCCAGGCCGGGCTGGACGTCACGCTCATGCCGATCCAGGAGATCGGCTGGGACGGGCGGCGCTTCGTGGACGCCGCCGACCGGCCGGTCACCACCTGCTTCAAGCTCTATCCCTGGGAGTGGATGCTGGCCGAGCCGTACGGGCCGCCGGCGCTGGCGCCGGGCACCCCGACCACCTGGATCGAGCCGGCCTGGAAGCTGCTGCTGTCGAACAAGGCGCTGCTGGCGGTGCTCTGGGAGCTGTATCCGGACCACGAGTACCTGCTGCCGGCGTATCTGGACTCGCCGCGCGGGATGACCGAGTACGTGGCGAAGCCGCTGCTCGGCCGGGAGGGCGCCGCGGTGCGCATCGTCGCGGGCGGCACCGAGATCACCAGTCCGGGCAGCTACGGCGACGAGGGCTTCTGTTACCAGGAGTTCCGGGCGCTGCCCGATTTCGACGGCAATCGCATGGTGCTGGGGAGCTGGATCGTCGACGGTGAGTCGGCCGGTGCCGGGGTGCGGGAGAGCGCGAGCCTCATCACCGACAGTTACGCCCGGTTCCTCCCCCACTTCATCGACACGCCGCGAACGCCATGAGTCGTCTACCGTTGGTCTCGTGAACTTCGACGCGTACGCCCGGACCGGAGTTGATCTCGTCAACACCCGTCTGGACGACCTCGACGACCTGCGGGCCCTTTTCCCGGACGAGAACGCGTGGATGCGCGACGAGGTCACGGAACGGGACCTGGCGATCCTCCGGCGGGCGCAGAAGCGCCTGCGCGACGTCTTCGAGTACGGCACCTCGGGCCGGGACGCCGCGGCGGTGGCGGAGCTGAACGCGCTGCTGGAGGCGTTCCCGGTGCAGCCGCGCATCTCCGGCCACGACTCCAGCGACTGGCACATGCACGTGACCGGCCGGGGCGCCTCGGTCTCGTCGGAATACCTGGCCGGCGCGGTCTGGGGCCTGTCGGTCTGGCTCTGCGAATACGGCAGCGCCCGGTTCGGCGTCTGCGCCGACGAGCGCTGCGGCAACGTCTACCTGGACACGTCGTCGAACTGCTGCCGGCGGTTCTGCTCGGAGCGCTGCGCCACCCGCTCCCACGTGGCCGCCCACCGGGCCCGCAAGCGGGCCGCCGTCGGCGACCAGCTGGCCGTCCCGGCCCAGTCGGAACCGCTCACCCCGGTCAGCTGACCCCCGGGTCAGGCGTCGACCGGGGACGGGGCGGTGAGGTTGGCGCGGGCGAATTCCAGCGCCTCGCGGAGGTCGGCCTCGCGCACCGCGCGACTCTTCGCGCCCCGCGTGGTGACCTCCACTGCCACCGAGCCGGTGAAGCCGCGGCCGGCCAGCGAGCGGAGCAGCTCGGCGCAGGGCTGGCCGCCGCGCCCGGGCACCAGGTGCTCGTCGCGCCCCTCGCCGGTGCCGTCGCCCAGGTGCACGTGGGCCAGGCCGGCCCCCATCCGGTCGGCCATCGCCAGGGCGTCGGTGTGCGAGGCGGCGCAGTGCGAGAGATCCAGGGTGTACGCGGCGTAGCCGGTGTCGGTCGGGTCCCAGCCCGGGACGTACGGGACGAACTGCCGGCCGGCCATCCGTACCGGGTACATGTTCTCCACCGCGAAGCGCAGCCCGCCGAACTGCCCGGCGATCGTGTCGAGGCCGTCCGCGAAGTTGCGGGCGTAGTCCCGCTGCCAGGTGAACGGCGGGTGCACCACGACCGTGGGCGCCTCCAGCGTCTCGGCCAGCTCGGCGGCCTTGCGCAGCCGCTCCCACGGGTCGGGGCTCCACACCCGCTGAGTGACCAGCAGGCACGGCGCGTGCACCGAGAGGACCGGCACGCCGTAGTGGTCGGCCAGGCCGCGCAGCGCACCCGGGTCCTGGCTCACCACGTCGGTCCAGACCATCACCTCGACGCCGTCATACCCGAGCGCCGAGGCGAGCTGGAACGCCGCCGCGGTCCGCTCAGGGAAGACCGAGGAACTGGAGAGGAGCACCGGCACGCGGGAAGTCACACCCTTCAGGGTAACCGCCTCCGCCGCAGCCCATCAGGACGAGCCTCCCCAAACCGCCCAGACCGACCCCGATCACATCGGCACCAGCTGATCCAGCCGGCGAAGGATGACCCCCTCCCGCAGCGCCCACGGGCAGATGTCCACCCGGTCCACGTCGAGCCGGCGCATCACCGCCTCGGCCACCACGGCACCGGCCAGCAGCTGGTGGGCCCGCCCCGCGCTGACCCCCTCCAGCTCAGGCAGCTGCGCCGGCGGGATGTGCCGGATGAAGCCGAGCACCTGCCGCAGCCCGGTCCGGGTCAGGCTGCGCGGGGCCCACAGCCCGGCGCTCGACGGGGCGGCCCCGGCCAGCCGGGCCAGCGTCCGGAACGTCTTCGAGCTGGCGACCGGCCGCTCCCAGCCCACCTCGGCCAACTGCTTCACCACCGGGTCGAGCATGGTGTGGACGTACTCCCGCAGCTCCTCCACCGCCTCGGCCGACGGCGGCACGGCGCCGGACGGATCCACCCGCAGCCGCTCCCGGCTCAGCCGCCCGGCACCGAGCGGCAGCGAGATCGCCACGTCCGGCTCCTCGTCGATGCCGGCCGCCAGCTCCAGCGAGCCGCCACCGATGTCGAGCGCCAGCAGCCGCCCGGCGGACCAGCCGAACCACCGCCGGACCGCGAGGAAGGTCATCCGCGCCTCGTCCGCGCCGGTGAGCACCTCCAGCCGTACGTCGGTCTCGTCGCGGACCCGGGCCAGCACCTCCCCGGCGTTGCTGGCGTCCCGGACCGCGGAGGTGGCGAAGGCGAGCAGGTCGTCGACCGCCAGCCCGGCCGCCGCGGCGCGGGCCATGCCGACGGCCTTGACCAGCCCGTCCGCGCCCGCCTCGGTCAGCGCGCCGTCCGGACCGATCTGCTCTGCCAGCCGGAGCACCACCTTCTCCGAGTGCGCCGGCCACGGGTGCGCCCCGTGGTGGGCATCGACCACCAGCAGGTGCACCGTGTTCGAACCGACGTCGAGAACACCCAGTCGCATGGTGACGACCCTAGGGCCAACACGTTTCCCCGGCTCGCCGGCCGGCCGGGCCGACCACGCGTACGCTGGTCCGGGTGACAGGCCAGATCGAGCTGCAGGTGCTGGTGGACGACCCGGACGACCCGCGCAGCCGGGAGGTGGAGCTGGACTTCCCCCGGGAGTGGATCGAGTTCGTCGACCCGGCGGACGAGAAGCACGTGATCCGCGCCGACCTGACCTGGCTGCTCTCCCGGTGGACGTGCATCTTCGGCAAGGGCTGCCACGGCATCATCGCCGGCCGGGGCGCGGACGGCTGCTGCTCGCACGGCGCGTTCTTCACTGACTCCGACGACGAGAAGCGGGTCCGCGCCGCGGTCAAGCGGCTCACCCCGGAGACCTGGCAGCACTTCCGCAAGGGCTTCAAGAACTGGACCGAGAACGACACCATCGACGGGAAGAACCCGGCCCGTCGTACGGCCACCCGGGACGCCGACTCGCCGTGCGTGTTCCTCAACGACGCCGACTTCGCCGGCGGGGGCGGCTGCGCGCTGCACGCCCAGGCGCTGCGCGACGGGGTGCACCCCCTGGAATACAAGCCGGACGTCTGCTGGCAGCTGCCCATCCGCCGGGACCAGGACTGGCACAAGCGGCCGGACAACACCAAGGTGCTGATCTCCACGATCGCCGAGTTCGACCGGCGGGGCTGGGGCGCGGGCGGGCACGACCTGGACTGGTGGTGCACCTCCTCCACCGACGCGCACGTCGGCGCCGAGCCGATGTACCTCTCCTACGGCCCGGAGCTGACCGCGCTGATCGGCGCGCCCGCGTACGTGAAGCTCGCGGAGCTGTGCGCGGCCCGGTTGCGCCAGGGTCAGGTCGCCCCCCACCCGGCCAGCGAGGGCTGACCCCGGCTACGCCGGCCCGTCGACGGGCAGGACGACCACCCCGTCGTCGTCGCTGTAGACGTGCGCGCCCGGCGCGAAGACGCAGTTGCCGAAGAACACCGGCACGTCCCGCTCGCCGACGCCGGTCTTGGCGCTCTTGCGCGGGTTCGTGCCGAGCGCCTTGATGCCGATCGGGAGGGTACGCAGGGCGGCCACGTCCCGGACCGCGCCGTTGATCACCACGCCGGCCCAACCGTTCTCCGCCGCCGTGCCGGCGATGAGGTCGCCCATCAGGGCGGTGTGCACGGAGCCGCCACCGTCCACCACCAGGACCCGGCCCTCCCCCGGTTCGGCGACGATCGTCTTCACCAGGGCGTTGTCCTCGAAGCAGCGCACCGTCACGGCCGGACCGCCGAAGGCCGGCACCCCGCCGAACTGGCGCAGCTGGGCGTCGCACGAGCCGAGGGTGTCGCCGTACCGGTCGTAGAGGTCGGCGGTGGTGGGAGTTTCCATGGTCGTCCTTTCAGTCGGGGTTCGGATCCGGGCGGTGCAGGCCGGTGGCGGCGACGGCGGCGCCGGCCAGGCCCGCGGCGGTGCAGGCGAGCACGCCGGCCGCGCCGGCACCGGCCGCCAGCACACCGGCGGCGCTGGGGATGAGCACCTGCCCGAGCCGGTTGCCGGTCAGCCGCAGCGACATCGCCCGGCCGCGCAGCCCGGGCGGCGCCGACTCGGCCAGGAACGACATGGTCAGTGGCTGTCCCGCGCCGAGGCCGAGGCCGGCGACGGTGACTACCACGGCCATCGCCCAGAACGGCAGTGGCGGCAGCAGCAGCGCCAGCCCGGTGGCGGAGAGGGCGACCGTGCCGATCAGCAGCCGGAGCCGGCCGATTGCGGCAACCAGCCGGCCGAGCCCCAGCCGCGAGAGCATCGACGCGACCGCGCGCAGCCCGAGCAGCAGGCCGATCTCGCCGGCCGCGATGCTCCGCTCGGCGCCGAGGGCGGGCAGGTAGACCAGGGTGATGTCGACCGCCGCGAGGACCACGCAGCTGACCGTGAGGGCGCGCACCAGCCCGGGCTGGCGGAGCAGGTCCCGCATCCCGCCGGCGGCCGGTCCCGCCGCGGCCCGGTGGTGCGCCGACGGGCGGAGGAACGCGGCGGCGACCAGGAGCGGCACGGCCAGCGCGGCGGCGCCGAGGAAGATGGCCCCGGTGTCCGGGATGGGCCGGTCCCCGCCGAAGACCACGATCAGGCCGGGCCCGAGCGCCTGCCCCAGCGAGGCGGCGAAGGTGTAGTAGCCGAACGCCGCGTCGTAGCGGTCGGCCGGGGTGCGGTTGGCGACCAGCGCCTGCTGGGCCACCACCGCGCAGAGATGGGCGGTGCCGAGCAGCATGCTGGCCAGCACCAGACCGGCCACCGAGCCGGCGAGCAGCACGAACCCGAGGCCGGCGGCGGCGAGCAGGGCCGACCCGGCGAGCGCCACCCGGCGCTCGCCGAACCGGTCGACCGCGTGCCCGCTCGGCACGGCCAGCACCAGCGGTACGACGGCGAAACTGGCCCCGAGCACGCCCAGCCACGCCCCCGGCACGTCCAGTTCGAGCGCCCGGTACGCGGACGCCGGTCGGAGCATGAAGGTGACCGCCTGCAGCACGATGGTGTGCGTGAGCAGCAGGGCGGTCTGGGCGCGCCCGGGAGCCGTCAAGCCCCCGGGCGCCACTCAGCCAGCCTTCACCGCGAGGACTGGGCAGGGCACCCGGAGCAGGATCTCCTGCGCGGCCGACCCCATGATCAGCTTGCCGACCGGGGTGCGGTGCCGGATGCCGATCACCACCAGGGACACGTCCTCAGCCTCGACGATCTCCTCGATCTCCTCGGCCGCGTCCTTCCCCCGGACGAGCTGCCGCATGCTGTGCGGCACCCCGGCGGCGGTCAGCTCGCGGGTGACCCGCTCCAGGTCATCCTCCTGGGCCAGCCGCGGGTCCGCGTACGCGTCGCCGCGGGACGTGTTCACCACGAGGATCGGCTCCTCGCGGAACCGGGCCTGCTCGATCGCCGCCCGCAGGGCCGCCTCGCCGAGCGGGGACGGCACGTAGCCCACCAGCACGGTCATCCGGTCACCAACCTTCCCCGCAGCGGACGGACCACGAACCGCCCGATCAGCGGCCAGAGGAGCACCACAACGACCGTGGCGTAGATCAGCCAGGACACCCAGCCGCCGATCAGCCCGTGCAGCTCGCCGCCGGAGAGCTGCAGCGCCCGCCGGCCCTGCAACTCGGCGCGCGGGCCGAGGATGACACCCACGATCAGCGGCAGGATCGGCAGGCCGAAGCGGCGCATGCCGAAGCCGAGCAGGCCGAGGGTGAGCAGCAGGAACAGGTCGAACGGCTGGGCGTTGACCGCGTACGCACCCATGGTGGCGAAGAAAATGATCCCGGCGTACAGGTACGGGCGCGGGATCCGCAGCAGGCGCGCCCAGGCCGGGGCGAGCGGCAGGTTGAGCACCAGCAGCAACAGGTTGCCGATGAAGAGGCTGGCGATCAGCGTCCAGACGAGCCCGGACTCCCGCGTGAACAGCAGCGGGCCGGGCTGAATGCCGTACTGCTGGAAGGCGGCCAGCATCACCGCGGCGGTGGCGTTGGTGGGCAGGCCGATGGCCAGCATCGGCACCAGCGTGCCGGCGGCCGAGGCGTTGTTGGCCGCCTCCGGGCCGGCGACTCCCTCGATCGCGCCCCGGCCGAACTCCTCCTTGTGCTTGGAGAGCTTCTTCTCCGTGGCGTACGACAGGAAGGTCGGGATCTCGGCCCCGCCCGCCGGCAGCGCGCCGAACGGGAACCCGAAGACGGTGCCGCGCAGCCAGGGCTTCCAGGACCGCTTCCAGTCCTCCCGGCCCATCCACGGCTGGCCGACCGGGATCACCTCGCCGGACTTGCGGCGCAGGTGGGCGGCGATCCAGAGCGCCTCGCCGACGGCGAAGATGCCGACCGCCACCACGACCACGTCGATGCCGTCGGCCAGCTGCGGCAGGCCGAAGGTGAGCCGTTGCTGGCCGCTCACCGAGTCGATGCCCACCAGGCCGATGATCAGGCCGATCAGCAGCGAGGCGAAGCCGCGTACCCGGGACGAGCCGAGCACCGCGGTGACCGCCACGAACGACAGCAGCATGACCGCGAAGTAGTCCGGCGCGCCGAGGCTGATCGCGAAGGCCACCACCGGGGGCATCACCAGGACCAGCGCCAGGGTGGCGATGGTGCCGGCGACGAACGAGCCGATCGCTGCGGTGGCCAGGGCCTGTGCGGCCCGGCCGGCCTTGGCCATCTTGTTGCCCTCGATGGCCGTCACCACCGACGACGATTCGCCGGGGGTGTTGAGCAGGATCGAGGTGGTCGAGCCGCCGTACATGCCGCCGTAGAAGATGCCGGCGAACATGATGAACGCCTGGGTGGGCTCCATGCCGTAGGTGACCGGCAGCAGCAGCGCCACCGTCATCGCCGGGCCGATGCCGGGCAGCACGCCGACCGCGGTGCCGATGGTCACGCCGAGCAGCGCGATCAGCAGGTTCATCGGGGTCACCACGTTGGCGAACCCGTCGAGCAGATTGCCCAGGTTTTCCATTACAGGATCCCTTGCAGTACGCCTGCGGGCAGGTTGACGCCGAGCCCGATGGCGAACGTGTAGAACGTGACCAGCGACAGCGCGACGGCGATCAGCAGGTTCCGGAAGTAGTGGCGGTTGCCGAGCGCGTACGCCGACCCCCAGAAGAGGATCGTCCCGCTGATCACCCAGCCGAGCCGGTCGATGAGCACGGCGTTGACCACGAACGCGCCGATCAGCAGCAGCACCGTCCGCCAGTCGATCGGGGTGGCCAGGTCGACGTCCTCGCCGGCCTCCGGCTCACCGGCGCCGCCGCGGGCCACGTCCACCGCGTAGATCGCGGCGACGATGAGCAGCAGCACGCCGAGCAGGATCGGCACGGGCTTCGGGCCGATCGGGTCGGCGGTGCTCACCGCGTGTCCGACCCGCAGCGCGTCGATGATCACGAAGCCGCCGACCAGGGCGAGGAACGCGCAGACCCCGTACTGCGCCCGGTCCGGCCGCGCCGTCGCCTGCTCGCCGTCCGGCCCGGCGGAGGGTGCCGCCGACCCGGCGGGCGAACCCGCCGGGTCGGCGGCCGGCGGGTCCGCGACCGGGGCGGGCACGGGGGGCAGGCCGCCCGTCTCCCGGTCCGGCGGCCCCGCCTGGTCCGGCATGGTCGGTACGGCCGGCCGGGACGGCGGGTCGCCGCCCCGGTCCGGTCGGGTCGTCCTGCCGGTCATGCCAGCCCGAGCTGCTTGAGCACGTCGGCCACTGCCTTGTCCTGCTCGGTCAGGAAGGCGCCGAACTCGTCGCCGGTGACGAACGCGTCGGTCCAGCCACGCTTCTTCAGCTCGGCCTTCCACTCCTCCGAGTCGTGCATCTTCGTCAGCACGTCGATCCACACCTTCTTGTCGGCGTCGCTGATCCCGGGCGGCGCCACGATGCCCCGCCAGTTGGTGAAGACCAGGTCGATGCCGGAGGACTTCAGGGTCGGCACGTCCTTCAGCGCCTCGATCGGCGCCTCGCTGGTCACCGCGAGGACCCGGATCTGGCCGGCCTCGACCTGGTCGAGGAACTCGCCGAAGCCGCTGGCGCCGAAGGCGACCTTGCCGCCGAGCACGGCCGGCAGCAGCTCGCCACCACCGTCGTACGAGACGAAGTTGACCTGGCGCGGGTCGATGCCGACGGTCTTGGCCAGCTGCATGGGCAGCAGGTGGTCCGGGCCGCCGGGCGAGGAGCCGCCGCCGACGGCGATGCCCTTGGGGTTGGCCTTCCAGGCCGCGACCAGGTCGTTGATGGTCTTGTACGGGGAGTTCTTCGGCACCACGATGGCGCCGGCCTCCTCGATCATCTTCGCCAGCGGCGTGGTCTGGGTCAGCGTCGCCGCGGACTTGGAGGTGTACGAGGCACCGACGACGCCCAGCCCCATCTGCATGGCGAGCTTGCCGTTGCCCTTCTCGTTCACGGTCCGCTGGAGGCCGACCGTGCCGCCCGCGCCGGGCAGGTTGAACACCTGCACGCCGGTGGCGATCTTGGCGTCCTCCATCACCTTCGCGGCGGTACGGGCCGTGGTGTCGTATCCACCACCGGGGGTGTTCGGGACCATGATCCGCAGCCCGCTGACCGGCTTGCCGTCGTCGGCGGCACCGGCCCCACCCTTGTCGGCAGTGGCACCGCAGGCGCCCAGGGCGAGCGCCGTCGCGGCGGCCACGCCCATGACCAGCAGGTTTCTCCTAGTTGCCATCATGTTTCTCTTCCGTTTCGAATGAGTCCGGCGGCAAGATGGTGGCCTCTGAGCAGGCAAGCTGTCTGCGTTGTGTCACCAGCGGAAGTTGAGGTCTTTGTGGTCGCGGTCACGTCCCGGCGCCGTACGCTCGCCGGGCAGTTGCTCGTCCTCCAGCTCGCGATCATCGTCGTGGTGCTGGTGGCGGTGGCCGCTGTCTCGCTGGCCCAGTCCGCGGCCACCTTCAACCGGGTCGAGGGGCGCCGGGTCGCCGCGCTCGGCGAAGAGCTGGCCGGCAACACCCTGCTCCGGGGTTGGCTCAACCAGCCCGCGCCCGGCGAGGCGATCGCACCGCTGCTGCAGAACACGCTGATCCGGTCCGGGGTGACCCACGTGACCGTGGCCAACGAGCGGGGCCGGGTGGTCAGCTCGACGGACCCGACGCTGGTCGGCAGCCCCGTGGTGCTCGGCGACCCCCGGGTGGCCCAGGAGGGGCGCAGCTGGTTCGGCGAACTGGAGGTCGACGGCACCCGGCAGCTGGTGGCCCAGGTGCCGGTGCTCGGGGACCGGAAGGAGGAAAACCTCGGCCGATACCTGGGCGTGGTGGTCGTCGGTGAGAAGTCGCCGACCTGGTCGGAACGGCTGGTCGGGGCCTCCTCGTACCTGATCACCTACCTGGGCATCGCCTGCGGTCTCGGGGTGGTCGGGTCGTGGCTGCTGGCCCGCCGGATCAAGCGGCAGACCCTCGGCCTGGAACCCCGGGAGATCGCCGGGCTGGCCGAGCACCGGGAGGCGCTGCTGCACGGCATCGCCGAGGGGGTGATCGCGCTGGACCCGCAGCAGCGGGTCACCCTGGTGAACGCGGTGGGCCGGCGGCTGCTCGACCTGCCCGAAAACTGTCTCGGCCGCAGCCTCCGCGAGCTGCGGATCAGCGGCCGGCTGCGGGACGTGCTGGCTGGCGCCGGCAGCGGCCCGGAAGCCCGGGACCAGGTGGTGGTCCGGCGCGGCCGGGTGCTGGTGATGAACCGGATGACGGTCCGCAAGGACGGCCGCCGGCTGGGCTCGGTCACCACCCTGCGGGACCGGACCGAGCTGGCCCGGCTGGAGCAGGAACTCGGCTCGTTCCGCAGCACCACGGAGCTGCTGCGGGCGCAGACCCACGAGTTCGCCAACCAGTTGCACACCATCTCCGGGCTGATCCAGATCGGCGAGCACGACGAGGTGGTCCGCTACGTGGACGCGCTGAGCCGCCACCGCGCCTCGCTCGACCTGACGGTCACCAGCCGGATCCACGACACGGCCATCGCGGCGCTGCTCATGGCGAAGTCGGCGCTGGCCGCGGAACGCCGGGTGGAGCTGCGGATCTCCGAGCGGACCGGGCTGGACCGGCTGCCGGCGGAGCTGTCGGCGGACGTCGCCACGGTGCTCGGCAACCTGGTGGACAACGCGGTCGAGGCGGTGGGCGGAGACGCGTCCGACCGCCCCGCCTGGGTCGAGGTCGAGCTGCGGCAGGACGCCGCCTCGGTGGAGATCATCGTCCGCGACTCCGGTCCCGGGGTCGCGCCGGAACTTGCGCAGGAGGTCTTCACCCACGGCTTCACCACCAAGGCGGCCGACAGCGGCGAGCGGGGCATCGGCCTGGCACTCACCCGCCTGGTGTGTCACCGTCGCGGCGGCGAGGTGGCGGTGACGAACACCGACGAGGGCGCCATGTTCACCGCCCGGATGTCGGTACTGGCCAGCATGTTGGAGGAGGCGCGATGATCGACGTGCTCGTCGTCGACGACGACTTCATGGTGGCCCGGATCCACCGCGGGTTCGTCGAACGAATCGACGGCTTCCGGGTGGTGGGCACCGCCAGCACCGGCGAGCAGGCGGTGGCCGCCGTCAACGAGCTGCGGCCCGACCTGGTCCTGCTCGACCTCTACCTGCCCGACATGTTCGGCCTGGACGTGGTGACCCGGATCCGGGCCGCCCGGCACGACTGCGACGTCCTGGTGATCAGCGCCGCCCGCGAGGCCGAGGCGGTACGCCGCGCGGTCCGCTACGGCGCGGTCAACTACCTGCTCAAGCCGTTCGGCTTCGACGAGCTGCGCACCCGCCTGGAGCAGTACGCCGCCCGCCGCACCGCGCTGCGTACGGCGGTGGTCGCCGACCAGGCCGACGTCGACCGGGTGCTCTCCCGCAGCGGCTCGACCGTCGCCACCCCGGCCCTGCCGCGCGGGCTCAGCCCCGAGACCGCCGAACTGGTGGAACGCGCCCTGCGCGAGCACGTCGGCACCCTCTCCGCCAGCGAGTGCGCCGACCGGGTGGGCATCTCCCGGGTCAGCGCCCGCCGCTACCTGGAGCACTTCTCCGGCACTGGGCGGGCCGAGGTGACGCTGAAATACGGCGCGGCCGGTCGGCCTGAGCGCCGCTACGCCTGGGTGGCCTGACCGGGGTTGCTCTTGTGGGCGGGCTCTGGGTTGCGGTTCTGAGCTGGGTCCGGGTCGGTGGTTGCGCTTGTGGGCTGGGGGCGAGGGTGACCGGCTCCGGGCGATCAGGCTTGATCCCTGCGCCGGTCACCCTCGCCCCCAGCCCCGTCGTGCGCCTTGCCCGCCCGCCGGTCACGATTCATCCTCCGGAGCCCGTTGCTGCCTTCCGATCTTGGACAGTTGCCGTTCACGGCGGACGGCAACTGCCGCCGGTCACGGTTCTTCCTCTGGCACGAACCCTGCCGTTTTCCGATCTTGGACAGGTTTCCGTTCGCTGCGGACGGCAACTTTCAAGATCTCTGGAGGCGGCGCTCTCTGGGAGATGGCGGTCTCTGGGGACGGCTCTCTTGAGGCGGCGCTGCCTGGCGGGGGCGCTGCCTGGCGGCGGCGCTGTCTGGAGACGGCGCTGTCTGGAGACGGCGCTGGCCGGCACCCGTCTTCGGGTGCCGGCCAGCAGCGCTTGTTCACGGTGTTCGGTTGTGCTCAGCTGTTGGGTCAGCTGTTCCAGTACTGGGCGACCAGGTCAGCGGCCTGCTGCTCCCACTGGGCGTAGGCGTCCGGGTAGGCCGACACCTGCACCGTCTGCGCCGCCTTCGTCAGCGGCATGTCCTGCCAGCCGTCGACCTGCTTCAGACCCTTCTCGAACGCCAGGGTCGCGTACTCGGGGTTGGTGATCTGCTCCGGCGTACCCCAACCCGAACTCGGGCGCTGCTGGAACAGGCCCAGCGAGTCGTGATCATTCTTGTCGCCGAGGTGGCCCAGGTTCTCCAGCTTCGACTCCTGCAGGCTCGTGGCGATCGAGATCACCGCAGCGCGCTCCGGGAGGCCGGCCTTCTTGGTGGCGGCGATGATCGCCTTCACGTTGCCGGTCTGCTCGTCGTTCAGGGTGATCTTCGACTGGGCGCCCTGCACACCATGCGGAATCAGCTTCCCCATGTCCACGCCCGGCTTGTCGGCCTGCACCGCGGCGACCGGCTTCCCGGCAGCGGCGGTCGGGGCGTCGGCGTGAGCGGCGATCGGACCGGCGAACACACCACCGGTGAAAGCCAGACCAGCAACACCAAGAACCGTCTTACGCAGCATCGTGTTCATGACGAAAGCTCCATTCGGGGGTTGGCGCACACACCGACGGGGGCCGGCTACATGTGCGCAAGCACCGTCAGGCGCTCAAACCAGGGGGAAAGTCTTCGAACCGGCAAGCTCGCGGGGCGACGGGGGTCGCCTCTTCGCGGCGCCGAGACCATATCCAACGACCGACGACCCACCAACATTCCGGGCCCGGCCACCCCACTGGGGCGCCTCGATCGCGTGGCTCACGTGCAACGACCGGCGACCCCACCATCATTCCGGGCCGGCCACCCCCTGCGGGGGCTCGATCGCGGTGGTTCACGTGCAACGACCGGCGGCCCGCCATCATTCCGGAACCGTGCCGGCGCCCCAGATCTCCGTGAAGCGACCCCGGCGGCCCCACCTCACGGGGCCTTCCTCGGCCGTGCACCCGGGTTCAACGACCCCCAGCCGCCCGCCATTCCGGCCCCAGGATGCCGCCGGTCACTCGCAAACCGGACACCATGCGCCAGAACACCCGGACAGGCGACCACGAACCTCCGCTGATCCACTCCACATCGCGTAAACGGCGGTATCCGACAGCCGCCGACACCGCCACATCCCGTATGTGGAGTCGATCAAGGATCGGCCGGCACGCAAAGGGCGCGACAAACTCCACGAAAGGGACCCTCGGGGCCGCGGGAAAGACCGCATCTTCCCCACAGTGCGCTCCAGCAGACGGCCACCGGCGCTCCGCCAGACGCCCACCGAGGGCGTGGGGGGGCAGGTGCGGCACCCCGTACACGACGGGCGAACCACGCAGGCCGGACATCCGGGCGGCGCAGGCCCACGACGCGGGTGTGGCCCGCCGTGACCGGCGCAGGGATCAAGCCTGACCGCCCGGAGCCGGGCACGGCGGGCCACACCCGAAACCGCAACCAAAGGCGACACCGCACGCCAGGAGACCGTCACCAGAGGCGGACGGTCAGGGCTCGAACTTGTAGCCCAGGCCCCGGACCGTGACGATGTATCGCGGCGCCGACGGCTCCGGCTCGATCTTGGAGCGCAGCCGCTTGACGTGCACGTCCAGCGTCTTGGTGTCGCCCACGTAGTCGGCGCCCCAGACCCGGTCGATCAGCTGCCCCCGGGTGAGCACCCGGCCGGCGTTGCGCAGCAGCAGCTCCAGCAGCTCGAACTCCTTGAGCGGCAGCTGCACGGCGCCGCCGTCCACGGTCACCACGTGCCGCTCGATGTCCATCCGGACCGGGCCGGCGGCGAGGGTCGGGGCACCCGACTCGGTCGCCTCCGCGCTCTGCCGGCGCAGCACCGCTCGGATCCGGGCCACCAGCTCGCGCGGCGAGTACGGCTTGGTCACGTAGTCGTCGGCCCCGATCTCCAGGCCGACCACCTTGTCGATCTCACTGTCCCGGGCGGTGACCATGATGATCGGGACGTGCGAGCGCTGGCGGAGCTGCCGGCAGACCTCGGTGCCCGACATCTCCGGCAGCATCAGGTCGAGCAGCACGATGTCGGCGCCGGTCCGGTCGAACTCGGTGAGGGCGGAGGTGCCCGTCGCGGCGACGGAAACCTCGAAGCCCTCCTTGCGCAGCATGTAGGACAGGGCGTCGGAGAACGATTCCTCGTCCTCGACCACCAGTACGCGGCTCAACGGGGTGTTTCCTTTCCTGTCGGTCAGGCCTACCGGAGTTCGGCCGGGCCGGCCTCGATCCCAGCGGAGGAGAGTGTCGCCTCCAGGTCGTCCGGGGGTCGCGCGGGCAGCCGGAGGGTGAACGTCGACCCTCCACCAAGAGTGCTCGACACGTCCACCCGACCGCCATGGTTGCTGGCGATGTGCTTGACGATGGCCAGGCCCAGGCCGGTGCCACCGGTGGCCCGGGAGCGCGCCTGGTCGGCCCGGTAGAACCGCTCGAAGATCCGGTCGACCTCGTTCGGGGCGATGCCGATGCCCTGGTCGGCCACGGCGATCTCGACGTGCTCGTCGGTGGCCCGCGCGGTCACCCGGACCGTGGTGTCCTCGCCCGAGTAGTTGATCGCGTTCTCCACCAGGTTCGCCACCGCGGTGGCGAGCTGGCTGTCGCTACCGTACACGGTCAGGCCGCGCTGGCCATCGACCACGATCTCCACGTGGCGGGCGGTGGCCCCGGTCCGGGTCCGGTCGATCACCTCGGCGATCACCCAGTCCACGGAGACCGGCTCGGGTGCGGGTTGCGGCTCGGCGCCCTGGAGGCGGGTCAGCTCCAGCAGTTCCTGGACCAGCCGGCCCAGTCGGGTCGACTCGTGCTGGATCCGCTCGGCGAACCGCCGGGCGGCGATCATGTCCTCGGAGAGGTCGGCCGCGCCCTCACCGGCCGGCTCGGTGGCGTCGACCAGCGCCTCGGCGAGGAGCTGGAGCGCCCCGATCGGGGTCTTCAGCTCGTGGCTGACGTTGGCCACGAAGTCCCGCCGGACCCGGGCCAGCCGGTGCGACTCGGTGACGTCGGCCGCCTCGACCGAGATGTAGCCGGCGCCCAGCCCCATCGCGCGCAGGTGCACGCCGAGCGGGTTGTCCCCGGCGCTGTCGCGACCGCGCGGCAGGTCCAGCTCGATCTCGCGGCGCACGCCGGTGCGGCGGACCTGCCCGGCGAGGGTACGGATCAGCGGGTGCGCCACCATGCTGCCGGGCGTCCCGCCGGTACGCAGCAGGCCCATCGCCCGCGCCGCCGGGTTCACCAGCACCGGCTGGTCGTCCGGGTCGAGCACCACCACGCCGGCGCGGAGCGAGTCGATCGTCTTCCGGCCGAGCCCGGCGAGCCCGCCCTGCTGATCGTCCGGAATCGCGGGCCTCCCTGTAAGCCGACGGGAGCCCTCGCTCCCCGATGACACCGCTCGCCGCCACTGCCGGACGGGTCGGGACAGCAGCAGCCCGGCGATCAGTCCGATCACCAGAGCCACGGCCACCGCGACCGCCACCGCCCAATCCACCCGGCGATCGTAGGGTCAATGTTCACCTGACGACCGGGCAGAACGGGATGAACCACGCTCACTTCCCGGAAAGTTCACTCACGGGCCCCGCGTCGTTCACCCGCGTTCACCTTGGCACCGGCAACCCCGGCCTACGGTGGGTCGCGCACCTGCTCACGCCGTACGCGGCTGATCCCGGCCGCCGGCGGCCACCGACCTCAGGAAGTGACGATGCGCGACGAGTTCCGGGCCGACCTGCAGATTGTCAGCCAGCTGCTGGTGGACATGGCGGAGGGGGTGCGTGCCGCCCTGCGCCAGGCCACCAGGGGCCTGCTCACCGCCGATCGCGCGGCCTCGGAGACCGTGGTCGCGCGGGACGCCGAGATCGACGACCTCTACCGGCACGTGGAGGAGCGGGTCTGCGACCTGCTGGCCCGGCAGGCGCCGGTCGCCTCCGACCTGCGGGCGATGATCACGGCCCTGCACGTGGCGGCCGACCTGGAGCGGATGGGTGACCTGGCCGACCACGTGGCCAAGACGGCGCTGCGCCGGCACCCCTCCCCCGCGGTGCCGGCCGAGCTGCGTCCGGTCTTCACCGACATGGCCGCCATCGCCGACCGGATGGCCGAGAAGATCGCCTCGGTGCTGGCCAAGCCCGACGCCGCGCTCGCCGCCGAGCTGGACAGCGACGACGACGCCATGGACGACCTGCACAAGAGCCTCTTCGGCGTGCTGCTCGGCGACGACTGGCCGTACGGGGTGGAGACCGCGATCGACGCCACCCTGCTGGGCCGCTTCTACGAGCGGTTCGCCGACCACGCGGTGAACGTCGGCGAGCACGTGGTCTACCTGATCACCGGCGAGGCCGCCGCCTGACCGCGAGGGAGGGGCCCCTTGGCAACGACCTCGTTGCCAAGGGCCCTTCCTCACCAGCTCAGCGGCCCTGGTTGGCGACCGCGGCCGCGGCCGCCCTGGCCGCCTCCGGGTCCAGGTACGTCCCGCCCAGCGTCTGCGGGCGCAGCTGCGGGTCGAGGTCGTAGCGCAGCGGGATGCCGGTCGGGATGTTCAGCTTGGCGATCGCCTCGTCGGAGATCTGGTCGAGGTGCTTGACCAGGGCGCGCAGCGAGTTGCCGTGCGCCGCGACCAGCACCGTCCGGCCGGCCAGGATGTCCGGCACGATCGAGTCGTACCAGTAGGGCAGCATCCGGTCGACGACGTCCTTCAGGCACTCCGTCCGCGGCATCAGCTCGGTCGGCAGCAGCGCGTACCGGGGGTCGCCGACCTGGGACCACTGGTCGTTGTCGTCGATCGGCGGCGGCGGCGTGTCGTACGACCGGCGCCAGAGCATGAACTGCTCCTCGCCGTACTCGTCCAGGGTCTGCTTCTTGTTCTTGCCCTGGAGGGCGCCGTAGTGCCGCTCGTTGAGCCGCCACGACCGGCGCACCGCGATCCAGTGCCGCTCGGCGACGTCCAGCGCCAGCTCGGCGGTGCGGATCGCGCGGCGCAGCACGCTCGTGTGCACCACGTCCGGCAGCAGGCCGTGCTCGCGGAGCAGCTCACCACCGCGCCGCGCCTCGCTCTCCCCCTTGGCCGTCAGGTCGACGTCGACCCAGCCGGTGAAGAGGTTCTTGGCGTTCCAGTCGCTCTCGCCGTGCCGCAGCAGGACCAGCGTCCCGACGGTGGGCCCCTCGCTCGCAGTCATGCGGATCATCCTGCCGTACGTCGTCGGCGGACACGCGGGGACCGGTCGTGACGACCACCACGTGGAAAAGCTGATGACCGGCGCTCCCGGGCGAGACTAGGTTGTAAGGCGCTGGGGATTCATCGGTCATTACCAAAACGGGGGCGTCGGGATGCGGACGGTACGCGGCTGGTTCCGGGACACCACGGGCGGGCTGCCGAGGTCCTTCTGGTACCTCTGGACCGGCACGCTGATCAACCGGCTCGGCTCGTTCGTCCTGGTCTTCCTGGCCATCTACCTCACCAAGGAGCGCGGCTTCTCGGCCTCGCAGGCCGGCCTGGTAATCGGCCTGTGGGGCGTCGGCGGCGCGGTCGGCACCACGATCGGCGGCACCCTCACCGACCGGTGGGGCCGCCGCCCCACGCTGCTCACCGCGCACCTCGGCGCGGCCGTCATGATGCTCGCGCTCGGCCTGGCCCGGCCACTCTGGGCGGTAGCCCTGGGCGCGCTGCTGCTGGGCCTGTTCGCCGAGGCGGCCCGCCCGGCGTTCGGCGCCATGATGGTCGACGTGGTGCCAGAGAAGGACCGGCTGCGCGCCTTCTCGCTGAACTACTGGGCGATCAACCTCGGCTTCGCCTGCGCCGCGGTGCTCGCGGGCGTCGCCGCCGAGGCCGGCTACCTGCTGCTCTTCCTGGTCGACGCGGCGACCACGGTGGTCACCGCGCTGATCATCTTCACCCGGGTCGGGGAGACCCGGTCGCCCGTGACCGGCCCGGTCGTCGCCAAGGGACCGGCGGTCCCCGCCGGCGCCCTGCGGACCATCCTCACCGACCGGGTCTTCCTCGGGTTCGTGGCGCTCAACCTGTTCTCCGCGCTGGTCTTCCTCCAGCACATCTCGATGCTGCCGATCGCGATGGGCGACTCGGGCCTGAGCCCCGCCACGTACGGCTCGGTGATCGCGCTCAACGGGGTGCTGATCGTGGTCGGCCAGCTCTTCGTACCCCGGCTGATCAAGGGCCGGAGCCGCTCGCACGTGCTGGCGCTCGCCGCGGTCGTGACGGGCTTCGGCTTCGGCCTCACCGCGTTCGCCGACGCGGTCTGGTTCTACGGCCTCACCGTGCTGATCTGGACGGTCGGCGAGATGCTCAACTCGCCGTCCAACGCCACGCTCATCGCCGAGCTCTCCCCCGCCGCGCTGCGCGGCCGCTACCAGGGCGTCTTCTCGCTCTCCTGGCAGTTGGCCGGAGCCACCGCGCCGATCCTCGGCGGCCTGGTGCGGGAGCACGCCGGCAACAGCACGCTCTGGCTCGGCTGCGCGGCGATCGGCGTCGTGACGGCGGTGGCCCACCTGATCTCCGGGCCGGCTCGGGAACGGCGCGCCGTCCAGCTCCGGCCCCTTGCCACGCCGGTCCGGCCGGTCACCGTGGTCCGGCCGCCAGCGCCGGAGGTGGCCGAGGCCGCGGCCACCGCACCGGCCGAGCCGGTCCGTTCCTGAGGTACGCCCGTCCGGGTGGTGATCAGGGCCACGCTGGCGTGGTCGGACCCGGCTCCCTACGGTCTGAGGCGGACCGGTTAACAAACCTTCCTGGAGGACGGGTGCGCGGCCTGCGGCGCTGGTGGGACGACACGGCCGGCGGGCTCCCCGCCACCTTCTGGTACCTGTGGTCCGGCCTGCTGATCAACCGGGCCGGCGCCTTCGCGATGCTCTTCCTGTCGCTCTACCTGACCGCCGCACGGGGTGCCTCCGCGTCCCTCGCCGGGCTGGTGGTCGGGGCGTACGGGGCGGGCGGGGCGGGCGGGACGCTGCTGGGCGGAGTGCTGGCCGACCGCTGGGGTCGTCGGGCCACCCTGCTCGCCGCACACCTCGGCGCGGCCGCACTGATGGTGGGCCTGGCGTTCAGCCGGCAACTGGCGGTGATCGCCGTGCTCGCCGCGCTGGTCGGGGTGGTGCACTCGATGCCGGGTCCGGCCTTCGTGGCGGCCATCGTCGACGTGGTGCCCGAGGAACGCCGCTCGCGCGCGTTCAACCTCCAGTTCTGGGCGTTCAACCTCGGCATGGCGGTGGCCTCGCTGCTGGCCGGCCTGCTCGCCGAGGCGAGCTTCCTCGCGCTCTTCCTGGTCGACGCCGCCGCGACGCTGGCCGCGGCGGCCGTCATCGCGCTGAAGGTCCCCGAGACGCTGTCCCGCCGGGTGGCGACCCCTCGCGCCGTGGCGGGTCGGTCCCGGCAACCGGGACTGCACACCGCGCTGACCGATCGGACCTTCCTCGTCTTCGTCGGGCTGAGCTTCCTGCTGGCCGTGCTCACCATGCAGACCTCGACGATCATGCCGCTGGCGATGCGGGCCGACGGGCTGGGCCCCTCGGCGTACGGGGTGGTGGTGGCGGTCGGCGGTGCGCTGATCGTGGCGGGGCAACTCTTCGTGCCCCGGCTGATCGAGCCGTACCGGAAGTCGACCGTACTCGCCGCCTCCACCGGGCTGATGGCGCTCGGCTTCGGCGCGCTCGCCCTCGCCGATCACCTGCCGTTCTATCTGGGCGCGGCGGTGGTGTGGACCGTCGGGCAGATGCTCGCCGCACCCCCGAACGCGCAGATCAACGCGGATCTCGCGCCACCGGAGCTGCGGGCCCGCTACCAGTCGGTCTTCTACCTGACCTTCCCGGCGGCGTCCTTCGTGGCGCCCGCGTTGGGCGGCCTGAGCCTGCAGCACCTCGGCGAGCGGCACTGGCTCGTCGTGGGCGGGTTGGGCCTGGTCGCGGCCGTCGGTCACCTGCTCGCCGGGCCGCCTCGGGAACGCCGGGTCGCCGCGCTGCGGGCGGCGTCGGCGGACCGGACGGAAGCGCTGGTCGGGGGCCGCTGAGGCGGGGTACGCGCGGCGTCCGGCCCCAGGACGGCGTCGAGCGCCCACCTCGACCCCCGTCGAGGTGGACGCTCGCACCGTACGCCCGGCGGCGGCGGGCGACACTCACCCCCGTAAGCGTCGCCCGCTCGCGCCGCCGGTTCCACGGGTGGCACCGTCCCCCAACGATGTGCTCCACCCGATCCCTCGCGCCTCGCTTGCGCGGATCTGATCGATCCGCCGCTCCCCCGAACGATTACAAGCGTGGCGCGGTGCAATAAAGTTAGTTCGCCCGGATTCCGGATTCAACCCAGATTGCTGTCTTGCCCGTCACAGCACCCGTGTCGGAAATCCGGCTGTCCCTTGCTCCGGGCCATGTGTTGACCAACAGCGGGTTCCCGCCAACCATTCCCGCAAACCTCAGGCGTCCTCCCGGTTGGGATTCTCGGTGCGGAAGAAGTTGCTCTGCCGGCCGTCCCGCATCTGCTCCTGGTAGATCAGGTTCAGGCCGCGCAGGTCGAAGGTCCGGAACCAGTCGTCCCAGGTGATCTCCCGGATCCGGCTGCTTTCCCGGTACCCGGGGATGTTGAACGTCAGCACGCCCGGCCGGCCTTCCCGCTCGGTGCCGGCGATGGTGGCCGGTTTGGCGCCGCGGTCCCGCGCCCAGCGCTGGATCACCTCGTGGTTGGCGGTCACCAGGCTCCGCCCGGGACGCTCCGGACGATCCTGCAGCGAGGTGATCTGCTGGGACGACCGCACCGAACGGGCTGAGGATCCGCCGGTCCGGACCGGCGTCGCCGCCGTACCTCCGGGAGAGACCGCCGTCCGGCGACCCGCACCGGCGGTCGCCGTCGCGCCGCGCGCCCGGGACACCGCCGCCTTCTTCGCGGGGGCCGCCCGCTTCGCAGCAGGTGCCTTCTTCGCCGCGGCCTTCTTCGTGGGGGCCGCCCGCTTCGCGGCGGGCGCCTTCTTCGCCGCGGCTCGCTTCGCGGGGGCGGCCTTCTTCGCCGCGGCCCGCTTCGCGGGGGCGGCCTTCTTCGCCCGCGCACCGGTGACCTTCGCGGCGGGCACCGCCTTGGCCGCGGCGGTCCGCTTCGCCGGTGCCTTCTTGGCGGCCGCCTTCTTCGTGGCGGCGGCGCGCCCGGCCGGCCCGGTCGGCCTGCGTGCCGCGCCACCGCCTCGGCTCTCCGCCCGCAGGGTGTTCGCCAGCGTCTTCACCAGTTCCGGCTTGCGCAGGGCGGAGATCCCGGAGACCCCGCGCCGGCGAAGCTGGTTACGCAGGTCGTCGACCCGCATCCGGGAGATCTCGGATTCGGAGATCCGCGGCGTGTTCGGGGTCTTGTTGCCGGCTTGCCGCTTGGTCCTGGTCGCAGTCGTGCCGCGACCTGAGCTGATGCGCTGAGCCATGGGACACGCTCCTCGACAGTCCGTCCTCGGCCCGCGGTGGGTCCCAAGTGCCGCACCGCGCGGTGCGGCATACCCGTCATGACGGGTCCGAACCTCCGGTGGCCGGGCCGGAACTGGTCGACGGCGCGAAGAGGTGGGCGAACGCGGCCAGATTGGCGGTCGACTCGCCCCGCTTGACCCGCCATTCCCACTCCCGGCGGATCGCGGTGCCGAAGCCGATCTCCAGCATGCTGTCGAAGGACTCGTCCGCGTACGTCAGGACGGCCCCGAGCAGCCGGTCCAGCTCGTCCTCGTCGAGCCCGGCCAGGTTGACCCGGCCGGTCAGGTAGACGTCGCCGACCGCGTCGATGGAGAAGGCCACCCCGTACATCCGGGCGTTGCGCTGGAGCAGCCAGGCCCAGAGCTCCTCGCGGCGCTCGTCCGGCTGGCGCATCACGAACGCCTCGATCCGCAGCGCGTGCTCGCCGACGATCAGGTTGCAGATCGTCTTGAGCTTGTGCGTCCCCGGCAGGGTGACCGCGTACGACGCCTCGCCGGTAGACTCCCACTCCAGCTCGCGCTCGGCGCACCCGGACTCGATCAGCGCGGCGACCTCACTCCTGCGGCTCACCGCACCCACTCTACGGGCGCGCCACGGACCCCACCCGCCGCCGGCCGGGCGGGACCGGTCACCAGGAGCAGGAGAGGGCCGGGTCGCCGGAGAGCTGCCCGGCCAGCCGGGCGCGGTGCTCGGCGATCGCCTCGCCGTACACGGCGAGCAGGCCGGAGACGGTGCGATGCCAGGAGAAGTTGCGGGCGTGACGCTGCGCGCCCCGGCCCAGAGCGGCGCGGCGCAGCCGGTCGGGGAGCAGCCGGGCCAGCGTACGGGCCCAGTCGACCGGGTCGTGGCCGTCGATGAGCACCCCGCTGACCCCGTCGCGGACGGCGGTGACCAGACCGCCCACGGCGGCGGCCAGGACGGGTGTGCCGCACGCCTGGGCCTCCAGCGCGACCAGACCGAACGACTCGTTGTACGACGGCACCGCGACCAGGTCGGCGGCCCGGTAGAGGGCGGGCAGGTCGTCGCCGGTCTGCGGCGGCAGGAAACGCACCCGGTCGGCGACCCCGAGCGCGCCGGCCAGCTCGATCAGCGCGGTGGGCCGGTCGAGACCGCTGCCGCTGGGGCCGCCGCAGATCACCACGGTCAGCTCGTCGACCAGCGCGGGCTCCCGCTCGCGCAGTGCGGCGACCGCGCGGACCAGCACGTCCGGGGCCTTGAGCGGCTGGATCCGGCCGACGAACGCCACCACGTACCCGGTGGTGGGCAGGCCGAGGCGGCGGCGGGCGGCGCGTACGCCGGCGTCCCGGTCCCCGGCGACCGGGCGGAACCGGTCCAGGTCGACGCCGGGCTCCACGACGGCCACCCGGTCCGGCTCGGCGTCGTACCGGGAGAGCAGGTCGCGGGCCTCCACCCGGGTGTTGGCGACCAGCCGGTCGGCCTCGGCGACCACCTGCTCCTCGCCGATGAGCCGGGCCTTCGGCTCCGGCCGGTCCCCGGCGGCGAGCTGGGCGTTCTTGACCTTCGCCAGGGTGTGCGCGGTGTGCACCAGGGGCACGCCCCACCGCTCCTTGGCCAGCCAGCCGACCTGCCCGGAGAGCCAGTAGTGCGAGTGGATGAGGTCGTAGTGGCCCGGCGGGCGCGCCGCCTCGGCACGGAGCACGCCGGCGGTGAAGGCGCAGAGCTGCCCGGGGAGCTCCTCTTTGGTCAGCCCCTCCAGCGGGCCGGCGGTGACGTGCCGGACGTGCACGCCGGGCGCCATCTCGACCACCGGCGGCAGGTCGCCGGAGGTGGCCCGGGTGAATATCTCCACCTCGACGTCGGCCTCGGCCAACCGCCGGGCGACCTCCAGGATGTAGACGTTCATGCCGCCCGCGTCGCCCGTGCCAGGCTGGTGCAGCGGCGAGGTGTGTACGGAGAGGGTGGCGATCCGGCGCGGCCGCGGCCACGGCAGGGCACCTCGCTGACGACCGACACCGGTGTGCAACTCCGCCACGTCCGCTCCCTCTGTCACGGTTGATGCCGTCCCGCACGCCCGGCGCTTTTCGGACAACGTCCTCGCCGGATGTCATCTTCCCGATCGGCGGGTGGTAATGCGCGGGGCGGTCCGCCGGCGTGACGGACCTCATCACCGCGTCGATGCCGGACGCGGGGGAGAATGCCGGGATGACCTCTGTCGCCATCGTCACCGGAGCGTCCAGCGGGATCGGCGCGGCCACCGCCCGCCGGCTGGCCGCCGAGGGTTTCCACGTGCTCGCCGCCGCGCGGCGTACCGACCGGCTGGCCGGCCTGGTCGCCGAGATCGAGGCGGCCGGCGGCGCGGCCACCGCGGTGGAGTGCGACGTCACCTCGGACGAGTCGGTGGCCGGCCTGGCCACGGCGGCCGCCGCCGCGCCCGGCCCGGTGACCCTGCTGGTCAACAACGCCGGCGGGGCGCGCGGCCTGGACCCGGTGGAGTCCGGCTCGATCGGCGACTGGCAGTGGATGTACGACGTGAACGTGCTGGGCACGCTCCGGGTCACCCAGGCGCTGCTGCCCGCGCTGGAGGCGTCCGGCGCCGGCACCATCGTGATCGTCAGCTCCACCGCCGGGCGCGTCGTCTACGAGGGCGGCGGCGGCTACACCGCGGCCAAGCACGCCCAGACGGCGATCGCCGGCACCCTCCGGCTGGAGCTGTGCGGCCGCCCGGTGCGGGTGATCGAGATCGACCCGGGCATGGTGAAGACCGAGGAGTTCGGCCTGGTCCGGTTCGGAGGCGACGCCGAGCGGGCCGCCGCCGTCTACGCCGGGGTGGCGGAGCCGCTGGTCGCCGAGGACGTGGCCGACTGCGTCGCCTGGTGCGCCACCCGCCCGCAGCACGTCAACATCGACCAGCTGGTGGTCCGCCCGCTGGCCCAGGCCGCCCAGCACAAGGTGCACCGGACAGCCTGATGCGGCACCGGCCGCTCGGAGTGGTGACCCGGGGGACGACCAACCCGAACCGGCTCCGCCGGGTCGACAACTGGATCGTGAAGACCTGCGGCGAGGCGCTGCGCTCCGCCGCCGACCCGCTGGTGGTCGACCTGGGCTACGGCGCCACCCCGGTCACCGCCGTCGAGCTTCGGGCCCGACTCGCGGCCGGGGTCCGCGCCGACGTCCGGGTGGTCGGGCTGGAGATCGATCCGGTACGCGTGGCCGCCGCCCAGCCCGCCGCCGACCCACCCGGGCTGACCTTCGCCCGGGGCGGCTTCGAGCTGGCCGGCCTCCGGCCCGCCCTGGTCCGGGCGTTCAACGTGCTGCGGCAGTACGACGAGAGCGAGGTGGCCGACGCCTGGCGTACGGTCACCGAACGGCTGGCCCCGGGCGGGCTCCTGATCGAGGGGACCTGCGACGAGCTGGGCCGGCTGGGCGGTTGGGTGCTGCTCGACGCGGCCGGCCCACGCACCCTGACGCTGGCCGCGAAGCTGACCACGCTGGAGAGCCCGGCCCAGCTCGCCGAGCGGCTGCCCAAGGCGCTGATCCACCGCAACGTCCCCGGGGAACGGATCCACGACCTGATCCGCGCCCTCGACGAGGCCTGGCAGGCCGCCGCCGGCTACGCCCCCTTCGGCCCCCGCCAGCGCTGGCTCCGAACGGTAGCCGCCGTCGAAGAGGCGGGCTGGCCCGTCCTCGACCGCCCCCGCCGCTGGCGGCACGGCGAACTCACCGTCCCCTGGCCCACCATCTCCCCCACCTGACGGCCCCCTCTCCCCCGCCCCCGGGCCGGCGACCCGGGTGGGTGGGGTCAGATGGTGCAGTTGATGAGGACGGGCTCGGGGTGGAGGGTGACGCCGAAGCGGTCGTGGACGCCGTCGCGGATCTCCCGGGCCAGGGCCACCAGGGCCGAGGTGCTGGCGGTGCCGCTGTGGTTGGTGAGCGCGAGGGTGTGCTTGCTGGAGATGGCCACCCCCTCCGGGCCGGGGTACCCCTTGCCGAAGCCGGCCTTGTCGATCAGCCAGGCGGCGCTGACCTTGACCACGTCCCCCGCGCCCGGCCAGGACGGCGGCTCGCCGAGGTCCGCGGCGCGCTCCCGGAACAGCTCGTACGCCTCGCGCTCCAGCACCGGGTTGGTGAAGAACGAGCCCACCGACCAGGTGTCGGGGTCGTCCCCGTCTAGCACCATGCCCTTGCCGGCGCGCAGCCGCAGCACGGTGGCCCGAGCGTCGGCCAGCGGCACCCGGTCGCCGACCTCGACGCCGAGCGCCCGGGCCAGTTCGGCGTACCGCACCGGGCCGGAGAGCGGGGAGCGGGCCAGCCGGAAGTCGACCGAGAGCACCACCCAGCGGTCGCTGTACTTGAAGATGCTCCCCCGGTACACGAACCCGCAGTCGCCCGCCTCGATCCGTACCACCTCGCGGTGGGTGCGGTCGTACGCCTGGACGCCGGTGATGGTCTCGGCCACCTCCTGGCCGTACGCGCCGACGTTCTGGATGGGGGTGGCCCCGGCCGAGCCGGGGATGCCGGAGAGGCACTCCAGCCCGGACCAGCCCTGCCCGACGGTGGCGGCCACCAGGTCGTCCCAGGGCTCGCCGGCCTCGACCCGTACGGTGACCGTGTCGGCGTCCCCGGCGACCACCCGGAACCCCCGGGACCGGACCAGCACCACCGAGCCGGGGAAGCCCTGGTCGCCGATCACCACGTTGCTGCCGCCGGCGAGGATGAGGACCGGCTCGTCCCGTGCCTCCGCCTCCTGCACTTTTTGTACGATTTCCTCGGCGCTGCCGGCGGTCTCCAGCCGCCCAGCCGCGCCGCCGAGGCGAAGCGTGGTGTATCTCGCCAGGGTGGCCGGGTCGGTCGGGTCGGCTCCGGTCGTCGGTTCGGCGTAGACGTCTGACACGCCTTTCACCCTAGGCTGAGGGGTAGCCGCGGCACCCACTGGTGGCCCGGTCACCCCCGGGAGGATTGCGATGAGCAGACTGCACGGCACGAAGGACTTCTGGATCGGCGCATTGCGTACCGAGGGCCCCGCCTTCGCCGCCGCCGTCGCGGAGGCGCCGGCGGAGACTCCGGTGCTCTCCTGTCCCGGCTGGACGGTCTCCGACCTCGCTCACCACCTCTGCGGGGTCTACCGCTGGACCCGCACGGTGGTGACCGCCGGGACCACCACCAGGCCGGTACGCGAGGAGGTGGCCCCGCCCGCGGACCTCACCCCGGCACAGTGGTACCGCCAGGAGTTCGACCAACTCATGCGCCTGCTCGAGGGGCTGGACCCGGAGGCGCCGGCGTGGAACTTCGCGCCGCAGCCGAAGAAGGCGGGCTTCTGGCCGCGACGGGTTGCGCACGAGACGGCAGTGCACCGCTGGGACGCCCAGGTCGCCATCGCCGCCGGTGAGCCGATCGAGGCCAAGCTCGCGGCCGACGGGGTGAGCGAGGTGCTGGACACCTGGCTGCCGGCGGGCCGGCGGATCCAGCCCGGCCAGTGGCACGGCGTGGTGCAGGTGACCGCGATCGACGCCGCCCAGAACTGGTACCTGCGGCTGCGCGGCGAGGGGGTGGCGCTGCTGGACACCACCACCATCCTCGACCACGACGAGCACCATGCCCGGGCCCAGATCACCGGGACGGCGAGCGACCTGCTGCTGGCCCTGATGGGACGGATCAGCTTCGACGCCCTCGGCGTGGCCGGCGACCGCCGGCTGCTCGACGGGTTGCGGGTGGGCTGACCCCTCGCCCGGCGGCACCCTGGGCTCGCGCAACAGCCCGGCGGAGAGTGGCGTCCCGGCATGGGGAGGCCACGCTCCGCCGTTCGCCTGGGCGCCGAGCGTCGGGCAACGAGTGACGGCGGGTAATCCTCACGTTGGGTCACCAACGCCGAACCTGCGTGACCTTGGGACCACCCAAACCCTCCGCCGAACGACAGCAAATCGGACTATTAGCCCCAGCAGCGCGGAGGCACCGTAGTCGCTCCCGTCCGCCTTTGCTCTGCAGCCACCTACGCAGCGGGCACGGAACGTGGCTGCTGCGTATGCGGCTGCAGGGCAAAGCGGGCGCCGGAGAAGGTGCCTGCAGTCGTCGCCATTACGCACGGTGACGAGATGTCGGCGATCGCGGCGTCGCCCGCAGGGTCGACCTGCGCGGGCGATCTCGTATGGTCGTCGTTGGACAACTTCGAACGGGTCGAGGGTTACCGCATGCGGTTCGGGATCGTCCACGTCGACCACCTGACCCGGCGGCGCACGCCCAAGGAGCGCCCGCTGGCACCAGGAGGTGATCTCCCGGAACGGGCTGTGACGAGGTGGGGGTAACGGGGATGACGACGGCGCAGCGCCCGACCCTGGAGGCGGTGGCCCGCCGGGCCGGCGTGTCCCGGGCCACGGTCTCCCGGGTGGTCAACGGCTCCACCACGGTCGCCGAGTCGATCCAGCGGGCCGTCCGCCAGGCCGTCGAGGAGCTCGGGTACGTGCCGAACCTGGCCGCCCGCAGCCTGGTCACCCAGCGGACCGACTCGATCGCGCTGGTGCTGCCCGAGGCGGCGACCCGGGTCTTCTCCGACGACCAGGTCTTCCCGGGCATCATCCGCGGAGCGGCACAGGAGTTGGAGGCGGCGGACAAGCAGCTCGTGCTCATGCTGGCCGGCTCGCCGGCCGGGCACGAGCGGGTCGAGCGGTACACCACCGGCCGGCACGTGGACGGGGTGCTCTTCGCCTCGCTGCACGGCGCGGACCCGCTGCCCGGCAAGCTGGCCCGGCTCGGCATCCCGGTGGTGTGCAGCGGCCGGCCGCTGGACGGCGCCGAGGTGCCGTACGTCGACATCGACCACGTCGGCGGGGTCGCCCGGGCGGTGCGCCACCTGATCGAGGGGGGCCGGCGGCGGATTGCCACCATCGCCGGGCCCCAGGACATGGTCGCCGGCATCGAGCGGCTGGTCGGCTACCGGGAGACCGTCGCCGCGGCCGGGCTGCCCGAGCTGGTCGCGTTCGGCGACTTCACCCGGGAGTCCGGCACCGCGGCGATGCGGCAACTGCTCGCCGAGCACCCGGACCTGGACGCGGTGTTCGCCGCGTCCGACCTGATGGCGCACGCCGCCCTGCGGACCCTGCGGGAGGCGGGGCGGCGGGTGCCGGACGACGTGGCGGTGGTCGGCTTCGACGATATCGAGACGGCGGCGTACACCGAACCGCCGCTGACCACGATCCGGCAGCCGATAGTGGAGCTGGGCCGGGCGATGACCCGGCAGCTGCTCCGGATCGCGGCGGGCGGGACGGTCGAGCAGGCGCTGATGCTGCCGACCGAGCTCGTCGTCCGCGACTCCGCGTAGCCGAGAACCACCGGACAGGGCCGGGGCCGGGGGTGTGGCACCCCCGGCCCCGGCCGCCTCGCAAACCCTCCTACTTCCCGGACAACCGCCCGATCATCACGTCCGCGTCGCGGACCAGGACGGCGCGCACCTCGGCGTTCGGCACGACCTTCGGGTCACCCGCCAGGTCCCGGAACGGCCGGAGCTCCCGCACCGCCTGCTTGTTGAGCCCCTTGGCCGCGAACTTGCCGGCCTGGTCCAACGGTTTGTGCAGCTGGGTGGCACTCTCGGCAGAGAGCCAGCCGGTGGACCGGAACCGGTCCACCAGGTTGCCCATGTCCTCGATCGAGGTCGTCACGGTGAAGGTGATCGACCGGGTCGACCGGTTGCCCGCCTCGTCGGTCGCCACCACCGCCAGGGTGTGCTCGCCGAGCGACAGCCCGTAGAGCGGCAGCAGGGTGTTGTCGAGGATCGGCTTCCCGTCGAGCGTGCCGACCAGCGACGCCACCCCCGACGTACCGTCCGTCGCCGAGTAGGTGATCCGCACGTCCTGGCTGTCGCCGTACGTGGCGCCGGCCGCCACCCCGGAGAGGAGGACCGCCGGGGCCGTACCGTCGATCTTCAGCACGGCGGACTTCACGTCCTCGACGTTGCCCGCCCGGTCCGTCGCCCGGTACCGGAGGGTGTGGTTGCCGTCGCCGCGCACCTCCACCGAGTCGCTGTACGGCGTCCAGGCACCCCCGTCGAGCGAGTACTCGATCTTCCCCACTCCGGAGGTCTGGTCGGCGGCCGTGATGGTGACCGGCACAGCTCCGTTGTGCCACCCCGCGTCGCCCGGCGGGGCGAACGTGGCGGCGGAGACCGGCGCGGTCCCGTCGAGCTTGACCACCAGCTGCCGCGCCTCCTCGGCGTTGCCCGCGAGGTCCACTGAGCGGTACTCGACGGTGTGCTCGCCGTCGCCGGACACCGGGATCGGCCCGGTGTACGCGGTCCACCCACCGTTGGTCCGGTACTCGGTCCGCGCCACGCCGCTGTCGCCGTCGGTGGCGTTCAGGGTCACCGTGACGTCGGAGCGGAACCAGCCGGCGGCACCGTCCGGGTCCGCCGGGGAGGTCGTCGCCCGGGTGGTGGGCGCGACGGTGTCGGCCGGCAACTCCTGGAGCCGGATGTTGCGGAAGTAGACGTCGTCACCGTCGCCGTGGTTCTGGATGCCGACGTAGCTGGGCTGCTGCATCCGGGCCGGGTCGGTGTTGACGTACTGGTTGATCTTCACGCCGTTCAGGAAGACCACGATGCTCTGGCCCCGGACGACGATCTCGTACGAGTTCCACTGCCCCGGAGGCTTGAGCGCGGCGTCCCGGGCGGCCAGGTCGGCCGACTGGAAGTTGTAGATCGCTCCGGTCGTCTTCTCCGGCACGTCCGTGGCGTCGATCTGGATCTCGTGCCCCTGGTTGACCGCCGACCACGGGTCGTTGCCCGGGTTCGGGAACCCGACGAAGACCCCGGAGTTGTCGTCCCCGGCCAGCTTCCAGTCCAGCTTCAGGCGGTAGTCCCGGAAGCTCTGGTCGTACCAGTGCAGGCCCAGGCCGCCGTAGGACAGCAGGGTGCAGTCGGCGGCGTGCAGGAAGCCGCCCGGCCCGGCCTGCTTCCACTTCGCCAGGCTCGCCGCGGTGCCGTCGAAGAGGCTGGTGTAGCCGGCCTCCGGGGCGGTCGGCGTGCAGGCGTGCTGCGGCGCGTCGTCGAGCCGGAAGAAGTCGAACGACGCCGGGTTGCCGGTGCCGTTGAAGGCGGCGACACCCACCTTCGGGTTCGGCACCGCGGCCAGGTTCCGCGGCCGACCGACGGTCGTCCACTGCTCGCCGTCGGTCGAGTACGCCGCCGTCAGGGTCCGCCCGTCGCTGGTGACCTTCATCCACACCGTGTGCGGGAAGTCCACGGCCAGGTTGGGCGAACGGTCGACGGTGCCGCCGTCGATCGGCGACCCGCCCTGCTGCTGGATGAACTCGAAGTTGCGTACGCCGCTGTCGGTCCGGATGAACGAGAACTTGACGAAGTTCGGGTCGTCGCCGTGGACGATGAGGCCCGCCTGCTCCCACGTGTCCGTGTGGTCGATGGTCAGCTTCGTCACGGCCTGCCACGACCCGTCCGGGGCGTCCTGGAGCAGGATGTTCTTCGCGTCCGTGGCGCCGCCGTACATGTCACCCGGGAGGGCGTCGACCTGCAGCGACCCGTTGACGAGCCGGTAGTGCGCCGAGTCCTCGCGCAGCACCGTCCACCGGCACCGGTCGATGACCTCGCCGGTGAACTCGTCGTCCGGGTTCACCTCGGCGGACGGGTCTGCGCAGGGCGGTGCCACCCGGTAAGTGTTCACCGTGACGGTGGCCGACGCGGCCAGCCCGGACGGATCCCGCACCGTGACCTTGGCGGTGTGGATGCCGGCCCTGGTGTAGGTGTGCGTCGGGTTCTGCTCGGTCGACGTCGCGCCGTCACCGAACTCCCAGGCGTAGCTGAGCGGGTCCCCGTCCCGGTCCGCGCTGGTGGCGGTGAAGTGGACGGTCGCCGGGACCTCCGCCTGGGTGACGTCGGCCGACGCGCTCACCTCCGGCCGGGTGCTCGACGCCACGCCCTTGCCGTGGAAGGTGAACTGGTCGACGTCGAACAGCCCACCGCCGGAGCCCTTGAACACCAGGTAGAGCCGGTGGGTGCCGCCGGGGTCGGTGACCGGGACGACCGGGCTGTCGACGTAGTTGTCCCAGCCGCCGGTGTTCGCCACGGCCAGGCTGGCGACCAGGGGCCCGTCGGGCCGGTCCGCCCGGAATTCGAGGGTGCCGCCTCCGCCGCCCGAGGAGAGCCGGGCCTGGACACCGGTGATCCCGGTCAGGTTGTACGTGTCGAACGCGATCCAGTCGCCGTTGTCGATGTATCCGACGCGCTTCCCGCCGCGCGCGCCGCCCGCGTCGACGACCTGGATCCCGTTGGCCTCGGTGAAGTGCTCACTCTGCCGGACCCGCGGCTGGAGGACCAGCCGGGTCTGCCCGGTGAGCGGCGGCACCCCGGCCGCACCCTGGTCGGTGTAGGTCGCGGCGAGCACGCCGTAGAGGTTGGCGTCGGCGCTGTGGCCGTCCTCGGCGACGGTGTCGAGCACCCCCTCGCAGGCGTGCGTCTGGACCAGCCCGTGGCTGTGCGTGTCGTGGCCGAGGGCGTAGTCGATCTGCACGGTCCCGCAGTCGATCTCGCCGTCCTCGGGATCGGTGACGGTCGTCTTGAACGGCACCCGGTCACCGAACTGGAACACGCCACCGGCGGGCGGGGAGGTGAACTCGACGCGCGGCGCCGTGTTGCCGACCGTGATCTGCACGGTCGCCGTCCCGGTCGTACCGGCCTGGTCGGTCAAGGTGAGCCGGGCGGTGAACTGCCCCTTGGTGGGGTAGGTGAACGTGGGGTCCGGCTCGGTCGAGTCGACCGTGCCGTCGTCGGTGAAGTCCCAGGCGTAGGTGAACGAGTCGCCGGGGTCGGGGTCCCGGGATCCGGCGGAGGAGAAGGCCACGGTGAGCGGGGCCGCGCCGGAGGTCGGGTTGGCGCTCACCGCCGGGATCGGGGCGCGCTTGCCCTTGACGTAGTCGATCCGGTAGACGGCCGAGTCCGGCGCGCCGCCGAAGTAGCCGCTGCCGTAGTCGAGGACGTAGAGGGAGCCGTCGGGTCCGAACTCGATGTCCATCGGCCGCACCACCTGCTCGGGGAACGGGTTGATGCTCTGCGGCTGGCCGGCGTCGTCCAGGACGATGTTCTTGATCCAGCCCCGTCCCCAGTCGGCCGCGAAGAACGTTCCGTCGTAGTACGCGGGGAACTTGGTGTCCGACCTCAGGTCCGGGTCGTACCGGTAGACCGGGCCGCCCATCGGCGACTCGCTGCCGTCGCCGAACTCCGGCACCGAGGCGCCGTCGTACGTGATCCACGCCGGTTGCGCGGCGGGCAGGTCCTGCTTGCCTGTGTTGTGCGGCGAGGTGTTGCGCGGGGCGGCGCAGTCGAACTTCGGGCCGGAGGTCCCGGTGGCGAAGTCGTAGTCGTTGTATGCGACGTTCGGGCCGACGCAGTACGGCCAGCCGAAGTTGCCGGGGCCGCGGATCTGGTTGAACTCCACCATCCCGGCGGGGCCGCGGTTGGGGTCGGCGGCGCCGGCATCCGGGCCGTACTCGCCGAGGTAGAGCCAGCCGGTCTCCGGGTCGACGGTGAAGCGGAACGGGTTACGGAAACCCATCGCGTAGATCTCGGGGCGGGTGCCGGCGGTGCCGGCCGGGAAGAGGTTCCCCTCCGGCGACTGGTAGCTGCCGTCGGCGGCCACCTTGATCCGCAGCACCTTGCCCCGCAGGTCGTTCGGGTTGGCCGACGAGCGCTGCGCGTCGTACGCGGGGTTTCGGCTGGGCCGCTCGTCGATCGGGTTGTAGCCGCTGGAGGCGAACGGGTTGGAGTCGTCGCCGGTGGAAAGGTAGAGGTTGCCCGCCGCGTCGAAGGCGATGTCACCGCCGGCGTGGCAGCAGATGCCCCGGTTGGCCGGCACCTCGAGGATCTCCTGCTCGCTGGCTAGGTCGAGGGTGCCGCCGGTGAGTTTGAACCGGGACAGCCGGTTCACCCCGTCGAAGCGGGCGAAGTCGGCGCTGGTGCCGTCGTTCGGCGCGTCCCCCTCCGGGGTGTCCAGCGGGGGTGCGTAGTAGAGGTAGATCCAGCCGTTGCCGGCGAAGCCGGGGTCCACCCCGATGCCCTGCAATCCGTCCTCGTCGTGGTTGTAGACCGGGAGCCGGCCGGCGAGGCTGGTCACGCCCTCCGGGGTGGTGAGGAAGACGCGGCCGTCGCGGGAGGTGTGCAGCACCCGCCGGTCGGGCAGCACCGCGAGGTTCATGGGTTCGCCGGTGGTGTCCGCGCCCTTGGCGAGGGTCACCTGGGCGAAGTTGTCGTCGACGGTCGCCCCGCAGTCCGCCGGCAGCACGCCGGCCGCCGTCTGGATCCCGCCGAGCAGGTGCTTGAGGAACTCCGGTTCGGCGTACGAGGCGTCGGTGTGGCCGCCGCCGGTGTACCAGGACCGTCCTCCGTCGTACTGCTGGCACCAGGCGATCGGGTGGCTCGTGCCCATCGCGCCCGATCCCGCGCCGTACGTCCGCTCGTCGAGGGCCGCGAGCACGTGCACCTTGCCGCGCGGGTCGGTGCGGTAGTTGTACCACTCGTCGGTGCGAACCCACCGGTCCGGCAGGGACTCGGTGGACGGGTGCACGTGGTCGTCCACCTTCACCGTGGCCTGCTGGATGGCCGGGTGGCTGTTGAAGTACGCGCCCACGAGCTTGCCGTACCACGGCCACTCGTACTCGGTGTCCGAGGCGGCGTGTACGCCGGCGTAGCCGCCGCCGGCGCGGATGTACCGCTCGAAGGCCGCCTGCTGGTCGTCGTCGAGCACGTCGCCGGTGGTGGAGAGCCAGACCACCACGTCGTAGCGGGCCAGGTTCGCGTCGGTGAACGCCCCGGCGTCCTCGGTCGCGTCGACCGTGAAGTTGTTGTCCTGGCCGAGCTTCTGAATCGCCGCGATCCCGGCGGGGATCGAACCGTGCCGGAATCCCGCGGTCTTCGAGAAGACCAGGGCCCGGAAGCCCGGTTCGGCCGCCGCGGCCGGCGTGGCGAAGCTTCCGGATATCGGCAGCGCCAGCAGCGCACCGAGCGCTGCCGACAGCAGACGGCGTAACGGCTTGCGGGACACGGCGCCTCCTCATCCGATCGACCATCTTCTACGGGACCTTAACGGCCGCGAAACACAAAGGACAGATGCTGGAGACGAAACTTCTGATGGTGAGCGCACGACTTTTTGCATTTACAGGCGAAAGTGGCGGCATTAACTCGTCGCGCGTTCTGGGGGCTGCGGCTACCGTCGGCCCGTGTCTGCGATCCGTCCCGCCCACCCCGACGACGCGCCGGGCGTCGTGGCCCTCCGGACTGTCGTGCACCCCTACCTGGTGCGCGGTGTCGAGTCGACCCGGCACATGATCGCCCATCCGCCGCCCGAGGAAGACTGGACGGCCTGGGTGGCCGAGGCGGACGGGCAGGTGGTCGGCTGGGTGTCGGCGTACCGGAACAGCCAGACCTCGGAGCCGGACGTGGGTGAGATCTCCACCCTGCACGTACACCCGGCGCACCGGAGTCGGGGCATCGGCACCGCACTCCTGCATGCCGCGCTCGGCCACCTGCGCGCCATCGGCACGCGGCGGGTGCTCACCTGGTCCCAGCCCGGGTCCCTGCCGTTCGCCCGCCGGCACGGCTTCGCGCCCAGTCGGGAGCTGCGCTACTCCGCACTCGACCTACGGCCCGCCCCGCCGATGCCCGAGCCGCCGCCGGACGTACGGCTGCTCCCGGCCACCGAGGTGGACCCGCACCGGATCCATCAGGTGGACGCCGAGTCTTCGCTGGACGAACCGGGCGACGTCCCGACGGACGCCATGGGCTACGACATCTGGCACAACGAGGTCTGGATCAACCCAGGGCTGGACCGGGACGCCAGCACGGTAGCCGAGGTGGACGGCGTGCTGACCGCGGTCAGCCTGGTCAAGCGGGACGGCGACCGGATGTGGTCGGCGTTCACCGGCACGGTGCCCGGGCACCGGGGGCGGGGCCTGGCCCGCCTGGTGAAGCAGGCCGCGCTGCACCGCGCCGCCAAGTCGGGCGTACGGATCGCGTACACCTCGAACGACGAGGCGAACGCGCCGATGCTGGCGGTCAACGCCCGGCTCGGCTACCGGCCGGTGGCCGCCCAGTGGTCCTGCCTGCGCGAGCTCAGCTGAGCCCGGCGGCCACCTGTTCGGCGGTCGCGTACGTGCCCGTGCCGAAGGGGATGGTGATCTCGCCCTCGACCAGGATGATCTCCAGGTCAGCCCTCCTCGACGGACTGTCCGAGCGACCGGCGGGCGAGCAGGGTGGCGCCGGCGACGGCCGCCGGCATGATCAGCACCGCGCCGAGCGGGATCAGGAAGCACACGAAGACGGCCACCCCGAACCCCAGGGTGGTCGGGCGGTTGGCCTTGAGCAGTGACCGGCGCTCCGGCAGCCCCATCCCCCGGCGGTAGAAGGCCGCGCCGACCAACTCCAGGGCGAGGAACCAGCCACCCACCGCCGCGCCGATCACCGGGACGACCGTCTGCCCGACCACCGGGATGAAGCCGGCCGCGAAGAGGGGTACGCCGACCAGCGCGGAGACCGCCACCAGCCGTAGCGAGTCGACGATGCTGCGGCGCAGCGAGGCCCAGAAGGACACCTCGACCGCGCCCGGCGTGCCGCCGAGCCGGTCCTCGACCCGCTCGGAGATCTTCTCGTAGAACGGGTCGCCGACGGCCAGGGTGACCGCGGTGAAGGTGAGCACCCCGAGCAGCCCGGCCAGGCCCACGATCGCCAGCCCGGCGATCACCCGGACCAGGCCCCGCCAGGCCCCCGACCAGTCGTCGGCGAACGGGGTGACCAGGGCGGCGAGGTCGTCCACGAAGTACAGCAGGGTGGCGAACGCGGCGACGAAGAGCACCCCGGAGATGAGCGCCGGGACGATGCCGAGCAGCATGAGCCCGGGGCTGCGGACGTAGAGGCCGATGCCGCGCAGCAGCAGGCCGGCGCCGGAGAGGAAGCGGCTGGCGGCGCCGGTCACCGGCGCGGCGAGGCGGGGTACGTCCACGACCGGACAGCCTAGTGGTCGCCCGCAGCAACCCTGGTCGCGTGAACTCGGGCAGGATGGGCGGGTGCGTGCGTCCCGGCTGATCTCGCTCGTGCTGCTGCTGCAGTCGCGGGAGACGATGACCGCGGCCGAACTGGCCCGCGAGCTGGAGGTCTCCGAGCGCACCGTCTACCGGGACGTGTTGGCACTCTCCGCCGCCGGCGTGCCGGTGTACGCGGACCGGGGCCGGGCCGGCGGGTACCGCCTGCTCGGCGGCTACCGGACCCGGCTGACCGGGCTGACCCGGGACGAGGCGGAGGCGCTCTTCCTGGCCGGGCTGCCCGGTCCGGCCGGCGACATGGGGCTGGCCGACGCGGTGGCCGCCGCCGAGCTGAAAGTGCTCGCCGCGCTCCCGCCGAGCCTGCGGGACGCCCCGGCCCGGACCGGGCAGCGGTTCCACCTCGATGTGCCGGGCTGGTTCCGGCAGAGCGAGCCGCCCCGGTGGCTGACCGAGCTGGCCCGGGCGGTCTGGCGGGACCGGGTGGTCGAGCTGCGCTACCGCCGGGGCGAGCGGGAGGTGACCCGCGTGGTCCAGCCGTACGGGCTGGTGCTGAAGAGCGGCGTCTGGTATCTGGTCGGCCGGGTCGGCGACGGGTACCGGACGTACCGGGTGGACCGGGTGGTCGGCGTCGAGGTGGGCGGGGAGACCTTCGACCGGGACCAGGGCTTCGACCTGGGGGCGTACTGGCGGGAGCAGGCCGAGGCGTTCCTGCGGGACATCTTGCGGGCCGAGGTCACCGTCCGGCTCAGCCCCGCCGGCCTGCGCGCGCTCCGGCACCTCGTCGACGCCCCGTTCGTGTACGACGAGGCGGTCGGCGCCGCCGACGGGCCCGACGGGCAGGGCCGGATGGTGCTCCGGCTGCCCGTCGAGTCCGTCGAGGTGGCGTACACCCAACTGCTCTCGCTCGGCCCCGAGGTGGAGGTGCTCGACCCGCCGGAGCTGCGGGAGCGCTTCGCTGCGGCGGCCCGCCGCGCGGCCGCGCTCTACCTCGGCGGGCCCCTGTCGGATGCGGCGGAGACGGCCACGGCCGCCGGTCAGCGGTAGCCGGTGTCGTCCGCCGGCTTTCCGGCCGCGATCACCTCCTTCTCGTACCGCAGGAAGTGCGGGCGGGTGCCGTCGAGGTCGGTGAAGCCGTACACCTGGGCGAGTCCGCCGGCGTCGACGGACTCGCCGTTCCAGCGGGCCCGGTCCGGGTCGGCGGCCAGTGCGGCCACCGCGCGCCCGACGAAGGCCGGCGTCTCCGACATGACGAAGTGCGGCTCCTTCGTCGCGCCGTCGCGCCAGTTGGCCTCGGTGACCCCGTAGTGCTCCAGCATCGCCTCGGACCGCATCCATCCGGGGGTGAGCGCGACGGCCGTGCCGCCGTGCGGCGCCAACTCGTGCGACTGGGTGAAGGCGAGCCGGTTCACCGACACCTTGGCCAGGTCGTAGAAGACCGAGAGCCGGTACGTCCGGTCGTTGTACTCCTTGGTGCCGTCGCCGATCTCGACGACCAGGCCGCCCGGGTTGCGGATCAACAGCGGCAGGGCGAAATGGCTGGTGATGATGTGGGTGTCCACGGCCAGTCGGAGCATGCGGAAGCCGGCGTCGAGCGGCTGCTCCCAGACCGGCTTCTCCCAGGTGATCAGCGGGTCGCCGCCCCAGATGTCGTTCACCAGCACGTCGAGGCGGCCCTGCTCGGCGTCGATCCGGTCGACCAGGCGGCGTACCTGGTCGGGGTCGAGGTGGTCGACGGGGACGCCGATGCCGGTGCCGCCGGCGGCGGTGACCAGCTCGGCCGTCTCCTCGATGGTCTCCGGCCGGTCCATCTCGGAGCGGCGCTCCCGGGTGCTGCGGCCGGTGGCGTAGACGGTCGCCCCGGCGGCACCGAGTTGGACGGCGATCTGCCGACCGGCGCCCCGGGTCGCCCCGGCGACGAGTGCGATCTTCCCTGTCAGCGGTTGCGTCATACGGATGACGATGGCAGCGATACCTGACAGCGGAAGTCCGGTTTCCCGGGCGATCCGGATCCGCCATCATGGCCGGCATGCACCTGCTGCTCTCCGGGATCGTCGGCTCGGTCGCGTACGGGCTGGCCGGCCCGGGCTCGGACGTGGACCGGATCGGCGTCTTCGCCGCGCCGACGGTGGCCTTCCACGGCCTGCACCCGCCCCGGGATTCGGTGGTCACCACCGAGCCGGACGTGACCCGGCACGAGGCGCGGAAATACTGCCGCCTGGCGTTGAGCGGCAACCCGACCGCCACGGAGCTGATGTGGCTGCCGGACGACTGCTACGAGACCCGGACCGAGTTCGGCGAGCGGCTGATCGCCATCCGCTCGGCGTTCCTCAGCGCGCCCCGGGTCCGGGACGCCTACCTCGGATACGCCGGACAGCAGTTCCGGAAGCTGGCGGGCCGGGACTCCACCGTGGGCGGGCGGCGGCGCACGGCGAAGCACGCCCGGCACCTGGCCCGGCTGCTGCACCAGGGCCGGGTGCTCTACGCGACCGGCGTGCTGGAGATCCGGCTGGCCGACCCGGAGTGGTTCCGGGCCTTCGGCGAGCGGGTCGCGGGCGGTGCCCTGGCCGAGGCGGAGGCGCTGGTCGCGGCGGCCGAGCGCGACTTCGACCGGATCCGTACGCCGCTGCCGGACCGGCCCGACGAGGAGACCGTGGAGCGCTGGCTGCTCGACGTAAGGGCCGCCCACCTGCCGCCCGACCTGCTCCGGCGCTGAGGCCTCGGCCAGCGCCGCTGGTGTGGCATCGAGCGGTGCGGCAGCCGGCACAAGGTCCGGTCAATGCGCGCGCCAGCCGGGCCGCCGAGGGGATATCCCGGTGCCGGCGCGGCACCCGGCCGGTATGCTCGCCGAGCGTCCTCGACGACCGGAAGGAGGTGAGCGCCGTGTCCATCACGACATTGCCGTGCTCCCACCCGGTCACGAGGACCCGGGCGTCCTGACGGGAGCACTCGCCTCCCGGAAGGAAACCATGACCGACCTGGTCATCCGCCCGCTCAACGCGGGCGAGGAAAAGCTCTTCGATTCCCTGTCCGACCCCGGTCTGGTCGGGCGCGCCGCGTTCGGCGAGCGCTGGCTCGACATGGCCGCCGACGGCCAGTACCGCCCCGAGTGGAGCTGGATCGCGCTGCGCGACGGCGTCGTCGTGGCCCGCGCCGCCTGGTGGGGTGGGCCGGACGACGACCAACCCCTGGCGCTCGACTGGTTCGACTTCACCGACCCCGACGCGGCGGTCCAACTGCTCCGGAGCGCGCCGCTGCGGGCCGAGTACTCGATCTCACTACCGGTCGGCTGGCGCACCGACCCGGCGGTACGGGCCGAGGCCGAGGCCCGGATCGCCGCCGCCACCGAGGCCGGCATGTCGGTGCTGGTGTGGCGGTACCGGTACCGCTGGACCCTGGACTGCGGGCTGCCCGACCGGCCGGGGCGGCTGGAGTTCCGCCCGGAGCCGGACGACGCGGTCGTGCTGGACGTGCTCCGCCGCGTCGTCGAGGGCAGCCTGGACGCGCACGCCCGGCACACCGCCGCGGCGTCCGGACCGGACGCCGCCGCCCAGGAGGAGCTGGACCTATTGCGCTGGCTGCCCAGCCCGCGCGACTGGTGGCGGCTCGCCTGGACTCCGAACGGCGAGCTGGTCGGCCTGACCGTGCCGGCCCGCAACCACCGCGACCCGATCGTCGGCTTCGTCGGCGTGGTGCCCGGGCAGCGCGGGCACGGCTACGCGTACGACCTGCTGGTCGAGGCGACCCACGTGCTGGTCGAGGCCGGCGAGACGGAGGTCGTGGCGGCCACCGACCAGACCAACCACCCGATGGCCGCGGCCTTCGCCCGGGCCGGCTACCCGATCGAACGCGAACGCGTCGACCTGGTCTGAGCCCACGGCTCCCGGCGCGCGGGTCGCGCGCCGGGAGTCGCGTCAGTCCGCCAGGCGGCTGCCCAGATTCAGTCCACCAGGCGGACGCGGACCCGGCGGTTGGCCCGGCCCTTGCTCTCCACCTTGACCACCTGGACCTTGCCGATCTGGGCGGTGGAGGCGACGTGGGTGCCCCCGTCGGCCTGCACGTCCAGCCCGACGATGTCGACGATCCGGACCTCCTGCTCGTCCGGCGGGATCAGATTGGACTGGGTACGGATGATGTCCGGCAGGGCCAGCGCCTCCGCCCGGGGCAGCACCCGCACGGCGACCGACCGCTCGGCGGCCACCTCGGCGTTGACCAGCTCCTCGATCCGGGACTTGAAGTCCGGCGGCACCTCGGGGAGGTTGAAGTCCATCCGGGCCTCGCCGGGTTCCATGTTGCCGCCGGTGACCAGCGCGCCGAAGTCGCGGAAGACCACCCCGCAGAGCACGTGCAGCCCGGAGTGGGTACGCATCAGCATGGTCCGCCGGACGTCCTCGACCGCACCGGTGACGGCGGTGCCGACCGGCGGCAGTGGGTCACCCTCGGCCGGGATGAGCCAGAGGTCGTCGCCCTTGCGGGTGCCCACGATCCGGGTCTGCACCCCTGCCAGAGCAGCACCCCGTGGTCCGGCGGCTGCCCGCCGCCGCCCGGATAGAAGGCCGACCGGTCCAGCACGATGCCCTGCTCGGGATCGGCCGCCAGCACCGTGCACTCCCACTCCCGCAGGGTGGGGTCAGCGAGGTCGAGGCGGTGCGTACGGCCGTGGTGTGTGACGCCCATGCCGGGCAGGTTACCCGTTGAGGAACGCCGAGATCCGCTCCCGCAGGTCGGCGCGGTCGGACCAGAGGACGCCGGGCCGGTCGTACACGTGCAGGGTGGCCTGCGGCAGCGCGGCGGCCAACTGCTCGGCGACCGCCACCGGGTGCAGGTCGTCGCCGGCGCAGCCGATCACCAGCGCCGGAACGGTGACCCCGGCGAGCGCGTCGGGGGTCCGCAGCGGGGTCTGGTCCGGCAGGCTGGCCAGCCCCGGCGCGAGCCCGTCCCGGAGCAGTTGGTCCAGCCGTTGCCGCAGGTAGGCCCAGCCGGCCGGGGTGTTGCGGACGGCCGGCGGCAGCTCCAGCGACACCACGTCGGCCAGCGCGGAGGCGTCTCCCTCCGCCACCGCGTCGAGCAGATCGGTCAGCCGGACCCGGGCCACCTCGCCCCGCGGGGTGTCCAGCACGGCGGGCAGGAAGAAGACCAGCTTCTCGAAGCGTTCCGGGCTCTCGGCGAGCAGCCGGCACAACGCGCCCGCGCCGAGGCTCGCCCCGAAGGCCCGGGTGGCGCCGCCGAGGTCGGCGATCGCCCGCAGGTCGCGGGCCAGGTCCAGGTAGCTCCACGGCCCGGGCGGCGAGTCGGAGCGGCCGTGCCCACGGAACTGGAAGAAGATCTTCCGGCCGGTGACCCCGCTGCCGAACGGGCGGGTGATGGCGATGCCGTTGCCGAGCCCGTGGGCGAACACCGTCACCGGGTCACCGGTGCCGGTGACCAGCCGCTCCAGCCGTACGCCGTGCGGGGTGGTGACCAGTTCGGTCTCCGGCTCGGGCAGCGCCGGCCGGCCGGTGCGAGGGGCGCCGGGGCCGGGCCCCCAGGTGCGGGGGCCGCCGTCCGGTGGCGGGGGCCAGCGGAAGCTCCTCACCAGGAGCCCCGGCCGTCGTGCAGGTCGCGCAGCCCGACCCGGACGTCCAGCAGGTAGATCATCGCGGCCGCGATGCCGATCAGGGTGAAGATGCTCAGCACGCCGCCGCCGACGCCGAGCAGGGTGAGCACCAGGCAGACCGCCAGGATGGCGATCCAGCCGCCCTTGGGCAGGGTGCCGATCGCGGCGAACGCGTCGGAGCGCTGGGTGATCGCGTGGACCAGCGCCACCGCCTCGATCACCAGGGCGAAGACGAGCAGGATCAGCTCGATCACGTAGCGGACTTCGAACGCGAAGATCGGCGCGGCGTAGGCCATGTCGGCAAGCTTATGCCGAGACCCCGGAAAACGTCCGACAGGACGCTGTCCGGGGTCTCGGTCCAGCTTCGACTCACTCGGCGGCGGGCCGGGTCCGCTTCGTGGTCTTCGGCAGCTTCGCCGACGGGGTCGCCGACTTCGCCGCGGTGGCCCTGGTGGCGGTGGCCTTGGTGGCCCGGGTGCGCTTCACGGCGGCCGGCTTGGCCTCGGCGGCCGCGGCCACCTCGGTCGGGGTCGGCACCTCGGCCGGCGGGGTGACGCTCTCGGTCGCCTCGATGTCGGCGTTCACCGTGTCGGCGGCCTCCAGCACGCCCGCGCCGACGACCCGCTCACCGCGGGCGACCAGCTCGGCGTACGCGGCCACCGCCCGGGCCTGCGCGGCCTGGGCCCGCTCCTGGGCGCCGGCCAGCACGGCGGCGGCGTTGCGGCCGGCGGCCTCGCGGAGCTTGTCCAGGTCGAGGTCGGTCGGGACGGCCTTCTCCCGCAGCCCGGTCGCGGTCAGGTTGGCGGTCTTCAGCGTCTGGTTGGCGGTCTTCAGCGTCTCGGTGGCCTTCTGGCGCAGCTCGACACCGGTCACGACGGCCTTGCCGCCGAATTCGGCGACCACCCGGGTGCCGAGGTCGCTGACCGCGGCGGGCAGCTTGCGGAGCTGCTCGAGGGCCAGCTCGCCGGCGCCGGCGGCGGCGTAGAGCGGGGCCGGAATGCGGTTGGTCTTCGGCTGGGTCATAACTTCTCCTCCTCGGCCGCGCCGGCGGCCTTCCGGACCACCCGGTGGGCGGTCTTCCTGTCGGGGTCGGCGGTGGTCGGGGCGGGCGCGGGACCCGCCTCGGTGACGGCGACCGACTCGAGGACGGCCTCGGTCGGCGTGCCGCCCGGCGTCGCGGGGCCGGCCGTGGCCGGCGTGCTGGCGGCCGGGGCCGACGGCGCCGCGGCCGGCACGCCGGTCGACGGGGTCGGCTCGGTGGCCGCCGGGGTCGGCGCGGTGGCCGCGGTCGGCTCGGTGGCGCCCTGCGCCGCGGCGGTCGCCTCGGCGAGCCGGGCGTTCTCCCGGCGGAACGTCTCGTAGATCTGGGTGAGTGACTGTTTCTGGGCCATGGTGAGCTCGGGATCGACGGCGATCGCCGCGAGCACGCCCTGCCCCTCCTTGGCGTCCAGCAGCCCGGCGCGCAGGTACATCGCCGGGGTCGAGACGCGCAGCGCGCTGGCGAGTTGCTGGAGCACCTCGGCGCTCGGCTTGCGCAGGCCGCGCTCGATCTGACTGAGGTACGGGTTACTCACGCCGGCCTGCTCGGCGAGCTGCCGCAGCGAGATCTTCGCGTTGCGGCGCAGATCGCGAATGAACCCGCCGACGTCGGGAAGGTCCTTACCGGTGGCCATGACTCCACGCTAACGCGGGGCGCTAGCTACTGCAAGCAAAATGCTAACCAGAGTTAGCAGGGTCTCAGATAGCCGGTTGCGTGACCGGTGTCCGGTCCGTACCGTTCCCCCGTGGTCAAGATCGACGTGAATGGTGCGGTGCTCGCGTACGACGAGGTCGGCAGCGGCAGCCCGGTGGTGCTGCTCCACGCCGGCATCGCCGACCGGCGGATGTGGCGGGGCCAGCTGCCCGCGCTCGCCGCCCGACACCGGGTGATCGCCGTGGACCTCCGCGGCTACGGCGAGTCCGAGCTGCCACCGAGCCCGTTCGCGCACCACGACGACGTGATCGGGCTGCTGGACGCCCTGGGTGTCCCACGCGCCGCGCTGGTGGGCTGCTCGTTCGGCGGCAAGGTGGCGGTGGACGCCGCGCTGGCGTACCCGGACCGGGTCTCCGCGCTGGCCCTCTTCGGCGCCCCGGTCTCCGGCAACGAGTGGTCCGAGGAGACCGAACAGCTCTGGGACGAACTGATCGGCGAGGTCGATCCGGAGGACTTCGCCGCGACCGCGGCGGGCGAGGTGCGGTTCTGGGTGGTCGGCCCGACCCGCGGCCCCGAGGACGTCGATCCGGAGCTGATCCGGTTCGCCGACGAGATGGACCGGCGGGCCCTCGCCGCCGAACTGGCGCTCAGCGCCGTCGAGGTGGGCGAACTCGACCCGCCGGCGATCGGCCGGCTGGGTGAGCTGGCCATGCCGGTGCTGGTCGGCGCCGGCGCGGACGACCTCGCGGACCTGCGCCGGCTCGCCGACCGGATCGCCGCCGAGGCCCCGCACGGGGTGCGGCTGCCGGACGTCCCCGACGCCGCCCACCTGCTCCCGCTCGAACGCCCCGAACCGGTCAACGCCGCCCTGCTCGACTTCCTGCCCTGAGCCCTGCCGGACGCAGGCGTGTCACGCAGCTTCACGGAAAGAGTGGCTGTCCACTCTTTCCGTGAATCAGGCCCCAGGGCTACCAGAGCGGGCGGATGGCGCCGACCGGCAGGCCGCCGCCGAGCAGCGGCAGCTCGGCGTACTCGGCCAGCACCGGGGCCTCGACGCCGAGCCGGCGCAGCGCCGCCACCAGCACCGGCATCCGGGCCCGTCCGGCGCCGTCGTCGATCTTGAGGGCCACGGCGCCGATCCCCGGGACCGCCGCCGCGACGACACCCTCCGCGCCGACCTTCGCCAGCAGCCCGGGTACGCCGCGCATCAGCCGGGTGTCGTCCGCCTGGGTGCCGCCCACCAACTCCGGGTACGCCCGCATGGCGTCCGCCACCGTCCGCTCGACGGTGCCGGGCTCGGCGGAGACCAGCCGCAGGTACGCCCGGGCCAGCCCGGTCAGCGAGACGGCGAGCACGGGAGCGCCGCAGCCGTCCACCCCGACGGCCGCCGCCGTCTCCCCGGTGAACTCCTCGATCGCGGCGGCCAGCCGCTGCTGGAGCGGATGCTCGGGCCGCCAGTAGCCGTCCAGCGGCCAGCCGGCCGCGAGGCAGGTCAGCAGCATCCCGGTGTGCTTGCCGGAGCAGTTCATCCGGGTCCGCGTGGGCCCGCCGCCGGCCCGCAGCACCGCCTCCCGGGCCGCCTCGCCGACCGGCAGGTCCGGCGGGCAGTGCAGGGCCTCCTCGGTCAGTCCGGCGCCGCGTAGCAGCGCCGTGACCCGCTCGACGTGGAACTCCTCACCGGCATGGCTGGCCGAGACCAGCGCCACGTCGGCCGGTTCGGTCAGCGGCAGGCCGGCCCGGAGCATGCCGATCGCCTGCATCGGCTTGTTGGACGAGCGGGGGAAGATCGGCGAGGCCACGTCCCCCGCCCCGGCCACCGGTGCACCGGCGGCGTCGAGCACCGCCACGGAGCCACGGTGGATGCCCTCCACGAACCCGGACCGGACCACCTCGGCGAGCGGCACGCCGCCCTCGTACGTCTTTCCCACGAGGTGGACGGTACCGACGGGCGCGGCGGGCCCGTCACCGGGGTGACCAGCGGCGTCGGCCCTGGGCGTACAGGGGTGCCGGGCCTGCCGCGGCTTACATGCCGAGGAGCTGCCGGGCCTCGGTGGTGGTCAGCGGCGGACGCTGGGCGAGCTGGGCGAAGCCGACCGCGCGGGCGACCAGTTGCATGTTGGACTCGACCGGCTGGCCCTTGGCGTAGGTGACCGTGTCCTCCATGCCGACCCGCAGGTGGCCGCCGGCCGAGAGGGAGGCGAGCAGCACGGGGAGGGTGCTGCGGCCGATCCCGGTGGCCGAGAAGGTGGTGCCCTCCGGCAGGTCGCGCAGCATCTGCTGGGCGGCGACCAGGGTCGCCGTGCTGCCCGGCATGCCGCCCGGCACGCCCATCACGAAGTCGACGTGCACGTGCCCGCCGTGCGGCAGGCCGTACTTGCCGAGCAGGCGCTGGAGGGCGGTGAGGTGGCCGAGGTCGAAGATCTCGTACTCGGGGACGACGCCCTTCTCCTGCATCCGGGTGTGCAGGTCGACGATGAACTCCCAGCGGTTGAGGAAGACGTCGTCACCGAAGTTGACCGTGCCCATGGTGCAGGAGGCCATGTCCGGGCCGGCGTCCAGCACGGCCAGCCGGTCGGCCTCCGGGTCGGTCACCGCGCCGCCCGAGGAGAGCTGCACGATCAGGTCGGTGGTCTCCCGCAGCGCCGCGACGGTCTCGCGCAGCCGCCCCTGGTCGAGGGTGGGCTTCGCCTCGTCGTCGCGGATGTGGACGTGGATCACGGCGGCGCCGAGCGCCTCGCACTCCTTGGCGGTGAGCAGCAACTCGTCAAGGGTCACCGGCAGCGCCGGCACCTCCGCCTTCGCCGACTCCGCACCGGTGGGGGCAACCGTGATCAACGTCCCTGTGCTCATGCCGGCGATCCTAGACTCCCCACCCACCTCCGGTCGATGGCCGGAGCGGGCCGAGGCGGAAGAATCATGCCTGATCGGGCGCAGAGCCGAAAGAATTTCCGCCTTGCGGCCCTCGGCGAGGCACCCTTACGACGGCTCGATGGCGGCGGCGGCCTCGCCGACCAGCAGGCGGGCGTCCTCGGCGACGTTGCGCTTGACCACGGCGAGGGCGATCTGGCCCAGCTCGTGGTGCTGCACCGCGGTGCCGACGAAACCGACCGCCCGGCCGTCCAGGGTCACCGGGGTGCCGGCGGCCGGCAGCTGGTCGGTGGTCACCCCGTCCAGGTGCAACAGGACGAGGCGGCGCGGCGGCCGGCCCAGGTTGTGCACCCGGGCCACCGTCTCCTGCCCCCGGTAGCAGCCCTTGTCCAGGTGTACGGCCGGCGCGATCAGATCCACCTCGGCCGGGATCGTCCGGTGGTCGGTGTCCACCCCGACCCGCGGCCGCCGGGCGGCCACCCGGATCGCCTCGTACGCCCACAGCCCGGCCACCGGCACGCCGGCCCCCCGCAGCTCGTCCACCACCTGGGTCATCGCGTCCCGGGGCACCAGCAGGTCCACGCCGAGCGGCACCCGCCGGGCCCACCCGCCGACCGGCAGCGGCTTGACGTCGTACACCACGGAGGGCCGGGACGGCAGCTCGCCGGAGCGGAACTTCGGGCCCGGCACGGCGACGGCGTCCGGCGCCGCCAACCCGGTGACGCCGAGCGTGTCGAGCGCGCCGGTGGCCTCCGGCCCGACCAGCGAGAGCAGCGCGTGGTCGGCGGTCGCGTCGCGCGGGTCGACCTTGCTGAAGAACCGCATCTTCTCCAGGTACGACAGCAGCCCGGTGGTCATCCCCGGCTCGGTGTCCAGCCAGGTGGTCTCGCCGTCGTCGGCGACCATGGCGTGCTGCTCGAGGTGCCCGTGCGGAGAGAGGACGAGCAGCTCGGTGCCCTGCCAGGCGCCCAGCCCGGCGAGGTGCTGGCTGGTCAGGGTGTGCAACCAGCCGATCCGCTCCTCGCCCGGCACCGCCACCACACCCCGGTGCGAGCGGTCGACCAGGCCGACGCCGGTGGCCAGGGTGCGCTGCTCGCGCAGCGGGTCGCCGTAGTGGGCGGCCACCGGGCCAACCCCGGCCGCCCGGTGCACCGGCTCCGGCTGCTCCCGGGTCTCCTCGTCGATGGCCTCGGCGGCCACCGCTCCCGCGATGTCGATCATTTGCGTCCCCCGTCCTCGCACTGGCCGCAGACGCCGAAGAGCGCCACGTGCCCGATGTCCACCTGGAACCCCCGCTGTGCGGCCAACTGGTCGGCGAGCGGGCGGAGCAGCTCGGGCTCGATCTCGTCGATCGCGCCGCACTCCCGGCAGACCAGGTGGACGTGCTGGTGCTCGCCCGCCGCGTGGTAGGTCGGCGAGCCGTGGGACAGGTGGGTGTGCGTCACCAGCCCGAGCCGCTCCAGCAGCTCCAACGTCCGGTAGATGGTGGTGATGTTGACCCCGGCGGCCACCTCCCGGACCGCCGTGTGCACCTGCTCCGGCGTGGCGTGCCCCAGGTCCATCACCGCCTGCAGGACGAGCTGCCGCTGCGCCGTCAGCCGCAGCCCACGGGAGCGGAGCAGTTCCGCGAGGGAGGATTCGGACACCGTCCGATCATAGTTCGGCCACCGCACCGCCCCGCCCACACCGGCGGAGCCCCGCGCTGTCGACCGCGAGGTCGCCGGCGGCGTCGGGCGCGGCATCGCCGGCACCCTCATGATCCCGACGGGCCGGGGCGGCGTCAGCCGGCCACGCGGAGGAGGCGGGCGGAGAGGTGGGGGCTCAGGGGGTGGCCCATGGCGGCCATCTCCTGGGCGTACAGCAGGGCGCCCTCGACGATGCCGAAGAGGCGGGCACCGGCGGTGACCTCCTTGGCGGTGGCCGTCCGGAGCACCGCGTCGGTGGCGAACTCGATCTGGGTGCCCTTGCGCCGGCCGATGTGCAGCTCCATCACCCCGGTCGGCGTGCTCATCAGGGCTTCCACCTCGTCGGTGACCCGGTCGCCGTCCATCACCGGACGCCACCAGCCGACCTCACGGCCGGCCGGGCGGACCGGGCGGCTCTGCTCGTCGAGGATCCAGGCGCGGGACTCGTAGAGCAGGAACGGCCGGCCGTCGTGGCTGATCCGGATCTCCTGTGCGAAGTCGAAGTCCTCGATGGTCGGGAACCCGCCCCGGCCGCGCCCCCGCCACACCCCGATGTACGGCAGCAGGCCGTCCAGGCTCGGGTGCAGCTTCGGGCCGACGCGCAGGTCGTGGCTCTCCTCGTACGGGTACGGGTCGACCGGCGGCGCGTTCAGCCACGGCGGCGGCGCAAGTGGGTTGTCGCTCACCATTTTCCTCTCGAGATCTTCACGGCCAGATAGACCAGGCCACCGGCGAGCGCGCCCAGGCCGGCGACCAGCAGGCTGACGAACCCGATCTCGGTAACCATCCGGGCCATCCTATGCTGGGCGCCATGGCCCGTACTCTCGTCGTCAAGGCCACCGCCGGGGCGGACGCACCCGAGCGCTGCGCGCAGGCCTTCACCGTCGCCGCCACGGCGGCGGCCGCCGGGGTCGACGTGTCGCTCTGGCTGACCGGGGAGTCAACCTGGTTCGCGCTGCCCGGGCGGGCGCAGGAGTTCGAACTGCCGCACTCCGCGCCGCTGGCCGAACTGCTGCACGTGATCCTGGCCACCGGCAAGGTCACCGCCTGCACCCAGTGCGCCGCCCGGCGGGACATCGGCCAGGGTGACGTCATCCCCGGCGTACGCATCGCCGGCGCGGCCGTCTTCGTCGAGGAGGCGATGGCCGAGGGCGCCCAGGCCCTGGTCTACTGACGCCGCCCGGGCCGGCCCGGGACCGATGTCCACCTTGTGTGGAGCGCCGATAATGACCCGGCATGTCCGGCTGCTGCCTACGATTCGGATGTGGGTCAGGCGACCGAGGAGTTCTTCGCGGCACTGCCGAAGCGTGCCCCGGCGGTGCTGCGCGGGCCGGCCGGCGGCACCCTCCAGGTCGACCTGACCGCGGGCAACCGCACCGAGCACTGGTACCTGGAGCTGGCGCCCGGGTCGGTCCGGGTGAGCCGGGAGCAGCGGCTGGCGGACGCCACTTTCACGGTCGGTGCCGACCTGTTCGAGGAACTGGCCGAAGGCCGCGAGTCGGCCCTGGCGGCGGTGTTCCGCAACGAGGCCACGCTCAGCGGCAACGTGCTGCTGTTCCTCCTCTTCCGCCGGTTCTTCCCCGATCCGCCCGGCACCCGGGATCCCCGCGAGGTGGCCCGCGAGGTCGCCCGCGAACAGGCCGGACAGCCCGGATGACTCGGGTCAGCATCCTGGACGGCAACACGTTCCTGGTCAGCGACGAGCGCGGCGACATCGAGCCGTCCTTTGACTTCCCCACCGGGCTGTTCTCCTTCGACACCCGGTTCGTCTCCGCGTGGATACTCACCCTCGACGGCCAGCGACTGCAGCCGCTCTCCGTCGACGACTCCCAGTCGTACGCGACGCGCTTCTTCCTGGTCCCCGGCGAGCCGACGCACTACGTGGACGCCAAGGTCTCGGTGATCCGTAGCCGGGCGATCGGCGGCAGCTTCGGCGAGGAGCTGACCCTGATCAACCACTCGGAGCAGGAGAAGGAGTTCAGTCTCCGAATCGACATCGGCGCGGACTTCGCGGACGTCTTCGAGATCAAGCACCAGCGGCCGAAGAAGGGACGCACCACCCCGAGCGTGGCGGCGAACGAGCTCCGGCTGGTCTACCGGCGGGAGAATCTCCACCGGGAGACCGTGATCAGCACGAGCGCGCCGGCCGACATCGACGAGGGCGGCATGACCTTCCGGATCCGGGTCGGTCCGCACGGCGAGTGGGCCACCCGGTTGCAGGTCAGCACCGTCATCTACGGCGCCCGGGGCGAGGACATCCGGAGCACCCTGCCGCTGGGCGGGCACCGCACGGCCGCGGCGATCCACGCCGAGCAGAACGACCTGATCGAGCGGGCGCCGAAACTCGGCTGCGACTGCCAGCCGCTGGCCGGGGCGTACCGGCGCAGCCTCAACGACCTGGCCGCCCTCCGGTACGAGTCGATCGCGCTGGGGGTGCGGCTGCTCGCCGCCGGCCTGCCCTGGTTCATGACCCTCTTCGGCCGGGACAGCATCTTCACCTCGCTCCAGGTGCTGCCCTTCCTGCCCGGCCTGGTCCCGCCGACCATCCTCATGCTGGCCGGCCTGCAGGGCAGCCGGTTGGACGACTTCCGGGACGAGGAGCCCGGCAAGATCCTGCACGAACTGCGGTACGGCGAGACCGCCGGCTTCGAGGAGCAGCCGCACTCCCCGTACTACGGCTCAGCCGACTCGACCACGCTCTTCGTGATCCTGCTCGACGAGTACGAGCGGTGGACCGGGGACGCCACGCTGGTCCGGCAACTGGAGCACGAGACCCGGGCGGCGCTGAACTGGATCGACACGTACGGGGACCTGCTCGGCACCGGATACGTCTGGTACATGACCCGCAACCCGGAGACCGGCCTGCCCAACCAGTGTTGGAAGGACTCCTGGGACTCCGTCTCCTACGCCGACGGCCGGCTGCCCGGGTTCCCCCGGGCCACCTGCGAGCTCCAGGGGTACGCGTACGACGCCAAGCTGCGCGGCGCCCGGCTGGCCCGGACGTTCTGGAACGACCCCGCGTACGCCGACCGGCTGGAACGCGAGGCGGCGGAGCTGAAGGAGCGGTTCAACCGGGACTTCTGGATCCCGGATAAGGAGTACTACGCGATGGCCCTGGACCCGGAGGGACGGCACGTCGACGCCCTCTCGTCCAACATCGGCCACCTGCTGTGGAGCGGCATCGTGGACGAGTCACGGGCCGCCGCGGTGGCCGGTCACCTGCTCGGGCCGCGCCTCTTCTCCGGGTGGGGGGTGCGTACCCTCGCCGACGACCAGGGCCGCTACAACCCGATCGGCTACCACGTCGGCACGGTCTGGCCGTTCGACAACTCGTTCATCGCCTGGGGGCTGATGAAGTACGGCTTCCGGGAGGAGGCCGGCCGGATCTGCGACGGGATGCTCGCCGCGTCCCGCTACTTCGACGGGCGGCTCCCCGAGGCGTTCGCCGGCTACGAGCGCACCCTCACCGACTACCCGGTGCAGTACCCGACCGCGTGCAGCCCGCAGGCCTGGTCGTCCGGCACGCCGCTGCTGCTGCTCCGGGTGATGCTCGGCCTGGAGCCGCAGGGCGAGCACCTGATCATCGATCCCGCCCTGCCCGAGGGGATCGGCCGGGTGGAGGTGCTCGACATCCCGGGCCGGTGGGGCCGGGTGGACGCCCTGGGCCGCAGCCGCGGCCCGCACGACCACAGCCACTGACGTTCGCACCCCGGCGGCCCCGCCACCTCCTCGGCCGGGAGGCGCGGTCCGGAGGGCCCGGGTCGGCCGAACCAGGCGGTCAGCGGGTCGAGGCCGCCAGCCCGGGAGCGGCCCCGGGTCGGCCGGACCGGGCGTCAGCCGGCGCAGCCGGTCGAGGCAGCCAGCCTTAGCTGGTCGCCGGTGGCGTCGGCCAGCACGGCCACCGGCCCGGCCCGGTAGGCGTACGTCTCGGGACGGTCGACCACGGCGACGCCGAGCGGGCGCAGCGGCGCCAGCGACACCGGCTTGCCGCCGGCCGCGGCGCTGACCGTCCGGGCGGTCCCGCCCGCCGGGCAGGGCGCCACGACCACCTCGGCAGGTGGCGGGCCGGAGCGGCCCAGCGCCCGCAGCGCCGCCCCCAGCTCCGGTGCGACGGCGGGCGCCGGCCGCGGCTCGGCGTACGCGGGGTCGACGGGACGGCAGCCGGTCGCGGCAGAGAGTCGGACCCGTCCGTCGGCCACCACCCGCCCGTCGACCGCCACGAACTCCCCCGCGTCGGCGCGCAGCCGGGGACCGCCCGACGCGGCACCGACCCCGGCCCACCAGTCGGCCGGCAGTCGTTGCGCCACCCGCTCCAGCAGGGCCCGCTCGCTGCCGACGGCGACCAGCACGTCTAGGCCCCGGGTCAGTGTCGCCCCGTCGGCCAGCGGGGTGACCCGGCAGCCCCGGCGCAGCTGGGCCGGGGTCAGCTCCCAGGCCTCGCCGTCCACGGCGGCCACCAGGCGCCCCACCGCGCCGTCCACCACCGGAATCGCCTGGCCCAGGCTGCGCTGCTCCTTCACGGTCGGCGGGTCGTGCCGCACCGACCACCAGGTCAGCCCGGCGAGCAGCACCGCCCACGCCGCCGCCGCGGCCACCAGCCAACGCAGCCCGCGCCGCCCCGGGGCCGGCTGGTCGGGACGGGTCGGCGGGGCGTACCCCGCCTGGACAGCACCACTCACCGGGCCATCGTGTCACGCGGCGGCGAGCCCCGGCCTGGCGGTGCCAGGTCGCCGATCTGGCGGTGTCGCACGGCCGCGGCCCCCACCACATCGCCGACCCGCAGTCGATCAATCCCGAGCCGGCCTGACCGGGCCAGGCCGGGCGGGAGCGCCCCGGAACGACCCGTGGCCCGCCGCCCTGGGGGGCAGGGCGACGGGCCACGGGTCGGTCAGAGCGTGGGTCAGGCGGCGACCGTCACGGCCACCTCGTTGATCCCGCGAGCGGCGGTGACGGCGGTGTCGCCGTTGCCGTGCCGGGAGAGCGCCCGCAGGGTCCAGTTGCCCGGCGCGGCGAAGAACCGGAACTGGCCGGCCGGGGAGGTCACCACCTCGGCGGTGAACTCGCCGGTCGAGTCGAGCAGCCGGACGTACGCGCCCGGCACGACCTCGCCGGACTCGGCCTTGACCAGGCCGGTGATGACGGTCTCCTTCTCCAGGTCCAGGCTGGCCGGCAGCGGCGCGGCCTGGTCGGGAGCAGCGCAACCGGCGGCGGTGGCAGCCGTTGCCGCAGTGGAAGCAGTCATGGTGATCAGGCCTCCCCCGGCTCGTCGCCGAGCGCGACCGGCACGCCGACCAGCGAGCCGTACTCGGTCCACGAGCCGTCGTAGTTCTTCACGTTCCGGTGGCCGAGCAGCTCCTGGAGCACGAACCAGGTGTGCGAGGAGCGCTCGCCGATCCGGCAGTAGGCGATCGTCTCCTTGCTGTCGTCCAGCCCGGCGTCCGCGTAGATCCTGCGCAGCTCGTCGTCGGACTTGAAGGTGCCGTCCTCATTGGCCGCCTTGGACCACGGCACGCTGATCGCGGTCGGCACGTGGCCGGCCCGCTGGGCCTGCTCCTGCGGCAGGTGGGCGGGGGCGAGCAGCCGGCCCGCGTACTCGTCGGGGCTGCGCACGTCGACCAGGTTCTTGGTGCCGATCGCGGCGACCACCTCGTCGCGGAAGGCGCGGATCGAGGTGTCCGGCTCGCTCGCGACGTACTGCGTCCGCGGGCGCTCCACCCGGTCGGTGACCAGCGGGCGGGCGTCCAGCTCCCACTTCTTGCGACCGCCGTCGAGCAGCTTCACGTCACGGTGACCGTAGAGCTTGAAGTACCAGTACGCGTACGCGGCGAACCAGTTGTTGTTGCCGCCGTAGAGGACGACGACGTCGTCGTTGCCGATGCCCCGGTCCGAGAGCAGCGCCTCGAACTGGGTCTTGTTGACGAAGTCCCGGCGCACCGGGTCCTGGAGGTCAGTCCTCCAGTCGAGCTTGACGGCGCCGGCGATGTGGCCGGTGTCGTAGGCCGACGTGTCCTCGTCGACCTCGACGAAGACGACGCCCGGGGCGTCGATGTTCTTCTCGGCCCACTCGGCCGAGACGAGTGCGGTGTCGCGACTCATCAGATCACTCCCTGGTGAGGACGGATGGTGAGCCTGCGCGCGGAGATCGAAGTCGGTAGTTGTCGCACCACGCGCGGGACCCAGAGCTAGGAACGGATCACGGGTACGTGCGACGGCGCCGCTGCCGGGCGATCAAGGGAAACCGGAGGGTACGCGGACCCTGTGTGCCGGTGGCCGCTAGGCGGCCGAGGACAGCCCCGCCGTCAGATGACGGGGCGACACAGGCAGGTGGCCACGCGGCACAGGTCGACCGCGCGCCGTTTGGTGAGGAGCGTCCCCATGGGGAGGGACACTACCAGCCGCTCCGGCCGGCGCCACCGGTCCGACCAGCATCCGGGACACGGCACCAGCCCGGACAACGCCGACGGCCCGACCGGTGGTCGGGCCGTGAGTAGGGATTCCGTCAGCTGGCGGAGTTGATCGGCACGTTCTTCGCGTCGGCGGTGACCACCAGGCCCTCCGGCTTCGGTTCCACCTTCCGGACAGCGAGCTGGAACGGCAGCTCGGGCAGGGGCACGTTGATCGAGATGCTCCGGGCGTAGTTGGCCAGCAGCGCCTTGGCCATGGGCAGGTTCGGCAGGCCCTCGGCGGTCAGGTCGTTGAACCGCAGCGCCACCTTGCCTCCGGCGACCGTCAGGTCGGCGGTGCCGTGGACGGTGAGCTTGACGCCGAGGATGTCCGCCGGAGCGGTGACCGTGAGCTTGCCGTCCCGCTCGCCGAGGGTGAGCCCCGGCCGGTCGAGCATCTTCGCCAGGCTGTCGTAGCTGATGGTGGCGCGACCGTCGACGCTCTCGGCGACCACGTCACCCTGGCCGGACCGGAGGGTGTCCAGCGACGCCCGCACGTTGCGGGCGTCCACGTCCAGCCGCGGCACACTGACCGCGTCGCCCTGCACGGAGCCCGTCACGTCGGTCAGCACGATCGAGATGTGCTGGTACTTTCCGGCGACCACCTGGGTGAGGAACGGGAAGCCGGCCACGTCGACCTTGGGCGGCGCGGACTGCACGTCCTGCTTGGCGACCTCCTGCCGCACCTGGTCGGCGATGGCGCGCTCGGCCACGCCGGCGGCCGCCCGGTCGGCGACCACCAGCAGCCCGGCCAGGACCAGCAGCAGGACGACGAAACCGATCAGCACCTTCCGGCCCCGTCGTCGGGGCCGGTCCTCGTACGCCGGGTACGCCTCTGCCACGCCGCCTCCTGTCCTCGCTGCCGGTCGCGAGATCCGCGCTGTCGTCCTCTCGGGGCGCAACGGTACTTACCCGAGGCGTGAAATCCCCAACCGCACGCTCAGAGGAAGAGCACGCACATGGCGTACGCGGCCGGCGCGGCGAGCGCGAAGCCGCCCAGTGGCCCCTGCATGTGCCGGGCGATCCACATGGTGGGCGGCTCGCCGGCCATCAGCCGGCCCGCCTCGGCGTACCCGACGGCGAGGTCGGCCAGCACGGCGGTGGCCGCCGTGACCAGCCCGACCAGGGCGGCGCTGGTGGGGGTGAAGCCGACCAGGTAGCTACCGAACACCGCGCTGGTCAGGGTGCCGAGCATGGCGCCCACGACCACGCCGGCAGCCCCCCGGGGCACCTGCGGGGCGAGCCGGGGCCAGGGCGCCACCGCGTCGGTCAGCCGAGCCACCAGGAGCGCGACACCGGTGGCGGTGAGGCAGACGGTGATCGCCTGGGTCCCCTTCGGGATCCGGCTGAGCACGATCAGGCTGGCGAACGCGACCACGCCCACCACGATCAGCAGGGTGCTGCCGAGCGAGTCGGTCACCCGGACCCGGTCCACCCGGCGGACGAGCTGGCCGAGCACGCCGAGCACGAAGCCAGCGGCCGCGGCGTACCCGAGCGGGGCCAGGCCGGCGATCTCCGACTGCACCGCGGCGGCGTCGGCGATCGCGGCCACCCCGGCGCTGACCAGCGCGACCACCAGCAGCGCCGGCGGGCGCATGGCCATCGTCCAGGCGAGCACGAAGAGCAGTTGGACGCCGAAGACGATGAACGCGAAGGGCAGCCGGTGCCCCGGGCCGGCGGTCTGCGCGCCGAGCACCAGGCCGACGCCGAGCAGCGCGGCGAAGCCCGCGACGGTCAGCGCCAGCGGTCGGCGGACCGGGACCGGGGGCACCTCCTCCACGGCCTCGTCGGCGGACTCGGGGTCCGGGCGTCGCCCCGGGCCGCCCTTGCGGAGCCGGCGCGGGCCCGTCCGTTCGGTCCGCTCCTCGCCGTCCGTCGGACCAGTGCGCGGACCCGGCGGATAGCCACGGGACGGGCCGGCCGGCCCCGGACGCGCGTCGTCGGCCCACGGGTCGCGGCCCGTGTCGGGCGAGGTGGAGGGAAACACGCCCCGATCGTGCCAGACCCGGCGGCTCCGGCGGAGGTCACGGTTTCGGCAACGTTAAAACCTGGGCCGCGATCGAGGGCAGATCGGACAAACGGGAAATCGTACGGAAGCCGGATCCGGTCGATCCGTTACGCTCAAGCCGTTAGTCGCCCGTCAGCGACGCCGGGTCCCACGCAAGTTCGCAGTGCCACCCCGCCCGGGAGTGTCGCTGGTCACGCGCGGCCGAGGCCGCCGGGGGACGGAGGTGATCGTGTGGAGATCCTGCTGCTGGTGACCGCCCGCGCGGGGGAACCATCGGCGGTGCTGCCGGCGCTCGACCTGCTGCCGCACTCGGTCCGCACCGCGCCCCGCGACGTCCGCACGCTGGTGTCCGGCCCGACCCCGGACGCCGTCCTGGTGGACGCCCGCTCCGAGCTGAGCGAGGCCCGCGCGACCTGCCGGATGCTGCACGCCACCGGGCTGGGGGTGCCGCTGGTCGCCGTGGTCACCGAGGCCGGCCTGATCGCGCTGAACGCCGACTGGGGCGTGGACGACGTCATCCTGGCCGGGGCGGGACCGGCCGAGGTGGAGGCGCGGCTGCGGCTCGCGGTCGGCCGGCTCAGCAACGCGACGGCCGGCGCCGGCGGCTCGATCCGGGCCGGCGAGCTCACCATCGACCCGGACACCTACGCGGCCAAGCTCAAGGGCCGCCCGCTCGACCTCACCTACAAGGAGTTCGAGCTGCTGAAGTTTCTCGCCCAGCATCCGGGCCGGGTGTTCACCCGCGACCAACTGCTCCGCGAGGTCTGGGGCTACGACTACTTCGGCGGCACCCGGACGGTCGACGTGCACGTCCGGCGGCTGCGCGCCAAGCTCGGCTCGGAGTACGAGTCGATGATCGGCACCGTGCGCCAGGTGGGCTACAAGTTCGTCGTGCCGCCGTCGCGCTCGCTGCCGGAGTCGGAGACCGCACCCCTGCCAGTCTGACCGGAAACCTCTTCTGTTTCCCTCTTTCGTGAAGCTTCCTCCCTTCTGACCCTTTTGCCCTCTTGGCCGAGATTATCCTGAGTCAAATTCGGACAAAGGGGGCGGCAATGCGTACGGGGATCAGGGAGAAGCGCACAGGCCGACACGGCGAGCCCGACGGGCGGTGCCGGTGATGTCGGCCAAGACACTACGCCGGATCGCGACCGTGACCCTGGTGCTGGCCGCGCTGCTCGGCTCGTCGTTCGCGATCGGCCACAGCCTGATGGCCCAGCTGGCACCCCCGCCCACCGGGGCGACCGCCAACGTCAACAGCACGCACTACGCCGACCAGCCACCCCCCACCCGCCCCTCCGCCTCGCCGTCCGCCAGCCCGAGCCCGTCCGAGCGGGACCGCCAGCCGCAGGGTGACCCGGACGGGCCGTTCGGCGCCATGGTCACCACCGGGTCGTCCCGGGTGGCGCTGACCTTCGACGACGGGCCCGACCCGCAGTACACCCCGCAGGTGCTCGCCCTGCTCAGGCAGTACCGGGTGAAGGCCACCTTCTGCGTGGTGGGGGAGAACGCGGAGAGCAACCCGGACCTGGTCCAGGCGATCGTGTCCGAGGGGCACACCCTCTGCAACCACTCCTGGAACCACGACGTGAGCCTGGGCGACCGGTCGCCGGGGACGATCCGGGACGACCTGCTGCGGACCGACGCGGCGATCCGGGCGGCGGCGCCGAACGCGCGGGTCGCGTACTACCGGCAGCCCGGTGGGGCCTGGACGTCCCAGGTCGTGTCGGTCGCCGAGGAGTTGGGCATGGTCCCGCTGCACTGGGCGGTGGACCCGGTGGACTGGTCGATGCCCGGCGCGGCGCAGATCGCCGATACGGTGCTGACCCAGACTGCCCCCGGCTCGATCGTGCTGATGCACGACGCCGGCGGCGACCGGTCGGGCACCGTCGAGGCGTTGCAGTACCTGCTGCCCGAGCTGCTGCGCCGGTTCCAGCTGGAGGCGCTGCCCACCGGCACCACGTGACGACCACCACGGGCCAGCGCGGGCGTCGGGCCGGATCGGCGGCCCGCCGCCCGCTACGGTGACGGGATGAGCGAGCGGCAGCGAGCGAATCGTCAGCACAGTGCCGTGGTGCCTCATGCCGCCGCCGAGCGCAGCGAGGCGGCGGCATGAGCAGCACCGAGCCGACCGCCGACCGGGTCGTCCGCGCCGACCGGCTGGCGCCGGTCGAGGTGGCCGAGGTGCTGGCGCTGGCCCGCGTCGCCGGAGACGCCGACGGCGCCGACCCGCTCGACGAGCACGTGCTGCTGCGGCTGCGGGAGCCGGAGGCGGCCGCCGTGCACCTCACCGCCCGGGCCACCGACAACACCCTCACCGGGTACGCCCACCTGGACACCACCGACCCGGCGAACGGCATCGGGGTGGAGATGGTGGTGCATCCGACGTACCGCCGGCGCGGCACCGGACGGGCGCTGGCCCGGGGCGTGCTGGCCGCGGCGTCCGGGCCGCTGCGCGCCTGGGCGCACGGCGACCACCCGTCGGCCGCGGCGCTCGCGGTCGACCTGGGCTTCGCCCGCGCCCGGGTGCTCTGGCAGCTGCGCCGCCCGCTGACCACGGCCCTGCCCGAGCCTGCGCTGCCAGACGGGGTCGAGCTGCGTGTCTTCCGCCCCGGCGAGGACGACGAGGCGTGGCTGGCGCTCAACAACGCCGCCTTTGCCGCGCACCCCGAGCAGGGCCGGTGGACCCTGGCCGACCTGCGGGTACGCCTCGCCGAGCCGTGGTTCGACCCGGCCGGTTTCCTGCTCGCCGTGGAGTCGTCCACCGGCCGGCTGCTCGGCTTCCACTGGACCAAGGTGCACGAGCGGCCCGGCTCGACCCCGATCGGCGAGGTCTACGTGCTCGGGGTGTCCCCGACCGCGCACCGGGGCGGGCTCGGCCGGGCGCTCACCACCGCCGGGCTGGCGTATCTGCGGGACCGGCGCGGGCTGGACCGGGTGATGCTCTACGTCGACGAGTCGAACACCGGGGCGGTCGCGCTCTACGAGCGGCTCGGCTTCGCCCGCTGGTCCGCGCACGTCAACTACCAGCTCGGCTGACCCCGTCGCCGACGTCGACAGGACCGGACAGCACGCATCACGGGACCATCACGGTGACGTTCCGGGGCGATCCCGCGCCGCCCGACGTATGGCGATAAAGGGGACACCTCCCCGCCAGTTCATGTAATGGACAACACACACTCAGCTGGCCGTCGTTCCACGGAGCGAGCCTGTTCATCTTCCGTTCACTTCTGACCGGCGAACCGTCTACCTGGCACTTCTAGCTTCATCTTCAGCCGGTCAGCGCCGGCACCCGGCCTCCCGGACCGGGCGACCTGACAAAGACGTGAAGGGAAACCCCTCAGGTGAAGCTGCAGCGCCACGGCGCCATCGCCTGCCTCGCTCTTACCGCGGTGCTCGGTCTCAGCGCCTGCGGTTCGGACAACAACGCGCCGAGCGGCGCCTCCGCCTCCGGCTCCGCCGCTGCCGCCGACTGCGCCACGGGCACGCTGAACGCGCAGGGTTCCTCCGCGCAGAAGAACGCGATGGCCGAGTGGATCAAGGCGTACCAGCAGAAGTGCGCGGGCACCACGATCAACTACGAGCCCAGCGGTTCGGGCGCCGGCATCCAGGCCTTCATCGCCGGCACCGCCGACTTCGCCGGTTCGGACTCCGCCCTCAAGCCGGAGGAGCAGCCGCAGGCGGACGCCAAGTGCGTCGGCGGCCAGGCCCTCAACCTGCCGATGGTGATCGGCCCGGTGGCCATCGTCTACAACGTCGGCGGCGTGGACAACCTCCAGCTCAAGCCGGCCACCCTGGCACAGATCTTCGCCGGCAAGGTGACCAAGTGGGACGACCCGGCGATCAAGGCCGACAACCCGGACGCCAAGCTGCCGTCGACCGCGATCCAGGCGGTGCACCGCTCCGACGAGTCGGGCACCACCGACAACTTCACCAAGTACCTCTCCAAGACCGCTGAGGCGGACTGGACCTTCGGCAACGCCAAGGCCTGGAAGGCCCCGGGCGGCGTCGGCGCGGCCAAGTCCGACGGTGTGGCCAGCAAGGTCAAGAGCACCGAGGGCACCATCAGCTACGTCGAGTGGTCGTACGCCGAGAACTCCGGCCTGAAGAAGGCCAAGGTCCAGAACGGTGCCGGCGAGTGGGCTGAGCTGACCGCCGAGTCGGCCGGCAAGGCGATCGCCGGGGCCAAGATCGAGGGCCAGGGCAACGACCTGAAGATGTCGATCGACTACAACACCAAGGAGGCCGGGGCGTACCCGATCGTCCTGGTGACCTACGAGATCGTCTGCAGCAAGGGCCTGGCGGCCGACAAGCTGCCGCTGGTCAAGGGCCTGCTGACCCACGCGGCCAGCGCCGAGGGCCAGCAGGACCTGGTCGAGCTGGGCTACGCCCCGCTGCCGGACTCGGTCCGCACCAAGGTCGAGACCGCGGTCAAGAGCCTCGCCTGACGCACCGGCCCACACCACCTTCTCAATGCGAAGCGAGCGAGCAGATGGGTGACACCCCTCAGCGCTCGGCGCACGCCGGCACCGGCGGGACCCGCGTGGCCTCAAGCCACGAGTGGCCCGCCGGTGCCTCGGCGCGTGTGGCCGAGACCTCCGGCAACCCTGGTAACCGCGAACCCGGCCTGGGCGGTGGCGGGGCCCTGCCCCGGGCCCGGGCCTTCGGCGCGGAACGGGCGTTCCGTGGCCTTACCCTGGCCGCCGGCACCGCCGTCCTGGTCGTCATCGCGGCGATCGCGGTCTTCCTGATCGCGAAGGCCGTGCCGGCGCTGCGGGCGAACACCGAGTCCTTCTGGACCTTCGAGGGTTGGTTCCCGAACGAGAACCCGCCGAAGTTCGGCATCGGGGCGCTCGCCTTCGGCACCGTGCTCACCGCGCTGCTCGCTCTGCTCATGGCGGTGCCGGTCGCGATGGGCATCGCCCTCTACCTGTCGCACTACGCCCCCCGCCGGCTGGGCAACGGCCTCGGCTTCCTGATCGACCTGCTGGCCGCCGTGCCCAGCGTGGTCTTCGGGCTCTGGGGCCGGGACTATTTCGCCCAGCCGATCGCCGACCTGTCGACCTGGCTCAACCGCTACTTCGGCTGGATCCCGATCTTCGGCGAGGGCCCGTACGGGAACTCGATCCTGCTCGGCTCGGTGGTGCTGGCGATCATGGTACTGCCGATCATCACCTCGCTGTCCCGCGAGGTGTTCCGGCAGACGCCGACGGCCAACGAGGAGGCCGCCCTCGCCCTGGGCGCCACCCGCTGGGAGATGATCCGGACCGCCGTCCTCCCGTACGGCCGGCCGGGCGTGATCGCCGCGGTGATGCTCGGCCTGGGCCGCGCGCTCGGCGAGACCATCGCCCTGGCGCTGACCCTCGGCTCCACGTACGCCATCTCGTTCAACATCCTGCAGAGCGGCGGCAACTCGATCGCGGCGAACATCGCGAACCGGTTCGCCGAGGCGAACGACACCGGTCGGGGGGCCCTGATCGCCTCCGGCCTGGTGCTCTTCGCGATCACGCTGATCGTCAACATCACCGCCCGCGCGATCATCTACCGCCGCCGCGAGTTCACGGAGTCGGCCGCATGACCACCACCGTCACCTCCCACCGCCCGCAGCCCCCGGCCCAGCCGGTCACGCTGCGGGCCAAGCGGCTTCCGGCGTACGCCGCGCCCGCCGTCGCCGTCGTGGCCCTGCTGGTCGCCGCCGGGATCGTGTACGGCGCCGGCATCGGCGGCCCGGTCCTGGTCGTGGTCCTCGGCGCGCTGCTCTACCTGGCCGGCCTCTACGCCGCCGCGAACGCGGTGGAGGGCCGCCGGTCCGCCCGCAACCGGACCTGGAGCGCGCTGATCCACTCCGCCTTCGTGCTGGCGGTGCTGCCGCTGGCCTCGGTGGTCTGGACCCTGGTCAGCAAGGGCGCCGAGCGGCTGGACGGCAACTTCTTCCTCACCTCGATGAACAACATCGGCGCCCGGGACGCGAACGGCGGCGCCTACCACGCCATCGTCGGGACCCTGGAGCAGGTCGGCATCGCCGCCCTGATCACCGTCCCGCTCGGCGTGCTCTGCGCCATCTACGTCGTCGAGTACGGCCGCGGCCGGTTCGCCTTCACGATCCGCTTCTTCGTGGACGTCATGACCGGCATCCCGTCGATCGTCACCGGCCTGTTCGTGCTGGCCTTCTGGGTGCTGATCGTCTCGCCATTCTTCAACGACGGCCGGCCCGGCTTCTCCGGCTTCGCCGCCGCCCTGGCGCTGAGCGTGCTCATGCTGCCCACCGTGGTCCGGTCCAGCGAGGAGATGCTCCGCCTCGTCCCGGCCCCGCTGCGGGAGGGCGCGTACGCCCTCGGCGTGCCGAAGTGGAAGACCGTCCTGCGGGTCGTGCTGCCGACCGCGCTGCCCGGCATCGTCACCGGCATCATGCTCGCCATCGCGCGGGCCGCCGGCGAGACCGCGCCGGTGCTGCTCGTCGCCGGTGGCGGCGCGGCGATCAACTTCAACCCGTTCGAGAACAACCAGTCGTCGCTGGCCCTCTTCGTCTACCAGCAGGCCGGCGAGGCCTCGAAGTACTCGCCGGCGCGGGCGTGGACCGCGGCGCTGACCCTGGTCGCCCTCGTCCTCATCCTGACCGTCGCGGCGAAGTTGCTGGCCCGTCGCAACCGGCTCGGCCGATGAACCCCGGAGGTACCACCACCATGGCCAAGCGCATCGAAGCCACCAACGTCACGGCCTACTACGGCGCCTTCAAGGCGATCGAGAACATCAACCTGACCGTCGAGCCGAAGACGGTGACGGCGCTGATCGGCCCCTCGGGCTGCGGCAAGTCCACCTTCCTCCGGTCGATCAACCGGATGCACGAAGTGCTGCCGGGTGCCCGGGTCGAGGGCAGCCTGACCATCGACAACCAGGACATCTACGACCGGGACGTCGACGTCACCGCGGTCCGCCGGATGATCGGCATGGTCTTCCAGCGGCCCAACCCGTTCCCCACCATGAGCATCTTCGAGAACGTGGTGGCCGGGCTGCGGCTCAACGGGGTGAAGAAGAAGTCGATCCTGGAGGAGGCGGCCGAGAAGGCGCTCCGGTCGGCGAACCTCTGGGACGAGGTGAAGGATCGGCTCGGCAAGCCGGGCGCCGGCCTCTCCGGCGGTCAGCAGCAGCGGCTCTGCATCGCCCGCACGATCGCGGTCGAGCCGCAGGTGGTGCTGATGGACGAGCCCTGCTCGGCGCTCGACCCGATCTCCACGCTGGCCATCGAGGACCTGATGTTCCAGCTCAAGGACAAGTTCACGATCATCATCGTCACGCACAACATGCAGCAGGCCGCCCGGGTGTCGGACCGGACCGCCTTCTTCTCGATCGAGAAGACCGGTGACCCGGGCCGGCTGATCGAGTACGACAACACCCAGAAGATCTTCAGCAACCCGAGCGTGAAGAAGACCGAGGACTACATCACCGGCCGCTTCGGCTGAGCCACTGATCCCGGTCCGCGAGGGGCGTCGGTCGATCTCGACCGGCGCCCCTCGGCGTACCCGGGTCAGTCGAGGAGGAAGCGGGGCTCGCCGTTCGCGGGGAGGTCGAGGCGCGGGGTGACGGGGGTGGCGGCGTCGCGGGTCGCCGCGGCCCGGGCCACGCCGGCCAGGTCACCCGTGGCGGCGACCTGATTCAGGGTGACCAGGGTGGGCGGCAACATGTTCAGCTCGCCGGCCGCCGCCCGGGCCAGGGCCTCCGCCGGGCGGATCCACATGGTGTGGTCGGCCTCGCCGGAGACGTCCCGGGTCCGCTGCCCCTCCGGCAGCAGGGCCACGAAGAAGTACGTGTCGAAGCGGCGCGGCTCGAACTCCGGGGTGATCCAGCGGCTCCACGGCAGCAGCAGGTCGGACCGGAGGGTAAGCCGCCGGCCGGCCAGCAGGTCGGCGAAGCCGGTCCGGCGGGACACCAGGTCCTGCCGGGCCGCCTCCCAGTCGTCCCCGCTCACGTCGCCGACCACGGTCGCCGCGTCCGGGCCGGCCAGCAGCACGCCGGCCTCCTCGAAGACCTCCCGGGCGGCGGCGCAGACCACCGCCTGGGCGGCGTCCGGGCCGAGGCCGAGCCGGCCACCCCACGCGGCCGGCTCCGGGCCGGCCCAGTCCAGGTGCGCCTGCGAGTCGGAGCGGTCCACCCCGCCGCCGGGGAACGCGTACACGCCGCCGAAGGCCATCGCGGCGACCCGGCGGATGACGTACACCTCGAAGTCGGCGCCGGCGGGGCGGAGCAGCAGCACGGTGGCCGCGACCCGGGGCACGGCCGGGACGCCGCCCTCGGCGCGGAACCGGCGGGCGTGCTCCACCAGGGCGGGGGGTGCGGCGAAACCGTTGGTGGTCATCCTGCGAGCCTAGTTCCCGACCAGTGGATCAACGCTCCGGCGATCCGGCGGACCGGGATAGCGTGCCGTCTCATGACGCGTTGGGGAATCCTGGCCACCGGGCTGATCGCCGGCCGTTTCGCGGCGGACCTGCGGCTGGTGCCGGGAGCAGAGCTGGTGGCGGTCGGCTCGCGTACCCGGGAGAGCGCCGAGCTGTTCGCCGCCCGGCACGACGTGCCCCGGGCGTACGCCTCGTGGGCGGAACTGGCCGCGGACCCGGACCTGGACGTCATCTACGTGGCCACCCCGCACGCCGCCCACCACTAGGCCGCCATGGCCTGCCTGGCGGGTGACAAGGCCGTCCTGGTGGAGAAGCCGTGCATCCTCGACCTGGCGACCAGCACCGAGCTGATCGAGACGGCGCGCGCCCGCGGCCGCTTCCTCATGGAGGCCATGTGGATGCGGACCAACCCGCTGCTCCTGCGGGTGCTTGAGCTGATCGCGGCGGGGGCGATCGGCGAGGTGACCCACGTACGGGCGGACTTCGGGGTGGCCGGGCCGTTCCCGGCCGGGCACCGGATGCGGGCCCGGACGCTCGGCGGCGGGGCCCTGCTCGACCTCGGGGTCTATCCGGTGAGCCTGGCCCACCTGCTGCTCGGCGTGCCGCGGCAGGTGCAGGCGTGGGCCCGACTGAGCCCGGAGGGCGTCGACGAGAACACCGGCATGGTGCTCGGCTGGGACTCCGGCGCGGTGGCGACCCTGAGCTGCGGGATGGTGGGCGCCACCGCGATCACCGCGTCGATCACCGGCACCCGCGGCCGGATCGACCTGCCCGAGCCGTTCTACCGGCCGGGCGCGGCGGTGCTGCACCGGCGCGGCGCCGAGCCGGAGACCGTCGCGGCGGAGCTGACCGGCGGCGGCTACCAGTACGAGGCCGCCGAGGTGCAGCGCTGCCTGGCGGCCGGGCTGATCGAGAGCCCGCTGGTGCCGCACGCCGCCACCCTGGAGGTGATGGCCCTGCTCGACGGCATCCGGGCCCGGATCGGCGTCTCGTACGCGTGAGGGCCCCCGGCCGGGCGGCCGGGAGCCCTCACGTCGGTCTCAGAACAGCGGACGGACCAGCAGGTACGCCAGGCAGGCGATGGCCGCCGCCGCCGGGAACGTGATGATCCAGGCGACGACGATGTTGCCGGCCACGTTCCAGCGCACCGCGGAGAGGCGCTTGGTCGCGCCCACGCCCATGATCGCCGAGGTGATGGTGTGGGTGGTGGAGATCGGGGCCTTCAGCACCAGGGCGTTGAAGTAGAGCACCGCACTGGCCACGGTCTCGGCGGCGAAGCCCTCCGGCGGGCCCAGGTCGATGATCTTGCGGCCCAGGGTCCGGATGATCCGCCAGCCACCCGCGTAGGTGCCGGCCGCCAGCATGGCCGCCGAGGTCCAGAACACCCACTGCGGGATGTGGGTCTTGTCGGACTGGTAGCCACCCGTGTAGAGGGCCAGCACGATGATGCCCATGGTCTTGGCGGCGTCCTGCATGCCGTGACCGACCGACATGGCGGCGGCCGAGGCGGTCTGCGCCCAGCGGAAGCCCCGGTTCAGCTTGCCCGGCTGCCCCTTCCGGAAGAGCCAGAGGATCGCCAGCATCACCAGGAAGCCGAGGATCAGGCCGACCACCGGCGAAAGCACCATCGGGATGATGACCTTGTCGATGATGTTGCCCCACTGCACGACGCCGTCGGCGGCGAAGAGGGTCGCCCCGACCAGGCCGCCGAACAGGGCGTGCGAGGAGGACGACGGCAGGCCGAAGTACCAGGTGATCAGGTTCCAGGCGATCGCGCCGAGCACGCCGGCGAAGACCACCCCGAGGCTGGCCACCCCGGTGGGCAGGGTGACCAGGCCGTCGCCGACCGTCTTGGCCACCCCGGCGCCGAAGTGCGCGCCGACGAAGTTGCCGACGGCAGCCAGCGCGAGGGCGACCCGGGGGGTCAGCGCCCGGGTGGAGACGCTGGTGGCGATCGCGTTGGCCGCGTCATGGAAGCCGTTCGTGTAGTCGAACGCCATGGCGACCACGATCACCGCCAGCACGGCGATGAGTTCGGGAGTCACGGGCTCAGGACTCCTTGACCGCGATGGTCTCGACGGTGTTGGCCACGTGCTCGAAGGCGTCGCAGGCGGCCTCCAGCTCGTCGGCCACCTCCTTCATCTTCAGCACGGTCAGCGCGTCGTACTCGCCGGAGAAGAGGCGGACGAGCAGCATCCGGTACGCCTGGTCACCGTCGTTCTCGAGCCGGTTGCACTCGATCCAGTAGTCCTCGAGGTTCTTCATCGACCGCAGCTGCGGCATGGCGTCGGCGGTCAGCTTGGCCTGCTGGTCCAGCACGTTCACCAGTTCGTGCAGCTCGCGCGGCAGCGCGGGGAGCTTGGTCAGGCCGTACAGGTAGAGCAGGTTGCCGACCGCCTCCAGGTGGTCCATCACGTCGTCGAGCAGCGAGCCCAGCCGGTAGATGTCCTCGCGGTCGAACGGCGTGATGAAGGTGGAGTTGATCTTCTTGAACAGGTCGTGGGTGATCTGGTCGCTGTCGTGCTCGACCTCGGTCAGCCGCTCGCTGACCGACTGCACGTCAACGCCGGGCAGCGCCAACTCGTTGAGGAGCTCGGTACCCCGCACCAGGTTCTGCGCGGCCCTGGTGAAGAGCTCGTAGAAGGCGCCCTCGGTGGGACGGAAGGAAAACTTCACAGCACGGACCTCGTCGTGTCGGTGGAAGGGTGGCCGTCGCCCCGCGGGGCGTCCGCTCTGCGCATGCTAGGTACCCGGCGTAACCGGGCATCCGTCGGCCCACCCCTGGTCAGGGGCGATTCACCGCTCGTTCACCTGCCGTTCACCTTGATCTTCCCGCCCCTCACCCCGCAACCGCTCGCGCTCCCGCTCGACGTCGAAATCGGCGGGCGGATACCCCAGATCCAGCCCGTCGAACGTTTCCCGGAGCAGGTGGGCCACCGCCCAGTCGCGGTACCACTTCCGGTCCGCCGGCACCACGAACCAGGGCGCGGCGTCCGTGGCGCACCGGTGGAGCGCCTCGGCGTACGCGGCCTGGTAGCCGTCCCAGCGGGCGCGGGTGTCGAGGTCGCTCGGGTTGTACTTCCAGTACTTCGTCGGGTCGGTGAGCCGCTCCATCAGCCGCTCGCCCTGCTCGGCGTACGAGATGTGCAGCATCACCTTCAGCAGGGTGACCGAGTTCTCGGTCAGCTCCCGCTCGAAGGCGTTGATCGCGTCGTAGCGGCCCCGCCAGGTGGCCTCGTCGACCAGCGACTCCACCCGGGCGATCAGCACGTCCTCGTAGTGCGAGCGGTTGAAGATCCCGACGTACCCGGGCGGCGGCAGGGCCCGGCGGATCCGCCAGAGGAAGTCGTGCCGCCGCTCCTCCTCGGTCGGCGGCCCGAACGAGCGGATGTGCAGGCCCAGCGGATTCATCGCGCCGGCCACCCGCTTGATCGTGCCGTCCTTGCCGCCGCAGTCCATGGCCTGGAGCACCAGCAGCACCCGGCGCGGGCCGTCGCCGGCCAGGTACGCGCCGGCCTGGGTCGGGGCGCTGGTCGGCGTCTCCGGGCCGGCGGCGGCCTTCGCCCCGGCGTACAACATCTCCTGCTGGCGGCCGAGCGCCACGCCGAGCAGCTCGACCTGCCCGCGCGCCCACTCCTTGCGCCGGCTGCCGCTCCCGGCCGCCACGGGCAGCCCCAGCGTCGACCGGGGATCGATGCCCGCGAGGTCCACGGCCCGGCCGTCCGGCGCCACCCGCAGCAGCTCCCGCATCGCGCCGCCCTCGGGCCGCACCACCTCATCGACTCCGCTCATCCCCCGATCCTCACCCACCGCGCCCACCCCCGCCTCCCGAGCGCACCCCGCCCCAAGATCCACACCCGGCGCTGATCGTTGACCTGACGGCGGGACGCGGCGACGTGTCACGTTTGGGGGCGGCGGATCGTCCAGAGGTACGGGGAGAATGTGTCTCCGGCGGGAGGGAGCGGATCGTGACGGACCTGGCCGCGGATTTCGAGGCGGAGCGTGGCCATCTCATGGCGGTCGCGCACCGGATGCTGGGCAGCCGGAGCGAGGCCGAGGACGCCGTGCAGGAGACCTGGCTGCGGTACGCGGGCGCGCTCGCCGACCCCGCCGCCCGCGCCCAGATCCGGGAGCTGCGAGGCTGGCTGACCACCACCTGCTCGCGCATCTGCCTGGACGTGCTCCGCTCCGCCCGGGTACGCCGCGAGGCGTACCCCGGTCAGTGGTTGCCGGAGCCGGTGGTGACCGACCTGCCCGCGGCGGACGGGTTCGCCCCCGACCCGGCCGAGCGGGCGGTCCGCGCCGACCAGCTCGGCACCGCCCTGCTGGTGGTGCTGGAACGGCTGAGCCCCGAGCAGCGGGTGGCGTTCGTGCTGCACGACGTCTTCGCCGTGCCGTTCGCCACGGTCGCGGAGGTGCTCGGCACCACCCCGGTCGCGGCCCGGCAGCTCGCCTCCCGGGCCCGCCGGGCGGTGACCGCGCCGGACGTCCCGCGGCACACCGCCGACCTGGCCGAGCAGCAGCGGGTGCTCGCCGCGTTCACCGCCGCCGTGGAGTCCGGCGAGCTGGAGCGGCTGGTCAAGGTGCTCGCCCCGGACGTGGTGCTGATCGGCGACAGCGGCGGGCACTTCCCGGCGGCCCGCCGGCCGGTGGTCGGGGCCGAGGCGGTGGCCCGCTTCATCCTCGGGCTCTTCGGCCAGGCCGCCCGGTACACCGGTCGGGTCCTTGCCCGGCCCGTGCTGGTGGACGGCACGCTGGGCTGGCACGCGGAGACGGCGTACCGGGACGGGCGGACGATCCGCATGGTCACCTCGTTCGCGGTGCACGAGGGCCGGGTCACCGGCGTCTACAACCAGCTAAACCCGGAGAAGGTGACCCAGCTGCCGGCGGTGGGGACGCAGGCGGGCTGGCCGCCGCACGGGTGAGGCCGGCTCAGACCACCAGGGCCAGCCACTTCCGGTACGACGTGGCGAACGGCTCGGTGCCGTCGCCGAGCGCGCCGAACAGCCAACGGGCCGCCGCCTCGGCCTCGACGACCAGGTCGTCCGGGTAGCCGAAGCGCTCCCGGTGCTCGGCGAACTCGTCCTCGTCGCGCAGCTCGACGACGCCGGTCTCGCGGCGGCGCACCACGTCCAGGTCGAGGTCGATCAGGTGGACCGTGTCCTCGCCCTCCCAGTGCGCCGGGGTGGTGATGTCGCAGTAGACCTCGCTGGTCCGAGGCGGCGGGTTGAACATCCCGGTCCACCAGTTGTGCCGGGGCACCAGCAGGACGAACGGGATCTGCTCGACCGACGGCCGGCCGTGGTAGACCGATTCGGTGCCGGCCGGCACGCCGAGCCAGACGCCGAGGTCGTCCTCGGCGAGCCGGCGGGCCGGGTAGTCGCGGTGGGCGCTGCCGTCGTACTTGCGGTAGATCACGCGGACCACGTCGCTCGGCATGACTGGCACCCTAACCGATTCCGGCCACGCGACGCGATCGGCAGGTAACCGGACGCGACCCCGGATCGCGCCACGCGGCCGGATGGGCGGGACCGCCGTCGGCCGCGGCGGGTACGGTCGCACGGTGACCCCGCCCCGTACCGCCACCGGTCCCACCGTCAGAAAGCAACGTCGGGGCACCCGGCCCAGCGGCGACGAGCTGCTGGCCGCGGCGGTCGGCGCGGTCCCCGGCGGCGCGGCGCGACCCGGCCAGCAGCAGATGGCCGAGGCGATCGAGCGGAGCATCGCCTCCGGCGAGCACCTGCTGGTCCAGGCCGGCACGGGCACCGGCAAGTCTTTGGCATACCTGGCGCCGGCGCTGACCGTGGACGGCCCGGTGGTGGTCTCCACCGCCACCCTGGCGTTGCAGTCCCAGCTGGTCGACCACGACCTGCCCCGGCTGGCCGACGCGGTGGAGCCGCTGCTCGGCCGCCGCCCCACCTTCGCCGTGCTGAAGGGCCGGCACCACTACCTCTGCCTGGCCCGGCTGGACAGTTCGGTCGAGGACGAGCCGGAGGAGGCCCTCTTCGACGCGCCCCGGCCCGGCGGCGGCACCAAGTGGCTCGGCGAGGCGGGCCGGCTGGGCAAGCAGATGCAGCGGTTGCGCGACTGGGCGGAGGAGACCGCCACCGGCGATCGGGACGAGCTCGACCCGGGCGTCGACGACCAGGTCTGGCGGTCGGTCTCGATGCCGGCCCGGGAGTGCGTGGGCGCCACCCGCTGCCCGTTCGGCCAGGAGTGCTTCGCCGAGGCGTCCCGGGCCCGGGCCCGCGAGGCGGACATCGTGGTGACCAACCACAGCCTGCTCGCCGTCGACATGCTCGCCGGCCGGCACATCGTGCCGCCGCACAAGCTGCTCGTGGTGGACGAGGCGCACGAGCTGGCGGACCGGGTGTCGTCCGCCGCCCAGGCGGAGCTGGTCCCCGAGCTGATCGACCGGTCCGCCCGCCGGGCCCGGCCGCTGCTCCGCCCGGAGATCGCCGAGCGGCTCACCGAAGCGGGCGACGCCCTCGCGGTGGGGCTGGCCGAGGCGCCGGCCGGGCGGCTCACCGCCGGGCTGCCGCCGGCCCTCCGGGAGGCGTGCACGCTGCTCGACGCGGCGACCCGGGCCGCGCTGGAGGCGATCGGCGAGGTCAAGGCCGACGACCCGGACCCGGTCCGCAAGCAGCAGGCGAAGGCGGTGCTGGACGAGCTCTCCACCACCGCGCAGCGGCTGCTGGAGGAGGCCGACCACGACGTCGCCTGGGTGGAGAGGCCGGAGAACGGGAGCCGGCGGGCGCTGGTGGTCGCGCCGCTCTCGGTCGCCGGCACGCTCGCCACCCACCTGTACGACGAGCGCACGGTGGTCGCCACCTCGGCCACGCTGGCGCTGGGCGGCCGGTTCGACACCGTCGCCCGGGCGCTGGGGCTGGAGGCGCCGCCGCCCGCCCCGCCCTCCCCGGCCGCCGCCGCGCTGGCCAGCGCGGCCGCCGCTGGCCGCACCGGCACCGCCGCCGCGCCGGTCGCGAGCACCGCGGGCAGCCGCGCCGCCGTCGGCACCGTGCCCGCCACCGACGGGCCCGGCTGGCGGTCGCTCGACGTCGGCTCGCCGTTCGACTACGCCCGGCAGGGCATCCTGTACGTCGCCGCGCACCTGCCCCGGCCCAGCGTCTCCGGGCTGCCCGAGGCGGCCGGCGAGGAACTGCTGGCGCTGGTCGGCGCGCTCGGTGGGCGTACCCTCGGGCTCTTCTCGTCGCGACGGGCCGCGCAGCAGGCGGCGGAGCTGCTCCGCGCGCGGACCGACCTGCCGGTGCTGCTCCAGGGCGAGGAGGCGCTGCCGCTGCTGGTCCGCCGGTTCCGGGAGGAGCGGGAGAGCTGCCTGTTCGGGGTGATGTCGCTCTGGCAGGGGGTCGACGTGCCGGGTGACGCCTGCCAGCTGGTGGTGATCGACCGGCTGCCCTTCCCCCGGCCGGACGAGCCGCTCGCCGCGGCCCGGGCGGCGGCGGTGGACGCGAGCGGCGGCTCCGGTTTCGCGGCGGTCAGCGTGCCGATCGCGGCGGTCCGGCTGGCGCAGGGCGTCGGCCGGCTGATCCGGGCGACCGGCGACCGGGGCGTGGTGGCGGTGCTCGACTCCCGGCTGGAGACGGCCCGGGGCTACGGCCCGTTCCTGCGGCGCTCGCTGCCGCCGTTCTGGTACACCACCCGGCCGGACGTGGCCCGGGGCGCGCTGGAACGCCTCGGCAGGTCCTGATCCCGGCGTTGCTCCACTCCGGGTGCGGCGGGCGCCCTCCGCGCCGCCCTCGGCGCCCTCGGGCAGGTCGCGGCCTCCGGCCGGGCGGCCGCCGCGCCGGGCGGCACCCGGGAGTGGAGCGGGACAGGGTGGGTCAGGGGGCCTGGGAGGCGACCACCACGGCGTCCGGTGGGGTGTCCGGCACGGTCCGGGCGGCGAGCCGGCGGATCGCGGTGTTGAGCACGGCGATCAGCGGCACCGCGACGAGCGCGCCGGCGATGCCGGCGAGGACCACCCCGGCAGCGATTCCGATGATCACGGCGAGCGGGTGGATGGCCACCGCCCGCCCCATGATCAGCGGCTGGAGCACGTGCCCCTCCAGCTGCTGCACCCCGATCACCGCACCAAGGATGATCAACGCGGTCACCGGGCCGCTGTCGACCAGCGCCACCAGCACGGCCACCCCGCCGGAGAGCGCCGCCCCGACGATCGGGATGAACGCCCCCAGAAAGACCAGGGCGGCCAGCGGGAAGGCGAACGGGATGTTGAAGACGACCAGGAAGATGCCGATGCCGACCGCGTCGATGAAGGCGACCAGCACGGTGGCCCGGACGTACGCGCCCAGCGTCGACCAGGAGGCCCGGCCGGCGTCGTCGACCTTCCACCGGGCGGCCACCGGCAGCAGCCGGACCAGGAACCGCCAGATCTTGTTGCCGTCGCGGAGGAAGAAGAAGGTCGCGAAGAGCACCAGGACGGTGCCGGTGAGCACTTCGGCCAGCGTGGCCGTGGCGGAGAGGGCGCTGGTGGTGAACGTCTTGGAGTTGCCGCTGATCCAGGTCTGCGCCTCGTCGATGTAGTGGTTGATCTGGCTGTCCGACACGTGCAGCGGGCCGGTCTTGAGCCAGTTCTGGATCTGCCGGACGCCCTGCGACGACTTGTCGCTCAGTTCCGGCACGCCCTGGATGAACTCGTTGACCACCAGGGTGAGCGTGCCGACCACCGCGGCCAGGCCGCCGACCAGCACCACCCCGGTCGCCAGCGACCGCGGGAAGCGGGCCTTGAGCAGCCAGCCGACCGCCGGCGCGAGCAGCGCGGAGAGCAGCAGCGCGATCGCCAGGGGGATGATCACGATGCGAATGGTGCCGATGATCTTGAGCAGCGACCAGGCCACGATGCCGATCACGATCAACCGCCAGGACCAGGCGGCGGCGATCCGCATCGCGTGCGGCACCTCCGCGTCGTCCCGGCTACCGGTCGAGGTGTGCAGGGCGGCCGGGGGCTCCACCCCGGCCACCGTCGCCGCAGTGGGGGCGGCCGGGCCCGGCGTGGACGGCGAGGCGACCCCCGACTCCCCCGGCGCGCGGTCGGGGTCGGTCCGGGCGGCCCGCGCCGAGTGGCGACCGGACTCGTATGCACGGCGGAGCCGTCTGCGCATCCGCTCGAAGCGGCTCAAGCGCACCTCCCGCAAATCTGGTCCGCCCACGCACAGGGGGGACAGGATACGTCCGTCCGTCCCACCCTAGGGCGAGATCGCCACACATTGCCCGTGTCGCGCGCCGATCAACCACGCCGACGGTCGACTCCGGGGCACGCGGTAGCGTCTTCGCGTGACCGCCGACCAGAACCTCGACTCCGGCCTGCCGATCCGCCTGCTGCACGACCGCGTACTGGTGCGTACGGAGGGCGCCGACGGTGAGCGCCGCTCCACCGCCGGCATCGTGATCCCGGCCACCGCGGCCGTGGGCAAGCGACTGGCCTGGGCGACCGCGATGGGGGTGGGCCCGCACGTGCGCTCCATCGTCGCCGGCGACCGGGTGCTCTTCGACCCCGACGACCGCTCCGAGGTGGAGTTGCACGGGCGGGCGTACGTCCTGCTGCGCGAGCGGGACGTGCACGCCGTCGCGGCCGAGCGGGTGGAGAACGAGCCGGCCGGATCGACCGGCCTCTACCTGTAACCGCCCGCCCCGGGGTGCTGTTTGCGCCGCTTTCCGCTGGGAAGCCAGGCAACCACCAGCGCCCTGGGGAGGGACCATGCCGGTATTCCTGAAGAAGCTGCTGATCGTGGGAGCGGTCGGCTTCCTGATCTTCTTCATGGCGTTCCGGCCGGACGGCGCGGCGCAACTGTTCAAGTCGATCGGCGCCGTCCTGATGGCCATCGCCCAGGGTCTCGGCGACTTCCTCACCGGCGTGATGGCCTGACCCTCCCCACGCCCGGCCAGACGAGGCCGCCAGGCGCCGGGGACCCGGGTCGGCGGGCCCACGGAGAACCGGTGCCGGACCAGCCAGGTGGGCGCCGTCAGGCGCCGGGGGGCCAGGGCGCGGCGGTTCTCGGGCCGGACCAGCCGGGTGGGCCGTAGGCGCCCGGGTCGGGCGGGGGCGGCGGCTGGGTCAGCACCACCGGGATCGGCACCACCGGCTCGTCCGGAGCCGCCACCGGGCGCTGCGAGCCGTCCGGGAACCGCAGGTGGTAGCGCTGCCCGTCCCACACCCCGACCGGGGCCTGCGGGTCCCGACCCACGAAGAACGCCCGGTACGCGGCGATCGCGTCCAGCAACTCCCGTTCCTCCCGCAAGGTCCGGTCCCGTTCGGCCGGTTTCCGGTCCAGCCCGCGGCGTATCCCGTCGCGCAGCAGCGCCAGTCGGGTGGCGGCGAACTGGTAGCCCCGCATCGCCTTCACCCCGCCGTCGCCGGCCACCCGCCGGGCCCAGGTGCGCGCGGCGTGCCGCCGCCCGAGGCTGCCCAGCGCCGCCACCTCCGGTGGGGTGAGCCAGCCGGCCCGGACGTAGTCCGGCAGGATGCGCTCGGTGAGCCGCCCCTCCCACGCCCGCAGCCAGATGGCCAACCCGACCATGCCGAAGAAGATGGGCACCATCACGCCGATGTAGCCGTACAGCACGATGATCGGCTGCCCGGTGGCGGCGGCCAGCGACGGGAGCAGGTTCCAGGTGCCGTGCAGCATCATCGCCAGCAGCAGGCCGGCGATCAGGGCGAGGACGCGGATCCGCCGGTCGGCGGTACGGGCGGCGACGCCCAGCCCGACCCCGGTCATCGAGGTGAACAGCGGGTGGGCGAAGCCGAAGAGCAGGATCCGCACGATGAAGATGGCGATCACCTGCTGGGCGCCGGTGGCCGGCCCGTACTCCTCGACGCCGGTGCGGTAGCCGTATCCGCCCAGGTAGAGGATGTTCTCCACCATGGCGAAGCCGACCGCGGAGAGCCCGCAGTAGACCAGCGCGTCGGTGATCCCGGAGAACTCCCGACGGCGGAAGATCAGCAGCAGGATCGGCCCGGCCGCCTTGGTCAACTCCTCGATGAACGGGGCGACCAGCACGGCGGTCAGCGCGGTCGGCAGCCCCCAGTCCTTGAACAGCCGGGCGCCGGTCTCGTTGACCAGCAGCGAGATGGCGGTGGAGACGAACGCGCCCCAGGCGAAGCAGAAGATCAGGTATTTCAGCGGCTCCGGCTCGTACCGGTCCAGCCAGAGGAAGCAGGAGACCAGCACCGGCACCGGCAGGATCGCCGCGACCACGCCGACCAGCAGGGCCTCGGCACCCAGGCTCTCGCCGAGGGTGAAGACCATGAACACCGCGCCGGCGGCGATCAGCAGCACCACCGCGGCGAGCGCCAGGATCCGCCGCCAGCCGAGCCGGCGCAGCGGCATCCGGGGGGTCGACGACCCCGGCGGCGGGAGGACGGGCGCGGACGGCGGCGGCAGGGCGCCGCCGGGCGGGGTGTCGGCCATGCGGTCAGCGTAGTCACCCGTGCCCCTCTGGTCCGGCCGCATCCGGCCCGCTATGCTGCGGGGCAGGTCACGAGCGCCAGCGTCAAGCCCCGGCTTGCTGGCCGGCAACCCTCGTCGAGTTCGCGGTGGGGTGCCCCGGGTGATGACCGGGCCCAGCCCGAACCGCGTGCTGGGCAAGCGCGGACCCCGTCCCGGTAGCCCACCCCGGGGTCCCCTGGACCCGGGAGGTTCCGGCATGACCGTCACCCTCGTACCCTCGCTGCCCACGCTGCCGGCGCCGACCCGGCCGGACCCGCTGGGCGTGCTCGGCGTACCCGGAGAGATCAACCTCGACCACGCCGCCAGCGCGCCGTGCGCGCGGGCCGCGGCCGACGCGGTGGCCGAGCTGCTGCCCTGGTACGCGAGCGTGCACCGCGGCGCCGGGGCGCTGTCGCGGCGCTGCACCCTCGCCTACGAGCGGGCCCGGCAGACGGTCGCGGACTTCCTCGGCGCCCGCCCGGACGATCACCTGATCTTCACCCGCAACACCACCGACGCGGTCAACCTGCTGGCCCGGGCGCTGCCCGCCGGCACCACCGTGGTCACCTTCGCCGGTGAGCACCACGCCAACCTGCTCCCCTGGCCGCGTGGCTCGGTCCGGCTGCCGGTGCCGGCCAGCCCCGCCGAGGCGGTCCGCGCCCTCGACGCCGCCCTCACCGAGCTGCGCCGGGGCACCGCCACCGGGTCGGGTACGCCGGCCGGGCGGTCGCGGCCGGCGGCAGGTGCCGAGAGCCGGCCGGGCCTGCCGGTGCTGGTCGCGGTGACCGGCGCGAGCAACGTGACCGGGGAACGCTGGCCGGTGGCCGAGCTGGCCCGGGTGGCGCACCGGCACGACGCCCGGATCCTGGTGGACGCGGCACAGCTCGCCCCGCACGTCCCGGTGGACCTGGCCGCGCTGGACGTCGACTACCTGGCCCTGTCCGGGCACAAGCTGTACGCCCCGTTCGGGGCGGGCGTGCTCGTCGGGCGCGGCGACTGGCTGGACGCGGCCCCGCCGTACCTGGTCGGCGGCGGGGCCACCAGCCACGTCGGCACGGCCACCCACGAGGTGCGGTGGGCCAGCGGGCCGGCCCGGCACGAGGCGGGGACCCCGAACCTGCTCGGCGCGGTGGCCCTCGCGGCGGTCTGCACCGCGCTGGCCGAGGCGGACCGGGACGCGCTGCACGCCCAGGAGCAGGCCCTGCTGACCCGGCTGCGGACCGGGATCGCGGCCCTGCCGCACGTGGTGGAGCTGTGTACCTTCGGGCCGGACGCGCCCCGGGTGGGCATCGTCTCCTTCGTGGTCGCCGGGCGGGACTCCGCCGAGGTGGCCGCCCACCTGGCCGACGCGCACCGGATCGGGGTCCGAGACGGGCTCTTCTGCGCCCATCCGCTGGCCCGTCGGCTGCTCGCCGAGGCGGCCGCGCGCAGTGGCCGGAGCGACCTGCCGCCGACCGCGCTCCGGGCGAGCCTCGGCCTCGGCAGCACCGCCGCCGAGGTCGACGCCCTCCTCACCGCGCTGGCCACCCTCCCCTGACCGGCCGCCGGACCACCGGGGCGGGTCAGCCGACCGGGGGTGCGGTGGGGGGCGGGGACGCGCCCTGGTCGGGCTGGCTGGCGGCCCGCTGCTCCCGTTCGCCGAACGCCTGCCGGATCAGCCGGTTCGCCTCCTCCTGGTCGATGCCGGAGGCCACCATCAGGTCACTGGCCGCGGTGCGGACCTGCGCGATCACCACGCTGCCGGAGAAGCCCACGCCCTCGGCGTACGCCCGGCTGGCCTCGCTGACCGCGCGCAGCGACCGCTCCCGCGCCTTCTGCGGCTCCTGTCCCGCGGAGAACTCGTGCCGCAGCACGCGGACCGACTCCGCGAGGTGGGCGATCGCATCGGGCATCGGCTCGGGGATGGGCTCCTCGTCCTCGATCAGGGTGACCGAGCGACGGATCAGGGTGCCGCTGTTGCGCATCGCCCGGTCGATCGGGTCGGCCGCCTCCGCGTAGTGGGTCAGCTCGCTGCGCCGGTGCCAGCGGGCCGGCGAGATGGTGGCGGTCTCCTTGGCGCCCTCGATCGCCTCGGAGAGCGCGGCCAGCTCCTCCTTGTTCTCCCGGAGCCGGAGCAGCGCCTGCTGCGCCGCGTTCCGGTCCCGTCTGCGCAGCGCCTCCGCGCAGGCGTCGAGCTGATCGGAGAGGAGGTCCAACGCCGGCCGGGCGGCCCGGTTGATCACCCGTAACGGGTTCAGCGGCAGCAGGATCGCCGTGACGATCAGCGCGATGCTCCCGCCCACGAACGCGTCGATGAAGCGTGGCACCTCCAGGTTCTTGGTGGACGGGCTGAGCGTCACGATCAGCACGGCGGTGGCCGCCGCCTGGATCACCACGGCCACGCTCGCCCCGGCGAAGATGCTCAGCAGGATCGCCGCGGTCACCACCAGACCGAGCTGCCAGGCGCCGGTCCCGAGGAGGTAGACCAGGCCATCGCCGAGCGCCACCCCGATGGCCACCCCGACGATCAGCTCCACGGTCCGGCGGAACCGCTGGCCGACGGAGGCGGCCAGGGTGCCCACCGCAGAGATCGGCGCGAACACCGGTTGCGGGTTCCTGAGCAGCCGGTGGGAGACCAGGTAGGCCAGGGCGGCGGCGAGACCCGCCTGGACGGCGAGGCCAGCGGCGGTACGCACCCGGTGCAGCCGGTCGTGCCAGGTGGCCTTGCTCCGGTGGCGGAGCTCGTCCATCGCCTCGGCGATCCGGGCCCCGTCGACGTCGACCAGCCCTTCGCGCAGCCGTTTACGCCGCAGGAACGGCAGTCGTCGGTCCCGGGCCCCGGCCATGGCCGGGACTACCCGGTCCGCACCCGGTGAATCCTCCTTCTCGCCGATGGTGGGGCAGACTGCACCGGGTGGAGGAGCTGATCGAGCGGTGGCGGGACGCGGCCCGGGCGGCGGGGGCGGCCGATCCGGCCGCCGTGGCGCGCGCCGGGGCGCGGCTGCTGGCCGGGTGGCGGGAGCCGCACCGGCACTACCACACGGTGGCGCACCTGCGGGCGGTGCTGGACGTGGTTGACGCGTACGCCGGGCAGGCGCGGCGGCCGGAGCTGGTCCGGCTGGCGGCCTGGTACCACGACGCGGTGTACGACCCGCGGGCCGGCGGGGACGCCAACGAGCGGGCCAGCGCCGAGCTGGCCGGCGACCTGCTCGCCGGGCTCGGGCTGCCGCCGGACGCGGTGGCCGAGGTACGCCGGCTGGTGCTGCTCACCGCCGGGCACGCGGTGCGGGCGGACGACCCGGACGGCGCCCTGCTGTGCGACGCCGACCTGGCGGTCCTGGCCGCCCCGCCCGAGGGGTACGACCGCTACGCCGCGGCCGTCCGGCGCGAGTACGCCCACGTCCCCGACCCGGACTTCCGCGCCGGCCGGGCGGCGGTGCTGGCCGGCCTGCTGGCCCTGCCCGCCCTCTACCGCCTGCCCGAGCCGCACGCCCGCTGGGAGGTCCCGGCCCGCGCCAACCTCACCCGGGAACTCGCGACCCTGCGGGCCGGGTGAGGTGTTTGGGGCGGCGGAGTCCGGCGTCCCGCAGCAGCCGGACGAGGTCCCGGGAGGGGACCACCCGGGCGCCGAGCCAGACGGCCATCGGGAACCGCTCCGCCGGCAGGTCGTAGTGGTCCCGGTCGAAGCCGCGGCGGGGCGCGCCCAGCGCCTCGGCGAAGGCGTGCAGCTCCGCGTACGAGACGTCGCTGATCAGGTGCGACCAGAGCCGTCCCCGCCAGGGCACCGCCGGCCGGTCCAGGTACAGCATGGCGACCCAACGGTACGCCCGGTTGATGATCACGACGGTCACGACCTAGCCTTCCCGGCATGACCGCCATCCCCCTCCTCGACGACCTGCGGTCAGCGCTCGGCGACGCCGCCGTGCTGACCGACCCGGACCTGCTCCGCACCCACGAGCGGGACGAGGCCGACCTCTGCACGGCCGGGAAGCCGCTGGCCGTGGTCCGCCCGCGCACCACCGCGGAGGTCGTGGCGGTGGTGCGGGCGGCGGCCCGGCACGGCGTACCGGTGGTGCCGCAGGGGGCGCGGACCGGGCTGGCCGGCGCGGCGAACGCGGTCGACGGTGCGGTGCTGCTGAGCATGGTGGCCATGGACCGGATCCTGGAGATCGACCCGGTGAGCCGGATCGCCGTGGTGCAGCCGGGCGTGGTCAACGCCGCGCTGGCCGACGCGGTGGCGAAGCAGGGGCTGTGGTACCCGCCGGACCCGGGCTCGTGGGAGTCGTCCACCATCGGCGGCAACGTGGCCACCAACGCCGGCGGCATGTGCTGCGTCAAGTACGGCGTGACCACCGAGTACGTGCTCGGCCTGGAGGTGGTGCTCGCCTCCGGCGAGGTGCTGCGCACCGGTCGGCGCACCGCCAAGGGGGTCGCCGGTTACGACCTGACCCGGCTCTTCGTCGGCTCCGAGGGCACCCTCGGCGTGATCACCGAGGTGACCGTCTCGCTGCGGCCGGCGCCGGAGGACTCGCTGACCCTGGTCGCGGTCTTCCCCACCACGGCGGCGGCCGGCACGGCGGTCGCCGGCATCGCCGAGCGCGGACTCACCCCGAGCCTGCTGGAACTGCTGGACCACACCCACCTGCGGGCCATCGAGGCGTACCGGCCGATGGGGCTGCGGACCGACGCGCAGGCGCTGCTGCTGGCGGCGGTGGACACCGGTGGGCGGGCGGCGGACGACCTGGCCGGGATCGCCGAGGTGTGCACGGCGGCCGGCGCGGACGAGGTCTATGCGGCCACCGACGCGGCGGAGGCGGCGGCCCTGCTCCAGGCGCGGCGGCTGGCCCACCCCGCGATGGAGAAGTTCGCCGCCGACACCTTCCCCGCCGGCACCGGCGGCCTGGTCATCGACGACGTGGCGGTGCCGCGCGGCGCGCTGGCGGCCCTGCTCGACGGGGTGGCCCGGATCGCCGAGGAGTGCGGCGTGCTGATCGGCGTGGTGGGGCACGCCGGCGACGGCAACATGCACCCGAACATCGTGGTCGACCGGGCCGACCCGGCCAGCGTGGCGCGCGGCCGGCGAGCCTTCGACGAGATCATGCGGCTCGGGCTGGAGCTCGGCGGCACCTGCACCGGCGAGCACGGCGTCGGGCTGCTCAAGCGGGACTGGCTGGCCCGGGAGATCGGCCCGGTGGGCATCCGGGTGCACCAGGCGATCAAGCAGGCGCTCGACCCGGCGGGCCTTTTCAACCCCGGCAAGGTGTTCTGACGCTCAGCCCTTGTCCTCGGCCGGGGTGACCTGGGTGAGCAGCAGCAGGATCCGGTTGGCCACCGGCGGCTTCTCCTCGCCCGGGCAGTCCTGCGAGGTGATGGTCAGCCCCGGCGGGATCAGCAGGGTGGAGGTCAACGCGTCGATGCAGCTCTGCTTGTAGCGGCGGGCCTCGTCGGTCTCCTGGGCCAGGGCCGGGTCGGCGAGCATCCGCTGCAACCGCCGCGTCTGCTCCGGGTTGAGCGATCCGGTCGATTCGACCCCGTCACCGGCGCAGTCCCGGCACTGCCACCGCCCGCTCGGGTCCACGTCGAGCGTCCGGACCGGGCCGTCGATGCCCAGCCGCTGCACCAGCGAGACGCGTCGGGCGTCCGTGGTGGCGCTCGATGCCTGGCCCGCGTCCGGCGTGGTGGCGCCCTCGGCCGGGCCGATCAGCGAGCAGCCGGTCAGGGCGGTCGCCAGCAGGACGCCGGCGGACCCGGGGAGAACGCGCGACCATGATGGACGAAGCACGCAGGGAACCTACACTTCCGTAGGTAGCGCCGGTACCCTCCGGAGCGACGTTACCCGCTGGTCACCGTGGGGATGACGGAAGCTCGTCCCCACCCCGGTCCGCCGCGAAGCCGCGGACGTCGGGGGCACCCAGCCGCGCCGCGTCGGCGGCCACGTCGTCCGGCATCGCCTGCGACCGCCGCTCGGCCTCCACCCGGGCCCGGTAGTGGGCGACCTCGCGGGCCCGGGTCGCCTCGTCCCAGCCGAGCACCGCACCCATCAGCTCCGCGGCGTGCTCCGCCGACTCCAGGCCGCGGTGGCTGGTCTCGATGGAGATCCGGGTACGCCGGGTCAGCACGTCCTCCAAGTGCAGCGCCCCCTCGGCGCGGGCCGCGTAGGTCACCTCGGCGGCGAGATATTCGGGGGCCCCGGCGAGCGGCGAGCCCAGCAGCGGGTCGGTGCCGACCAGGGCGAGCACGTCGAGGGTGAGCGTGCCGTACCGCTCCAGCAGGTGCTCGACCACGCCGACCGGCACCCCGTGCCGGCGGGCCAGGTCGGCCCGGTCCCGCCACATCGCCGCGTACCCGTCGGCACCGAGCAGCGGCAGGTCGGCGGTACGCGACGGGCGCGTCCAGCCCAGCCGGTGCACCGCCCGGTCGACCACGTCCGAGGCCATCACCCGGTACGTCGTGTATTTGCCGCCGGCCACCAGCAGCAGCCCGAGCATCGGCTCGACCACCGCGTGCTCCCGGGAGAGCTTCGAGGTGGAGTCCGCCTCGCCGGCCAGCAGCGGGCGCAGCCCGGCGTACACGCCCTCGATGTCGTCGGTGGTGAGCGGGCGGTCCAGCACCGTGTTGACCTGCTCCAGCAGGTAGTCGATGTCCCGCGCGGTGGCCGCCGGGTGGGACCGGTCGAGCCGCCAGTCGGTGTCCGTGGTGCCGATGATCCAGTGACCGCCCCACGGGATGACGAAGAGCACGCTGGTGGCGGTCCGCAGGATCAGCCCGGCCTCGCCGGTGATCGCCGAGCGGGGCACCACCAGGTGCACGCCCTTTGAGGCCCGGACCCGCAGGCCGGGGCGCAGCCCGACGTCGTTGAGCATCCGCGACATGTCGTCGCTCCACACCCCGGTCGCGGCGATCACCGTGCGGGCGCGTACCTCGAACTCGGCGTCCGGCGAGCCGGTGGGCGCCTCCAGGTCGCGGACCCGGACCCCGGTGACCTCGCGGGCCTGCCGGAGCAGCCCGACCGCTCGGGCGCTGGTCACCACCGTCGCCCCGAGGCTGGCCGCCGTCCGGGCCAGCGTCACCACCAGGCGGGCGTCGTCGACCTGCCCGTCGTAGTAGCGGATCGCCCCGGCCAGCTGGTCGGCGCGCAGGCTCGGGAAGACCCGGCGGGCGCCCTCGCGGGTCAGGTGCCGGTGCAGCGGCATGCCACGGCCGCCGCCGAACACCCCGGCGAACGCGTCGTAGGCGGCCACCCCGGCGCCGTAGTACGACCGGCGGAAGAACCGCCTCGGCAGGTCCCGCGGCCCGCCCTCGGCGGGGAGCGGCACCAGGAACGGCACCGGCCGCACCAGGTGCGGGGCGAGCCGGGTGGCGAGCAGCCCCCGCTCGGTCAGCGCCTCGTGGACCAGGTGGAACTCCAACTGCTCCAGGTAGCGCAGGCCGCCGTGGATGAGCTTGCTGGACCGGCTGGAGGTGCCCGCGGCGTAGTCCCGCGCCTCCACCAGGGCCACCTTGAGCCCGCGGGACGCCGCGTCGACGGCGGCACCCGCCCCGGTCACCCCACCGCCGATGACCAGCACGTCGAAGCGCTCGGCGCGGAGTCGGCGCAGGTCATCGGCGCGGCGCTCGGCGGAGAGCTGACCGGCCACGGATCGGGACACGTTCGGGTCGCGCACCCGTCCACCGTAACCGTCCGCGCGCTTCGACGACACGCGCCGCCCGGGCCGTACGGTGATGGTCATGGACGTCGGTCCCCCCGCTGCCCCGGTCCCGCCGCCGGCTCCCGCTCCCCGCCAACCCGGGCCGTGGCCGGTGGTCGCCGCCGTGCTCACCGGCGCCTGGGCCGTTCTCGTGACCGTGCCGGGCCAGGTCGCCGGCTGGGTGGTCGACCAGGTGGTGCTGACCGCCGGCCTGCCGCGCGCGGTGCTGGCCTGGCCGGTGGTCGCGCTGGCCAGCGTGTTGCTGGTGGGCGCGCCCACCCTCGCGCTGGCGCTGCTGCCCCGGTCCCCGGCGGTCCGCGTCACCGGCCGCGCCTGGCTGGCCGGGACGCTGGCGCTCGGCGCGCTGACCCTGCTGCGGACGGTGCCGCCGGTGCACGAGGAGGCGTACCTGGCCGCGCTGGCCGCCGCGGCCGCTCTGCTCGCACTGGTCGTCGGCCGGCTGTCGCGCGGCCGTGCGGAGGCGCCGCCCGCCCCCCTCGTGGCCCGCCCGGGCGGGCCGGCAGCGAGCCCGGAGCACGGCGCGGCTGGCCCGGCCGGCGGGCCGCCGGGCTCGGCGCACGCGCCGCCGGGTGGCGGTGGGTCGGCCGGCGGGCGGCGGTTCGACGCCGTGACCCTGCTCGCGGTCGCCGCCGGGCTCGCCGTGCTGCTGCCCTGGGCCTGGGTGGGCGCGCTCGGTGGGGCGCTGGAGACGCTGCTCGCCGCCCTCGCCGCCGCCGCGCTCGGCGCGCTCGCGGCGGCCCTGCTCGACGCCGCCTTCTGGGCCCGGTTCGCCGTCGGCGCGCCGCCCCGGCCGGTCCGGCTGGTGCTGGTGGGCGGGCTGGTCGCCGGGGTCACCCTGGCGCTGCTGGCCGCCGCGGCGGGGCAGTCCGGGGCGCAACTGCCGGCGCTGTTCCTGCTGCCGCCGCTCGGCGTCGTGCTGGGCGCGCTGGAGGTCGCGGCTCGGCGTGCGGGCCGGCCAGCCGGCCGCCGTCCGGTCCGCTGGCTGGTCGGCCTCGCGCTGCTCGGGCCGCTGGCGTTCACCGACCCGGAGGAGATCACCGTCCTGCTGGCCGCCAGCCGCGACGTGCCGTACTGGGTGGCGGTGGGGACCGGCGTCGCGTTCGCCGTCGCGGTCCTGCTCGCCGTCGGGTACGGGGTGCTGCTGGCTCGGCCCCGCGCCCGCGCCCCGCGCCGGGGCGCGGCCGGGCTGACCGCCGCGGCGCTGCTCGCCGCCGTGGCCGTGGTGTACCTCGTCCCCGGCCAACCCGGCCTGCACGGCGAGCGGCTGTTCGTGGTGCTGCGCGAACAGGCCGACCTGACCGGGATCCCGGCGGCGCCCGGGCGGGCCGGCCGGACCGCACGGGCGGCCGAGGTGTATCGGCGGCTGGTGGCCACCGCCGACCGGACCCAGGGGGACCTGCGCCGCGAACTGAGCCGGCTGCGCCTGCACCCGACGCCGTACTACCTGGTCAACGCCATCGAGACGGACGGCGGGCCGGAGGTACGGGCCTGGCTGTCCGGGCGGCCGGAGGTCGGCCGGGTGCTGGTCAGCCAGCGACTGCGCCCGTTGCCGGCGGCGGCGCCCCCGGCGCGGGGCAACCAACCGGCGCCGACCGGCCCGGCCTGGAACGTGTCCCTGATCGGCGCCGACCGGGTCTGGTCGCAGCTGGGCGTGACCGGCACGGGCGTGGTGGTGGGCAGTTCCGACTCCGGAGTGGACGGCCGGCACCCGGCGCTGGCTGCCGGCTTCCGCGGCGGCGACGACTCCTGGTACGACCCGTGGGAGCACCGCCGCACGCCGGGTGACCGGGGTGGTCACGGCACCCACACGGTCGGCAGCGCGGTGGGCCGCGGCGGGATCGGCGTGGCCCCCGGGGCGGACTGGGTCGCCTGCGTCAACCTGGACCGCAACCTGGGCAGCCCGGCCCACTACCTCGACTGCCTCCAGTTCATGCTGGCCCCGTTCCCGCCGGGCGGGAACCCGTTCACCGACGGCCGGCCGCAGCGCGCGCCCGACGTGCTGACCAACTCCTGGGGCTGCCCACCGATCGAGGGCTGTGACCCGGGTGCGCTGCGGCCGGCGACCGCCGCGTTGGCCGCGGCCGGCATCCTGGTGGTGGCCGCCGCCGGCAACACCGGCCCGCACTGCGGCTCGGTGTCCGACCCGCCGGCGCCGTATCCGGACGTGCTGACGGTCGGCGCGGTGGACCGGGACCGGCAGCTCACCCGCTTCTCCAGCCAGGGACCGGCCGCCGGGGGCGTCGCCAAGCCGGACCTGGTCGCGCCCGGTGCGGGGGTGCTGTCGGCGTTCCCCGGGGGCGGTTGGACCACCCTGGACGGCACCTCGATGGCGACGCCGCAGGTGGCGGGGGTGGTGGCGCTGATGTGGTCGGCGAATCCCGCGCTCGTCGGCGATCTGGCCCGGACCCGGCGGATCCTCCTCGACACGGCCGCCCCGGCCGGCGTACCACCGGACGCGGCGCGCTGCGGCGGCCCCGCCGACGAGATCGGCGCCGGCCTGGTCGACGCGTACGCGGCGGTCCGCGCCGCGCAGCGGGCCCGGGCCGCGTCCTGACGGGCGGGTCTCCGGTCGACAGCCGGTCGGGCGGTGCCGGACGGCCGCCGGATGACCTAGGGTCGGCGACCATGGACGCGGAGATCATCGAACTCGGCCCGGACCGCCTGCCCGCGGTCGTCGACCTCTGCCGACGGGCCCTCGACCTGCCCGAGGACGCGGCCGAGGCGCCGGCCATCGTGGACACCCTCGCCGCCCGCGCGGCGGCCGACCGGCCGGTGCTGCGGCTCGGCGCGGTACGCGGCACCGAGCTGATCGGGGTGCTGGTCGGGTCGCGATCCGGACGGGACCGCCGGCTCGGCCACGTGGACCTGCTGGCGGTGGCGCCAGAGGAACGGCGCCGGGGCGTCGGGCGGGCCCTGCTGGCCGAGGCGGAACGGCGGCTCGCCGGGCTGGGCGCGGCCGAGCTGCTGCTCGCCGGGAATCCGCCGTACTACGCCTGGCCGGGGATCGACGTGCGGTACACCCCGGCGGTCTGCCTCGCGCTGCGGCTCGGCTACCGGCAGGACCGTACGGCGTGGAACATGACCGCGGACCTGGCCGACGGCGCGCCGGCGCTGCGTACCACGGAACCCGCCGAACGCCGGCTGGCCGACCAGGGCGTCACGGTACGCCGGGCCGAGCCGGCGGACCTGCCGGCGCTGGCCGCGTTCGCCCGGTCCACCTTCGGCGGGGCGTGGGACGGCGAGTTGGCCGGTTCGCTGGGGCGGCCGGACGCGGGGACGCACCTGGCCGAACGGGACGGCGAGATCCTCGGCTTCGCCGCGTACGGCTCGTCCCGGCCGAGCTGGTTCGGGCCGATGGGCACGGCCCCGGCGGCCGAGGGCTCGGGCATCGGCGGGGTGCTGCTCCGGCGCTGCCTCCGCGACCAGGCGGCGGCGGGAATCGGCACGGCGCAGATCGGCTGGGTGGGTCCGGTGCCGTTCTATGCGAACGCGGCGGGGGCCCGGATCGAGCGGGTCTTCTTTCTGTACCGGAAAGCGCTGGCCGGACAGGAATGACTAATAGGGCGAAAAGTGCATAGACGCTAATAATGCCATTCCGGCCCGTGGCCATTGACCGCCCCCTACGGTCGAGTCATAAGGAGGCAGCCATGACCACGGACGACGAACGGACCGATGACCAGCCCACGAGCTGGCACCCGGTCGGCGAGGTCTCCGGCCAACTGCCGTTCGACCGGCTCGACTACGGCGACGCCGAGCAACTGGTGGAGATGGCCGGCGTCGACGAGCCGTCCGGCGACGAACCGCTGCAACTGGTGGACGAGCCGATCCGCATCCCACCCCCGTACGAACGGGCGCACAAGCGGCGGAACCAGCGGCGGCTGCCGACGTGAGACACGGAAAGGGGGCGGACCGCTGACGCGGCCCACCCCCTTTCGGCGTGCTGGTGGAGCTGGACTCAGAAGTCCATGTCCCCGCCACCCGGGCCAGCCGGGGCGGCCGGGGTCTTCTCCGGCTTGTCCGCCACGACGGCCTCGGTGGTGAGGAACAGCGCGGCGATCGACGACGCGTTCTGCAGCGCGGAACGGGTCACCTTGGCCGGGTCGATGATGCCCGACGCGAGCAGGTCGACGTACTCGCCGGTCGCGGCGTTGAGGCCGTGACCCGCCTCGATGTTGCGGACGTGCTCGACGACGACGCCACCCTCCAGGCCGGCGTTGACGGCGATCTGCCGCAGCGGGGCGTCCAGCGCGATCTTGACGATCTGGGCGCCGGTCGCCTCGTCGCCGGTCAGGTCCAGCTTGTCGAAGGCGGTCTTGCCGGCCTGCACCAGCGCGACGCCACCACCCGGGACGATGCCCTCCTCGACGGCGGCCTTCGCGTTGCGGACGGCGTCCTCGATGCGGTGCTTGCGCTCCTTCAGCTCGACCTCGGTGGCCGCGCCGACCTTGATCACCGCAACACCGCCGGCCAGCTTGGCCAGGCGCTCCTGCAGCTTCTCCCGGTCGTAGTCGGAGTCGCTCTTCTCGATCTCGGCCCGGATCTGGTTGACCCGACCCTGGATCTGCTCGGCGTCGCCGGCGCCGTCGACGATGGTGGTCTCGTCCTTGGTCACCACGACCTTGCGGGCGCGGCCCAGCATGTCGAGGCCCACGGCGTCGAGCTTGAGGCCGACCTCCTCGCTGATGACCTGGCCACCGGTGAGGATGGCGATGTCGGCGAGCATGGCCTTGCGGCGGTCACCGAAGCCCGGCGCCTTGACGGCGACCGACTTGAAGGTGCCCCGGACCTTGTTGACCACCAGGGTGGCCAGGGCCTCGCCCTCGATGTCCTCGGCGATGATCAGCAGCGGCTTGCCCGACTGCATGACCTTCTCCAGGATCGGGAGCAGGTCCTTCACCGACGAGATCTTGCTGTTGACGATCAGGAGGTACGGGTCGTCGAAGACGGCCTCCATACGCTCCGGGTCGGTCATGAAGTACGCGGAGATGTAGCCCTTGTCGAAGCGCATACCCTCGGTGAGCTCCAGCTCCAGGCCGAAGGTGTTGCTCTCCTCGACGGTGATGACGCCTTCCTTGCCGACCTTGTCCATCGCCTCGGCGATGATCTCGCCGACGCTGGTGTCACCAGCCGAGATGGAGGCGGTGGAGGCGATCTGCTCCTTGGTCTCCACGTCCTTGGCGAGCTTCAGCAGCTCCTCCGAGACGCTGGCCACGGCGGCCTCGATGCCCCGCTTCAGGGCCATCGGGTTGGCACCGGCGGCCACGTTGCGCAGGCCCTCGCGAACCAGGGCCTGGGCCAGGACGGTCGCCGTCGTCGTGCCGTCACCGGCGACGTCGTCGGTCTTCTTCGCGACCTCCTTGACCAGCTCGGCGCCGATCTTCTCGTACGGGTCCTCGAGCTCGATCTCCTTGGCGATGCTCACACCATCGTTGGTGATGGTGGGGGCACCCCACTTCTTCTCGAGCACGACGTTGCGGCCCTTGGGGCCGAGGGTCACCTTCACGGCGTCGGCGAGCTGGTTCATGCCCCGCTCGAGGCCGCGGCGCGCCTCTTCGTCGAACGCGATCATCTTGGCCATACGGCGTTGTCCTCCTGGACACTCACGGGCCACCCGCGGGGGTGCCCCCCGGATGGGCCGCCTGGTGTACGCACCTTGGGACGCCGCCACCTGGCGACGACGACGTCCGCCGGCCGGGCCGGATAGCCCGCGACGACCGGCCTCGTGCCACCCCGGCGCCATCGAGACACCGGCGTGGCCGTGGCCCTACCGCCCCGACCATTTGGCACTCAACGTACGCGAGTGCCAATGACTTGTTTAGCACTCTCCCTAGCCGAGTGCAAGCACGATGCCCCCGCTCAGCCGAGTTCCGCGGCCAGTCGGGCGGCGTTCACCGGGCCTTCCTGGGCCCGCTGCTCGGCGTACGTGACGACCACTCCGACCAGCTGCGCCAGGTAGACCGGGGTGACCAGCACGGCGGCCACCAGGGACACCGCGACCGCGCCGGCCGCCGTACCCGGGGCGGACATCGGATCGACCCCGAACGGGAGCTGGCCGACGCCCTCGATGATCCCGCCGACCAGCGAGCCGACGATGACCGCCGCCGCGACCAGCGCCACCCGGCCCAGCACCATCCCGAACCGCTGGTGGAACATCCGGAAGGCCCGGCCGATCGGCTCCTGCCGCTCGAAGAGGTAGACCGGACCGAACAGGGCGACCGCGAAGGCCGCGTAGATCCCCGGCAGCACGCAGAGGCAGAACCCGACCGAGATCAGCAGGGTGGCGACGATGGTCCAGCCCCAGACGCCCAGGGCGCGGCGCCACCCGTACCGGAGGGCGGCTCCGACACCGACCGGCTCGCCGGCCGCTTGGCGGGCCACCACCCAGGTGCCCGCGGCCCAGCCCGCGCTCTGCAGCGGGCCGAAGATCAGGGCGGCCAGGAGGATCAGGCCGTAGAGGGCGAAGATGTCCTGGAAGTAGCCGTCCGGCAGGACCGGCGCACCGTCCGGCGCGGTGGTGGGCTCCACCGCCGGGACGAGGACGAGCGTGAGGACCGAGATCACCGCCGCCGGGAGCGTCTGGGTGAGCAGCATGATCGGCAGCAACTGACGCCAGCCGCGCTGCACGGCCCCGCTGCACCGGGCGAACCAGCCGCCGATGCCCGCGTGCGGCGGCGTGACCAGCGGGTCACCCGGGTCCGCGCCCGGATACCAGCCGTACGGCTGGCCCGGCATGGGGGCACCCGGCCAGGCGCCGGCCGGCACCGGTCCGCCCGCGGCCGGCCACACCCAGCCCGGCGCCGGCCCGGCCGGATCCGTCGAGTACGTCCCCCAGGGCTGCCCGCCGGACACGCCGTACCCCGGCTGGCCCGGCACGCCGTACCCCGGCTGGCCCGGCACGCCGTACCCCGGCTGGCCCGGCACGCCGTACCCCGGCTGGCCGGGTTGCGCCGGCGCGGCCGGGTGACCGGCGGTGGGCTGGGCGGGCACACCCGGCGCTGTCGGGGTGGACTGTCCGGGTGTGGCCGGTTCGCCCACGTGGCCCGGCGTCGAGGCCGGCTCGTGGGCTGGCGACGTCGACCGGGTCGGGTCGGCCGGGGGACCGGACGACGCCGGGGGGACCGGCTCGGTGGAACCCGACGGGGGCTGGTCGGACATGAACCCTCCTCAGCGTGGCGGCTGGAACGGCTCATGATCTTTCACGGTACACGCCGGCACCGCAGCCCCTGATCGGGTGGAAAGGCCGCCGGTCGGGCGGCGACGGGGTCAGGCGATGACGCGGACCCGCTCCGCCTGCGGGCCCTTCTGGCCCTGGGCGATCTCGAACTCGACCCGCTGGCCGTCGTCCAGCGCCTTGTAGCCGTCCATCTCGATCGCGGAGAAGTGGACGAAGACGTCCTGCCCGCCGTCGACGGCGATGAAGCCGTAGCCCTTTTCGGCGTTGAACCACTTGACGGTGCCCTGTGCCACGGTGCACTTCCTCACTCTGCGCGGCGTTCCACAACCCGGAGACCGGCGGACCGGCACCGGCGGACCACCCGTTTCGGCGGATCGGCGACGACCGCTGAATCGGTGACCGAAATCGCACGCTACACGAGGCGTGACGACCGCGCACGACCCCAAATCGGGCATATTCGGGCCAGCACCCGACCCCGGCGGGCAGGGACGGTGCCTGGTCCGGTATGCAGGCGGCATGAGCAGCGCGCCGATCACGACCATGGCCCGCACCGCGACCGTCCGCCGGGTCCGTGCCGAGGACGCCGCGCGGATGCGGGCGCTCCGGCTGGAGATGCTCGCCGACTCGCCGCTGGCGTTCATGGAGACCGTCGCCGAGGCCGCCGCCCGGCCGCACGCCGACTACGCGGCCCGGATCGCCTCGGTCGCCGAAGGTGCGGTGACCGCCCAGTTCGTGGCCGATCCGGGCGGTCGGCTGGTCGGCCACGCCGGCGGCACGGTCGTACCGGGCGAGCCGGGACTGACCGTGATCTATGCCGTCTACGTCACGCCGGCCTGGCGCGGCGCCCGGCTGCTCGGTGCGCTGGTGGACGAGGTGGCCGCCTGGTCCCGCGCCTGCGGCCGCCCCGAGCTGATGCTGGAGGTGGTGGTCGGCAACCACCGCGCCTACCGGGCCTACCAGAAGCTCGGCTTCGTCGACACCGGCGTACGCGTCCCACACCCCAAGATCCCCGCCCTCAGAGAACTCCAGATGCGCCGCCCCGCCTAGACCCCGCCCCGCTGACCGAGGGCCCATCCCACGGCGGTCACCCCGGAGATCACCCGCTGACCGCGGACCTGACCCAAGGCAGCGCCCTGAGATCAACACCCCTGGCCGAGGCGGTGCGATCAGGGTGACGCGGACGGGTTTCCGGGGCAGGCCGCCTCGCGGCGGGATCAAGCCTGACCGCCCGGAGCGAGGTGGCCTGCCCCGGAACCCCAAGAGGTGGCCGCCCGGAAACCCCAGCGGCGGCCGCCCCGGAAACCCCAAGAGCAACCTCAGACGTGCCGACGTGACTGCACGATCCGGAACCGGTTCGAAACGTACGCCCCGTCCGTCAGCGCGGAATTCGCCGCCGGGTTCGCCCCCGAGCCGTGGAAGTCGGAGAACGCCGCCGACTGGTTGACGAAGACCCCGCCGGTCAGGTTGCAGGACAGGTGCACCCCCGCGTCGATCGCCACCCCCTCGGCCGCGTCGAGCACCGCCTCGTCGGTGGAGTAGACGCCCGCGGTCAGCGCGCCCTTCTCCCCGACCGTGCTGCGCAGGATGTCCAGGCTGTGCGCGGTCGAGTCGGTCGCGATGGCGAACGAGATCGGCCCGAACCACTCCCGCGAGTAGGTCGCCGTGTCGGCCGCGTCCAGCTTGACGATGGTCGGCGTACGCACCACGGCGCCGGGGAAGGACGGGTGCTCGACGGTCCGCGACTCCAGCACCGGCTCGCCGACCTTGGTGACCTCCTCCAGCCGCTCCAGCACGCCGTCGTTGACGATCGCGCCGGTCAGCTCCACGCCGCGGGCCGGGTCGGCGGTGAGCTTGCCGACCGCCCCGGCGATGCCGGCGGCCACCTCGTCGAAGCTCTTGTGCCCCTGGTCGGTCTCGATGCCGTCCCGCGGGATCAGCAGGTTCTGCGAGGTGGTGCACATCTGGCCGCTGTAGAGGGTGAGCGTGAAGCCCAGGTTGCGGCACATTCCGACGAAGTCGTCGGTGGAGTCGATGACCACCGTGTTCAGGCCGGCCTTCTCGGTGTAGACGGCGGCCTGCCGGGCGTTGGCCTCCAGCCAGTCGCCGTACTCGGTGGAGCCGGTGAAGTCGACGATCTTCACGGCCGGGTGCAGCGCCAGGGTCGAGGCGAGCTTCTCGCCCGGCGCCTCCGGCGCGAGCTGCACCAGGTTGGGGTCGAAGCCGGCCTCGGCGAGCACCTGCCGGGCGTACTTCGCGGTGATCGCGAGCGGCAGCACCGCGCGCGGGTGCGGCTTGATGATCACCGGGTTGCCGGTGGCCAGCGAGGCGAAGAGCCCCGGGTACGAGTTCCAGGTCGGGAAGGTGTTGCAGCCGATCACCAGCGCCACGCCGCGCGGCACCACGTGGAAGGTCTTGGTCATCCGCAGCGGGTCGCCCTTGCCGGCGGCCTTCTCCCAGCCGGCCGTCGCCGGGTGGCGGGTCATCTCGGCGTACGCGTAGGCGATCGCCTCCAGCGCCCGGTCCAGCGCGTGCGCGCCGCCGGCCTGGAAGGCCATCACGAACGCCTGGCCGCTGGTGAACTGCACCGCGTTGGCCAGCTCGAACACGTTCCGGTGCAGCCGGTCGAGGATCTCCAGGCAGACGCCCGCCCGGGCCTGCGGGCCCGCGTCCCGCCAGGCCGGCAGGGCGGCGGAGGCGGCGGCCACCAGCTGGTCGGCGGTGGCGTGCGGGTAGCGCACGTCCAGCTCCACGCCGAACGGGCTGACCTCGGTGGCGACCGTCTGCCCGTCACCCGGCTGGTCGAGCGGGAAGTCGGCCTTCAGGTACGCCTCGAACGCCGCCTTGCCGTCCGCGGCGGCGGTCTCGCCGTACACCCGTGGGCTGGGCGACTCGGGGTAGGCGGACCAGTACCCGCGCTCCGTGATGGCGGTCAGCGCTCGGTTGAGGGTGTCGGCGTGCCTGTCGTACAGGGGGTGCGGGGTCTCCGTCATGCCCGCCATCATGCAACAGCGAGCCAGCAGATCAGTAGGGGCGTGTCACAAGTCAGATCGTCAGCTGCCAGTCCGTCCAGGCGTCCACCGGCCGGAAGCCGAGTTGCTCGTTGATCGCGATCATGTGCCCGTTCTCGGCGGCGTTCCAGGTGTCGATCGTCCGCAGCGCCGGCTCGTGGGCGAGCGCGTACCGCAGGTTCTCGATCTTGACGAGCAGGCCGAGCCGGTGCCCGCGGTGCGCCGGGTCGACGATGGTGATCTGCTGCCAGGCGTGCCAGTCGGCGCTCGGGCCCAGGTCGATCAGGGTCCAGGCGACCACCTGGCCGGACGCCTCGTGCACCGCCGCCTGGTGGTACCGGCGGCGCCCGCGGGCGTCCAGGGCCCGTTCGGTCGCCCGCAGCCGCTCGACGTCGATCCGCTCCGGCTCCCACTCCAGGTCGCCCAGGGGCGCGTCGGCCATCAGCCGGCCGTCCAGGTACGCCACGTCGGCGGCGTACTCCTCGGGCGTGTCACCGCGCCAGCGGACCACGCGGTAACCGGTCGCGTGCGCCCGCGCGTCGGCGGCCAGGCGGTCCAGCGCCGCCTGGTCGAGCCGCCCGGTGTCCAGCCGGCGGCGCACCTCGGCGAGCGCCGGCCGGGCTCCCGTGGCGGCGGCGAAGGCGTCGCCGGCCTGCGGCCGGGCCACGCCGCCGGGCAGCGCCGAGACGGTCACCCCGATGACCCGCTTGCGGCCGTGTTCGCGCAGCAGGCGCAGGCCGTGCTCGTGCAGCGCCCGCCCGACGCCCCGGCGCCGGTACGCCGGATGCACCACCAGCTCGGCGTCGGCGTTGTCGGTGTTGTCGAGCTGCGGCAGGTCGAGTGCGAGGTAGCCGGCCGGCACCCCGTCGAGCCGGGCCAGCGCCCAGAGCCGCACGGTGCCCGGCATCGGGTGCCGGACGCTGGCGGTGAACCGCTGCCGGCAGAACGGGGGGAAGTCCGGCAGGTCGGCCCGCTCGGCCGCCGCGCCGATCCGGTACGCCGCGTCGATCGCGGCCGGGTCGGCGGCGTCGAACGGCGCGATCGTGATGCCCATGCGGTGAGCCTGCGTCACGCACAGCGAAGGGGCCAGCGGTTTTCCGCTGGCCCCTTCGGACGTTGGTCGGGAGGGACGTCCGCACAACGCCTCCGGCGTTGGGTCGCAAGAACTTGAAGTCTCCGGCGGATGCCCTCCCGCACCGAGCATCTTGCGCCGTCCAATTCCTGCCGTCAAGTCCTTGTCGGCGGGTTTTCCACACTCACAGCGAAAAGCCAGTTACCCGGCGGATCGACCCGATCCCCCGTCCGGGCGATCCGCCCCTCCCCCACCCGGCCCCGGCGGCCTCCCGGTCGCCGCGTGCGGGACATCGCGGTGTCCGGGCAGCGGGACACCGCACCTGGAGTGGATCACGACTGGGCAGGACGGGCAGGCGGGCCGGACGGGCCGGACGGGCCCGGACGGGCCGGGCCCGTCGGCCGGCGAGCGTCGGCGTCAGCCGAGGAGGCCGGCGTCGCGGGCGGCGCGGAGCGACGGCTTGATCCGGTGGGTGGGGCCGACCTGGGCGGCCACCGCGTCGAGGGTTTTGAGACCCTCGCCGGTGTTGAAGACGACCGTCTCGGCCGCCGGGTCGAGACGCCCGGACTCGACCAGCTTGCGCAGCACGGCCACGGTGACGCCGCCGGCGGTCTCCGCGAAGACCCCGGTGGTACGGGCGAGCAGCCGGATGGCCGACCGGATCTCGTCGTCGTCGGCGTACTCCATCCAGCCGCCGGTGCGGCGGACCGCCTCCAGCGCGTAGAGGCCGGCGGCGGGATCGCCGATGTTCAGCGACTTGGCGATGCCGGTGGGCTTCACCGGCACGATGGTGTCGCTGCCGTTGTGCAGCGCGGTGGCGATCGGGTTGCAGCCGGCCGACTGGGCGCCGAACACCCGCCAGCCCCCGGCCGGCGCCTCGACCAGCCCGACCTCGACCAGTTCGGAGAACGCCTTGTCGATCTTCGTGAGCAGCTCGCCGCTGGCCATCGGGATGACCACCTGGGCCGGGATCCGCCAGCCGAGCTGCTCGGCCACCTCGTAGCCGAGGGTCTTGGAGCCCTCGGCGTAGTACGGCCGCACGTTGACGTTGACGAACGCGGTGTCCTCGAACTCGTCGGTCTCCACCAGCTCACCGCAGAGCCGGTTCACGTCGTCGTACGACCCGTCGATGGCGACCAGGTCGCCGCCGTAGACGGCGGTGGTCACCACCTTGCCCTGCTCCAGGTCGCTGGGGATGAAGACCACCGACGGCGCCCCGGCCCGGGCGGCGTGGGCGGCCACCGAGTTGGCCAGGTTGCCGGTGGAGGCGCAGGCGTACCGGGTGAAGCCGAGCGCCCGGGCGGCGGTCAGCGCCACCGAGACCACCCGGTCCTTGAACGAGTGCGTCGGGTTGGCGCTGTCGTCCTTGATCCAGAGTGGGGCGGTGAGGCCCAGCTCGGCGGCGAGGTGCGGGGCGGCGACCAGCGGGGTCAGCCCCGGGTTCAGGGTCACCCGGGCAGCCGGGTCCTGGCCGGCGGGGAGCAGGCCCGCGTACCGCCAGAGGTTCTTCGGGCCGGCCTCGATCTGCTCGCGGGTGACCGTGGCGAGGGCGGCCGTGTCGTAGTCGACCTCCAGCGGCCCGAAGCACTCGTAGCAGGCGTGCTGGGCGGCGAGCGGGTAGCGCGCGGAACAGCCGCGACAGACCAGGGCGCGGGCCGGGCTGAGCGTGGTGTCGATGCCGGAGCTGGCGGGAAGCGTCGACGTCATGTCGAGGGTCCTCTCATCTTCCCCCGCATCGCCTCGTGCGGCGGGGACGGAATTGGCACCTGCCGGCGTCGCTCGTCGTCGAGCGCGCGGGTGGTTGCCGGGGCGTCATCGGGCCGTATCCCTCAGCCCCTCTGGATGAGGTATGCAGTTGTGCCACCGAGTCTAAGCAGACTCCGTCCCGCCGCCGAGCCGGGTTCCCACGCTGTGAGCTACCGCGCCGGATACGAGCACGGAAAAGAGTGGCCTGCGAGAACGGCAGACCACTCTTTCCGGGCAACTGTCCCCGCCGGTCCCGCTGCCGGTGCGGAGGGTGGCGGTCAGCGGGCCGCGACGGCGACCGGGTCGACCACCGCCGGGTGATCGGTGACGGCGACCCGGGCGGGACCGGCGGCCGCCGGAGCGGCGCCGGCGGCCGGGCGCGCCGTCCGGGCACGGCCGGCGAGGTTCGCGGCGACCAGGGCGGCGATGGTCAGGGCCGCGCCGGCCAGCTCCACGGTGCCGGGCCGGTAGCCGCGGAGGGTCTGCACCGCGAACGTGGTCACCGGGACCAGGTTCATGAACAGCGCGGCGTCGGCGGCGCCGAGCCGGCGTACCCCGGTGTTCCAGGCGAGGACCGCGAGGACGGCAGCGACCACCACGGCGTACGCGAGCTGCGGGGCGACCGCGACGAGGTCGGCGGCGGCCGGGGCGTGCTGGAGCCCGGTGAGGTCGGCGACGGCGCTGGCGGCCAGCATGGCGACCGTGCCGGCGACGGCGGTCAGGGTGGTGTAGCGCAGCGGGGAGTACTCGGGGAAGCGACTCGCGCCGTGGGTGTAGATCGCCCAGCTGATCACCGCACCGATCATGAGCAGCCCGCCGACCCCGAACTGGCCGAGCCCGTCGAGCCGGCCGCGGGTGATCACTAGACCCACGCCGACCAGGGCGACCAGCGAGAGGCCGAGCAGCGCCGGCCGGGGCCGTACGCCGTCGCGCGCCCAGCGGACGAGCTGGGTGACCAGGGGCGTGGTGGCGGCGAAGAGGGCGATCTGCTGCGGCGCGGCGTGCCCGAGGGCGAGGTTGGTGAGCACGTTGAAGCCGGCGAACCCGACCACGCCGAGCAGCACCGCCTCGGTCCCGCGGCCGTCCGCGCGCAGCGCGGTCCACCCCTCCCGGGCCAGCAGCAGGGCGACGAGCACGGCGGCGGCGAGGACGTACCGGGCGGTGGTCAGGTTGAGCGCGTCCACCCGGGTGAGCGCGTTGGCCAGGACGGGAAACATGACGCCCCAGCTCAGCACGGCGAAGAGCGGGAAGGCGGCGTGACGAGAGCGCATGTCAGCTCCAATGTTCGAGTATCGTCGAACCAGCACGGCCGACTCTAGGAGCTTGTTCGACGATTGTCGAACATGGGTTACCCTGGTCACATGGAGCTGCACGAACCCGAACTGCGCGAGGTACCGGTCACCGCCGTGCTGGCCGCCCTGGCCGACGACGTACGGCTGCAGATCGTGCGCGCCCTCGCCGAGGGCGGTGAGTACGCCTGCGGCACCTTCGAGTTCGGCGTCTCCAAGGCGACCCGCAGCCACCACCTCAAGGTGCTGCGCGAGGCCGGCCTGACCCGGACCCGGGTGGCCGGCACCAGCCGGTACGTGCGGCTGCGCCGGGACGAACTGGAGCACCTCTACCCGGGCCTGCTGGACGCGGTCCTCAGCCGCAGCACCACGCCCGCCGAGCACTCCTGACCCGGCGCGCCGACCGCCCCCGGCCCCTCGGACGACGCCTGGCAGGATCAAGCGCGTGACGGTGACGGCACGGTTTGAGATCTTGGTAGGAAATGGCCCCTGGAGGGACGGTTTCCTACCAAGATCTCAACGAAACGGTCAGCTCGTGACGTCCTTGCGGGTGAACCGCCAGAAGGCCAGGCCCCAGAAGACGGTGGCGTAGACGATCGCCGAGATGGCGCCGCGTACCACGTCGTCGGTCTGCATCGGGGTGGAGAGCAGGCCCAGCCAGGCGCTGCTGTAGTGGGTCGGCAGCAGGGCCCGCAGGCCGCCCAGCGCGGTGATCTGGTCCAGGATGCTGGAGAGGATCCAGAGCAGCACCGCCCCGCCGACCGCACCGAGCGCGGCGTCCGTGCTCACCGAGAGCAGGAACGCCAGCCCGGCCACCACCAGCAGGACGACCGCCAGGTAGCCGAGGATCGCGAGCAGGCGGACCAGCCCGTCGGCCGGGGCCAGCTCGGCGGCGACCTGGCTGCGCAGCGGGGACCAGCCGTACCGGAGGGTGCCGGCGAGCAGCGCGGTGGCGGCGAGCAGCAGCAGGGCCAGCCCCGAGTACGCGAGCGCGACCAGCAGCTTCACCGTGAGCAACCGGGCCCGGGGCACCGGGACGGCCAGCAGGTAGCGCAGGCTGCCCCAGCTCGCCTCGCTGGCCACCGTGTCGCCGCAGAAAAGCGCCACCACCACGACCAGCAGGAACGACGCCGAGACCAGGATGGTGAACAGGGTGAAGTTCAGCCCGCCGGAGGTGGCCAGGTCGGCCAGGCTGGAGAACTCCCCCCGGCCGCCGCGGTCGTCCTCGCCGGAGTTGAACTGGAAGGCGACCAGGATGATCAAGGGCAGCAGCACCATGAACCCCAGCGCGAGCTGGGTACGCCGGCGCGACGCCTGCCGGCGGAACTCGGCCAGGAACGGCAGGGTCGCCGACGGCCGGTAGCCCCGCGCCGCCCCGCCCCGGTCCACCGTGGCCACGGATGACGACTGTCCCATCACCGGTCCCCGCTTCCTCGGGAGTTCTCGCCGACCAGGGCGAGGAACGCGTCCTCCAGGCGACGGCGGGGCACCACCCGGTCCACCCCGATGCCGGCCCGGACCAGCTCGGCCACCACCTCGCTGCGGGCCGTGCCGTTGGTGTCCACCACCAGCCCGCCGTCACCGTCCGGCAGCACCCGTACGCCGTGCAGCCGCCTCAGCACGCCGCGCGCCGCGTCTGGGTCGCTCACCTCGAACAGCACGCTCGGCGACTCGCCGACGATCTCCCCGACCGGCCCGGAGGCGACGATCCGCCCCTTGTTGACCACCACCGCGTGGGTGCAGGTCTGCTCCACCTCGGCCAGCAGGTGGCTGGAGACCAGCACAGCGCGACCGTCGGTGGCGTACCGCTGGAGCACCCGGCGCATCTCGGCGATCTGCGGCGGGTCGAGGCCGTCCGTCGGCTCGTCGAGCACCAGCAGCTCCGGCAGGCCCAGCATGGCCTGGGCGATGGCGAGCCGCTGCCGCATGCCGTGGCTGTACTTGCGGGTCTTACGATGCACCGAGTCGCCCAGCCCGGCGATCTCCAGCGCCTCGTCGAAGTGCGCGTCCGCCCAGGGCCGCCCGGTCGCCCGCCAGTACGCCTTCAGGTTCTCCAGGCCGGACAGGTGCGGCAGGAAGCCCGGCCCCTCCACCAGCGCCCCGATCCGGGAGAGCACCGGCGAGCCGGGCACCAGCCGGTGCCCGAAGACGTAGATCTCGCCGGCGGTGGGCTGGGTCAGCCCCATCAGCACCCGCAGCGTAGTGGTCTTGCCGGCGCCGTTCGGGCCGAGCAGGCCCATCACCTGACCGGGGTGCACCTCGAAGTCCACGTTGGAGACGGCGACGAAGCCGTCCGCGTACTCCTTGCGGAGCTGGCGGACGGCGAGCGGGACGCCCGCGTACTCCGGGTGGACCGAGCTGTCCTGGCGGCGGTGCCGGCGCCGGGCGACCAGGACGACCACGGCGAGCCCGACCGCGATCGCGGCGAGCAGGCCGACCAGCACCCAGCGCCAGACCGTGGCGGTGGTGGGGATCGGCTGGGCGTCGACCGTGGGCAGCACCAACGGACCGCCGCCGAGGGCCACGGTGTGCACCACCGGCTCGGCCGGGGTGGCGTACGCCTGGTCGGAGGTGGCCACCACGACCCGCAGCCGGTGCCCGGCCTCGACCCGGCGGACGATCGCCGGCAGGGTGACCGCCACCGGCTGCGCGGCGTCGAGCGTCTTCGGCAGGCCGGTGAGCCGGACCGGCGCGACCAGCCCGTCGGGGAGGGTGGCCGCGCCCTTCGGGTCGACGTCGTAGAGCTTGACGAAGAGCACCGCCTCGCCGGTGGGCGAGGCCGCCCGGATCCGCACGGTGGGCGCGCCGACCACGTCGACCGCGTCGGTCAGCGGGGCGGACTCGAACCGGGCGTGCTGGCCGGGAATGTCACCGGCCACCCCGTCCAGCAGCGAGCCGATCGCCCCGGCGAACGGCACCGCGGAGATGGCCGCCGGGTTGCCGTTGGGCGGGTTGGCGATCGACTGGGCGGGTCCGGCCAGCGCGACCTCGTGGCGGCTCTGGCCGGCCACGCCGGGATAGTCGGTGGTGTGGTAGCCGGTGGCCACCAGGCCCCGGTCGAGCGCGTCGAAGCCGGCGATCCGGGAGAAGGTGAAGGACCCGCCCGGCGCGGCACCGTCGCCCTTGACGTAGTGGTCGAGCCACTGGGCGGTGAGGAACTTCACCCGGTCCGAGTCGGAGGTCGGGCCGGTGCCGCCGTCGTGGCCGCCGGTGAACCAGGCGACCCGGACCGGCGTACCGGCGGCGGCGATCCCGCGCGCGTTGGCGTCCGCCTCGGTGAGCGGGAAGAGGGTGTCCGCCTCCCCCTGCACCAGCAGGGTGGGCGCCTTGATCCGGTCGAGCACCCCGGCCGGGGAGGAGCGGCGCAGCAGGTCGACCGCCGCGGCGTCGGCCCGTCCGGTGGTGGCGATCCGCAGGTACGCGGCGCAGACGTCGGCGGCGAAGCGGCCGCAGGACGGGTCGGCGGCGCCGCCGGGGGCGCGCCCGGAGCCCGTGCCGGGCCCAGCGCCGGGCTGCGGGCTCGGCGCGCCGGCCGACGCCGGGGCGCCCTCGGGCTGGCCGGCGCTGGTGCCGGAGATGCCGGCCGGGCCGGAGCCGGCGTTGCCGCCGCCACCGAAGAACATGCCGGCCCAGCCCTTCTTGAACACGCCCTCGGTGGGCGCCTTGCCGGTGCTCTCCGGCAGGAAGGCCCGGGACAGGTCGTTCCAGGTGATCATCGGGACGATCGCGTCGACCCGGCGGTCCTGGGCGGCCAGCAGCAGCGCCAGGCCGCCGCCGTACGAGCCGCCGACCACGCCGACCCGGGGGTCGCCGGCGGCGTCGAGGCGGATGTCCGGGCGGGTGGCGAGCCGGTCGAGCAGTCGCTGGGCGTCCCGCACCTCGTAGTCCGGACTGTCCAGGTGGATCTCGCCGCCGCTGCGGCCGAAGCCCCGGGCGGTCCAGGTGAGCACCGCGTACCCCCGGTCGGCCAGGTCCTCCGCGTCGGAGCGGACCGACTCCTTGGTGCCGCCGAAGCCGTGCGCCAGCAGCACCGCCGGCACCCGGTGCCGGGCCGACGCGTCCCGCGGCAGGTAGAGCGTGGTGTCCAGGTCGACCGGCTGGTCGCCGGCGGCTCCGGAACGGACGGTCACCAGCGCCGACTCGGTCCGGAAGCCGGATCGCTGCGGCCGGGCCGCCCAGGCCACGGCGGCGGCGACCAGGGCGACCACCGCCACCGCGGCGACGACTCGGCGACGGCGGGTGGCCAGGGCACGCCGGAGCCGCGCGACGGCGAGCGGTGATCTCATGCGGCACACGCTACGGCCCGGACGCTGAGCGTTCCCTGAGATCCGCCGTACGTTCGTCCGGGTGCGCCGTTCGGTGCGCGGGATCCGTCGACCGTGGTCCGTCGAGGCCGGCTCAGCGGGACGACTTCGGATGCCGTGAAATCGCATCTACGGGCGCGAACCCCGCCGATCCCGCCATCCCGACGACCGTCCCGGCACGCAGCGCGCCCGGCCGGTCGACGACCCGTCATCCGCGCCGGGAGTGACGCCTAGCCGACTCGGTGTCGGCGATCACACCCGGGCTGTGCTGGGCTACGTTCCGGTCCGGTGCACGGGACGCTTACCGCCGAACTGGAAGTCGCCGTGCTTCGCGCGAGGCCGTACGAGAGGCGGTCGGCCGGCGGGCCGCGCAGCCCGCGGTTGATCGCCGAGTTGACGAATGCCGCAGCGATGCTGGAGTGGTTTGGCGCGGAACCGGGTACCGGACCCGTCGCTGCCTGCGCGGTCCGTTCTCGACGAAAGGGGTGGACACGATGAGAGGCGATCTGGACGAGACCCTGGCCCGGCTGGCGCGCCGCGAGGAGGCCCTGCGCCGCCGGGAGGCCGGCGACGGGGCCGACCGGGACGAGGCGCCGCCCACGGTGGCGCGGCGGGACGGGCACGGCGCGTACCGGCTGCGCGGCGGGACCGGGCCGGATCAGGTGCACCCGGTCGAGGAGGTGGCCGAGGCGGTACGCCGAGTGGTCGCCGAACACCCCGGGTTGGCGGTCACCCTGCGGGTGGAGCACGGCGGGCAGGCGTACCCGCTGCGGGTCGCCTGGACGGGCCGGGAGGTGACGGTCGGCCCCGTGCCCGCGTCACCGCCGGCCCCGCCGGCCTGGCCGGTGCCGGTGACCCCGGTGCCGTCCCCCGGGCCGGACCGGGAGGGCCCGGACCCGGCGGCCCGGCTGGCCGAGATGGTCCGGCGCGACCCCTCGCTGCTGGAGGACCCGGGCCCGCGCTGACCCGGCGGACGCGCGCCGCGGACGCCAGGTGGTGCCGGCGGCTACTGTCGGGCGGGTGGCGGAACCCGAGCTGACCCTGACCGCGAGCCTGCGCCCGGCGGCGCTGGACGCCCGGCGCGGCGTGGTCCGCCTGCACCCCGAGGTGCTGACCGCGCTGGCGCTGCGCCCCGGCGATCCGGTACGCCTGGCCGGTCGCCGGGTGACCGCCGGCATCGTGGCCGCGGCCGAACCGACCGCGAGCACCGCCCTGCTCTACGCCGACGACCTGCTGCTGGGCAACCTCGGCGTGCGGGACGGCGGGCAGGTGACGGTGAGCCCGCTGCCGGTGACCCCCGCCCGCCGGGTGACCCTGAGCGGGCCGGTCGCGATCGTCGCCGCGGTCTCCCCGGAGATGCTCCGGCTCGCCCTGCTCGGCAAGGTGGTCACCGCCGGGGACGACGTCTCGCTGCTGCCCCAGGACGTGCTGCCCGACGCGGCGGTCCGCGGCCTGGTCGAGGCCGCCCGGCGCAGCCTCGCCAACACCGTCGGATACGCGTGGACCAGCACCCTGCTCACCGTGGTCACGGCGGAACCGGGGGCCGGCGCGCTGGTCACCATGGACACGGTGGTCGGCTGGGAGCACGGCCCGGCCACCCACGGCCCCGGCGCCGCCGGCCCGTACCCGAATGGCCGGCCGACCGCCGAGCCCGGCCGCCGGGCCCCGGTCAACCGACCGTCCGGCGCCGGGACCGAGTGGACCGCCCCCACCCCGACCGAGCCCGAACTCGTCGAGCCGGCCGAGGCGCCGGACGTGGACGAGCTGCCCGGGCTGCGGTCCCAGGCCGAGGAGCTGACCGAGCTGCTCGACCTGGGCTTCCACCACCGGGAGGTGCTGCGGCGGCTGGGCACCACCGTGTCGCTGGGCGTCCTGGTCAGCGGGCCGGCCGGCTCGGGCAAGTCGGCGCTGGTCCGCGCGGTCGCCGCCCGGGTACGCGCCCGGGTCTGCCCGCTCTGGGCGCCGGAGCTGGCCGCGCTGAGCAACGACGCGGCGGCCCGCCGGCTGCGCGAGGCCGCCGCCGCGGTACGCGCCGACGGAGCCGCCGTGCTGCTGGTCACCGACGTGGAGGCGCTCGCCCCGGCGGACGAGCCGGGCCCGGTGGCCACGGTGTTCCGCCAGGTGGTCGCCGAGACGGTCGCTTCCGGGGCGGCGGTGGTCTGCACCACCGGCCGCCCGGAGGCGGTGGATCCCGCCGTGCGCGCCCCGGACCTGCTCTCGCTGCGGATCACCGTGCCGCTGCCCGACCAGCCGCTGCGCCGGGAGCAGTTGACCGTGCTCACCCGGCAGGTGCCGCTCGCCGAGGACGTCCGGCTGGACGAGGTGGCCGCCCGGACGCCCGGCTTCGTCGCCGCCGACCTGGCCGCGCTGGTCCGCGAGGCCGGCGTACGGGCCGCCCTGCGGCAGAAGGCGGCCGAGACACCGACGGTGGCGATGGCCGACTTCACCGCCGCGCTGGAGGTGGTCCGGCCCACCACGATGGCCGCGTCCACCCTGGAACTGGCCTCGGTGACGCTGGACGACGTCGGCGGCCTGCACGAGGTCAAGGAGACGTTGACCGAGTCGGTGCTCTGGCCGCTGACCTACCCGGACACCTTCGCCCGGCTGGGCGTGACGCCGCCGCGCGGGGTCCTGCTGTACGGGCCGCCCGGCTGCGGCAAGACCTACCTGGTCACCGCGCTGGCCGGCTCCGGGCGGGCCAACGTGCTGTCGGTGAAGGGTGCGGAGCTGCTCTCCAAGTGGGTGGGCGAGAGCGAACGCGCGGTCCGGGAGCTGTTCCGCCGGGCCCGGGAGGCCGCGCCCACCCTGGTCTTCCTGGACGAGGTGGACGCGCTCGCCCCGGTCCGGGGGCAGGCCACCGACGGCGGTACCACCGACCGGGTGGTGGCCGCCCTGCTCACCGAGCTGGACGGGGTGGAGGCGCTGCGCAACGTGGTGGTGGTCGGCGCGACCAACCGGCCGGACCGGGTGGACCCGGCGCTGCTGCGCCCCGGCCGGCTGGAGCGCCTGGTCTACGTACCGCCGCCGGACGGTCCGGCCCGGGCGGAGATCCTCCGCGCGGCGTCCCGGAACGTGCCACTCGCCCCCGACGTGGACCTGGCCGCGCTCGGCGCGGAGCTGGACGACTTCTCGGCCGCCGACTGCGCGGCCCTGGTCCGCGAGGCGGCGCTCGCCGCGATGCGCGAGTCCCTGTCCGCCGCCACGGTCACCGCCGCCCACGTCGAGGCGGCCCGCACCCGCGTCCGCCCCTCCCTCGACCCCGCCCAGCTGTCCGCCCTGGCCGCCTACGCCGCCGCCCACCAGTGACGTGCGTTGATCATGAAGTTGTTGCGCGCCGCACCGGGGCGTGTCGGGGCAACAACTTCATGATCACCGCATGAGGGGGCAACCGGGTTCAGTCGGTGGGGAGGAGGGGGCCGAGGGGGCCCAGGTCGAGGTTGAGGTCCTCCGGGGAGAGGCCGAAGTAATCACGGAGGTGGGCCATCTGCTCCTCCAGGGCCATCAGCGTGGTGCCGATGCGTTCGACCTGCTCCTCGGTGAGGTCACCCAGGTCGACCCGGCGCAATGCCTGGCGTTCCATGAGCTGCCGCAGCAGCTCGACGATCGTGAGCACCAGGCTGGCCAGCCCGCGCTCGACGGAGTCCTGGTCGACGGCGAGCCGGCGGTCCAGCGGCCGGACCCGGGGTGCCTGCCACTGCGCCTCCCCCAGCGCCGCCGCCAGTTCGGCCGCCTCGTCCCGGCTGGTCACGGCTGTACCTCCACTTCGGCCGGTTCGAGTTCGGGCGGGGCGAGCGCGCCGACCGAGGCGATCAGCGCGCGCAGCGAGATCCGGACCAGGTCGACGTCGGCGATGGCGATGGTGATGTCCCCGGTGATCACCACGCCGGTGGCGAGCACCCGGTCGAGCAGGTCCACCAGGGCCACCGGCCGGTAGGTCAGCGGGTCGTCGGCGCTGCTCGGGACCAGCGAGGTCACGCCCATGCCGACCGCCACCTTCCGGGGCCGCCCAGGGCCGGGCGGGCCGCCGCCGCGGTCACGCCGCCCCCCGAACCGGGTGCGGCTCCGGTTCCGCCACGAAGGAGTACGGCGGCCAGGGGCCGGTCAGCTCCAGCCGGATCTCCGGGTGCCGGTCCGCCAGCGCGCCGATCAGCGCGGAGAAGGCGTCCAGCCCGTCCCGGTCGATCAGGTACGCGCCGTTGAGCACCATGGCCGTGGGCGCGCCGGAGAGCCGCCGGTCCTGCGGGGCGTGCCGGCGGGCGGCGACCGCACACCCGGCGAGGGCGGTGTGCACGGCGGCCGCCGCGTCGGCGGCGATCCGCTGCCCCTCCTCGCGGGCGCTGAGCTGGGCCCGGCGCCGCCGCAGGTACGCCGCACCGGCCCCGCCCCCGCCGGCCGGTTCCTCGACGCGCGGCGTCGCCCCGGGCACCACGTACCCCTTGACGCCCCACTCCTCGCGGCCGGTGAGCCGGGCCAGCGTGGCGGTCAGCTCGTCGCGCCGCTCGACCAGCGCCCGGGCCGCCCGGTCGTCGTCGCGGTAGACGGTGGCCAGCCGGGCCGGCACCACCGCGCCGGCCCGGGACAGCGCGTCGACCACGGCGTGATGACTGCGGGCGGCCCGTTCCAGCCAGGCCAGGTCCTCCAGATTGCGGCGCAACGCCTCCTCGCCGTACTCGGTCAACGGGGCGTCGCTCACCACGGCGACCAGACCGGCGGCGGCCACCGTCCGCACCGGCGTGCCGGCGATCCCGGTGATCCCGGCCAGGGTGGCCGGGTCCGCCTCGGCGACCACGCCGTGCAGCCAGACACCGGTGTCCAGCGCGGCGGCCGAGGTGCGGTCAGCCGTCGTACTCATCCCACTCCTCCCTCGCGGCCCGCTCGGACCGGCCGGCGACCCGCGGCCGGCGGGCCGCCTCGACCTCCTCCGGGTCATGGGGACCCGGCTCGACCGGCGGGCGGGCCCGCGAACTGAGCCACGGGTCGTGCTCCCACCAGTCGATGCCGATCTGCCGGGCCGTGTCCACCGACGCGATGACCAGCCGCAGCTTGAGCGTCAGCAGCTCGATGTCGAGCAGGCTGACCCGGATGTCACCGGCGATGACTATGCCCCGGTCGAGGACCCGTTCGAGGATGTCCCCGAGGTTCGCCGGATCGTGCCCGGCCGGCAGCACCTGACCGGAGTTCTGCACCACCGCAGGAGTCCGCCCAACGGTCATCTCAGTCCCCCTTGCCCCGCTGGTAGCGGCGCGTCCGCCGGTAGGCGAACAGGCTGCCGGCCAGGTCCAGCTCGACCTCATAGAGGCCGAGCAGGTCGGTCGACGCCGGGATGCGGCGGTCCTCGACCACCTCCACCCCGATCAGCCAGCCGTCGTCGGTGGGCTCGATCGAGGTGATCCCGAGTGGGTCCCTGCCGGTCAGCCCGACGATCTGGCGCAGCCCTTCCCGGGCCGCCTCGGCGGCCGAGATCTCCTCGTACTCCTCCTCGTCGGCGTACCGGCCGGCTTCCCGGTCGTCCGGGTCGCGCCGGCGTTCGCGGTCGCCGTCGCCGCGGATCCGTCCTGGTGCCATCTCATCTCCCTCGCCCGCGGCGCGGCCCGTCCCGTCGGCCGCCGGCCCGCCGCCGCACGGGCGGCTGCCGTCGGCCGGTGGCGGTGCCGCGGGACGGGGTCGGGCTGGTGGAGCCGGTGGGCTCGGTCAGCCGGTCCAGCACCCGCTGCTGGGCTCGGTCCCGCTGCCGCGGGCTGATCTCGCCGGCCGCCGCCGCCCGGTCCAGCTCCTCCAGCTCGCGCCGGATGTTGACCGGGTTGTACTGCTGCGACTCCGCCTCCCGGGCGATCACCTTGACCACCACGGTGAGCCCCCGCACCGGGGCGTACGGCAGGGTGAGCAGCCCCCAGAGGATGTCCACGGCTCAGTCCACCAACTGGTGGGCGCTGACGAAGTCGTACGGGGCGAGCGGGCCGAGCAGCCGCATCCGGACCAGGTCCCGCCGCCGCTCGGCGAAGTCCTCCACCGCCTGGATGAACTCGTCCTCGTCGTCGGTGGTGACCAGGAAGGCCACGTTCACCGCGTCCAGCTCGTGGCTGGGCGGGCGGGCGGCGTTCGCCACCGCGTACCGGCCCACCGCGTCGACGAGGTCGCGGTTCTCCGCCTCCCGCCGCAGTTCCACGGCCTGCGCGATCATCTCGCCGAGCCGGATCCGCTCCTCCCGGCACTCCACCTCCGACCGGCCGCGCACCTGGTCGGCGAGCGCGGCGGCGGGCGGGTTCTGGGCCAGCAGCCCGCTGATGAATTCCGCCTCGGCGAACCGACCGTGCACCGTGTACTGCACGCGATCCTCCAGCTCCGCCAGCGCGGCGGCGAACCGGTCGTGGTGCGCGTCCAGCAGGTCGTCGACCGCATCCTCGCCGGTGACCACGGTGCCGAACCGCACCGGCAGCACCGGCGCCACCGCCGCGGTCGCGTCCAGCAGCCGCTGGTACGCGGTCAGGTCGGCCGGCCGGCCAATCGGCTCCTCCAGCCCGACCTCGCTGACCAGCACGGCGAGGTCACCCTGCCGGATGGCGGTCACCTCGCCCGGCGGGGAGCCGACCCCCTCCGCGTCCGGGGTCGGCTCCACGTCGGACGGCATGATGCCGTAGAGGAACAGGCCGGTCTCGCCGGCCGGCTGCTTCCGCTCATCGGTCATGTCAACGCTCCTCGTCCCGGCGCCGGCGCGGTCGCTCGCGGTCGGCGTCGCGGTCGCCCAGCGAATCCACCACGGCACCGCTGATCTCCTGGGCCGCCTTGCTGAGGCCGGAGACCGCCTTGCCCTTGGTCGCCGCCCCGGCCGCGTCCCCCACCATGTCGGGCAGGCCCTTCGTGCCCTTCGGGGTGATGCTCAGCCGGTCCACCGTCTCGGCGAACCGCAGGTACGTCTCGACGCTGGCGATGACGATCCGCGCGTTGATCTCCAACAGCTGGATGCCGACCACCGCGACCGACACCTGGGCGTCGATCACCACGCCCTTGTCCAGCACCGTCTCTACGACGTCGGCGAGGCCACCCCCACCGCTGCCGCTGCGCTCCAGGGCGCTACCTGACTGACTTCCGGTTGTCGTGGCTACCGTCATTCGTGACGCTCCTCTCGCCGGCGGCGAACCACCGGCCGTCGGGGGGATTCCGGGGTACGCCGGGCCAGCCGGGACCGCTGCGGCTCCGGGCGCGGCTCCCGCTCCTCGCGGGGCTGCGGGCGGCGGGCCCGCTCGGGCTGCCGGCGCCGCCGTTGCTCCTCCTCCGGTTCCTCGGCGTACTCGTCCTCGTCGTAGTCGTCGCCCTCGTCGTAGGCGTCGTACTCCTCCTCCTGCTCGGGGGGAAGCCGGCGCTGCGGGGTACGACCGCGGCCGCGCTCGGCGGGCGGGCGCTCCGCAAGCTCCTCCTCGCAGCCCGCGTGGGCCTGCTGCTCCTCGCGAAGGGCGGTCTCGTGGTCCTTGACCACCCGCGAGTCCTCGATCTCGCCGCGCCAGCCCTCGACCGCCTCGGGGTCGAGCACGGTGTGGGTCATCACGTGCCGGACGAAGTGCTTCAGCTCCAGCCGCACCCGGCGGCCCTGGGCCCGCCAGAGGTTGCCGGTGCGCTCGACGAGGCCCTGCGGGTGGTATTCCAGGACGACCAGGATCCTGGTCAGTTCGGGGCCGACCTCGTGGAAGCTGACGGTGCCGTCGACGTGCCCCTTCTCGCCCTTGGACCGCCAGTGGATCAGCCGGTCGGGGATCTGCCGGACGATCGTCGACTCCCAGGTCCGGTGCGACCAGAAGACCTGCGCCTTCCAGGTCATCTGCTCGTCCGACTCGCAGTCGGCCTGCGCCACCTTCTTCATGAAGCTCGGGAAGTCGCCGAAGGTCGTCCACTGGTTGTACGCGACCCGGACCGGCACGCCGACCTCGATCGTCTCGACGATGTTGGTGACCTTGAGCTTCTTGCCGCCCTGGGCACCCTTGCCGCCGCCACCACTGAACGCCGACATCAACTTCTCCTTACCGCCGGCCAGGCCGGCATGGAACATGGCCTTCATCGGCGAGTGGCCCTCGGCGAGCTTCTGCATCCCGGTGGCGGCGGCGACCAGGCCGGGGCCGCCGCCCTGCTGCGCGTACTCGCTGAGCCGGCCGGTGGCGCCGATGATCCGGTCGGTGACCGCCTGCACGGCCCGTTCGCCGATCGCGGAGGCCAGGTTGCGCAGCTCGTCGCCGAGCTGGTCACGCGCCTTGTCGGCCAGGTTGCTGGTCGCCATGCTCACCGCCTCCGTCGCCGGCTGCCGGCCTCGGCCCGGTCCTCGTCGTCGTCCCCCGCCTCGGGCTGCTGGTCGAGCTCCTGCTCCTCGTCGGGGGCCGAGCGCTCCCCGGCGGCCGCCTCCGTGCCCTGCCGGTCGCCGCCGGACCTGCGGCGCAACGCGTCGGCGCTGCCGCGTAGCTTCCCGCTCAGCGCGTCGATGCCGCTGCCGGCGGCGGCGGTCGCCGCGGCCTTGCCAGCCGTGGCGAGCGGTCCGCCCAGCTTGCTGAGGTTGCTCAGCTGGGGCGAGGAGTTCACCAGCTCGCTGCCGTACCGCAGCAGGCCGCCGGGGTCCTTGCTGGCCCGCCCGACGGCCACCGCGGCGGCCAGGGTGAGGGCGGTACGCAGCTTTCTGCGGCGGCCGAGGAGGTAGCCGAAACCCACCGCCAGCGCTACCCGTGCTCCGCTCTTCATACGTTCTCCTTCGCTCCCCGGCGGACGCGGACACCGCTCGTGGGGGCAGGCCGGAAAACAGCTACCGGGGACCAGCGGAAATGGGCCTGCGACCGGGCGTCCCGTATCAGCGGACCCGGCGGGCAGTACCCGGGGCCCCATCCGCAAAACCTGTCCGCGCAATTCGCGAGAGGTGTGTCACGGGGTAATCGGACAGCCGATCATGACCGGGCATCGGGCGAACAAAGCGGACAGGCGTAGCGCCACGAGCAGAGAGAAGGCGATATCACCCAGAAAGGAGAGGGGAACTCAGCGGGCGGGAAGCGCGGAATCGAGACACATTTCCGCGTGCAACTTCCCGTCCTTCTCGCGCAATTCTGCGCCGCATTTCTTCAGCACGGATATCGCACCGTGATTGTCCGGGGTTGTTTCCGCGACCACGGTACGCATACCGGCCGCGGCGGCGGCGTTCAGCAATTCACGCAGGGCGGCCGCGCCGAGCCCCTGGCCCCGGGCCGAGCGCCCCAGCCACATCCCGGTCTCCACCGTTCCGGGTTCGTCGCAGCGGGTCATCCGGACCATGCCGACCACCTCGCCACCCGCCACGATCGCGAACATCAGGGTGCGGGTGGGGCCGTCCAGGCCGCCGAAGCTGGCCCGGTGAAACTCTCGGAACGCGTCCCGGCGGGCCAGCGACCAGCCGGCCGGGGCCTCCACCGGGGGCATGACGTCCTCCGGTTCCGCCTCGGCCGCTGCTACGGAGAGCAACGGCTCCAGGTTTCCCTCGTCCACCGGCTCCAGTCGAACGGCACGCGTCACGAGCCGCAGTCTGCCGGTCGTACCGGCCCAAGTCCACCCCTTTGGTCCCGGACTGCCGGTCCGGCGGAGCGTACCGGCCGGTCGTACCCCCTCGGTGTTCCGCATCACGCTCCGTTGTCAGCCGACCGGACCTTCTTCAGTCCGCCGGGCCGAACTCGCAGAACACCACCGAGGCGTCGTCGGTCCGTTTGTGCCGGCGCAGCCGGTCCGGGTGGTCCCGCTCGGCGGCCCGCACCCGGCCGATCAACCCCGCCGGCCCCGCCGCGGCCGTCACGTCGAGCAGGCCCGCCCAGTCGAAGAGGCCGAACTGCTCGACCGCGCAGGACGCGCCGTCGCTGAGCAGCGCCGCGCGCCGCAGCGCCCCCGGCCCGCGCAGCGGCAGCGTCCCGGTCACCGCGTGGTACGCCGCGTCCGGGTCGGCGGCGGCGGCCCAGTAGCCGTGGGTCCGGTTCATCCGGGCCCGCTGCACGGTCACCGACCGGTGGAACCGGGTCGCCGGGTCGATGTCTCCGTCGGGCAGCGCGGCAGCGGCCCGGCGCAGGTCCGCGAGCGCCGCCTCCAGCCGCTCGTCGGAGACCACGCTGACCTCGCCACCGGCGTCCAGCACCAGCGGGCTGTCGCAGAGCACCAGGTAGTCCACCTGCTCGCCGCCCTCCCGGAGCAGGCAGACCGTGGACGACGGGGTCCCCGGGTGGTCGAGGTCGCACTCCCCGCCGTGGTCGGCCCGGACCGCCAGGATCGCCGCCGCGAGGCTGCTCATCAGCGTGGCCGCCGGCCGGGCCGCGACGGCCAGGCCGATCCGGGCGGCCAGGTGCCGGACGTACCAGGCCGGGCCGTGCACGCACCCGGTGTCGAAGCCCTCCGGCACGGTGGCTCCGTCGAGGACCCCGACCAGCGGCCCGAACTGGAAGGCGACGTCCTCGTTCTCCAGGCGGCCCGGCGCGGGATCGGAGGCGGACCGAATCCGCATCATCGGCGCCGTGCCGACCGGCCGCGCCGGCCGGCTCCCCGTCGGGTACCGGTGATCTGGTGCCCCCATCCGTCAGCTCCCTCCGTACCGGCGCTCCCCCGCGGCGCGGCCGACGCCGCGCAGCACCCCGGGAGCCGTCGCCTCCCCCGGCCTACCCGGAGCAGCGGACGCCATGCGGACGGTGACCGGGACGGCAGCCCCGCAACTCACCGAGGCGCACCCCGACTCGGGCGCGCCGCCGCCATCCTGCACCGGCCGCACGCGGACGGGAAGGTCAGCGCCGCCGGTTGCGGGCCCGGGAGGAGCGCAACCGCCGCAACCGACCGATCAGCACCGGCTCGGCGGCCAGCGCGGCCGGGTGGTCGAGCAGCGCGTTGAGCAGCTGGTAGTAGCGGGTGGCGGAGAGCCCGAAGGTGTCCCGGATGGCCTGCTCCTTGGCGCCGGCGTGCTTCCACCACTGCTGCTCGAAGGCGAGGATCTGCCGCTCCCGCTCGGTCAGGCCGTCCGCGCCGTCGGCCGGTTCGGGAGCGCGGTCGGCGGCCTCCGCCGGCCGGGTGTCGGGGGCCGACGGCGGATCGGCGGGCGGTGCCGGATCGGCCTCGACGGCCGGGGCGGAGCGGGGCGGGGGGACGGTGACGCCGGCCTCCCGGCGCGCGACGTCGGCGGGCCCGGACGGCTCGGGCCGATCGGTGGCGGCCGCGGAGGCGTCGGCGGGCATGGCGCTCCTCGGGAGGCGGACGGCCGGCGCGGCGACCGCCGGCCGGGGGGACCCCAGCCTAACCAGGGCCCGCCCCGGCCGCATCGGACGTGGTGTCCGCGCCGGTCAGCGGCACGGACACCGGCGGGCGGTCAGGAGATGTCCCGCCGCCGCATCAGCCAGAACGCGGCGACCAGCACCAGCGCGGTGCCGACGCCGAACACCAGCGCCGAGTCCTGCCAGGTGATCAGCAGTTCCTTGGGGTTGCACTGCCCCTGGGCGAAGTCACAGGACTTGTAGTCGAGCAGCTTCCACTGCTTCTCGAACCAGGCCATCGCGTAGGTGGAGAGGACGTAGCGGTCGCCGAAGCGCACCCCGGCCAGCCCGACGGCGATCCGGATGCCGATCTCGCTGATGACGCCGAGCCCCACCGCCGCGCCGAGCGCCATCGCGGTGTGCCGGCCGAGCGAGGCGAGCGCGGCGGCCACCGCGGCCACCGCCAGCACCAGGGCCAACGCCCGGCCTCCGCTGATGGCCGTGGACTGCCAGGCCCCGGAGGTCATCTTCGCGGTGCTGCCGCGGTACGTGCCGATCAGCCAGAAGGCCAGCGTCCAGAGCGCCCCGAGCACGATGCTCACCCCGAGCACCGCGCTCAGCACGGCGGCCAGCTTGGTGGCGAGCACCGCCAGCCGTTTCGGCCGCCAGAGCAGCAGGTTCATCATGCCGCCGGTGCTCCACTCGGCCCCGACGAAGGATGCCCCGACGATGAACGCGAAGAGCGCCAGCATGCCGGCGAACACGGCGATGAAGTTGCCGAACTCGCCACGGAAGTCGAACTGGTAGGGCAGGTGCCACTTCGGGTCGAACATCTCCGGCTGCGGCTGCCACTGCCGGCCGCAGTCCGGGCCGTACCGCTCCTCGGTCTTCTCCCCCCGTGCGGCAGCCGCGTCACACTCGGCAACGGTCCGCTCCCAGTCCTTCGTCGCCTGCCGGTAGTCGGCGTCGGCCTTCGCCTGCGCCTCCGCGACCACGGCCGGGGAGAGCTTGTGACTGGAGTAGCTGAAGGCGGTGGCGACGCCGGCCAGCCCGAGCACCAGCAGGACCAGCAGCAGCCGGGTGAGCCGGCGCTTGAACAGCCGGCGCAGTTCGGTGACATACAGGCTCATGCGCCCCAACCTCCTCCGGTGCCGGCAGTTCCCGGCTCACCGACCTTCGTGGACTGGTCGACCTGCCGGTGCTGGCCGGGGACCGGCGCGGTGGCGGTCAGTTCGAGGAAGACGCTCTCCAGGTCGACCGCGACCGGCGTCAGCTCGCTGACGTACAGGCCCTGCTCGGCGAGGAGGCGACTGACCGTGGCCGGCTTGTCGACGCCGGTGAGCAGCAGGTGGTCCGGTTCCGTGCCGACCCGGATCCCGGCCCGGGTGAGCGTGTCGGCGGCCTTGGGCAGGTCGGTGACCGCCTCCAGCCGGACCCGCACGGTGCCCTGCGAGTGGGCCGCGAGCACCTGCTCGACCGGCCCGAACGCGACCCGCCGCCCCAGCGAGATGATGGTGACCGAGTCGCAGATGAGCTGGATCTCGCCGAGGATGTGGCTGGAGAGCACCACGGTCATGCCCGCGGCGGCCAGGTCCCGCATCAGGCTGCGCATCTCCCGGATGCCGCCCGGGTCGAGGCCGTTGGCGGGCTCGTCCAGGATCAGCAGCCGCGGGTTCTTGAGCAGCGCGGAGGCGACCGCGAGCCGCTGCTTCATGCCCAGCGAGTAGGTCTTCACCCGCTCGCCGGCCCGATCCCGGAGCCCGACCAGCTCCAGCACCTCGTCGACCCGCTGCCGCGGCAGCTCGCCGGCCTGGGCGAGCAGACCCAGGGTGTCCCGGGCCGAGAAGTGCGGGAAGAACTGCGGACTCTCCACGATGGCCCCGACCTGCCCGGCCACGACGGGCAGCGAGTGCGGCAGCTCCTGACCGAGGATGGCCATCCGGCCGCCGTTGGGCTTGATGAGGCCGAGCAGCGTACGCAGCGTGGTGGTCTTGCCCGAACCGTTCGGGCCAAGGAAGCCGTGCACCTGCCCGGCCTCGACCCGCATGTCGAAGCCGTCGAGCGCGTGTCGCACCCCGCGTTTGCGGCTCCGGTACGTCTTGCGGAGACCCTCGATTTCCAGGACAGCCGACAAGCTGACCTCCCCCGATGTGTAGGTGACAGCCGACACCATACTTGGTATGCAGCGGGCGGCAATACCGGGTATGCAGCGACTCGCCCAAGTGAGCTAGTCGAGAGGGGTTTCCTGGCCGATCAGGCGCAGACGACCTGCACCCCGGCGTCCCGGAACGCCTGCACCACAGCCGGGGCCGCGCCGGAGTCGGTGACCAGCGTCTCCACCCGGTCCACCGGGCAGATCCGGGCGAAGGCGTGACCACCGAGCTTGGACGAGTCGGCGATCACCACCACCCGCTTGGCCCGGGCCACCATCAGGCTGTTCATCGCCGCCTCGCCCTCGTGGTGCGCGGCGGCGCCGAGCTGCGGGTCGATCGCGTCCACGCCGAGCAGCGCGACGTCCAGGGTCACCTCGCGCAGCAACGCCCCGCCCAGCGGGCCGACCAGCTCGAACGACTTGGGCCGGACCACGCCGCCCGCCACCACCACCTTCATCCGGGAGCGGACCAGCAGCTCGTTGGCGATGTTCAGGGCGTTGGTGACCACGGTGAGCTGGGCACCCTCGGCGTTGGTGTTGAGATCCGGCCGCACGGCCAGCGCCCGGGCCACCTCGGTGCTGGTGGTGCCACCGTTCAGGCCGACCACGGTGCCCGGGGACACCAGCGCCGCGGCGGCCGCCCCGATCCGCTGCTTCTCGGCCGAGTGCTTGGCGGTCTTGTAGCGCAGCGGCAGGTCGTACGACACCCCGTTGGCGACCGCCCCGCCCCGGGTACGCGTGATCATCTGCTGCTGGGCGAGCTGGTCGAAGTCACGCCGGATGGTGGCCTGGGAGACGTCCAGCCGCTCGGCCGCCTCCTCGACGCTGACCCGACCGCTGTCGGTCAGCATCTCGAGCAGGGCGTTCCATCGGGCGTACCGGTCCACCGCGGGGGCCTCCACTGACTCTGCACGAACGGTGATTGATTGCGTGCACAGTAGTGCGCGAAACTACCAACACGCAAAACCCTGACCTGCGCAATCTGGGAGGCAGTTGCCACGGCCACCCCGGTTCGCGCAGAATGACGCGCGAAAGGCGGCCATAACGCGCCGTATTGCGCAAGGTCTCCCTTGGCGAGGAGTTGTCATGGCGTACGTGCACGCGGAGATCGCGAGCCAGCCCGACTGCTGGCGGGAGGCGGCGCGGCTCGCCCCGACGGTCGCCGACAGCCTGCCGCGCCCCGGCGAGCGGGTCGCCGTCGTCGGCTGCGGCACGTCGTGGTTCATGGCGACGGCGTACGCCGGGCTGCGCGAACGCGCCGGCCTGGGCGAGACGGACGCCTTCCAGGCCAGCGAGTTCCCCACCGGCCGCCGCTACGACCGGCTCATCGCCATCACCCGCTCCGGCACCACCACCGAGGTGCTGGACCTGCTCGCCGCGCTGCGCGGCCAACTCCCCACCACGGTGCTGGTCGGCGACCCGGCCTCCCCGGCGGTCGAGCTGGCCGACGCCGCGGTGACCATGCCCTTCGCCGACGAGCGCTCGGTCGTGCAGACCCGCTTCGCCACCAGCGCGCTCGCCCTGCTCCGCGCCCACCTCGGCGAGGACCTGGGCCGGCTGGCCGCCGACGCCGAGGTGGCCGTCCGGGCCCCGCTGCCGGTCGACCCGGCCGGGATCGAGCAGGTCACCTTCCTGGGGCGCGGCTGGACGGTCGGGTTGGCCCAGGAGGCCGCGCTGAAGTGCCGCGAGGCGGCCACCTTCTGGGCCGAGGCGTACCCGGCGATGGACTACCGGCACGGCCCCATCTCGATCGCCGCCCCGGGCCGGCTGGTCTGGGCGTTCGGCGGGATCCCCGAGGGGCTGCCCGAGGACGTCGCCGCCACCGGGGCCACCTTCGTACACAGCCGCACCCACGGCTGCCACACGGTGCTGACCAGTTGGGCGGCCGGGCGTACCCCGGTCGACCCGATGGCCGACCTGATCCTCGCCCAACGCTTCGCCGTCGCGCTCGCCACCAGCCGCGGCCTCGACCCGGACGCGCCCCGGCACCTGACCCGCTCCGTGGTGCTCGCGTGACGTCAGGCGACGAGGTCGTCGTCGCGCTCGACGTGGGCGGCACCGGGATGAAGTGCGCCCTGGTCCGCCCCGACGGCCGGACCGCGCACACCGAACGCCACGCCACCGGGGCGGCCCGCGGCCCCGAGGCGGTGGTGGGGACGATCCTCGACGTCGCCGAGGGGCTGGCCGGCAAGGCGCGCGCCGATGGCCTGACCCCGGTGGCCTGCGGGATCGCCGTCCCAGGGGTGGTCGACGAGGCCCACGGGATCGCGGTCTGGTCGGCGAACGTGGGCTTCCGGGGCGTACCGGTGCGGGACCTGGCGCAGGCGCGGCTCGGCCTGCCCACGGCGCTCGGCCACGACGTGCGGGCCGGCGGCCTGGCGGAGGCGCGGCTCGGTGCCGGCCGCGATGGTGGCCACGTGCTCTTCGTCGCGATCGGCACCGGCATCGCCGCCGCCCACGTGGTCGACGGCTCGGCCACCGTCGGCGCGCACGGCGCCGCCGGGGAGATCGGCCACATCCTGGTACGCCCCGACGGCCCGCGCTGTGGCTGCGGCCGCCCCGGCTGCCTGGAGGCGGTGGCCTCGGCCTCGGCGATCGGCCGCCGGTACGCCGAGCTGTCCGGCGCCCCGGCCACCGCGGCCGAGGTGGCGGACCGGTCGGCGGCCGGTGAACCGCTGGCCGGCCGGATCTGGCGGGAGGCGGTCGAGGCCCTCGCCGACGGGCTCGCCTCCGCCCAGGCGCTCTTCGACGTCGAGACGATCGTGATCGGCGGCGGGCTGGCCCAGGCCGGATCCCGGCTGCTCGACCCGCTGCGCACGGCGCTGCGCGAACGGCTGACCTTCCACCGGGAGCCGCGCCTGGTCGAGGCGGCCCTCGGTGACGAGGCCGGCTGCCTCGGTGCCGCCCTGCTCGCCCTGGACATCCTGGATTAAGGAGAGTCGATGACCCTGCGCGTGACCGGCAAGGTGGTGACCCCGACCGGCGTGATCCGGCAGGGCTGCGTCGAGATCGTGGGTGACCGGGTCCGGGCCGTCGCCGAATACCCGTCGGTGCGCGACGGGCACTGGATCGTGCCGGGCTTCGTGGACATGCACACCCACGGCGGGGGCGGGCACACCTTCACCACCGGCGACGCCGGTTCGGCCCGCGAGGCGGCCGCGTTCCACCTGCGGCACGGCACCACCACCCTGCTGGCCAGCCTGGTCAGCTCCCCGTACGAGCTGATGCGACAGGCCACCGCCGCGTACCGGCCGCTGGTCGAGTCCGGCGTGCTGGCCGGGGTCCACTTCGAAGGGCCGTACCTGTCGGCGGACCGCTGCGGCGCGCAGAACCCCGAGTTCCTCCGCGACCCGTCGACCGACGAGCTGACCGAGCTGATCGAGCTGGGCGGCGGCGCGGTCCGGATGGTCACCCTGGCCCCGGAGCGGGACGGCGCGCTGGAGGCGATCAAGCTGCTCGTCTCGCGCGGCGTGGTGGCCGCGGTCGGGCACACCGACGCCACCTGGGAGCAGACCCGGGCGGCCGTGGCGGCCGGCGCGAGCGTCGGGACGCACCTGTTCAACGGGATGCGCCCGGTGCACCACCGGGAGCCCGGACCGGTGGTCGCCCTGCTCGACGCGCCGAACGTGGTCTGCGAGCTGGTCGCCGACGGTGTACACCTGCACGACGGCATGCTCGCCTTCGCCACCTCGGCGGCCGGGCCGGAGCGGGCCGCCCTGATCACCGACGCGATGGCCGCCGCCGGCATGCCCGACGGCGAGTACGAGCTGGGCGGCCAGGCGGTCACCGTGTCCGGCGGGGTGGCCCGGCTGAGCCGGGACGGCGCCATCGCCGGCAGCACCCTGACCATGGACGCCGCCCTGCGGCACGCCGTCGCGGCGGGCGTCGCCGTGCCGGACGCCTGCCGCATGGTCGCCACCACCCCGGCTAGGGCGATCGGCCTGGGTGACCAGGTCGGGGCACTCCAGCCCGGGCTCCGGGCCGACCTCATCGTGCTCGACGACGACTTCAACGTGGTCCGCGTGATGCGCGGCGGCTCCTGGGTGGAGTGACGCTGCGGGCTGCGGGCTGCGGGCTGCGGGCTGCGGGCTGCGCCTTGCGGCGCCGCGGGCAGCTGCAGCTCGTCGATGCCCTACGAACTTGATGACGTAGATGGATCGCCCGGGTCGCGGCGAGCGGCGGCTCCGGCGGCGGGACGCCTGAGTCGTTTACGACATCAAGTTTGTAGGCGACCACCAACCACCCGTCGGCGCGGCGCCACGCCGGGCGAAGCGGGCACTACGCCGTCGGCGAAGGGGGCACCGTGCCGCCGTGCGAAACAGGGCCGCCGCCGCCGTGGGAAACAGGGCCGCCGCCGCGCGAAACAGGGCCGCCGCCGCCGCCGCGCGGAGCGGACGCCACATCGCCGCACGAAGCAGGCACCACGCCGCCGCACAAGCGGGGCACCACGCCGCCGGACGAGGCGGCGTCAGCCGGCGGCGGGGACCTCGACGCCGAGCACGGCCTGCTCGTCCGGGCGGTGCACCAGCACGTCGGAGAGGAACGACTGCATCGCGGGGCCCATGCCGACGTCCCGGCCGGCCCGCTCGGAGAGCAGCCACTTGTGCTCGATGATCTGGGTGAAGAGTTCCTGCGGCTCCAGCTTGCGGCGCAGGTGCGCCGGCACCGCCCGGACCACCGGCTCGAACACCTCAGTCAGCCAGCGGTGGGCCGCCTGCTGCTCGTCGGTCAGGTCGCTCTCCACCCGGTACGCGTCCAGGTCGTTGAGGAGCTTGCGGGCCTGGTTCTCCTCGGCGTCCAGGCCGGTGAGGCGGAGCAGCCGCCGCGTGTGGTAGCCGGCGTCGACCACCTTGGGCCGGACCAGGTACCGGCCGTCGTCGGCGGTGGACATGGCCACCTCGGCGACGTCGAAGCCGAGTTCGTTGAGGCGGCGGATCCGCCCTTCGATGTCGTGCCGGGCGTCCCGCTCGATTTGCTGCTCGTAGGTGATCTCGTGCCAGAGCCGCTCGTAGCGCTGCACGACCTCCTCGCAGACCACCTCCGGGTCGATCGACTCGTGCAGCAGCCCGGCGGCCTGCAGGTCCAGTGCCTCGCCGAAGATGTTGACCCGGGCGATCTCCAGGTCCTCCCCGCGCTGGCCGTTGGAGAGCGACCGGTGCAACGCCCCCGTCTCGGCGTCCACCAGGTACGCAGCGAACGCCCCGGCGTCGCGGCGGAACAGGGTGTTGGACAGCGAGCAGTCGCCCCAGAAGAAGCCGGTCAGGTGCATCCGGACCAGCAGTACCGCCAGCGCGTCGAGCAGCCGGTTCATGGTCTCCGGTCGCAGCATCCGGGAGAAGAGCGCCCGGTACGGCAGGGAGAACTGGAGGTGCCGGGTGATCAGCACCGGGTCCAGCGGCTGCCCGTCGTCGGTCTGCCGGTCCGCCACGATCGCGACCGCCTCGACCGATGGGAAGTCGATCCGCTCCAGCGCCCGGAGCAGGTCGTACTCCCGCTCGGCGACCCGCTCGCCGGTCTCCTTCACCGCGTAGACGTAGCCACCGAGTCGGACGAAGCGGACGATGTGCCGCGAGATGCCCTGCGGCAGCGCGACCAGGTGCTGGGCAGGCCACTCCTCCAGCGGGGTCGACCATGGGAGGTCGAGCAGCGCCGGGTCCACGAGGGCCGAGGTGATCCGCACGCCGACAAGTGTGACCCCTTCCCCGGTGCGGCGCTTCCCGTCGTGGGCCGGCCCACAGCCGCCGACGCCCGCACCGGCCCGGCGCCGCCGGCGGCCGGTAGCGTGGTCGCGTGCGGGAGACCACGGGAGTACGCGAGAAGCTGCGGCTCCGGCCCGTCCGGCCCGCCGGCTGGCGGTGGGACGGGCTGCTGCTCGCCGCCCTGGTGGCCCTGACGGTGGCGCTCGCCACCGGCCACCTCTTCGGGGTGGACCGGGCCGTCGTCGACTGGGCCGCGGACCACCGCCCCACCGCCGCTCGGTGGACGGCGATGATCCTGAACTTCCTGGGGCAGGGCACCCCGCTGACGCTGCTCGCGGCCGGGCTGGGCGTGCTGGTGGCGATCCGGCTGCGCTCGGTCCGCCCGGTGCTGCCCCCGGTGGCCGCGTTCGTGCTCACGACCTTCACCATCGGGCCGTTGAAGGTGTGGACCGCGCGGCCGGCGCCCAGCGCCAGCGTCAAGGAGCCGTTCCTGCCGCCCGACCAGACCCTGCCGCTGTTCCAGCACGACCTGCCGGTGCGGTTCGCCCAGTCCTACCCGTCGGGGCACGTGGCCAACGCCATCGTCTGGTACGGCATGCTCGCCCTGCTCCTGGTGCCGCTGCTGCGCACCTTCGGCCGCACCGTCCCGCCCCGGCTGGTCACCGTGCTCCGGGCGCTGCCGCCGCTCACCGTGCTCTGCACGACCACGTACCTCGGCTGGCACTGGCTGACCGACTCAGTCGCCGGGCTGCTGCTCGGCCTGCTGCTGGACCGGCTGCTGCACCGGGTGCCCTGGGACAGCCTGCCGTTACCCGGTGCGCTGCGGAACTGGGATCGGCCGTTCATCTCGGCCCCGTAGCCTGCGCCCGTGGCGGAACTGGCGCGGCGGCTGGCCGTACCCGATGCGGTGGTCATCGGTCTGGGGTCGATGCTCGGCGCGGGCGTCTTCGTGGTCTTCGCCCCGGCCACCGCGGCGGCCGGCGGCGTCGGGCTGCTGCTCGCGCTGGCCCTGGCCGGTTTCGTCGCCTTCTGCAACGCGACCAGCTCCGCGCGGCTGGCGGCCCGCTACCCGGAGTCCGGCGGCACCTACGTCTACGGGCGGGAACGGCTGAACCCGTTCGCCGGCTTCGTCGCCGGCTGGGGATTCGTGGTCGGCAAGACGGCGAGCTGCGCGGCGATGGCGCTGACCATAGGGGCGTACCTCTGGCCGGGGCGGGCGCGGCTCGTCGCGGTCCTCGCGGTGGTGGCGGTGACCACGGTGAACCTGCGCGGCATCGCCAGGACCGCGACCGCGACCCGGATCCTGGTGGGCCTCGTGCTGGCCGTGCTGACCCTGGTCGCGGTCACCGGTCTCGCCGCCGGGCACCTGGCCCCGGCCCGGATCGGTGACCTGGGCGGCAGCGGTGTCCGGGGCGTGCTGACCGCCGCCGGCCTGCTCTTCTTCGCCTTCGCCGGGTACGCCCGGATCGCCACCCTCGGCGAGGAGGTCCGCGACCCGGAGCGGACCATCCCCCGCGCGGTGCCGCTGGCCCTCGGCCTCGTGCTGGCGATCTACCTGGTGCTGGCCGTGGTGGCGCTCGGCGTGCTCGGGCCCCAGCGGCTGGCCGCCGCCACCGCGCCGCTGGCCGACGTGGTGACCGCCGCCGGCCTGCCCGACCTGGCCTGGCTGGTCCGGACCGGCGCGACCGTGGCGGTGACCGGGGTGCTGCTCTCCCTGCTCGCCGGGGTCGGTCGGACCACCCTCGCGATGGCCCGGCGCCGGGACCTGCCCGGCGTGCTGGCCGCTGTGCACCCCCGGTACCGGGTGCCGCACCGCGCCGAACTGGCCGTGGCCGCCGTGGTGGTGGTCGTGGTGGCCGTGGCCGACGTACGGGGCGCGATCGGCTTCTCCAGCTGCACGGTGCTGGTCTACTACGCGATCGCGAACGCCTCGGCGCTCACCCTGGGCCGCGACCCGGGCCGGAAGATCCCGGTGCAGCTCCTCGCCGCGCTGGGGCTGGTCGGCTGCATCGTGCTGGCGGTGAGCCTGCCGCTGTCCAGCGTGCTCGCCGGGTTCGGCGTGCTCGTCCTCGGCGCCGCCGGGTACGCCCTCCGCCACGCGCTCGGCCGCGCCTGACCGCGGTCATTCCTCCGACTGACGCGGCGCTGGCGTGCCGGGCGGCTCCGGCGGGAGCGGGGTGGTTTCCCGGAGCAGGGCGCTCAGCCCGGCGCGTCGGGCCACCACGGTCAGCCGGTCCCCCGCGTTGATCACCATCCGCGGGTCAGCGGACCACTCGGTGCGCTGCCCGGCGCGGGTGTAGGCGAGCAGGCGCACCTCGCCGGGGCGGGCCACCGCGGCGAGGGGGCGGCCGTCCAGCGGCGAGCCGGCCATGACCGGCACGTCGGTGACCAGCAGCGCGTGCCGGCCCACCGGGATGGTGGCGATCACCGCGCGGTCCAGCAGCGCCGCCGCGAACGCGGGCGCGGCCAGGTAGGACACGCTGCGGGAGATGCCGATGCCGAACGCCTGCTGGATCCGCTCGGCGAAGTCGCCGTCGAAGAGCCGCAGCACGACCCGCAGGTCGGGGTCGAGGCTGCGGGCGTTCAGCGCGGCGCGCAGGTTGGCGCCGTCGTCGGTGGAGACCACCACCAGCGCCTGGCAGGTCGCCACGGAGGCGGCTCGCAGCGTCTCCTCCTGGCCGGCGTCGCCGACGATGAGCGGCACACCGAGCCGGTGCGCGAGCGCCGCGCCCCGGGCGTCCGGATTCCGGTCGATGGCGACCACCTCGACCCCGAAGTCGTGCAGCTGGGCCATCACCCGGGTGCCGATGTTGCCCAGCCCGACCACCACCACGTGGCCGGCGCGGTCGGGTTGGATCCGCCCGTTGTGCAGGGCGAGCCGGGCGTTGACGATGCCGTCGACCACCGCGGCCGTGATCAGCGGAATCAGCGCCAGCCCGGCCAGGGTGAGGACCACCTGCATGATCTGGGCGGCGACCGGCTTGTCGACGTCCGGATCCTCCCCGCTCAACGTGTTGACCAGGGTGAGGTAGAGCGCGTCCGACCAGTTCACGCTCGCGGCGCGGGCGTTCAGCCAGCCCAGGACGGCGATCACCGCCAGCAGCACCAGCACCGCCACGCCGATCTTGCGGGTGGCGAAGCTGCGGACCGCACGGAGCAGCACGAGGAAGGGCTGCCGGCGCCGCCGGGCCCGGGCCAGCCGGCGGGCGGCCAGCTCGGTGCCGGCCGGCTGCCCGCTCGCCTCGGCCAGCACCACGTCGGCCGCCGCCTCGTCGGCGGGCAGCACCCGGATCAGCTCCGGATCGGTGGTGACGGCCAGCCCGGAGAGCACGTCCTGCGGGCGTACGTCGGCGCGGCGGGCCACGTAGAGGGTGCGTCCGGCGTGCCGGAAATGGGTGGGAGCCAGCTCGCCCAGCGCGGCCGCGACGAACGCCGGGGCGGCCATCGAGGCGTCGGAGAGCACCGCCGAGTCGGGGAAGAGCTGCTGCAGGCCATTGGCGAGGCTGGTGTTGAACATGCGTACCACCAGGCGCAGCCGGGGCTCGACCTCCTGGGCACAGAGCGCGGCGTGCATGTTGCCCACGTCGTCCTGGTGCAGCAGGGCCAGCCCGTCCGCGCCGGCCAGCCCGGCCCGGCGGAAGGCGTTCTCGTCGACCCGGTCGGACAGGACCACCTGGACGCCCTCGATGTCCCGGCCGTCCGGCCCGTCGGAGCGGCGGCGCTCGGGCACGATCAGGGTGACCCGGACCTGCCCGGTCGGCGAGTTGGTGGCGAGCAACGACCGGACCACCCAGTACGCCAGCGGGTCGGAGCCGCAGACCACGTAGTGCGGGCGGACGTCGCCGTTCATCCGCAGGCGGCCGGCGGCGCGGCGGGCGCGGTCGCGCAGGGGCTCGGCCATGCCCGGATGGTAGTCACCCGCTCGCGGTGCGCGCAGCCCCATGATCGTGAACGCATGGTGTCCCCCGGTACGGGTAGGCGGTGCGCCATGCAGACGTTCCTCCCGTACCCGGACTTCCTGGCGAGCGCCCGGGCGCTGGACCAGAAGCGGCTGGGCAAGCAGCGGGTGGAGACCATCCAGGTGCTCCGCGGGCTGACCTGGCCGGCGTACGGCTGGCGCAACCACCCCGCGGTGAAGATGTGGGCCGGGTACGAGGAGGCGCTGACCCGGTACGGGCTGGACGTGTGCGCCGTGTGGTGCGAGCCGGGGCGCGCGGACACCTGCGCGGCCACGCTGACCACGGATCTCGCCGCCGCCTGCGGCATCAGCGCCGTCCGTACCCAGGCGGAGCTGGCCGAGGCCGGGGAGCTGCCGCCCTGGCTGGGCCGGGAGGACCTGCACCGCAGCCACCGGTCGTCACTGCTGCGCAAGGATCCGGCGCACTACGGCCCCCAGTTCGCCGACGTCCCGCCCGACCTGGAATACGTCTGGCCCCCGTCGGATCGTGAGCGTCGCTGCGTGCACTGAGGGGAAGGGTGCACGCGTGGCGCTGTCGCGAGTGGTCGGTCCATTCCCGCGGTCTGCCGGCCGGCCAGGGATCGAAATGCGTTGCCCGCCTCTCCCGTGCGGCTCTACCGTGAGCGCGCAAGGTCAACCACCGCTCCGGGAGCCGTCGATGTCGCTGCCACACCGCACCACCGTGCCGTCGTGGCTGCTCAGCGTCGGTTGCCGAGCCGAAGGTCCCCGCACGGGGTGGCCCGACTGACGCGTACGCCCGTACGCGCCACAGCCGCCCCGTCGCCAGGACCGGGCGGCTTTTTGCTGCCCGCCACCGATCGTGAAGGGAGAGCCCGGTGGACGCCGTCCTCGTTGTCAACGCCGACCTCGGCCCGCTGCACCGGGTCACCGTCCAGCACGCGATCCGGATGCTCTGCCGGCGGGTCGCCGAGATCCACGAGGCCGACCCGGACCAGGTGATCGGGGTCTTCCCGGTCCCCCGGGTGGTCCGTCTCGTCCGGTACGTCGTCACCCGCTGGCGGTTCAGCGCCGGGCCGGCCTGGTCGTGGGGCGGGGTGCTGCGCCGCGACGGCCGGCGCTGCGCGTACTGCGACGCCCCGGCCAGCACGATCGACCACATCCTGCCCCGCTCGCGCGGAGGCCGGAACACCTGGAAGAACACCACCGCGGCCTGCTACGAGTGCAACCAGCGCAAGGGCGACCGGACGCCGGCCGAGGCGGGCATGCCGCTGCGGCGCGAGCCGGTGACGCCGACCTGGGCGGCGCTCGCGGGGCGGTGACGGCCGGCCGGCGGGCACAGGGGGTCGCGTCGGAGGTACGCCTCCGGCGCGGCGCCCGCCGGCCCCGGGACGTTCCCGCTCAGCCCGGTGTCACCGGCCACCACCGGAGACCGTCGTCGGAGAGGTACACGCCGTTCGCGTCGTACCAGAGGAGGAAACGAGCCGGTCGAGCCAGTGCCCGGGCATAGGCCTCGTGCACCACGTCCTGCGCCTCAGGCAGGCTGCCGGTCAGCGCGCAGAGCTGCCCCACCAACCGGCGATAGTGCGCCCGGTACGCCTCGTGCACCGCCGTCACGCCGTCCATCCGCTCCCCTTCCGACGGGTTCTCCCAACGGACCAGCGGCACGGCGGGAAGGTTGCACCCATCCTGAGGAAAGCTGATCCGGCCGGACGGATCGGTATGAACCTGCGGAGCCGGACTTGGTGCGGGCCGGCGAGCACGCGGTCGCGGCTGCCGCAGGCGGTCAGGGGCGGCCGGGTGGTGCCCAGCCGAAGCGCGGCGGTCGGCGTTCGTTGGCCGCCGCCACCCCCTCGCGGGCCTCGCCGCTCGCCCGGACCTGGCCGTGCCACCAGGCGATCCGCGCGTCGTCGGCGCGCCCGTCGATGATCTCCTTGGCCGCGGCGACGGTGAGCCGCGACCGCTCGGCGATGGCGGCGGTGACCACCGCCACCCGGGGAGCCAACCCGTCGGCCGGCAGCACCTCGTCGACCAGGCCGATCCGCAGCGCCCGCTCGGCGTCGACCAGCTCGCTGGTGAACAGCAGGTGCTTGGCGGCGGACGGGCCGACCAGCCGGGCCAGCCGCCGGGTGGTCGGGGCGGGGTAGACCAGCCCCAGCCGCGCCGGGGGTACGCCGAACCGGGCGTCCGCCGCAGCGAGCCGCAGATCGCAGGCGACGGCCAGCTGGCAGCCGCCGCCGACGCAGGCCCCTTCGACGGCGGCCACCGTTGGCTTGGCGAAGGCGGCCAGCCGTTCCTCGGCGGCCACCGCGATGCTGCCGTCCCCGGCCTCCAGCAACTCGTCCAGGTCGCCGAGGTCCGCCCCGGCGCAGAACGTGCCGTCGGCGCCGGTGAGCACCAGCGCACGCACCGCCGGGTCCGCGTCCAGGCCGTCCAGCAGCACGGGGAGCTGCCGCCACATGTCCGGGGTCATCGCGTTGCGGCGGGCCGGGTTCCGGATGGTCACGGTCGCCACCGGGCCGGTCACCGTCACGGTCAGCTCCGCGTCCGACATGTGTCCCCTTCCGCCGCCGGTCCGGCTGACCATAACGGCGCGGGCCCGACGACCACCCGCATGGGTGGCCGCCGGGCCCGCCGACGGTACGGTCAGGTCAGGAGACGTTGACCGCGGTGTCGTCGATCACGAAGGACGTCTGCAGCGAGATGTCCTCGGCGCCGGTGAACTTCAGGGTGACGGTCTGCCCGGCGTACGCGGCCAGGGAGAACGACTTCTGGCTGTAGCCGGCGGCCTTGTTCAGGTTCGAGTAGGTGGCCAGGGTGGCCAGCACCGTCCCGGACGAGTTGAGCACCTGCACCCGCAGCGTGTCGTACGCCGTGGTGGTGGTCGACTCGGAGCTGTCGATGTGCAGCCAGAAGCTGAAGTTGTACGACGAGCAGCCGGCCGGCAGGCTCACCGCCTGGGAGAGCGTGTCGGTGTGGGTGGTGCCGTAGCCGTCCAGCCAGGCGTTCCAGGTGCCGCCGTGGGTCGGCTGGCCGCTGGAGCCGTACTGGCCGATGACGCCGGAGGTGGACGACCAGACGGTGTTGCCGGACTCGAAGCCGGGGTTGCCCAGCTTCTGCCCGGCGCCGGTGCAACCACCGGTGCCGTTCACGGTCAGCTGGTAGGTCGCCGAGTGGTTCGCCGAGGTGCCGGTGCCGGTGACGTTGACCGAGTAGGTGCCCGCCGGGGTGCTCGCCGAGGTGCTGATGGTGAGGGTGGACGAGCCGCCCGAGGTCACCGAGGACGGGCTGAACGACGCCGTGGCGCCGGTCGGCAGGCCGGACGCGGAGAACGTCACGGTCTGCGCGGTGCCGCTGGTGGTGGCGGTGGACACGGTGGTGGAGACGGCGCTGCCCGGGTTGACCGAGCCGGAGGTCGGCGAGAGCGAGACGGAGAAGTCGTTGCCGGTCGACCCGCAGGGCGCGTCGTTGCCGGCCACGTTCACCGCGGTCCACGCCGCCTGGACGGTCTTGTACTCGGTGGAGCAGTTGCCGTACAGGTCCGTCGCCGCGCGCAGCGTGTACGCCCGGGCGGTGTTCGCCGGGTTGCTGGTGTTGACGTACGACGTGCTCGAGGTGAAGTACAGGTCGAGCGCCCGGTACCAGATCTTCTCCGCCTTGGCCCGGCCGATGCCGGTCACCGCCGGAGCGGAGCCGCACAGCGGCGAGGTGCCGTACGCGGTGGAGCCGGTGCCCTCGGCCAGGTTGAAGAAGAAGTGGTTGGCCGGGCCGGACGAGTAGTGCACGTCGACGTTCTTGGTCGAGGTGGACCAGCAGGTGTGCGAGGCGCCGTCCAGGCCCGGGTTGTACATGTAGCGCAGCGGAGTCCCGTTGCCGTTGATGTTGATCTTCTCGCCGACGTCGTAGTCGCCCGGGTCGCTCGGTGCGGCGGCGTAGAACTCCACCATGTTGCCGAAGATGTCGCTGGTGGCCTCGTTGAGGCCGCCCGACTCACCGGAGTAGACCAGGCCGGCGAGCGCCTCGGTGACCCCGTGGCTCATCTCGTGACCGGCCACGTCGAGCGAGACCAGCGGACGGGAGTTGCCGGAGCCGTCGCCGTAGGTCATCTGGGAGCCGTCCCAGAAGGCGTTGACGTAGTTGCTGCCGTAGTGCACCCGGCTCGGCACGCCGGTGCCGTTGCCGAAGATGCCGTTGCGGCCGTGCACGTTCTTGAAGTAGTCGAAGGTCTTCGCGGCGCCGAAGTGGGCGTCGACACCGGCCGACTGCCGGTTGGAGTTGGTGCCGTTGCCCCAGGCGTTGTCGGCGTCGGTGAAGGTGGTGCAGGTCGACGTGCCGTTGTTCATGTCGCAGGTGCGGCCGTTGCCGTGCGACGGGTCGACCATCTGGTAGGTGCTGCCGGAGAGCGTCGTGTCGATGCTGACCGAGCCGGTGTAGATGCCCTGGCCGCTGCCGACCACCGTCTCGATCTCGTCGTACGAGCCGATCACCTTGCCGGTCGTGGCGTCGGTGATGACGTGCAGCTTGGACGGCGTCTGCTTGTCCGCCTTCCAGCCGGCGGCGACGGTCTCCCAGGCCAGGCGGCCCTTGCCGGAGCTGGCGTCGACGAAGAGCTCCGGGGCGCCCACCGAGGTGAGCGTGCCGGAGAACGTCCGGCGGGCGCTCGCCGCGGCCGCGGCCGAGCTGACCTTGGCCGCGGTGCTCAGGGTGAGCGGCGCGTCCAGGCCGACGGAGGCGCCGGTCATGGTGCCGTTCGGCGCGGTGTGGATGACGAAGTCACCGCCGTAGACGCGCAGGCCGTGGTACGTCCGGGTGTAACGGGTGTGCGCCGCACCGCTCGCGTCCACCTTCGTCCGGACCGCCTGGTACGCCTCCCCGCTGGCGCCCTGGACGGCACCGGGGTTGGCGCGGAGCAGGCTGTCCGCACGAGTTGCGGCAGCGGACTCGGGGGCGGGGGCACTCGGGGTTGCCGCGTACGCCGAGGTGGTGACGCAGGTCAGCACACCGCTGGTGAGCAGAGCTGCGCTGACGGCGGCAATGGGTCTTTTCACGGGCCCTCCTGACAGGAGAAAGTTGTGACGGGGGTAGTCACTGATGTAGATATAGTGATACATCGAAGAAGATGGAAGAGGGCGAGCGCTTTCCTGCCGGCAACACTGGCCGTTCGGAGGAGGGGACGCAGGTTGAAGGAACCGGACGGCCCCGTCGTGCGTCCGACCGGCATGAGATCAGCCCGCGTCGCGGCGGTCCTCCTCGCCGTGCTTCTCGCCCCACTCGCCGGTTGCGCGCAGACCGGTGGCACCACCGCCACGGAGACCGGCCGGCCGACCGCCACGCAGCCCACCGCCACGCAGCCCGGCGCCACCGCCACGCCGGCCACCCCGGCCGCTACGGCCACCGGCACCGGCGCGCCGGGCCGCCCCGGCGTCGACGTGGTGCTGACCAAGTCCGGCGGGATCGCCGGGCTGGAGGACACCCTGACCGTGACGCCCGACGGCCACTGGACCAGGGTCGACCGGGCCGGCGCCTCCCGTACCGGCCAGCTCAGCCCCGCGGACCTGGACCGGCTGCGGCAGCTCACCGCCGATCCGCGCCTGGTCGCCGAGGGGTCCGCCACCACGACGACCACGTGCGCGGACGCCTTCACCTACCGGCTCACCGTGGGCCCGGTGACCACCGGCTACGTGGACTGCCCGCCGGAGGTCACGCCGCCCGCCGCCACCGCCGCCGTGGTCGAGCTGCTCACCGGCCTCACCGACTGACCCCGCGCCCCGCAGCAGTGGAATCGCGTAGAGACACGGAAAGAGTGGTCATCCCGGTTCGGATGGCCACTCTTTCCGTGGGCGAGGCGGCATGCGGGGACGCCCGCTAGATCAGGTAATCGGCGGGGAGGCCGGTGGCGCGCAGGTCGGGTGGCAGGTGGGCCACGTCGTTGAGGGCGAGCAGGTTCGGCGGCCCGGCCGAGCCGTAGCGGATCACGGTGAGCCCGCAGTTGTGGTGGTTCAACCCCAGCCAGCGGCGCTCCGGGGCGTCCAGCGCGTGCCGGACGAGCCAGGCGATCAGGAAGTTGTGGGTGATCACCAGCTCACGGACATCCCCCTCAGCCGGTGCCGTCGCGAACCGGGCCACGGCCTCCGCCGTCCTTCGCGGCCCGTCCGCCCGCTCGCGCTCGGTGAAGTCGGCCAGGAAGTCCGCGTACCGCTGGGGAAGGCCGGCCGGGTCGGTGTCGTGCGGCAGGTGGTCTCCGACGCTGTCCGAGACGTGCACCGGGACGCCCGGCAGCGCGGCGGCGACCAGTGCGGCGGTCTCGACCGCGCGGCGCGCCGGTCCGTGGTGGATGGCGGCGAAGGGCGTACCCCGCAGCCGGTCCGCCAGCAGGGTCGCCTGCCGCCGACCCCGCGCGGAGAGGCCGGTGTCGCCGGCCTCCTCCGTCCCGTCCTGCTCGCCGTGCCGGACAAGGTAGAGAAGTCGACTCGCCACCGCACACCTCACCGTCGTCGGGAGGCGCGAGCCTAACCCACGCCTCCCGAACCCGTGGGGGCCGTCGCTCAGCCGGCCGCCGCGCGCAGTGCCCGCCGGAGCGTGGCCGACACCCAGCCCCAGCCGGCCACCACGGCCACCGCGAAGGCCAGCATCGCCACCGGGTGCCCACCGGCCATCAGGGCCAGCCAGGCCGCCGCGAAGAAGCCTCCGGTCAATAGGCTGTACGCCGCCCAGCCACGCTCACCGTGCCGGGCGAAGCGGCGCGCGGCGACCAGGCAGGCCGCGATGAGCGCCGTGAAGGCGACCGCCCCGGCACCGAAGTGCGCCACCCCGTGCCAGCTCACCTCGCCCGGGCCGCGCGGCGTACCGGCCGGGAAGCCGTCCAGCGGATCGGCCACGAAGATCCCGGCCAGCACCAGCCCGACGCCGTACTGGCCGATCAGCCAGGGGCCGCTGACCGGACCGAGGCCGGGGTGAGGAATCCGCCGCAGAGCCAACGCCGCCCCGACGCAGAGCAGGCCGGCGACCACGAAGTTGCCGATCTGCACCCAGCCCAGGTCGCCGGTGCTGAGCACGCTCACCGGGTGCCGGCGTGGGTCGAAGCCCTCCCGGGTCAGCGCCTGGACCAGCGCGACCGCCACCCAGAGCGGGCCGGCCAGGACGCCGCCCGCGAGCAGGATCCGCTCGCCCGTCGTGCGGGCCACGGGCCGTGCCACGATCGCCTCGGTCACCGGTCCGCTCCCGTCAGGCCCGCGGGAACATCTGGCCGATGCGGATCTTGTTGCCGAAGGGGTCCCGGATGCCGAAGTCGATGCCGTACGGCTGCTCGGTCGGCTCGTCGTAGACGTCCACGCCCTTCGCCACCAGTTCCTCGTACGTCTTGTGGGCGTCGTCCGTGGTCATGAAGAGGTGACCGCCGAGCGCCCCCTTGGTGAGCAGCTCGCGGACCTGCTCGGCGGTGGCCGGGTCGAGGGCCGGCGGGCCGGGCTTCTCCAGCAGGATCTCGCGCTCCGGGTCGCCGGGCAGGTTGACCGTGAGCCAGCGCATGAAGCCGAGGTCGGCGTCGGTGTTGACCTCCATGCCGAGCTTGCCGACGTAGAAGTCGAGGGCCTCGTCCTGGTCGAGGACGTAGATCTGGGAGCGGGAAATCGCGTTCATCGTCATGCCGAAGACGCTAGGCCAGGCCACCCACCGGCTGCTTATCCAAAACTGATGGATTGGCTGGTCGGGTGGTGGACGCTCGGGCGCATCCACGCCTTGATGAAGCAGTTCGGCACCGCCGCCGGCACCGTCTTCCGCGTCCGGTAGGCCGACGGCGACTCCCCGACGATCCCCCGGAAGGTCCGGCTGAACGTGCCCAGGCTGCCGAAGCCGACCGCGTGGCAGATCTCGGTGACCGGCTGGTCGGTGCGCACCAGCAGGTACATGGCCCGCTCGACGCGCCGGCGTTGCAGGTAGCGGTGCGGGGTCTCGCCGAAGGTGGCGCGGAAGGTGCGGATGAAGTGCGCCTCGGACACGTGCGCGATCCGGGCCAGCGCGGGGATGTCCAGCGGCTCCGCGTACGTCCGGTCCATCGCGTCCCGGGCGCGCAGCATCGCGCGGTTGGACTCCTCCACTGCGCGACTCACCCGGCCACCTCCTCCAGACCGTCGACCACCAGGTCGAGTGCCGCGAGCTGGTCCGGATCGGCCACCACCTCGATCCCGAGGATCTGGTCGGTGACGGTGAAGCTGAGCGCCAGGGCGATCCGGCCGTCCCGGACCACCACGGCCCCCGCCATCCCGTCGACGAACGCGGGCAACGCGCCCTGGGCGCGGCCGTTGAAGAAGTCGGCCACCGGGGACGAGCCGCGCAGCTCGCCCATCCCGCCCATCCGCACGGCGGTGGCGTCGGCGCGCAGCACCACGTACGGGTCGAGCAGGGTGACCAGATCGTCGAAGCGGCCCTCCCGCGAGGCGGCGAGGAAGGCGTCGACGACCCGGCGCTGCCGGACCGGATCGGTGCGCGGGTCGGCCGAGCGCGTCTGCACCCGGCGCCGGGCGCGACTGGCGATCTGCCGTACGGCGGTGGAGCTGCGGTCGACCACCGGCGCGATCTCCTCGAAGGAGACGGCGAACATGTCGTGCAGCACGAACACCAGCCGCTCGGTCGGGCCGAGGGTGGTCAGCACCACCTCGAGGGCCCGGCCGACCGACTCGGCGAGCAGTGCCTCCTGTTCCGGGTCCCGCCCGCCGGGCACCTCGGTGGGCGGCTCCTCCCCCGTCACGTCCGCCGCCTGCTCGTGCCGGCTGCTGCCGGACCGGAGCCGGTCCAGGCAGACCCGCCCGACCGTGGTGGTCAGCCAGCCCGGCAGGTTGTCGATGGCGTCCACGTCAGTGCGACTGAGCCGCAACCAGGTGTCCTGCACGGCGTCGTCAGCCTCGGCGGTAGAGCCGAGCATCCGGTGGGCCACCGCGCGCAGCCGGGGACGCTGCGCCTCGAAGCGCTGCGCCAGCAGATCGGTGTCGCTCACGGCCTCGCCATCCTGATCCGACCGCGGCCCGGGTGACCGCCGTCACATCTGTCACGCCATCCGCGGGGGCGCTCGACATCCCGGTGACGGACGACGACACGCCGGCGGCGAACGCCGGCCAGCCTAACAAGACAGGACGGACGGACATGGCTCTCGAAGCACGGATCCAGAACCCGGCGGCGCTGCTCCCGGACGCGGTGAAGGGGGTCAACCTGCTCTACAAGGCCGCGCACTCGGCGGGCGTACCGGCCAGCACCCTGGAGCTGGTCCACCTGCGGGCCAGCCAGATCAACGGGTGCAGCGCCTGCGTCGACTCCGGAGCGCGCAACGCCCGGAAGAACGGCGAGACCGAGGAGCGGCTGTTCGCGCTGGCCGCCTGGCGCGAGACGCCGTACTTCACCGACGCCGAGCGGGCCGCGCTGACCCTGGCCGAAGCCGCGACCCGGCTCGCCGACCGGAGCGACCCGGTGCCGGACGAGGTGTGGGACGAGGCCGCTCGGCACTTCGGGGAGAAGGAGCTGGCTGCGTTGGTTCTGTGGATCGCCACCACCAACTTCTTCAACCGGCTGAACGCGACGACCCGGCAGCCCGCCCCGCAGAACTGGGGCTGACCGGCGGCGTACGCCCGGCAGGGGGTGGTCGTGGTCGCTCCGGCGACGACGACCGCCCCGCGCGCGTCAGGGCCGGGGGTCGACCGGCGGCGGGGCGGCCTTCGACGCCTGCCGGGCGGCCTCGATCACCTCGGTGAGGGTGGCGTGCAGCTTCCGGAGGTCGTCGAGCGGCATGCCGAGCCGCTCGACGATGGCCGGCGGGATCCGCTCGGCCTGGCTGCGCAGCGCCCGCCCCTTGGCGGTGAGCGTCACCGCGAGGCTGCGCTCGTCCGCCGGGTTCCGCTCCCGCTGGAGGTAGCCGATCGCCTCCAGGCGTTTGAGCAGCGGCGACAGGGTGCCCGGGTCGAGTTGCAGCAGCCGGCTCAGGTCCCGTACGGAGAGCGGCCCGTGCTGCCACAGGGCGAGCATCACCAGGTACTGCGGGTGGGTCAGGCCGAGCGGTTCGAGCAGCGGGCGGTACACCGCCACCACGCCGCGGGCCGCGACGGACAGGGCGAAGCAGACCTGCTGCTCCAGAGCCAGCGGGTCGTCGATCCCGCTCAGGTCACCCGATCCGGCACCGCTTCTCGCCACGCTGCTACCGTACCAATAGTTGGGGCACCAACCATTTGCCCACCAACGGGCAGACGCGGGACGGAGCGTGGACGATGGCTGCCGAGGAGAAGAAGGCACCCGGCGAGGGCGGACGCATCCTGTCGTGGGTGTTCAAGAACCTGGCCGGCCCACCGACCGTGGAGAACGCCGTGCAGGGCGGCTCCCAGCAGGCCCGCGACCTGTGGAAGGAGGACCTCGAACGGCGTAAGCAGTGGAGCCGGGAGCAGCGCGAGCGCAAGCGCGCCGAACGCGAGGCCCGCCGCTCCCACTGAGGACGGCGGGCCGGGCAGGCGCGAAACCGGCGGTGTATCGGAGCCCCCGGCCGGGATCGAACCGGCGACATCTCGCTTACAAGGCGAGTGCTCTGGCCAGCTGAGCTACAGGGGCGCGTGGTGCCGTGGTCAGCATAGCGACTACGGCCCGGAAATCCCGTTCCGCAGGGCTCCCGAGCACGGAAAACGTCAGTTTCGTGACCTCGACGCCGACGGATGGACGTCGCACCACCCGGGAACGCTGGGGATTGATGCCTCTGCGTGCCCGAGTGACCGGAATGCGTGTGCAGTCCGCCCCTTCCGGCCCACCCCGTCTTGGCACGATCGCAAAACCCGTTTACGGTGCAGTGACACGGACGACACTCCGGTCCGCCTCGGCTGCCCGGGTGACCGCCCGTTGGCCGGCACCGTGGGTGCCGGTCGCTCCTTCCACTCGGATCGTCCGGCACGTTCCTGCCGGTGAAAGGAAGCGCTCCACCATGGCTACGGTCACCTACGCGAAGGCATCCCGGATCTACCCGGGCACCGAGCGCCCCGCGGTCAACAAGCTCGACTTGGAGATCGGCGACGGGGAGTTCCTCGTCCTGGTCGGCCCGTCGGGCTGCGGCAAGTCCACCAGCCTGCGGATGCTCGCCGGCCTGGAGGACGTCGACGACGGCGCCATCTACATCGACGACCGGGACGTCACCCACCTGCCGCCGAAGGCCCGCGACATCGCGATGGTCTTCCAGAACTACGCGCTCTACCCGCACATGACGGTATACGAGAACATGGCGTTCGCGCTCAAGCTGCGCAAGACCTCGAAGTCGGAGATCGACCGGCGGGTCAAGGAGGCGGCGGCGCTGCTCCAGCTCGAGGACTTCCTCAACCGCAAGCCGAAGGCGCTCTCCGGTGGCCAGCGCCAGCGGGTCGCCATGGGCCGCGCGATCGTCCGCGAGCCGCAGGTCTTCCTCATGGACGAGCCGCTGTCGAACCTCGACGCCAAGCTCCGGGTGCAGACCCGTACGCAGATCGCGTCGCTCCAGGCCAAGCTGGGCGTCACCACCGTGTACGTGACCCACGACCAGGTCGAGGCCATGACCATGGGTCACCGGGTCGCGGTCATGCTCGACGGCGTCCTCCAGCAGGTGGACACCCCGCGGGCGCTGTACGACACCCCCGCCAACGTCTTCGTCGCCGGCTTCATGGGCTCCCCGGCCATGAACATCAAGACGGTGCCGCTGACCGAGCAGGGCGCCGAGTTCGCCGAGATGCACGTGCCGCTGACCCGGGAGCAGGTCGAGGCGGCCAAGGCCGAGGGCGGCGACGGCAAGGTCACCGTCGGTTTCCGTCCGGAGGACTGCGACCTGGTCAGCCCGACCGAGGGCGGCATGCCGGTCGTGGTCGAGCTGGTCGAGGACCTGGGCTCCGACGCCAACGTCTACGGCCACGCCGCGCTCGGCGGCAGCTCCGAGCGGTTCGTCGTGCGGACCGACCGCCGCACCATGCCGAACATGGGTGACACCGTGTTCGTCAAGCCGCGCCAGGGCCGCAGCCACGTCTTCCACGCTGCCACCGGCAACCGGATCTGACGTACGGAAAAAAGGGGCGGTCCGCCACGGCGGACCGCCCCTTTTCGTGTCCTCCCGGACCGGCTAGGCCTCCACGGCGCGGCGCCGGGCGACCTCGGCGAGGGTGACCGCCGCGGCGACGCTGGCGTTGAGCGACTCGACGTCGGAGACCATCGGGATGCTCACCGTCAGGTCGCAGGTCTCGCCGACCAGCCGGGACAGCCCGCGACCCTCCGAGCCGACCACCACGACCAGCGGGCCGACGGCGGCCTCCAGGTCGTACAGGTCGGTCTCGCCGTCGGCGTCCAGGCCGACCACGACGAAGCCGGCGTCCTTGCACGCCTTCAGCGACCGGGTCAGGTTGGTGACCTGGGCGACCGGCACCCGCGCCGCCGCGCCGGCGCTGGTCCGCCAGGCGGTCGCGGTGATCCCGGCGGCCCGCCGCTCGGGTACGAAGACGCCCTGCGCGCCGAACGCGGCGGCGGACCGGATCACCGCGCCGAGATTGCGCGGGTCGGTGACCCCGTCCAGCGCGACCAGCAGCGGGCACGCCTGCTCCAGCGCCGCCGCCATCATGTCCTCGAACGGCTCGTAGGCGAAGGGCGGGACCTGGAGGCCGACGCCCTGGTGCAGCACCCCGCCGGTCATCCGGTCCAGCTCGGCCCGGCTGACCTCCAGGAGCGCGATGCCCCGGTCGGCGGCCGTCCGGACGATCTCGTTGACCCGGTCGTCGACGTCGATGCCCTGCGCCACGTAGAGGGCGGTGGCCGGCACCTGGGTGCGCAGCGACTCCAGCACCGGGTTCCGCCCGACCAGCAGCTCCGGGCTGTCCTTCGCCGGGTTGGACCGGCGACCCGGGGCGACCCGGGGACCACCGCGGGCGGCCGCCTTGCCCTTGCCGCCCTTCAGCGGGACGCCGGCGCGGCTGCCCTTGCCCCAGGTGGTGTCCTTGGTGCCCGGCTGGCCGATCTTGGGGGCGCGCCCCTCCTCGGCCGCCGTGCGGCGCTCCTTCTCCTGCTTCCAGGCGGTGCGCTGGGGCAGCTTCTCGGTGCCCGAGTATGCCTTGTGCCAGGGCCGCTCGTCGGCGGGCAGGGTGCGGCCGCGGCCCGCGAGGGCGTCCCGCCCCTTGCCGCCGGAGCCCTTCGGGGCGCTCGCCTTCGGCGTCAGCCGCCGGCCACGGCGCTGCGAATTGCCGGCCATCAGTCCTGCTCTCCAATAGTCCAACGGGGGCCCTGGGGGGTGTCCTCGACCACCACGCCGGCCTGCTTGAGCTGGTCGCGTACGGCGTCGGCGGCGGCCCAGTCCTTGCGGCTGCGGGCCTGCGCGCGCTGCTCCAAGGCGAGCGCGATCAGGGAGTCCACCACGCCGCGCAGGTCGCTCGCGCGGCCGCCGCCCGTCCAGGCCGGGTCCAGGGGGTCGACGCCGAGGATATCCAGCATCGCCCGCGTGGCGGCCAGGGTCGTGCGGACGGTCACATCGTCGCCGGCGGTCAGCGCGGTGTTGCCGTCCCTGACCACCTCGTGCAGCACGGCCAGGGCGGCGGAGGTGTTGAGGTCGTCGTCCATCGCCGCGACGAAGCCGGCCGGCAGCTCGCCGAGCTGCCCGGCGCCGACCCGCTCGGCCGCCCGCTGCACGAAACCCTCGATCCGCCGGTACGCGACGGCGGCCTCGCGCAGCGAGTCCTCCGAGTAGTCGATGCGGGACCGGTAGTGCGCCGCGACGTAGTAGTAGCGCAGCTCCACCGGGCGCACCCCGAGGGACGCCACGTAGTCGAGGTCGAGGGTGTTGCCCAGCGACTTGCCCATCTTGGTGCCGCCGATGCCGAGCAGGCCGTGGTGCACCCAGTAGCGGGCGAACGGCAGGTCGGCCGCCTGCGACTGGGCGATCTCGTTCTCGTGGTGCGGGAAGGTCAGGTCGAGCCCGCCGCCGTGAATGTCGAACTCCGCGCCCAGGTAGCGCCAGCACATCGCCGAGCACTCGATGTGCCAGCCGGGCCGGCCCCGACCCCACGGCGACGGCCAGTACGCGTCCGCCGGCTCGTCCGGCTTGACGCCCTTCCACAAGGCGAAGTCGCGCGGGTCGCGCTTGCCCCGCTCGGGCGCGTCCCCGGCGGGCTGCATGTCCTCCGGCGACTGCCCGGACAGCGACCCGTACGCGGGCCAGGAGGCCACGTCGAAGTAGACGTCGCCGGAGCCGTCGGTGGCCGGGTAGGCGTGCCCGGTCTCGATCAGCCGGGCGATCAGCTCGTGCATCTCCGGGACGTGCCCGGTGGCCCGCGGCTCGTAGGTCGGCGGCAGCACGTTCAACGCCCGGTAGGACTCGTCCAGGATCTGCTCGTTCGCGTACGCGATCGACCAGAACGGCCGCTCCTGCTCCGTCGCCTTGACCAGGATCTTGTCGTCGATGTCGGTCAAATTGCGGATGAAGGTGACCTCGAAGCCGGAGGCGAGCAGCCAGCGCCGCAGCACGTCGTAGTTGACGCCGGAACGAAGGTGGCCGATGTGCGGCGGGGCCTGGAGGGTGAGACCACACAGGTAGACCCCCACCTTGCCGGCTTCCCGCGGGACGAAGTCCCGCACCGATCGGGTGGCGGTGTCATACAGGCGTAGCGTCACCGTACAAGGGTAGCCGTCCCGCGGGTTTCGAGGTTGTGCGGAGCCGGGTCGTACGCTGCGTGCTGTGGACACGGCGGCACGGGCGGGAGAGACGGCCCAGACCCTGGACCGGGGGCTGCGCCTGCTGCACCTGGTCGCGGACGCGCCCGGCGGGCTGACGGTCACCGAGGCGGCGAACCGGCTGGGCATCGGCCGGGCGGCGGTCTACCGGCTGGTCGGCGCGCTGACCGGGCACGGCATGCTGCGCCGGGACGGCGCGGGCCGGCTGCGCCTCGGCGCGGGCGTCCTGCACCTGGCCCGGCGCGCCCAGCCGCTGCTCGCCGAAGGGGCGCTGCCGGCGCTGCGGCGGCTGGCCGAGCAGACCGGGGCGACCGCCCACCTGACCGTGGTCGAGGGAGGCGAGGGGGTCGCCCTCGCCGTGGTGGAGCCGAGCTGGACGTCGTTCCACGTGGCGTACCGGACCGGGTCCCGGCATCCGCTGGAGCGGGGCGCGGCGGGGCGGGCCATCCTCGCCGGCAGGTCGGGCGCCGCCGGCCCGGTGAGCAGCAGCGGGGAACTCCAGTCCGGGGCGTACGGGGTGGCCGCGCCGGTGCTCGGCGTACCAGGGCTGGAGGCGAGCGTCGGCGTGGTGTCGCTGACCCCGCTCGACGTGGCGGTGGTCGGCGACCAGGTCACCACCGCCGCCCAGGCCATCACCACCGCCCTCGCCTGACGTCCCCGCCTGGCGCCGGATCGGCGGCGTGGCGGTGTCCGGCCCCGGGGCCCGTCGGGTCGGCAAAGTTGGCGGTATCCAGCCCCCGAGAGGCCGCCGGATCGGCGAAGTGGCGGTATCCGGGAGTTCGGGAATCCGCCGGATCGGCGAAAAGGCGGCGGGGCGCAGCCGCGACCCACCGGAAGAAGGTGGCGGCCCGCCCACGGGGGCGGAGGGTCCTCTACCACAGGTTGCGGGGGACATGGCGGTTGTCCACAGGGCAGGGCGACACGACCGGTCATGGTTGTCCACAGGGGTGTCGCTCGCTCTCCGCCCGCCGCCAGGCTGGTCGGCATGCCTCCTCATCCGCACCGACCGGCCGAGTTGGCCTGGCAGGTCTTCCGCGGCTCGGACGTGGTCCGGCGTGGGCTGCTGACCCGGCATCAACTCCGGGGCGCGTCCTGGTTCCGCCTGCGGCACGACGTCTACGCCGATGCCCGGCTCGACCGTGACCACGCGCTGGCCTGCCGGGCCGCGCTGCTCCGGCTGCCACCGGGCACGCTGATCGCCGGGCCCTCGGCCGCGTACCTGCACGGCGTGGAGCACGCCGCTTCTTTCGCCGACGACGTGCACGTCCTGCTACCACCGACGGCCCGAGCCGACGCCCAGCCCGGGATCCGGGTCCACCGCATCCGACCGGACGTATCACCCACCTGCGCAGGCCTTCTCGACGTTGGCAGCAGCGCCACCAACAGCGCCGTACGGACCAGCAACGACAGGACCGCCGGTGGGACGGACCGCCCGGTGGACGATGCGAGGCCCTTCCGGCCCGTTCCGACATCGGCTCTCGCCACCACCGCCCGGCCGGTCAGGCGGACGGCCCCGCCGGCCGTCCGTCAACCCGGTCGGGTCGGCGGAGATCACCTCCGGCCTGGCCCGCTGTCCTTGCTGCCGCGCAGCGCCCCGGCGGCGTGTGCCTGGGAGACGGCGGTATGGGCCGACCCGGTACGAGCGGTCGGCGTCATCGACGCGCTGCTGGCCCAGGGTCTGGTCAGCCGGGGCGCGCTCGCCGACCTGGCGGACCGCAACGGTGGACGGCCCGGTGGCCGGCGCGCGAGTTGGGTGTTCGGCCTGGCGGATCCGGCGGCGCAGTCCCCGCCGGAGTCGCACCTACGGGTCCGCCTCGTGCTGGCCGGCCTGCCGCGACCGGTCGCGCAACACCCGATCCGGCTCGCCTCCGGGCTGGTCCTGCGTCCTGACCTGGCCTGGCCGCAGTTCCGCGTCGCCGTCGAATACGACGGCACATGGCACGCCGACGCCGACCAGTTGCACCGCGACCGGCAGCGGCTCAATCAGTTCGTCGGTGCCGGCTGGGTGGTGCTGCACGTGACCAGCCGCCGGCTGCACCGGGACTTCGCCGCCGTGGTGCGCGAGGTCCGGGCCGCTCTCGTGGCCCAGGGATGGCGAGCGTGATGCGCCAGTACGCCGACGTGGCGGGATCCCAAGCACCCGAATACCGCCACGTCGCCGACCTGGTGCGGGGCCCGACCGAAGGCCGGGCCGGCCCGCCGGGGTCCACCGCCGGCTCTCCTCGAGCACGGCCTCCAGCGCGCCGGTGACCGCCGGGCGCATGTCGATCAGGTCTCGTCGGCGTCGAAGACGACCGGGTACGCGGTTCGCTCATCGCTCGCCGGCCAGCGCCGGCTCGGCCGGGGCCGGCGGGGCCGCCTGCGGCGCACGCAGCTCGTCCAGCCGGACCAGAGCGACTCCGATCACGATCAACGCCCCGCCGAGCAACTGGACGGCGGTCGGCAGCTCGCCCAGCACCAGCCAGGCGATCAGCACCGCGAACATCACCTCGGTCAACCCGACGAAGGACGACAGTCGCGCGCCGAGCAGCCGGGCTCCCGCGACCCCGGACAGGTACGCGACCACCGCGGCGATCAGCGACAGCCCGGCGATCGGCACCAGCCAGCTCACCTGGTGCCCGGCGAAGGTGACGTCGGCGGTGTCGGCCCGCAGCGGCAGCAACCGGGCGAAGCCGAGCAGGGCCAGCGCCAGCGCGCCGACGACCATCCCGCCGCTGGCCATCACCACGGACGGCAGCGCGGCGTCGACCCGACCCGCGATGACGAAGTAGCCGGCCAGCCCGACCCCGGCGCCCAGCCCCCAGAGCACCCCGATCGGGTCGAGCCGCCCGCCGCCGGTCAGATCCAGCACGAACACCAGTCCGCCGAGCGCGGTCAGCGACCCGATCACGGTGAGCAGTCGGGGCCGCTGGCCGTGGACCAGCCACATCCAGCCGACCACCAGCACGATGGCCAGGTACTCCAGCAGGAGCGCGACACCGACCGGCAGGTAGCGGACCGCATTGAAGAAGCACGCTTGGGCCACCGCCACCCCGAGCAGTCCGAACACGACGACCCTGCCGGCGTTGCGCCGGAGCACCGGCCACCGTCCGCGCAGCGCCAGCAGCGCCGGCACGGCCAGCACCAGCGCCGCGATGCCGACCCGGGCCAGCACCAGCGCCTCGGCGGACCAGTTACCGGCGATCAGCGAACGGGCGAAGGTGCCGGAGGTGGCGAAGGTGAGCGCGGAGAGCAGGGCCAGGCCGAGGCCCATGCCAGACCGTTCACGCATCGACAGCTCCTTGGATCGAACGACCGGTCATGGGTGAAACCTGGTTATGCTGATGACGCTAGGCCGGCATCCTGACAGGAGTCAAGTTGCTCTTCGCCCATGACACCGAATGTGGCCTGGTCGCCGCCGCAGGGCTGGTGAACAGCGCCGGCCCGGACCGGGAGGGGCTGCCCGACGTGGCTGCCCTCGACGAGTTCATCGCCGCGCACGGCTGGACCGGCCGGCACGAGCACACCGACACGGAACTACGCGAGGTCCGCGCCCTGCGACCCCGGCTCCGCCGGATCTGGTACGCCGACACCGACGAGCTGGTGGCCATCGTCAACGGCCTGCTCCGCGAGTCGCACGCGCTGCCCCAGCTCATCCGGCACGACGGCGAGCCGTACCACCTGCACGCCGTGCCCCGCGACGCGCCGCTGGCGACCCGGATGGCCGTCGAGGCCGCCATGGCGATCGCCGATCTGGTCCGCATGGGCGAGCTCAGCCGGCTGCGCCTGTGCGACCACCCGGACTGCGACAAGGTGCTGGTCGACCTCTCCAAGAACCGGTCCCGCCGGTTCTGCGACGCAAGCTGCGGCAACCGCGCCGCGGTGAGCGCCTACCGGGCCCGCAAGGCGGCGGCCCACTCCTGACGCACCCGGAGCCAGCCCGCCCCGGCGCCGAACCACCCGCACACCCTTTCGGCGAGGTGGCGGTGTCCGGGGCAGGGTGACACCGCCAGATCGGCGATCCGGAGCCGGAACCTCGGTCAGGGGTGGGTCATCCGCAACAGGTCCAGCGCCTCGTCGAGCTGGGCCTCGCTGAGCTTGCCCGATTCGACGTGGCCCCGCGAGATCACCACCTCCCGGATCGAGACCTGCCTGGCCAGCGCCTCCTTCGCGATCGAGGCGGCCTCGTCGTATCCGAGGTGACGGTTGAGCGGGGTGACGATCGACGGCGACCCCTCCGCGTACGCCAGGCAGACCTCGGCGTCCGCGACCAGGCCGACCACCAGGCGGTCGGCGAAGAGCCGACTCGACGCGGTCAGCAGCTTGATCGACTCCAGCAGGTTGCGGCCCATCACCGGGAGCATCACGTTCAGCTCGAAGTCGCCCTGCGAGCCGGCGAACGCGACCGCGGCGTCGTTGCCGATCACCTGGGCGCAGACCTGCCGCATCGCCTCGGCGACCACCGGATTCACCTTGCCCGGCATGATCGACGAACCGGGCTGGAGGTCGGGGATGCGCAGCTCCCGCAGGCCGGCGCGCGGGCCGGAGCCCATCCAACGGATGTCGTTGGCCATCTTGTAGAGCCCGACCGCGACGGTGCGGAGCTGGCCCGAGGTCTCCACCAGCGCGTCCCGGGCACCCTGCGCCTCGAAATGGTTGCGCGCCTCGGTCAACGGCAACCCGGTCGACTCGCGCAGCTTCTCGATCACCCGGGCCGCGAAGCCGAGCGGCGTGTTGATCCCGGTGCCGACGGCGGTGCCGCCGAGCGGCAGCTCGGCCAACCGCGGCAGCGCCGACTCCAGCCGCTCGATGCCGTAGCGGACCTGAGCGGCGTACCCGCCGAACTCCTGGCCCAGGGTGACCGGGGTGGCGTCCATCAGGTGGGTACGCCCGGCCTTGACCACGGTCTCGAACTCGGCCGCCTTCTCCTCCAGCGCCCCGGCCAGGTGCTTCAGCGAGGGGATCAGATCCTCCACCACGAACTGGGTGGCGGCCAGGTGGATCGACGTCGGGAACACATCGTTGCTGGACTGCGAGGCGTTGACGTCGTCGTTCGGATGCACGTTCCGGCCCAGCTCGCGGCTGGCCAGCGTGGCGATCACCTCGTTGGCGTTCATGTTGGACGACGTGCCGGAGCCGGTCTGGAAGACGTCGACCGGGAACTGGTCGTCGTACCCGCCGTCGGCCACGTGCGCGGCAGCGGTGGCGATCGCCTCGGCCACGTCCGCCCCGATCACCCCCAGCTCGCCGTTGACCTGCGCGGCGGCCCCCTTGATCTGCGCCAGCGCCTTGATCTGGGCCGGTTCCAGGCCCCGTCCGGAGATCGGGAAGTTCTGCACCGCGCGCTGGGTCTGCGCCCGCCACAACGCCTCGGCGGGCACCTCCACCTCGCCCATCGAGTCGCGTTCGATCCGGTATCCGGCTGCCTCTGGAGTCGTCACGCGTACCATCCTGCCGCGCGGGTCGGCGGCCCGCAGCGAAAGCCGGCCGCACTGGCACGGGCTGGTCGCCGGCCCGCAGCGAAAGCCGGCCGCACCGCCACGGGCTCAGCCCAGCTCGGCGAGGAGCTGCTCCACCTCGTGCCGCTCGGGTGCCTCGAACTCACGGAACAGCTCCAGCGCCCGGATCCAGTGGGCGCGGGCGGCACCCGGATCAGGGCCACGCAGGCAGCGGGCGATCCCGTCCAGCGCCCGGGCCTGCTCGTACCGCGCGTCCAGCTTCGTGGCGTCGACGAGCACCCGCCGGTGCAGGTCCAGCGCGCTGGTCACGTCGCCTTGGTCGAGCAGGGCCCGAGCCAGCAGGTTTCGGGATGCGCACTGCCCGTTGCGGTCGCCCGCCTCGGTCATCACCACCAACGCCTCGTGGTGCAGGTCCATCGCCGTTTCCGGGTGACCGCTCGCCCGTTCCACGGCGCCGATCTCGTTGAGCAGCTCGCCGACGCCGTACCGGTTGCCGAGCCGGCGCTTGATCGCGAGCGCGGCGCGGAGCCGACGAAGAGCCGGCTCGCCGTGCCCCATCCTGGCCCGGGCCATCGCGATGTGGCCCATGGCGTTGGCCGTGTCGTACAGGGTGCCCAGCGTGCGTGCCAGCATCAGGTGCATGCGGGACACCGCCAACGCCTCGGCCAGCCGCCCGGAGAGCAGGAGGGCCCCCGCCTGGTTGGTGAAGAGCGCGACGACCCCGACGTCGTGCCCCTCACTGCGGAGGATGTCCAATGCCTCGGCCAGGTGCCGCAACGCCGCCGGGACGTTGCCGTGGATGCTGTGGACGGCCGCGATGTTCTTGTGCGTGCCGGCCTGTCCCACCCGGTCCCCCAGCCGGCTACGCAGGCTGAGGGCGATCTCCATCGACGCCAGTGCGTCGCCGTAGCGAGCCAGCCGGTAGTAGCCGGAGGCGAGGTAGTTGTGCATGGTCGCGACCGCCGCGTCGTCGCCGAGGCGCTCCGCAGCCCGGAGCCCGATCGTGTGCGTCTCGATCAGCTCGTCCAGGTGGCCGTACGCGAACCAGTAGCTCCATCCGGCATGGGCAAGCTGCCAGCAGTAGACGTCCCGGCCCGTCTGCTCGGCGAGCCGGATCATCGCGATGAGGTTCGCCCGATTCTCGTCGAGCCACTCGACCGGCGGCACCTCCGCCCCCAGATCGGGTCGGAGCACCGGGATCCGCGGTAGCGGTGCCGGGCTCGCCGAGCGATTGAGCTGGCGGGACGCGGCCGTGACCAGGTGCAGGTGGACGTTGAACATCCGGTCCAGGGCCGCCGACCGCTCGACGGCGAACGCCGGATCCGCCATCAACTGCCGCGCGTAGTCGCGTACGAGGTCGTGGAACCGGAACCGGCGCTGATCGACCTCCTCAGCGAGGTGCGCGTCGACCAGTTCCTCGAGCAGATCCTCCGCCTCGGGCAGCGGCGCGTCGGCCAGCGCGGCGGCAGCCCACCCGTCGAACTGCGTTCCCGGGTGCAGCCCGAGCAGCCGGAACATCCGCTGAGCGGCCGGCGTGACCTGCGCGTACGACAGGGTGAAGGCCTGGCCGACGGAGCGGTCGCCGGCCACCAGCTCGGTCAGGACGTCTCGTCCGTCGGCGAGCCGTGCGGCGAGGTCGGCGATGCGCCAGCGAGGGCGGTGCGCGAGCCTCGCCCCGGCGAGCCGGATGGCCAGTGGCAGTTGCCCGCACCGGCGGACCACCTCGGCGGCGGCCTCCGGCTCGGCGGCCACCCGTTCGGCGCCCACGACCCTCGCGAGCAGCTCGATCCCCTCACCCGGCTCGAGCACGGCGAGCGACGAGGGACGCCCCTCGTCCAGGCCGACCAGCCGACGCCTACTGGTGATCAGGGTCAGCGTGTCCCGGCCGCTGGGCAGCAGCGGCGCCACCTGGGCGGCCGACGCCGCGTTGTCCAGCACCACCAGCGCCCGCCGGTCGGCCAGCTCGCTGCGCCACAGGGCGGCCCGCTCGTCGACGTCGGCGGGTATGCGCTCGCCGGGCACGCCGAGCTGGCGCAGCAGCGCGGCGAGGGCCGCGGCCAGGGGCACCGGCTCCCGCTCGCTGTGCCCGTGCAGATCGATGAAGAGCTGCGCGTCGGGGTAACGCTCCGCCAGCGCCGTGGCGAGGTGGATCGCCAAGGTGGTCTTGCCGCTGCCGGCCATACCGTCGATCAGCTGGACCCGGGCACGCTCATCCGCAATTTCCTTGATCAGCCGCGCGAGGGTCTCCTGGCGACCGGTGAAGTCGCTGATGGCTCGGGGCAGGCAGCGGACCGGGGCGGCGCGGACGTTCGCCGGGCCGGCCAGCGCCAGGTCGCCCGCGAGCACCCGCTGGTGCAGCTCCTGCAACGCGGCACCGGGCTCGATGCCCAACTCCTCGGCGTAGATGCGGCGGCCCTCGCGGTAGACGGCGAGCGCGTCCGCCTGCCGGCCGACTGCGGACAGGGCGAGCATGAGCTGGCCGCGCAGCCGCTCCCGCAGCGGATGCCGGTCCACGCTCTCGGCCAGTTCGTCGATCAGGTCGGCTGCCTGGTGCAGTCGCAGTTCGACGTCGACGCACTCCTCCAGGGCGGCGATGCGCTGCTCGTCGAGGGCCTGCGCCCGGCGCCGGACGGGCCGGCTGGCGATGCCGCTCAACGCCGGGCCACGCCAGAGCGCCAGCGCGGCCCGGTAGTGCCGGCGCGCCTCGGTCGGCTGCCCGGCGGCCACCGCGGCCCGACCGGCCTCGACCGCGCGGGCGAAGACCTCCGCGTCCAGTTCGGCCGGATCGACCCGGATGCCGTAGCCGACCGGGTCGGTGACGATGGACGCTGAGGACAGCCCGAGCCGGGCGAGCCGCTGCCGCAGTCGCGACACGCAGATCTGGAGCTGGGCCCGGGCGGTGGCCGGCGGGCTCTCCTCCCAGACCGCGTCGACCAGCTCATCGACGGACACCACCCGGCCGGCGCGCAGCAGCAGCATGGCGAGCACGGTCCGGTCCCGTCCCGCGGTGACGGTGGCCTCGCCACCACCCACCCTCAGGGGCCCCAGGATCCCGAACCGCATCTGCTCCCCGTACGCCTTCCGGTGCAACTTCCAGCAGGGTAGCCCGGCGGTCACGGATCGCCGCGCCCGGACGATAGCGATGTGATAGCGGATCGACAGGGCCAGCCCGCAGACTCGTCCCGGGTTGTCGGCGACGACATCCGACGGGGGCGGTGCGCCCGCTGGGAATCCCCCGTCCCGGCGGGCGCACCGATGTCGATGGACGGCGCCACGGTGCGGGGCACTCGGTCACCCGCGCTCGACCGAAAGTCGGGCGCTCAACAGGCACTCATGTACCTAAGATCATGGAAGTCTTTCCACTCTCTTGGAGGCTTCCACCTTGTTCGACAACGGGGGTTCCACCGGCGTGTCCACGGCACGCCACCGGCGCGTACCGCGCCGGTTCCTCATCGCGGGTCTGGCGGCCGTGCTGGCCAGCACGGGCGCCCTGGCGGTGACCGGCCAGCCAGCCGCCGCCGCCCCGACCCGCTGGGTCCTGCCGACCAGCACCAGCTACACCGACGCCCGGCAGCCGACCGCGGCCTTCCCGACGGCCGGCAGCGAGGACCTGCCGGTCGGCACCTGGGAGGCCGACGGGGTCAAGCACACCTCGCGGGCCTACTTCACCTTCGACCTCACCCCGTACCGGGGGAAGGAGATCATCAGCGCCCAGCTCCAGACCGGTGAGGCGTCGGTCGACGACTGCGACAAGCCACGCGAGCTGGAGCTCTGGCGTACGGACACCCCGGCCACCGCGCCGACCTGGGCGGACGCCCCGGCGGTGCACGAAAAGGTCGGTGACCTCGGTGCCACCGCGACCCACTGCCCCGCCGGCTACCTCGAGTTGCTGGTCACCGCGGCGGTGCAGCGAGCGGTCGACGAAGGGCGGGACTCGCTCACCCTGATGGCCCGGATCGCCGGCGACCACGAGGAGGGCAAACACTTCGGCCGGCGGATCGAGCGGCCGGGCATCTCGCTCGACGCGAACGCGGCGCCGAACCTGCCGGGCAAGCTCACCGTACACGGGCTGGCCTGCGCCGACGGGCTGCTGATCGGCACCACCACGCCGATCCTCTCGGCTGAGGTGACCGACCCGGACAAGGTGGACGGCTACGCGGGCGACCTGGTGACCGCCACCTTCGCCTGGTGGCCGGTCGACCGTCCGGCGGAGCGGACCGAATGGACCTCCTACGGCCTGTACGCTCCCGACCGCTTCACCTACTCGGTGCCGAGCGGGCTGATGGCCAACGGGGGCACATACGCCTTCGCGGTGAAGGCCGCCGACCAGCACGCCAGCTCCGACTGGTCGCCGGAATGCCGGTTCACGGTCGACACGCAGGTCCCGCCGGCCCCCACGGTGTCCTCCACCGACTACCCGTCCGGCTGGAACCCGCCCGGCTACGGCGGCCCGGGCATCCCGGGCCGGTTCACCTTCACCTCGGCGGCCGACGACGTCGCCGGTTACCGGTGGGGCCCCAGCGGTACGACCACGTACGTCGCCGCGGACGCGTCCGGCGCGGCCACCATCACCTGGGCCCCGACCGACTACGGCCTGAAGCGGCTCTACGTCCAAGCCGTGGACCGGACGGGCAACCGCTCGACCGTGACGACGTACGAGTTCCGGGTGCGCAACACCGCGCCGACGGTGGCCGACGGTAATCCGGACGGGCGGCTGGGCGAGACGCGCCCGTTCACCTTCGCCCCGAACATGACGGACGTGGTGGAATACGTCTGGCAGCTCAACAGCGGTGCCGAGCAGACCGTCGCGGCCGACGCCGACGGCCGGGCCACGGTCCAGGTGACGCCGACGACCGCGACCAACACCCTGCACGTCCGCAGCCGTACCCGGGACGGGCTGCTCTCCGGCGACGCCGGCTACCGGTTCACCGTCCGCACTGAGCCGTCCGTCAGCTCCGCACAGTGGCCGCTGGACGGCACGGTCGGCGCACCGGTCGGCACCGCGGGCAGCTTCGTCTTCACCCCGGCCATGGACGGCGTCACCGAGTACGTCTACTCGTTCGACTACGGCGAGTGGCGGACGGTCGCGGCCGGCGCCGACGGCACCGCCACGGTCAGCTACACCCCGACCGAGGCGTACCAGCATTCGATCCAGGTGTTCAGCCGCACCGGTGACGGCATCCAGTCGGCGACCGCCTACCGGTCGTTCCAGGTGGCCTCGCTCGCCCCGAGCGTCGAGTCCACGGTCTACCCGCGCAACATGACCGGCGGCGGCCCGGGGGTGACCGGCACCTTCACCTTCCGGCCGCACGCCGGGAGCACCGACATCACCTCGTACGTCTACACCTTCCGCGGTGAGCCGGAGCGTACCGTCGAGGCGGGACCGGACGGCACGGCCACCATCGAGTGGACGCCGAGCAGCAGCAACGACGAGTGGGGCGGCTGGAACGAGCTCCAGGTGCGTGCCCGTACCGCCGCCGGGACGACCACGAACCCCGAGTTCTACTCCTTCCGGGTCGACCCGCTGAGCCCGATCGTCTCCTCGGACGTCTTCGTCTGGGGCGGGAACGCGACGGTCGGCCAGACCGGTGAGTTCGTCTTCAGCGCCCAGCTTCCGGGCACCACCGAGTTCGTCTATTCCTTCGACGAGGGCCCGGAGCAGACCGTGGCGGCCGACGCGGCCGGCACGGCCCGGGTGAGCTGGACCGCCGAGTCGGCGTACAACCACAGCCTGACCGTACGCAGCCGCACGGCGAGCGGCGTGACCTCCGGGGCGACGTACTACAGCATCTGGATCGACGGCTGATCCGGTTGACGCGGAAAGGGGCGCCGGGTGGGATCCCGGCGCCCCTTTCGCGTACGCGGGACGTCAGCGCCGGCCGACGGTGAGCACCGGCTTGGTGACCTCGGCGAAGAAGTCGTTGCCCTTGTCGTCGACCACGATGAAGGCCGGGAAGTCCTCCACCTCGATCTTCCAGACCGCCTCCATGCCCAGCTCGGGGTATTCGAGCACCTCGACGTGCTTGATGCAGTCCTGCGCGAGCCGGGCGGCCGGGCCGCCGATCGAGCCGAGGTAGAAGCCGCCGTGCTGCTGGCAGGAGCGGGTGACCTGGGCGGAGCGGTTGCCCTTCGCCAGCATCACCATCGACCCGCCGGCCGCCTGGAACTTCTCCACGTACGCGTCCATCCGGCCGGCGGTGGTCGGGCCGAACGAGCCGGAGGCGTAGCCCTCGGGGGTCTTGGCCGGGCCGGCGTAGTAGACGGCGTGGTCGCGGAGGTACTGCGGCATCGGCTCGCCGGCGTCCAGCCGCTCAGCGATCTTGGCATGCGCGATGTCCCGGGCCACCACCAACGGGCCGGTCAGCGACAGGCGGGTCTTCACCGGGTACTTCGACAGCTCGGCGCGGATCTCGTCCATCGGCCGGTTCAGGTCGACCCGGACCACCTCGGACGCGTCGAGCTGCGCGTCGGTCACGTCGGGCAGGTAGCGCGCCGGGTCGGTCTCCAGCCGCTCCAGCCAGACCCCGGACGGGGTGATCTTGGCGACGGCCTGCCGGTCCGCCGAGCAGGAGACGGCGATCGCCACCGGGCAGGAGGCGCCGTGCCGGGGCAGCCGGACCACGCGTACGTCGTGGCAGAAGTAGCGACCGCCGAACTGCGCGCCGATGCCGAAGTTGCGGGTCAGCTCCAGCACCTCGGCCTCCAGCTCCAGGTCGCGGAAGCCGTGCGCGCTCATCGAGCCGGAGGTGGGCAAGGTGTCCAGGTATTTGGCCGAGGCGTACTTGGCGGTCTTCAGCGCGTACTCGGCGGAGGTGCCGCCGATGACGATGGCCAGGTGGTAGGGCGGGCAGGCCGCGGTGCCGATCAGCCGCAGCTTCTCCTCCAGGAACTGCATCATCCGCGTCGGGTTCAGCAGCGCCTTGGTCTCCTGGTAGAGGTACGACTTGTTGGCCGACCCGCCGCCCTTGGCCATGAACAGGAACTTGTACGCGTCCGGGTGCCCGTCCGGGTCCTCGGCGTAGAGCTCCACCTGGGCGGGCAGGTTGCTGCCCGTGTTCCGCTCCTCCCACATGGTCAGCGGGGCGAGCTGCGAGTAACGCAGGTTCAGCCGGGTGTACGCCTGGTAGACACCGCGCGAGATGGCCTCGGCGTCGGTGCCGTCGGTGAGCACGTGCCGGCCGCGCTTGCCCATCACGATGGCGGTGCCGGTGTCCTGGCACATCGGCAGCACCCCGCCGGCGGCGATGTTGGCGTTGCGCAGCAGGTCCAGCGCGACGAACCGGTCGTTCGGCGAGGCCATCGGGTCGTCGATGATGGACCGGAGCTGGGCCAGGTGCGCCGGGCGCAGGAAGTGGGCGATGTCGTGCATCGCCTCGGCGGTCAGCGCGGTCAGCGCGGAGGGCTCCACGGTGAGGAATCGACGGCCACCCGGGCCGTTGACGACGTCGACCCCCTCGTCGGTGACCAGGCGGTATTCGGTCTGGTCGGGACCGGTCGGCAGCAAGGGGGCGTACGAGAACGCGGCGGCACTGCTCATGACGGAAAAGCCTAGGGCAGAGGCGTCGATCGGTGGCACCCGCCGGGGGCGTCCTGGGATGCCGCTCTCACCCGCCGTCGCCCTGCGGGTCGCAGAGCTCCCGCTTCGGTCCGCAGTTCCCCTGGCCGGACGGGGGGCCGTCGGTGCTGCCACCCGGGCCGGGCGCGCCGCCGTCGTCGCCCACGGGCGGGGGCGGCACCGACGTCCCGGCGCCCCAGCGGACGTACCCGATCTCCCGGCCCTCCCCGATGATCATGCCGGTCGGCCCGACCGCCAGGGCGTTCGCCGAGGTACGCAGCACCGCCAGCTCCCGCCCGGTGCGCGGGTCGACCGCGATCAGCCGGGACGGCTTCTCCTCGGCGATCACCGCCGCGTACGGGGTGAGGGCGGCGCCGCTCTTGGCTCCGGCGGCCCGGGTCCACGCGTTCCGGTCGACCGACAGCTCCCGGCCCACGATCGAGCGCTTGTCGGCGCTGCGCACCAGCGCGTACCGGTCGTCGACGGCGAGCAGCTTCTCGCCGTCCGCGCCGACGTGCAGCAGCCGGCCGTCGTACCCGTCGAGCACGGCCTCGCGGCCGTCCGGGGCGACGCCGATCAGCACGTTCCGGGCGCCCTGCGGGTCCTCCCGCTGCACGCAGCCGGCGTAGTCCGCGGTTCGCAGGTTCACCCCGGTGCGCTGCCACACCTGCCGGCCGGTCGCCGGGTCGACCGCGGAGATGACGAAGTAGCAGCTACCGTCCCGGGAGGTGGCGCTGATCCGGAGCAACCGGCCGCCGACCACCGCCAGCCGCTCCTCCCGGCCGGGCTGGACGTTCTGCAGCACCCGGCCGGTGGCGGTGTCCACCACGTGCACCCGCCCGTCGACCGGGAAGCCGAGCAGCGGCGGGGCGCCCTCCGGCCCGGCCACGCCGCCGTCGATCCGCGGGGCGCTCAGCCGCCGGGTGCCGAGCAGGTCCGGGTTGTCGGCGAGCAACCCGCTGTGCACGCCGGGCAGGAACGCCGTCCACAGCGGCCTGGTCCCGCGCGGTTCCCAGGCGCTCAGCGTGCAGTCGGTGGCCGCCACGCAGTGCGCGTCGAGAAGCAGGTTCCGGTAGGTCCAGACCGCCACCGCCCGGTCGTCGCTCCGGCGGACCGCGCCGCTGGTCGGGTCGAGCAGCTCGTACCCCTTCACCAGGAGCTTGCCCACGGCGACGACCGGGTCCCGGTCGCCGCCGGCGACCGCCGCCCAGTCCGCCTTGCGCTCCCAGAGCTGGGTGCCGGTGGCCAGGCTGCGCGCCTCGACCCGGGTCCGCTGCTCGACGATGACGGTGTCGCCGGCGATGGTGACGCTCTTCGGGGTGCCGCCGACCCGCTGCTGCCAGACCACGTCCGGCTGGGAGATCGGCTCGCTCCGGTCGACCCAGTCCCACATGCTCGGGAACGGATTCCACACGCCGGTGGCGGCCAGCACGATCACGGTGATGAGCCCCAGCAGCAACCAGCCGCGTACGCCAAGGCCCTTCACACCGCACACGGTAGCGACGATCACCGCGCCGCCGAGCCCGCGCGGGTGCGTGTCGCGCCGCTTTCTCCACCCCGCGGCGTGTTAGGAGGGGACCGGACGCGTCAGGAAGGGGCCCTTCCTTCCCGGGCGGCGGAGCGGACCAGGGGGAGCGTGCGGTAGGGGATCTGCTGGGCGAGCGCGATGATCGTGGAGGCGCGCCGGATCCCCTCGGAGGAGACGATCTGGTCGATCACCCGCTGGAGGTCGGTGTTCGACCGGGCCACGATCCGGCAGAGCAGGTCGCTGGAGCCGGTGATGGTGTGCGCCTCCAGCACCTCGGGGATGGCGGCCAGGTGCGCGGTGACCGGGTCGTGGCCGTGTCGCTGGCTGATCTCCAGGGTCACGAAGCTGGTCACCCCGAAGCCGATGGCGGCCGGGGAGATGTCCGGGCCGAAGCCGGCGATCACTCCCCGATCGACCAGCTTGTCGAGCCGGGCCTGGACGGTGCCCCGGGCCACGCCGAGCCGGCGGGAGCACTCCAGCACCCCGATCCGCGGCTCCTCGGCGAGCAACGTGAGCAGTCGCGCATCCAGCTCGTCGAGCTGTACATCCTGACCAGCGTTCATGGGGTTTCACTTTACCAAATGCACAACCTGACCAGCATTTTGGCCAACTGTTGCCCAACCGATGGCGGGAAAGCGATGCTCGCCACAACTGCATCCAACGGCGGCCCACGAGGCCGGCCGGTACGCAAGGGAGGCCACCATGACCCAGGCGATCGACCGACCCCAGTCGACCGAGGAGGTCGACGTCGACGCCCTCGTCGGCGCCGTCGACCACGACATCAGCCGGGACCCGTTCCCGGTCAAGGGCCTCGACCACGTGCACTTCCTGGTGGGCAACGCCAAGCAGGCCGCCCACTACTACTCCACCGCGTTCGGCATGACCTGCGTGGCCTACCGCGGTCCGGAGCAGGGCTACCGGGACCACGCCCAGTACGTGCTGACCAGCGGCTCGGCCAGGTTCGTGCTGACCGGCGTGGTCCGCCCCGACGCCGAGGGCGCCGAGCACGTGGCGAAGCACAGCGACGGTGTCTCCGACATCGCGCTGGAGGTGCCGGACGTGGACGCCGCGTACGCGCACGCCACCGCCCAGGGCGCGACCGGCCTGGTCGAGCCGCACGACGTCGCCGACGAGCACGGCACCGTCCGGCTGGCAGCCATCGCCGCGTACGGCGACACCCGGCACACCCTGGTCGACCGGTCCCGCTACACCGGCCCGTTCCTGCCCGGCTTCGTGGCCCGTGGGCCCATCGTCGACCGGCAGCCGATGATCGACGCGGGCATCCAGCCGAAGCGCTTCTTCCAGGCCGTCGACCACGTGGTCGGCAACGTGGAGCTGGGCCGGATGGACGAGTGGGTCGAGTTCTACAAGCGGGTCATGGGCTTCAGCAACATGGCCGAGTTCATCGGTGACGACATCGCCACCGACTACTCCGCCCTGATGAGCAAGGTGGTCGCGAGCGGCACCCGCAAGGTGAAGTTCCCGCTCAACGAGCCGGCCCTCGCCCGCAAGAAGTCGCAGATCGACGAGTACCTGGAGTTCTACCAGGGGCCGGGCGCCCAGCACATCGCCGTCGCCACCAACGACATCCTGGCCAGCGTCGACGCCATGCGCGCCGCGGGCGTCGAGTTCCTGGACACCCCGGACTCCTACTACGACGACCCGGAGCTGCGCGCCCGGATCGGCCAGGTGCGGGTGCCGATCGAGGAGCTGAAGTCCCGGAAGATCCTGGTCGACCGGGACGAGGACGGCTACCTGCTGCAGATCTTCACCAAGCCGGTGCAGGACCGCCCGACCGTCTTCTTCGAGCTGATCGAGCGGCACGGCTCCCTCGGCTTCGGCAAGGGCAACTTCAAGGCCCTGTTCGAGGCGATCGAGCGGGAGCAGGAGAAGCGCGGCAACCTGTAACACTGTCCGCGTGACCCAGCCTCCCCCGACCACGCAGCCGCCGCCCGCCGGGCCACCGTCCGCGGGCGGCGGCTTCGCGCCCCCCTCCGGACCCGGGCCGCTGCGGCCTCCGGTGCCACCGCAACACCTCCCACCGCTGTACGCCGGGCCACCTGGCTATCCCCCGGCGGCCCATCCGCCGTACCCGGGTGTCGTGCCACCCCCACTGGCGCCGAACGGTCAGCCGCTCGCCAGCTTCGCCGACCGGCTGCTCGCCTGGCTGATCGACACCGCGGTGGCGAGCCTGGTGTCGGTGGTGCTCTTCCTGCCGGTCATCCTGTGGATCTGGTTCCGCACCTTCACCGAGCTGATGAAGGTCAACCCGGACGGGACGATGAACGAGCCGGACCCGGCCCGGATGATGAGCGACTTCGTCGTTCCGCTGCTGCTCGCCGAGGTCGGGCTGTTCCTGGTCCTCCTCGTCTTCTACTGGCTGTACCACGTCGAGTACGCCCGCCGGACCGGGCAGACGTTGGGCAAGAAGGTGATGAAGATCCGGATCGTCCCGGTCGAGCCGTCCGCCACCCTGACCCGGGGGGCACTGGGCCGGCGCTGGCTGGTCGAGTTCGTCGCCGGCTCGCTGGTGCCGTTCCTCAACTACCTCGACGGGTTCTGGCAGCTCTGGGACAAGCCCTGGCAGCAGTGCCTGCACGACAAGTTCGCCGGCACGGTCGTCGTTAAGGTTGCACCGTGAGCGTGAGGAGTGAGCCGGGCCTGCGAGCCCCGGAGCCGCGAACTGAGATGACGCCGTGAGCGTGAGGAGTGAGCCGGGTCTGCGAGCCCCGGAGTCGCGAACTGCCGTGAGCGGACGCAGCGAGGCACGACGGTGAGCGTGACACCCGGCTGGTACGTGGACCCCGCCGATCCCGAGACCCGGCGGTACTGGGACGGCGAGGGCTGGATCGGCGCGCCGATCCCGGTCGACGCCACCCCGCCCGAGGGCCCGCCGCCCCCCGAACCGGCTCCCGCCGCGGCGCCGGCCCCCACCACACCCGCCCCCCACCCGGGCCCGCCCGCCGGGCCGCACCCCGGCCAGCCGGTCAGCGGGCCGTATCCCGGGCAGCCGGCCGCTGGGCCGTATCCCGGGCAGCAGCCGGTCAGCGGGCCGTACCCGGGGCAACCGGCCGGCGGGCCGGCCCCGTGGCCGGGGCAGCCGACCGGACCGGGTCAGCCGGCGGGGCCGCCGCCGGGCTGGCCGTACCCGACCTGGCCGGTACGCCCGCCCGCGCCGCGGCCGCACGGGCTGCCGCTCGCCTCGTACGGCGCACGGCTGGTCGCCCGGCTGATCGACATCGGCGTGGTGTTCCTGCTCAATGTCGTGGTGAACGGCTGGTTCGTCTGGCGCTACTTCGAGGAGATCTCGCCGTACCTGCGCGAGTCGGTGCGCCGGTCGCTGGCCGGAAACACCTCCACCGAAGGGCTGCCCCAGCCGGGCGAACAGGCCGCCGGGCTGCAGATCGCCATCCTGCTGATCGCCACCGCGCTCTGGTACGCGTACGAGGTGCCCTCGATGGCGGCCCGGGGCCAGACCTTCGGCAAGCGGGTGATGGGCGTCCGCGCGGTGCCGGTCGAGGCCGACCAGCCGCTCGGCTTCGGCCGGGCCACCCGCCGGTGGAGCACCCTCGGCCTACCCACGCTGCTCTGGTACTGCTGTGGCTTCGGGCTGCTGCTCCAGTTCGTCGACGCGGTCTCCCCGCTCTTCGACCAGCCGCTGCGCCAGGCCCTGCACGACAAGCGGGCGCAGACCGTGGTGGTCCAGCTCCCCCGCACCAGGCCCGACACCCGTACCGCCTCGCGCGACAGCGCCAATCCCCCGGGAGACACCCCATGACCGACACCGGACGTCACCAGCCTCCGCTGCGGCTGACCCGCGCCGACCTGGACGCGCTGCCCAGCTACGTGCCCGGGCGCAGCCCGGCCGACCTGGCCCGCGAGCTGGGCCTGCCCGAGGCGATCAAGCTGGCCAGCAACGAGGTCCCCTACGGCCCGTTGCCGGGCGTGGTGGAGGCGGTCGCCGAGGCGGTCGCCGGCTCGCACCGCTACCCGGACATGGGCGTGGTGGCGCTGCGCCAGGCCCTCGCCGAGCGGTACGGCGTGGACCCGGAGCGGATCGCCACCGGCTGCGGCTCGGTGGCGCTGGCCGAGCACCTGGTCCGGGCCACCTGCCTCCCGGGCGACGAGTTGCTCTACTCGTGGCGGTCCTTCGAGGCGTACCCGATCATCGCGGCGACCAGCGGCGCGACCAGCGTGCGGGTGCCGAACGACGCCGGCCACGGCCACGACCTGGCCTCGATGGCGGCGGCGGTGACCGACCGGACCCGGATGATCCTGGTCTGCAACCCGAACAACCCGACCGGTAGGGCGGTCCGCAAGGGGGAGCTGGACCGCTTCCTCGACGCGGTGCCGGACGACGTGCTGGTGGTGATCGACGAGGCGTACCGGGAGTTCGTCACCGACCCGGAGGTGCCGGACGGCCTGAGCTACCTGGACCGGCCGAACGTGGCCGTGCTGCGCACCCTCTCCAAGGCGTGGGGGCTGGCCGGCCTGCGGATCGGCTGGCTGGTCGCCGAGCCGACCGTGGCCGCCGCCGTCCGCAAGGTCGTCACGCCGTTCTCCACCAGCCTGGCCGCCCAGGCCGGCGCGCTCGCCGCGCTGGCCCAGGCCGACGAGGTCGAGCGCCGCTGCGCGCTGGTCATCGCCGAGCGGGACCGGGTCACCGAGGCGGTCCGCAAGCTCGTCCCCGACGTGCCGTCCAGCCAGGCCAACTTCGTCTGGCTGCCGCTCGGCGAGCAGGCCGTCGAGTTCGGCAAGGCGTGCGAGGCGCGGGGCGTGATCGTCCGGCCGTTCCCCGGGGACGGGGTGCGGGTCACCATCGGCACCCCGGCCGAGAACGACGCCTTCCTGGCCGCCGCCGAGGCGGCGCTGGCCTGAGCCGACAGGAGGGGCCCTGGTCAACGCCGGGCGTGGTACCGGGGCCCTTTCCGCACACCCGGCGGGGCGTCAGCTCGCGGCGAGCAACACCGCCTCCGGCATCAGGAAGTACGCCTGGTCGTCGTCGTCCGGGCCGGCCCGCTCCCGGACCCGCTCCACGGCCACGTAGCCGTCCCCCGCGTACGCCCGGCCGGGCACCCAGCCGGTCCCGTCCCGGCCGATGTCCATCGGGAAGCGGGACCGCTCGGCCCCGGTGGCCGGGTCCAGGGTGACCAGATCGTTCCGCTCGGTCAGCAGGTGCACCCGGCCGGGCTGGACCGCGAGGATCCGTACCGGCCCGAGGTCGGGGCGCCGCCACAGCTCCGCGCCGGTGCGGGCCGACCGGCCGGTGAGCACTCCCCCGTGCACGCCGACCACAAGCTCGTCGGCGAGTTCGGCACCCGGCCCGTCGAGGGCGGGCGCGGCGACCGGCTCGCCCGCACCGATCAGCCACCCCCGGCCGGCGTCGTCCCCCGGGCCGGCGGTGCGCAGCCCTCGGCACTCCGAGCGGACGTTCCGGCAGCCCACCAGGGTCACCGTCAGCTCCGGCGGGCCGCCGGGCGGCTGCCAGCGGGTGCGTACCTGGCCGGTGGCGGCGTCCCGGAACTCGACCGTCGCCGGTCCGGCGCAGGCGTCCACCGCGAGCAGCTCGCCAGCCGCCGTGGTGCCCACATCGGTACGGCAGTCGTCCCCGACGTCGGCCCGCCAGAGCTGCCGGCCGTCCGCCAGCGCGTACCCGGCGACCCGGCCCGGGCCGGCCGCGACCAGCACTCGCCGGCCGTCGGCGGTACCGGTGACGTGCAGGCCCGCCGGGTCCCAGACGGTCGAGGCGTAGGTCCGGCGGGGCTTGGCCACCGGCCCCGGCGCGGGCCCGTCGGCCCGCCAGGCGACCCGCCCGGTACGCGCGTCGAGCGCCACGAGGAGCCCATCCGACCAGCGGCTGACCACGGTGGTGTCGTCGGCGAGCACCCCGACGAGCTGCGCCGGCCAGCGGCGGTACGACCAGAACGGGGTCACCCGGTGCCGCCCGTCGACCGGCTGGTCGGCGTACACCTGGCGGGCGCCGGCGTAGACGCGGAGCCGGCCGTCCACGACCAGCGGCGCCACCGGAAGCCGGCCGATCACCCCGACCTGGGGGGTCGGCGCCGCCGGGTACGCGCCCCGGGCGACCGTGTCGACCTCGGCGGGCGCGAGCACCCGGTAGATCACGGTGGCCGCCGCGCCGACGGCCAGCACCGCCGCGAGCGCCACGATGATCCACCGCCGCCCCACGGGCCACCTCATGCCGCACCTCCGCGAGGCACCCTACCCACCGAACGGCGTCAGGTCCCAGCGGCGGGCAGCCGGGCCCAACTGGAGCCCTCGAAACCCGGTGAGGTGGGGCCGGGTCGGCTCAGGCGGCCTCTGCGGAGCGGGTGGGCTCGACGGCCAGCGCCAGATCGGCGAGGTCCCGCCGGAGGGCGCCCTCCACCGCACGGGCGGCCAGGCCGCCGAGGATCAGGGCCAGCATCCGCCCGTACCGGGCGGTCGGCTCGGCCTCCTGCTCGACGGTGACCTCGGTGCAGGCGCGGCGCCGGCGCTCGACCGTCCGCAGCGTCCAGGTGATCCGGTAGTCCGCGCCGGCGCCCCGCGAGCTGAGCACCAGCCGCTCCGGGGCGACCATCTCGACCACCACGAACTCCTCCGGCACCTCGGCGCCGTCCGGCCGGAGCCGGGTCTCCCGCCAGGCGGTGCCGGGCCGGAAGTCGCCAGGGGTGAGGACGTCGACCGCGCCGACGGCGGACAGCCACCGGGCCCGCGCGGGGAGATCGGTGAGGAGCCGCCAGACGTCGACGTCCTGCGCTTCGATGAATGCGGCAACTGTCACCGTCGACATGGCACCTCCCGTGTTGTCCACGGTACGGCGCGTGAACCCGAAACGGGGAGCCCGCGGTGACATTTCCACCACCGGCGCCCCGCGGGGCACCGGGCGTGCGGCGACCGGGGTCAGCGGCGGAAGGCGTCGGCCCGGATCGCGGTGACGAACGCCGTCCAGCCTGGCGGGCTGACCACCAGCGTCGGCCCGCTCCGATCCTTCGAGTCGCGTACCCCCACCACGCCGTACGCGGCGACCACGTTGGTCGCCACCTCGACACAGAGGCCCTGATCGTTGGAGCGGCTGCTGGTGCGCCAGACGGCGCCGGTCAGCTCGGGCATCCTCGTTCCCTCCTGTTCCACGCGGGTGCGCCCCGGCCCGCACCACCGGGGCGTACCGGATCCGGGACGATCAACGCGGGACGCAACGGCCCCGGTCGCACAGCGGGTGCGACCGGGGCCGGAGGGTGAAGGCGCTGCTCAGCGGGGCGGGAGGATGGTGCCGGTGACCTCGCCGAGGGCGATGGTGGTGCCGTTCAGGCCGGGGGCCGTGGCGGTGACGGTGACGGTGTCGCCGTCCTCCAGGAAGGTGCGGGTGGTGCCGTCGGCGAACTTGACCGGCTCGATCCCACCCCAGGTCAGCTCCAGGAACGAACCGACCTGGCCGCGCTCCGGCCCGGAGACCGTGCCGGAGGCGTAGAGGTCGCCGGTACGCAGCGACGCCCCGTTGACCGTGACGTGGGCGAGCTGCTGGGCCGGCGTCCAGTACATGGTGGCGAAGGGCGGCTCGCTGACCCGCTCGCCGTTCCACTCCACCGACAGGGCCAGGTCCAGCCCGAGGTGGGGCGTGTCCCGCAGGTAGTCCTGCACCGGCGGGTCCTGGTCGGGGGCGGGCACGAAGGCGTCGGCCAGCGCGTCCAGCGGGGTCACCCAGGCGGAGACCGAGGTGGCGAAGGACTTGCCCAGGAACGGGCCGAGCGGCTGATATTCCCAGGCCTGGATGTCCCGGGCGGACCAGTCGTTGACCAGCACCACACCGAACACGTGGTCGGCGAAGTCCCCCACCGGGACCCGGTCGCCGAGCCGGCTCGGCAGGCCGACCACGAAACCGACCTCCGCCTCGATGTCCAGGCGTACGGAGGCGCCGGTGGTCGGGCCCTGCGCGGTGGCCCGCTGCCCGGTGGGACGGACCACGGGGGTGCCGGAGACCACCACCGTGCCGGCCCGGCCGTGGTAGCCGATCGGCACGTGCTTCCAGTTGGGCAGCAGCGGCGGCTGGCCCGGCCGGAAGATCTGCCCGATGTTGGCCGCGTGGTGCTCGGACGAGTAGAAGTCGACGTAGTCGGCCACCTCGAAGGGGAGCAGCAGCTCCACCTCGCGCAGCGGCACCAGCAGCGGCTCCACCGCCGGCCGGTGCCCGGCGTCGGTGAGCAGCTCGGTGACCCGCTGCCGGACGGCGCTCCACTGCGGGCGGCCGAGCGCCATGAACTCGTTCAGCGTGGGCCGGCCCAGCGCCCCGGCCGCCAGCACCAGCCCGGCGGCCTCCGCGCCGCCCAGGTCCAGCACGAAGTCACCGATGCGTACGCCGATCCGCGGCTCGCGATCGCCGTGCCGGAACACCCCGTACGGCAGGTTGGTCACCCCGTACGGCGAACCGTCGGCACCCGTCACCCAGGTCATTCCTCGAAGCCCCCGTTCACCAGCCCCAGCCGGATCAGATCGGTCAGTGGTTCCTCGATGCTGCACGAGCCGTACCCCACCCAGAGCGGGCGCTCGGTGTCTCGGCGCGCCCGGACCAGCTCGACCACGCGTACCGGGTCGGTGGCGGCGAGCAGCTCGGCGACCGCGTCCACCTCGCCGCCGGCGGTGGCGGCGAGGGTCGCGGCGAGCACGTTGACGAAGCCGTGGTGGGTGAAGCCGGTCTCCGGGTCCCGGTGGCGGATCGCGTGGTGCAGCCCGGCGGTCAGCTTGAACGGCAGCTGCCGATCGCGGCAGGCGCAGATCACCGCGGCCAGCTCGACCGGGGTGGGAAACAGCTCGGCGGCCAGCCCGCCGGTGCGGAACTTGGCGGCGACCGGCAGCCCGCCGGCCCGCGCCTCGGCGAGCGCGTCCAGGGCACCCAGCAGTCCGAAGGTCATCGGGATCTCGGCGTAGACCGGCGTGCCGTCGAGCCGCTCGGTGAGCTTCAGCAGCTCGGTGAGCCCGGGCTGCGGGTCCTCGCCCCGCTTGGCGACCGGCACCTCGATCTGCCGGGCGGTGACCCGGTCCGGCGCCAGAAACGACAGCGCCGACGGCACCCCCTCGACGCCGGTGTCGCCGATGAGCCCGATGACGAACCCCTCCGCAGGATCGACCAGCCCGCTGAGGTCACCGGCGGTGACGGCGGAGGCGGGCAGCAGGAGCGGGCCGACGAGGTCGGCGTACCAGGCGGTGCGATGCCGCCGGTGGGCGACCACCGCGTCCGGCAGCGTGGCGCTGCCGGGCGGGAAGACCGCGGCGTCGTCGACCAGGCCGGAGAAGAGGCGGGGCACCTGCGTTGACACGAGACAAGAATGTACGGGACGCTACGGTGAACGGACAACCGCGTCCGATTATCGGACGCTCCCGGCCGGAGAACGGGACATATCGGGAGGCGAGATGCCGTACTACCGCAGGGTCGGCGAGGTGCCCCGCAAGCGCCACACCCAGTTCCGTCAGCCCGACGGCAGCCTCTACGCGGAGGAGCTGGTCGGCCAGGAGGGCTTCTCCTCCGACTCGTCGCTGCTCTACCACCGGCACGCGCCGACCGCGATCGTCGCCGCCGAGGAGTTCACCCCGCCCGCCGTCACCCGGGTGCCCAACCTGCCGCTCAAGCCGCGCCACCTGCGTACCCACAAGCTCGACGGGGCCGGCGCCGACCCGGTGCTCGGCCGGCAGTACCTGCTCGCCAACGACGACGTACGGATCGCGTACGTGCTGGCCGACCGGCCGTCTCCGCTGTTCCGGGACGCCACCGGCGACCACTGCCTCTACCTGGAGTCCGGGTCGATGCGGGTGGAGTCGCCGTTCGGTGTGCTGGACGCGGTGGCCGGCGACTACGTCATCATCCCCACCTCGACCATCCACCGGCTCGTGCCCACCGGCGACGAGCCGACCCGGCTGCTCACCATCGAAGCGGCCGGCCACATCGGCCCGCCCAAGCGCTACCTCTCCGTACGCGGGCAGTTCCTGGAGCACTCGCCGTACTGCGAGCGGGACGTCCGCGGGCCGGACGCGCCGCTGCTGGTGGACGACGAGGACGTCGAGGTGCTGGTCCGGCACCGTCGGGGCTGGACGAAGTACGGCTACGCCCACCACCCGTTCGACGTGGTCGGCTGGGACGGGCACCTGTACCCGTGGGCGTTCTCCATCCACGACTTCGAGCCGATCACCGGCCGGGTGCACCAGCCGCCGCCCGTGCACCAGACCTTCCAGGGCCCGAACTTCGTGATCTGCTCGTTCGTGCCGCGCAAGGTGGACTACCACCCGGACGCCATCCCGGTGCCGTACAACCACCACAACGTCGACTCCGACGAGATGCTCTTCTACACCGGCGGCAACTACGAGGCCCGGCGCGGCTCCGGCATCGAGCAGGGCTCGATCTCGCTGCACCCGTCCGGCTTCACCCACGGGCCACAGCCGGGCGCGGCCGAGCGCTCGATCGGGGTGGACTTCTTCGACGAGCTGGCGGTCATGGTGGACACGTTCCGCCCGCTGGACCTCTGCGACGCGGCGTCGGGGTGTGAGGACTCGGGGTACGCCTGGACCTGGGCGCGTCGTTCGTAGTCTTCCCCGGGGTTTCGCCGGGGTGCTGCCTTGCGTCGGGTTACCTGGGGGTGCGGGTGAGGGCGGCGAATTCGGCGAGCATCGCCACGGTGATGGCGGCGACCAGCGGCCAGGGGCCGCCGACCAGCGCGTAGAGGAGCAGCAGCAGGGGCGCGGCGGCGACCGCGTAGACCGCCAGGGCGAGGGCACGGTCGGCGCGCAGCAGCCCGGGCAGGATCGTGCGCAGCAGGCCCGGAATCCGGGCCGCGTACCGCCAGACCACCAGCGCCCCGCCGAGCGCGGCCAGCACCGCGAGCAGCCGGGAGAGACCCGGCGCGCCCGGGGCCAGGAAGGTCACCACCACGGTGGCGACCAGGGACCAGCCGGCACCGTAGAGCACCAGCCGGCGCAGGCCCGCGGAGATCGTCCGACCGGCGTCCACGCGCCCCGGATCCATCGCCGCCGCCTCCGTCAGGTGCTCCAGCGCCTCCGCGTAGCGGCGCTGTTCCAGCCGGATCACGCCCATGTCGTGCCGCGCCTCGGCCAGCTGCGGGTCGAGCCGCAGCGCCTCCCGGTAGGCCCGCTCGGCCAGGTCATACAGCTCCAGCCGCACGGAGACCAGGCCGAGCACCAGGTGCGCCTGCGGGGCCTCGGGGGCCAGCTCCACGCCGCGCCAGGCGGCGTTGAGCGCCTGCTGCCCGTTGCGTGAGCCGGCCAGGATCGCGGCGGCGCTGCGCTGCGCGTACGGGTCGGTCGGGCCGAGCGCCAGGATCTGGTCCGCGGTGCTCGCGGCGGCCTTCCACCGCTCCAGGTCGACCAGGGCCATCCCGCGCGCCACCAGCGGCGGTACGGCCCCCGGGGCGGCGGCCACGGCCGCCTCGGCGGCGTCGAGCGCCTCGCCCGCCCGCTCGGCAGCGAGGTGCACCTGGGCCAGCATGGTGAGCGCCTCAGCGTTGCCCGGATCTGCCGCGAGCGCCCCGCTGAGCTCCCCGGCGGCCTCGTCGTACCGGCCCAGCTCGGCGAGGAGTTGCGCGCGCTGGAGGTAGCCGTCGGCGGCGGACTGGTCGGGGGCGGCGTCACTCGGCATCCCGGCGAGCGTAGCCGCCCGCGTCCCGCCCCGCCGACCTACTCCGCCGGAGCCTCGTACACCAGGGCGACCGCGATGCCGGTCAGCCCCTCGCCACGGCCGGTGAAGCCGAGGCCGTCGGTGGTGGCGGCGGAGACGGTGACCGGGGCGCCCACCGCCGCCGAGAGCACCAGCTGCGCCTCCTCCCGGCGCGGACCGATCTTCGGCCGGTTGCCGATCACCTGGACCGACACGTTGCCGATCCGGAACCCGGCCGCCCGGACCCGCCGGGCGCTCTCGGTGAGCAGAGCCACGCCGGCGGCACCCGCCCACTCCGGCTGGTCGACGCCGAAGTTCGCCCCCAGGTCGCCGAGGCCGGCGGCGGAGAGCAGCGCGTTGCAGGCGGCGTGCGCCGCCACGTCGGCGTCCGAGTGACCGGCCAGGCCGTCCTGGTCCGGCCAGTGCAGGCCGGCCACCCAGCACGGCCGCCCCGGCGCGAAGGCGTGCACGTCGGTGCCGATGGCCACCCGAGGAACGATCATGCGCCGAGGGTACGCCCGGATCAGTCCAGCCAGCCGGACCGGGCCGCCACGACACCGGCCTGGAACCGGGTACGCACGCCCAGCTCAGCCATCACCCGCGCGACCCGGGCCCGGACGGTCCGTACGGAGAGACCGAGCCGGCGGGCGATGGCGTCGTCGGTGAGTCCCTGGGCCAGCAGCGCCACCACCTGCCGGTGCGGATCGACCGCCGCACCCAGCGGCACCGCGGTCCGCCACAGCTCTTCGAAGAGGCTGGTCAGCGCCGCCACCAGCACGGTCGAGCGGACCAGGTGGAACTGGTACGCCGAGCCGGCCAGGTCGTCGCCCCACTTCCGCGGCAGCGCGGCGTGCTCGCCCAGCACGTAGTAGCCGCTGGGCAGCCGGCCACGGACGCGTACCTCGATGCCTGCCCCGGCGAACCGGGTCAGCGTCCCCGACGCCGCCGGGGATTCCAGCACCTCGGCCTCGACCAGCAGCGACATGACCAGTAACCGCTCCCGGGCGGCGTGCAGCAGGTCCTCCATCCACGGCACCACCGCCGCGTCGAACGAGCGCGGGTCCCGCTGGCAGCAGTACGACCGCACCGGCGGGTTGGTCAGCGCGACCGCGAGCGGCACGTCCTTTGCCTCACCCACCCCGGAGACCAGGCTGACCGACGCGTCGGCGACGACCCGCTGGCCGGCGGCGTACTCCCGGCTGAGCGGCTCCAACTGCGCGACCAGCCGCTCGACGTCGGCGAGCCGCCGGGACACCCCGTCCAGTCCGTCGCGGAGCAACCGGCCGAGGCCCGCGCCGGGCGGCACGGCCTCGACCCGCCCGTCCACCTCACCGACCAGGCCCAGCCCGGCCAGCCGGCGCAGACCGTCGGCCACCTGCGCCTGATCTCCGCCGAGCGCGAACGCCAACTCGTCCCGACCGGCGCCGGGCATCCGCAGAGTCAGGGCGTAGAGCCCGCGCAGTTCCTCGTCGAGGTCCACGGCGGCACGCTACCGCCGGCCGTCCACGTCGGATGCCCGACCCTGCAGCTTGCTGAAGCTGCAGCTAGTGACCTGGATCGACGTCTCCGGCGGCCCCACCATGGGTCCGACCCGACCGATCGACGGAGGAGAAGGATGAGACGAGGCAGGGCAGTACGGGCCGGCGTGGCGGCCATCGCGGTCGCCGTACTACTGACGGCGTGCGGGCCGGAGGACGTCGACCCGGGCACCCGGGAAGCGGTGGACGCGGCCGCGTCGGCCGGCGTCGAGCCCGGCGTACGGCCCGCCGGGGCGGGCGCGATCGAACTGGTGATCACGGGCGACCTGCCCCGCACCGAGCTGCGCGGGTCGATCAGCGACACGTATGGGGAGCACTGCCGGCTGGGGCGCACCCCGCCGTTCGTCGGTGGGCGGGGCGCGGACGTCGTCAAGTCGAAGGTCGCCAGCGGCGGCAGCCCGGCGGTGACGCTGAAGGTCTGGTCGCCCCGACAGGCCGAGGCGGGCGAACTCCAGGGCGATCCGCAGGTGATCGTCGAGGTGGACCTCGACACCGCGTTCGTCGCACCGCTGCCCGCCGGGGCGGTGGACGGCAGCAGTCTCCGGCTCGACCTGGACCTGCCCGGCGTGCAGGCGTACGCGGGAAAGACCGCCCACGTCGTCGCCACCGTCACCTGCCCGACCGCCTGACGATCCGGAAAGGACCGACCTGCATGACCACGCGACTCAACGCGGCCGCGGTGCTCGCCACCGCGCTCACCCTCCTCGTCGGCTGCGGCGACCAGCCGAGCCCGGCCAGCAACGATGCGGCGGCCACCGCGGCCAGCACGCACACCGGCACCGCGGACCCGGCGGCCGGTACGGACACGGACACCGCCGACCCGGCGACCACCGCCCCGGCCGCTACCGCGGCGGAGGCGCCCGGGCCACCGGACCCGTGCCTGCTGACCAGGACCGAGATGTCGCGACTAGCCGGGGTGGAGATCGTCGACGCCGACACCGACGAGTCCAGCAAGGAGGTGGCGGTCTGCGCCTACCACTTCCACTCGGCGGACGGGCCGGCCATCCTGCTCCAGTACCACAAGGGCGGCGCGGCGATGATCAACAATCCGCTCTTCAAGGACGCGGAGAAGGTGACTGCGCTCGGCGCCCCGGCGGAGTGGTTCGACGGCCAGGCCGGCCTGCACGTGGCCGTCGGGGACGGCGACGCGCTGGAGGTGATGCTCGGGGCGTCCAGCGTCAAACTCCGCGGCGGTGACCTGAAGGGTCTCGCCGTGGACATCGCGAGGCTGGCGCTAACCCGCCTGGCGGGCTGAGAGCAGGTACTCGGCGAGGGCCAGGTCGAACGGCCGAGTGACCTTGAGGGCGTACTCCGAGCCGGGGACGCAGACCACCGGCACGCCCTGCTTCTCCACCAGGCCGGCGTCGTCGGTGAGCGGGTCGCTGGTCGCCGCGTGGGCGGCGGCCAGCACCGTCCGGCGGAAGCCCTGCGGGGTCTGCACGGCCCGCAGCGCGGACCGGTCGACCGTGCCGAGGACGAGTTCGCCGGTGCCGACCTCCTTGATCGTGTCGACCACGGGGAGCACCGGGATCACCGCGTCGTTCCCGGAGCGGACGGCCGCGGCGACCGACTCGATCAGTGCCGGCGGGGTCAGCGCGCGGGCCGCGTCGTGCACCAGGACGATCTCCGGCCCGGCGGGGACGGCAGCCAGCGCGGCGGCCACGGACGCCTGGCGGTCCGCGCCGCCGGGCACCACGATCACCGGAGCGACCGGCGCGAGCATCGCCCGGACCGGCTCGACGTCGGCGGCCGGGGCGGCCACCACGACGGTGTGCACCGAGGGTGCCGCCGCGATCCGGCGTACCGCGTGCACCAGCAGCGGCTCGCCGGCGAGCGGCCGGAGCGCCTTGGGGGCGCCGGGGCCGAGGCGTACGCCGGCACCGGCCGCAGGAACAAGGACCGCGACGTCACCGCGCGGATTGAGCTGCGCGGTCACGTCGCGGTCCTCGGATTTCTTTGCTACGGGGTGGGTACGACGATGCTGTGGAACTCAGGCCTCGGTCAGCACCTTGTCGAGCAGCGTCTCCGCCTCGTCCTTGGTGCTCTTCTCGGCCAGCGCGACCTCGCCGACGAGAATGTCGCGGGCCTTGGCGAGCATGCGCTTCTCACCCGCGGACAGACCCCGCTCCCGCTCCCGGCGCCACAGGTCGCGGACGACCTCGGCGACCTTCAGCGGGTTGCCGGAGGCCAGCTTCTCCAGATTCGCCTTGTAACGCCGCGACCAGTTGGTCGGCTCCTCGGTGTGCGGTGCGCGGAGCACGTCGAAGACCTTGCCCAGGCCCTCTTCGCCGACCACCTCACGCACACCCACGATCTCGGCGTTCTCAGCGGGCACCCGGACCGTAAGGTCACCCTGCGCGACCCTCAGGACGAGGTACTGCTTGGGCTCGCCCTTGATGACCCGAGTCTCGATTGCCTCGATGAGTGCGGCCCCGTGGTGGGGGTAAACAACGGTCTCGCCGACACTGAAAACCATAGGTTCGAAACCCCTTTCGCTGTGTCTAGGGTAACACGCTCAGGCACCGATGTCTCACCGCTGTCCTGACCGTTGGCGCAGCTCAGGGGCCCTGTGAGAGGTATTTCTTCAGCTTGACAGGCGGTCAAACCGACGCTTTCGACACGCTCCGTGACCAGCGGATGACAACCCGGTGCGGGTGACGGAAGCGTGGATGTCTAGGGCGATGCGCTCCTCCCATGGTAGCCCCGGAATCCGGAGTGCGCCCAGGTGTGGCGGTACGCCGAGCGGTGCGGGAGGCTGGAGGTGGACGCGACGTCCGCTCACCGAGACGGTTCCTGGGGGTCCGATGGGCATGCCTGATGCTGAAGGCCAAGGGCCACCGGACGGGCTGCCCGACCTGCCCCCGGAGTGGGGGCGGGTGGTCATCCCCGACGACGCCTCGGCGCTCGCCCACGAGGCCCGGCAGGTCCGCCGCGAGCTGCGCCGCCTCCGCCGGCGGGCCGGCTGGCGCCGCCGGCTCGGCCTCACCCCCCGGCCGGACGGCCGCCCGCCGCTCGGGCTGCCGGTGCTGGTGCTGCTGGTGTCCGTGTTGATCACCCTCACCGGGCTAGCGGCGGTCACCTGGCCCCGCTCGTCACGCTCCGGCGGCAGCCCGACCGTCCTCCCGTACCCGACGGCCACCCCGGTCGCGGTCGGGCCACTCCCCGCGCTCGACCTGGTCGGCGCCGGCGAGTCTCCGGTGCCGCTACGCAGCCTGCTGCCGGCGATGATCGTGCTGGTGGACGCCTGCGCCTGCGCGGAACAGGTCACCCAAGCGGCGGCCGCCGCGCCCCCGAGCGTCACCGTGGTCACCGTCACCGAGGGCCGCCGGGTCGAACCTGCCACCGCACCCGGGGTACGCGCGCTCGCCGACCCGGCCGGCGGGCTGCGCGCCTACGCCCACCTCGCCGCCCGCCCCGGTACGGCCCCCGCGCTGCTGGTGGACCGGGAAGGCACCCTGGTGCGGATCGTCCCCGAGTTGGGCGCGGTCGAGCAGTACCGCGACGACCTGGCTCGCATCGCCGGCTGACCGGCGTTCAGAACAGGGCCACGAGCCGGGCGTCCAGGTCGACCGCGCCGCCGGCGACGGTGAACCGCACCAGCAACGGGCCGCCGGCGGCGTCGATCCGGCGGGCGAGCGGCGTCTCCGCACAGGTCGTGGTCAGTGGCGTGCCGTCCTGGTCCGAGCCGGAGTAGGCCACCGTCAACGTCCCCGGGCCGCTGCAGGACACCGTGAGCAGGTGGCGCTCGCCGGCCGAGGGGTTGGCCTGCCGGACCAGTGGACCGTCACCCGGGGCGAGCTGGGACCGCTCCGCCCAGACGGCGTGCGAGCTCAGCACCTCCGCGGCGGCGCCCGGCTCCTGATGGACGACCAGGCCCGCGTCCGGGTCGGCCTCCGGCCCCGGGAGCACCTGCCCGGTCTCCGGGTCGACGGTCACCCGCCTCGCGTCCGGGTCGACGGTCACCCGCCTGGTGTCCGGGTCGGCCAGCCGCACCCCCGGCTCGAGGAAGGCACCCGTCGACGGGCTGGGTGAGGCGCCCGTCTCGCCGAGGGCCGGCGCCGACCGCTGCCACCACCAGCCACCGGCGGCCAGCGCGGCCACCGTCAGCCCGGCCAGCAGCGCACCCCGTACCCGGTCGTCGGCGCCCATCCGGCCAGGGTAGCCGCGCGACCCGGCGGGCACCGTCCCGTGGGACCGGCCGGTCATCCGGTGCGGTCGAGCAGGGCGGCGTACAGGGTCAGGCCCGGTCCGAACGCGAGCATCACGATCCGTTCCGGCGGGGTCTGGGCCCGGCGGAGCCGGTCCAGGATCAGCAGCACCGTGGGGGACGAGCAGTTGCCGTGCTGGTCCAGCGTGGCCCGGGACGCCGCGAGGGCGTCCGGTGGCAGAGCCAGGTCGCGGTCCACCACGTTGAGGATGCGCGGGCCGCCCGGGTGCACCGCCCAGCCGTCCACCTCGGAAACAGTCCGCCCGTGCCGGGCCAGCAGCTCGTCGACCAGCCGCCGGACGTGGCGCGAGAGCACCTGCGGGACCTTCGGCGACAGCCCCATCCGGAAGCCGGTGTCGGTGACGTCCCAGGTCATGTGGTCGGCGGTCGAGGTGTCGGTGACCGAGGCAACTTCCCGCAGCGCGTACCCCCGGCCGCCGGGGACGAGCACGGCGGCGACCGCGGCGTCCGAGAAGAGCGCGTGCGAGACGATCTGCTGGGTGTCCACCCGGACCCCGGCGGGCTGGATGTGCAGGCTCGTCAGCTCGGCGCAGAGCAGCAGCGCCGGCCGGCGCCGGGCGGTGACGAAGTCGCTGGCCGCGCCGAGCCCCGGCAGGGCCGCGTAGCAGCCCATGTGGCCGACGAACATGCGCTGGGTGCCCGGGGCCATGCCCAGATCCCGGGCGAGCAGGATGTCCAGCCCCGGGGTGGCGTACCCGGTGCAGGAGCAGACCAGGAACAGCCCGATGTCACCGGCGTCCAGGCCGGCGGCGGTGAGCGCCCGGCCCACCGCCTCCTTGCCGAGCGGCAACGCCTCTACCTGGTAGCGCCGCATCCGGCGCTCGGTGGGCCACTCGGAGACGTCCTCCAGCAGCGGGTTCACCGCCGCCTGCCGGCGGGACACTCCGGAGTTGGCGAAGATGCGTTCGGCCAGGGCGTGAGTGGTCCCGGAGAAGTGTTTCGCGAAGAAGCCGTCCCAGAGCTCGTCCTGCCCGGTGGCCGGCGGCAACGCCGTACCCACCCCCGCGATCACCGGCACGGCCATGTCGCCCACCTCTCGTTCCCGATCCCACGCTTCACCAACGACCATCTCCCGTTCGCGACTGCGGGGCACGCAAAACCGGCTCACTCCTCGCGCTCACCAACGACCATGTCCCGCTCGCGACTGCGCGGCCGGCTCGCCGCACTGATTGGTGACCCCGGTGGACGGTCGATGCTCACCAGCGAGGCGTCGAGCCGTCGCGGTCCGGGTCGCCGCCGAGCGCGGCGATGCCGAGCCAGTCGGCGCAGACGTCGGAGGTCGCCGGATGCAGCGAGCCGCACCGGGCGTCCCGGTAGAGCCGCTCCAGCGGGTGACCCCGGCGGGTGGCCGAGGTGCCGGCCGCCTCCAGCATGGACGCCGCCACGTCGGCGGCGGTGGTGCCGGCGAGCAGCTTGGCCCGCCACACCCAGCGGTTGGTCTCCGCGTCGCCGGGCGCCTCGTCGACCCGGCGGGCCGCCTCGGCCACCACCAGCTCCGCCGCCGCGACCGCTGCGTCCGCCCGGCCCAGCCGGGCCCGGACCGCCGGCAGACCGGCCAGGTTACGGGCGTTCAGGTGCTCGGCGGCGGCCTCGATCGCCGCCCGGGCCACCCCCACGTACACGGCGGCGTAGCTGGCCACCAACCAGTGCGGCATGAGCTGGGCGACCACCAGGGCCAGCCCCTCCACCCCACCGAGCAGCCGGTCGGCGGGCACGGTGACGTCCAGGTGCAGGTCGTGCGAGGAGGTGGCGCGCATGCCGAGCGAGTCCCAGGTGGGCTCGACGGTGATCCCCGCGCCGGCCGGGACGAGGAACTGGGAGACCACCGACTGGTCGGCGGCGCTGCGGGCGGCCACCAGGTAGCCGTCCGGGTGCCCGGCACCGGAGCAGAAGGTCTTGCTGCCCTTGATGTGCCAGCCCCCGTCGACCGGCTCGTACACCGTGCTGAGCTGGGACAGCCGGGCGCCGGCACCGCGCTCGCTCATCGCCACCGCGTACCAGGCCCCCTCGGCCGCCGCGCGGAGCAGCCGGTCCCGGGCGGCCAGCGCCTCGTCCGGTACGCCGAGTGCCTCGGCCAGCTCCTCGGTGACCGCGCCGAGCGCCCCGGTGACCGAGGCGTGCATGTTGAACACCAGCGCGGTGGCACCGTTGCCCCGGGCCAGCTCGGTGGCGATGGCGGCGTACCCGGCGAAGCTGGCGCCCGCGCCGCCCAGCTCCCGGGGCACCATCAGCCCGAACAGCCCGGCCTCCCGCAGGTCGGCGAAGTCGTCGACCGGAAAGGAGCCGTCCCGGTCGTGGTCCGCCGCGCGGGCGGCCAGTCGCGGCGCCAACCGGCGGGCCGCCTCCAGCGCGTGCACAGTCATGTCGCCCCCTTCTCGGCGTCCCGCTACCCCGGCCGGCCCCGGCTATCCGTGCCGGACCCCCTGGCCCTGGTAGAGCACGGCTCTGGACCAGGTCGGCACGATCCGGGGCGTCCGCCCGGGCGGACGGTCGGTGGCGCCGCTCCGCATCCGGCGCAGCAGCCAGGCCAGCGTCCCACCCAGCTCGGGGCGGATCCCGCGCAAGCGCAGCGCCACGCCGTGTCGGGCGCACTCGGCGACCAGCGCGCGGGCGTCCACGAACAACCGTGGATCGTGGATGCCGCGCGGCACGGTGGGCAGCCGTTCGCCGATCTCCACGGCGACGAGCCGGGCCAGCACGGTGTCGTTGAGGGTGTCCAGCACCAGCAGGCCGCCCGGCCGCAGCAGGCGGCACGCCTCGGCCACCGCGCGTCGCCAGTCCGGCACATGCTCCAGCAGCTCGCCGGCGGACACCACGTCGGCGCAGCCGGCCGCGAGCGGGACCGCGGTGGCGTCGGCCCGGATCGCAGTCACCCCGTGCGTGGCGGCCTGGTCGAGGGCGGAGCGGGTGAGGTCCACCCCGATGTGCCGGTAGCCCTTGCCGACCAGGTGCGGGGCGAGCAGTCCGGCACCGCAGCCGAGGTCGACCAGGACGGCGTCCCTCCTGGACGCCGGGGGCACCAGGTCGGCCCGGGCCCGGGCCAGCCAGTGCAGCATCGCGAACGCGCCGTCCGGGCGCCACCACTCGCCGGCCAGGTCGTCGTACTGGCGGGGATCGTTGGGCGGCAGCACCCGGGGCGAGGTGGACACCGCGGGTGCGTCTCGCATGGACAGAGCGTGGCACGACTCCCCGGTAACGACCAGACTTCTCTTATGCCGTCGTCGGTGTTAGGGCTGATCAGGGCGAGCCATCCAGAGCCGGCCGCTGCGGTCACCGTGGTGGCCGGGCTGCTGGCCTGGGGCGTCGGGCACCGGCCGGCCGGGATCGCCGCCGTGGTGCTCACCGTGCTGGCCAGCCAGCTCGCCGTCGGCTGGAGCAACGACCTGATCGACGCCGACCGGGACGCCACGGTGGGACGTACCGACAAGCCGGTGGCCAGCGGACTGGTCGGGCGGCGTACCCTCGCCCGCGCCGCCGTCGCGGCCGCCGTCGCCACCCCGGTGGTGGCGCTGCTCACGGGCGGCGTGGCGGCGCTCTGCGTGACGCTCGGGCTGGTGTCCGGGCTGCTCTACAACTGGCCGCTGAAGTCGACCCCCGTCTCGGTGCTGCCGTACGCGGTCTCCTTCGGCTCGCTGCCCGCGTTCGTGGTGCTGGCCCTGCCGGGCGCGCCCACGCCCCCGGTCTGGCTGGTGGCCGCCGCCGCCTGCCTGGGCGCCGGGGCCCACTTCGCCAACGTCCTGCCCGACCTGGCCGACGACGCCCGCACCGGGGTGCGCGGGCTGCCGCACCGGCTCGGCCCGGCGGGCAGCCGGTCGGCCGCCGCCGGGCTGCTCCTCGCGGCCACCGTCGTCCTGGTCGTCGGCCCGCCCGGGCGTCCGTCGTGGGCGGGCCTGTCGGCGGTCGCCGCCGCCGTCCTGGTGCCGGCCCTCGGCTGGTACGGCGGACGGGTCGGGACCCGGCCCGGGGGCCGGCCGGTGGCCGCCTTCCGGGCGGTGATGCTGGTGGCGCTCATCGATGTGGTCCTGCTGGTGGCGAACGGTCGGGTGGTCTGACGGGTCACCGGGAAGGTGGCATGTCCGGGTCGGCGTGCGGGCCTCGATCAGCTACAACTACCCTGGAGCGCGGTCTGCGCGGGTATGGCCACCCCGTGCCCGGCGTACGGCCGGGTGGGGATCGTGACGAGGAGGACCGACGTGACGCGCTCGATCAGGGGTTCCCGGCGGGCGGCCCTGTTGCTGGCTGGTACGGCGGCGACGAGCCTGCTGCTGTCCGGGTGTGGCGCCGGCCAGGTGGCCGAGACCGCCAAGAAGATCCCGTCGGTGCAGGGCGTCAGCGTCCAGACCCCCGACAACCTCTACGCCGTGCGCGGCCTGTACGTGCAGTTCCCGGGCGTCGAGGGCTACCCGGCGGGCGGCAACGCGGCGCTCAACATGGTGATCTACAACGACAGCCGGTCCGCGGTCACCGTGACCGTCACCACCGAGAGCGCCCGCGACGTCGTGCTGAACGGCGGTACCCCGAGCGGCGCCCAGGCGAGCCCGAGCGAGTCGGCCACCGAGCCGATGTCCGCGTCGCCCAGCCCGACCGAGCCGTCGGCCTCCGCCAGCGCCGCCGAGTCGGCCAGCCCGTCGGCCTCGCCGAGCGAGTCGGCCACGCCCACCGAGCCGGCCCGGATCGAGATCCCGGCGCTCGGCTACGCCCAGCTCAACAGCAGCAACGGGCGGTTCCTCCAGCTCGTCGGCCTGACCGACAAGCTCCTCTCCGGCCAGCAGGTCGTCCTGACCTTCGACTTCGGCAACGGCAAGACCATCAAGACCGCAGCCCCGGTCGGCGTCCCGCTGACCCCGGCCGCGCGCCCCTCGCCGGTCGTCCAGCCCCGTGAGGAGGGCGGCGCCGGCCACCCCGGTGGCCTGGAGGAGGGCGGCGCCACGGGCGTCACCCACAGCTGACCGACCCATTCTTCGACGACACCGCCGGTGTGGCCAGCGCCACGCCGGCGGTGTCGTCGTTTCCGGGTGGGCTTTCGTCGTACCGCCCGGTTAGCGTCCTGACGTGAGCACCTCCCGATCGACGTCGTCCCGCACCACCACCGCCACCAGCCGAAGCCGGGGCGCCAGCCGTGAGCCGCGCCCGGCGTACGAGTGCGACGCCTGCGGCCACCAGCCGCCCAAGTGGGTCGGGCGCTGCCCGGAGTGCGGCGAGTGGGGCTCGGTGGTCGAGTGCACTGTCACCGGCCCGCTGGTCTCCGGCCGGGTGGTCAGCTCCCGGATGCCCGCCGAGCCGGCCCGCCCGATCGCCACCATCAGCGCCGCGCCGGCCCGGGCCCGGCCGACCGGGGTCAGCGAGCTCGACCGGGTGCTCGGCGGTGGTCTCGTGCCCGGCGCGGTGGTGCTGCTCGCCGGCGAGCCGGGGGTGGGCAAGTCGACGCTGCTGCTCGACGTCGCCCAGCAGTGGGCGGCCAACGCCGGCAGCCCGTCTCTGGTGGTCAGCGGCGAGGAGTCGGTCAGCCAGGTGCGGCTGCGCGCCGAGCGGATGGGCACCCTGCACGAGAAGCTCTACCTGGCCGCCGAGAGCGACCTGTCGGCGGTGCTCGGCCATCTCGACGCGGTCAAGCCGGGGCTGCTGGTGCTCGACTCGGTGCAGACCGTCTCGACCACCGGTGCGGAGGGCGTGCCGGGCGGGGTGACCCAGGTCCGGGCGGTCACCGCGGCCCTGGTGGCGGTCGCGAAGGAGCGCGGCATCGCCACCGTGCTGGTCGGCCACGTGACGAAGGACGGTCAGGTCGCCGGCCCCCGGGTGCTGGAGCACCTGGTCGACGTGGTGCTGCACTTCGAGGGCGACAAGCACTCGTCACTGCGCATGGTCCGGGGGGTGAAGAACCGGTTCGGCGCGGCGGACGAGGTGGGCTGCTTCGAGATGCACGAGGGGGGCATCAGCAGCCTGGCCGACCCGTCCGGGCTCTTCCTGACCCGCTACGCCGAGCCGGTGCCGGGCACCTGTGTCACCGTGGCGATGGAGGGGCGGCGGGCCCTGGTGACCGAGGTGCAGGCACTGATCGGGGCCACCGTCGCCGGCTCGCCCCGGCGTACGGTCTCCGGGCTGGATGGGGCCCGGCTGGCGATGGTGCTGGCGGTGCTCCAGCGGCGGACCGAGCGGCTGACCCTGCACGACCGGGAGGTCTTCGCCGCCACGGTCGGCGGCATCCGGGTGGTCGAGCCGGCGGCCGACCTGGCCGTGGCCCTCGCGGTCGCGTCCGGCGGCCTCAACCTGGCCATCGCCCCGCATCTGGTGGCGATCGGCGAGGTCGGGCTCACCGGCGAGGTACGCCGGGTCGGCGCGGTCCCCCGCCGGCTGGCCGAGGCGGCCCGGCTCGGTTTCCGGCTGGCCCTGGTGCCACCCGGCTGCGGTCCGACCAGCAGCGGGGTGGCCCCGGACAACATGACCGTGATCGAGGTCACGGACGTGCGCGCCGCGCTCCAGGCGGCCGCCCGTGCGTCCGCGGAGTGAACCGTGGGGCGGCGGGGGCGGCACGGGCTGGGCGATTTCGGACAGCGCGCGCATCCGGTCGCCGATCACCGAAGCAGGACATCGTGACACATCACAGTAACCACGAGAGCACCCACCGCAGGGCAGTCCGTAGACTGTGCCCGTGCCGATCGACCGCGATGCCACCAAGCCCGCCGCGGCGACGCCGCACGCCCGCACCGGCGCGGTGGGCTCCCCCGCCCGTCCGATCAACGTGACCGTCACCGGAGGCGTCGGCGCCGGCGGGGATCCGCTGCGCGCCAACCTCGCCCTGATGGCGCCCGGCACCGCGCTGCGCGACGGGCTCGAACGCATCCTGCGCGGCCGCACCGGCGCGCTCATCGTCCTCGGTTACGACAAGATCGTCGAGCAGATCTGCACCGGCGGCTTCCCGCTGGACGTCGAGTTCTCCGCCACCCGGGTCCGGGAGCTGTGCAAGATGGACGGCGCCGTGGTGCTCTCCAGCGACGGCACCCGCATCGTCCGGGCCGCCGTGCACCTGATGCCCGACCCGTCCATCCCCACCGAGGAGTCCGGCACCCGGCACCGCACGGCGGAGCGGGTGGCCCGGCAGACCGGCTACCCGGTCATCTCGGTGAGCCAGTCCATGCGGATCATCAGCCTCTACGTAAACGGTCAGCGGCACGTGCTGGACGACTCGGCGGCCATCCTGTCCCGCGCCAACCAGGCCCTGGCCACCCTGGAGCGCTACAAGCTCCGCCTCGACGAGGTGTCCGGCACCCTCTCCGCCCTGGAGATCGAGGACCTGGTGACCGTACGCGACGCGGTGGCCGTGGTGCAGCGGCTGGAGATGGTCCGCCGGATCGCCGACGAGATCGCCGGATACGTGGTGGAGCTGGGCACCGACGGCCGGCTGCTCGCCCTTCAGCTCGACGAGCTGATGGCCGGCGTGGACGCCGACCGCACCCTGGTCATCCGGGACTACCTCCCGATCGGTCGCAAGTCGCGCACCCTGGACGAGGCGCTGGTCGAGCTGGACCTGCTCGGCGCCACCGAGCTGATCGACCTGGTCTCGGTGGCCAAGGCGATCGGCTACCCGTCCGCCTCCGACGCTCTCGACGCGGCGGTGAGCCCGCGCGGCTTCCGGCTGCTGGCCAAGGTGCCCCGGCTCCCCGCAGCCGTGGTCGACCGGCTGGTGGTGCACTTCGGCAGCCTGCAGCGGCTGCTCGGCGCCACGGTGGAGGACCTGCAGGCGGTCGAGGGGGTGGGCGACGCCCGCGCCCGGGGCGTCCGCGAGGGGCTGTCCCGGCTCGCCGAGGCGTCCATCCTGGAGCGGTACGTCTGAGCCGACGCCGGTCGGCCAGTCAGTCAGGCAGTCAGCTGGCCGCCGGTCATCCGGTCAGCCGGTGATGGTCAGCTTCACCGGATCGCTGAGCTTGGTGCCCACTCGGGCGAAGACCTGGTAGGTGCCGGGCTGCGCGTAGGGGCCGTCGGCCAGGCCGTTCGCGCACTTCGTGCTGTACCGGCTGTTCCAGCCCAGCTCGTAGAAGCGCTCGAAGTTCGGCGTGAACGACTGCACGTCCGAGCCCTTGCCGGTGCCACAGGTGTCCGAGGACCAGACCTTCTCCGCGCCGGCCTTGACGAACAGCTCCTGCAGGTCGGCACCGACGTCCCGGCTGCAGGTACGGGTCGACACGTTCTTGATCTTGAGCCGGAGGGTGACCATCGTCTGCTGCTGGGCGGTGGCCGGCACCGCCACGGGGGTGACCTTGATCTCGGAGTCGGCGCAGGTCCCGTCATCGACCACCGGGGCGGCCGGCACGTCGTTCGACGCCCCGCCGCTCTGCCCGGCGTCCGAGCCGCCGCCGGCGTCGCCCGGGGTCGGGGACGGGCTGTCGGACGTCGGCGTCAGCACCGACCCGGTTGGCTGCGCGGCCGGGGCGGACGCCTTCGACGAGGGATCGACACCCGTCGCGTTGGTGTTCTTGGGATCCGGATTGGCGCAGGAGTAGAGCAGGACAATCAGGAAGAGAAGCCCCGCTCCGAAGACGACGGCGCGACGCCGCCAGTACACGGCGGGTGGCAGGGGGCCGACCGTCATACGCATAATGCGTTCACCGTAGCGGCGTACCGCGTGCGGCGGGGTGCGACGCGCCGGTGCGGACGGACCGGGCCGAGCACGCCCTCCACAGTCGACAGCCGCCGGTCACCGAGCGGCTCCGGGCGGGCGCGCAGCGCGACGCCGAATGGCAGGCGGACGCGGCCAGCCACCGGCTGCGCGAGGTGGTGAGCGACGCTGGCCAGCACGGCTCAGAGATAGACCTTGCGCTGGTAGACGGCGTGCGCCCCGGCGACCCGGTCGAGGAACAGCAGCCCGGCGCAGTGGTCGATCTCGTGCTGGAGCGCCCGCGCCTCGAAGCCGTCCGTCACCAGCCGCACCGGCGCGCCGCTGCCCGGCAGCACCCCCTCGACCACGAGCCGGCTGGCCCGCTTCACGTCGCCGGTCAGGTCGGGCACCGACATGCAGCCTTCGCGCCCGGCCTTCCAGCGGGACGCCTCCACCACCTTCGCGTTGCAGAGCACGAAGGTGCCGTGCACCGTGACCGCCTTCGGGTGGCCGGTGATGTCCACCGCGAACACCTGGGCGCTCACCCCGACCTGCGGCGCGGCGAGACCCACGCACCCCGGGGAGACCCGCATGGTGGCGACCAGGTCGGCGGCGAGGCGGACCACCTCGGCCGAGGTCGGGTCGACCTCCGGCCCGGGGCGGCTGAGCACCGGGTCGGGCGCGGCGACCACTGGGCGTACCTCGCCGGGCACGCCCAGCGCCTCGGGGGTCCAGCCGCCCAGGCCGACGTACTCGGCCGTCACAGCAGGTCCGGGTCCGCCGGCCGGAGGCTGACGCCCACGCCCAGCTCGGCAGCGGTACGGGCGAGCCGGCCGGCCACCTCGTCGGAGCTGCCCGGCGGCAACTCCACCTCGGCGACCACCACGTAGAGGGACCCGGTCAGCCGGGTGCTCAGGTCGGTGACGTTGCCGCCCGAGTCGGCCAGCACCCGGGTCATCGCCGCCACGATGCCCATCCGGTCCGCGCCGTGCACCGCCATCACGTACGGCTCACCGGCCGGCGCGGTCCGCCCGTCGGGGGTGACCGCGCGTACGGTGGCCAGCAGTTGGCCGTCCGCGGCGAGCGGGGCCAGCGCGGCCTCGACCTCGGCGGCGGCCGGGCCCACGCAGATCAGGGTCATCGCGAAGTGCCCCCGCAGCCGGGTCATCGTGGAGTCGGTGAGGTTCGCGCCGAGCCGCGCGAGGGCCTCGGCGACGTCGGCCACGATGCCCGGCCGGTCCCGGCCGATGACGGTGATCGCGAGCTCGTTCATCCGGACATTCTGCCCCGTCGGCCCTGGTCGGCCGCGTGGGCCCGGCCAGCCCGCCCATCCTGCGGGAAGGCCGTCCGTGACATGATCGGCAGCGCGATGTCTGAGCCCACCTTCGCCACCCTGGTCAGCCGGTGGTACGAGCGGAACGCCCGCGACCTGCCGTGGCGCAAGCCGGGTGTCGGCGCCTGGGCCATCCTGGTCAGCGAGGTCATGCTCCAGCAGACGCCGGTGGTCCGGGTGCTGCCCGCCTGGGAGGCGTGGCTGGCCCGCTGGCCGGTACCACTGGCGCTGGCCGAGGACACCCCGGCCGAGGCGATCCGGATGTGGGGCCGGCTCGGCTACCCCCGCCGGGCGGTACGGCTGCGGGACTGCGCCGTGGCGATCGTGGAGCGGCACGGCGGCGAGGTGCCGGACCGGCTGGACCAGTTGCTGGCCCTGCCGGGCGTCGGGACGTACACGGCCCGGGCGGTCGCGGCGTTCGCGTACGGGCAGCGGCACCCGGTGGTGGACACCAACGTGCGACGGGTGGTCTGCCGGGCGATCGCCGGGGAGCCGGACGCCGGCCCCGCCACCCGCCCCGCCGACCTGGTGGCCACCGAGGAACTGCTGCCGGCGGAGCCCGCTGCGGCGGCCCTGGCCAGCGCGGCGTTCATGGAACTCGGGGCTGTCGTCTGCACCGCCCGCACTCCCCGCTGCACGGTGTGTCCGGTCGAGTCCGTCTGCGCCTGGCGCGCCTCCGGCCAGGAGGCCCCGGCCGGCCCGACCCGCCGCCCCCAGCGGTACGCCGGCACCGACCGGCAGGTACGCGGCCTGCTGCTCGCGGTGCTCCGCGAGGCGACCGGCCCGGTGCCGCACCAGCGGCTCGACCAGGTGTGGCACGACGACGTACAGCGGGCCCGGGCCCTGGCCGGGCTGGTCACCGACGGGCTGGTCGAACCCGTCGGCGAGGAGTCCTTCCGCCTGATCGGCGACGGCCCCCCAATCCCCCTCCGCCACCCCTGATCCCACGCCGGACAGGCTTCTCGGCGATGCCAGGCCGCCCACCTGGCGGGGCCGAGCGCCAGCTCGCCGACCTGGCGGCATCATGCCGCCCTCGACACCACCACATCGCCGACCCGGAGTCGATCAAGCGCGAGGGCGGGGCGGGCGGGGCCGGACCGGCGCCGCGCCGGGCCTGGCCGGCGGGGCGGGCCAGGGCGGGGCGGCCGGGCCAGGCGGGGCGCGGCGCGGAAAAAGCGACGACCCCGGCGGCTTTCGCCTGCCGGGGCCGTCGCCCTGTCGCTGGGTCTTACTCGTCCGCACCCGCGGTGGCGGCGCCACCGAGGTCCGCCGGGACGGCGTCCGGCACGGCCACCGGCCGGTCGGCGCCCCGGAAGACGAGCTTCGACTTGTCGATGTTGCTCGGGTCGCCCTCGCAGTCCACCACCACGATCTGACCCGGGGTCAGCTCGTTGAAGAGGATCCGCTCGGAGAGGTTGTCCTCGATGTCGCGCTGGATCGTGCGACGCAGCGGCCGCGCGCCCAGCACCGGGTCGAAGCCCTTCTTCGCCAGGTACTTCTTGGCGTTGTCGGTCAGCTCCAGGCCCATGTCCTTGTTCCTCAGCTGGGTCTCGATGCGGGAGATCATGATGTCGACGATCGACAGGATCTCCTGCTCGCGCAGCTGGTGGAAGACGATGGTGTCGTCGATCCGGTTCAGGAACTCGGGCCGGAAGTGCTGCTTGAGCTCGTCGTTGACCTTCTGCTTCATCCGGTCGTAGTTCGACTCGGAGTCCTCAGAGGCCTGGAAGCCCAGCGAGACCGCCTTGGCGACGTCCCGCGTACCGAGGTTGGTGGTCAGGATGATGACCGTGTTCTTGAAGTCCACGATCCGACCCTGGCCGTCGGTGAGCCGCCCGTCCTCCAGAATCTGGAGGAGCGTGTTGAACACGTCCGGGTGGGCCTTCTCGATCTCGTCGAACAGGACCACCGAGAACGGCCGACGACGCACCTTCTCGGTCAGCTGCCCGCCCTCGTCGTAGCCGACGTAGCCGGGAGGGGCACCCACCAGCCGGGACACCGTGTACCGGTCGTGGAACTCGGACATGTCCAGCTGGATGAGGGCGTCCTCGCTGCCGAACAGGAACTCGGCGAGCGCCTTGGACAGCTCGGTCTTACCCACACCGGACGGGCCGGCGAAGATGAACGAGCCGGACGGGCGCTTCGGGTCCTTCAGGCCGGCCCGGGTACGCCGGATCGCCTTCGAGACCGCCTTGACCGCGTCCTCCTGGCCGATGACGCGCTTGTGCAGCTCGTCCTCCATGCGCAGCAGGCGCGAGGTCTCCTCCTCGGTCAGCTTGTAGACCGGGATGCCGGTCCAGTTGCCGAGCACCTCGGCGATCTGCTCGTCGTCGACCTCGCTGACGACGTCCAGGTCGCCGGCCTTCCACTCCTTCTCCCGCTGGGCCTTCTGGCCGAGCAGCTGCTTCTCCTTGTCGCGGAGCTGAGCGGCCCGCTCGAAGTCCTGCGCGTCGATCGCGGACTCCTTGTCGCGGCGCACCTGGGCGATGCGCTCGTCGAAGTCGCGCAGGTCTGGCGGCGCGGTCATCCGGCGGATCCGCATCCGGGCACCGGCCTCGTCGATCAGGTCGATCGCCTTGTCTGGCAGGAAGCGGTCGGAGATGTACCGGTCGGCCAGGGTGGCGGCGGCCACCAGGGCGGCGTCGGTGATGCTCACCCGGTGGTGCGCCTCGTAGCGGTCGCGCAGGCCCTTGAGGATCTCGATGGTGTGGGCCAGCGAGGGCTCACCCACCTGGATCGGCTGGAAGCGGCGCTCGAGAGCGGCGTCCTTCTCCAGGTGCTTGCGGTATTCGTCGAGGGTGGTGGCGCCGATGGTCTGCAGCTCGCCACGGGCCAGCATCGGCTTGAGGATGCTGGCGGCGTCGATCGCGCCCTCGGCGGCACCCGCACCCACCAGGGTGTGGATCTCGTCGATGAACAGGATGATGTCGCCGCGGGTGCGGATCTCCTTGAGCACCTTCTTCAGGCGCTCCTCGAAGTCACCGCGGTAGCGCGAGCCGGCCACCAGGGCGCCGAGGTCCAGCGTGTAGAGCTGCTTGTCCTTCAGCGTCTCGGGCACCTCGCCCTTGATGATCTTCTGGGACAGCCCCTCCACCACGGCGGTCTTGCCGACGCCGGGCTCACCGATCAGGACCGGGTTGTTCTTGGTACGGCGGGAGAGCACCTGCATGACCCGCTCGATTTCCTTCTCGCGCCCGATCACCGGGTCGAGCTTGCCCTCGCGGGCGGCCTGGGTCAGGTTGCGGCCGAACTGGTCCAGCACGAGGCTGGTCGACGGCGCGGCCTCACCCGGCGCGGCGCCCGCCGCGGCCGGCTCCTTGCCCTGGTAGCCGGAGAGCAGCTGGATCACCTGCTGGCGGACCCGGTTGAGGTCCGCGCCGAGCTTGACCAGCACCTGGGCGGCGACGCCCTCACCCTCGCGGATCAGACCGAGCAGGATGTGCTCCGTGCCGATGTAGTTGTGGCCGAGCTGCAGCGCCTCACGCAGCGACAGCTCCAGCACCTTCTTGGCCCGCGGCGTGAACGGGATGTGCCCGCTCGGCGCCTGCTGGCCCTGGCCGATGATCTCCTCGACCTGCTGACGGACGCCCTCGAGGGAGATGCCGAGGCTCTCCAGGGCCTTTGCCGCGACACCCTCACCCTCGTGGATCAGGCCCAGCAGGATGTGCTCCGTACCGATGTAGTTGTGGTTGAGCATCCGGGCCTCTTCCTGGGCCAGGACGACAACCCGTCGCGCTCGGTCGGTGAACCGCTCGAACATGCCCTCGTGCTCCTCACGTGCCGTGCGCCTTGATGGTCTAGATCTTGGCGGGGCCGGTGCGCGGACGTCCGGGACGGGCGTCCGTGCCTCCTTACTCTATCGCCGCGGACCGACTCCGCTGAGGTCGTGCGACCCCGCGAATGCCGGTTCACGCGTCGTTTCTGACAACCGTCCACGCTCAGGAGGTGTTCCGGTACCCCTGCCTGTACGCGCAGAGCGAAATTCGATCGTCGGTGGAAAAGCCCGATCGGGGGCTCCCCGGAGGTGTCCGGGGCGGGGCGGGCGGCGTCGCTGCCGACCGCCGGTCATCCACAACCTGTGGACAGGTTCTCCACTGCCTGTGGACAACTGCCCCCGGCACGGTTTTCTTCCCCGGTCCCGGCCGAAGTTTCGTGGGCACCCGCCCGGCACGCCACCGGCGGGGACGGACCGGACAGACGACGCGGCGAGGCGGAAACGGCCGGGACGGACCGGACAGACGGCGCGGCGGGGCGGAAACGGCGACGCCGGCCCGGAGTGGCACTCCGGTCCGGCGTCGGTGTCGCCCGCTGCGGCTCGTCGGCTCAGTGGCCCGCCTTCGCGTGGTACTCGTCCACGATCTCCTGCGGGATGCGCCCCCGGTCCGAGATGTCCTTGCCGGCCTTCTTCGCCCAGGCCCGGATGGCCTTGTTCTGCTCGCGGTCGGCGGTCGCGCCGCCGCGGCCACGCGCGGCCCGGCCACCGACGACCACCCCGCCGCGCCCGACCTTCGTGCCGTGCGCGATGTACTGAGCGAATACGTCGCGCAATTTCTCGGCATTGGGAGCCGACAGGTCGATCTCGTACTGCACGCCGTCGAGCGCGAACTTGACGGTCTCGTCAGCGTCCCCGCCGTCCAGGTCATCGACCAGCTTGTGAATGATCTGCTTGGCCATCCCCACATTCCTTTCGAGCAGGGTGGTGCTCCTGTTTATACAGGAGCACAATAACCCCCTCGATGCTTGCCGCGTCAATAGGATCCGGTAACGACGCGGCGCTGCCTCACGGCTACTCGGGGCGGACCAACGGGAACAGGATGGTTTCCCGAATTCCCAGGCCGGTCAGCGCCATCAACAGCCGGTCGATTCCCATTCCCATACCGCCGGCCGGCGGCATTCCGTACTCCATCGCCCGGAGAAAGTCCTCGTCCAGTCGCATGGCCTCGTCGTCGCCGCGGGCGGCGAGCTGCGCCTGGGCCACCAGCCGCTCCCGCTGCACCACCGGGTCGACCAGCTCAGAGTACGCGGTGCCCAGCTCGAAGCCGAGCACGTAGAGGTCCCACTTCTCGGCCAGGCCCGGCTCGGTGCGGTGCGCCCGGGTCAGCGGGCTGGTCTCCTCCGGGTAGTCGCGCACGAAGGTGGGCGCCTGCAGCGACGGGACGACGAGTTCCTCGAACAGCTCCTCGGCCAGCTTGCCCGGACCCCACTTCGGGTCGACGGAGAGCCCGACCTTGTCCGCGTACTCGACCAGGCGCGACCTTTCGGTGCGCACGGTGACCTCCTCACCGAGCGCTTCGGAAAGCACACCGAACAGCGTCACCGACCGCCACTCGCCGCCCAGATCGAACTCGCGGCCGTCGGCGTGGGTGACCACCGTCGAGCCGGCGACCGCGAGCGCCGCCTGCTGCACGAGATTACGGGTCAGCTCGGCCATCGTGTTGTAGTCGCCGTACGCCTGGTAGGCCTCGAGCATCGCGAACTCGGGTGAGTGCGAGGAGTCGATGCCCTCATTACGGAAGTTGCGGTTGATCTCGAAGACCCGGTCCACACCGCCGACCACGGCGCGCTTGAGAAACAGTTCCGGCGCGATTCGCAGATACAGATCGGTGTTGAGCGCATTGCTGTGGGTCACGAATGGGCGGGCCGCCGCGCCACCGTGCAGCAACTGGAGCATCGGGGTCTCCACCTCGACGAAGTCCTGCGCGTGCAGGGTGTCGCGGAGGCTGCGCACCGCCGCGGCCCGGGTACGCACCATCTGCCGCGCCTGCGGCCGGACGACCAGATCCACGTAGCGCTGGCGGACCCGGGCCTCCTCGCTGAGCGGCTTGTGCGCCACCGGCAGCGGGCGCAGCGCCTTGGCGGTGACCGCCCACTCCTCGACCAGCACCGACAGCTCGCCGCGCCGGCTGGTGATCACCTCGCCGGTGACCCCGACGTGGTCACCGAGGTCGACCAGGCGCTTCCAGTCCTCCAGCCGCTCCGCGCCGACCCGGTCCAGCGAGAGCATCGCCTGGAGTTCGGTGCCGTCGCCGTCCCGCAAGGTGGCGAAGCAGAGCTTGCCGGTGTTGCGCACGAAGATCACCCGGCCGGTGACCGAGACCCGGTCGCCGGTGGCGGTGTCGGTGGGCAGGTCGGCGTACTGCGCCCGGATCCGGGCCAGCGTGCTGGTCCGGAGGTATCCGACCGGGTACGGCTCGACGCCCTCGGCGAGCATCCGGTCCCGCTTCTCCCGGCGGACCTTCATCTGCTCCGGAAGGTCGTCGGCGGGGTCGACTGGCAGGGCGTTCTGCTCGCTCACGGCACGCTTCCTCAGGAAAGGAGTTATCGGCGGGGTCAGGCTCCGAGCGTACTCAAGGCCCTGGGTGGGCGTTACGGGATAACCTGCCGCTCATGACGGACCCCACTCAGGCGCTCTCCTTCGGCGTCGCCGCCGCGGCGTACGACCGGTTCCGCCCCCGCTATCCGGAGGCGGCCCTGCGCTGGGCGCTGGACGGGCTGGCCACGCCCGCGCGGGTGGTGGATCTGGGCGCGGGCACCGGCATCCTCACCCGCGGGGTGCTCGCGCTCGGCCACGACGTCGTACCCGTGGAGCCGGATCCGGAGATGCGGGCGCAACTGGCGGTCGCGACCCCGGGCACGACGCCGCTGGCGGGCACCGCCGAGGCGGTGCCGCTGCCGGACGGGTCGGCGGACGCGGTGCTGGCTGGGCAGGCCTACCACTGGTTCGACAAGGAGCCGGCACACGCGGCGATCGCCCGGGTGCTCCGGCCGGGCGGCACCTTCGCCCCGATCTGGAACACCCGCGACGATCGGGTCGGCTGGGTGGCGGAGTTGGGCCGGGTCGCCCACCTCGGCGACACCGCCGGCGACGTGACCGAGAAGTACGGCGACTTCGGCCCCGCCTTCGAGCCGGTCGAGCTGGGCGAGTTCGCCCACACCACCACGCTCACCCCGGACGAGGTGATCGGCATGCTGCACACCCGCTCGTACTGGCTCACCGCCCCGCCGGACGAGCAGGAGCGGGTCGACCGGAAGCTGCGGGAACTCTTCGCCACCCACCCCGACCTGGCCGGCCGGGAAACCGTCGAGCTGCCCTACCGCACGTTCGTCTTCCGCTCCCGACGGCGCTGAACCAGGAAGGGATCCGGGCAGCCCGACCGGCGGAGGGATCAGGCCGGACCGACCGGAGCCGGTCGGGCTCCCCGGATCCCCACGAACGATCAGAGGTTGCGCTCGTAGACCATGCGCAGGCCGATGAGGGTGATCATCGGCTCGTGGTGGGTGATCGTGCGGCACTCGTGGAGCACCAGCGAGGCCAGCCCGCCCGTGGCGATCACCGCCTTCACCTCGCCCAGCTCCTCGGTCATCCGCTCGACGATCCGGTCGACCTGGCCGGCGAAGCCGAAATAGAGGCCGGCCTGCAGGCACTCCACGGTGTTCTTGCCGATCACCGAGCGGGGCTTCGTCGCCTCCACCTTGCGCAGCTGGGCGGCGCGGGCGGCCAGCGCGTCGAAGGAGATCTCGATGCCCGGCGCGAAGGCGCCGCCGAGGAACTCGCCCCGGCCGCTGATCACGTCGAAGTTGGTGGTCGTGCCGAAGTCCACCACGATCGACGGCCCGCCGTAGAGGGTGTACGCGGCCAGGGTGTTGACCACCCGGTCCGCGCCGACCTCCTTGGGGTTGTCGATGGCGAGCTGCACCCCGGTGCGTACCCCGGGCTCGACGATCACGCTCGGCAGGTCCGCGTAGTAGCGGGCCAGCATGGTACGCAGCGAGCGCAGCGCGGCCGGCACCGTCGAGCAGGCGGCCACCCCGGTGATCTCCACGGCGTCACCGGCCAGCAGCCCCCGGAACATCAGCCCCAGCTCGTCCGCGGTGGAACGGGCATCGGTCTTGATCCGCCAGGAGTGCACCAGCTTGTCGCCGTCGAAGGTCGCCAGCACGGTGTTGGTGTTTCCGATGTCGATGCAGAGCAGCACGCTGGCAGCCTAGACGGCGGTCGCGCCGGGTGAGCGCGAGGAGTGAGCCGGTTTTGCGAGCCCCGCAGTCGCGAACGAAGACCAGCTCAGCTCATTCCTCGCGCAGATCCAGGGCGATGTCCAGGATCGGCGAGGAGTGGGTGAGCGCGCCCACCGAGAGGAAGTCCACCCCGGTCGCGCCGTACTCGGCCGCCACCGGCAGGGTCAGCCCGCCGGTCGCCTCCAACTCGGCCCGGTCGCCCACCGCCGCGACCACCTCGCGCAGCTGCGCCGGGGTCATGTTGTCCAGCAGCAGGAAGTCGGCGCCGGCCTCGACCGCCTCCACCGCCTCGGCCAGGGTGTCCACCTCCACCTGCACCGGCACGTCCGGGAACGCCTCCCGAACCCGGCGGTAGGCGGCGGCGATCCCGCCCGCGGCGACCTTGTGGTTGTCCTTGATCATGGCGACGTCGTGCAGGCCCATCCGCTTGTTGGTGCCGCCGCCAGCGCGGACCGCGTACTTCTCCAGGGCACGCAGGCCGGGGGTGGTCTTGCGGGTGTCCAGCACCATCGCTTTGGTGCCGGCCAGGGCGTCGGCCCAGGCCCGGGTGTGGGTGGCCACCCCGGACATCCGGCAGAGCAGGTTGAGCGCGGTCCGCTCGGCGGTGAGCAGCAGCCGGGTCGGGCCGGTCACCGTGGCCAGCACGTCGCCGCGCGCCACCCGCTGCCCTTCCTGCGCCACCAGCGACACCTCGACCGCACGGCCGGCGCCGGTCACCTCGCCCACCAGCTCGAACACGGCCGCGGCCACGGCCAGCCCGGCCACCACCCCGTTGGCCCGGGCGACCAGGTCACCGGTGTCGGTCTGCGCGGCCGGGATGGTGGCGACGCTCGTGACGTCGAGGAAGTCCGGACCCAGGTCCTCGGTGAGCGCGTCGACGATCACCCGCCGTACCCGCTCCGGGTCCAGGCCACCGGCCCGCAGCGCCCGCTCCGTCGACTCCCTCATGGCAGTTCCTCCCACCGCGCGGTCAACCGTCCCTCGGTCCCGACCCCCGCGACCAGGTGGCCCAGCCACCGGTCGTCGGCCGTCGGGAAGTCCTCCCGCCAGTGGCAGCCCCGGGTCTCCCGGCGGGTGTACGCGGCGGCGACCAGCGCCGACGCCACGGTGACCAGGTTCGTCGCCTCCCAGTCGGCGGTGCGCGGCGCGCCGCGGCCCAGACCCAGGTCGGTGAGGGCACCGGCCGTCGCGGCCAGGCTCTCCGCCGAGCGGAGCACCCCCGCGCCCCGGGTCATCGCCCGCTGCAGGGCCGGCGTGGTCGCGGCCGGCACCACCCAGCCCTGGCCGCCCACCCAGGCGCCGGTCTCGGCCGGCTTCGCCTGCTCGGGCAGCCCGGTGGCGACGTCCTCGGCGATCCGGCGGGAGAAGACCAGCCCCTCCAGCAGCGAGTTGCTGGCCAGCCGGTTGGCGCCGTGCACCCCGGTGCAGGCCACCTCGCCGCAGGCGTACAGGCCGGGGATCGAGGTGCGGCCGTGCAGGTCGGTACGGACGCCGCCGGAGGCGTAGTGGGCGGCCGGGGCGACCGGGATCAGGTCGGTCGCCGGGTCCACCCCGATGGCCAGGCAGGACGCCACGATGGTCGGGAAGCGCCGGGCCAGGAAGTCCCTGCCGAGGTGGCGGGCGTCCAGGAAGACGTGGTCCGCGCCGGTGGCCAGCAGCACCCGGTGGATGCCCTTCGCGACCACGTCCCGGGGGGCCAGCTCGGCCAGCTCGTGCTGGCCGACCATGAACCGCTTGCCGTCGCCGTCGACCAGGTGGGCGCCCTCGCCGCGCAGCGCCTCGGAGACCAGCGGCTGCTGGGCCCGGGCGGCGCCGGACGCGCCGGCCGGCACGATCAGCGCGGTCGGGTGGAACTGGACGAACTCCACGTCGGTGACCGCCGCGCCGGCCCGCAGGGCGAGCGCCACGCCGTCGCCGGTGGAGACCGCCGGGTTGGTGGTGGCCGCGAAGATCTGGCCCATGCCGCCGGTGGCCAGCACCACCGCCCGCGCGAGGATCGCCCCGACGCCGTCCTCACTGCCCTCGCCGAGCACGTGCAGGGTGATCCCGCAGGCCGGGCCGAGCCCGTCCGGGCCGTCACCGGGGGCGCGCAGCAGGTCCAGCACCAGGGCGTGCTCGACCAGCCGGATCCACGGGTCACGGTGGACCGCCGCGTGCAGTGCCCGCTGCACCTCGGCCCCGGTGGCGTCGCCGCCGGCGTGCACGATCCGGTCGGCCCGGTGGCCGCCCTCCCGGGTGAGCATCAGCGAGCCGTCCGGGTTCCGGTCGAACTCGGCCCCGATCCGCATCAGCTCGCGCAGCCGGGTCGGGCCCTCCTCCACCAGCACCCGGACCGCCGCCGGATCGCACAGCCCGACCCCGGCCACCTCGGTGTCGTACGCGTGCGCGGCCGGGGTGTCGGTCGGATCGAGCACCGCGGCGATGCCGCCCTGTGCCCAGCGGGTCGAACCCTCGTCCATGTTGACCTTGGTGACCACGGTGACGTGCAGCCCCGCCTCGCGCAGGTGCAGCGCGGCGGTCAGGCCGGCGACCCCGGAGCCCACCACGAGCACGTCGGTGGTCTCCACCCAGCCGGGTGCGGGCGCGGCCAACAGCCTGGGCAGGGCCGGCAGGTCGACGGTCGGAAGGTCCATGAGCACAGTCAACCCGAACGTCCCTCGCCCCGGGCGGCGGGGGCGGGACGAGTGGTTTCGGCTACCTCGTCCGCACCGGCAGGCCGGCCGGCCCGGCGCCCTTGAGGGAGGCAGTCACCGTCCGGTCGCTGAGCCACAGGTAGCAGCGGACGCCCCGGTCACCGACGGCCCACCGGCCGGCGCCGGGCGGGCGTACCACCACGCCGCTGCGGAAGCGCAGGGTCGCGTCGTCGGGCACGCCGACGTAGCGGGCGAGGACGCTGTTGCAGCCGGCGTAGAGCGGGGCCCAGTCGGCGTCCTTCGTCGGGTACGGGCGGTCCGGCGCCGGCCACACCCCGACGAACTCGGCGTCGTGCGCGGTGCCACAGTCCACCGGGGTCAACGTCTGCACCCGGCGGGCGTCGCCGCCGGTGCGCTGGCAGCCGAGCCGGAGCGCGGCCGGCCCCTTCAGCGCGTCCCGCAGGCTGCCCGTCCGGGTCACCACCTGCGCCGCCGCCTCGACCGAGGTCAGCTCGGTCAGGTCGCAGCGGTACCACCGGGAGCCGGCCGCCCAGCCGGGCCCCGTGGGCAGGGCCACGGCCAGCCGCAACCGCCCGGCCCGCCAGTTGTCGCCGACGTACCCGCTGGCCCGGGTGTCGCAGGCGGCGAAGGCCGTACGCAGCTCCGGTGAGTCGAGGGGCGGCGGGGTGGCCCGGTCGCCCGGGAAGGCGCCCACGTGCACCGTTTCCACCCGGTGCGGCAGGTCGCAGCCCACCGGGTCGTACGCGGACAGGCTGACCGTGGCGGTGAAGTCGGCGACCTGGCAGACGCCGGCCGCCGGGGTGAACGCCCGGGCCGGCGGCAGCGCCGCCCAGTCGTCCGCGAGGTCGCCGTCCAGCCCGCCGGCTCCGGCGCAGCCCGCCAGGGCGGCCCCCGCGACCAACGCGGCGACCAGGGTGGTCATCGCACGGCGCATCGCGGCCTCCCCCGACCGACGACCGTCAACCCGACGGTCCGCCCAGGGTAGCCGGAAATGACCTTCCGGTGACAGACCGTGCGGGTGGGCCGGATCAGCGCAGGCTGGCGGCCAGGGGGTTGGGGACGGGGTCGCCGGCGGTGCCGGGGACGGCGGTGGTCGGGTCGGCGGTCAGGTCGACCACCCGGTTGTCCGCGTCGACGTGCACCACCCGCGGCTGGTAGGTCCGCGCCTCCGCGTCGTCCATCTGCCCGTACGAGATGAGGATCACCAGGTCACCGGGGTGCACCAGGTGCGCGGCGGCGCCGTTGATGCCGATCACGCCGCTGCCCCGCCGCCCCGGGATCACGTACGTCTCCAGCCGGGCCCCGTTGGTGATGTCCACGATCGCCACCTGCTCGCCGGGGAGCAGGTCGGCCGCGTCGAGCAGCTCCTCGTCCACGGTCACCGAACCGACGTAGTGCAGGTCGGCCTGGGTCACCGTGGCCCGGTGGATCTTCGACTTGAGCATGGTCCGGAGCATCGGGTGCCTTTCCGCGGAATGTGGTGGTGGGGTCAGGAGGGCGGCGCGAGCCGGAGCGCCGTGTTGTCGATCAGGCGGGTGGCGCCGACCCAGGCGGCGATCAGCAGCCGCGCCGGGCCGGCGACCGGCCCCGGCTCCAGGTCGGCGTCGGTGAGCACCAGGTAGTCGAGGCGGGCGCCGGACGTACCGGAGTCGAAGGCGCGGTGGGCGGCGGCCAGCACCGCGCCCGCGTCCGCGCCCTGCTCGGCGGCCTCGACGCCGGCCCGCAGCGCGGCCGACAGGCTCAGCGCCGACGCCCGCTCCTCCGGCGAGAGGTAGCGGTTGCGACTGGACAGGGCCAGACCGTCCGGCTCGCGTACGGTCGGCACGCCGACGATCTCGGTCGGCACGTCCAGGTCCCGGACCATCCGCCGAACCAGGGTGAGCTGCTGGTAGTCCTTCTCGCCGAAGAAGGCCAGGTCGGGGCGGGTGAGCTGGAGCAGCTTCATGACCACGGTGAGCACCCCGTGGAAGAAGCCGGGGCGGCTCAGCCCCTCCAGGTCCTCCCCGAGCGGGCCCGGGTTCAGCCGGACCGTCGGCTGGCCGTCCGGGTACATGTCGACCACCGCCGGGGCGAAGACCACGTCCGCGCCGGCCCGCCGGCAGATCTCCAGGTCGGCGTCGAGGGTGCGCGGGTAGCGATCGAAGTCCTCGTTCGGGCCGAACTGGAGCGGGTTCACGAAGATCGTGACGAGGACGTGGTCGGCCCGCTCGCGGGCGGCCCGCAGCAGCGTCTCGTGCCCGGAGTGCAGCGCACCCATGGTCATCACCACGCCGACGGTGCCGGTCAGCGCGTCCCGCGCCGCCGCCAGCTCCTTGCGCGTGTGCACCAGCTGTGTCATGCGGCCACCTCCCCGTAGATCCCCGTCAGCACGTCCAGCAGCGACTCCGCGTCCGCCGGGCGCAGCCGGCCGGCCGCGATGGCGCGGTCCGCCGTCCGTCGGGCCAACGCCAGGTAGGGGGCCACGGATTCCGGCGCGGTCGCCGCCAGCCGCTCCAGGTGCCGGCGTACGGTGCCCGCGTCGCCCCGGGAGACCGGGCCGGTGAGCGCGTCGTCGCCGAGTCGCAGGGCGTTCTCCAGGGCGGCACGCAGCAGCGGGGCGAGCACCTTCTCCGGCCGGTCCACCCCGGCGTCGCGCAGCCGGTCGACCGCCTCGTTGACCAGGGTCACCAGGTGGTTGGCGCCGTGTGCCAGCGCCGCGTGGTAGAGCGGGCGGTCGTCCTCCGCCACCCACTCCGGCACCCCACCGAGGTCGGCGACCAGCCGTGCGGCGAGCGGGCGCAGCTCCGCCGGGGCGGTCACCCCGTACGAGATGCCGGCCAGGCGGGTCAGGTCGTCCGGCGTACCGGTGAAGGTCATCGCCGGGTGCAGCGCGAGCGGCCGAGCGCCGACCGCGGCGGCCGGGGCGAGGACGCCCAGCCCGTGCGCGCCGGAGGTGTGCGCGACCACCTGGCCGGGGCGCAGCGCGCCGGCCTCGGCCAGCCCGGCGACCACGCCGGCCAGGGCGTCGTCGGGCACCGCCACGATCAGCAGGTCGGTGGCGGCGCGGGCGACCGCGGTCGCGGACCGGTTCGGGGTCTGCGGCAGCAGCAGCGCCAGCCGAGCCTTCGCGGCCCCGGAGGCGCCGGAGGCGGCGACCACCCGGTGGCCGGCGGCGGCGAGGGCCGCGCCGAGCACGGCACCGACCCGGCCGGCGCCGAGCACGCCGACGGTGAGGGTGCGCGGAAAGACGAGCGGGGCGCCGGACGGGGCGCCACCCGACGGTACGGCGGACCCGCGCGGGGCGGCCGGGCGCGGGCGCAGCGGTGCGCTCATGACAATCGATCCAGTCCTCGACGGGGGTACCGGTCGATCGCAAGTATGCGCCGGGGCCACGGACGCTGAACAAGCATGTGTGAAAACCTTCACGGAGCGTGTGGAACGCGGAATTCTGGGCACCGGGCGAGCCGGCTCCGGCACGGGCCAGCGCCCGGTCGTACCGTCAGCGGGTGACCTTCCCCGAGCAGCCGCTGCCCTGGCGGCAGGCGATGGAGTCGGCCCTCTACGGGCCGGACGGCTTCTTCGTCTCCGGGGCGGGGCCGGCCGCCCATTTCCGCACCAGCGTGCACGCCTCCCCGGTGTTCTCCGCGTGCCTGCTACGGCTGCTGCACTCTCTTGACGAGGCTCTCGGTCACCCACCGGTTCTCTCCGTCGTGGACGTCGGGGCTGGTCGCGGGGAGCTGCTGCGTTCGCTGCTCGCTGCCGTGGGGGTTTCCGGGGAGCCCGCCCGCTCCGGGCGGTCAGGCTTGATCCCTCCGCGTGCGGGCTCCCCGGAAACCCTGACCACCGCGGCCGCCGTCCGCCCGTCACCCTCCGGGCTCGGGTCGCGCTCCGCCGGGCCGTCGCCCACCGCCCCGGTCCCGCTCGCCGCTCGGGTACGCCTCACCGCCGTCGAGAAGGCACCCCGCCCCGAGGACCTCCCGGCTGAGATCGCCTGGCTGGACGAGATTCCTGCGGGGATCACCGGACTGCTCGTGGCCACCGAGTGGCTGGACAACGTGCCGCTGGACCTGGCTGTGCACACGCCCGAGGGCTGGCGGTATCTGCTGGTGGACCCGACGACGGGTGAGGAGTCGGTGGGTGACCTGGTCGACGCCGCGGATGCCGACTGGCTGGACCGGTGGTGGCCGCTGACCGGAAGCGACGAGACCAGCCGGACCGGGTCGGGGTTCCGGGCGGCCCGACCGGCGGAGGGATCAAGCCTGACCGCCCGGAGCCGGTCTGGCCGCCCGGAACCACCCACCGGCGCGAGTGCCGAGATCGGCAGGACCAGGGACGAGGCGTGGGCTGAGGCAGTCCGAAAGATAGAGCGAGGGCTAGCGCTGGCCGTGGACTACGGGCACCTGAAGGGCGAGCGGCCGGTGGACGGGACGTTGACCGGGTATCGGGGTGGGCGGCAGGTGCCGCCGGTGCCCGACGGGACGTGTGACGTCACCGCGCACGTCGCCGTGGACGCGGTCGCCTCCGCCGGTGAGCGGGTCGCCCGGTGTGCGTACACCCTGGTCTTGCAGCGGGAGGCGCTGCGGGCGCTCGGGGCCGACGGCGGGCGACCGCCGCTGAGCCTGGCCTCCCGCGACCCCGCCGGGTACGTCCGGGCGCTCGCCGCCGCGTCGGCGGTGGCCGAGCTGACCGACCCGGCCGGCCTGGGCGGGCACTGGTGGCTGCTGCAACCGCTCGACGTCGCGCTGGCTCCCTTCATGGCACGATGACGGGCATGACCACGGACGCCGGCGATCTCCGCGAACTGACCGTCGGCACCGGCGCCGGCGGGGAGCAGCTCGGCACCGACATGGTGCTCAACATCGGCCCCCAGCACCCCTCCACCCACGGCGTGCTGCGGCTGCGGCTGGTGCTCGACGGCGAGCGGGTGGTCTCGGCCGAGCCGATCGTCGGCTACATGCACCGGGGCGCGGAGAAGCTCTTCGAGGTACGCGACTACCGGCAGATCATCGTGCTGGCCAACCGGCACGACTGGCTCTCGGCGTTCGCCAACGAGCTGGGCGTGGTGCTGGCGGTGGAACGGCTGATGGGCATGGAGGTGCCGGAGCGCGCGGTCTGGCTGCGGATGGCCCTGGCCGAGCTGAACCGGGTGCTCAACCACCTGATGTTCCTCGGCTCGTACCCCCTGGAGATCGGCGCGATCACCCCCGTGTTCTACGCGTTCCGCGAGCGGGAGACCCTCCAGGCGGTGATGGAGGAGGTCTCCGGCGGCCGGATCCACTACATGTTCAACCGGGTCGGCGGCCTGAAGGAGGAGGTGCCGGCCGGCTGGACGGGCCGGGCCCGGGCGGCCATCGGCGAGGTGCGCCGGCGGATGCCGGACCTCGACCACCTGATCCGGCGGAACGAGATCTTCCTGGCCCGGACCGTCGGGGTGGGTGTGCTGTCCGCGGCGGACGCCGCCGCGTTCGGCGCGTCCGGGCCGGTCGCCCGGGCCTCCGGCCTGGACCTGGACCTCCGCCGGGACGAGCCCTACCTGGCGTACGACCAGCTCGACGTGCCGGTGGTGACCAAGACCGCCGGGGACTGCCACGCCCGCTTCGAGGTGCTGCTCGACCAGGTGTACGCGTCGCTGGACCTCGCCGAGCAGTGCCTGGAGCGGGTGGACCGGCTCACCGGGCCGGTGAACACCCGGCTGCCCAAGGTGGTCAAGGCCCCGGAGGGGCACACCTACGCGTGGACCGAGAACCCGCTCGGCATCAACGGCTACTACCTGGTGTCCCGGGGCGAGAAGACGCCGTGGCGGCTCAAGCTGCGCACCGCCTCGTACGCGAACGTGCAGGCGTTGGCGACGCTGCTCCCCGGCTGCCTGGTGCCGGACCTGATCGCCATCCTCGGCTCGATGTTCTTCGTGGTCGGCGACATCGACAAGTAGGCCGGCACACGGCAGCCGGCGGCGTCAGCGCCAGCGGTCGGCGGAGCGGGGGTCGCCGGCGCGGGGCGTCTCGTCGCGCGGCGGGTAGCCGTACCGGGCCGGCTCGGGCTCGGCCTGGCGCCACTCGGGCTGCCCGCTGCGCTGCGTCGGGGGGCGCCACTCGTCCGGTACGGGCACCCCGCCGACCGGCAGGGCCGGCCGGTTCCCCTCCACCCAGCCGGCTCCCGCGCCGGCCGCGTGGCCCCGGTTGGGCTCGCGGACGGACGCCCAGCGATCCTCGACCCGGTACTCGCTGCCGGCGCCGTCGGCGTGCACCGCGGCGTGCCGCTCCCCGACCCGGACCTCCCGGCCGTGCTCGTCGTCGCGGACCGACGCCCAGCGATTCCCGGCGCGCAGCTCGGACCAGTACTCGCCGTCCGGATCGTCGGAGGCGGCGGCCCGGCCGGACGGCGCGGGCGGGGCCCCGGCTCGGCCGTCCGGTGACGGCCGGCCCACCGCCGGGTCCGCCCAGTAACGCTCGTCCTGCGGCGCGGACCAGGACTGCTCGGCACGGCCCCCCTCGCGGCCGGTCGCCCAGGACCGGTCGTCGCCGTCCCGGCCCGCCGACCAGGACCGTTGGCCCGGCGGGCCCGCCTGCGAAGCCGGCCAGGACCGCTGGTCACCCGGCCCGGCCGGTTCGGTGGACCCGGTCCGGTCGTCGCCGCCGGCCGGCCACCCGCGGTCGTCAGCGGACGCGCCCGCGCCGCCGGCCCGGGCCGCCCACCGCTGCTCCGGCGCCGGCGTGCCGGACCAGGAGCCGTCCTCCCAGGACGGGGCCGCCCCGTGGTTCCGCTCACCGCCTGGCCCGGACCAGGCGGCGCCATCCCGCGGCCCGCCCGGCCCGGACCAGGCGGCGCCGTCTCGTCCCTCGCCGTGGCCGCCCCAGCGGTCGCCGGACGACCGGGCGGGGTCGTCCGCCACCTCCCGGTGGCCGGACCGGGGGCGCTCCTCCGGCTCCGCGCCGCTCCACGGCCGCTCCTCCGGTGCCGGGGACCAGCGGCCGGCGTAGCGGCCGCCCGCGACCTGATCCGCCGCACCGTCCACGATGGTGTGCCGGGTGGTGACGTGCACGGTCTCGGTGTGATGCACCACCCCGACCGGTCGCGGTTCCGGGCGGGCGTCCGGCTCCTGGGTACGCGGGGCGCCGTAGACGCCGGGCTGCGGACGATCGGTCGGTGGGGCGGGGCGCTCCGCGCGGGTGCCGGACTGCGGGCGGCCCGCCGGCTCGTCCTCGTCCCGGCCGGCGGGCTGCCCCCAGCCCGGCTGCTCCGTGGCTGCGTAGCGGACTCGGCCATCGTCGTACGTCTCGCCGGACGGCACCCGGGCGCGGCCACCGGCGGGTTCCTCCGCGGCCGCCACGCTGATCCCCGCGGCGGCGGCCGCCGTCGCGTCCAGCCGGCGCCGCAGCGCGATGACCGTCTCCTGGGTCCGGTGCGCCTGATCGAGCGCCTGGTTGCCGCGCTGCGCGGCGGCCACGATCTCGCTGCGCAGCTCGCGGCGGAGCTGCTCGATCTCCTCGCGCATCGCCTCGCTGCCGGCGACGTCGCCGCTGTTGTCGGGGCGCAGCGCGATGGAGAGACCGATCAGCACCACGGCGAGGATCGCCAGCACCGCGCCGACCCGCAGCGACCCGTCGCCACCGGCGACCAGCAGGGTCAGCGCCGCAAGGGGCGCGAGCCCCACCCCGATCCAGAACAGGACGGTCAGCAGCGATGGACTGCGCTTTTCGGCGGGGGCGACCGGGGCGGGCATGGCTGTGCAGACTACCGAGAGTTGCCCCGGTAGGGAACGGGCCGAAAGCACCGATGTAACGGCGGTGACCAGGCTTTCCCTGGCGGGCCGCCGGGCCGGGTCCGGTCGCCGACGGATCGGGCTGGTCCGTCGGCGACCGGCGACCGTTCCGGGTCGCGGCGTGGCAGGCCGGAACGGTCGGTACGGTCAGCTCGCCGCGAGCGCGGCGTCGGAGGAGAAGACCAGGCCGACGCTGGCCGCCCCGGTCTTCAGCGCGTTCTTGGTCTGCGGGCCGCCAGCGTCCAGCGAGCTGAACGAGCCGGCCTTGAAGTCGTAGACCTGGACGAGGCCGGCCTGGCACTTCGGCCGCTGCGGGCACTCCGGCGGGCCGGCCAGCACCGTCGCCTGGCCGGAGCACTTGCTCGCCATGTCGGAGAGCGTGGCGACCTGGTACTTGTCGGCGAAGGCCTTGGTGACCGCGAAGGCGTTCTGGTCCTGGGCCTGGGACGGCTGGCCGAAGGTGATGCCGACCTTGTCGCCCGCGGCCTTCAACGCGCTGACCGTCTTGTCCAGCTCCGGCGAGGAGACCGGCGCGGCGTCCTTGCCGTTGGCCTTGGTGTTGAGGAACTCGGCCATGGTGGCCGCGTACTCGGGGACGACCTGGATCTCGCCCTTCTCCAGCGCCGGCTCGTAGAGCTCACGGTTGCCGATGGTCTGCACCTTGACCTGGTAGCCGGCCGCGGTGAGGGCGATCTTGTAGAGCTCGGCGACGGTCTGGCTCTCGCTGAAGTTGCCCGCGCCGACCGTGACCTGGCCGCCCGGGCCCTTCGCCACGCCCTGGGTGACGCCGTTGGCGTCGGCGAACTCCTTCGCCGCGACCTGTGGGGTCTTGCGGTCGACGTCGACCGCCCGGTTCAGCTCGATCAGCTTGGGGGTGTCGAGCTTCGCGGAGACCTGGTCCAGCGCGGCCACCAACTGCGGGGTGGCGGCCTTGGCGTTGATCGCCGGGAGGACGTTGTCGGTGTTCTGCAGCTTCTTGTCGTCGGTGAGGACCGTCAGCTGGTCGCCCGCGACCGGGGCGCAGCCGGCCCCGGAGGCACCCTGCTGGGGGGCGTCGGTGCCCGAGGAACCGGCGTCACCGCAGCCGGTGAGCAGGCCCGCCGCCGTGAGGGCGCCGAGCGCCCCGACGGCCAGGCGTGTACGTGCGCGCATGTGTGCCCGCCTTCCGTGTCCCGGCGCGACCCGTTTCGGGCCGGCCGCGTGTCCGACGGGCGATCCGGTCGGCCGCCCGCGAGTCCAGCCAATATCCTCCGGGTCGGACCGACAAACTCCGAGCCGATTTCGTGACTGGATCGTCACCGGGCGCGCGGTTTGGCCCGGTTCAGCTACCTGCCGTGGCGTCGGCCGCGCGCCGGTTCGCCGCGCCCCGGGCCCGCCGCAGCGAGCGCGGCGTGACGCCCCGCTCCACCAGCGCGAGCACCCCCTCGACCAGCAGCGCCAGCCCGGCGACCAGCACCCCGCCGGCGATGATCTGCCCACCGCCGGCCGCGATGTCCAGCCCGAAGCCGGCCCGGATGATCTGCCCCAGCCCGCCGCCGTTGACGAAGGAGGCCAGCGCCGCGGTGGCGACCACCTGCACCGCGGCGGTACGGAACCCGGCGGCCAGGTACGGCACCGCGAGCGGCAACTCCACCCGGCGCAGCAGCTGCCCGCCGGAGAGCCCCATGCCACGGGCCGCGTCCCGGGCCTCCGGGTCGGCCTGCCGCACCCCCGTGTACGCGTTGGCCAACAGCGGCGGCACCGCGAACACGGCGAGCGCGACCACCACGGCCGGCCGGCCGAAGCCGAGGAAGGTCAGCGGCAGGATGGTCAGCAGCGCCAGCGTCGGCACGGCCAGCGTGACGTTGGACACCAGCAGCACCGCCCCGCCGCCCCGGCCGCTGTGCCCGAGCCAGAGCCCGACCGGCCAGGCCACCAGGCAGCCCAGCAGCACCGCCAGCGCGGAGATGGTCAGGTGTTCGCCGAGCCGGTCCAGGATGCCGCCCGGATTCGTCCAGTTCAGCGGGTCGTTCAGCCAGACCACGGCCTGCTCGACGGGGTTCATGCGGGCGGCCTTCCGTTCGCGACTGCGGGGCTCCGCCGCGCTGCACTCCTCGCGCTCACGATGCCCGCCGGCGGAGCCAGGGGGTGAGCAGCCGACCGACGCCGGCGAGGAGCAGGTCCAGCACCAGCGCCAGCAGGACGCAGAGCACCGTGCCGGTCATGATCTCCGCCTTGTAGAAGTTGTTCTGGAAGCCGGCGAAGATGAGCTGGCCGAGGCCGCCCCGGCCGACCACCACGCCGACCGTGACCAACGCCACCGTGGAGACGGTGGCCAGCCGTACGCCGGTGAGGATGCCGGGCAGGGCCAGCGGCAGTTCGATCCGGAACAGCCGGCCCCAGCGGCCGTACCCCATCCCCTCGGCGGCCTCCCGGACCTCGGGCGGCACCTGGTTCAGCCCGGCCAGGGCGTTGCGCACGATGACCAGCAGCGCGTACAGCGCCACCCCGCTGAGCACGGTGATCGCGCCGATGCCGAGGTAGGGCGCGAGGAAGGCGAACAGGGCCAGCGACGGGATCGTGTACAGCACCCCGGTCAGCGCCAGGATCGGCCCGGACAGCGACCGGAACCAGTACGCGGCCACCGCCAGCGGCAGCGCCACCAGCGCGGCGATCAGCACCGCCCGGCCGGTGAGCCAGGCGTGCTCGCGCAGCGCGGCGAGGATCGTGTCAGAGTTGTCCCGCACGTACTGCCAGGAGAACCACGGGTTACCCGGCGCGGCCCGGTAGCTGAGGTGGAGGGACACACGTGGACGTTACCCCGGGATCCGCCGGTGGACCCAGCGCGGCATCGATCACCCTCGAGCGCATCCGCAAGCGCTACCCCGACGGCACCGAGGCGGTCCGGGAGCTGAGCCTGGAGGTGAAGGCCGGCGAGCTGGTGGTGCTGATCGGCCCGTCCGGCTGTGGCAAGTCCACGGTGCTTCGCATGATCAACCGGCTGATCGAGCCGACCGACGGCCGGATTCTGCTCGGCGACGACGACGTCACCCGAGTCGACCCGGTGGCGCTGCGCCGCCGCATCGGGTACGTGATCCAGAACGTCGGCCTCTTCCCGCACCAGACGGTGGCCGCCAACGTGGCGACCGTGCCGGGGCTGCTCGGCTGGCCGCGCGGGCGGACCCGGGACCGGGTGAACGAACTGCTGGAGCTGGTCGGCCTCGATCCGGCACAGTTCGGTCGCCGCTACCCGCACGAGCTCTCCGGCGGCCAGCGGCAGCGGGTGGGGGTGGCCCGGGCGCTCGCCGCCGACCCGGTGGTGCTGCTCATGGACGAGCCCTTCTCGGCCGTCGACCCGATCGTCCGGACCCGGCTGCAGGAGGAGTTCCTGCGGCTGCAGGCCGAGGTTCGCAAGACCATCGTGCTGGTCACCCACGACCTCGACGAGGCGGTGCGGCTGGGCGACCGAATCGCGGTGCTCTCCGAGGGCGGCCGGCTGGAGCAGTACGACACCCCGGCCGCCCTGCTCGGCTCGCCCGCCTCGCCGTTCGTACGCGAGTTCGTCGGCGCCGACCGGGGCATCCGCCGGCTCGCGGTGACCCCGGTCACCCGGGAGGTGCTGGAGCCGCTCCCGACCGGCGACGGGTCGGACCTGCCGGCGCTGCCGCTGGGCGGCTCGGCGTACGACGCGCTGGGCGCGCTGCTCAGTTCGGCCGCCGAGCGCGCCGTGGTCACCGAGGACGGGCGGCCGGTGGGGCTGCTCAGCCGGTCCCGACTGCTGGAACTGGGCGCCGTGCCGGACTAAGCGGCGGCGGGACCGTGCGGCGGGCGCGGAACCGTGCGGCGGGCGCGAGACCAGGCGGCGGGCGCGGGACCTCGCGGCCGGGGGCGGGCGCGGGGGCCCGAGCTGCCTCAGGCGCGGCCGCCGAGGCTGGCCAGGCCGATGATCCAGCCGGCGAAGAAGCCGTAGCCGGCCCCGGTGCTGGCCGCCTGGAAGGCGGCGAGGAGCGACCCGTCCGGCCCGAGGAGGGTGGCCAGCAGCCCGGTGCAGCCGCCGGCCAGGGCGTACGCCGCCCAGCCGGAGAAGAACTGGCTGGCCGAGCCCTGCACCCGGGCCACCTGCGCGGCGGGCAGCAGGTAGAGGAGTGCGGCGGCCAGGATCACCAGCAGGATCGCCCGCAGGTCGGCGGCGAGCACCCCCTGGGACGGGTCGTCGGCGTGCAGCCGCCAGGCCGGCCAGGCGAGCAGCCGCAGGAACCAGCCGCCGGCCCCGTTCGGGTCGGTGTGGTCCTGGACCGAGCCCACGTACATCGGGCTGCCGCACACTCCGACGAGGAGAAGCGCGGCGAGGGTGCCGGTGCCGGCGGCCGTGCCGTAGCCGCTGACGGTCCGGACGCGATTGGTGAGGGCCATGGGGCGGTCAGTGCCCGGCCCACCCCGCCGGGCAAACCTGCGCGCCACCGCCCTGGGCCGGCGGGTGGTCATCCCTCAGTGCTTCAGCAGGTAGTCGATGAAGGCGGCCCGCAGCAGCGGTGCCGACTCCTCGTAGCCGTGGCCGGTGAGCTCCCGCCACAGCGCGTTGGCCTCGTCGATGGTCGGCCCGACCGAGTTGGGGGCGCCGTCCAGGGCAGCGGCCTCGTCCGAGTTGGGCAGGTGCCGCAGCACCGACCAGAAGAACCCGACGTCGCGACGCTCCCGGGCCAGGGCGAACGCCCGCTCGCGCAACTCCTCCGTGGAGAGCTTGTCGAGCTCGTCGAAGGTACGGCCGCCGGCGCCGGGAGTCTCGCTCATGCCGCCACCTCGCTCCGCTCGGCGACGACATGAGACACCACCGCGCTGTGCTGATGATTCGCTCGCTGACGCTCGCTCATGCGCCGAGCCTAGCCGCCGAGATCAGGTTCGGCCCGTCATCGCGCGGGCGTCGCCGGCCGGCGATCCGGTGCGGTCAGCGGTCGTCGGCGTCCCAGCGCCGCGGCTCGCTCTCCCAGCGCGGCGCGTCCCACGCGTCGACCGTGGTGTCGGTCCGGACCGGCAGCACCGAGGGCCAGGCGTCGGCCGGCTCCGGCGGCCGGGTCAGCGCCCAGCCGGTGCTGATCGTGCCGTCGCCGGACGGCCCCACCTCGGCCGGCACGAAGGCCTGCCGCGGCCGGCCGAACGCCTCGACCAGCCGGGTGACCAGCAGCCCGATGCCCAGGGTGGCCCCGCCGACGGCCCACCGGCTGATCGTCCAGCCCTGGGCCGCCGCCCAGACCAGGAAGACCTCCACCAGGCTGACCGCGAACAGGGTGCCGAAGATCCCCCCGCGCCGGCCGTAGGCGCTGGTGCCGGCGAGCATCGCCGTGCCGATTGCCAGCACCGACCAGTCCAGCCCGGACCTCGGCGCCACCGGTCCGTTCCCGTTCGCGACGATCAATACCCCACCAAGCGTGGCCAGCACGGTGGAACCGATCAGGGCCAGCGCGGCCACCGTGGCGGCGACGCCACCCCGGCGCCGGGCCGGGTCGGCGACCGGCCGGAACCGCCCGACCAGCCGGCGGACCGGCCGCATCGCGCCGAAGAGCCCACCGAGCACGGCCACCGCGGCGAAGCCGATGAACAGGTAGAGGGCGGTGCGCCGGAAGTCGTACCCGCCCTGGAGCACGACCGGGGCGGTACGCCGCTCGATGTAGACGACCACGCCGGCCGCGCCGGCCAGGCTCGCCGCCCAGCCGGGCACGTGCAGCACCACCACCGCCAGGGCCAGCGCCAGCCCGCCGAGCGCCGCCACCACCAGCGCGGGGAGCAGCGCCTCCCGGACGCCCCGGTCGCTCTGCTCGGCGAAGTGCAGGGCGGCGGCCACCGCGACCGGACCGACCGCCAGGTTGGGCACGGCGGCGCGCAGGCTCAGCCCGGCGGCCAGGGTGAGCAGCCCGAGCCCGGCCACGTTGACCAGGAGGGTCTGCAGGCCGATGCCGCGCAGCGCGTCCGCGTCGTCCCGCCAGAGCAGCCAGGTCAGCGCGGCCAGCCCGGCCAGCAGCAGGAACTCCCAGACCACATGGACGGCGATCCGGTCGCGGCCGGGTTCGCCGTGCGCGGGGTCGTCGAAGACGTTCTCCAGCACGGCGGCGGGCACGGACTCACCCTGGGCCGTTTGGTCGTACCCCATGACCCGCGCCTCCCACGTCGCCCCGCCGTGCCGTCCGACGCGCGGGCGGACCGGCGGCGGCCGTTGCTCTCCGGTCGCCAGGCACGGTACCTGCGGGCGCGGGTGGTGGGAACCCCTGATCAGAGGCGGCCGCGCGGAGTCTCCCGATCACCCGGGTCGCGGTCCTCGTCGTCCTCCTGCTCCGGCACCCGGCAGGACCGCTCCAGCCAGAGCGCCGCCGCGACCAGGGCGAGCGAGGCGAGCAGCCCGGCGCCGGCGGCCGGCCGGTCGCCGACGGCTGCGGCGGTGCGCTCGACGAAGAGCCAGCCGGTCAGCCCGGCGTAGAAGCCGGTGAAGATCGCCCCGGCCAGCGCGGACGCCTTGGCCAGCACCACGAACCGGGCGACCAGCAGCGGATTCACCGGGTCCCGCCCGGGTCGGCGCTCGATCCGGCCGCGGGTGTTGATCGCCGCGTACCCCTCGAGCACCGCGAGGGCGGCCAGCGTGACCACCGGCAGCCAGGGCAGCCTCGGCGCGCTGGGGTAGTAGAAGCTGCTGATCAGCAGCCAGGCCACCGCGGCGGCGGCGAGGCCGGCCACCACCAGTGTGGAGATCCGGGTGGGGCCCATCCGCCATCGTTCGGGATCGCGCGGGAACTGCGCCTGACTCATGCCGTCCGGCTCCACTGGGTCATGTGTCCGACTGTATCGCCAGATCCGGCCGAGGGCTGAGTTCCAGGGCGTCCCCGGCCAGCGGCTCGGCGTTGAGCAGGTCGGTCAGCCAGCCGTGTCCGGGCAGCCGGCCGTGCGGTTCGATGTCGATCCACGGCCGCAGCACGAAGGCCCGCAGGTGGGCGCGCGGGTGCGGCAGGGTCAGCTCCGGATCGTCGCTCAGCACGGGCGCACCGGCGTCGTCCCAGACCGCGATGACGTCGACGTCGAGGGTGCGCGGCCCGTACCGGCGCTCCGGGTCCCGGGTCCGCCCGGCCGCCCGCTCGGCGGCCCGGGCCCGGGCCAGCCAGTCGCCCGGGGTCGCCGCCGGGTCCGCGACCAGCACCGCCGCGTTCAGGTACGCGGGCTGCTCGGCGTCCCCCCACGGTGGAGTCTCGTAGACGCCGGAGACCGCCAGCACGGCGTCGTCGAAGGCGGCCACCGCCGCACGGAGGTGGGCGAGCCGGTCGCCGAGGTTGCTGCCGATCGACAGCACGGCCCGGCTCATCGGGTACGCCGCATCGTCACGGCCACATCCCGGAAGGCGTGCGGGATGGGGGCCTCGGGCTTGTGGACGGTGACCGTGGCGGCGGCGACCAGCGGCTCGGCCAGGCAGACCGCGAGCAGCCGGTCGGCGAGCGTCTCGATCAGGTTGACCGGCTCCCCGGTGATCACCGCGACCAACTTCTCGGCCAGCTCACCGTAGTGCACGGTGTCGGTCACCTCGTCCGAGCGCGCGGCCGGGCCGAGGTCGAGTTCGAGCACGGCGTCGACCACGAACTCCTGCCCCTGGGCGCGCTCGAAGTCGTACACCCCGTGCCGGCCGTGGGCGCGCAGGCCGGTCAGCTCGATCCGGTCCGTCACCGGTCCCCCTTCGTTCGCGACTGCGGGGCTCGCAAAACCGGCTCACTCCTCGCGCTCACCGGTCCCCCTCGATCATCGTGGTCGCCAGGCACGGGCGGCCGGTGGCCCGCCAGACGGCGAGCGCGTCGGCGGTGCCCCGGACGTCGTGCACCCGTACCCCCCAGGCCCCGGCCGCCACCGCGAGCACGCTGGTGGCGACGGTGGCCGCCTCGCGTCCCGAGGTGGGCCGGGGCATGCCGTCGGCAGCGGCGAGCAGCCGGCCCAGGTACGACTTCCGGCTCGATCCGAACAGCACCGGGAAGCCGAGGTTCACCAGCTCGGGCAGCCGGGCGCTGAGCTCCCAGTTGTGCGCGGCGGTCTTCGCGAAGCCCAGCCCGGGATCGATGATGATCTGCTCGGGGGCGATCCCGGCGGCGAGCGCCTCGTCGACCCGCTGGCTCAGCTCGGTCCGGACGTCGGCCACCACGTCGCCGTAGCTGGCCAGGTCGCGCATCTGGCGCGAATGCCCCCGCCAGTGCATGAGCACCCAGGGGCAGCTGGCGTCCCGGACCACCCGCGCCATGTCCGGGTCGGCGAGGCCGCCGGAGACGTCGTTGACCACGTCCGCACCGGCGGCGAGGGCGGCCTCCGCCACCCGGGCGCGGCTGGTGTCGATGCTGACCGGGATGCCGGCGGCGTGCAGCTCGCGGATGACCGGCAGCACCCGGGCGATCTCGGTCTCCGCGTCGACCCGCTCGGCGCCCGGCCGGGTGGACTCGCCGCCCACGTCGACCAGGTCCGCGCCCTCCGCGCGCAGTCGCACTCCGTGTCCGACGGCCGCGCCGAGATCGGCGTATCTGCCGCCGTCGGAGAAGGAGTCGGGCGTGACGTTGAGGACGCCCATCACCACCGGGGCCTGCGCCCGCACCAGATCGGTCACGACCCGACAGTACCGGTCGCCAGCAGGGCTTCCGGCGGCCCGGGCGGCAACCCTCCACGACGGCCCTGACATGGGAATTGGAACAGGTGTACGATCGGTCGTCCGGGTCGCTCCGGGTCGACTCTTCGCGGGTTGTCGCAAAGAGGGCCGGCCCGTACGCTTTGGAATTGCCCAGCATCGAGATGGCGAAGCCTGGAGGGAGGGCCGAAGCGGGAAGAATCCCCCCAAAGCTCACCACTCTCCGTGGTGGGTGACGAACGCAGCGTCGCGCACGCTGTGTCGAATGAGCACCATCCCGCCAGGCTTGCCTACTGCACCGCCGCGGCGCCGCCGGCCGCGACATGGGGAGGTTTCCAGTGATCGCCACCGAGCTCATGGGGGCGGCGAGCGCAGCCGTCGACCACGCGCTCCACACCCTGGCGTCGACTCCACTCGCCGAGCCGGCCCCCAAGGGCATCGACACCAACAGTGTCGTCAGCTTCTTCGCCAGCAAGATCGCGCCGATCCTGCTCGCCGTGCTCGGCGTCATCTTCATCGGGCGCGCCAGCCGGGGCGAGATCTCGAAGGTGCTGACCAGCTCGGCCATCGCCATCATCGGCCTGGCCTTCATCGCCGGCGCCGCCACACTCTTCTTCGTCGGCGATTACCTGATCAACCTGATCTTCGAATAGGCGCGGGCAACCATGCGGCTGCGCACCGACGACGACATCTACCGGGCTCGTCTCGTCTATCTCGGGCCGCCCGGATACACCCTTCCCGTCCACCTGCCGTACGCCCAGTACGGCTTGTTCATGCTGCTCGTGCCCCTCTACATGTTCATCCACTGGTTGTTCACGTTGCAGGTCGAGCTCTTCCCCGCGTGGGAGATCTCGCTCGCCATCGTGACCACCTCGTTCATCTTCCGGTACGTCGACCCGGACCGACCGGCGCGCATGGTCATCCGGACCGCGCTGACGGACTGGCGACGCACCCGGGAGCCGGCCGCCGAACTGCGCGACCCGCGGCTGGTGGCGAGCCGGATCAGGATCCGGGAGGAACTGGCATGACCGGGCGTACCCCGACGGGGCGGACGGACGACGCGGGTGAGGCGGTCGCATGAGTCGCTCTTCCACGCCGGGTTCCCCGGCCGGACGTCCGGCCGGGCCGCACGGTAACCGAGCGCGATCGTTCGATCACCCGCAGGACGAGGAACTGGACGAGGTCGCTCTCGACCCGGCCCTGGTCACCAGCCCCGGGCACGGTCGGGTCGGGGTCTTCCAACCGCCCCGCCCGGCGACGACCCGCACGCCGGGCCCCGAACAGCGGCCGGCGACCGGCGACAGCGGCGACATCGACTCACCGTTCCTCGACCTGTTCGGCGGCGCGCAGCCCGGCGGCCGGCGCCCGGCCCGGCCCGCGAGCCCCCCGGCCGGCCTGCCCACCGCGGCGGAGCCGACACCGGTGGTGGCGCCGCCCCGCCGCGGGGTCGGGCGGGAGGCGCTGCCCATCCCGCACCAGCCCGCCGCCCCGACCGAGCCGCCCCCCTCGATGACCGACCAGGGTGGCCCGCCGGAGGAGGAGCCGCCGAGCGTCCGGCTCCGGGAGACCGCTCCGGGCGTACGGCCGGTCGGGCGCCCCCGGGAGGCCCCCGAGGCCAGCCACGTGCCGTCGTACCCCGCCGAGCCGGCGGAGCGGCCCGCCGGTCGGCCGGCCGCCCTCGATCCGGCGCCCACCCGTTCCCGGGTCCCCCACCAGGCCGGCGACCGGCTGCCCGCGCTCCGCGCGACGACCGAGCCGGAACTGGCCGACCCCGAGGCCCCGGCCCGCCCGGCCCGCCGTGGCGACCGGCGGGCGGAGGCGGGGGCCCGGTCGAGCGGCCGCGAGGTCGCCACTGCGCCGAGCCGGGAGGTGACAGCGCCGCGGCAGCGGTCCGCGGCGCGGAGCGGCAAGCCCGTGAAGCCGGTCCAGGTCCGCCCCCCGAAGATCAAGTTCGGCGACCGGGACCCGTCGGTGGAGCTGGCGATCACCGAGATCGCCGGTCACCTCACCTTCACCCCGAACACGGTCACCGCCTGGTACTGGCTGCCCGAGGTGCGCTGGGCGTTCCGCCCCGACGCCGAGCGCGAGGCGCTGCTCTCGGCCATCTCCGAGCAGTACGCCGGCCTGGCCGGCTTCCGGCTGCACCTGCGCCGCACCACCCGGCCGTTCCCGGCCGACGAGTGGGCCCGCACCATCGACGCGCACACCGCCGCGCCGCTGCCCGACGTGCCCGGCACGCCCGGCTGGGCCGACCACCTGGTCGCGGCACAGCGGCACCTGATGGCGGTCAACCACGCCGAGGGTCAGACCTACCTCGGGGTCACGTTCGCCCGCCGGTCGCTGGGCGACTCGCTCACCGAACGGCTGCTGCGCACCTTCGGCCGCGGCACCGCCGACGGCGAGCGCCGCCGGCTGGGCCGCACGGTCGAGCAGTTCGACGAGGTGCTCAGCGCGTTCGGCATGCGGGGCCGCCGGGTTACCGCGCAGGAGCTGGAATGGCTGCTCTACCGCTCCGTCGCGCTGTGCATGGCGCCGCCCGGCGCGCTGTCCCCGGTGACCAACGGGCGGTGGGAACGCGGTGACCTGCTCGCCCTCACCGAGCAGGTCGAGCGCTACCGCACCCCGTACGGCTCGACGGTGAAGCTGGTCAACCGGATGACCGGCGAGGAGCGGCACGTGGCCGTGCTCGCGGTCGGCCGGATGGAGCCGCTGGAGATTCCCGAGCGGCACGAGCCCTGGCTGCACTTCCACGAGCGGCTGCCGTGGCCGATGGAGCTCTCCACCCGGGTGGACATCCTCGGCCCCGGCGACTCCTTCCGAAACCTGGAGCACCGGCTCCGGATGATCCGCTCCCAGCAGCTCGACTACGCCGAGCACGGCATCGACGCCCCGCCCGAGCTGGAACGGCTCGCCAAGCGGGCCCTGGTGATCGGCGACGAGATGACCACCGGCCTGCCGGTCGACTCGGCCCGCGCGCACGGCTGGCACCGGATCGCGGTCGGCGGCCGGACCCGCGAGGAGTGCCTGGAGCGGGCCCGGCGGCTCATCCAGCTCTACTCCCGCGAGCTGCGGATCTCGCTCCAGCACCCGAAGAACCAGGACTGGCTGGCCCGCGAGTTCATCCCCGGCGAGCCGATCGCCAACACCGGCTACGTCCGCCGAATGCCGGTCAACCTGCTCGCCGCCGCGCTGCCGCAGGCCGCCTCCACCGTTGGCGACCGGCGCGGCGACCTGATCGGCCGGACCGCCGGCACCTGCCGCCGCCCGGTCTTCCTCGACCTGCACTTCCCCATGGAGGTACGCGAGCGGTCCGGGCTCGCCGTGTTCGTCGCCGAACCGGGCGGCGGCAAGTCCACCCTGCTCGGCGCGCTCGGCTACCTGGCCGCCCGGCGCGGCGTCCAGGTGACCCTGCTCGACCCGTCCGGCCCGCTGGCCCGGCTGTGCGCGATGCCGGAGCTGGCGCCGTACGCGCGGGTGCTCAACCTGACCGGCTCCGAGCAGGGCACCCTCGCCCCGTACGCGCTGATTCCGACGCCGCTGCGCAGCGAGTTCAGCGCCGGGTCGGCGGGCGACCGGGAGTTCGAGATCGCGGTCTCCAATGCCCGCGCGGAACGCCGCATGCTGGTGCAGGACATCTGCATGATGCTGGTGCCGCCGCAGGTGGCCCGGGAGGCGTCCACCGCCACCCTGTTCCGGCACGCCGTACGCCAGGTACCGGCCGAGGAGACCTCCACCCTGGACGATGTGGTCGCCTGCCTGCAGGGTTTGGACGACGACGCCGGCCGGGAGCTGGCGAACCTGCTGCTGGACACCGCCGAGATGCCGCTGGCCATGCTCTTCTTCGGCCGGCCGCCGGAGGGACTGCTCGGCGCGGACGCCGCGCTCACCGTGATCACCATGGCCGGGCTGCGGCTGCCCGACCTCAAGATCGAGCGGGAGTACTGGTCGGCCGAGGAGGCCCTCGCCCTGCCGATGCTGCACACCGCGCACCGGCTCGCCGTCCGCCGCTGTTACGGCGGCTCGATGTCCTCGCGGAAGCTGGTCGGCCTGGACGAGGCGCACTTCATGGAGGGATGGCGTTCCGGGCGGTCGTTCCTGGTCCGCCTCGCCCGCGACTCCCGCAAGTGGAACCTCGCCGCCCTGGTCGCCTCGCAGAACCCCAAGGACATCCTCGGCCTCGACGTGCAGAACCTGGTCTCCACCGTCTTCGTCGGCCGGATCGCCGAGGACACCGAGATCGCCTCCGAGGCGCTGCGGCTGCTGCGGGTGCCGGTCAACGACGGCTACGAAGCCACCCTGGCCTCGCTTTCCCAGGCGGACTCCGGATCGGCCTCCCGGCTCGGCTTCCGCGAGTTCGTGATGCGCGACGTCGACGGGCGGGTGCAGAAGGTCCGGGTCGACGTGTCGTACGTCGACGGGCTGCTGGAACACCTGGACACCACCCCCGCCGCGGCCGCCCAGGCGGCCGGGCAGCTGCCGACCGTCCTGGCTGATCTGGAGGCGTGACATGGCGCGGGCACGGATCGCGGCGCTCCTCCTCGCGCTCGGCGTACTCGCCGTGGCCACGATCGCCTGGCCGGTGGTCGGGGCCACACCCGCGTACGCCACCGCCACCCCGGTCGCTCAGGCTCGGGCCGAGCTGTGCAGCACCAAGGAGTGGCAGGCCGACTTCCGCGCCTGCGTTGCCCGGCTCAAGGAGGTCAGCCAGGACGAGGTCGAGTGCCGCAACGCCCCGGTCCCCGGCGCGCCCGACTCGGGCCTCGCCGGTTGGTTCGCCTCCCGCCCCGACTCCGCCAAGCTCCGCGGCCCCAAGGGGCTCTACAGCGAGTACGGCTACGCCGGATACAGCTACACGACGTATGACGTGGACGGCGGCTGCGCCTCGGCCGTGCTCCACCCCGACTACCGCTTCACCACCATGGTCGCGAACGGCGAGTTCATGTTCGCCAACGCGGTCATCGGCGCATCCAACGCGTTGCGCGAACGGGCCTGGGACCCGCGCTCGATGTGGGCCTGGGCGGACCCGCTGGTGGAGCACGCCACGAAGGCCGTCTACCAGAAGGTGTTCAGCGTCTTCGGCATCATCACGCTCTGCGTGGTCGGTCTCTATCTGCTCTGGCGCTCACGCCAGTCGGACATGAGCAACACGATGACCACGGCCGGCTGGGCCTTGCTGGTCATGGTGGCGGTGACCGCCCTGGCCGCCTGGCCAGTGAAGTCCGCGAACGTCGCCGACAACACCCTGATCACCACGCTGGGCGTGGTGCACGACGCCGTCGGCCCCGGGTCCAAGGACATCCCGGCGGACAGGTGCGCGATGCCGAACCCGGACGCCTGCGTCGACAAGCGGCCCCCCGCCGTGCGGGCCAGCGATACCGCCACGGAGACGATGCTTTACCGGAACTGGCTGCGGGGAATGCTCGGCTCGGCCGACAGCGAGACCGCCAAGAAGTACGGTCCGGCACTCTACGACGCCAAGTCGCTCACCTGGGATGAGGCGGAGTCGATCCGGAAGAATCCCGCCACTCGGGATGTGGTCATCAAGGCCAAGCAGCAGCAGTGGGCGAAGGTCGCCGAGCAGATCAAGACGGAGGACCCGGAGGCGTACGAATACCTTCAGGGCGTCCGTGACATGGACCGGATCGGGGCCGGCTTCATCGCGGTGCTGGCCTCGCTGCTCTTCGCGATGTTCGACCTGACCGCCTCGCTGCTGGTGCTGCTCGGCTTCCTGATCTTCCGCTGGGCGGTGATCGCCGCGCCGATCCTCGGCACGGTCGGCCTGCTGCGGCCGGCGAGCGCCGGCCTCCGCCGGCTGGCGAACGCGGTGGTCGCGGCGGTCTTCAACATCGCCATCTTCGGCACCGGCGCGGCCATCTACCTGTTCGCGGTCGACCTCATCATGAACACGCCCACCCTGCCCGGCTGGCTCCAGGTGGTCCTGGTCTGGCTCTGCGGCGTGGTGGGTTGGCTGCTGCTCCGCCCGTACCGGCGGATCACCCAGCTCGGCGGCAAGGACAGCAGCGAGGCGATCAGCTCGGCCGGCTCCTGGCACCGCCGGTTCTTCCGCGACATCCGGGTGGCGGCCCGGCTGGACGTGGCCGAGCCCGGCGGCACGGCCGAGCCGGCGGTCGGCCGCCGACGCGGCGTCATGCTCGACCAGAGCAGCCTCCGGCCGGAGGCCCGGCACGAGGACCCGTCGCACGGCGAGCGCCAGCGGCCGGACGGGCGGGAGCGAACCGAAGAGGTCCCGGGGCCGGAACCGCAGGACGGGCACCGCCCCACCGCGCCGCGCCCCCGCCGGCAGCCGGCGAGCTGGACGGAGCCCGACGTGCCCGAGGAAGCTCCCTCCTTCGCCATCTACCGGCCGGGCTCGACCGACCGCGCGCCGGCCAAGCCGGCACCTCGGGTGCGCTCTGAGGCGCGGTGAGGCCGATGCGTCGGGCGCTGGAATTCCTGGTCACCCGGGTGCTGCGGTCCCGGCTCGGCATCGCGCTCGTGATCGCCGCCCTGGTCTTCGGCGTGATCGGCGTGGCCCGGCTGGTCTCCGGTCCGGTCGACCGGACCGTCGGTCTGAGCAACCGGCCACGCGAGCCGATCAGCACGGCCGACCCGGAGGCCGGTGACGACGGGGTGCTGGCGAGCTCCACGGCGCCCTCGCCGAAGACCCGGCCGGGCGAACTGACCCCCGAGCAGACCGCCGGCCGCTTCACCACCGCCTGGCTGACCGGCCCCGGCAGCAGCGGGGAGGACTGGCAGGGCCGGCTGCGACCGCTGTCCACGGCGGCGCTGACGGAGAAGCTGACCGGTGCGGACCCGGAGAGCGTGCCGGCCCGGCGGATGGCCGGCCAGGTGACCCTCCGGCCCCGGACGGAGTCGTTCGTGGAGGCCATCGTGCCGCTCGACAACGGCCGGCTCCGGCTGGAACTGGTGGCCTCGGACGGGCGGTGGCTGGTGGATGTGGTCGACTGGGAGCGGCAATGAGCGCCGTGGCGGAGGGGACGACCCCGCGCCGACGCAAGCTGCGGCTCGGCGTGCTGGTCGCCGCACTGGCCACGGTGCTCACCCTGCTCTGCTGCGTCGGCGGCGCCGGCGCGTTCTTCCTCACCGAACTGGGCGGCGACGAGAAGGACGCCCTGACTGCCGGCCTGGACTGCGACGCGGCCTACCAGGTCGACGTCACCGGGGACATGCCGCGCTTCAGCGAGTACGGCGAGGGCCAGTTGCGCAACGCCGCCGTCATCATCAAGGTCGGCCAGGACAAGAAGGTGCCCGCCCGGGGGTGGGTCGTCGCGCTGGCCACCGCCATGCAGGAGTCCGCGCTGCGCAACCTCGCCAACAGCACCGTGCCGGCGTCGCTGGCGCTGCCGCACGAGGGCGTCGGCTCCGACCACGACTCGCTGGGCCTCTTCCAGCAGCGCCCGGGCTGGGGCAGCGTCCAGCAGCGGATGACGCCGTCGTACGCCGCCGGGAAGTTCTACGAGAAGCTGCTGAAGGTGCCGGACTGGCAGCGGCGCCCGCTGACCGTGGTGGCGCAGCGGGTGCAGGTCAGCGCCTTCCCGGACGCGTACGCGAAGCACGAGGACCTGGCCGCCCGCATCGTCGACGCGCTCGCCGGGGGCGCGGCCCGCACGGTGGAGATCGCCGGAAAGGCGGTCTGCGACGCCGCCGCCGGCACTCGGATCGCCGCCTCCGGCTGGACGGCGCCGCTCCCGGGCGGCATCGTCTCCGGCTTCCGCACCGCCGAGCGCCGCAGCCACAACGGGGTCGACCTGGCGGCGGACAAGGAGACTCCGATCCACGCCGCGTCCGCGGGCCGGGTCCTGGTGGCCCGCTGCGACCCCGACCATTCGGGCCGGCGGGACTGCGACCGGGACGGCTGGCCGGACAAGGGCGGCTGCGGCTGGTTCGTGGACATCCTGCACGTGGGCGGGTTCATCACCCGGTACTGCCACCTGATCCAGCGGCCCAAGGTGGTGCCGGGGCAGACGGTGGAGGCCGGCGAGGTGATCGGTTACTCCGGCAGCAGCGGGAACTCCTCCGGCCCGCACCTGCACTTCGAGGTGCACGTCAACAGCGACCGGTCCAGCCGTGGCGCGATCAACCCGGTGCCGTTCATGCGACAGCGCGGTGCACCGCTGGCCGGCACCGGATGAGGGTTGTCGGCCCATGAGCAATCCCCTGCCCGACCCCTTCGCGGACCAGCCCGACTGGACGCCGCTGCCGCCGCGACCGGTCGAGATCGTCCCCGCCGCCGGGCGCGTCGACCTGCGCGGCCGTCGGGTGCTGGTGGGCCTGCCCGGCCTCGGCTGGCGCGGCGATCTGCGCGCCGACGAGCGGGTGGTGCAGGGCAGCCGGACGTACGTGCCGGTCATCCCGGAGCACGAGTGGTACCGCGCCGAGGCGGAACAGGTGGAGGTCTTCGCGCCGCTCGTGCCGGTGGAGCGGGTGTGGGTGGAGACCGTTGGCGAGCGGGGGCCGGCCGCCCGGCCGGCCGGGTCGGGGTTCCGGCTGGTCTCCCTCGACGCGCCCACCCGTCGCCCGCCCACCCCGGTGGTCGAGGCGGACTCAGTCACCGGCCGGCGCGTGGTGCACGTGACCGGGGCGACCGAGCAGCGCGACCTTCGCGCGGTGACCGAGACCTACGCCGGCGCGGACGGGGACATCTGCGTCCGGGTTGCTCCGGAATTGGAGTGGTACCGGTGGGCCTGGCGCGGCCAGGCACCGGTCACGTTGGAGGTCCCGGTCCACCTGCTCTGGCTCGAGTAGTGGTGCCCTCAGCCGACACGCTCGGCCGCGCAGACCCCCCAGTCATCACTACGCTTGGTCTCGAACCGCCAGCCCTGCCGATCGCTCTGCGAGATGCCGTCGACGAAGGCCGAGATGATGAGATCGACTTCGACCAGGGCGACATCTCCCGACTGTTGAACGCTCAACGCACCCCAGCTCACCGAGATCGTCGTGGCAAACCTCTTCTCCCGTGCCACGAGATCATCGCGTAGCGATCGCAGGCCGCCGAGATCATTCTGGCGCTCGCAAGTGAACTCCTGCGCCTTCGTGTCGTTGCGGTCCACCAGGAAGGCCTGGATGTAACTGGCCACCACGACATCCGGAGCGCTGCGGTCGGGCGCGGTGGCACGGTCGTACAGCACGAAACCGACGACGGCACCGCCGGCACAGAGCAGCGCCAGCACCCCGGCGACGACCGTGAGGACGGTACGCAGCGGCCGCCGCGGACGTTCCGGCGCCGGGGCCGGCGCGGGCGGCGCCAACTGCTCGGGCGGGGTCCGCTGCGCCGGTACGCGGGAGACCTGGGAACCGGCGGGGGGCTGCACTGATTCCACCTCCTGAGGCTATCGGCTGCGTGCCGCGTACCCAATGCCCCAGATCCCCGGATCGTGGCGAACCGCCGGGCGGACGCCGCGCGGCGCGGATCCGCCGGACGGGATCCGGGTGAGCCGGCTCACCACCGGGGCAAACACCGGCGCAGCGCCGATCGACATCCCGGAGGACGGCCCTCGGCTGGGATACCGTCACAGCTCGGGGAGGAGATGTCGGCCTCGGGAAGAGAGGTGGACGCGGTGGCGAGTCCGAAGGCGCGAGCCGGTCGGGCGGCCGCGCTGCACCGGCGGGCCGAGGCCACCGCGACCGCGGCCGCCGCCATCCTCGACGAGATCCGGCCCGCGCCCGCCGACCACCATCGGCAGTACGAGCTGGCGGAGCGGCTCCGCGCGGCGGCGGCGCTCGCCGCACCCGGCTGGGCCGGCGATCCGCTGGAAGCCCTGGCGGTGACCACCCCGCCCGGGGACGGCCCGCCGCCCGTCGTCCGGGTCGGCACCGCCGCACCCCTGGACGATGCCCGGTTCCCCGCGCTGGTACCGCTGGTCGGCAGTGGACACCTGAGCATCGACGCCGACGCCGGCGATCCGCGGGTGGCCGGTCTGCTGCGGGCCCTCCTGCTCCGGCTGTTCGCCGCCACCCCGGCCGGCGCCCTGCTGGCCCGCGCGGTCGACGGCACCGGCACCGGCACCGGCACCGGCACCGGCACCGGCACCGGCACCGGGGCCACCTTCGCCGGGTTCGCGGCGCTGGCCGACGCGGGGCTGCTACCGCCGCCGGCGACCGACGTGGCGGGGCTCCGGGCGGTGCTGACCGAGGCCGAGCAGTGGGTGGTCGCGGGCACGGCCCGGCAGCGCGGGCACGACCGCACGCTGCTGCTGGTGGTGGCCGCCCTGCCCGACGGCACAGCCTCCGCCGACCTCGCCCGGATCGGGGCACTGGCCGCCGGGGGGCATCGGGCGGGGTTGCACCTGGTGGTGGCCGGCTGGCCGGACGGGGAGCCGTTGCCGCAGGCCACCCCGCTGGCGGTGCGCACCGCGTACGCGCTGGTGGGCGATCCGCCGGGCGCGGGCTTCAGCAGCCCGGGCGCGGAGCCGCCGGGCGGGCTCAACTGCCCGGTGTTCGTGGCGGAGGACCCGCCGGAGGAACTGGTCGTCGGGGTCTGCCGCCGGCTGGCCCGGCAGATCGAGGACGGCTCCCGGCTCGCCCTGACCGACCTGCTGCCGCCCGCCGAGCTGTGGGTCGACAGCGCGGTCGACGGGCTGTCCACCATGGTCGGTGATGCCGCCGGCCGGCCGGTCAGCCTCGGCTTCACCGAGCTGACCCCGCACTGGTTGGTCAGCGGCCGGTCCGGGGCGGGTCGGGCGGCGTTCCTCACCAACGTGCTGTTCGGGCTGACCACCCGGTACGGCCCCGACGAGGTGGCCCTCTACCTCGCCGATCTGGGCGAGGGTGAGTCCTTCGTGGAGTTCCTCCAGGTCGAGCGGGACCGCACCTGGGTGCCGCAGGTCCGGGCCGCCGGGATGGCCGCCGACCGGGAGTACATGGCGGACCTGCTCGGCGAGCTGACGGCGGAGCTGCGCCGCCGGGAGGAGGCCGGCCGGCGAGCCGGCGGGCAGCGCTACCCGGAGCTGCGCCAGCATCAGGCGCTGCCCCGGATCGTCTGCGTGATCGACAACTTTCCGCTGCTGCTGCGGGAGCGGGACCGGCTGGCCACCGACACCCTGGCCCGACTGGACGCGCTGGCCCGCGCCGCCCGGGCGTACGGGATCCACCTAGTCCTGGCGGGCGAGGGCGACCTCGGCATCGGCGGCCCGCGCGACCCGCTGCTCGGCCAGTTCCCGGTCCGGGTGGCGCTGGCCGGCGGCTCGGCGGTGCTGGAGCCGACCAACGACGCGGCCGCCGGCCTGCCGGTGGGCAGCGCGGTGGTGAACACCGCCGGCGGGCTGGGCGGGCCGCGCGGCGCGACCCGGGGCCACGAGCGGATGATCCGGTTCCCGGACCCGCACGCCGATCCGGACCTCCTCGCCGGGCTGCGGCACCGGCTCTGGTCGGCCCGGCCCGCGGACGCCACCCCGCCGGTGGTCTTCGCCGGGTACGCGCGCCCGCTGCTCGCCAACGACCCGCGCTACCGGGCCGCGCTGGCTGGACGGGCGCACACGCCGGCCGCACTGCTCGGCCGGGCGGTGGACGTCCGCCGCTCCACGGTGGCCGTCCCGCTCGGGCCGGCCGCCGGCCGGAACCTCGCCGTGCTGGGCGGCGACGAGGAGGCGGCACGGCTGCTGCTGACCGCTGCCCGGAGCGTGGCGGCACACCACACCGCGGCCCGGTTCGTGCTGGCGCCGCTGGCGAACGGGTCGGCCGAGCCGGCCGCGGCGCTCGCCGCCGAGCTTGCCGCGCGGCACGAGGTCGACACGGTCGACGTGGCCGGCCTGCGGGCGGCGATCGAGACGGCCGAGCCGGGCTACCTGGTGGTGTTCGGGTTGGACGTGCCGGACGCGGCCGAACTGCCGCCCGACCGGCTGCGGTCGCTGCTGTTGGAGGGGCCGCCGGCCGGGCGGCACCTGCTCGGCTGGTGGCGCTCGATGGGGCCGCTGGCCGGCCTGCTCGGCCCGGAGGGCGAGGTGGACAAGCTCACCGCCGTGGTGGTGACCGACGTGCCGGGCAGTCGGCTGGAGCAGCTCTTCGACCGGCCGGTGCTGTGGCGGCCCCGGCCGGAGCGGGCGATGCTCTGGGACGGTCCGGGCGAGCAGGGAACGGTGCTGGTGCCGTTCGGGGAGGGGCCGGTGCCGTGAGCGAGCGGAGCGAGCGAACCATTCGGCTCAGCAGCGAGGCGTCGTGAGCGAGACCGGCGCGCCCGTGCCCGCGCCCCGGTCCGGTGGCCCCACCGCGGACATCGACCCGGCCGAGGCGGCCTGGGCGGACTACGTGGCCGCCGCCCGCCAGCTCGACGGGGTACGTCGCGCCGCGGCGACCGCCGCCAGCGAGCAGGCCCGGTCGGTGGCGGCGGCCCGGGAGGAGTTGACGGCCGTCCGGGAGCGGCTGGCCCCGCAGCAGTCACGGCTGCGGGAGCTGGGCGTACCGGCGATCTCGCTGGTGCCGACGCCGCCGGAGGTGACCGAGGCGGCCCGGTCGATGGCGGCCGGTCCGGCGGCGGTGCTGGCCTGCCTGCGCACCGCCAGCGGCTGGGCGGACGCCGCCGACGACACGCTCGCCGCGCGCGGGCTGCCCCGCCTGGCGCGCTGGCCGGCGCGCCCCCGCAACCTGCTGGTGTACGGGCCGCTGGCGCTGGTGCTCCCGCTGATCCAGTTGGTGCTCTTCCTCGCCACCGGCACCAGTCCGGCGACCGTGGCGGCGCTGGTGGTCGGGCTGCCGATGCCGGCGGTCGCGTTCATGGTGGGCTGGCTGACGGTCGGGCGGCTGTTCCGGCCCCGCCCGACGGACCGGGTGGACCGGACGCCCCGGTTCGGCGCGCTGGTGTGCCTGGTCCCGGCGGTGCTGGCCACCGCCGGGATCGTCCTGGCGATGCTGGCCGGCTGACCTCGGCTCTGTTAGGCCGGCGTCGCGCGAGAAGGGACCCCTTTCAAGGGGCCCTCCTTACGCGTCAGCGGGGGATGATCAGGGCCATCGCCTCGGCACGCGACTTGGCGTCGTGCTGGAGGGTGCCCCGCACCGCCGAGGTGATCGTCTTGGCGCCGGACTTCTGGATGCCGCGCATCGCCATGCACATGTGCTCGCACTCGAGCACCACCACGACGCCGCGCGGGGCCAGCCGGCTCATCAGCAGGTCGGCGATCTGCGAGGTGAGCCGCTCCTGCACCTGGGGGCGGCGGGCGAACACCTCGACCAGCCGGGCCAACTTGGACAGGCCGGTGATCCGACCGTCCGGCCCGGGGATGTAGCCGATGTGCGCGCTGCCCCGGAACGGGAGCAGGTGGTGCTCGCAGAGGCTCATCACATCGATGTCCCGGACGAGCACCAGTTCCTCGTGGTTGGCCTCGAACGTGGTGGTGAGCACCTGCGCCGGATCGACCCGCAGGCCGGCGAAGAGTTCGGCGTACGCGCGGGCGACCCGGGCCGGCGTCTGCTGGAGACCGTCGCGGTCCGGGTCCTCGCCAACGGCGATGAGGATCTCCCGGACGGCCTTTTCGATCCGGGCGAGGTCGATGGTCTCCTCGACCGGGCGCCCGGTCAGCTTGCCGCTGATCAGGCGCGCGGCGACGTAGTCCAGCCCGTCCTCGCCGTCGGGCTCGGTCGCGGAGACGGCCAGCTCCCCTGCGGGGGAGCTGGCCGTCGGGTCGGTGCTCAGTGGGTACCGTCCGAGTTGTTCGCGGACCCGCCGACCGAGGCGCCGTCGGCCTGGGCCTGCGCCTTGAGGGCCTCCTTCTCGGCGGGGGTGAGCACGGGCGGCTCGGTGGAGGGCTGGCGCTTGCCGAAGCCGTGGTACGGGGCCATCGGCGGGCGCTTCGCCACCCGGGCGCAGATCCGGGCCATGTCGGCCGTGGAGAGGGTCTCCTTCTCCATCAGCTCAAGCACGATGTTGTCCAGGACGTCCCGGTATTCGACCAGGATCTCCCAGGCCTCGTCGTGCGCCAGCTCGATCAGCGCCCGCATCTCGCCGTCGATCTCGGCGGCCACCGCGTCCGAGTAGTCCCGCTCGTGGCCCATGTTGCGGCCGAGGAACGGCTCGTCGCCGCTGGTGCCGTACTTGATCGCACCGAGCTTGGAGCTCATGCCGTACTGGGTGATCATCGCGCGGGCCAGCTGGGTGGCCTTCTCGATGTCGTTGCCAGCGCCGGTGGTGGGCTCGTGGAAGACGAGTTCCTCGGCGGCCCGGCCGCCCAGCGCGTACGCCAGGGTGTCGATCATCTCGGCCCGGGTCTGGGTGTACTTGTCCTCGGTCGGCAGGACCAGGGTGTGGCCCAGCGACCGGCCCCGGGACAGGATGGTCACCTTGTGCACCGGCGCGGCGTGCGGCAGCGCCCAGGCGACCAGCGCGTGCCCACCCTCGTGGTACGCGGTGATCTTCTTCTCCTGGTCGCTCATCACCCGGGTCCGGCGCTGCGGACCGGCGATCACCCGGTCGATCGACTCCTCCAGGGAGTCGTTGGTGATCGCCCGCTGGTTCTTGCGGGCGGTGAGCAGGGCGGCCTCGTTGATCACGTTGGCCAGGTCGGCGCCGCTGAAGCCGGGGGTACGCCGGGCGACCGAGTCGAGGTCGACGTCGGGCGTGAACGGCTTGCCCTTGGCGTGCACCCGCAGGATGGCCTTGCGGCCCTCCATGTCGGGGGCGTCGACCGGGATCTGCCGGTCGAAGCGGCCCGGGCGCAGCAGCGCCGGGTCGAGGATGTCCGGCCGGTTGGTGGCGGCGATCAGGATGACGCCGCCCTTGGTGTCGAAACCGTCCATCTCGACCAGGAGCTGGTTGAGGGTCTGCTCCCGCTCGTCGTGGCCGCCGCCCATGCCGGCGCCACGGTGCCGGCCGACGGCGTCGATCTCGTCGACGAAGACGATCGCCGGCGCGTTCGACTTGGCCTGCTCGAAGAGGTCGCGGACACGGCTGGCGCCGACACCCACGAACATCTCGACGAAGTCCGAGCCGGAGATGGAGTAGAAGGGCACCCCGGCCTCACCGGCGACCGCCCGGGCGAGCAGCGTCTTACCGGTACCGGGCGGGCCGAAGAGCAGCACACCCTTGGGGATCTTGGCGCCCAGGGCCTGGTATTTCGCCGGGTTCTGCAGGAAGTCCTTGATCTCGTGCAGTTCCTCGACGGCCTCGTCCGCCCCCGCCACGTCCGCGAAGGTGGTCTTCGGCGTGTCCTTGGTGATCATCTTGGCCTTGGACTTGCCGAAGTTGAGCACCCGGGAGCCGCCGCCCTGCATCTGCGACATGAAGAACAGCAGCAGGAGCACCAGCAGGGCGATCGGCAGCAGGTTGACCAACAGGCTCACCCAGATGCTGTCCGACGACACCTTGGTGTCGGCCGGACCGGTGATCTTGTTGTCCGCCTTGGCCTTGAGAACGTCGTTCCAGACCTGGTTGCCCACCTCGTACGGGAACTGTGCCTGGATCTTGTCGGTGGTGGTGTCGTCGAACTTGGCCTTGTCCTTCAGGTCGATCTGGAGCGTCTGCTCCTTGTCCTGGAAGACGACCTTCTCGATGCCGCCCTTGTTGAGCTGGTCGAGCGCGACCGACGTGTCCACCCGGTGGTAGCTGGGGCCAGCGGTGAACAGCTGACTGAGTACAACGGCGCCGAGGATGACCAGGATGATCCAGACCACCGGTCGGCGGAAGAAACGCGTACGTTCCATACTGTCGTCGGGCATCGAGACGCCCGCATCCTCCTGATCGACGTCCTGACCGTCTGATTGGTGTCGCCGCCTCGGGCGGCGGCCGCAGCCGCCGTGCGGGCCGGCCCCGACCCCGAGGCGCGCCTCCTGCGCGCCGCGGTCATTCGACGGTACACCGTTCGTGCCAGATGTGAGCTTGCGAGCCCGGCACTTACGCGTACGGCGAACCCGGGTTTGGGGCCGGCGTGGCGGGGAGCTCCCCACCCGGCCACCCGATCGCCCGGTCACGCGGTTCGAGGGGTCGGGCATGGAGGTTGCCTCCACGTCACCGGCATCTACCGTAGACCGGAAGGCTGAAAGCCCGCTGAACGTCCGCTTGACGTATCCGGAGCCCGGGCGGGTCGGACCGGCGGGGCCTCAGGCCCGGGCGTAGACCTCGGGCTTCAGGACGCCAACGTAGGGCAGCTCCCGGTAGCGCTCGCCGAAGTCCAGACCGTAGCCGACGACGAACTCCGTCGGGATGTCGAAGCCGACGTACTTGACCGGAACCGGCACCTTGACCGCGTCCGGCTTGCGGAACAGGGCGACCACCTCGACGCTGGCGGCGGAGCGCGACTCCAGGTAGCGGAGCAGCCAGGAGAGGGTGAGGCCGCTGTCGACGATGTCCTCGACGACCACCACGTGCCGGCCGGCGATGTCCCGGTCCAGGTCCTTCAGGATCCGGACCACCCCAGAGGAGGTGGTGCCCTGGCCGTACGAGGAGACGGCCATGAACTCCAGTTCGGCGGGCGGGCCCTGACGGCCCAGCGCCCGGGCGAAGTCGGCCATGAACATGACCGCGCCCTTGAGCACGCAGACGAGCAGGAGACCGTCCTCGACGTGCGCGTAGTCCGCCGAGACCTGCTTGGCCAGTTCCGCCGTCTTCTCGCGGATCTGTTCCTCGGAAATGATCACGTGGTCGATGTCGGCGTCGTACCAGGAGCCGTCAGCCATGCTCCTAGCCTGCCGTACGCCGGATCTCCTCCGTCGGCGGGGCCGCCCCTTTTGGCGCGGTCCCGCCCGGGATTTTCGGCTCGCAACGGGCAAATCAGCTCAGCAGGTACGGGAGGTCCACCGCCGGCCGTCGTCGGTGGGCTTCCAGTCGGCCGAGTCCCGCGAGTCGGCGGTCAGCCCGACGGCGCTCGCGACGACGAGGAAGAGCAGAAGGAGCAGGAGCAGGAAGACGGTCATGGCGGCGCTCGCTTTCGCGTGGTTGATGTCGATTTCGCCGCCGGTGCGCACCGGATGTCACTCAGTCTGCGCGCCGACTCCCCGCCCGGAAAGTGGCAGAAATGCCAGCGGGCATCGAATTTCTGCCACCTGTCGGGTTACCCTCGTCACATGCTCCGCTCCGTGGCCGTCATCGCGCTCGACCAGGTCGCCGCGTTCGAACTCGGCGTCCTCGCCGAGGTGTTCGGCACCGACCGCACGGCCGACGGCTTCCCCGGCTACCGCTTCGACGTCTGCACGGCGGACGGCCGGCCGGTCCGCAGCCGCTCCGGCTTCCTGCTCACCCCGCACGCCGACCTGAGCCCGGTGGACGACGCGGACCTGGTGGCCGTGCCGGCGCATGCCGAGGGGGCGGCCGTCCCGGAGCCGGTCCTGGACGCGCTGCGCCGCGCCGCCGACCGCGGCGCCTGGGTGCTCAGCGTCTGCTCCGGCGCCTTCGTGCTGGGCGAGGCGGGGCTGCTCGACGGGCGGGACTGCACCACCCACTGGCGGCACGTGGACGACCTGCAACGGCGGTACCCGGCGGCCCGGGTACGATGCAACTCTCTCTACGTCCAGGACGGACGGCTGCTGACCAGCGCCGGCACCGCCGCCGGCATCGACGCCTGCCTGCACCTGGTCCGCCAGGAACACGGGTCGGCGACCGCCACCCGGCTGGCCCGGCGGATGGTCGTTCCCCCGCACCGGGACGGCGGCCAGTCCCAGTACGTCGAGGCACCCATCCCGAAGGCGCCGGAGGCACCCACACTGGAGCCGGTGCTGGAGTGGCTGATGGGTCACCTGGACCGGGCGGTGACCGTGGACGAGCTGGCCGCCCGGGCCGGGATGGCGCCGCGTACCTTCGCCCGCCGGTTCCGCGCCGAGACCGGCACCACCCCGCACGACTGGCTGACCAACCAGCGGGTGCTGCTCGCCCGGCGGCTGCTGGAGGAGACCCGGTTGAGCGTGGAGACCGTCGCCGACCAGGCCGGCTTCGGCGACGCGGCGGCGCTGCGGCACCACTTCAGCCGCCGGGTCGGCACCACCCCGCACGCCTACCGGACCACGTTCCGGGAACGGGTCGAGGCCTGATCACCAGCCCAGGATCGGGGCTCACCGGCACGCACCGCCGCCGATGCCGGCTCGCCGATCTTGCGGCAGCCGAGGCCGCAGTCAGCGCCACCTCGGCGACCTGGTGGCCCAAGCCCGCCACTCATCCCGGCGACACTGCTCAGGTGGTCAGGCGGCCGTCGCGGCGGATCACCGGCAGGCCGCCGGGCAGGTGTACCGGACCCTGGCCGTGCCAGTCGGTGACCAGGGCGTCCAGCGCGGCGACGTGCCGGTGCGACAGCGCGCCCGGCGAGGCGCCGAGACCCCGGGCCCAGGCGTGCAGCACCCGGGTGCGTACCGCGGCCGGCAACGCGGCCAGCGCCGCGACAGACAGGCCGCCCTCGGCCGCCCGCACCGGCCGGATCACCGTCGCGCCGTCCGTCGAGGACGGCGCGGGCGCGGAACCCCCGGCTGGGGTCGGAGCGGCGCCGGGCCGGACTTCCGCCCGCGCCGACGGCTCCGGGCCGGATGCCGCCGCGCCTGCTGCCGGCTCGACGGGTGCCGGGGCGGCGAGCGCGGCGGCGGCGAGGGCGTCGAGGGCGGCGGTGTCGGCCGCCACCAGGCGGGCGGTCCGCGCCAGGTTGTCCACCACCCCGGGGCCGAGCGCGCGGACCAGCGCGGGCAGCACGTCGGCCCGGACCCGGGCGCGCGCGTACGCCGGGTCGGCGTTGTGCGGGTCGTCCCACGGGGTGAGCCCGAGCGCGGCGCAGGCCTTGCGGGTGTCCTCCCGGGAGACGTCGAGCAGCGGACGCAGCAGCGGCACCCCGGCCAGCTCGCGGCGCTCCGGCATGCCGGCCAAGCCGCGCGGGCCGGCACCCCGGGCCAGCGCGAGCAGCACCGTCTCGGCCTGGTCGTCGCGGGTGTGCCCGAGCAGCACCGCAGCGGCCGAGTGCCGGTGGCCGGCGCCGACCAGCGCCTCGTACCGGGCCTCGCGGGCGGCCGCCTCCGGGCCGCCGGTACGCCCGTCGACCCGCACCGGCACCGCCTCCACCGGGTCCAGACCCCGCTCGCGGGCCCAGCGGGCGACCGCCTCGGCCCGCTCCGCCGAGCCGGGTTGCAGGCCGTGGTCGACGGTCACCAGGCCGGCGCGCCGGCCGAGGCGGGGCGCCACGAAGGCGGTGGCCGCCGCCAACGCGAGCGAGTCGGCGCCGCCGGAGCAGGCCACCAGCACCGGCCCGTCCCCGGGCAGCCCGGTCAACGCCCGGCGTACGGCGAGCCGGACGGCGGCGACCGGCGGGGCGAGCGCGGCCACGGGCTCAGTAGGCGGCCGGGGTCGCGCCGGTCGGCCCGTGCACCCGGGCCACCCAGGCGTCCGGGTCACCCAGCTCGTCCAGCCGGGGCAGGGTCAGCGGCGAGTCGAAGATCTTGTTGAAGCCGGCCATGCCGACCCGGTCAACCACACCGTGCACGAACTTGCGGCCCTCGGCGTACTGGCGCATCTTGACCTCGATGCCGAGCAGCCGGCGGATCGCCTTCTCCAGCGGGTTGCCCGACTCCCGGCGCCGGTTGAACGCCGCGCGGATCGACTCGACGCTGGGGATGACCTGCGGCCCGACGCCGTCCATGACGAATTCGGCGTGCCCCTCGAGCAGGGTCATCAGCGCGGTGAGCCGGTCGAGCACGGCCCGCTGGGCCGGGGTCTGCACGATGTCCAGCACGCTGGCCCGGCTCTCCGGGTCCCGTACCGCGTCGGAGAGCGTGGCGACGCCCCGCCGCAGCCGTTCCAGCAGCTTTTCGCCCGCCTGCGCGGCGTCCACGAACGCCTGCACCTCACTCAGGAAGTACGCGCGCATCCACGGCACGGCGGTGAACTGGGTCCGGTGGGTCACCTCGTGCAGGCAGACCCAGAGCCGGAAGTCCCGGGGGTCGGCCGCCAGTTTCCGCTCCACCTCGACGATGTTCGGCGCCACCAACAGGAGTTGGCCGGGGTCGCCGGCGAAGACCTCGTACTGGCCGAGCACCCGGCCGGAGAGGTACGCCAGCACGCTGCCGGCCTGCACCCCGGTGAGCCGGGACCCGATCGCCTCGGTCAGCGGCCCGGGCCGCTTGTCACCGGAGATGCGGTTCACCAGCGGAGTGATCACCTCGCGCAGCCCGGCGATGTTCGCGGCCGCCCAGTCCCGGCGGTCCACCACGCGTACGGGCGGGTGGGCGACCTGGGCGCGCAGGCCAGTGTAGTCGGCGACGTGCAACGCCGCGTCCTCGGTCAGCCGTCGCAGCTCGCTGACGACATCGGTGGCCTCGGCGTACGACACCCGGGGGCCCGACTTGCCCAGTGCCCCCGCGGTGGCGGCGGCCAGATCCCAGTCCACGAACTGCGCCATGAACCCACCGTACCCGCGCCGCGACACCCCGACCCGGGCTCGCGACCGCCGATCGACAGCGGTCGCACCGGCGGCACGGTCAGCGGCAGCCGCAGCGAGCCAGCGTGGAGCTGATCCGGTCGAGGGCCTCCCGGGTGTCGTCGAGGCTGCCGGTCGTCCGGTCGGTGAGCACGGCGAAGGTGAGCAGCCGGTTGTCGGCGGTGGTGACCAGCCCGGCGATCGCGTTGACCCCGGTCAGCGTGCCGGTCTTGGCCCGGACCACGCCGGCCCCGGCCTTGGTCACCGACGCCTGGTACCGGTCGCCCAGGGTCCCGGACCAGGCACCGACCGGCAGGCCGCCGAAGATGGCCGCCAGCTCGGGATGGGTGCCGTTGCCGGCGAGGGTGATCAGGTCGGTGAGCAGTGAGGGGCTGATCCGGTTGGTCCGGGACAGGCCGCTGCCGTCGGCCAGGCTGATCTCGTCGGCCGGCAGGCCCAGCTCGCCGATCACCTGGTCGGTGGCGGCCGCGCCGCCGGTGAACGACGCCGGCTTGCCCTTGGCGAGGGCCACCTGCCGGGCCAGGTACTCGGCGATCACGTTGTCGCTGTCGCTGATCATGATGTCGACCAGCCGGACCAGCGGCAGCGACTCGACCTTGCCCAGCTCGGTGCCGGGCGCGGGCGTCGCCCCCGCCGAGGCGCCGGAGGCGGCGGGCGCGGTGCCGCGCTTGACCTGGGCGGCGTCGCCGGAGAGCCCGAGCAGCTTGGCGAACTGGCGGCCGGCGGTCAGGTCCGGGTTGGGCACCCGGTCGGCCGCGCCGTGGGTCTCGTCGAAGTTCTCCCGGGCCCCCGCGGGATCCTGCCGGGCGGCGTCGGTCGTCAGCGCGGTGATCGCCGCGCCGAACCCGCCGGTGGGGATGTCGGCGTCCCAGCCGGGCTCGTAGACCGGGCCGCTGAACAGGGACGAGTCGACCGTGACCTTGGTCGGGGCGGTGCCGCCGAGCGCCTTGCGCACCTGGGCGGCGAGGTCGTCCAGCCGGGCCGCGTTCGGGTAGAAGCCGTCCTTGTCGACGGCGAGGGTCGGGTCGCCGCCGCCCACCAGGACCACCTCGCCGGGGGCCGCGCCGGCCACGGCCCGGGTGGGAATCCGGTACGCCGGCCCCCGGGCGACCAGCACCGCGACGGCGGTCGCCAGCTTGGTCACCGACGCGGGCACCGTGGGGCTGTCCTGGCCGCGGCCATAGAGCTCGCGGCCGGTGGTCACGTCGGCCACCGACACGTTCACCCGGTCACCGAGCGCCGCGGCGCCGACCAGCGGTTCGAGCGCGGCGCGCACCCCGTCGGGGGTGGGCAGGGGCGCGTTGGCGTCGAGGCCGGCCAGCACGGCCGGCGGGTCGGGCTCGGGCGGCTGGGCGCTCGCCCGGGGCGTGCCGGCCTCGCCCAGCCAGCCGGCCAGCGGGCCGGGGGGGACCACGGCCAGCCCGGCGCCGGCCAGGGCGAGCACCAGCACGGCGGCCAGCACGGCCAGCAGCCGGAGCCGACTCCGGCGGGGCGGCGGGGCGGGGACCGGGGCGGGGCCGTACGGCGGGGCGGGCGGACTCACCGGCATGCCGCCTGCCGGCGGGCTCACCGGCACCCCGCCCGGCAGGTCGGGCGTGGGCCAGCTCAGCGGGGCCGTCGGGTCCGGGCCGTACTGTCCCGGATCGGCCCGGCCCACCGGGTTGGCGCCGTACCGGTCGGGATCGCGGCCGACGGAGGCGGACCCGGTAGCCCGGCCCGGGGTACGCGGAAGATGCGCGTCGGGGACCGGCACCCGGCCGGTGGCGCCGCCGGAACCGGAACGGCCGAACTTCGGCCCGTCAACCCCTTCGGGGCGGTAGTGTGAATCTTCCCTCCCCACGACCCCCTCCTCCCCCGCTCAAAAGCACCCTGGGTGACACTACTTCGGTCCGAACACTATGCGGCGGCCGGAGCCGGTGGGGGTCATTCGCCCTTCCGGGAGCGCGGCGCCACTGGTTTCCGTTAGCCAGCGTGGGCAAACGAGGGAGCGTGCGAGATGGATTTCGACGTCACGGTTGAGATCCCCAAGGGTCACCGCAACAAGTACGAGGTGGACCACGCGACCGGCCGGATCCGGCTGGACCGCACGCTCTTCACCTCCACGCAGTACCCCGCTGACTACGGCTTCATCGAGGGCACGCTGGGCGAGGACGGCGACCCGCTGGACGCGCTGGTGCTGGTCCCCGAGCCCACCTTCCCGGGTTGCCTGATCCGCTGCCGCACGATCGGCATGTTCCGGATGACCGACGAGAAGGGCGGCGACGACAAGGTCCTCTGCGTGCCCTACGAGGACCCGCGCCAGGAGCACCTGCGGGACATCCACCACCTGGGCGAGTTCGACCGGCTGGAGATCCAGCACTTCTTCGAGGTGTACAAGGACCTGGAGCCGGGCAAGTCGGTCGAGGGCGCGACCTGGGTGGGGCGTACCGAGGCCGAGGCCGAGATCCGGGCCTCGTTCCAGCGCGCCAAGGAGGCCGCCGAGCGCGGCGAGCACTGATCTTCGACGTCGACGGGCCCGGGCCGCTCAGCCGAGCGACCCGGGCCCGCGCGTAGCGCCTGTTCCGCTGGGTCAGCCGAGCAGCCCGCGGGCCCGGTCGTAGAGGTCCAGCACCGCGCAGGCCACCGGGACCAGGGAGACCACCAGCGCGGTGTCGGTCAGGTCGGCCAGCCTCCCGAGGTACGGGGAGACCGGCCGCCGGGCGTACGTGGCGCCGGCCGCCACCGCGACCAGGGCCACGGCGAGCCCGCCGACGGCCAGCGCCAGCCGGCCGGTCACCCCGGCACGATCGGCGAGCACCGCGCCGAGCAGGGCGTACCCGGCCAGCCCGGCGGCCACCGCGGGCACCCGGTGGCGGACCGCCACGAAGAGCCGGGAGCGCAGCAGCAGCACCGCGCAGCCGACCGCGACCAGCAGCCGACCGGCCAGCCCGCCGGCGGTGGCGAGCACCACCACGGCGGCGACCGCCAGCCCGGCGTGCCCGAGCAGCATCCCGGTGAGCATCTCCTCGGTCCGGGTCACCGCGGCGTGCACCCGCCCCTGGTCCGGCAGGTCGCGTACCCCGTCGGGACCGCCGGCCGGGGTGGTCGCGGGCAGGGTGATCGGCGGCAGCGGCAGCTTGCCGAGCCGGATGGCCAGCAGCGGCAGCCCGCCCAGCGCGAAGACCAGCCCGCAGAGCAGCACGGCGGCGGTGCCCGCCGGGTCGAGGAAGAGCCCGCCGAGAGCGGCGAGTGCCCCGGCGGCGCCGGTGGCCGCGCCGGCCACGAAGACCCGGGACCGGCTGGCCACCCCGAGCAGGCCGAGCACCGACACCAGGAGCAGCGCCACTGAGCCGGCCAGCAGTTCGGGCGCGCCGACCCAGCGCAGCGGCCCGAACGGGCCGACCGGGTCGCCGGAGCCCACCGCGAGGGCGCCGGACGCGGCGGCGTAGGGCAGGGCGTACCCACCGAGGGTGGCGCCGACCAGGCCGTCCCCGTACGCCCGGGAGCCGGCGGTGGCGGCGAGCACGAGGAGCAGGGCCACCGCGGCGGCCACCGGCCAACCGGTCCGGTGCCCGGGCCCGGCGGCGAGCACAGCGAGCAGGCCCACGGCGAGCGGCACGGCCGCCCCAGCCAGCGTGGCGGCCCGGGTGGCCGCCGGCGACCAGGCGACGCCTCGGCGGCGGGCCCCTTCGGCGATCGCCTCGACCACGTCGTCGTACTCCAACTCGGGCCACTCGGCGCGGGCCGGGACGAGGTGCAGCACCTCACCGTCGCGGACGCCCTGCGGCAGCAACGCCTGCGCGGTGGCCAGCACCGCCCCGTCGGTGCGGCGCAGCACCCAGCCGCCGTGCCGCTCCCCGTCGTCGGCCAGCCCCTCGCCGGCGTGCCGGAGCACCTCCGGCAGCAGCTCGGCCAGGGGAACCTGCTCCGGCAGGGCCACGTCCACCCGGCGCTGCGGGGCGCTGATCGTCACCCGGGCCAGCCCGCTTGTCATCGATATCTCTCCACATTGAACGGCAACCGTGGCTGACGGACGACAGGACTTACCTACGATGAGCCAGGCTCGGGTTACCGAGAGCCATGGGAGGCTCAGTGTCCACTGTCGTCATCAAGCGGCCGCCACGCCGCCCGGCGCCGGAGATTCCGGCCGGTGAGCTGCCCGTCGAGGCGCCGCCGGAGATCCCGGTGGCCACCGGTGGGCGCTGGCAGCAGGCGCTGATGGTGCTGCCCATGCTCGGCGGCACGGTGGCGATGGCGATGATGTTCGGCCGCGGCGGCGGGGCCTACTCGTACGTGGTGGGCGGCATGTTCGGGCTCTCCTCCGTGGCGATGCTGATGACCTCCTGGGGCAGCGCCGGCCCGAGGAAGTCGGAGCTGATGGCCGCCCGCCGGGACTACCTGCGGCACCTGGCCACGCTGCGGCGTCGGGGCCGGGAGACCGCCGGGGCACAGCGGGCCGGGCTCTACTACCGGCACCCCGACCCCGGCCGCCTCTGGTCGACGGTGGACAGCCACCGGGTCTGGGAGCGCCGGCCGGACGACCCCGACTTCGCCGTGGTTCGGGTCGGGGTCGGACCGCAGACGCTGGCCACCCCGCTGATCCCGCCGGTCACCCGGCCGCTGGAGGAGCTGGAGCCGATGACCGCGGGGGCGCTGCGGCGCTTCCTCGACGCGTACGCGGTGGTGCCGGACCTGCCGGTGGCACTGTCGCTGCGCAGCTTCGCCCGGGTCTTCGTACGCGGCCCCGTCGGCGACGCCGGTTCGCCAGCCGCGCAGGCGCTGGCCCGGGCCGTGCTCACCCAGCTCGCCGTCTTCCACGCCCCGGACGAACTGCTGATCGCGGTCTGCGCCGGCCCGGAGCGGCGGGCGTGCTGGGAGTGGGTCAAGTGGCTGCCGCACGCCCACCACCCGAGCCGCACCGACGCGCTGGGCCCGGTCCGGCTGGTCACCAGCTCCGCCGCCGAGCTGGAACGGCTCCTCGACGAGGTGCTGGCTAGCCGATCCCGGTTCAGCCCGACGGGTCCGGCCACCGACGGCCCGCACGTGGTGGTGGTGCTCGACGGCGGTGACCTGACCGGGGCCACCGACCTCGCCGGGGACGGCGGCATCGACGCGGTCACCCTGCTCGACCTGGACACCCCGCCGCCCCGCCTGCTCGACCGGTACGCCCTCCTGCTCGACCTGGCCGACGGCCGGCTGCACTCGCACTCCGCCGAGGGGCACGCCGAGGTCGGGACCGCCGACGGGCTGGCGCTCGCCGACGCCGAGGCCGTCGCCCGCCGGCTCGCCCCGCTGCGGCTCGCCGGCCCGGTACGCGGACCCGACGCCCCGCCCGGCGCCGAGCCCGGCCTGCCCGAACTGCTCGGCATCGGTGACCCGCAGAACTTCACCGCGGAGCAGGGCTGGGCCCCACGGGCCGCCCGGGACCGGCTGCGAATACCGATCGGCGTGGGCGCCGACGGCGGCGCCGTCGAGCTGGACCTCAAGGAGTCCGCGCAGGACGGCATGGGCCCGCACGGCCTGCTCATCGGGGCCACCGGTTCCGGCAAGTCGGAGCTGCTCCGGACGCTGGTGCTGGGGCTGGCCGCCACGCACAGCTCCGAGCAGCTCAACTTCGTCCTGGTCGACTTCAAGGGCGGGGCCACCTTCGCGCCCTTCGAGCGGCTGCCGCACACCGCCGCGGTGATCACCAACCTGGCCGACGCGCTGCCCCTGGTCGACCGCATGGTCGACGCGATCAACGGCGAGCTGATGCGCCGGCAGGAGCTGCTCCGCCGGGCCGGCAACTTCGCCAGCCTGCGCGACTACGAGCGGGCCCGGGCGGCCGGCAGCCCGCTCGCCCCGCTGCCGTCGTTGCTGCTCATCTGCGACGAGTTCTCCGAGCTGCTCTCCGCCAAGCCGGACTTCATCGACCTCTTCGTCCAGATCGGCCGGTAGGCCGGTCGCTCGGCGTACACCTGCTGCTGGCCTCGCAGCGGTTGGAGGAGGGCCGGCTGCGCGGGCTGGACACCCACCTGTCGTACCGGATCGGGTTGCGGACCTTCTCGGCGCTGGAGTCCCGGACGGTGCTCGGGGTGCCGGACGCGCACGAGCTGCCCCGCAGCCCCGGGCACGGCTACCTGCGCGCGGGCACCGACCCGCTGGTCCGGTTCAAGGCCGCGTACGTCTCCGGCGCGGTGCCCCGTCGGGGCGGCGCGGCGGGTACGCCGGCCGGCGCCCCTCGGCTGCACGCCTTCTCCACCCATCCGGTGCCGCTGCCCGAGCCGCCCGCCCCGGCCGCGCCGCCCGCCGCGGAGGAGGTGACCGAGTCCCTGCTCGACCTGCTGGTCGGGCGGCTGGCCGGGCAGGGCCCACCCGCGCACCAGGTGTGGCTGCCGCCGCTGGACGAGTCCCCCGCCCTGGACGAGCTGCTCGGCCCGGTGGGCCCCGACCCGGTACGCGGGCTCACCGTGGCCAACCCGGAGCTGCACGGCGCCCTCCAGGTGCCGGTGGCCGTGGTGGACAAGCCGTACGAGCAGCGCCGGGACCTCCACTGGCTGGCCCTGGACGGGGCGGCCGGGCACGTGCCCGTGGTCGGCACCACGCGCAGCGGCCGGTCGACCCTGCTGCGCACGCTGATCTGCGCGCTGGCCCTCACCCACACCCGGCCGAAGCGCAGGTCTATTGCCTGGATTTCGGCGGCGCGCTGGCCGCGCTGCGCGACCTGCCGCACGTCGGCGGGGTCAGCGGACGCGCCGACGCCACCACCGTACGCCGGACCGTCGGCGAGATCGCCGCCCTGCTGGCCGAACGGGAGCGGCGCTTCGCCGAGGCGGGCGTGGAGTCGATGGCGGCCTGGCGCCAGCGGCGGGCGGCGGCGCTGGCCGGCGGGCAGCCGGGCATCGACCCGTTCGGCGACGTGTTCCTGGGCGTGGACGGTTGGAACTCCCTGCGCACCGACTACGAGGAGCTGGAGCCGCTGGTCACCGAGCTGGCCACCCGGGGCCTGGCGTACGGGGTGCACGTGGTGGCCACCGCCCTGCGCTGGTCTGACTTCCGGCCGGCGATCCGGGACCTCTTCGGCTCGCGACTGGAACTGCGGCTCGGCGACCCGGCCGACTCGGTGGTGGTCAAGCGCCCGGTCGCCGCGACCGTGCCGGAAAACCAGCCGGGGCGGGGAATCACGGCCACCGAACTGCACTTCCTCGCCGCGATGCCCCGCGTCGCCGGCCTGGGCGCGGAGACCACCGACCTGGTCAAGGCGATCGCCGGGGCCTGGACCGGGCCGTCGGCACCCCCGGTACGGCTGCTCCCGCCGGTGCTGCCGTACGCCGAGCTGGACCAAGGCGCGACCAGCGGGCTGGCCTTCCCGATCGGGGTGGCCGAGGCGGACCTGCGCCCGGTGGTGCTGGACTTCGCCACCGAGCCCAACTTCGTGGTCTTCGGCGACCCCGAGTGCGGCAAGTCGTCGTTCCTGCGGGCGCTGGCCACCTCGATCGTCAACCGGTTCACCCCGGACCAGGCCCGGGTGATGCTGGTGGACTACCGGCGCAGCCTGATGGGCACGATCGAGACGCCACACCTGATCGGGTACGGCACGGCGGCGCCGCACACCACCGAGCTGATCGAGTCGGCGGCCGGCTACCTCCAGGGGCGGCTCGCCGGTCCGGAGGTAACCCCGGCCGAGCTGCGCGACCGATCGTGGTGGACCGGGCCGGAGCTGTTCGTGCTGGTGGACGACTACGACCTGGTGGCCGGCGGGCCCAGCAACCCGTTGCGGGCCCTGGAGGAGCACCTGCCGCACGCCCGGGACGTCGGCCTGCACGTGGTGCTGGCCCGCCGCTCCGGCGGCGCCGGCCGGACCTCGTACGAGCCGATCATCCAGCGGCTGCGGGAGCTCTCCACCGCTGGCCTGGTGATGTCCGGCGCGCCGGAGGAGGGGCCGCTGGTCGGCCAGGTGAAGGCCGCCCCGCTGCCGCCCGGCCGCGGCCGCCTGGTCACCCGCCGGGAGGGCGTACGCCTGGTGCAACTGGCCCACCTGCCGCCAGGGTGACGGTCTCCGTGACCGGCTCCGTGGCGTACGGGAAAACCGGTAATCTCCGAGCAGCGTGTTTCTGTCGCGATGAACGGCTGGGGAATGTGACCAGGGATCGGCGGTCAGTGAGTGCCGCCCGACGGCTCGTCGGGCGCGCGTTGCTCGGTGCGACGGCCGCCCTCGTCACCGTGGCGGGCCCCCTGACCACGCCCGCGCAGGCCGCCCCGAACACCGCCGTCCGGAAACCCGCCGCGCTGGCGCCGCTGGACGAGCCCACCGGGGTGGACCAGGTCCGCGCGGAGCAGTGGCAGCTCGCCAAGTTGCAGGCCCAGACGGCCTGGCAGAGTTCCACCGGCCGGGGCGTCATCGTCGCCGTGATCGACTCTGGCGTGGACGGTTCCCATCCCGACCTGACCGGCCAGGTGCTGCCCGGCGTCGACCTGGTGCCCGGCGGCGCTGACGTGCCCGATCCGGTGGGGCACGGCACCACCGTCGCCGGTCTGATCGCCGGGCGCAGGGACGACGACCGGGGCGTGGTCGGGCTGGCGCCGGACGCCAAGATCCTCCCGGTCCGGGTGCTCGACCAGGAGAACCGGTACGACGACGCGATGACCGTCGCCAACGGGGTCCGCTGGGCGGTCGACCACGGCGCCCGCGTGATCAACCTCTCCCTCGGCGGCACCGAGACCAGTGAGCCCCTGGCCGCCGCCCTCGACTACGCCTTCGCCCGCAACGTGGTGGTGGTCGCCTGCACCGGCAACCTGGCCAGCTCGACCAGCCGGGACGTGTGGTACCCGGCCCGTGAGCCGGGCGTGCTCGCCGTGACGGGTCTGGACAGCAACGACAACCTCTGGTCCGGCTCGGTCACCGGCCACGAGACCGTGCTCAGCGCCCCGGCCACCGGGGTCTTCGGGGCCCGCCCGCCGGGCACGTACTGGCGGGTCCAGGGCACCAGTTTCGCGGCACCGCTGGTCGCGGCGACGGCCGCCCTCATCCGCGCCCGATACCCGCAGATGTCGGCTGCGGACGTGGTCAACCGGCTGATCAGCACGGCGCGGGACCTTGGCCCCACCGGCCGCGACGACCGGTTCGGCTACGGCATGGTGGATCCGGTGGCCGCGCTGAACGCCGACGTGCCGTCGGTGGGCGGGAACCCGCTCGACGACAACGACTCCCCCGGCGTGGCGGGCTTCGGCCCGGCGCCCGGCACCGGCCCGGACAGCCGGGCCGCCGGCCAGGGCGCGGACCCGTTCACCTTCACCGCACCCAGGCAGCAGGCCCAATGGTCGGCCCACCCGGCCGGCCAGGCCGACGACTCGGCGCCGCAGGAGCGGCTCTGGACCGGCCTCGCGCTGTGCGTCGCCCTGGTCACCGGCGCAGCGCTGGCGGTCCGTCGGTTCCGCCAGTCGCGTCGCTGACCCGGGTCTGGCCGGGGCCTTGGTGGGTAGGGGTGACCGCATGAACGCGTCGGGCGCCGGCAGTCGGACCGCCAGCCACCAGCGGTCCTGGCGGAGCCGCCGGTTGGACCCGGACCATTCGCTGGGGCTCCGGCTCACCCTGGCCGCCGCCGCGGCCTTCCTGGTGCTGGTCCCGTTCACCCTGCTGGCGCTCCTGGTGCTGGCCGCCTGGCCGCCGCTGTTCCGGCTGGACGCCACGGTGTCCGACGCACTGCACCGGTACGCCCTCGACCACCCCGCCTGGGTACGGGTGATGAGCGTCTGGACCGACGTCTTCGCGCCCAACCCGCTGCGGGCCGCCGCGGCGGTCGTGGTGGCCTGGCTGCTGCTCCGTGGGGCCCCGCGGCCGGCCGTCATTCGGTCCGGAGCGCCGTCTCGCGGCGCGAAGGCCGAATTATGGCCGCTGGCGCTCTGGGTGGTCACCACGATGGCCGTCGGCGGCCTGCTCGGCGGCCTGCTCAAGGTGCTGGTCGGGCGGCAGCGGCCGAGCCTGCTCGACCCGGTGGCCCGGGCGACCGGGTTCGCCTTCCCGTCCGGGCACGCGCTGAACGCGACCCTGGCCGCCGGGGTGCTGCTGCTGGTCTTCCTGCCGTTCACCCAGGGCCGGCGGCCGCTGCGCTGGGCGCTCTGGGTGGTGGCGGTGCTGATCGCGGTGGTGACCGGGCTCAGCCGGATCGCGCTCGGTGTGCACTGGACCAGCGACGTGGTGGGCGGGTGGCTGCTGGGCCTGGCGGTGCTCGCGGCGACCGCGGCGGCCTTCACCACCTGGCGGGCCCGGACCGGTCACCGGCCGGCCCGGACCGTACGGGAGGGTGTCGAGCCGGAACTCGCCGACACCCGCCCGGACGGCACGCCGCGGTAGCGCTCAGGTGCAGTCGCCGGTGGCGACGGCCCGGGTACGCTCCGCGCCGGCCAGCGCCACCGGCCGGGCCTCGGCGGCGGTCACCGCGAAGCCGGTGTTCGGGTCGTCGGCCGCCGCCGCGAAGATCACCCCGAGCACCAGCCCGTTCGAGGAGACGAGCGGGCCGCCCGAGTTGCCGCTGCGGACCAGCGCCCGGATCGTGTAGATCTCCCGGGTCACGTCCCCCGAGGAGTAGATGTCCGGCCCGGTGATCCGGTCGACGTCCCGGATCCGGGCCGGGCGGGCGTCGTACGGGCCGTCGAGGGGGAAGCCCAGCACGATGGCGTCCGCCCCGCTGCCGGCCGGCCCGGCGGCGAAGCGCAGCGACGGACCGGGCAGCCCCGGCACGTGCAACACGGCCAGGTCCCGGGCCGGGTCGTAGACGATCACCTCACCGTCGTACCGCTCGCCGCGCAGCTCCACGGCCACCGAGCGGGTGCCCGCCACCACGTGTGCGTTGGTCATCACCCGGTCGTCCGCGTACACGAAGCCGGAGCCCTCGATGCGGCGGGCGCAGCTCGGCGCGGAGCCCAACACCTTCACCACCGACCGCTGGCTGTTCGCGACGACCTGGGAGCCGGCCAGCGCCGGGTCCGGCGGGGCGACCTGGCGGGCGCGGGTCGGCGCGAGGTCACCGAACACGTCCGGGAAGCCGTTGGTGTCGACGGTGTCGCGCAGCGCCGTGGACAGCTGCTGCGCCTTGTCCGGCAGGACCCGGTCGACCACGGTGAGCAGGGCGCTGTTGCGGACCGAGGAAGCCAGCCAGGGCAGCGACGAGGAGCCCAGCGGCACCGCGACCAGCCAGGCCACCAGCATGACCGCGAAGACCGAGATGAAGGCCCCACCGATGTCGTCGATCTTGCGCCCGGCGGAGCCGGTGATCGCGGCCCGCAGGTTGGAGCCGATCCAGCCGGCGAGCGCCTGGCCGAGCACGGCGAGCCCGAAGATCGCGACCAGGGAGATCAGCACCCGGGTGCCGCCGTCGGCGAACTGCCGGGCCGCCAGCGGGCCGACCTGGAGCCCCAGCAGCGCGCCGAGGAAGAACCCGGAGAACGACAGCGCCCCGATGACGAAGCCCTGGCGGTATCCGCTGATCGCGAACACGAGCATGAGCAGAAGCAGGACGAGATCCACGGCGGACACCCGTCAAGGGTACGGGCAGCCGGCCCGGCAGGGGCCCACCGCTCGCGGAACGTGACCGTCAGATCGGCGGAGCTCACCGGGGCGAATCAGCGGACCGGGCTCTCGTCGACCTCGTCGGTGCCGGCCGAGGGCGCCGGGGCGGCCCCGGTCGGGGGCAGCTCCACCACCCGGGAACGCGGCCACGGGCGGGCCCAGCCCCCCATCTCCAGCAGGGTGCTCAGCACCCCGGCGGTGAAGCCCCAGACCAGCATCCCGCGCACCGAGAAGGCCGGGCCGATCCAGCCGCTCGGATGGCGTACCCGCATCCGGTTCTCCGGGTCGACCAGCTCGGCGACCGGCAGCCGGGCGACGTGCGCGACCTCGGCCGGCTCGCGGGGGTGCACCGGGTGCGGGGCGTGCCACCAGGCGAGCACCGGGGTGACCACGAAGTCGCTCACCGGGATCCAGAGCCGGGGCAGCTCGGCCAGGACGGTGACGCTGGCCGGGTCGAGCCCGACCTCCTCGTTCGCCTCGCGCAGCGCGGTGGCGCTGGCGTCGACGTCCTCCGGGTCGGCCGCGCCGCCGGGGAAGGCCGGCTGCCCAGCGTGGTTGCGCAGCGTGGCGGCGCGCTGAAGGATCAGCACGTCCGGGCCGGCCGCCGGCTCCTCGCCGAGCAGCACCAGCACCGCGCTCTCCCGGCCGCCGCTCTCCGGGGTGGTGAGCCGGGTGAAGTCCTCGGCGCGGGCGGTGCCGAGGCGGTCGAGCAGCGGGTCGAGCCACCCCGGCGGCCGCCGGGTCCTGCCCGGGCCTCCGCTGTTCGCGCTCACGTGACCTCCACGCCGAGGTGCTTCCGGACCAGCTCGGCGAGGCGGGCGTCGTCCAGCGCGCCGGTGGAGTCGGTGTGCCGGATCCGACCGTCCGCGTCGACGAAGACGGTCAGCGGGAAGGCGTTCCGGTGCAGCGCCCGCTCGAACGCGTCCCCCTGGTCGACGAGCATGGGGAAACGGACGCCGAAGTCCTCGCCGATGGACTGCGCCCCGCCGCGACTGTCCCGGCTGTTCACCCCGATCACCTGGAACCGGCCGGCGGCCCGCTCGCTGAGCCGCTGGAAGGCGGGCAGCTCCTTGCGGCAGGGCTGGCACCAGGACGCCCAGACGTTGATCACCGCCGGGCCCTTGACGTCGCGCAGCGGCACCGGTGCGCCCCCGGTGAAGCAGGAGAGGGTCAGCTCGGGCAGCGGGTCACCCGGGCTGCCGGCCGGCGCCGGGGCGGCCGAGGGCGGCGTGGCGGTCAGCGGGGCGCAGTCGGCGAACGGCGAGGGACGCTCGGGCCGGGCCGCCGACGCCGGCCGCTCCGGCTCGGTCGCGGTGCCGGTACAGCCGGCCACCGTCAGCAGCAACGGGACGAGCAGGTACGCGAGACGGGCGGTCACGGCACCTCCGCCGCGACCGCCTGCTGCGGCACCAGGTCCGGGTCGATGCCGACGGCCGCCGCGAGGTCCCGAGCGCGGGGCCCCTTGAGCAGCTTGGCGGCGGCCACCGGATCGGTCGGGCCGGTGCCGTACGCCGGGCAGAGCTTCGCCAGCGTGCAGGCGCCGCAGGCCGGCTTGCGGGCGTGGCAGACCCGCCGCCCGTGGAAGATGATCCGGTGCGACAGCATCGTCCAGTCGCGCTTCGGGTACAGGGCGCCGATGGCGTGCTCGATCTTCACCGGGTCGGTCTCGGTGGTCAGCCGCCACCGCTGCACCAGCCGCTGGAAGTGGGTGTCCACGGTGATGCCGGGGACGTCGAAGGCGTTGCCGAGGATCACGTTGGCGGTCTTGCGACCGATGCCGGGGAGGGTGACCAGGTCGGCCAGCCGGCCGGGGACCTCGCCGTCGTACCGCTCACAGAGGGCGCGGCCGAGGTTGATCAGCGAACTGGTCTTGTTGCGGTAGAACCCGGTCGGCCGGATCAGCTCCTCCAGCTCCGTGCGGTCCGCGCCGGCGTAGTCGGCGGCGGTGCGGTAGCGGGCGAAGAGCTTCGGGGTGACCTCGTTGACCTTCTTGTCGGTGCACTGGGCCGACAGGATCGTGGCGACCGCCAGCTCCAGCGCGTTGGCGTGGTCGAGTTCACAGTGCGCGTCGGGGTGCGTCTCGGTCAGCATCCGGCCGATCCGCCGCGCCCGGCGGGTACGACCGAGGTCGGTCTCGGTGGCGCGCGTGGTCACGCCGGCCAGCCTACGTCGCCCGGCCGACGTCCCGGTGGGCCCACGCCCGCGGCGACCGGCGTCAGGCGCCCGCCGGGGGGCTGATCCGGCCCGCCTCGTCGATGGTGGGACCGGTCTGCGGGAAGTCGGCCCGGCTCACCTCGCGGACCAGTCCGAGGCCGCGGTGCTGCCGGTCGATCGCCGGCCGCCCCACCGAGTTCATCGCGGTCGAGGTGAACTGGCCCGCCACGAAGCTGCCGTCTGCCTTGACCGAGACCTTCAGCACCCCGCCCCAGCCCAGCCGACCGGAGGGGTTCAGTGACCGCCCGCCGCCGGCGAAGTTGCCCAGGCTGTACGCGATCAGCCGCCCCCGATAGACCTCCATGCCCCGCAGCACGTGCGGCCCGTGCCCGATGACCAGGTCGGCGCCGGCGTCGATGACGGTGTGCGAGAAGCGGACCGGATCGCCCCGGTTCTCCCCGAAGAACATCTCGGTGCCCGGCTTGACCCGGGTCTTGTCGGCACCCTCGGCGCCCATGTGCACCTGCACCACGACCACGTCGGCCTGGTCGGCGGCCATCTTGACCACCTTCTTGGCCGCGTCGAGGTCGACCAGGCTGTTCGACCACGGGTACGACGAGAAGCCGAGCACCGCGACCTTCACGCCCTGCACCTCGACCACGGTGATCTCGCCCGGCGCGCCGGTGTGTTTGAGCCCGTGCGCCTCCAACGCGGACTGGGTGTTCTCGTAGCCCTGCTGGCCGTAGTCGTAGCCATGGTTGTTGGCCTGGTTGAGCAGCTGGAACCCGGCTCCGCGCAGGTGCGCCGCATACCCGGGGGGCGCCCGGAACTGGAAGCAGTTCGTCGCGTTGGCCGCGCACTTGCCGGTGCCGGTGTCGTCAGTGAGTGGCTCCTCCAGGTTGCCCATCACCAGGTCGGCCTTCAGCGCGGCCTTGACGTCGTCGAAGAAGCCCTTCCCGCCGTTGGCGGGCAGCTTGGCCGGGGCGTTACCCATGATCACGTCACCGGTCGCGGCCAGCGAGATGGTCTTGCCGGACTCGCTCGCCGGCTTGGCCGGCTGGTCGGCCTCGGCCGGGACGGTCGAGCCGGCCGACCCGTCATCCGCGCCCGCGTGCCAGGTCGGCCCGTCCCCGCCGGACTTGCCGCAGCCGGCGGCGAGCAGGGCGACGAGCAGCACGCCGAGGACGGCGGCGAGGCGACGCGGGAGACGGGGCACGGAGGTGGCGGGAGAATACATCGTTCGCGACGCTACCGTCCGGAAAGCGCGGCGACGATGGCCGATCGGTCGAAAAACCCGGCCGGTCGAGCGGGAGCGGATCCGGCTCAGCCCGACTGGCGGTCGGACCACGGCACGACGGTGCCGGCGCCGCCGGCCCGGACGGCCGCGTGCACGGCCCGCGCCAGCGGGGCACCCCAGGCCGACCGGGGGCCACCGTACGGAGCGGCCTCGCCGCCGGCCGGGCAGAGCACCGTGACCGCGTCCGTGGGGGTGCCGGTGGCCGGCATCCCCAGCTCCCAGATCGCCTGCGCCTTCGCCTCGGTGGCCGTGGCCACCGCGTTGACCAGGGCCGCGTCGCCGAGCCGGGCCGGGACGTACACGACGATGTTGACCGTGCCGACGCGCTGGGCGGGGGTGGCGGGCGTGGGCGCGGCGGCCCAGACCGGGGTGCCCAGCCCGACGGTGGCCCAGACCCGTACGCCGGTGTCGGCCCGGGCCACCACCTCGGCCACGTCGACCCCGGTCAGCAGCCCCACCCCGGGCCCGGCCAGGCCGAGGCCGTCGGCCAGCTCGGCGAGGTGGACCGCCGGGTCGTCCCGGGCGTACGACATCGGCACGGTCGCGTTGACCACCCACCGGCGTACGCCGATGCCACCGCCCAGCGGGGCGCTGCCGATCGCCAGCAGCGGCTCCGCCGCACGCCAGACCAGCAATGGGACGTTCCACCCGTCCTCGTCACGGGTGGTCAGGAACGGCTCGCTCAGCACGTCCCAGAGCCTATGATCCGAGGGGGTGCACCTCTGATTCCCGCTCATGTGGGCCTAGACTGGCGGCGCGCGAGGGATCAGCGGACGGCGGACCCGGCCGACGGACGGCACGCGCAGGCGGAGGTGCGCGATGGACGAGGTACTGGCCCGCAGCGGGATCTTCCAGGGTGTCGACCCGGAGGCTGCCGAGGCGCTCGCCAAGGAGATGGAGACGATCGAGGTCCGTAAGGGCGAGGTCGTCTTCAACGAGGGTGAGCCCGGCGACAGTCTCTACATCCTCCTGTCCGGCAAGATCAAGGTAGGCCGCCGCGCGGCGGACGGCCGGCAGAACCTGATCGCCGTGATGGGCCCGTCGGACATGGTCGGCGAGCTGTCGCTCTTCGACCCCGGCCCGCGCACGGCGACGGCCACCGCGGTGACCGACACCCGGCTGGTCCGGCTGCGTAAGCAGGCGCTGCGGCCGTGGCTGAACAACCGGCCGGAGATCGCCGAGCAGCTCCTGCGGGTGCTCGCCCGCCGGCTGCGCCGGACCAACGACTCGCTGGCCGACCTGATCTTCACCGACGTGCCGGGTCGGGTCGCCAAGAACCTGCTCCAGATGGCCGGCCGGTTCGGCACCCGGGACGGCGGCGTGCTGCGGGTGACCCACGACCTGACCCAGGAGGAGATCGCCCAGCTGGTCGGCGCCTCCCGGGAGACCGTCAACAAGGCCCTCGCCGACTTCGCCTCGCGCGGCTGGCTGCGGCTGGACGGCAAGAGCATCATCATCCTCGACCCGGAGCGCCTGGCCCGCCGCGCGCGGGTCTGACCGCCCCGGCCCGGCCGGTCGCACCCGGCCGCCGACCCGTCCCGGCCCGGACCGCCCCACGCGGTCCGGGCCGGTGCCGTGTTCGGGCCCGGTCCGTCTGCCCGCCGCAGAATCACTGGACCCGGCCCCGGCGGGCCGGGAACGCTGGGCCGATGCTGGAACGTGTCGCAGTCCTGTCCGACATTCACGGCGCGCTGCCGCCCCTGGAGGCCGTGCTGGCCGAACCGGACGTCGCCGCGGCCGACCTGATCGTGCTCACCGGCGACATCGCCAGCGGCCCACAGCCGGTCGAGGTGCTGGACCGGCTCGCCGCGCTCGGCGACCGGGCCTGCTGGGTCGGCGGCAACGGCGAGCGGGAGCTAGTCGAGGCGCGGGCCGGCCGGAAGTCGCCGTTCGAGGTGGCGAACTGGGCGGCCGAGCAACTCCGGGACGACCAGGTGGCCCGGCTCGCCGCGCTGCCGCTGACCGTCACGCTGCCGGTCGCCGGTCTCGGCGACGTGCTCTTCTGCCACGCGACGCCCCGGGACGACGAGGAGGTCGTGCTGGTGGACTCGCGGATGGAACGCTGGGCGGAGATCTTCGCCGGCGTACCGGCCGGGGTGGGGACGGTGGTCTGCGGGCACACCCACATGCCGTTCACCCGGCTGGTCGACCGCCGGCTGGTGGTCAACCCGGGCAGCATCGGCATGCCGTACGGCGGGGCGGGCGCCTGGTGGGCGCTGCTCGGCCCGGGCGTGCAGCTGCGCCGGACCGAGTACGACGTGGACGCCGCCTGCGCCCGGGTGGTGGCCGAGTCCGGCTTCCCGGACGCCGCCGAGTGGGCCGACGAGTACCTCCGCGCGCGGCACAGCGACGCCGAGGCCCTCGCCGTTTTCGGCCCCCGCGACGGCCGCTGACGTCCCCCGGCGGTGGACCCGCTCGTCGCCGCGTCCGGCCAGTTTCTGATGCGGTGGCGCGAGCGGGCGCCAAGGACAGAGGGGTCCTGCAGGTGCTACGAACTTGATGACGTAAATGAATCGGGCCGGCCGGGGGTCTGATCCGGATTCGTCATCAAGTTCGTAGCCGATGAACCACCCTCTCCGGCCGCCGACGGCCGCAGGCCGGAGGCCCTCGCGGCCAGGTCGGCCCGTCCCCGCCAGCTTCGCCGCAGCCGGCGGCGAGCAGGGCGACGAGGTCGGCCGGTATCGCAGACGGTTCAGCTCAGAGCGGGCTACGAAACCGGCCGCTGCCGTCGCCGGAAAAAGTCAGGCTTGACTGTTTGTTTCGAGGGCGGCAACCTGTCCCCGTGCCCGTCGCATCGACCCGCGTCCCTCAACAGGAGCGCAGCCGCGCCACCCAGGCGCGACTGCTGGAGGCGACCGTCGAGTGCCTGGTCGAGCGCGGCTGGTCCGGCACCACCACGACCGTCGTGGCGGCCCGGGCCGGCGTCTCCCGGGGCGCCCAGTTGCACCACTACCCGACCAAGGCCGCGCTGGTCACCGCCGCCGTCGCGCACCTCACCGAGCGCCGGGCGGCGGAGCTGCGCGCCGAGGCCGACGCCCTGCCGGCCGGCCCGCGCCGGCTGGACCGGGTGGTCGACCTGCTCGCCGCCGCCTTCACCGGGCCGCTCTTCGTCGCCGCCCTGGAGCTGTGGGTGGCCGCCCGCACCGATGCCGAACTGCGCGACGCCCTGGTGCCCCTCGAAGCCCGGGTCGGCCGGGAGATGCACCTGCTCACCGTCGAACTGCTCGGGGTGGACGAGCGCCGGCCCGGCGTACGGGAGGCGGTGCAGACCACCCTCGACCTGCTCCGCGGCCTCGGCGTGGCCAACCTGCTCAGCGACGACTCGGCCCGCCGTACCGCCCTGCTGCACAACTGGAAGCGCCAGCTGACCGCGCTGCTCACGCCCGACGACGGCCCGCCGGACGCCGGCGGAGCGCCCGGGAGCGGCCCGCCCTGCCCCTGACCGCCCACCCCGCCCGGAGGCACCATGGTCGACCTGACAGCACTGCTCGCGGATCTGGCCGCCGAGTCCGAGCAGCTCGACGCCCTCGTCGCCCCGCTGCCTGCGCAGGAGTGGGACCGGCCCACACCGGCCCCGGGCTGGACCGTCGCCCACCAGATCGCCCACCTGGCCTGGACCGACCAGGTGGCCCACCTCGCCGCGACCGACGCGGCGGCGTTCTTCGCCTCGATCATGGCCGCGCCGGACCTGTCCCGGCTGGTCGAGGATGGTGCGGAGACGTTCCTCGCCCGGCCGGCCGAGCTGCTGGCCCGCTGGCGGGACGGTCGCGCCGCGCTCGCGGCGGCACTGGCCGCCACCCCGCCCGGCGAGAAGCTGCCCTGGTACGGCACCCGGATGTCGCCCGCCTCGATGGTGACCGCGCGGCTCATGGAAACCTGGGCGCACGGCGAGGACGTGGCCGACGCGCTCGGCGTCCAGCGGCCCCCGACCGCCCGCCTGCGGCACGTCGCGTACCTCGGCTTCCGTACCCTCGGGCACGGCTTCGCCGCCCACGGCCGCCCGGTGCCGACGGCGCCGGTCCGGGTGGAGCTGACGGCGCCGGCGAGCACGAGCGGCGACCTGGCGGGCGAAGCCGGCACCGACGGTGCCGTCTGGGCGTTCGGGCCGGCGGACGCGGCCGACCGAGTCACCGGGCCAGCGCTCGACTTCTGCCTGCTGGTCACCCAGCGCCGGCACCGCGCCGACCTGGCCCTGGTCGCCACCGGCCCGGTCGCCGACGAGTGGCTGGACGTGGCCCAGGCGTTCGCCGGCCCACCCGGTGCCAAGCGGGCGCCGGCCGCCGTCGACGGGGCGACCGCATGAGCGTCCTGCGGGTCGGCAACGCCTCCGGCTTCTACGGCGACCGGTTCAGCGCCTGGCGGGAGATGCTCGACGGCGGCGAGCTGGACGTGCTGACCGGCGACTACCTGGCCGAACTGACCATGCTGATCCTCGGCCGCGACCGGATGCGCGACCCCGCCCTCGGCTACGCGAAGACCTTCCTCCGGCAGCTGGAGGGCTGCCTCGGCACCGCGCTCGACCGCGGGGTGCGGCTGGTGACCAACGCCGGCGGGCTCAACCCGGCCGGCCTGGCCGCCGCGATCGGCGCGCTCGCCGACCGGCTCGGCCTCCGCGTCCGGATCGGGTACGTCGAGGGCGACGCGCTCGCCCGGCCGGACGCGCTGACCGCCAACGCGTACCTGGGGGCGTTCGGGATCGCGGCCTGCCTCGACGCGGGGGCGGACGTCGTGGTGACCGGCCGGGTCACCGACGCCTCGCTGGCCGTCGGCCCGGCCATCGCCCGCTTCGGCTGGACCCGGGACGACCTCGACGCGCTGGCCGGGGCCACCGTCGCCGGGCACCTGATCGAGTGCGGGGCGCAGGTCACCGGCGGCAACTTCAGCTTCTTCACCGAGCTGCCCGACGGCGGCCACCGGCCCGGCTTCCCGATCGCGGAACTCCACCCGGACGGCTCCGCGGTGCTCACCAAGTATCCCGGCACCGGGGGCGCGGTGACCATCGAGACCGTCACCGCCCAGCTGTTGTACGAGGTGGGCGGGCCGGCGTACCTCGGGCCGGACGTGGTGACCCGGCTGGACACGGTACGGCTGAGCCCGGACGGCCCGGACCGGATACGGGTCAGCGGCGTCCGGGGCACGCCCCCGCCGGACACCCTCAAGGTGGGCGTCAACAACCTGGGCGGCTTCCGCAACTCGATGACGTTCGTGCTCTGCGGGCTGGACATCCCGGCCAAGGCGGCCCTGATCCGGGGGCAGCTGGAGGAGGCGGTCGGCCCGGCGGGCCTGGAGTTCGTGCTGGCCCGTACCGATCATCCGGACGCCACCGACACCGAGGCGGCGAGCGCGCTGCTGCACGTACACCTGCGGGACGGCGACCGGGCGCGGGCCGGACGGGCCTTCTCAGCGGCGGCGGTGGAACTGGCGCTGGCCTCCTACCCGGGCTGCACCCTGACCACGCCGCCGGGCGACGCGACGCCCTACGGGGTCTTCACCGCCGACGCGGTGAGACAGGACGCCGTCGCGCACGTCGCCGTGCTCCCGGACGGGATCCGGGTGCCGATCGCCCCGCCCGTTCGGACCGCGGCGCCGCCAGCGGACGAACCGGCGGCCGGGGTGACCGGAGGACAACCGCACATCGGCCCGACCCGGCGCGGGCCGCTCGGTGAGCTGGTCGGGGCCCGTTCGGGGGACAAGGGCGGGGACGCCAACCTCGGCGTCTGGGCCCGGACCGACGCGACGTGGACCTGGCTGCGCGATTGGCTCACCGTCGCGCGGCTCGCCGAACTGCTGCCGGAGACCGCCCCGCTGACCGTCGAGCGGTACGAGCTGCCCAACCTGCGCGCGGTCAACTTCGTGATCCGGGGGCTGCTCGGCCAGGGCGTGGCCGCCTCCACCCGGTTCGACCCGCAGGCCAAGGCTCTCGGCGAACTGCTCCGCTCCCGGCTGGTGGACCTGCCCGCCGACCTCGCCCCGGAGGTGCCGTCATGACCATCGTGGACACTCCCGAACGGCGGCAGCTCCGCGAGCTGACCCGCGCCTTCGTGACCCGGGAGGTGCTGCCGTACCTGGACGGATGGGAGCGCGCCGGTGAGGTGCCCCGGTCGCTGCACGAGACCGCCGCGAAGCTCGGGCTGCTGGGCATCGGCTTCCCCGAGTCGGTCGGCGGCAGCGGCGGCAACCTGCTCGACTCGATCATCGTCACCGAGGAGATCATCCGCTCGGGCGGCTCGTCCGGGCTGATCGCCGCCCTGTTCACGCACGGGATCGCGCTGCCGCACCTGGTGGCGTCTGGGAACGACGACCTGATCGACCGCTACGTCCGGCCCACCCTCGCCGGGACGATGCTCGGCGCGCTGGCGATCACCGAGCCGGACGGCGGCTCCGACGTGGCGGGCATCCGCACCTGCGCGCGCCGGGACGGCGACCACTACGTGGTGAACGGATCGAAGACGTACATCACCAGCGGCGTACGGGCGGACTTCGTGACCACCGCCGTGTGCGCCGACTTTCCCGGGTCCGGAGAGCTCGCCCTGCTGGTGATTGAGAAGGGCGCGCCCGGCTTCACCGTCGGCCGGCGGCTGGAGAAGCTGGGTTGGCACTGCTCGGACACCGCCGAGCTGTCCTTTGTCGACGTCCGGGTGCCGGTGGCGAACCGGATCGGCCCGGAGGACACCGGCTTCATCACGATCATGCAGCACTTCGCCACCGAGCGGCTGTCGCTGGCCACCCAGGCGTACGCGACCGCGCAGCGCTGCGTCGAGCTGGCGATCCGCTGGTGCCGGGACCGGTCCACCTTCGGCCGGCCGCTCGCCGGCCGGCAACTGATCCGGCACCGGCTGGCCGAGATGCACACCCGGGCCGAGGCGGCGCGGGCCTACGTGCACGAGGTGGCCGCCCGGGTCGCTGCTGGCGAACCGGTGGTCACCGAGGTGGCGATGGCGAAGAACGTGGCGGTGGCCGCCTGCGACCACGTGGTCGACGCGGCCCTGCAGCTGCACGGCGGCTTCGGCTACCTGCGCGACGCCGAGGTGGAGCGGCACTACCGGGACGCCCGCATCCTCGGCATCGGCGGCGGGACCACCGAGATCATGAACGAGATCATCGCGAAGGGCATGGGGCTGTGACCACGCTGGACAGCGCGCTCGACCCGTCCTCGCCGGCCTACCAGGCCAACCGGGCGGCCCTGCTGGCCCGCCTCGCCGAGCTGGACGCCGCGCTCGACCAGGCCCGGGCCGGTGGCGGCGAGAAGTACGTGACCCGGCACCACAAGCGGGGCAAGCTGCTCCCCCGGGAGCGGATCGAGCTGCTGCTCGACCCGGACAGCCCGTTCCTGGAGTTGTCGCCGGTGGCCGGGTACGGCACCGACTTCCCGGTCGGCGCCAGCGTGGTGACCGGCATCGGGGTGGTCGAGGGCGTGGAGTGCCTGGTCGTGGCCAACGACCCGACGGTACGCGGCGGCGCGGTGAACCCGTGGTCCCTCGCCAAGACCCGGCGGGCCGGCGAGATCGCCCTGGCGAACCGGCTGCCCATGGTCAACCTGGTGGAGTCGGCCGGCGCGGACCTGCCCACCCAGGCGGAGATCTTCATCCCGGGCGGCCGGGTGTTCCGCGACCTGACCCGGCTCTCCGCCGCGAAGATCCCCACGGTCAGCGTGGTGTTCGGCAACGCCACGGCGGGCGGTGCGTACATCCCGGGGATGTCCGACCACACGATCATGATCCGGGACCGGTCCCAGGTGTACCTGGCCGGGCCGCCGCTGGTGAAGATGGCCACCGGCGAGGTCACCGACGACGAGTCGCTGGGCGGGGCGGCCATGCACGCCACGCGGTCGGGCCTGGCCGACTTCCTCGCCGAGGACGAGCGGGACGGCATCCGCCTGGCCCGGCAGTGCGTACGCCGGCTCAACTGGCGCAAGCAGGGCCCGCCGCCGCGCACCGCGTACCCGCGGCCACCCAGGTACGACCCGGAGGAGTTGCTCGGCATCGCCAGCGCCGACCTCAAGGTGCCCTTCGACCCCCGCGAGGTGCTCGCCCGAGTGCTCGACGACAGCGCCTTCGACGAGTTCAAGCCGGGCTACGGCAGCGCGCTGGTCACCGGCTGGGGCGAGCTGCACGGGTGGCCGGTCGGCGTGCTCGCCAATGCCCGGGGCGTGCTGTTCAGCGAGGAGGCGCAGAAGGCGGCCCAGTTCATCCAGCTCGCCAACGCCACCGACACCCCGCTGATCTTCCTGCAGAACACCACCGGCTACATGGTCGGCACCGAGTACGAGCAGCGCGGCATCATCAAGCACGGCGCCCTGATGATCAATGCGGTGTCGAACTCGGCGGTGCCGCACCTGACCGTCAACCTGGGTGCCTCGTACGGCGCCGGCAACTACGGCATGTGCGGCCGGGCGTACGAGCCGAGGTTCCTGTTCACCTGGCCGAACGCCAGGTCGGCGGTGATGGGCCCGGCGCAGCTCGCCGGGGTGCTCTCCATCGTGGCCCGCCAGGCCGCCGCCGCCCGGGGCCGGGAGTACGACGAGGACTCCGACGCCGCCATGCGGGCGATGGTGGAGCAGCAGATCGAGTCCCAGTCCGGGGCGCTCTTCCTCTCCGGCCGGCTCTACGACGACGGGGTGATCGACCCCCGGGACACCCGTACCGTCCTCGGGTTGTGCCTGTCGGCGATCCACAACGGACCGGTCCGGGGCGCCGACGGCTTCGGCGTCTTCCGGATGTGAGGGGCGACTGATGATCAACCGGCTGCTCGTGGCCAACCGGGGGGAGATCGCCCGCCGGATCTTCGCCACCTGCCGCACGCTCGGGATCACCACGATCGCCGTGCACTCCGACGCGGATGCGGACGCGCCCTTCGTCGCCGAGGCCGACCTGGCGGTACGCCTGCCCGGGCACACGCCCGCCGAGACGTACCTGAACCTAGTGCAGATCTTGCGCGCCGCCCGCCGGTCCGGTGCGGACGCCCTGCACCCCGGCTACGGCTTCCTCGCCGAGAATGCCGAGTTCGCCATGCGGGTGACCGAGCACGCCGGGTTGACCTGGGTCGGCCCGTCGGCCAAGGCGATTGCCGCGATGGGCGACAAGCTGGCGGCGAAGGCGCTGCTGGCCGACGCGGGCGTACCGATGCTGCCCACCTGGACCGAGGCCGACCAGGTCACCGACTTCCCGGTGCTGGTCAAGGCCGCCGCTGGCGGCGGCGGGCGGGGCATGCGGGTGGTCCGCGACGCGTCCGGGCTGGCCGAGGCCGTCGCCTCGGCCCGCCGCGAGGCGGCCGCGGCGTTCGGCGACGGGACGGTCTTCATCGAGCGGTACGTCGAGCGCGGCCGGCACGTCGAGGTGCAGATCTTCGGCGACACCCACGGGACGGTGCTGGCCCTCGGCGAGCGGGACTGCTCGATCCAGCGCCGCCACCAGAAGATCGTCGAGGAGGCACCCGCCGTCGTCGACCGGGGGCTGCGGGAACGGCTGCACGCGGCGGCGGTGGCCGCCGGCCGGGCCGTCGACTACGTCGGCGCCGGGACGGTCGAGTTCCTGCTCGCGCCCGACGGGGCGTTCCACTTCCTGGAGATGAACACCCGGCTCCAGGTCGAGCACCCGGTCACCGAGGCGGTCACCGGGTTGGACCTGGTCCGGCTGCAACTGCTCGTCGCCGAGGGCGAGCCGCTGCCGCTGGCGGCGACCCCGCCGGCCGACGGCCACGCGATCGAGGTACGCCTCTGCGCCGAGGAACCGGGCCAGGGCTTCCGCCCGGCCACCGGCACCCTGCACCGGTTCGCGATCCCCGGGGTGGCCGGCGAGTTCACCCCGACGAAGGGGCTGCGGCTGGACTCCGGCGTGACGGACGGCTCGACGGTGAGCGTGCACTACGACTCGATGCTGGCCAAGCTGGTCGCCTGGGCGCCCACCCGCGCGGAGGCGGCCCGGGCCCTGGCCGGCGCGCTGGCCCGGGCCGAGTTGCACGGCGTCGCCACCAACCGGGACCTGCTGGTCCGGGTGCTGCGCAGCCGGGAGTTCGGCGCGGTCGAGATCGACACCGGCTTCCTGGAGCGGCACCCGGAGGTCCTCGCCCCGCTGCTGCCGCCCGAGCAACTCCCGCTGGTCGCGTTGGCGGCGGCGCTCGCCTCGTCCGCCGAGCGCCGCGCGTCCGCGTCGGTGCTGGCCGGGCTGCCCTCGGGTTGGCGGAACGTGCCGGCGTTCCCGCAGGTGGTGCGTTACGCCGGGCCGGACGGCGGCGGGATCGAGGTGCGGTACCGGCTGGACCGCAGCGGCGGGCTCGCCGAATGGTCGACTTCGCCGAGTGCCGCACCTACCCCAGCGGGAGCGGCACCGGTGGCCCGGGACGGCGACGACCCGGCGGCGGAAGACATCCCGGCCCGCGACGTGCCGCCGGCCGTGACCCTGGTCGAGGCCGCCCCGGACCGCGTGGTGCTCGACGTGGACGGGGTGCGGCGGGTGTTCTGCGTACGCCGGGCGGGGTCGGCGGTCTTCGTGGACGGCCCGGACGGGGCGGCGAGCCTCACCGAGCTGCCGCGTTTCCCGCTGCCCACCGCGGAGCTGGCGGCCGGGTCGCTGCTCGCGCCGCTGCCCGGCGCGGTGGCCCGGGTGCACGTCCAGGTCGGCCAACGGGTCGCCGCCGGTGACCTGCTGCTGACCCTGGAGGCGATGAAGCTCGAACACCCCGTGCTCGCCCCGACCGACGGCGTGGTCGCCGAGCTGCCGGTGCCACCCGGCGGCCAGGTCGACACCGGGGCCGTGCTGGCCGTCGTGGACAACGCCAGCTCGGCGCGCCGGGACCTGGAGCCGCCCGACCCCGAGGAGGACCCGCGATGAACTTCGACCTCACGCCCGAGCAGGAGCAGCTCCGCGACGCGGTCCGGGCGCTGGGCCGCCGCTACGGCCACGCCTACTTCGTCGAGAAGGCCAAGGCCGGCGCGCACACCACCGAGCTGTGGCACGAGGCCGGCCGGCTCGGCTACCTCGGCGTCAACATCCCCACCGAGTACGGGGGCGGGGGCGGCGGCATCACCGAGCTGGCCATCGTCTGCGAGGAGCTGGCCGCGGCCGGCTGTCCGCTGCTGCTGCTCGTGGTCTCCCCCGCCATCGCCGCCACCGTGATCGCGAAGCACGGCACGGAGGCGCAGCGCAAGCGGCACCTGCCCGGCCTGGCCGACGGCTCCCAGAAGATCGTCTTCGCGATCACCGAGCCGGAGGCCGGCTCGAACTTCCATCGGCTCGGCACGGTGGCCCGCCGGGACGGCGACGGCTGGTTGCTCTCCGGCCGCAAGTGCTACATCTCCGGCGTTGACGAGGCGGGGTACGTGCTCGTCGTGGCTCGGACCGAGGACGCCACGACCGGCAAGCTGAAGCCCGTCCTCTTCATCGTGCCCACCGACGCGCCCGGGCTGACCTGCTCCAAACTGGACATGGAGATCGTCTCGCCGGAGAACCAGTTCCTGCTCTACCTGGACGACGTCCGGCTTCCCGGCGACGCGCTGGTCGGTGAGTCCCTGGACGCCGGGCTGCCCGCGCTCTTCTCCGGGCTCAACCCGGAGCGGATCACGGTCGCCGCGATGGGCGCCGGCACCGGCCGGTACGCGATCGAGCGGGCCAGCGCGTACACCACCACCCGGAAGGTGTGGGGCGGCCGGAGCATCGGCGCGCACCAGGGCGTCGCGCACCCGCTCGCGCACGCCTCGGTGCAGGTGGAACTGGCCCGCCTGATGATCTACAAGGCGGCCACCCTGTACGACGCCGGCCGCGACCTGGAGGCGGGCGTCTCCGGCAACATGGCCAAGTACGCGGCCGGCGAGGCCGCCGCGCTCGCCGTGGACACCGCCGTACAGGCGCTCGGCGGGGCCGGCATGACCACCGAGTACGGGGTGGCCACCCTGCTCGGCGCGGTCCGCGCCGGCCGGATCGCCCCGGTCAGCCGGGAGATGATCCTCAACTTCGTCGCCCAGCACGTTCTCGGCCAGGAGAAGTCCTACTGACCCGGAAGACTGCGGGCCGGCGAGGTCACACCGGCCCTCGGTCCACCGTCCGGCAGGCGGCGTCGATCCGGTGTACCGGGCGGACCCGCCGGCCCAGCCCCTCCAGCAGCGAGTCCTCGACGTGGAAGTCCCGGATACGCAACTGGCGGCGGGGCAACTCCTCCTCGCTCGGGCAGAGCACCTGGGCCCGTACCTGGTCGACCGGCACGTAGCGGACGCCGCCGCGCTCCTGGAGCAGCACGACGTTGACGTCGTCCACCGTCACCACGTGGCCGCGGATGTCCTCGCTCACGCCCGGGGCCGACTCGATCGTGGTGACGGTGAGCGGCAGCACCGGGGTGCTGATCACCGGGAGCGCGGCCCACACCAGCGTGGCCAGCACTGCGGCCTCGGTCACCGAGGCCAGCGGCCGGATCACCGCCGCCGGCAGCGGCCCGGTGACGAAGAGGGCCAGCACCGGCGGTACGACGAGCAGCACCATGGCGAGCAGTTCCCGCTGCTGCCAGGCGTCGAGCAGGGTCGGCGCGAGCAGCCACAGATAGCCGGTGAAACCGGCACCGAGCAGCAGCGCGCGGGGCACCACCTGCTCGTGCAGCCGCTCCGGGCTGAGCTGGAACGCCGCCACGAACGCCGGGACGAGCAGCGGCAGGTAGAGCAGCGGCCAGGTGACCAGGGCCAGCAGGAAGCTGGCCACCGCGAACCAGGCGGGGGTGGTATCCACCCAGCGGACGAAGAGCGGGCGGCGGACGCCGGGCGGCATCCGGTCCACGCTGATCCGGAGCACCGCACCGAGCGCGAAGACCGCGACCAGCCCGGCGGAGAGCAGTTGCGCGGCCGTGGTGAGGAACCCGGCGAGCAGGTTGACCGTGCCGACGTTGGCGACGAGCAGCAGGGTGGTCTGCAGTTCCCCGCCGGCCTCGACACCGAGCCGGAGCACGGAGAAGACCGCCGGGACGCCGACCACCGCCGTCCAGAAGGACTGGCTGGCCCGGGCCCGGCGTTCGGCCTTGTCCGCACCCGGCGGGAGGGGCGGAACCGGGCCCGCCGGGTCCGGGACGGTCGCCGCCGGTGCGCTCATCGCCGGGGTGCCTTGTCGTCGAAGTCGACGAGCTTGGGCACGTCCAGCGGCTGCGGCTGCGACCGGCCCCCCTTCAGCCACGGCCCCAGCGTCCGGTTGTACGCGCTGAGCCACGGGCTGCTGATCCCGTTCCGCCCCTCCAGGTAGCTCTTGTGCAGGAAGAACGCGACCAGGTCCCGCAGCGCCGGGTCGCCGATCGGCACCCCGATGCCGAGCTGTTCGCTGGTGCCGAAGGGCATGTCGACGATCTCGAACTCGGTGGGATACCGGGAGAGGAAGCCGGCGAGGATGGTCTCGTCGGAGCTGACCGCGTCGAAGCGTCCCTTCCGGATGCCCTCGACGCAGTCGCCGACGTCCTTCACCACGTACGCCTTGACCTGGTGCTTCTCCAGCTCGGCCTCGGTGGTGGAGCCGCCGCTGGTGCAGATCCGGTAGCCCGGCTCGCGAAGGTCCTCGATGGTGCGGATGCGGTCCTTGAGCCGCGTCGGCACCATCACCTCCTGAGTGGTGACGAAGTACGGCCCGGCGAAGCTGACCAACTTCTTGCGCTCCTCGGTGATGGAGAAGCTGGACACCACCAGGTCCACGGTGCCGGCCTGCAGGGCCGGGATCCGGTCCTCGGTGGAGAGTGTCACCCACTCGATCCGCTGGTCGCCTTCGAAGCCGAGGGACGAGGCGATGTAGCGGGCGATCTCGACGTCGAAGCCGGTGTGCGCGCCGTTGCGCAGCTCGCCCATCAACGGTTCCGTGGTGGCCACCCCGATTTTGATCCGGGGTTGGCCGTCGACGTGCGACTCGCGGAGCTTGTCGAGGACCGACGGCAGGGACGGCTCCCGGCGGTTGTCGCACCCGGCCGCGGCGGCCAGGGTCAGGGTCAGCGCCACGGCGAGGGTGGTGGCGACGGACCGGAGCCGGTGACGGGGAGGAACCTCATTCATGGGCGACCTCGATCACGGACACGGCGGGGTACCCAGGGTAGCGGCACCGACGGGTTGCCTGGTGGTTCACAGTGGTCGGTTCAGTCCGACATGGAGGTGGCCGGCCCAGCGGGTCGGCGTTGCCGGGAATTCGTCGCGAACGGCCCGAACCGTGTCGGTGAGCACCCGGGCCGCCGCGGCCGTGTCCGGGCGCCGGGTGCCGCCGTTCGTCAGACCGGCGTAGAAGGCCTCGGCGATCCGGTCGCTGTCCGTGGTACGCCAGGTCGTGCCGATCACGCCGGGGAAGCCCGCGAGCTGGAACGCCGCGGCCAGGTGCAGCGGTTCGTCGGTGAACGTCGGGTGCGTCTCGGCGGTGCTGCACGCGGAGAGAAAGGCGAGTTCGGCCCGCTCGAGGTGATACGAGCTGACCGTGTGCGGGCTGAGCCTTCCGCCTCCGCCGAGGCGCAGGCCGCCGGTCAGCATCGCGCTCAAGCCGGCGTCCGCCTCGCCGTGGCAGGCGAAGTGCGCGATCGGGTGTGCCCGCAGCGCCTCCTCGACCGCGCGCGCCGCCACCTCGGTCCCGGTGAGCACGGTCGAGCCGGGGACCAGGCGGGCGACGTGCTCGACCTCGGCGCGTACCTGGGACAGCGCCGGCAGGTCCCGCGCGGTCGGTACGCCGACGACGGCGGCCGTGGCGGTCGCCGGTGGCCGTGGGCGGTCCGCGGCGATGTGCGCCAGGGCGGTGAGGGTCGGCGTGTAGGACGACACGGTGCGGTCGAGGACCGTACGCCTGCGGCCCGGGTCGCGATGGTGACCGGCGGCGTGGAGCGGGAGGCGGGCCAGCGCGCCGACCGGGGACCACCAGATCCGCGGCGCCGGATCGTCCACGGGAGCGACCCGGTCGAGCACCGGCCCGGTGACGGCGTCCCAGAGCCAGGCCAGGATGCCGTGCAGTTGCTCCTGTGCGGCGGCGCGCCGGTCGAACGGCACCGCCGGGTCGGCCGCCTCGGACAGCGCCGCGTACCAACGGACGACGTGCCGCTGGACGGTGGTCCCCGACAGCTCGGGCAGGCGGACCACCTGGACGGGCCGCTCCGGGTCCGCCGGCATGACCAGCGCGTCGCCCCGGTCGCCGTGCGTGTTGACCACGACGACCGGCATTCCCGCGAGCCGCTGGCGGAGCAGCGGCACCGACGGTGGACGCAGGAAGTCGGCGAATCCGGGGAGCCCGCGGATCCGCTCGATCAGCCGGTCCCGTTCGACGGCGAGCTGCCGGGTACGGGCCGCCCAGGCCTCTCGGGGGTCCCATTCCGTCGTCGCACTGTCCAGCAGATCGCCGTCCGCCGACCGGCGCTCCACCTCTATGGTGAACTTCCGGACGTGCGTGTAGGCGTCCGCCTCCGCCAGTTCCCGGTCGACCCGGTCGAGTTCCGTGGCGAGTTGGGGGCTGACGGTGCGCAGCGCCACCCGTCCGCTGCGGATGCCCAGGGCCTCGTGGAACAGCAGGCCACGGCCGCGTTCCAACAGCTCGATGGCTCGGTCGGCGTCCCCAGCCGCGATCGCGACCGCGGCGGCCTCGGCCGCCAGCCCGCCCAGTGCGGCGACGGCGCCGAGCCGGCGGCGGGCGCTTGACGACCGGCTGACCGAGGTCGGCATGCGCCGCACCGCCCGCTCCAGGGCGGCCAGTCGGGCGGCCGGGTCGCCGGCCTCGCGGGCCAGCGCGGCCTGCTGGCGTTCGGCGTTGATCCGGGTCTGCGCGTCCGCCCTGGGCGACGCGGCGATCGCCGCGTACGTGGCGATGGCCTCGGCCCTCGCCCAGTTGGCGTCCGGCTCTTTCGATCTCGACAGCTCGGCGGCCGCCCGAGCCAGCAGCCCGGCCCGCAACGACCACCAGTGGTGCTCGGTCGGGGTCTCCTTGACCGCCTGCCTGGCCAGCTCCACGGCGTCGGCCAGGACCATGAGGTCGCCGCCGACCAGGTACCGCTGATACCGCGTTTCGGCGACCGAGCTGAGGATCCGGGGCTGGTCGGGATGGTCCGGCGGGAGCAGGGCGAGCGCCTCGCGGTAGGTGCGCTCGGCCATCGCGAGGCCGGCCTCGTCGTTCCGCCGGAAGGCCTGCCGCGCCAGGCTGCTCGCGTGGTTGAACAGGAAACCGATCCGGCGGGAATCGTCATCCGGCAGGGCCTCGACGGCGCGCCGGTTGGTCTCCACGGCTTCGGCGAGGAGCGTGTCGTCGGGTGCCAGCACCTCCCGTTGGGACAGCAGGTTGGCGAGCTTCAGGAGCCTCAGCGGGTACAGCTCGTGCCGGGTGGACGTTTCGCTGAGCGCCTCGCGCTGGTACCCCAGCGCCTCGTCGAGGAGGTCCGGATCGCCGGCCAGCCAGCCGGCGTCGGCCAGCGTGTCGGCGAGGACCACGAGCTGGAACGGGCGCAGGTCCGGCTGCGCGTCGGTCAGTTCCAGCGCCGCGCGGGCGGCCGACACGGCGGCGGCGACCAGTTTTTCGTCCCGCCCCTGCACTCCGGCGTGGCCGGCGGCGCCCGCCAGCAGGTTCAGCGCGTCCCGCCGCAGCGGATGCGACGGCCCGGTGGCGTCCAGGGCCACCTGCGCCCAGGTTGCCGCCCACGCGGTGCCGCCCAGCTCACCGCCGTGTTCCCAGCGATCGAGCTCGGCCCGGGCGAGCGACAGCAGGGCCTGCGGCCGGGCCGGATGGAAGCCGGGCACCGCGGCGGACAGCAGGGCGGCTGCCTCGTGCCACTCGGCCAGTGCCGGTGGTGAGGCGTCCACCGCGATCCGGGCGGCCGTCTCCTCGGCCCGCTGCAGGAGCCGGTCGATCACCTCGGGTTGGTTGGCCGCGGTGGCGACCGTGCGGGCCGGTTCGGGGCCGATCTCCCGGGCCAGCAGGTTGACGACCGTGTTGAGCCGCTCAAGTGCTGAGGCCGCCTCGGGCCGGTCCGGCGCGGCGGCGTGGACCGCGTCCCGCCAGGCGGCGGTCGCCTCCAGCAGGAGCAGGACCGATGCCTTCTCCGGAACCTCGTGCAGCCGGCACAACGCCACGCCGAGCTGTGCCACCGCTCGCGGGTCGGTGGGATGCCGCTGCCAACTGAGCTGCGTCGCCCGGCGGTATTCCCCGACGGCCAGTTCCAGCGCCTTGGGGCCGGCGCCCCGGTCGAAGTAGAGCTCGAACAGGCGGCCACGGCGGGCAAGCCGGTGCATCCGGTGCGGGTCCTGCGCGGAGGTGGCTGCCAATGCCTCCGAGGCGACATCCAGCGCCTCGTCGTACGTCGGCCCGTCCCCGGTCTCCTCGGCCAGCGTGGCCAACGCTTCGGAGAGATCGGTCAGCAGCGCGGCACGGAGCAGGACGGCCGACGCGTCGCGCTCCCGCGCCAGCGGCCGAAGCCATTCCCGGTACAGCGTGACGAGCATCCGGAGGGCCTTCGCCGAACCGGCCCGGTACCGCTGCCAGAGCCCCGCGACCCGGTCGGCCTGCTGCTGACTGAGCAGGACATCGGACAGTCGCGGCGCACTCGGTCGATCGGTCTCCCGGCATTCGTCCCGGATCAGCTCGGGCACCAGGTCCGGGTCCCGGCGGCACCCGCGCCGGAACTGCTCGACCGCCGCCCGGCGCTCCCGCAGACCGTCCAGCCCGGGCAGGTTGAGGTAGCGGTACCAGTGGAGCTGGGCCAGTGCCCGCGCCGCCTGGCGTCCGGCTCCGCGGTCACCGGCTGCGGCAGCGAGGGCCTCCTCTTCGTGGGAGAGATCCGCTCCGAACAGGGCACTCGGATCGCCCGTGCGTTCGTACTCGGCGGTGACCGCCGTGACCCGCTGCGCGGCACTGCCGGTGGTCCGTCTCGACATCGCTGCTCGATTCCCGTCGCTGGTGTCGGCCGGCGATCTCCTTGTCCCGCAACGATCCTGCCCGCTCCGGACCGGTCGATGGAAGCGGCAACACGCTCCCGTCCGGGAATGGTGTGCTGGCGTCTCGCGATCGTTACTGTGACAGCGGAAACACCCAACCGGGGTACGGGGAGCGGCCTTGGAACTCGTTGCGGAGCGCATCGGCCGGCTGTGCCGACAGGCCGGCGGGCAGTTGCGCGAGCATGCCGGGCGGTACGGCGTGGCCGAGGTGCTCGACCGGATCGTCGACGCGGTCGGCCAGGGGCGCCTGGACGGGCAACTGGAGGAGGACCTCGACCGGCTCGACGGGGCGTTCGCGCGTAACGGCATCGACGGGCTCACCACCGGCGTACGCGGGTTCGAGCCGTGGCTCGGCGGAGGCGGCCACCCGGCGGTCCTCGCCTGGGGCTGCCCGAGTCCGGGGCCGTGCCCTCGGAAGGTCCCGGTCGGCGACGGCGACCGGCCGGTGTGCGAGCTGACCGGCACGCCGTTCGTGGAGAGCCGGACCACCTTGTGAACGCGTTCCTGGCCGAGCTGGGCAAGCAGCTGGTGACCCGGTGGACTGTGGCGCTGTTGCTGCCGGGGGCGCTGTTCGCCGCCGCGGTGGTCCTGGCCCACGCCCTCGGCCACCAGCACGCCGTGGATCTCCGGGTCCTGACGGTCCGGTTGGCCGGGCTGTCCGATGGACGCGGCGTGCCCCTGCTGATCACCACGGCCGCGTTCCTGCTCGGTGCGGCGACGGCCGGGCTCACCGCGCAGTCGGTGGGCGTCTTCGTCTCGTGGACGTGGAGCCTGACCGGATCCGTGCCGGTGCTGCGCCGGCTCGCCGACCGGCGCCGCCGCCGGTGGGAGCGGGCGGACGCCGAGGTGGTGGCGGCCGAGCGGGCGCTCCTCGCGGACACCGCCGACCCCACGCTGCGCGATCGGGCCCGCCGGGCCATCGCCCGCCGCACGGCAGTCTGCCTCGTGGAGCCGGCGCGACCCACCTGGGTCGGTGACCGGCTGCACGCGGCCGACGTGCGGGTGCACCGAAGCTATGGGATCGACCTCGCGGCCGGGTGGCCGCGACTGTGGCTGCTCCTCCCGGCGGAGGTGCGCGGCGAACTGAGTGCGGTGCAGGACCGGTGCGCGTCGGCGGCCCGGCTGGCCGGCTGGGGCCTCCTGTACGCCGCCCTCGGGGCGTTCTGGTGGCCGGCCCTGATCATCGGCCTGGTGACCCTGCTCACCGCCCGATACCGCGCCCGCCTCGCCGTGAGCGTGTACGCCGACCTGGTCGAAGCCGCCGTGGACCTGCACGGCCGGGAGCTGGCCGTCCAGCTCGGACTGTCGTGTCCGGACCGGCTCACCCGGGAAGTCGGCGAACAGCTCACCGCGATCGTCCGCAAGGATGGCATCGTTCCCCATGCCCGCCGGGCCAGATCCGCCGAGCCGTCGCCGACCCGCACCTGACCTGCGGCCCTCGGGCCGTCACGGCTTCCAGGACGGGTTGTGCAGGATGGCCAGGTTCTGCCGCGCGTTGACCGCCAGGGTGTGGTCGCCGGCGATCTCCTGCACCGAGTCGAGCACCGTCCAGTACAGGTCGATCGCCCGTTTCCGGTAGCCGGCCAGGGCGAGGGTGGCGGCCAGATTGTTGCGCCGGCCAATGGTGCCGAGGCTGTCCCGCCCGAGGCTCCGCTCGCTGTGCCGGATGTTCTCTGTGTGCAGCTCGATGGCCTGCGCGTACTGGCCGGCGTACTGGTAACCCACCGCCAGGTTGTTCCGGACGACGAGGGTCAGTTCGCCGTCGCTGCCGTGCAGCTGCTCGGCTGCGGGAACGACCTCCCGCAGCACGTCCAGCCCGTCGTCAACCAGCCCGGCTTCGAAGTAGGCCTGACCGAGCGCGTTGCGGACCTTCAGCGTGTCCTCGTCGACCGCGCCGAACGCCTGCGCCGCCCCGGCGGCGAGGGGTTCGAGCAGGGCGATGGCCTCGGTGAACCGTCCACATCGGCGGTGGTCCTCGGCGAGGCTAAGCCGGTATGCCAGCGTGCCGCGGTCGCGGACCGCCTCCCGGCCCAGTCCGGCCGCACGCCAGAGGTCGAGGGACGCCCGGACCACGTCGAGCGGACCGTCCGCCGCGCGCGGGGGCGGCGGTGGCCTGGCGGGTAGGGGCTCGGGCGGCTCTGCCTCGTCCGCCACCCACGACGCGAGCCGCGCCCGCAGTTCCCCGGCCGGGACGCCGTCGACGTACAACCGGCACACCCCGTGGTCGAGGTGCAGGTCCAGGAGCGAACCACCGCCGGCCACCAGGCGGAGGTGAGTCAACGCCATGAAGTGGCCGGGCGTCCGGACGTCCAGCCCGCGCAATGCGGGCCAGGCGACGGCCAGGAACCGACGGATCCGTTGGCGCAGCCGGATGCCGGAGCGGTCGAGGACCGCGGTGAGCCGTGATGTCTCGCCCGTCCCGCGCGGATGCCCACTGAGACAGGTCACCTGGGGTATCGCGAGCGACGACATCGCGTCATCCTTTCAGCCGGACGCGCAAATGCCCACGGCCCGGGGTACGGCGGGCGCCCGATCGCCCGCCGTACCCCGGGGGTCCGTCAGTGGACGGTCAGCGTGCCGACCACCGGCAGCGGCGCGACCACCGGCGGGAGCCGCTTCGGCTCACCCCGACCCGGCGCACCCGCCCGGGCGAGGTCGCTCTTCGCCGCGGCCGCCCGCGCGTCCGGCGTCTCCGGAGCGTCCACGAACGGCTGGTCGTCACCGGTGCAGACCTTGCCCTTCGCCGGCAGCGTCCCCTTCAGCAGGTACCCGTCGACGGCCCCGGTCACGCAGGCCGAGGTGCCGTACGCGGTGTGGCCCCAGCTGTCGCTGCTGAGCAGGCGGCTGTTCGGCAGCAGCGCCGCCGAGCTGACCGCACCCTGGTAGTTGGTCGCCGGGTCCCAGTAGTTGCCGACCACCAGCACCGGGGCGCTGGTGCGCCGGTTGAACGGGCCGGTGTAGGCGTCCTCGTCCCGCACGGTCCAAGTGTTGCGGGCGCAGGGCGAGGTGGCCCAGGCCCAGGCCCGGCCGAAGTACGGGGCCCGCTTGTCCTCCTTGGCGGCCAGCGCCGGCCAGGCGTCGGCGCTCTTCGGGTGGTACGCGTCGGTGCAGTCGACCGTCAGGAACGTCTCCAGCCCGTTGTCGTACGGGAAGTCGTACCCGCGCTGCTTCCGGGCCTGCGCGGCGCGCTCGACCACCGCGGTCTGCGCCTGCGACCGGCGGGCCGCCGACGCCGCCGCCGGGTCGGTCAGCACCAGCAGTTCGCCGGTGAGGCCGACGATGTCCTGCCAGCCGTAGGGGCTGTAGAGCGCGCTGAGGCTGGCGCCGACGAAGTCGGCGTAGCCGATGGTGAACGGACCGTAGTCCGGGTCGTCGATCACCAGCGGCTTCTTGCGCAGCCGCTGCGCCACCGTCTCGTACGCGGCGACCGGGTCGCTGGCGGCGGCCAGCTCGCACTTCTCGGCGCCGGCCTTCGCGCAGCGCACCAGGATCTCGTGCAGCGCGTGGTACGCGCCGTCGGCGCTGCGCAGCCGGGTCTCCTGGAGCTGGTCGCGGGCCTTGCCCTGGCCGACCCAGGCGTTCGGGTTGAGCACCCCGTCGACGACGAGGGCGCGGACCCGGTCCGGGAACATGTTGGCGTAGTACTGGCCCAGCGCCGTGCCGTAGCTGAAGCCCAGGTAGGTGAGCTTCTTGTCGCCGACCGCGCGGCGCAGCACGTCCATGTCGCGGGCCACCTCGGCGGTGGAGGCCGCGCCGGTCAGCGGCTTGCCGGTGGTCGAGCAGGCCTTGCCGACCGCCTTGGACGAGGCGATGTAGGCCTTCTCCTCGGCCTTCGTCCACGGGAAGGCGACGTTCAACCCGGCGCCCGCCTTCATCTGGTCCTTGACCGAGCGGAAGCACTTGACGTTGTCGCTGGCGGCGACGCCGCGCGGGTCGACGCCGACGATGTCGAAGCGGTCGAGCAGGTCGTCGCCGAGGAAGTACGGCGCGGCGAGCGCGATGCTGGTGCCGGAGCCGCCCGGGCCGCCCGGGTTGAGGAAGAGGCTGCCGATCTTGTGCTTCTGGTCGCGGGCCTTGACCCGCAGCACCGCGATCTCGGTGGTGGCACCCTTCGGGTTGTCGTAGTCCAGCGGCAGGCGGACGGTGGCGCACTCGGCGTAGCCGTAGCAGGCGTACCAGCCGAGCTTCGGCGTCGGCACGCGGTCGACCCGGCGGGCCTCGACGGCGCTGGTCCGATCGGACGCGCGGGGCTGCGGCGTGGCGGCCGCAGCGGGCGCGACCGCCGATCCGGCTAGGACGATGCCGGCGGCCCCGGTTGCGAGCAGGGACCGGATTGCACGTGGCATGTGGCTGCCTTCCGGTGGGAGACGGGATCTGTCGAGGAGACCTCGACCCCAGTCACTCTAGGGATCACCGCCAACGAAGGCCGCCCGTCAAACGCTCGCCAAACCGACAAATAGCCGATTGATGTAACGAAATTTTCTTGATCGACGCTTTTTCCGCACCCGCTACGCGCGGATTCCGCACCCCTCACCATCGTCCACCGTGGCCTCCACCGGACGCCCCGACGACGCGCCCGGCCCGGTCCGGCGGTTGACAGGTGGCCGGCCTGGGCCATGCTTGTCGGGTGAGTTCGTTCCCGAAGCCCGATGCGCGGGTGAAGGCCGTCGTCGCGTCGCTGGCGACGGTGGCGGCGTTGGTGACGCTGGTGGTGTGGCGCCCCGCGGGCATCCTGTCGGTGGTCCTGGCCCTGATCTGCGTCCTGCTCGGGATGGTCGCCGGGGTGACGGTGACCGCCGCGCGGCAGGCCCCACGGCAGCCCCGCGGCGACACGCCGAGCGAGGACTGGCCGGTGCCCGGCGGGTACGGAGTGGACGCCGACACGCTGGAGGCGCTGGACCCGCGGGCCGTCCGAGCCGTCCGCGAACACCGGACGGCGGACGGGTACGCGGTGGACGCGGACACGCTGGAGGCGCTCGATCCGCGGGCGGTCCGGGAACACCGGACGGTGAACCGGCTCAGCGACCGGTGAGCGTCGGCACGGCGAGCGCGTTCACGCCCTGCCCCGCAAGGCAGCGGTAGGTGCGGCCGCCGTCCGACGGCGGCAGCACCTCCAGGTTCCACCCGCCCGCCTGCTTGAGGCCACTGACCAGGCGGAAGGTGCTGACGTTGCAGACCTGCCGGACGGCGGGGTCAGCGGCGACCGCGCCGTGGCCCGCCCCGGCCAGCGTCGCCGGCAGGTCACCCTCGGCGTACGTCTCCCAGGTGTGCTGGCCGTCGCACGACACCCGGTCCGCCTCGGCCCGGTCGCGGCGCAGCCGTACCGGGCCGAAACACTCCAGTTCATCGGCACAGCGGGCGCCGGAGGGCAGGCGTATCCCCTCGGCCGCACAGCCCGGCCGCACCTGGCCGACGGCGATCCCGCTAACCACCGGCGTGGGCGAGGCCACCGGGACGGGCGGGCCGCCGGCCAGCCACGCCCCCGCCCCGGCCGAGGCGGCGAGCGCGAGGACCCCCGCGCCGCCGAGGAACCAGCGGCGCCGCCACCGCCGGCCGGGCGTGGGCACGGTCGGGTGGGCGTCGTCCGCCGGCGGGCGCGGGCTCGGCCCGCCGGCCCGGCCCACGGGGTACGGCCCACCGGCGCGGGAACCGCTTACCGGGAACGCGGAGACCGGCACCCCGCTCACCGGGGCGGCCCCCGGATCCAGCGGGAGCGCGGCGAGCATCGCGCCCAGTTCCACAGCGGACGGACGCTCGCCCGGATCGTTGGACATGCCGAGCCGCAGCACGTCGATCAACTCGTCGGGGATCCCGGGCAGGCCGGGGATCGGCTGGTGGAACATCTCCAGCACGGTGACCAGGCTCGGGTTGCGCTCGGACTGCCAGCGCGGCGGGCGGCCGTGCATCACCGCGTAGAGGGTGGCGCAGAGCGCGTACACGTCGACCGCCGGCGTCGGCGGGCTGTGGTTGAACATCTCCGGCGGCGCGTACGCCGGAGTGAGCACCTCCAGGGTGACCGAGGCGTCCCGGACCTCGGCCAGCACCGCCAGCCCGAAGTCGGCCAGCACGGCCGGGTTGAAGTGCGAATAGAGGATGTTGGCCGGCTTGACGTCCCGGTGCAGCACCCCGGCCGCGTGCGAGTGGGCGAGGGCATCGGCGATCTTGACGCCCAGGTCCCGCGCCTCGACCGCGCCCAGCGGCGAGGTGCGCATCCGCTCCGCGTACGACCCGTCGCAGAGCTCCATGATCAGGTACGGGTGCTGGTCGACAGTGACCCCGACGTCGAAGAGGTCGACGACGTGCGGATGGGACGACATCTTGCCGGCGGCCCGCGCCTCGCGCAGGAAGCGCGCCTGGTCCCGCTCGCTGTCCAGCGTGCGGTTCTCCACCTTGACCGCGACCTCGCGACCCACGGAGATCTGGGTGGCCCGGTAGACGGTGGCGTAGCCACCCCGGGCAAATACCTCCAAATCGGTCAGACCGGGCACGATGGGCAGCCGCAGGGCGCCGGGCGGGGTCTCGGTCACGGCTCGAAAATACCCAACCGGTCGGGTCGCTCAGTGCACCGCGTCGGCCGCCGGCACGGGGCCGGAGCCGGCGGCGTCGTCGCCCGGGCCACTTACGGCGGCCGCCCGGCGGGCGTCCCACCGGAGGCCGACCGCGGTCGCGACCGCGCCCAGCCCCTCCCAGGCGGCCACCCCGAAGAACCGGTCCGGGGCGACGTCCGAGAGCACGGCGATGGTGAAGACGGTGAACGTGACCAGCCGGAACCAGACGGTGAACCGGTAGAACGGCCGCCACTCGGTGGCGACGGCGAGCAGGTAGTAGACCCCCATGTTGAACGAGGCCATCGAGGACGCGGTGAGGAACGTGCCGGTGTAGTCACCCGGAGCCCGCTCGGCCGGCACCTCGAAGCCGAGCATCCGCAGCTGCGCCTCCGGCCAGATCAGCCCGAGCGCGCCGAGGAGCAGCGCCAGCACGCCGAAGACCGCGATCGTCCAGCCGGCGCCCGAGCGCGGCAGCCTCATGAGTCCTCCCCACCCGCGACCGCCGACGTGGACGGCCTCCTCGGCCATCGAGGCTAGCCGCCACCCCCCGCTGGACACATCCCCGAAACCGCCAAACCTGCCCACTCCCGCCACATCGTCGGCGCGCACCCCGCCACCCTCGCGGCTGGGGATCCCGGCGACGGGAGTACGGGTCAGGCGGCGAGGCGGGCGCGGAGGGCGTCCGCGTACGCCCGCTCGCTGCGCTGCTCGGTGGCGTAGGCCAGGCGGACCGCCTCCTCGGCGCTGGCCAGCGCCTCGGCCGGGCGGTCGCAGGCGGCCAGCGTCTCGGCCAGCACGCAGGCCCCGATCACCTGGCTGCGGACGTCCTCGGCCGGAGCGGCGACCGCCCGCTGCGCCCAGTCCAGCGCCTGCACGGGCTGGCCGTGGGCGAGCAGCGCGGAGGCGTACCGGGCCATGGTCTGGCGGCGGGAGAAGAGCAGCGACGGGGTGTGGGCGGCGGCGGTGGCGACCGGGGCGAGCAGCCCCACCGCGGTCGCCGGGTCGTCGTCGGCGAGCCGGGCCATGGCGAGCAGTACCCGGGGCGCCACCTGGGCGGGGGCCTGCGGGTTGTGCGGCTCCACCGTGGTGAGCACCGACCGGGCGGCCTGCTCGGCGGTCTCCCAGTCGCCCAGATCCAGCGCCACGAACCCGCGCAGCGTGCCGGCCATCCCGGTGAGCAGCGGATGCGACGTCCGGCCGGCGTACGCGAGGGCGTCGCTGAGCAGGTCGGCCGCGTGTTCCGGCTCGCCCAGCCCGCGCGCCACCACCCCGCGGACCACCAGGGCGAAGCCCTGCCCCCAGTCGTCGCCGACCTCGGCGAAGTCCCGGTACGCGCGCCGCGCCGCCCGGTCCGCCTCGGCCAGCTCGCCCAGCTCGGCGGTGGCGTACGCCTCGACGGCGCGCAGCGTGCCGACCGCCCACGCCTCGCCGACCCGCTCGCCGAAGGGGAGGAAGACCTGCGCCATCCGGCACGCCTCCCGGAGCCGGCCGGCGAGCAGCCGGGCGAACGCCGTGGTGCCGCGCAGCCAAGCCCGGCCGTACGGGTCCTTCAGCTCGGCGAAGAGCCGGGCGGCCCGGCCGAGCACCGCGTCGGTGCCGGCGAAGTCGCCCCGGGTGGTGGTCACCCAGGCCAGGTTCTGCAACGACCAGGCCTGCCCGCGCGGGTCCTTCGCGGCGAGGCTGACCTGGTAGGAGGCGGCCAGCCGGCTGCTCGCCTGGCCGAGCCGGCCGGCGACGAAGTCGGCCATGCCCAGCCGGCGCATCGCCGAGGCGCGCATCGTCGGCAGCCCGGCCGCCGTGGCCACCTGCAACGCCTCCTGCCAGCAGGCTTCCGTCCGGGCCTGGTCGCCGAGGGTCTGGTGGGCCTGCCCGGCGAGCAGCAGGGCGGCCGCCCGGGTGGCCGCGTCGCCGGCGTTGGCGGCGATCTTCTCGGCGGAGGCGAGCGCGTCGTGCGGGCGGCCGACCTGGAGCAGCGCCCGGGCGTGCACGACCTGGTCGGCCGGCGGGACGCCGTCCCGGGCCAGCTCGGCGGCGCGCTCGGCGTACTCGACGGCCAGGGCCGGCTCCCCGGAACGCAGCGCGCGGCGGGCGGCCCGGCCGAGCGCGGCGACGCCCAGCGGGGCCACCGCGCGGGCCGGCGCGTCCGGCCGCAGCTTCACCGCGTCGGCGAGCGCGGCGGCCCGCTCCACGTGCTCGGCCACGAAGTCGTCCCGGTCGGCCTCGGTGAACCCGCCGGGCAGAGCGACGCCGTCGGCGCTCTCCGGGGCGGCCCAGCGGGCCAGCGCCGCGTGCCGCTCGGCCAGCTCCGCCTTGCTCACCCCGGCGTACGCGGCCTCGCGCATCAGCGGCGTGGCGAACGCGAAACCGGTGCGGGTGCGGTGCAACATGCGGCGCTGCAGCAGCTCGTCCACGGCCCGCTCCAGCTCCACCGCGACCACCGCCGCCGGCCGGCCGTCCCGGCCGGTGCGCTGCTCGCGGAGCGCCTCCAGGGCACCGGCGGGCACGGTGTCGCCGACCACCGCCGCGTCGCGCAGCACCGAGCGGGCGTCCACCGGCAGCGCGTCGATCCGCGCGGCGAGCACGGCGGCCAGGTCCCGGGAGAGCAGCCGGCTGCCCAGCGAGCCGGGTGCCAGCCGCCAGCCACCGGGGATGTCCCGGTCCGCGCCCGCGGTCAGCGCGCCCCGCTCCATCAGCAGCGTGACCAGCTCGGCCAGGTAGAACGGGTTGCCCTGAGCGGTGGCGAGCAGCCGGTCGCTGTCCACCTGCGGCAGCTTGCCGCCGCTCAGGTAGCTGGTGAGCAGCCGGGCCGCGTCGGCGCCGCGCAGCGGGGGCAGCGCGTGCACCTCGGCGTCCGCGACCCGGGTCAGCGCGCCGGCGGTACGCACCAGCTCGGGCCGGCCGAGCAGCAGCGTCAGCACCGGGCCGCTGAGCCGGTTGAGGGTCAACCCGAGCACGTTGATCGTCTCGGCGGTCGCGTCGTGCAGGTCGTCCACGACGACCACCAGCGGCGCCTCGACGGCGAGCGCGCTGAGCAGCCCGGCGACCGCGTTCGGCACCGCCTCGGCGTCCGGCGGCGGGGCGGCCGCGTTCCACTCGCCGTTCCCGGCCACGGGCGGGAGTTCGGCGTACCCGAGCAGCGCGAGGAGTTGGTCGACGGCGAGCGGGGGCAGGTCGCCGGGGAGCCGGCCGAGCCGCTGGCCGAGCCGGCGCAGCCGCTCCTCCACGGCTGGGCGGGTGAGCGCGGTGGCGGCGTCGTTGGGCAGCCCGACCGCGGCCCGGACCAGGTCGGCCAGTGGGGCGAGGCGGCGCCGCTCGCCGAACGCGGCGCAGCGTACGGAGAGCACCCGCGCGCCGGTGTGCGCGGCGTACCGGCCGGCGCCCACGTCGTAGCCCGCGGCGAGGCGTTCCACCTCGGCGGCGAACCGGGACTTGCCGATCCCCGCCTCGGCGGTCATCAGCAGCACCCGGGGCTCGCCCCGGTCGATCACCTCGGCGAGCCGGCCGGCGACCCGGCCGATCTCGGTCTCCCGGCCCACGAAGGGCGCCTCGTCGCCGAGGCCGGACCGGGTGCCCGGCGCGTCCAGGAGACCCAGCAGCTCGTACGCCTCGACCGGCTCGCGCTTGCCCTTGAGCCGCAGCGGGCGCAGCGCCCGCCAGGAGGCGACGTGCCGGGTGGCGGCGGCGGTCCGCGCGCCGGCGTAGACCGCGCCGACCGCGGCCGCGTCGGCCAGCCGGGCGGCGGTGTTCACCGTGTCGCCGATGACGGTGTATTCGATGGCCGCCTGGATGCCAGCGATCACGTCGCCGGTGTTCAGCCCGACCCGCAGGCCGAGCGGCGCGCCGCCGCCCCGCTCGTCGTCGAGCACCCGGCGGACGGCCCGCTGCATGGAGAGCGCCGCCCGGACGGCCCGCTCGGCGTCGTCCTCGTGCGCCACGGGCGCGCCGAAGACCGCCATGATGCCGTCGCCGGTGAGCTTGTCGACGTGCCCGCCGAAGGTCTTGACCGCGCCGGCGAGGGCGGCGAGCACCCGGTCGGTGACCGCGCCGACCCGTTCCGGGTCGAGGTCCTCCGACCAGGAGGTGAAGTCGGAGAGGTCCCCGAAGAGCACGGTGACCACCCGCCGCTCGGCGGCGGGCAGCATCGCGGCGGCCGGCAGTGCGGATCCGCAGTTGTGGCAGAACCGCGCGCCGGGTACGGCGACGGTTCCGCACACCGGGCAGGTCACGGCTGCTCCACTCCGAGGTACTCCAGCTGCGCGCGAACCGACCACTCGGCGGCCCACCAGAGCGACCGGTCGACGTCGGCGTACACCTTGGCGACCACCTCGGGCGCGGTGGCCGCGCCCGCGGCGACCGCGGCGCGGACCTGGTCGAGCCGGGCCCGGCGGTGGGCGAGGTAGAACTCGGCCGCCGCGCCGCAGTCGGCCAGCGCCGGGCCGTGCCCGGGCAGCGCCGGGATCCCACGGTACGTGGAGAGCAGTTCCAGGCTCGACAGGTAGTCCCCGAGGTGGCCGTCCGGGTGGGCGACCACGGTGGTGCCCCGGCCCAGGATGGTGTCGCCGGTGAGCACCACCCGCTCGCCGCCGTAGGCGACCAGGAAGCAGACCGAGTCGGCGGTGTGCCCGGGCGTGGTGAGCAGGCGGATCTCCAGACCCGAGCCGTCGACACGCCCGGTCAGCGGCTCGCCGCCGATGGTGTGCGCCGGGTCGGCGGCGCGGACGGGCGTGCCGCCAAGCAGCTCGTGCAGCCGGGCCGAGCCCTCGGTGTGGTCGGCGTGCCCGTGGGTGATCAGCACGGACCCGATCGGCCCGTTCGCCGCGATCGCGGCCAGATGCCCCTCGTCGGCCGGCCCCGGGTCGACGACGACCGCGTGCTCGGCGCCGGGGGCGCGCAGCACCCAGGTGTTGGTGCCGTCGAGCGTCATCGGCCCCGGGTTCGGGGCGCGCAGCAGCGTCACCCAACCCGGCAGCTCGTCCGCGAGCGCCCCTGCCGCCCCGGTCACATGCCCGCCCATGGCAGCGATCGTACGACCCCGCTCGCCACTCCCCGCGATCTTGCAGCTCTGGCCTGTGATTTGTGGTCGTTCACGGCTTTCGCTGGGCCGGAACCAGCAAGATCGCGGGGACCGGGCGTGAGTGGCGGCTCAGCCGACCTCGACGATGACCTCGACCTCGACGGGGGCGTCGAGCGGCAGCTCGGCGACGCCGACCGCGCTGCGGGCGTGCCGGCCGGCCTCGCCGAAGACCGCGAGGAACAGGTCGGAGGCGCCGTTGATCACGCCCGGCTGGCCGGTGAAGCCCGGTGCGCTGGCCACGAAGCCGGTCAGCTTCACGATCTTGACCACGTTCTCCAGGCCGACCAGCGAGTCGATCGCGGCGATGGCGTTGAGGGCGCACCGCTGCGCCAGGTCCTTCGCCTGCTCGGCGGAGACGCCGTTGCCGACCTTGCCGGTGGCGAGCAGCTTGCCCTCCGCCATCGGCAGCTGACCCGAGACGTAGACGTGCTGCCCGGACTGGACGGCCGGCACGTAGCTGGCCACCGGCGGCACCACCTCGGGCAGGCTCAGGCCGAGTTCCGCGAGCTTCGCGTGCGGTCCGTTGCTCATGCCGCCACCTCGTTCCGCTCGGCGTCGCCCTGCGCTGACTTCGCGCTGAGCCCGATGATTCGCTCGCTACGCTCACTCATGCCGGTCACGCCTTCGGCCGCTTGAGGTAGGCGACGAGCTGCTCCGGGTTCGGGCCGGGGACCACGGAGACCAACTCCCAGCCGTCCTCGCCCCAGTTGTCGAGGATCTGCTTGGTCGCGTGGACCAGCAGCGGGACCGTGGCGTATTCCCACTTCTGCATCGGGTAAAGGCTCCCTCGCCTGGCTTGGACTTCGGTCAGGCACAGCCTACGGTCCGCCGTTACCAGTGGGACGCCGGACGCTGCCCCGGCGTCGTGGGCGGCTCGCCGCACGGGCCCTCGTGCTCGTAGGGCTGGGGGCAGCGGGAGCGGTCGGGCAGCAGCAGGTCGCAGAAGACGCGATGCCGGTTGTTCTGGTCGTCCGCCGTGGAGACCGTCGTCTCGCCGGCGTCCAGTTCGCTGAGGAAGCCGAGCGAGGTGGCCACGGTGCCAGCCAGCACGGTGGCGGCCGTCAGGTCGGCGACCCGGACGGGCAGGTGGATGACGTATCCGGGCCCCTCCTCGTCCCGAGTTCGGTCACCCGCCAGGACCAGCGTGCGGAGCGCCTCGGCCGGCTGGCGATACCACCGCTCGTTGAACGGCGCCCCCGGGCCGGCCTCGGCGTCACCGGGCCGCCCCGCCCGGTCACCGGGGGAGAAGTGGGCTCGAGGGGTGTTCTCCGCGTCGCGCATGCGCTTCCTCCGGGCGTCGTACCTGCTCACCGTCACCACCGTCCGGCTCGGACCCACCGCACCGGCCCCGCGTCGCGACGAACGTAGGACGTGCCGTCAGTCCCAGCAACGGGACGCGCAGATGCGATCACCTCCAGTCACATATGCGACACATCTGTGGGCAGGAATGCGACGGCGTGCTTTCGTCCGACCCGCTCAGCGGGCCGGCCACGTACGCGGGGCTGGCAAGTCGCGCACCGACCGCTACCCTTCCGGTCTGGACGGGCGACCCGTGCTCGCCCACCACGCTCGACCACTGTCCGTCGCCTGGGGTGGCGACGGCGCCGCACCCCGGGGGAAGACATGACCCAACCGCCCATCGGTGGCGCCGCCGGTACGCCCGGCGATCCGTCCCACCAGGAGCCGCCCGGCGTCGCACCGGCCCCCGGGCCGTTCCCCGCGCCGCCCCCCGGGCCGCCGCCCGCACCGGCCCCCGGGACGTTCCCCGCGCCGGCCCCTGGGCCGTTCTCCGCATCGGCCCCCGGGGCGTTCCCTGCGCCGTCCCCCGGGCCGTTCTCCGCACCGGCCCCCGGGCCGTTTCCCGCACCGCCCCCCGGCGGGTTCCCCGCGCCGGCGCCCGGCTACCCGCCACAGCCGGGGCCGGTGCCCCCGAAGAAGCGACGCGGGCTGCTGATCACCTCGATCGTGCTGGCCGCGGCGATCCTGCTCTGCGGCGGTGGCGGCACGGCCGCGTTCCTGACCCTGCGCAACGCCGACGAGGGGCAGGGCGCGAAGGAGCCGGCGGTCGCGGTGGACGGTTTCCTCACCGCCGTCTACCAGGACCGGGACGCCCGGAAGGCGGCCACCTTCGTCTGCTCCACGGCGCGGGACGACAAGAAGATCGCCGCCAAGGTCGCCGAGGTGGAGAAGTACGCCGCGCAGTACCAGAATCCCCGGTTCCGCTGGACCACCCCGAAGGTGGACAACCGGACCGGCGACCGGGCCACGGTCACCACCAAGGTCACCATGACCACCTCAGACGAGAAGGTGGCCGACCAGGACCTGCGCTTCACCGTGGTGCAGAAGACGGGTTGGTGGGTCTGCGAGGTCGGCTGAGCCGGGCGGCTGGACGGGAGCCCGAGCGGGATGGTCCGGCGGGGCTCCGCCGCCCGTCCCGGACGGGTTCTAAGCTCGACAGGTGGCACCAGCTGAGCAGCCGGCCGAACGCGCCGGCACCGCATGGCCGGCCCGCCTGCATGTGGTGACCGGAAAGGGCGGCACCGGCAAGACCAGCGTGGCCGCGGCGCTGGCCCTCGGGCTGGCCGCCGGCGGCCGGCGCACCCTGCTGGTCGAGGTGGAGGGGCGGCAGGGCATCGCCCAGCTCTTCGGCACCGACCCGCTGCCCTACGAGGAACGGCACCTGACCGAAGCCCGGGGCGGCGGCGAGGTGCGGGCCCTGGCGGTGGACGCCGAGGAGGCGCTCCTCGAATACCTGGACATGTTCTACAAGCTGGGCGCGGCCGGCCGGGCGCTGCGCAAGCTCGGCGCCATCGACTTCGCCACCACCATCGCCCCGGGCCTGCGGGACGTGCTGCTCACCGGAAAGGTGAAGGAGGCGACCACGCGCACCAGCGGCCAGCGCCGGGTGTACGACGCGGTGGTGCTGGACGCGCCGCCGACCGGGCGGATCGGCCGCTTCCTCAACGTCACCGCGGAGACCGCCCGGCTGGCCAAGGTCGGCCCGATCAAGACCCAGAGCGACGGGGTCGCCGCACTGCTCCGCTCGCCCATGGCGGCGGTGCACGTGGTGACGCTGCTGGAGGAGATGCCGGTCCAGGAGACGGTCGACGCGATCGCCGAGCTGACCCAGTTGGGTTTCCCGATCGGCCGGGTGATCGTCAACGGCGCCCGGCCCCCGGTGCCGACCGGCCGCGCGGTGACCTCCGCCGAGCTGAAGCGGGGGCTGGCGGCCGCCGACCTGCCGACCGACGCGCGGACCGTCGCCGCCCTCGCCGGCGAGGCGCGGGACCAGCAGGTACGCCGGGAGCTGGAGGACTCGCTCCGGGCCGACCTGGTGGAGCTGGGGCTGCCGCTGACCGAGCTGCCGCTGCTCCCCGAGGGGGTCGACCGGGCCGGCCTGGAGACGCTGGCCGAGACGCTCGTCCGGGCGGATTGACTCACACTGCGGCCGGCACGGAGCAGAGACGCCCGGAAGACCGATACGCTCGATTGGTGCCTTCCGAAGACGCGGCGCCACCGCTGGACGTCGACCAGATCCTCGCCGATCCCGGCGTCCGGATCGTGGTGTGCTGCGGGGCGGGCGGAGTGGGCAAGACGACCACGGCGGCCGCGTTGGCGCTGCGGGCGGCCGAGCGGCACGGCCGGCGCACGGTGGTGCTCACCATCGACCCGGCCCGCCGACTGGCCCAGTCGCTCGGCCTGACCGAGCTGGACAACACCCCGCGCCAGGTCAAGGGCATCGACGTCGAGGAAAGCGGCGGCGAGCTGCACGCCATGATGCTCGACATGAAGCGCACCTTCGACGACGTGGTGCTCCAGCACACCGATCCGGCGAAGGCGGCGGAGATCTTCGCCAACCCCTTCTACCAGGCCATGAGCTCCACCTTCGCCGGCACCCAGGAATACATGGCGATGGAGAAGCTGGGGCAGCTGCACGCCCGGGGCGAGTGGGACCTGATCGTGGTGGACACCCCGCCGTCCCGCTCGGCACTGGACTTCCTGGACGCGCCGGCCCGGCTCTCCCGGTTTCTCGACGGGCGGATGCTGCGGCTGCTGCTCGCCCCGGCCCGGACCGGGGGGCGGAGCATGTTCAGCTTCGTGACGGCGGGCTTCGGGATGTTCTCCAAGGCCGTACAGAAGATCATCGGGGCGCAGCTACTCACCGACCTCTCCGGCTTCGTCGCCGCGCTGGACTCGATGTTCGGCGGCTTCCGGCAGCGAGCCGAGCAGACGTACCGGATCCTGCAGGCGCGGGAGACGGCGTTCCTGCTGGTCGCGGCGCCGGAGCCGGATGCGGTGCGGGAGGCCGCCTACTTCGCGGGTCGGCTGCGCGAGGAGCACATGCCGCTCGCCGGCCTGGTGCTCAACCGGGTGCACCGGCCGGCGGTGCCGGACCTGAGCGCGGCCGACAGCCTGGCCGCCGCGGCCCGGCTGGAGCACGCCGGCGGGCACGAGGGCACCGTCGAGGTGCTGCGGGCCCACGCCGCGCTGGCCCAGCAGGCGGTACGCGAGCAGCGGGTGGCGGCCCGGTTCACCGAGGCGTTCCCGGCCGTGCCGGCGGTGTCGGTGACGGCACAGCCCGCCGACGTGCACGACGTCGACGGGCTGCGGACGATCGGCGAGGCGATCAGCCGGCGGTGAGGCACGGTGACCGACGGGCCGGACGGCGCGGCGGTCAGTTCGCGGTGGTCACCAGGACCTTGTCCTTGCCGGCCTTCTCCTTGGCGTTCTTCTTCATGGCGGCCTCGAACATCTTCCGCCAGCTGGTCACCTGCGGGTGGCGGCGCAGCAACGCCCGGCGTTCGCGTTCGGTCATGCCACCCCACACTCCGAACTCGATCCGGTTGTCGAGCGCGTCGGCCAGGCACTCGTACCGCACGGGGCAGCTCCGGCAGATCCGCTTCGCCACGTTCTGTTCAGCGCCCTGTACGAACAACGCATCCGGGTCACCGTTCTGACACGCCGCCAGTGACGGCCAGTCAGTGATCATGCCCATCTGTACACGTCCCCCCTTGCAGTACCTACCGACGTCGCGCGACCAGCCGTCGAACTCCCCCCGGTCGTCCGGCCCGCCTCCCCAGGGCGGCACGGACGACAATGCGGCTCTGTCGCCGTCAACCATCATGCTGTGTAGTCGCCTGATTACGCAACGTTGTCGGCGAAATCCATCATTCCGGACACTCCCGGCTTCCCGGGCTTTCGCCCGCCGTCTACCCCGCCCGAGTACGTGAAAACGCTGCGCGGCTCCCCCATTCGGGGGAGACTTCTGCCGGGTCCACGCAACCACCCGGCAGGGTTCGTGCGTTTAGCACAACGAGGCCGGCGCGCACTGGAAATGGGGAAAGTTCCCCGCGCGCCCCTCGTTCCCTACTCGCGTACCCTGTCGAGGTGACCTGGATGCGGAAACGTGACCACAATGTGCTGACCAACGCCGCATCGCTGCTCATCTGTGGCCTGTTGGCCGGCGTGGTGGTCGCAGCTGCGGCCTTCCCCGCAGTGGCGATGTCCGGACTGGCCGCCAAGGCGGGGGCGGAGACCTTCGGCGCGCTGCCGAAGGAACTGACGGTGGCCCGCGCGCCGCAGATCACCTACCTGGTGGCCTCGGACGGCAAGACCCCGCTGGCCACGATGTACGACGAGAACCGCAGGGACGTCAAGCTCAAGGACGTCTCGCCGTATATGCAGAAGGCGATCATCGCGGCCGAGGACCACAACTTCTACAAGCACAACGGCGTGGACCTCAACGGCGTCGCCCGCGCGTTCGTCAACAACAGCTCCGGGGCCAACTCCCGGCAGGGCGCCTCCACCCTGACCATGCAGTACGTCCGGCTGGCCATCTCCTACTCGGCCACGCACCCGGCCGACGTGGTCGCCGCGACCGAGGACACCAGCGCCCGCAAGCTGCGCGAGATGTCGCTGGCCCTGCAGGTCGACAAGGAGTTCTCCAAGGACGAGATCCTGGAGCGCTACCTGAACATCGCCGCCTTCGGCAACGGCGCGTACGGCATCTACGCCGCCAGCCAGACCTACTTCGGCAAGCCGCCGAGCAAGCTCGACATCCAGGAGTCGGCGCTGCTGGCCGGCATGGTGAAGGCGCCGACCGCGTTCGACCCCACCACCAAGGCCGGCTACCCGGAGGCGGTCGGGCGGCGCGACTACGTCATCGACAACATGGTGCAGATCGGCGCGATCACCAAGGAGCAGGCCGACGAGGCCAAGAAGATCGAGCTGGTGGTCAAGGACAAGCGCGCCCCGAACGGCTGCGTCCAGGCCAACAAGCAGAGCTGGGGCTTCTTCTGCGACTACTTCTACCGCTGGTGGATGCAGCAGGAGACCTTCGGCGCCACCTCGTACGACCGGGAGCGCCGGCTGAAGAGCGGTGGCTACACCATCAAGACCACCCTCGACGTGCAGGCGCAGGACGGCGCCGACCGGGCGGTCCGCAACCATCTGGGCGTGAACAGCAAGGCCGCCCGGATGGTCGCGGTGGTCGAGCCGGGCACCGGCCGGGTCCGCGCCGTCGCGGTCAACCGGAACTACAAGCTCGACGATCGGGAGCACCCGCAGAACAAGGTCTCCAGCGACCCGAAGAAGGCCAAGAAGGGCATCCGGGGCACCTACCCGAACACGGTCAACCCGCTGGTCACCGGCGGCGGCGGCGCCAACGGCTACCAGGCCGGCTCGACCTTCAAGATCTTCACCCTGGTGGCGGCCCTGGAGAAGGGCCTCCCGCTCAGCTACACCATCAACGCGCAGCCGCAGTTCAAGTCCGAATACATCATCAAGCAGGGCTCGAAGGCCGCCTGCCCCGGAACCCACTTCTACTGCCCGGTGAACGCCTCGAAGTCGATGGCCGGCGTGCACAACATGTGGAGCGCGTTCGGCTTCTCGGTCAACACCTACTTCATCCCGCTGCAGCAGCAGGTCGGCGCCGAGAACGTGGTGAAGGCCGCCGAGAAGCTCGGCATCACCTTCCGCTCCCCGGACGACGCCACGCTCGCCGCCGACGCGCACCAGTGGGGCGCGTTCAGCCTGGGCGTCTCGCAGACCACCCCGCTGGAGCTGGCCAACGCGTACGCCACCCTGGCCGCCGACGGCAAATACTGCGAGCCGATCCCGGTCGAGGAGATCCGGGGCCCGGACGGCGACAAGCTGGCCGTCGCCAACCCGCGCTGCGAACAGCGGATTAGCACCCAGGTGGCCCGGGCCGCCGTCGACGCGGCCCGTTGCCCGGTGGGCGACCGCTCCGCGACCTCCAAGTGCAAGACCGCCACCGCGGGCAACGTCCGCGGGATCGTCAAGGCGCCGGTCGCCGGCAAGTCCGGCACCACCGACTCGGACAAGACCTCGGCACTGGTCGCGATGACCAAGCAGTACGCGGTGGCCGGCATCATGGCCGACCCGGACTGGCCGCAGACCAACCAGAAGATGGGCCACGACGTCGCGAACGGCATCAACCCGGCCGTGTACGAGACGCTGCGCGACGCCATGAAGGGCAAGGAGCGGATCGAGTTCACCCCGCCGAGCGGGAAGATCATCGAGGGCGACCAGCGCTCCATCCCCGACGTGAAGTGCCAGTCCATCGACGCCGCCAAGTCGCGGCTGCGCGGCGCCGGCTTCGATCCGGTGGTCGCCACCAACCCGAGCCCGTCGAGCTGCCCGGCGGGCACCGCCGCCGGCACCAGCCCGGACGGGCGCACCATCAAGGGCGGCGTGGTGATGATCGAGGTCAGCTCCGGCCAGCCGAAGCCCGGCGGCGCGGGCATCGGTGGCCCGGTGGTGCCGCCACCGAACGGCAACGGTCGGGGGCCGCGACCGCGCGGCTGACCGGTCAACGACAGAGCGGGCGGGCACCCCTGGTGGGTGCCCGCCCGCTTCGTCGTGTCGCCCCGGTCAGAGCCCGAGCTGCCGGCGTACCTCGGCGGCGACGCGGCCGCCCTCGGCCCGGCCGGCCACCGCGGCCTGGGCCGCCTTCATGGCCGGGCCCATCTGCGCCTTGCCGGTGAAGCCGCCCGCGGCGAGCGCCCCCGCGACCAGCTCGGTCAGCTCGGCGTCGGAGAGCTGCTTCGGCAGGTAGCGCTCCAGCACCTCGCCCTCGGCGGTCTCCTTGCCGGCCTGCTCGGTGCGGCCCGCGTCGGCGAAGGCGGTGGCGGCCTCGCGCCGCTTCTTCGCCTCCTTGGTCAGCACCGCGAGCACCTCGTCGTCGCTGAGCTCGCGCTTTTCCTTGCCGGCGACCTCGGCGTTGCCCACAGCGGCGAGGGCCATCCGCAGCGTGGAGGTGGTCAGCTCGTCGCGCGCCTTCAGGGCGGCGCGCATGTCGGCGGTGAGACGATCCTTCAGCGTGCTCATGGACGGTCAAACTACCCTGAACGGCATGCGAAAGCGCACACTATTCCGGCTCGCCGCCGGGACCGTCGCCGCCGGCGCGGCCGCCCTGGCGTACGCGTCCCTCGTCGAGCGCAATCTGTTCACCCTGCGCCGGTACGACGTACCGGTGCTTCCGACGGACGCCGAGCCGCTGCGGGTGCTGCACCTGTCGGACCTGCACATGATGCCCAACCAGCGGCGCAAGCAGGACTGGGTGGCCTCGCTGGCCGCCCTCGACCCGGACCTGGTGGTGGTCACCGGGGACAACATGGCGCACCCCGACGCCGTACCCGGCGTGCTGCGGGCCCTGCAACCGCTGCTCGACCTGCCCGGCGCCTTCGTCTTCGGCTCCAACGACTACACGGGGCCGGTCTGGAAGAACCCGTTCACCTACTTCCTGCCCGACCGGGAATACACCGAGGGCGTGCCGCTGCCGTACGAGGAGCTGCGCGACGTGTTCACCGGGGCCGGCTGGGTGGATCTCAACAACGCGCGGACCACCCTGAAGGCGGGCGGCCGGGAGATCGAGCTGGCCGGCGTGGACGACCCGCACGTCGAGCGGGACGACTACGACGCGGTGGCCGGCCCGGTCAGCTCCAGTAGCGCGCTCTCCATCGCCCTCAGCCACTCCCCCGAGCCGGCCGTGCTCGACCGGATGGCCGCCGACGGCTTCGGGCTGCTGCTCGCCGGGCACACCCACGGCGGCCAGGTCTGCGTGCCCGGCTACGGCGCGCTGGTGACCAACTGCGGCCTGCCCCGCTCGATGGCCCGGGGGCTGCACCGCTGGCCCGGCTCGGACGCCTGGCTGCACGTCTCCGCCGGCCTCGGCACGCACCCCACCGCGCCGGTGCGGTTCGCCTGCCCGCCGGAGGCGAGCGTGCTCACCCTGATCTCCCGCTGAACGACCCGTGCCGGAGGTGGGGGGTACCGAGTTTGACCATCGGAGCGGGTGGGCTACTATTTGTCGGCACGCCTCGGGGTGTGGCGCAGTTTGGTAGCGCGCTTCGTTCGGGACGAAGAGGTCGTCGGTTCAAATCCGGCCACCCCGACCAGAGGTAAACGAGTCAAGGCCCCTCCACGGAGGGGCCTTGACTCGTTCCTGACGTCAATCCTCGAACCCTGGACGCTTCTCGGCGGGTGACCGTTGATCATGACGGCACCCAGGTCCCCGGACCGGGCCGACGGGTGGCGGGCGCGGTTCGCCTACCCGGCTACGCAGGGGCGGATGATCAATTTTCCTGGCAAGGTTGATGCATGCCTGCGCTGATCCGTTCCCGCCTGACCGACTGGACCACCCTCGTACCCCCGATCGCGGTCCTGGTCCTCGCGGCCTCATGGGGACGGCACCTGCCCGGCGGGCTGATCGTGGTGGTGGCCGCGCTGCTGGCCGGCGCGGTGCTGGCCGCCGTGCACCACGCGGAGGTGGTGGCGCACAAGGTGGGGGAGCCGTTCGGCTCGCTGCTTCTCGCCGTGGCGGTCACGGTGATCGAGGTCGGACTGATCGTCACCCTCATGATCAGCGGCGGGGACAAGACCCAGGCGCTGGCCCGGGACACGGTCTTCGCCGCCGTGATGATCACCTGCAACGGGATCTTCGGCCTGTCGCTGCTGATCGGCGCGCTGCGACGCCGGATAGCGGTCTTCAACCCGGAGGGCACCGGTGGGGCGCTGGCCACGGTGGCCACGCTCGCCACCCTCAGCCTGGTGGTGCCCACCTTCACCATCGGCCGGCCGGGCCCGCAGTTCTCCCCGGCTCAGCTCACCTTCGCGGCGGTGGCGTCGCTCGCCCTCTACGGCCTCTTCGTGATGGTGCAGACCGGCCGGCACCGTGACTACTTCCTCCCGGTCACCCAGGAGGGCAGCATCCTGGCCGTCGACGCCGACCAGGACGGGCACGCCGACCCGCCGTCGGCCCGTACCGCGCTGGCCAGCCTTGCGCTGCTGCTGGTGGCCCTGGTCGCGGTGGTCGGCAACGCCAAGATAATCTCGCCGACGATCGAGGCGGGCGTCTCGGCGGCGAAGCTGCCGCAGGCGTTCGTCGGGGTGGTCATCGCCCTGCTGGTGCTACTGCCGGAGACCCTCGCCGCGGCCCGGGCCGCCCGGCGGGACCGGGTCCAGATCAGCCTCAACCTGGCCCTCGGCTCGGCGATGGCCAGCATCGGCCTCACCATCCCGGCCATAGCGCTGGCGTCGATCTGGCTGGAGGGGCCGCTGCTGCTCGGTCTCGGCGGCACCCAGCTGACGCTGCTCGCGCTCACCGCCGTGACCGGCGTACTCACGGTGGTGCCGGGCCGGGCGACGGTGCTCCAGGGCGGGGTGCACCTGGTGCTGCTCGCCGCGTTCGTCTTCCTCGCCGCGAGCCCCTGAGCGTCGGGGCCGTCATTTGATCGCGCCGAGGTCCAGCACGACGAGTTGATCGTCGGTCGCGCGCAGGGTCAGCACCTCGGGCTCGAAGTCCGCCAGCTGAATGTTCCAGCCGTACCCCGGTGAGGCGCCCGCCGGTCGGGGCTCGCTGATCCCGGCCGCCTTGCCGGTCGTGCGGTCCCAGATGAGGTGCAACCACGCCGCCGGAAGTTCGAGCTGACCGATCGCCAGCCGCCCGCCGTGGCTCGGGGACAGTTCCCCCCGGTAGGACAACTGCACCGGGTTGCTGCCGTCCAGCTCCTGCAGTGCGATCCGATCCCCCGAGCCGCGGCCAGCGCACCAGGTGGGCCCGCACTGCACGAACTGGACGTCGGTGGCCGCCTTCCACCGCAGCCGCTCACCGGTCACCACGTTGCGCAGTTCACCCGACGGCTTCGCCTCTATACCCGTGCCGAACCGCTGGTCCGTGATCCACGGCGCGGCGTTCGCCGGAACGAATCCCTGGCTGCCCGTGACATCGGCCGCCGGACCACCACTCAAGGAGACCCGGCGGACCGACACCCGTGGGCCCTCCGGCAGCTTCCACCTTCCAGGCGCTTCCTGCTCCCAGATGATCGAGTGCCCCGCGACACTGAACCGGGGCGCCGACCCGTCGGGAAGGTCCGTCAGGCGACGCGCCGGACCGCCGTCGAGAGGTGCGACCCATGCCTCCCGGACGGGGCGGTTGTTCCGGAAGCCTTCGAGAAACCAGACCGCCTGCCCGTCCACCTCCCGCGCCATGAGGACCCGCGACATCGCCAGACCCTGACTCACCGCCGACGTGCCCAGCACCGTCACCGTCCGGGACCGGAGGTCAAGAACCAACGGGCCCGCCTCGCCATCGAACCGGTCCCGCGCCACCAGGTAGCGGTCATCGCCGAGGACGGCCATGACGGCGTAGCGGGATCCGTCGGGAAGTCTGCCGGGCAGCCGGTGGACGGCCTCCGGCCAGACCTTCTGCGGCTCGGGCAGGTTGGCGAAGTCGGGGATCCGGTCCGGCGAAAAGACGTACTCGGGTCCGTGGTCGGGCTCCGGCGCGGCCAGACGTACCCCGGTCAGCACTGACCCGGCCACGAGCGCGACGGCGCAGGCTGCGGCGAGGCCCGCCCGCCGGTGCCGGCGCCGGCGCTGTCGCCCGCGCACCGCACCGACCGGGTCGTAGGCGGGCACCGGCGCCTCGTCCGCTGCGGAGGCCAGGGTACGCGTCAGGTGTTCCTCGAGCTCGCTGATCATTTCTGCCTCCCGGATGTCGCTTCCCTGTGCTGGCTGGTGTGCGCCCGGAGCTTCTCCAGCGCCCGGGAGGCCTGGCTGCGGACGGTGCCGCGGGAGACGTTCAGGAGCACCGCGATCTCGGCGTCTGTCCGGTGCTCGTAGTACCGCAGCACCAGGACCGCGCGCTGCCGGCGGGGCAGGCGTGCCAGTACCGGCCACAGCTCCGAGGCCGCGTCGATCCGGTCGACCGCCGAATCACCCACCGGCCGGTCCGGCACGTCGGGCATCAGGTGCTCTCGGCGCAGCCGCCGCCACCAACTGATGTGCAGCCGTGCCATGCTGGTGCGGACGTACGCGTCGGGGTTGTCCCGGCGGACCACCCGCGGCCAGGCGGAGCCCAACCGCGCCAACGCCTCCTGCGCCAGGTCGGCGGCATCGTGCCGGCTGCCGGTGAGCACATACCCATAGCGCACGAGCGACATCCACCGTGCCCGGACGAACTCCTCGAAGGCCGGTTCCGCACCATCCATGGCCACCTCCTCGAATTCGGGACGCCCGAGGAGGGCGAACTGTTGCACGCCGCTGGATCGATGCCCTGCCGCGGCGACCCGCGGCCTGGCCCGGCGCGGCCGCTCTCCGGCGGTCAGTCGTGCAACTCGGTGCGGGCCACCTCGGCGAACGCGGCGGTCAGGTAGTCCGCCAGCGGCCGGCCGGTGGCCGCCAGCAGGTCGGCCACGAGCAACGGCGCGTGTCGGGCGATCGCGGCCGGGTCGGGCGGTGTGTCGTCGTCGCCCGGTTCGTAGACCCCGAGGGCGCTCGCCAGCAGGACCAGCAGCACGTGCGGGTCGACGTCGGGCCACCACGGCGCGGTGGACCGGACGCAGCGCTCCAGCACCTGGCGGACATCGTCCCCGGCCAGCCCGTCCGGGTGGGTCTCCTCCAGCAGCAGCCGGACCACCCCGCCGAGCACCAGGCCGGTCCGGTCGGCGGCGGTTAGCCGCTCCACCGCCGGCCCGTACGCCTCGGCCTCCCGGTCGTGCGCGGCGGCGACCGCCTCGGTGGCGGCCGCGGCGATCTCGCGGGCCGGGGCGGGCAGGTGGCGCCAGGTGGTGGTCACCGGGCCAGCATGGCAGACGCCGTGTTCTTGCTCACCCGGCGGCTCTGCCGAGCACACAACGGCCGGTAATCCGTTCGCGGGTCGTCGTACCCGGCGCACAGAATCCAGGCATGCTGCGCCGCGCCCTGCCTGCCCGCCCGGAAGCCCGTCGGATCCTGATCGGCACCCTGCTGTCGGCCGTCGGGCGCGGCCTGACCCTGCCGTTCCTCTTCATCTACCTCACCAACGTGCGCGGGCTGTCCGACAACCAGGCCGGGCTGGTGATCGGTTGGTTCGGCGCGGTGACGCTCGCCCTGTCCCCGCTGGGCGGGACGCTGATCGACCGGTTCGGCGCCCGCCGGGTGGTGCTGCCCTGCCTGGCGGTCGAGGCGGTCGGCACGGCCTCGCTCGGACTGGTCCACTCGGTCGGCACGGCCTTCGCGGTCAGCACGATCATGGCGATCGGCGGCTCGGCGATCTGGTCCGGCCAGAACACGATCCTCGCCTCGCTGACCGGCGACGGTGAGCGGCAGCGGGTGTTCGGCCTGAACTTCGCCCTGCTCAACCTCGGCATCGGGGTGGGTGGCCTGATCTCCGGCGCGGTGGTCGACGTGGCCCGTCCGGTCACCTTCCAGGCCATCTACCTGCTGGACGCGTTGAGCTACCTGACGCCGGGGCTGATCCTGCTGACCCTGCCGCACGTCGGGCACCGGCTGGCGCAGGCCCGGGAGGCGGGCGCCGCACGGGCGACCGGGGGCTACGTCACCGTGCTGCGGGACCGGCCGTTCCGACGCCTGGTCATCTTCGGCCTGGTGCTGACCACCTGCGGATACGCGCAGATCGAGGTGGGCTTCACCGCGTACTCGGTGCGGGTGGTGGAGGTGACGCCCCGGGTGGTGGCCTGGGCCCTGGCCTGCAACACCGTGATGATCGTGCTCTCCCAGCTGCTGGTCATCCGCCGAATGGAGGGACGCAGCCGGACGGGGGCGCTGGCCGCGGTGGGCGCGACCTTCGCGGCCGCCTGGCTGGTCCTCGGCGCGGCCGGCCTGATCGGCACGGGCAATGCGCTGCTCGCCGCGCTGGGCGTGGTGGCGTGCTCGGCCATCTTCGGTTTCGGCGAGACGATGCTCTCGCCGGTCATGCCGGCGCTGACCAACGCCCTCGCCACCGACGAGCTGCGCGGCCGCTACAACGCGATGAGCTCGATGATCTTCGGAATCAGCGGGATCATCGGCCCGGTCACCGCGGGGCCGCTGCTCGGCGCGGCGCACGGGCGGCTCTGGGTGGCGGTCGTGGTGGGCGGCTGCCTGATCGCCTCGGTGCTGGCCCTGTCGCTGCGCCGGCTGCTCACCCCCACCCAGGACGGCCGCACCACGCCGGTCCCGGTCCAGCAGCCGGAGCCCGTCGTCGCCTGAGGGCGACGCTGCGCAACGAGCGACGGGCCCCGGAGCGAGTGCGCTCCGGGGCCCGTCGTGGTACGGATCGCCGTCAGGCGGCGGGAACCTCCGCGGTGGTCTGGATCCGGTCCAGCGCCGGCGGGGCGATCGGCGACTTCGCGGTCAGGTAGGCCGTGAAGGCGTCCAGGTCGATCATGCCGGTGACCTGGTTCTTCCCACCGGGGAGGATGCTGAAGCCGTCGCCGCCACCGGAGAGGAAGTTGTTCACCGTGACCCGGTAGGTCGCGGTGTCGGTGACCGGGGCACCGTTGATGGTGAGGCTGCCCCGGACCACCCGGGTGCCGCTGCACGGCGACGCGGCGGGCGCGGTGGTGCCGTTGACGTCGACGACGTAGTGCACCGTCGAGGACGCGTACAGCACCCGGGCGACGGTGAACTGCTGCTCCAGCATGCAGTAGAGCTGCGCGCCGGTCAGGTCCAGTGTCACCAGGTTGTTGGCGAACGGCTGGACGGTGAACGCCTCGGCGTAGGTGACCGGACCGGCGTCGACGTCGGCGCGGACACCACCGGGGTTCATGAACGCGGCGACCGCGTTCTGCTCGTTGTCCGTGGCGGCGAGCTGGGCGTCGGCGATCAGGTTGCCGAGCGGCGACTCACCGGTCTGGTACGTCGGCTTGCCGTTGGCGTCGACCCCGGTCTGGTACAGGTTCTCCTGGGTCTTGGTGATCGCCTGGGTGGTCTCGCCGACGACCTTGTCGGCCACCGGGCCGAGCGCGGTCTTGTAGTGGTTGATCAGCGAGGTGGTGGCCGGGTCCTTCGAGACGTCCCGGGTGACCACGACGTTGTTCGCCTTGGCGGTGATCACGTCGCCACTGCGCCGGTCGACCTGAAGGTCGATGTCGGTGACCAGGCGGCCGAACGAGCTGGCGCTGGTGACCAGCTTGCCGTTGATGTTGCAGTTGTACGCGGCGTGGGTGTGCCCGCTGACGATCACGTCGATGGCGGGGTCCATCCGGTTGGCGATGTCGACGATCGGGCCGCTGAACCCGGTGCAGTCGTTGATGCCGCCGCCGTTCTGCACGCCACCCTCGTGCAGCAGCACGACGATGGCCTGCACACCCTGGGCCTGCAGGATGCGGGCGTACTTGTTGGCGGTGTCGGCCTCGTCGGCGAAGCTCAGGCCGGCGACGCCCTGCTGGCTGACGATCTGCGGGGTGCCCTCCAGGGTCATCCCGATGAAGCCGACCTTGACGCCGTCGACCTTCTTGATCCCGTACGGCGGCAGCAGCGGCTGGCCCGTGGCGGTCTTGAAGGCGTTCGCCGACAGGTACTGGAACTTGGCGCCCGCGAACGGCGTGCCGTCGGCGCAGCCGTCGACCGGGTGGCAGCCGCCGTTCTGCATGCGCAGCAGCTCGGTGGCGCCCTCGTCGAACTCGTGGTTGCCGACGCTGGTGAAGTCGAGGCCGGCCAGGTTCATCGCCTCGATGGTCGGCTCGTCATGGAACGCCGCCGAGAGCAGCGGGGAGGCACCGATCAGGTCACCTGCGCCGACCGTGATGGTGCGCTCCCGCTCCTCCTCGGTGGCGCCGCGCAGCTGGGCGAGCCGGGTGGCCAGGTACTCGGCGCCACCGGCAGTCTGACCCGCGATGGTGCCGCTAGACCCGGTCGGCGGCTCCAGGTTTCCGTGGAAGTCGTTGATGGCGAGCAGCTTGACGTCGACCGGCTTCGGGCCGGCCTCCGCCTGGCTGGGGTGTACGGCGACCGCGGTGAACGCGGTCGCGGCGAGTACGGCCAGGCCGACGGCGGCCCGACGCATCCCGGGGACGGACATGGGACTCCTCGTGAGATACCGGCGCGTGACTGTTTCGGGCGATGGTTCGCCCGGCGACCCTGCTGCATGCCGTGACAGGGGTCGGTCGGCGGGCGGCGTGAGTCGGGGGAAACACCGCCCCGCCGGGGGAAAGCTTCTCATCCACCGGGCGATCGGTCGACCGGGCCGGCACCCCTGGATGCTGGCCAGGGCCGGCGACGTGTACCGGTCTGCCCGACGAGTCCGACATGACGGGCAGATGAATTCCTTCACGGCCCCCCTTGTCGGGGTTCGGCAGTAGAAAGTAGCCATGACGTCGAACGGGACCACCTGGACGGTGGAGACGGTGCGGTCCGCCGATGGCACCGCGATCGCGTACGAGACCGCCGGGGAGGGGCCGCCCATCATCCTGATCGGCGGGGCCTTCAACGACCGCGGCACCACCCGCCCGCTGGCCGCCGCGCTGGCGTCCGACTTCACCGTGTACGGCTACGACCGGCGGGGACGCGGGGCCAGCGGGGACACCGCGCCGTACGCGGTGCAGCGGGAGATCGAGGACGTGGCGGCCCTGATCGACCGGGCGGGTGGCCGGTCCCACCTCTACGGCCTCTCCTCCGGCGCGATCCTCGCCGCGTACGCGGCGGCCGAGGGGCTGCCGCTCACCGCGCTGGCGCTCTTCGAGCCCCCGTTCCAGGCCGGACCGCATGGCGGACCCAAGCCGGGGCTGGCCGTACACCTGACCGAACTGGTGGCGGCGGGCCAGCGTGACGACGCGGTCGGGCTCTTCCTGACCGAGGCGGTCGGGGTGCCGGCCGAGGCGGTCTCCGGCATGCGCGGCACGCCGGACTGGGCCTGGATGGAAGGGCTGGCGCACACCCTGCCATACGACACCACGGTGACCGGTGGCGGTGAACTGCCCGCCGCCCGGCTCGCGACGATCGCCGTACCGACGGTGGTGGTGGACAGCACGGGCAGCCCGGACTGGCTACGGGACGCGGCCGCCGCCACGGCGCGGGCGATCCCCCACGCCAGCCATGTCAGCCTGGCGGGCGGCTTCCACGAGGTGCCGCCGGAGACGCTGGCCCCCGCGCTGCGCGACGCCCTGCTGGCCTGAGCCGGCCGGCAGCGGAGCGGCGGGCCGGCCCGGGCGCCCGGCACCGGGTTGGACCCGAGAGCCGGTCCACCGCTTCAGAACCAGCAGGTCTGCCCGGCCGCGTGGCTGACCTGGACGGTGTGCGTCACGCAACTGTCGCCGGCCACCCGGTGCAGCAGGAAGGCGGTCGGCTCGGCCACCATCCAGATCTCCGGGTCGTCGGTCATGGTCAGGTTCACCTGCGCCCAGGTGCTCGGCGCGGTGGTCAGCACCGTGCCGGCGAAGTTGCTGGTCACCGGCCGGTGCAGGTGACCGGCGGCGACGCGTACGACATGGGGGTGCCGCTTGATCACCGCGGCGAAGGCGTCGGCGTCCGTGAGCCGGATGGCGTCCATGGCCGGGATGCCGACCGCGACCGGCGGATGGTGCAGGCACACGACTGCGGGCACGTCGGGGCGGCCGGCGAGCACCCCGTCGAGCCAGCCCAGTTGCTCGTCGCCGAGCCGCCCGGCGTCGTCTCCGGGCGCGAGCGAGTCGAGCACCACCAGCGTCGCGCCCGGGTGATCGACGTGGTAGTACGCCGAGAAGCCACCGCCCAGGTAGGGGGTGCCGCCGAAGGTGTCGAGCAGGGACTCCCGGTCGTCGTGGTTGCCGGCGGCGAGGTGCACCGGCAACGGGAAGCGCCCGATGATGTCGCGCAGCGCCACGTACTCGTCGGGGCGGCCGTTGTCGACCAGGTCACCGGTGATGACCACGCAGTCCGGCCGGGGTCGCAGGGCCAGCACCCGGCCGAGCGCGCGGTGCAGCCCGGACGCCTGCTCGGCGGCGAGCGGGCCGGTGGTCACGTGCGGGTCGCTGAGCTGGGCGATGAGCATCGACGCCTCCTCGGGACCGGGAACCTCACGCTATCGTCGCGGGCCCCGGCGCGCGGCCCCGCCGTACCCACAGGCCGCGTCCACACCCTGTGGATAGCACATGTGTACGAAGGTCGGTGGACCGCCCGCTGAGTACCCTTGATCGCGCCCCGGCCCCTTGACCTGGAACGACGTGGATCACGAGCGAGTCATCCGAGACGTCGCGGTCCGCCTCTCGATGGCGTCGACCGCGCTGGAGGCGTGCCGGTGGACGGTCACCGCGCTCGCCCGGCACACCCCGGCGGCCATCTCGATCCTGCTCGAGGTCCACGACCGGCTGCGCTGCGTCGCGGCCACCGGCGCCTGGCAGGTCTTCTCCACGCTGCCGCCGGAGACCGGGAGCGACACCGCCAGCTCCGCGGACGGCCATGATCCGGTCGCCGCGCCGCCAGGCGGCACTGCGGACCGAATGAGGACCGGTCTGGCGCCGTCGGTCATCGGCCGGGTGTACGCCTCCGGCGAGCCCGCCACCGTCGCCGATGTCGCCGCCGACCCCGACCATCTCCCGGTGCGCCCCGACGTCACCGCCGAGGTCTGCGTACCGCTGTGCGACCCGACGGGCCGGCCGATCGGCGTGCTCGACCTGCAGTGGAGCGGCCCGGTCGAGCTGGACCGGTGGCGGCAGACCGCCGAACGGCTGGCCACCCGGCTGGCCGGCCGGATCGTGGCGCTCGGCGGCCCGCCCGCCGAGAGCCGCAGCGAGAAGCTGCTCCGGCACGCCGCCGCGATGACCGCCGCGCCCACCGACTGGGACCTGATGATCGCCGCCATCACCGCGGCCCGGGACGTCTCGGATCTCTCCGCCGCCGTGCTGGTCCTCGCCGACCGGCCGGAGCCGCGGCTGAGCGCGCCGACCGGCACCCCCGGCGAGTTGGAGTCCCGGATCCGGGCCGAGCTGACCGAGGCCGGCCCCGCCGCGCTCGGCCGGCTGATCGCCCGGGCGCACCGGCACGGCGCCGCGTACACGCTGGGCGAGGCGGGGCACCCGCCGACCGAGGACCACCTGCCGCTGGCCCGGGCCGGGGCGCGGACCCTGGTGACCGTGCCGGTCGGGCCGACGGACACCGGCGGGGTGCTGCTGGTCGCCGACGAGCGGCTGCTGCGCCCCGACCCGACCACGGTCAACCTGATGGAACTGCTGGCCGGGCAGGCATGGGCCTGCCTCGACCGGCTGCGTACGCTCGCCCGGCTGCGCGAGCAGGCCAACTCCGACCCGCTCACCGGGCTGGGCCACACCGGGCCGTTCGGCCGGCGGATCGCGAGCGCCACGCCGGGGCGTACCGCCCTGCTGGCGATCGACGTGGACGGCTTCAAGGACGTCAACGACACGTACGGCCACCAGGCCGGGGACCGGCTGCTGGTCGGGCTGGCCCGGGCGCTGGAGGGGGCGCTGCGGCAGGGCGACGAGCTGTACCGGACCGGCGGCGACGAGTTCGTCGCGGTGATCGAGGTGAGCCGCCCCGAGGAGGCGCTCCGGATTGCCGAGCGGCTGACCGAGGCGGCCCGGCGGACCGGCCGGACGATCAGCGTCGGTGTCGCCCTCCCCCAGCCCGGCGAGTCGCCCGACCTGGCCCTCCGCCGCGCCGACCAGGCCCTGTACGCGGTCAAGCGGCACGGCCGCGACGGCGTCCGCCTGGCCGCCGCCTGACCTCGTCCCGCCCCCACCGCACCCCGACCCCACGCGATCGATCATGAAGTTGTTGTCGCGACACGCCGGGCGGCGCGACAACAACTTCATGATCAACGGGTGGATCCGCGGGGGGGTGGGATCCGCGGGGGTGGTCAGTGGGTGAGGTCGGCGGCGAGGAGTTCGGCGATCTGGGCGGTGTTGAGGGCGGCGCCCTTGCGCAGGTTGTCGCCCGTGACGAAGAGGTCGAGGGCGCGCGGGTCGTCAACGGCGCGGCGGATCCGGCCGACCCAGGACGGGTCGGTGCCGACCGCGTCGATCGGCATCGGGAACTCGCCGGCGGCCGGGTCGTCGACCAGGATCACGCCGGGCGCGTTGCGCAGCGCCTCCCGGGCCCCCTCGGCGTCGACCTCGGTGGCGAAGACCGCGTGCACGGCGACCGAGTGGCCGGTCACCACCGGCACCCGTACGCAGGTGGCGGAGACCTTGAGGTCGGGCAGGCCGAGGATCTTGCGCGACTCGTTGCGCATCTTCATCTCCTCGGACGACCAGCCGCCGTCGGCCAGCGAGCCGGCCCAGGGCACCACGTTGAGCGCCAGCGGAGCCGGGAACGGGCCCAGCTCGTCGCCGACCGCCTGCCGGACGTCGCCCGGACGGGAGCCGAGCACCCGGTCCCCGGCGATCTTGCCGAGCTGGGCGTGCAGCGCGTCCACGCCGGCCTGCCCCGCCCCGGACACCGCCTGATACGAGGCGAGGACCAGCTCGCGGAGGCCGTATTCGCGGTGCAGCGGGGCGACCGCCACGATCATCGCCAGGGTGGTGCAGTTGGCGTTGGCGATGATCCCCTTCGGCCGGTTGCGGACCTGCTCCGGGTTGATCTCCGGCACCACCAGGGGGACGTCGCGGTCCATCCGGAACGCGCCCGAGTTGTCCACCGCGACCGCGCCCCGGCTGACCGCGATCGGCGCCCACTCGGCCGAGACCTCGTCCGGGACGTCGAACATCGCCACGTCCACGCCGTCGAACGCCTCCGGGGTGAGCGCCTGGATGGTGACCAGCTCACCCCGGCACTGCACCTGCCGGCCGACCGAACGCTCGGAGGCGAGGAGCCGGATCTCACCCCAGACGTTGGCCCGGGAGGAGAGCAGCTCGCACATCACCGTGCCGACGGCACCGGTCGCCCCGACCACGGCGAGGGTGGGCAGCGACGGCATGGCCGGCTACCGCCCGGTGCCCGCGTAGACCACGGCCTCGGACTCGCCGCCCAGGTCGAAGGCATCGTGGATGGCCCGGACCGCCTTGTCGAGGTCGGTGTCGCGACACACCACGGAGACCCGAATCTCGGAGGTGGAGATCATCTCGATGTTCACGCCGGCCGCGCCGAGGGCGGCGAAGAAGCCCGCCGCGACGCCCGGGTGCGAGCGCATGCCGGCGCCGATCAGGGAGACCTTGCCGACGTGGTCGTCGTAGAGCAGGCCCTTGAACTTGACCACGTCCTGGATCTTGCTGAGCGCGGCCATCGCGGTCGGGCCGTCGGTCTTCGGCAGGGTGAACGAGATGTCCGTGCGGCCGGTGCCCTCGGTGGACACGTTCTGCACGATCATGTCGATGTTGATCTCGGCCCCGGCCACGGTGTCGAAGATCCGCGCGGCGGCACCCGGCTCGTCGGGCACCCCGACGATGGTGATCTTCGCTTCGCTGCGGTCGTGGGCGACCCCGGTGATCAGTGCCTGTTCCACAGGAAGGTCCTCCATCGATCCGGTGACCATCGTGCCGGTGTTGGTCGAGTATGACGAACGGACGTGGATCGGCAACCCCGCACGCCGGGCGTACTCGACGCTGCGCAGGTGCAGCACCTTGGCGCCGCAGGCGGCCAGCTCCAGCATCTCCTCGTAGGTGATGTGCTTGATGTGCCGGGCGTTGGGCACGATCCGCGGGTCGGCGCTGAACACGCCGTCCACGTCGGTGTAGATCTCGCAGACGTCCGCGTCGAGTGCGGCGGCGAGCGCCACGGCGGTGGTGTCCGACCCGCCCCGGCCCAGCGTGGTGACGTCCTTGGTGTCCTGCGAGACGCCCTGGAAGCCGGCCACGATGACCACCGAGCCCTCGTCCAGCGCGCCCTTGAGGCGGCCCGGGGTGACGTCGATGATCCGCGCCCTGCCGTGCACCGAGGTGGTGATCACGCCGGCCTGCGAGCCGGTGAACGAGCGGGCTTCGTACCCGAGGTTGTGGATGGCCATGGCGAGCAGCGCCATGGAGATCCGCTCCCCGGCGGTGAGCAGCATGTCCAGCTCGCGACCGGGTGGCAGCGGGCTGACCTGGTTGGCCAGGTCGAGCAGCTCATCGGTGGTGTCCCCCATCGCGGAGACCACCACGACCACGTCGTCGCCGGCCTTGCGGGCGGCCACGATGCGCTCGGCCACCCGCTTGATCCGCTCGGCGTTGGCGACGGAGGACCCGCCGTACTTCTGCACCACGAGTGCCACGACGGTGCACTCCCTCCCAGCGACGACCCTGAGCGTGCCGGCGCCGCCGGGTTCCGGTCCGGCGGCGCGTGTCAGACCTCCCCAGGGTATCGGGCGGCGCCCGGCACCGGGCCGGGTGATCCCACCATCCGGCCCAGGGTGGGGCGGCTCACCAGGGTCGGACGCACCGCCGGCGGGCGTCGCGACACGCCGACGGAAGAGCCGCGCGGCGGGCCCCCGGGACCCGGGTCGGCACCGCAGAATGTCCCGGTGCACGCTCATCTCCGCGCGGCCCGCCTGCTGACCGGCGCCCTGGCGATCGTCCTGCCGGCGCTGCTGGCCGCCTGCACCGCCGACCCGTCGGAGCCCGCCCCGGCCAGCACCGGCGACCCGGCGCCGGCGGAGGTGGACGGGGCCCGCGACGAGCTGGCCGCGCTCGCGGCGGCCGCCCAGGACCGGCACCTCACCGCCACGTACACCTGGACCGGCGCGGACGGCGCGGCCCGGACGGTCTCGGTGACCAGCGCGAACGACGGCACCTGGCGGGTGGACGTGCCCGGTTGGGGGCGTGGCGGCACGGTCGACGTGTCGCTCGCCGGCACCGCCGACGGGCTGTTCCAGTGCGCGCTGCCCTCGGCCGGCCGCCCGGAGGCGGCGAGCTGCGTACGCCTCGGCGACCCGGACGACGCCGTGCCCCGGAAGCTGGACGTCCGCGTGCAGCACCCGTTCACCGACTGGCTGGAGGTGCTCACCGACCGGCGGGCGCCGCTCGCGGTGTCACCGGCCACCCCGCCGGCCGGGATCAGCGGCCAGTGCTACTCGGTGGACTCGACGTCCGCGTCGCTGAACGCCCCGCTGGACGTGGGCATCTACTGCTACCGGCCGGACGGCACCCCGACCGCGGTCCGGGCCGCCTTCGGCACCCTGAAGCTGGCCGGCGAGCCCGGCCCGGCCCCGGCGACCGTGCGGTTGGCCGGCCCGGTGACCGAGGACGAGCCGCTCGACGCCGGGTCGCCCACCGACAGCCCGAGCCCGGAAACGCCCTGACCCCATTGTCCGTTACGGGTGCTCTTAGCCACATCTGACCGGCCCGCCCGAGCGAGCCGGAGCACCGTCCGGGATGCTCCACCCATGGCCGATCTCACACCGCTGCTCGCCTTCCGCTGGAGTCCCCGGGCCTTCGACCCGAACGCGGAGCTCACCGGCGACGAAGCCGCCTCCCTGCTGGAGGCCGCCCGCTGGGCGCCCTCCGCCGGGAACGCGCAGCCGTGGCGATTCGCCCTGGGGCACCGGCAGGACGAGACCTGGAAGCGGATCCTGATCAGCCTCCCCGCGAGCGACCAGACCTGGGCGCGGCACGCCGCCGCGCTGGTGGTCGGCGCGCACACCGGCGGCGAGCCGGAACGGGCCGCGTACGACCTCGGTCAGGCGGTCGCCCACCTGACCGTGCAGGCCAGCGCGCTCGGCCTGCACGTGCACCAGCTCACCCGCTTCGACCGGGCCGGTCTCGCCGCCGAACTGGACCTCGCGCCCGGGATCCGGCCGCTGGTGGTGGCGGCCGTCGGCCGTCTCGGCGACCCGTACGCGCTCCCGGCGGAGCTGCGCGCCCGGGAGACCGGCCTGCGCCGCCGCCAACCCCTCGCCGCCCTGCTCCTCCGCTGAGCCCCGCCCCCGGCCCCGCGCTCGATCCAGAAAGTAGTGGCCTCGACGGGACCTGGATGCCACTCGATCCAGGATCAAGCACTATCTGGCAAGGCTGCGGTATCCGCTGGAGATTCGGCTCAGCCTTAAATGGGTCGACCGGGCGACGGGGGCACGGTTTGCTCGACGGCCATGGGGGCCAGGGACACCATCCGCACCGCCGTCCGGCACGTCGTACCACCGGCCGGCCTGACCCGCGCCCTGGCCGTGCAGGCCATGGTGTACGCGACCGGCCACGGCCTCTTCCAGGCCGGCAGTGCGGTCTTCTTCACCCGGGCGCTCGGGCTCAGCCCGACCCAGGTCGGGCTCGGGCTCTCGCTGGCCGCCGGGGTGTCCCTGCTCGGCACGGTCCCGCTCGGCGCGGTCACCGACCGGTACGGCACGCAGCGGGTGTGGCAGATCGGGCTGGTGGCCGAGGCGGCGCTCTTCGGGGCGTACCCGTTCGTGGGCGGCTTCGCCGGGTTCCTGGCCGTGGTGGTCGCGCTGGCCGTGGTGGACGCGACCACCGGGGTGGCCCGGCAGGTCTACTCGATCAACGTGCTGCGCCCGGAGGACCGGGTGACCGCGCTGGCCTACCAGCGCTCGGCGCTCAATGTCGGCTTCGGGCTGGGCGCGGCGATCAGCGGCGTGGTGCTGGCCGTGGACACGCTCGCCGCGTACCAGGGGATGGTCTGGTTCAACGCGGCGATGCTGCTGGTCACCGCGGTCTTCGTGTACCGGCTGCCGCGGGTGCCGGTCGCCGCCGCACCGGCTGCGGGGCCCAGCCGCTTCGCCGTGCTGCGCGACCGGCCGTTCATGGCGGTGTCCCTGCTGTCCGGCCTGCTCGGCGCGCACGGCACGCTCTACCTGGTGGTGCTGCCGCTCTGGGTGCTCAGCCACACCGACGCCCCGCGCACCCTGATCGCGGCGCTGGTGCTGCTCAACACGATCCTCGCGGTGCTGCTCCAGGTACGCGCCAGCCGGGGCGCCGACACGGTGGCCGGCGCCGGTCGGGCGCTACGCGTCGGCGGCCTGTTGATCGCCCTGTTCTGCCCGGTCCTGCCGATCTCGGCGGTGACCGGCGGGGTGCTGACGATCGTGGTGCTGGTGGCGGCGGCGGTGGTGCTCACCCTCGCCGAGCTGGTCCAGTCGGCCGGGGCCTGAGGGATCACCAGCACCCTGCCGCCGGCCGCGCACCGGGGCGCGTACGTCGGCGCGTTCCGGCTCGGCGGGCAGCTCCAGTACCTGGCCGGTCCGGCCGGGTTGACCGCGCTCGGGGTGACCACCGGCGGCTGGGGCTGGTTCCCGATGGCCGCGCTGTTCGCCGTCGCCGCGGTGGCGGCGGTGCCGCTGGTCGGCTGGGCGGACCGCCGCCCCCGCCTCGGCGAGACCGCGACGGTCGCCGAGCCGATCGGATCGGACGCCCCTGCCGCGACCGGACCAGGGGCCGACGAGCCCACCCGCGTGCCGGGTTGATCAGGGCCTCGCGGGCGTCGAGCGATCCTGGATGCGCCCGCGAGCGCGAGCACCGACGCTCTGGCCTGGCACCGACGGCGACTGGGATCCTCGTCTCACATGACGGACCCAGCTACCACCGGGCCACGTGATCACGTAGGGTCACCTTGTCATGTGGCAGGCGCACCTTCTCCTTGGCTGCCGCGACGAGGCCTGACCGGCCGGCACCTCGTCGCGGAGTTGAACCGCGCCGTCCAGCACATCCGAGCTTTCTCGCGGCACCGCCCGGCAACGTCGCCCGGCATCCCGCCGACACCTTCCGATCTGCTGACGCCACATGTTCCAGGGAGCACTCCGAGATGGCTGAAATCGCCACCGACGCTGAAACCGATCCGATCGCCCGGCAGCGCCCCAGCCGGATGCCGGTCCACCGTTACCTGCCGTACCACCAGCAGTTCCGCCTCGATCTGCCGGACCGCACCTGGCCGACCCGCCGGGTCGACGCCGCGCCGCGCTGGTGCGCGGTGGACCTGCGCGACGGCAACCAGGCGCTGATCGACCCGATGTCGCCGGAGCGCAAGCGCCGGATGTTCCAGCTGCTGGTGCAGATGGGCTACAAGGAGATCGAGGTCGGCTTCCCGTCGGCCAGCCAGACCGACTACGACTTCGTCCGGCAGCTGATCGAGCAGGACCTGATCCCGGAGGACGTCACGATCCAGGTGCTCACCCAGTGCCGGGAGCACCTGATCGACCGGACCTTCGAGTCGCTGCGCGGCGCCCGCCGGGCCATCGTGCACTTCTACAACTCGACCTCGACGCTGCAGCGGCGGGTGGTCTTCGGCCTCGACCGGGACGGCATCACCGACATCGCCACCACCGGCGCCCGGCTCTGCCAGAAGTACGCGGAGATCCACACCCCGGACACCGACATCCACTACGAGTACTCGCCGGAGTCGTACACCGGCACCGAGCTGGAGTACGCCCTCGAGGTGTGCGCCAAGGTCATCGAGGTGGTCGACCCGACCCCGGACCGGAAGCTGATCGTCAACCTGCCGGCCACCGTCGAGATGGCCATGCCGAACGTCTACGCCGACTCGATCGAGTGGATGCACCGGCACCTGCCCCGCCGGGACAGCCTGGTGCTGAGCCTGCACCCGCACAACGACCGGGGCACCGGCGTGGCCGCCGCCGAGCTGGGCCTGCTGGCCGGCGCCGACCGGATCGAGGGCTGCCTGTTCGGCAACGGCGAGCGCACCGGCAACGTCGACCTGGTGACGCTGGGGCTGAACCTGTTCTCCCAGGGCATCGACCCGATGATCGACTTCTCGAACATCGACGAGATCAAGCGGGCCGTCGAATACTGCAACCAGCTGCCGGTGCACGAGCGGCACCCGTACGCCGGCGACCTGGTCTACACCGCCTTCTCCGGCTCCCACCAGGACGCGATCAAGAAGGGCTTCGACGCCCTGCACGTCGACGCCGCCGCGGCCGGCGTGCCGGTGGACGAGTTCACCTGGGCCGTGCCGTACCTGCCGATCGACCCCAAGGACCTGGGCCGCACCTACGAGGCGGTCATCCGGGTCAACTCGCAGTCCGGCAAGGGCGGCGTCGCGTACATCATGAAGAGCGAGCACCAGCTCGACCTGCCGCGCCGCCTCCAGATCGAGTTCTCCGGCGTGGTCCAGCAGGTCACCGACCACGACGGCGGCGAGGTCGAGCCGGGCACCATGTGGGAGATCTTCGCCCGCAACTACCTGGTCGACCACCAGGTCGACCCGGCGGTCGCCCTGACCAGCTACGCCATCGGCACCGCCGACGGCAAGGTCGAGATCGAGGCCCAGGTGGGCTTCGGCGGCGAGGTCCACCCGCTCACCGCGGTCGGCAACGGCCCGATCGACGCGTACGTCAACGCGTTGCAGTCCCTGGGCGTGGCGGTACGGGTGCTCGACTACCACGAGCACGCGCTCTCCTCCGGCGGGGACGCGCAGGCCGCCGCGTACGTGGAGTGCGAGGTGGACGGCCGCACGGTCTGGGGCGTCGGGGTGGACCCGAACATCGTGACCGCCTCGGTGAAGGCGGTCACCAGCGCGGTCAACCGCGCCCGCGCCTGAGTCGCCCGGCGGCGCCCGGCCCGGTGCCGGGCGCCGCCCTACCGCTTGTCGGGCGGGGTCGAGGCGGGCAGCGAGGGGCAGGGCTGGGCGCCGGGCGCCTTCCGGGCCGGGCGGTGGATCAGCAGCCCGGCCATCGCGGCCCCGACCAGCAGCAGGCCGGCACACCAGAGCATCGCCCCGCGGAACGCGCCGGCCAGCGCGCCCTTCTGCTCGTACCCCGTGCCGGAGAGGCCGACGACCAACGGCAGCGCGGCCACCGCCAGCAGGTTCCCGACCCGCGAGGCGGCGTTGTTGAAACCGCTCGCCACCCCGGCGAACCGGTCCGCCACCGCCGCCAGCACCGACGCGGTCAGCGGGGCCACCACCAGGGTCAGGCCCACGCCGAACAGGACCACCCCGGGCAGCACATCCACCCAGTACGACGCGCCCGGCCGGATCCGTCGCAGCAGCACCAGGCCGACCGCGGCGATCACCGGGCCGACGGTGAGCGGCAGCCGGGGACCGATCCGGGCGGACAGCGCCCCGGCCCGGGGCGAGCCGATCAGCAGCGACGCCGTCACCGGCACGGTGGCCAGCCCGGTGAGCATCGCCGACCAGCCCACCCCGTTCTGCAGATAGACGGAGAGGAAGAAGGTGAAGCCGCCGAGGGCCGCGTACACGACCACGGTGTAGACGTTCAGCACCGAGAAGAGCCGGCTGGTGAAGAGCCCGGTGGGCAGCATCGCGGCCTCCCCGCGCCGCCGTTCGAACAGCACGAAGACCACCGCGGCGAGCACCCCGACCAGCACCGCCGCCAGCACCGCGGGGGAGGCGGCGCCGCCCGTCCGGGCGTCGATCAGGGCGTACGTGACGCCGCCCAGGGCCAGCGCGCCGAGCAACGCCCCGACGACGTCGAACCGCCGTCCCGCCCCGGTACGCGACACGTCCACGTCCCGGCTCTCCGGCACCCAGCGGAGCGTGGCGAGCACCACCGCCACCGCCAGCGGCAGGTTGATGAAGAAGATCCACCGCCAGGAGAGCGCGTCGATCAGCCACCCGCCGAGGAACGGGCCGAGCGCCGTCGAGACGCCGGAGAGCCCGGACCAGGTGCCGATCGCCCGTCCCCGGTCGTCCGGGTGGAAGCTGGACTGGAGCACGGAGAGGGAGCCGGGGGTGAGCAGCGCCCCGCCGGCGCCCTGCAGGAACCGGGCCACGATCAGCCAGCCGGTGCCCTGGGACAGTCCGCAGAGCACGGACGCCGCCGCGAACCAGACCACGCCGAGCAGGAAGACCCGCCGCCGGCCGAACCGGTCGCCGAGCGCGCCGCCGAGCAGCACGAACGCGGCCAGCACCAGCAGGTAGCCGTTGACGGTCCACTGGAGATCGGCCACGGTGGCCTTGAGCTCCGCGCCGAGCCGGGGCAGCGCCACGTTGACCACCGTGGCGTCCAGGAACACCATCCCGGAGGCGAGGACCGCAGCGAGCAGGGTGCCGCGCCCGGCGGCGGTGTTGATCCGGAGCGCGGGAGCGGGTGCCGTCATGGGTATCCACTCTGCCCGGCACCATCGCCCGGCGTCACTAATCACAGAAACCCTTCCCGGGGTACTGTGCGGACTCGCCGGGAGCCCGCAAGCTGGAGAGGTGTCGTCTGTGCGTACGAGAGCAGGAGTTCGGGCCGGGCTGGCGGCCGCGGCCGCCGCGATGCTCGCCCTCGGCGCGGCGGGTTGCGTGCCGGTGGTCGACGAGCCGGAGGCGACGCCGAGCGACGCCGGCAACGTCATCCAGCAACTGGATCAGTTGACGGTCGCCGCCGCCGGGTCGATGAAGGGCTACAGCCGGGCCCGCTTCCCGCACTGGCGGGACACCGGCAAGAACTGCGACGTGCGGGACAGCGTGCTGCAGCGGGACGGGGAGAGCATCGAGCTCTCCGGGTGCAACGTGGTCGGCGGCCAGTGGGAGAGCCGGTACGACGGGCAGGTCCTGACCGACCCGACCGACGTGGACATCGACCACGTGGTGCCGCTGGCCAACGCCTGGCGCTCGGGCGCGGACAAGTGGGACGACTCGAAGCGCGGCGACTTCGCCAACGACCTGACCCGGCCGCAGCTCGTGGCGGTTTCCGCGCGCTCCAATCGGGCAAAGGGTGACCAGGACCCGTCCCAGTGGAAGCCGGCGAACCGGTCTTACTGGTGCCAGTACGCCGCTGACTGGGTAACGGTCAAGCACTACTGGCGGCTGACGGTGACCACCGCCGAGAAGGCCGCCCTCACCGACATGTTGGAGGGCTGCAAATGAGCGAGCGTCAGCGAGCGAATCATCATTGCAGTGCGCTGGTGCCTCATGACGGCACGCAGCGGAGCGGAGTGCCGGCATGAGCGAGCGTCAGCGAGCGAATCATCATTGCAGTGCGCTGGTGCCTCATGACGGCACGCAGCGGAGCGGAGTGCCGGCATGAGTGAGGGTTCGGCGACCGGGCCGGCCGCGGCCGGGATGTCCGCGGACGGCGCTCCGTCCGCTCCCGCCGACGTCTCCGGGGCGGGCATGTCCGCCGACACCGTCCCGGGCACTCCGACCGGTGGCGCGCCGGCCGGGCCGCAGCAGCGGGTCACCGACATCACCGCCGGGCCCGGCGGGGTGATGACCGACGAGGTCGGCGTGGTGACCGGCGAGCTGACCCTTCGCACCGCACAGGCCGACGGCCAGGTCACCCTGTCCGTGCAGTACAAGGACGCCGACGAGTGGTACGCGGTGACCGGTGGCCGGGCCCCGCTCGCCGACCCGGCCGGGCTGGACACCGTGCACACCATCGCGGTGGCCCTGCTCAACCGCCCAGAGGGCTGACCGCACCGACGACGAGGCCCCTTCCCCGTCCGGGGAAGGGGCCTCGTGCCGTGATCACGGGGTCGGGATCAGCTCGCCGGGGTCGCCCGGCGCCGCGCCCTCGTCCGGCCGGACCAGTTCCGGCTCCACCTCGTGCGGCCGGATCCGGCCGGCGGCGATGTCCTCGGCGTAGTGGCAGGCCACCCGGTGTCCGCTGAGCACCTCGCGCAGCGCCGGCCGCTCCTCGGCGCAGCGGGTCGGCTGGGCCCACGGGCAGCGGGTGTGGAACCGGCAGCCGGCCGGCGGGTTGCTCGGCGAGGGCAGGTCACCGGCGAGCAGGATCCGCTCGCGGCGGTCCTCCGTCACCGGGTCCGGCACCGGCACCGCCGACATCAGCGCCCTGGTGTACGGGTGCATCGGCTCGCGGTAGAGGTCGTCACTGGACGCCTCCTCCACCAGGCCACCGAGGTACATCACGCCGACCGTGTCGGCGATGTGCCGGACCACCGCCAGGTCGTGGGCGATGATCAGGTACGTCAGGCCGCGCTCGTTCTGCAGGTCCTCCAGCAGGTTGAGCACCTGCGCCTGGATCGACACGTCCAGCGCGGACACCGGCTCGTCGGCGACGATCAGGTCTGGGTCGAGCACCAGCGCCCGGGCGATGCCGATCCGCTGCCGCTGGCCGCCGGAGAACTCGTGCGGGTACTTGCTCAGCGCGGAGGCGGGCAGGCCGACCGCGGCCAGCGCCTCCCGCAGCTTCTTGGCCGTGGCCGCCTTGTCGCCGGCCAGGCCGTGCGCCCTGAGCCCCTCGACCAGCAGCGACTCCACCGACTGCCGCGGGTCCAGGCTGGACAGCGGGTCCTGGAAGATCATCTGCATCCGGCGGCGGGCCCGGCGCATCGTCTCGCCCTTGAGCGAGCGGATGTCGGTGCCGTCGAAGACGATCTCCCCGGCGGTCGGTTCGACCAGCCGCAACAGGCCCCGGCCGAGCGTGGACTTGCCACACCCCGACTCACCCACCAGGCCGTACGTCTCACCCTTGTTGATCGACAGTGAGACGCCGTCGACGGCGTACACGTAGCCGACGGTGCGGTCGATCAGCACGCCGCTCTTGATCGGGAAGTGGACCTTGACGTCGCGCAGTTCGACCAGTGGTCCGGTCCGCTCGGTCACGGCACCGCCACCTCCTCGGAAACGGGGTTGTTGCAGCGCAGGTCGCCGCCGGTCGCGGTGGGTTCGAGCGGAGGCGTCCCCTCCAGGCAGGCGTCCACCACGTTGTCGCAGCGGGGGGCGAAGGCGCACCCCTCGGCCCACGGGATGTTGTCGGCCACCGAGCCGCGGATGGCGTGCAGCCGCTCGCCCCGCGGCGCGTCCAGCCGCGGCACCGAGTCGAGCAGCCCGCGCGTGTACGGGTGTCGCGGCCGGGCGAACAGCTCGTGCCGGGCGGCCCGCTCGACCACCTTGCCGCCGTAGAGCACGTTGACCGTGTCGCAGAGGCCGGCCACCACGCCCAGGTCGTGCGTGATCATGATGAGCGCGGTGCCGGTCTCGTCGACGAGCTGCTTGAGCAGGGTGAGGATCTGCGCCTGGATGGTCACGTCCAGCGCGGTGGTCGGCTCGTCGGCGATCAGCAGCCGCGGCTTGCAGGCCAGCGCGATGGCGATCAGGGCGCGCTGCCGCATGCCGCCGGAGATCTGGTGCGGATACTCCTTGAGCCGCCGGGTCGGGTCGGGGATGCCGACCGCGTCGAGCAGCTCCCGGGCCTCCTTCAGCGCCGCCTTGCGGTCCATGCCGCGGTGCCGCTCGAGCACCTCCGCCACCTGGACGCCGATCGGCACGACCGGGTTCAGCGAGGAGAGCGGGTCCTGGAAAATCATGCCGATGTCCCGGCCGCGCCGGTCCCGCATGTCGTCCGGACGGAGCTGGAGCAGGTCGGCGCCGTCGAAGAACACTTCCCCGGTGACCTTGTTGCCCCGCCGGGGCAGCAGGCCCATGATCGCCAGGCTGGTCACGCTCTTGCCGCAGCCGGACTCGCCGACCAGGCCCACGGTCTGCCCCGGCTCCACGCTGAAGCTGACCTTGTCGACCGCGGTGAAGGGCCGCTCACCGCGACGCTGGAACACCACGCTCAGATCGCGTACGTCGAGCAGGCTCATCGGGTCACTTCCTCTCGCCGATCGGTGGCGGTCGTGCTGGTCCCACGCATCGCCGTCACCGCCGGTTCTTCGGGTCGATCGCCTCGCGCATCCCCTCACCCAGCAGGGTGAAGCCGAGCGCGACCACGATGATCGCCAACGCCGGGTAGTAGGCCAGCTCGGGCCGCACCTCGAAGTAGCGGACGCCGTCCACACCGAGCATCAGGCCCCACTCGGCCCGGTTGATGTCCGGGTCGCCGAGACCGAGGAAGGAGAGCGAGGCGGCCTCCAGGATCGCGGTGGAGAGGGTCAGTGTGGCCTGCACGATCACCGCGGTCATCGCGTTGGGCAGCATGTGCCGCAGCACGATGGACCGTTGCTTCACGCCGAGCGCCCGGGCGGCCAGCACGTGGTCGCTCTCCCGCTGGGCCAGCATCGAGCCGCGCAGCAGCCGGGCGAAGATCGGCACGTTGACGATGGCCACCGCGAGGATCACCGTCCACTGGCTCGACTTGCTGGCCATGGCGACCAGGCTGATCGCCAGCAGCAGCGCCGGCAGGGCCAGCATCACGTCGGTGAAGCGCATCAGGATGTTGTCGATCCAGCCGCCGAAGGCGCCGGCGACGGCACCGATCAGCACCCCCAGGGCCAGCCCGATCAGCGTGGCGAGCACGCCGACGAAGAGGGTCTGCCGGCTGCCGTAGATCAGGCGGGACAGGAAGTCCCGGCCGAGCGGGTCCGACCCGAGGGGAAACCCGCTGCTGGCCCCGGGGATGCTGTCGACGGTGAGGTTCTTCGTGAGCTCGTCGAAGCGCTGCGCCGGGTCGTGTGGCGCGAGCAGCGGCGCGAAGATCGCCACTAGGATGAACACCGCGACGATGGCCGCGCCGAACATAGCGACCGGGTTACGCCGCAGCCGGCGAAAGGCGTCCCGGACGAGGCTCACGCCGCCCTTGTCGGCGCTCGCCCGGGCCAGTTCGTCCAGCCGCGCCTTCTTCCGGTCGCCGAGCCGGCCGATGCCGCGCTCGGTCGCGCTCGCCGGCCGTTCGCCGGTGCCGGTTGGGTCGGCGCCGTCACGGGGGGCGGCCACCCCGGGCCGGGTGATCGGGTCGCTCATGCGGCCACCTCGCTTCGCTCGGCGGCAGCATGAGGCTCCGCCAGACTGTGCCTGATGATTCGCTCGCTCACCGCACACGCACCCTCGGGTCGATGACGGCGTAGGAGAGGTCGACCAGGAGGTTGACCACCACGAAGACCAGCGCGGCCAGCAGGATCAGCGCCTGGAGCACCGGGTAGTCGCGGCCGCCGCTGATCGAGTCCGTGATCAGCGTGCCCAGGCCGCCCCAGTTGTAGACCTTCTCGGTGAGCACCGCGCCGGAGAGCAGCGCGCCGGTCTGCAGGCCGATGATGGTGACCACGGGCAGCAGGGCGTTGCGCAGGATGTGCCGGCCCCGGATGGTCTTGTGCCGCAGGCCCTTCGCCTCGGCCGTGCGGACGTAGTCCTCGTTGAGCACGTCCAGCACGCTGGCCCGGGTCATCCGGACGATCACCGCCAGCGGGATGGTGGCCAGGGTGAACGCCGGCAGGATCAGGTGCCACAGCGCGTCCGCGGTGGCGTCGAACTCCCGGGTGAGCAGTCCGTCAAGGACGAAGAAGCCGGTGACGTTGGTGTTGTCCAGGCCGGTGCTGAGCCGCCCGGAGGGCGGGAACCAGTGGATGTTCTGGGTGAAGACGTCCTTGAGCAGGTAGCCCAGGAAGAAGATCGGGATCGAGATGCCGAGCAGGGTGCCAGCGATGCTCAGGTTGTCCAGCAGGCGACCCCGGTATCGGGCGGCGAGATAGCCGAGCGGGACGCCGAGTCCGATAGCGATGATCATAGCGGCCAGGGCCAGCTCGATGGTGGCCGGGAAGGCGCGGCCGATCACCTCCGTCACCGGTTCGCCGGTCCGGATGGAGTTGCCGAAGTCGCCGGTCAGCACCCGCTGCATGAACTTGGCGTACTGCACCAGGATCGGCTGGTCGTAGCCGAGGGCCTTGGTCAGCAGGGCGCGCGTCTCGGGGGTGGCCCGCTCGCCGAGCAGCGCATCGACCGGGCCGCCGGGCAGGTTCCGCAACCAGATGAAGATCAGCGCTGACAGCGCTATCAACGTCACCACCAGCTGGAGCAGGCGGCGGACTATGACTCGCAACATCTCTCACACACCAGATTCTCGGTAACTGCGGGTCGGCCCGGGCCGGGGGAAGCCCGGCCCGGGCCGATTCCGCGTACGGCGTCAGTGGAGCGTCAGCCGACGCTGACCGTGTTGAACCGCTCGTCGGTCAGCGGGCTGGCGATCAGGCCCTTGACGTCCTTGGTGACCACGATGGCCGGCGGGGCGTGCCAGACCGGCACGGCCGGCAGCCACTTGGCGGCGATGTCGCGGTTGACCTGCTCCCAGGCGGCCTTCTTGCCGGCCTCGTCGACCGTGCCGTCGGCCTTGGTGATGGCGTCGAACATCTCGGTCATCCCCTGGTCGCCGAACTCGTTCTTGGCCCGGCCGAAGAACGTCCCGACGAAGTTGCCCGGGTCGTTGTAGTCACCGGTCCAGCCGAGGATGTGCAGGTCCTGCTTGCCGAAGGTCTGCACGTCGTCCTTGAAGCCACCGTTCCACGGGCGCGGCACACCGTTGACCTTGATGCCGACGGCCTGCAGGTCGTTGGCGAGGACGGTGAAGATCTCCTGCGGGTTCGGCATGTACGGCCGGGAGACGTCGGTCGGGTAGTAGAAGTTGAGCGTCAGACCCTCGGCGCCCGCCTCCTTGAGGAGCTGCTTGGCCTTCTCCGGGTTGTAGTCGTACTTCTGCACGTCCGGCGCGTAGCCGAGCACGGTGTCCGGCATGAACTCGTCGGCGACCTTGGTGCCGCCCGGGCCCTTGGTCTGGACGAGCTGCTGACGGTTGAGGGCGTAGGCGATGGCCTGACGCACCCGCAGGTCCTTCAGCTTCGGGTTCTTCTGGTTGATGCCCAGGTAGAGGACGTTGAACGCCGGGCGGTTGATGACGTTGAAGCCCTCACCCTCCAGCGCCTTACGGTCGGCCGGGGCCGGGAAGTCGATGCCCTGAACGGTGCCGGCCCGCAGCTCCTGCTTGCGGGTGTTCTCGTCCGGGATGACCTTGATGATCAGCTTGTCGACCTTGGCCTTCTCACCCCAGTAGTCGGGGTTCCGGTTCAGGGTGATCTCGCCCTTGGCCTTGTCCCAGCCACCGAAGGTGAACGGGCCGGTGCCGACCGGGTGCTCGCTGGCGAACGCGCTGTACTCGAAGGAATCGCCGTTCTGCTTGACCGTGTCGGCGTCGTACTTCTTCAGCGCCTCGGGGCTGGCGATCGAGAGTGCGGTCAGCGCGAAGGCACCGGGGAAGGCGCCCTTGTACTGGTTGAGGGTGAGGACGGCGGTGTTGTCGTCCTTGGCCTCGCACTTGTTGTAGACCGCCTTGCCGGCGTTCTCGCTCTCGTTCTTCGCGAACCCGCCGAAGACGTCCATGTAGTAGATCATGTTCGCCTGGGCGGCGGCGCCCTTCATGTTGTACCAGCGGTCGAAGTTGAAGCAGACCGCGGCGGCGTTGAAGGCGGTGCCGTCGTGGAACTTGACGCCCTTGCGGAGGTGGAAGGTCCAGACCTTGCCCTCGGCGTCGTGCTCCCAACTCTCCGCCAGCGCGCCCTGCAGGTCGGCCGTGCCCGGCTTGTTCTGGATGAGCGTGTCGTACATCTGGCGGATCGGCCGGAACGACTCACCGTCGTCATTGAAGATCGGGTCGAAGTTCTTCGGGTTGCTGGCACCCGCGAAGACGAAGGTGCCGCCAGTCTTGGCCCCGCCGCTGTCACCGTCGCGCTCGCTCTTGGCGCAGCCGGACGCCCCGACCGCCAGAGCGGCTGCGGCCGCGAGGGCCACGGCCGCTTTACGCCTGCTCGCCTGCATCTCTCACCTCTGTCATGCGCCTGTCCACGCCGAAGTTGTGGCTCAGTCTGTGTGCGGGAGGCTATGACACGACACACAGAAGCGGAACGCCCGTTAGGCAATCTCTATCAAGCCGACACCAAGCGGCCGGTCTGACAGGGACCGATCTCGCGACAAACAGGACTGTCACAGTCGCGAGCAGATGATGGGATCGGGCGTATCCCTGCAAATCGGCCCCATCGCCCGGCGCGGTGCTGAACGGCTCTCGTCCCACATTCCGGGTATCGCACCATCGGTGCCGCCCGGAGCTGGACTCGCGAATACCTGCGGGCGATGGCGACGGGGCTGGACTCGGCGAGGACCACGAGGCCGGGCTACCGCGCCCGCGCGCATGACTCCGCCCCGGGCGAGGGGTTGCGGTCCACTCCTCCGGTGCCTACGAACTTGATGACGTGGATGGATCGCCCGCCCGTCGGCCGGCTGACTCGTTCACGTCATCAAGTTCGTAGCGTCGCAACGGCCTTGTCGCGTCCCCCGCAGGGCCCACGCACGCAGCACCACGCGGGGCGCGGGCGCTCAGACCGCCCGGCGGCCCTCGAACGCCCGGCCGAGGGTGATCTCGTCGGCGTACTCCAGGTCGCCACCGACCGGCAGGCCGCTCGCCAGCCGGGTCACCGCGATCCCCATCGGCTTGACCATCAACGCCAGGTACGTCGCGGTCGCCTCGCCCTCGGTGTTCGGGTCGGTGGCGAGGATCAACTCCCGGACCGCGCCCCCGCCGAGCCGGGTCATCAGCTCGCGGATCCGCAGGTTGTCCGGGCCGATCCCCTCCAGCGGGTTGATCGCCCCGCCCAGCACGTGGTAGCGGCCGCGGAACTCACCGGTCCGCTCGATCGCCACCACGTCCTTCGGCTCCTCCACCACGCAGAGCACCTCGTCGGTACGCCGCGGGTCTCGGCAGATCCGGCACTGCTCCGACTCGGCCACGTTGAAGCAGGTGGTGCAGAACCGCACCAGCTCCTTGACCTTGCGCAGCGCACCGGCCAGCCGGTTCACGTCGGCCGGATCCGCCGACAGGACGTGGAACGCGATCCGCTGGGCGCTCTTCGGGCCCACGCCCGGCAGCCGGCCCAGCTCGTCGATCAGGTCCTGGATGGCACCCTCGTACATCTGCCGGCTCAGAACCCGGGCAGGCCGAGGCCGCCCATCCCGCCCGCGACCGGACCCATCTTCTTCTCGGTCAGCTCCCGGGCCGCCTCGGCGGCGTTGTGCACCGCGGCGACGACCAGGTCCTCCAGGGTCTCCACGTCCTCCGGGTCGACCGCCTTCGGGTCGATCTTGATCGCCTTCAGCTCACCGGTGCCGGCGACGGTGGCGGTGACCAGGCCACCGCCCGCGGTGCCGGTCAGCTCCGCCTCGGCCAGCTCGGCCTGAGCCTTGGCGATCTGCTGCTGCATCTTCTGCGCCTGCTTCAGCATCTGCTGCATGTTCGGCTGTCCACCTGGGCGCACGGATGGCTCCTTCTCGCACTCGTCTACTCGGCCGCGCCCAGCCTAGTCGGGTGGCGGCACTGCTCCTCGGCGGTCGACCCGCGCTCAGCGCGCGTCCACCTCGTCGATCTTCTCCGCGCCGAACGCCTCCCGGAGCAGCTGCACCGCCTGCTCCTCGCTGGACTGCCGGGCGGTCCGCTCGTCGATCACGTCGTCCAGCGGCTCGTCACCGGGGTCGAAGCCCTCGTAGGCGGGAGCCGCGGCCGCCGCGCGACCGGCCACCGGCCCGTCGTAGTCCGGGTCGTAGGGCGGTTCACCCGCCCAGTCGGCGTCCGCGGTCTTGGGCTGCGCCGTGCGGGCTCCCTTGCCGGGCCCGCCACTCGCCGCGGCCGCCGCGGCCGCCCGGGCCGCCGCGATCGCGCTGCTCACCGGCGCGCCACCGGCCGCAGCCGCCCGGGCTGCCGCGACCGCGCTGCTCGCCGGTGCACCGCCGGCCGCACCCGCCGCAGGCTGCGGCGGCGTCGGCGGCGGACCAGCCGGCTTGGGGACGGCGGGAGCCGCCGTCCCGGTGGTCGTGGCGCCCCCCGGCCGGGCCGGCTCGGGCCAGTCGTCCGCGCCGGTGGCGGTCGCGGCACCGCCGGGGCGGGCCGCCTCCGGCCAGTCCTCCTCGGCCCCGCCGGGCTGGGCCGGCTCGGGCCAGTCCTCGTCGTCGCCAGCTGCCTCGGCGGCGCCACCACGACCGCCACCGGCCTCGCGGGCCGCCCCGGCCGGGGAGGCACCGGTTCCGTTCCGTGCACCGGCAGCGATCGCGGCGCCGCCGGCATCCGACCGAACGCCGCCGGACGAAGCACCACCCGGACCGGCGGGCCGACCTGCCGAACCACCGCCCGAACCCGCCGAGCCGCCAGACCGGCTCCCGTGGGCGCCGGCCGGACCTGTCGAAGCGTCGGGCTGCCCGGCGGGCGCCGGCCGGGTGGGGGCGGCGGGACGCGCCGGGCCGCCGAGCGAGGCGGCACCCCGCTCACCGGCCACCTCGCAGCGGATCTGCCAGCGGCCGCCCAGCTCCTCGTAGAGCGCGTCGGTGAGCACCGCGGCGTGGTCGGCCATCATCCTGGCCAGCACCGTCGACTTCACGGTCAGCACCAGGGTGTCGCCGTCCAGCTCGCGGACCACCGCGTCGCGCATCAGCGCGGCGATCCGCTTGTTGGTCCGGTTGACCTTGCCGACCACCTCGGGCCAGACCCGGCGTACGGCGACGGCGTCCAGCGCGCCGGCCGGGGCGGAGCCGGGACGCGGCGGCTCGGGGGTGGCCGGGTCAGACATCACCGCCGAGGCCGGTGCCGGACGGCGGGCGGGGCTTCCGGACACCGGGCCAACGGCAGGGGTCGGCGGGGTGCCCGCAGCCGGGTCGGTCACGCCCGGGGTGGTCGCGGACCGGGTCCCGGCCGCCGCGGCGGCGGCCCGTGCGGCGGCCACCCCGGACGGGGCACCGGCAGCCGCCGGCGTGCCGGCGGTCTCCGGGTCGAGCGCGGCGGCAGCCGCGGCCGGGGCGGGCGGCTCGGGGCGTACCTCCGGGGCGGGGGCGACCGGCGCGGGGCCGGCGGCGGCCGACGGCAGTTCGGCGCCGCCCAGGGTGAGTCGGCGCTCCATCCGTTCGAGGCGCTGGAGCAGGCCGCCGGTGGAGTCGTCCACGCCGGGCAGCAGCATCCGCGCGCAGATCAGCTCCAGCAGCAGCCGGGGCGCGGTCGTGCCACGCATCTCGACCAGGCCGTTGTGCACGATGTCGGCGCACCGGGACAGGGTGGCCTGGCCGAGCCGCTGGGCCTGGGCGGCCATCCGCTCGATCTGGTCCGAGGGACCGTCGATCAGGCCCTTGGCGGCGGCGTCCGGCACCTGCTGCATGACGATCAGGTCACGCAGCCGCTCCAGCAGGTCCGAGGCGAACCGGCGCGGGTCGTGGCCGGCCTCGGCGACCCGGTCGACGGTGGCGTACGCCGCCGCGCCGTCGCCGGCGGCGAGCGCGTCGCACATCTCGTCGATCAGTGCGGAGTCGGTGACGCCGAGCAGTGCGGCGGCCCGGGCGTAGCTGACCCCCTCCGGGCCGGCGCCCGCGATGAGCTGGTCGAGCACGGAGAGGCTGTCCCGGGCGCTGCCGCCACCGGCGCGCACCACCAGCGGGAAGACCGCCGGCTCGACCTTGACCCCCTCGGCCTCGGTCAGCTGCTCCAGGTAGGGGCGCAGCACCTTGGGCGGGATCAGCCGGAACGGGTAGTGGTGGGTCCGTGACTTGATCGTGCCGAGGACCTTCTCCGGCTCCGTGGTGGCGAAGATGAACTTGACGTACTCCGGGGGCTCCTCGACCAGTTTGAGCAGGGCGTTGAAGCCGGCCGACGAGACCATGTGCGCCTCGTCGATGACATAGATCTTGAAGCGACTGCGGGCCGGGGCGAAGAACGCCTTCTCGCGCAGCTCGCGGGCGTCGTCGACGCCGCCGTGGCTGGCCGCGTCGATCTCGATGACGTCGATCGAGCCGGCCCCGTCGGTGGCCAGCGAGCGGCAGGACTCACACTGGCCGCAGGGCTCGGGCGTGGGACCCTGCTCACAGTTGAGCGAGCGGGCCAGGATGCGGGCGCTGGAGGTCTTGCCGCAACCCCGGGGGCCGGAGAAGAGGTACGCGTGGTTCAGCCGCCCGCTGCGCAGCGCCTGCGACAGCGGCTCGGTGACGTGCTCCTGACCGATGACCTCGGCGAACGTACGGGGCCGGTACTTGCGGTAAAGAGCCAGTGCCACCCGTCCCGCCTCCTCTCGACCGAGCCATTCTGCGCCGGTCGGGCGGGGGTGACCAACCACCACCCCGTGACCTGACCCGCAGGGACGTTACCGGCACCCGGAGACAGAAAGGCCTCCCGTGCACCCGGCAGAGCCCGCTTATCCTTGCTGCCTTCCGGCCCTGGGGAGGTTCACGAGATACCGCCGCACGGGAGGTGCCCCAAGCGTACCCGACTCCGAGGCGATCTCCAGGGGGTGGTGGGGTGGCCCGCCCGACGGAGACCTGTATCCTGGCTCGCGGAGGATTCGCCTAGAGGCCTAGGGCGCACGCTTGGAAAGCGTGTTGGGTTAACACCCTCACGAGTTCGAATCTCGTATCCTCCGCCGTTGACGCAAGGGCCGGCCCCGCTCGGGGCCGGCCCTTCGGCGTTTGCCCGGCCGGCCCCTCGGCCGGGCTCCTCAGCTCCGGTCACTCACCGCAGCGGCCGGGGCCGAGGTGGGCAGGCCGGGTGCGGGGGCGGCCGGGCGAGCGCCGCCGCGCAGTGCCCAGCCGGCGACCAGCCCCGCGCCGGCCGCCGCCACCAGCAGGATCACCCGGTGGTCGACCAACGCCAGCAGGCCGGCGGCGGCGAGGACGGCGACGGTGCCGGGGCCGAAGGTGAGCGTGTTGACCGTGGCGGCGACCCGGCCGACCAGCGCGCCCGGGGTCTCACGCTGCACGGCGGTCCAGACGGTGATCAGCACCAGCGGCACCCCGATCCCGACGGCCAGGGTGCCGACGGTCACCGGGACGAGGGCGGGCACGGCGCGCAGCGCCAGGCCGGCGGCGAAGACCGCCACCGCCGCCGCGGTCAGCCGCCGGTCACCGAGACGGCGCAGCAGCGCCCCGGCGGCCAGCCCGCCGACCAGCGACCCCACGCCCTGCACCAGGGCGAGCACGCCGTTGAACTCGGGCGGTCGGTGCAGGCCGGCGTCCACCACGGCGTACGCGACGGTGCCGTTGACGCCCATCAGCAGCATGGTGGCGCCGGCGCAGGTGACGAGGCGCCGCAGTGGGGCGTGCCGGCGCAGGTGCCCCAGCCCGTCGGCGAGCTGCCGCCCCCAGCGCTCCGGCGGGGGCGGTGGTGCCTCGCGTACCCGGATCAGGGTGAGGGCGAGCGCGGCGAGGGCGAAGGTGGCCACGTCGAGCAGCACCACCGGGGGCCCGCCGTACGCGGCGAACAGGGCCGCGCCGGTCAGCGGGGCGAGCAGCTTCATCCCCTCGTTGACGGTCGACCGCAGCCCGTTGAAGTCGCCGAGCAGTTCGCCGGGGACCACGGCGGGCACCAGCGCCGCCTCGGCCGAGTCGATCAGGACGAAGCTGACCCCGTACGCGAGCATCACCACGAAGATCAGCCAGACCCGGGCGGCGGAGTCCACCAGCAGCAGCACCGGCAGCAGCACCGCCATCGCGACGTGCAGGGCGATCAGCAGGGGCCGGCGACGGAACCGGTCGGCGAGCACGCCGATCAGCGGGCCGACCAGGGTGGGCCCCCAGACGCCGAGGGTGACCAGGCCGGCCAGGCTGCTCGATCCGGTCAGCTCCTTGACCCAGATCGCGGCCACCAACAGCATCGCCGCCGTGCCGAAGCCAGAGACCAGCACGGCGCCCAGGTAGAGGCCGGCGGGACGGTTGCGCAGCACCCCTGCCGTACCCCAGCTCATGTCGCCCGATTCTGGCCGCGCGCCACCCCCAAGTCAATGCTTGGGGGTGGGCACGGCCACCCGATGCGGTTCAATGGCGGCCGTGAGCAGCACCGATCCGCGCCTGCGCGCGCTGGCCCATCCGGTACGACTGCGCATGCTGTCGCTGCTGTGGAGCGCACCGCTCTCCGCCGCGGCGCTCGCCCGGGAACTGGCGATCTCGCACGCCCTGGCCAGCCAGCACCTGCGCCGGCTGGACGCCGCCGGCCTGGTGGAACTGGCCGACGTGCGTAGCCGGCGCGGCGGCCGGGAGCGCCGCTACCGCGCGGTACGCGGCCCGCGGCTCACCGACCAGCAGGAGGGGCAGGCGCTGCTCGCCGAGTCGCTGGCCCGCAACCTGCTGGACCGGGTGGCACACCGGGCCCCGGATGCGGCCGGCGTGACCATCGACGCCGAACTCTGGGTCGCCCCCGAGGAGTGGGAGGCGGCCCGGCGCCGGCTGCACGCGATCATGACCGAACTGCACGACGCCGCCCGGCCCCCGCACGCCCCCGGTACGGTCCGGGTGGGCGCCACGGTGATGGCCTTCCCGATGACCGACGCCCCGCCGCCCGCCGACTGACCGCCCGTCGCACACATGTTCTATCCACAGCCTGTGGACGCCGAGAGGATCGGATGAGTTACGAGCTCAGCGCGGTCGTCGCCGACGTCGAGCTGCTCCGCGAGCAGACCGCCGACCTGGACCACGCGGTGCTCGCCGCGCTCCGCCAGGACTTCGCGCTGCTGCCGGTCACCCCGCAGCTCGTGGCGGAGCTGACCGGCGGGCTGCCCGACTTCCGCACCGACGAACCGTCCGCGGCGCAGCCGTTCCAGCTCGTCCTCTCGCCGGCCCTCACCGGATTGCTGGCCCGCTGGTCACGGCAGGGGCCGGTGGCGTACCTGGAGGCGGCGTTCGCTGGCGGGCTGGGTCACCAGTCGGCGGTGGTCTGGCTGGGCGGCGCGGTGAGCTGGGGGCCGTGCTTCGACGACACCCTCGACCGGCCCCGCACCGAGTGGCCGATCAATGCGGCACTCACCCGGCTCGGCGCCGAGCCGGGACCCTGGATCGACCCGTTCGCCGAGCTGGGCCTGCACCTGGAGCGCGACACTTCCGGCTGGCTGGCGCACGGCCGGCGTGGCCTGTCCGCCGACTACTGGGACGACCTGGCCGAAGAGTGGGAACTGCGGCAATCCGAGCCGCACCAGCAACCTCCGCGCCCCGGTCCCGTTGGGGACTGGGGGAGCGCATGAGACTGCGACAATTCGGATTCATCGCCGCGCTGATGGCGGCCGCGTCGATCGCCGGCAGCGGCGTCCGTCCACAAGGGGCGGACGTATCGGCCCGCCCGGTCGGGGCCGCCGAGGTGGTCGGGCTCGACGGGCTGCACGACGCCGAGTTCGGCGTCACCGAGCAGGAACTGACCCGGCGCGGGGTGCTGCGTACCGACGTGGCGGCGTGCGGGCCGACGCTGGCCGGGCACGAATCGGTCAGCCCGATCTTCGTCGACGACCGCCTGGTCCTGCTCTGGTTCGACGACCCGATGAGCACCCCCGAGGGGATCACCGTCGGCACGCCGATCAGCGAGGTGCGCGCGCGGTACCCGGCGGCGGTCGACCTGACCGCGCCACAGGGGACGCACCGCTTCGACGGGCTGCTCGCCCGCGACGGCGACCGGGCATACCTCTTCCTCCACGACCGCAGCACGGTCCGGAAGATCATCGCCGGGTACGCGGACTGGGCCCGCCGCCTCTTCGACGAGGGCTACGGCCCCTGCTGACCGGATTGGCTACGGATACGACGAAGCGCCCGGGATGTCCCGGGCGCTTCGTCGTTGGCGGTGGCGGCGGGATTTGAACCCGCGGAGGGCGTAAACCCTCACACGCTTTCGAGGCGTGCTCCTTAGGCCACTCGGACACACCACCGCCGAGTAGGGTACAGGACCCTGGGTCCGGACGCCGAACCGGTATCCCCGGGCCCGGCCTGGCAGGATCTTTGCCATGAGTACGCACATCGGCGCTGAGCCGGGAGAGATCGCCGAGCGGGTCCTGATGCCGGGCGACCCGCTGCGGGCCAAGTGGATCGCGGAGACCTACCTCGAGGACCCCCGCTGCTACACGACGGTCCGCGGCATGCTGGGCTTCACCGGCCGCTGGAACGGCGTCGAGGTCTCCGTCCAGGGCTCCGGCATGGGCATGCCCTCGGCCTCCATCTACGCCCACGAACTGATCAACGAGTACGGCGTGAAGACGCTGATCCGGGTGGGCTCCTGCGGTGCCCTACGGGAGGACCTCCAGCTGCGTGACGTGGTCGCCGCCATCGGCTCGTCCACCGACTCGAACATGAACCGGATGCGGTTCGACGGGCTGATCGACTACGCCCCGGTTGCCGACTTCGGGCTGCTGCGCACCTCGGTCGAGGTGGCCGAGCGGCGCGGCATCACCATGCACGTCGGCCCGATCCTGGCGGCGGACGCCTTCTACACCGACCGCCCGGACCTCTACGACACGCTGGCCGACTACGGCGTGCTGGCCGTGGAGATGGAGTCGGCGGCGCTCTACACGATCGCGGCCCGGTTCAAGGCCCGCGCGCTGACCATCCTCACGGTCAGCGACCACATCAAGACCGGCGAGAAGACCTCCTCCGCCGAGCGCGAGCAGACCTTCAGCCAGATGGTCGAGGTCGCCCTCGACACCGTCATCGCCTGACCGTCCGGGACCCTTCGCCGCCCCGCCGCCGACTCGGTGGCGGGGCGGCGGCGTTCCAGGTCACAGAAACAAATACGACCGGTCGTGCTTTTTTCGGTTACGCTGCCCGCATGACCTCCGATGGCCGGGTCGCCCGCGGCGACCGTACCCGCACCGCCGTGCTGGACGCCGCGGTGTCCCTGGCCACCGAGGCCGGCCTCGACGGCCTCTCCCTCGGCCAGCTCGCCGAGACGCTCGGGGTCAGCAAGTCCGGCCTGTTCGCGCACTGGCGCTCGAAGGAGGCCCTCCAGCTCGCCACCGTCGACCGAGCGGTGGTGCAGTGGCAGGAGCGGATCATCGCCCCCGCCCTGCGCGCTCCTCGAGGCGTACGCCGGATCTGGGCGCTGCACGACGCCCGGATCGACTTCTACGCCGCCCGGGTGCTCCCCGGCGGCTGCTTCTTCGCCACCACGGAGTTCGAGTACAACGCCCGCCCCGGCCCGGTGCGGGACCGGATCGCCGAGGCGTTCCGCAGCTGGACTACCTTCCTCGAACGCCTCGTCCAAGAGGCGGTCGACCTCGGCGAGCTGCCCACCGACGTGGACGTCCCGCAGCTGGCCTACGAGATCGACGCGCTCGGCATCAGCGCCGTGATGCGGTCCCGTCTGCTGGACCCGGACGCCGCCTACCGGCACGCCCGCCAGGGCCTGCTGACCCGCCTGCGGGCCCTGTGCCCCGATCCCACCCTGCTACCGGAAGGCCCCCGATGAGCGACCCCACTCCCGAGTTCGGCCACGTCGAGCACGTGCCCGTGCACTTCGACGACCTCGACGCCATGGGCATCCTGCACAACGCCCGGTACGCGGTGCTGCTGGAACGCGCCCTCACCCCGTACTGGGCCGAGCGCGGCGTCTCCTTCCGGGGCGGGCGGCACAGCTCCCCCGACGCGTTCCACGCGGTACGCGAGTTCACCATCACCTACCGGGCCCCGATCACCGGGACCGGGCCGGTGGCGGTGCACTTCTGGCTCGAACACTTCGGCACCAGCAGCGCGCGGTACGCCTTCCAGTTCCGCTCGGTCGACGGCCACACCCGGTACGCCGAGGGCACCCGGTCGATCGTCCGGCTCGACCCGGCAACCATGCGCCCCACCGCGTGGACCGACGCCGCGCGGGCGGTCGCCGCGACCCTGCTGCGCCCCGCCCCGGTGCCCGCCTGACCGGCGGGGCGGCTAACCGGGCCCGTGCGCCTCGCGAGGCGTTGAGCGGGGCCCTTCCTTACCGGAAGAAGGCGCGCAGCAGCGCGGCGCTCTCCGGCTCGAGCACCCCGCCGTACACCTCGGGGCGATGCGTGAGGCGGCGGTCGCGCAGCACGTCCCAGAGCGAGCCGACCGCGCCCGTCTTCGGCTCCCACGCGCCGAAGACCACCGTCGAGATCCGGGCCAGGGAGATCGCGCCCGCGCACATCGTGCAGGGTTCCAGCGTCACCACCAGGGTGCAGCCCTCCAGCCGCCAGCGGCCCAGCCGCTCGGCGGCCCGCCGCAGCGCCAGCACCTCGGCGTGCGCGGTCGGATCCCCGGTCAACTCCCGCTCGTTGCGCCCGATCGCCAACTCGGCGCCGTCCGGGCCGTAGACGACCGCGCCGACCGGGACGTCCTCGACCACCGCGTCGCCGTCCTCCGCCGGGCCGCTGTCCGGGCCGGTCACCGCGACCTCCAGCGCCCGGCGCATCCACAACTCGTGCCGCTGCCGGCGGCCCACGCTGCCCGGATCGGCCAGGCCCTCGTCCGCGCCGGGGCCGACCCGGCCCAGCCGGCCAGGGGTCGGCTGACCGGGGCGTACCGTCTCCAGGGCCGGGTCGGTGGCGTCGGCCGGCTCCGCGGCACCGGGCACCACCGACTCGGACCGCTCAGACCTCACGCAGCTCCTCGACCTCGTCCGCGCAGCCCAGCACCTGGCAGATCTCGGCGGTCACGTCGGCCGGCATCATCCCCTCGTGGGCGCAGAGGGAGAGCAGCTTCTGCGCCGAGATGCCCAGGTCGGCGAGGAGGTCGGCGTCGCCCACCGGGTCCGCCTCCGGGTCCACCGCCGGCTGCTCGCTCTCCTCGTCGCCACCGGTGGCCGCCCGCGGCTCCTCGGTGTCCTCCAGGCCGGTGACCGAGGTCTTCAGGTCGCCGACCAGCAGGGCGCCGAGCCGGGACTCCTCCGCGTACGCCGAGTCGGAGCCGAAGACCCGCAGGTCCTCACCCTCGTCGAGGCGCAGGATGACCAGGTAGGTGTCGTCGGCCTCGACGAACAGCAGCGACAGGTCGGCGTCCGGCTCGACGTCGCGCAGCCGCTCGGCGACGTCGTCGATGTCGGTGACACCCCGCAGGTTCACCTCGTCGGCGGTCCAGCCGCCGTCGACGCGTGCCACGGCAGCAGCGAAGTACGACACGGTCCCCCCAAATTGGCCTCGGCAGCACGCCGACTCGTCACGCGTGCACGTTAACCGGTCGGGTCGGCGGGCGACCGGTCAACGCCCCGAAGGGCCGGCCGTTCCTGGAGAAAGTCGGTCAGCCGGCGATGCGCCGGCGGGTGGCGATGAGCTGGCGCAGGCGCTCGGTGCGGACCCGCTGCGGCCGCTCGCGCTGACGTACCGCGCGGGCACCCGCCAACTCGGCGAGGAGTTGCAGGCGACGGCGGCTCCGGTCGGGGTCGAGCCGCGGCGGGGTGGTCCAGGCCATACCGCGAGCGTGAACCGTCACCACGCGAACGTCAAGACGGCCTTCGCTGCGCAGCGAACCGTGCACCGATGGTCACCAGAGCGGCCAGTCCCCACTCTGCGCCCAGCGGACCGCGACGACCGCCGCCGCGATGCTCCACCCGCCCGACGTGACGATCGCCACCCCGGCCGCCACCCCCCGGTCGCCGTACCTGACCAGCGCGGCGGCGGCCAGCCAGGCCAGCCCGCCGGCGACCAGCGTCCACCAGGCGTAGCTGGACACGTCGTGGCCGAGCAGGCCGAACAGGAGCAGCCAGGCGAACGCGGTCACCGCGCCGGCCGAGACGCCGCCACCGGTGACCGGGTACGGCTCGCGCCAGCTGGGCCGCATCGGCGCCCCGGCGGGGAAGAGCCCCGAGGGGGTACGCGGCGGCGGATGCACCGGGCCCGGACCGGGCTCACCGGGTACGGCGGGCCAGCCGTTCATCGCCTCTGCTCCCTTCACGGACCGGGGACGTACCGAGGTGACGCGGCGCGACCCCGCTCGCGCCCGTCCGGACGCGCACCGGGTCTCGCCGTTCGTCCCTACCGTAGTGGTCTGCCAGGATGGCCGGATGCGCTCGCGATCGACCGGACGCCGGCTGGGCTCGGTGTACCCGGTCCTGCTGCTGCTCGCACCGGCCCTGATCGCCGGGTGCGGCCCCGCCCCCCGCCCCGCCCCGACCGGCGGCAGCGCGTGGCAGAGCCCGAGCGCCGCCGCCCCGGCGCCACCGTCCCCCGCGCCGAGCACCGCCGCGCCGGCCAGCCCGTCGCCCACGCCGGCCCGGTCCGACCTGCGGCACGTCTTCCCCGTCCGCGCGGACAACGTGGCGTACCACCCGACCCACTCGGCGTACCCGGGGACGGACATCTTCGCCGACTGCGGCGAGCCGGTCGTCGCGGTCACCGACGGCGTGATCCTCGAGGTGAGCCGGGTGGACCGGTTCGACAAGCGGGGCCCGCGCGGGCCGTACAACGGGGGCCTCTCGGTCGCGCTGCTCGGCGACGACGGCGTCCGCTACTACGGCTCCCACCTGAGCGCGGTCGGCACCGGCGTCGACCCCGGCGTACGCGTCCGCGCCGGCCAGGTCCTCGGCAAGGTGGGCCGCACCGGCAACGCCAACAACGTGTGCCACCTGCACTTCGGCCTCTCCCCGAAGTGCCAGGGTCACGACGACTGGTGGATCCGACGGGGCGTGGTCTGGCCGGCCCCATACCTGAACTCGTGGCGGAAGGGGGGCAACCGCGGGCCGGCCGCCGAGGTGACGGCCTGGCAGCGCAAGCACGGCTGCCCGAAGGCCCCGACCACGGGCGGCGACGCCGGCTGACCGGTGTCCACTCCCGACACTCCGCGACACACCCGGGCGGCCGGCGGCGCGGGCGCGTAGGTTGCAGGGCATGACTGCCCGGGATCCCATCGCCGACCTGCGCCGGATCGCGTTCCTGCTGGAGAAGGCGAACGAGGCCACCTACCGGGTCCGGGCGTTCCGGTCGGCGGCCAACGCGCTTGCCGCCCTGCCCGCCGGCGAGGTGGCCGTACGCGCGCGCGGCGGCAAGCTCACCGAGCTGAGCGGAGTCGGCGACGTCACCGCCCGCTGCGTGGTGGAGTCGCTGGCCGGCGAGGAACCGGTCTACCTGCGCCGGCTGCTCGCCACCGAGGGCACCGACCTCGACGCGGCCGCCGCCGCGCTGCGGGACGCGCTGCGCGGCGACTGCCACACCCACTCCGACTGGTCGGACGGCGGCTCACCGATCGAGGAGATGGCCCTGGCGGCGGTCGAGCTGGGGCACGAGTATCTGGTGCTGACCGACCACTCGCCCCGGCTGAAGGTGGCCCGGGGGCTGACCGCGGAGCGACTGCGCCGGCAGCTCGACCACGTGGCCGCGGTGAACGAGGCGCTGCCGAAGGGCTTCCGCATCCTCACCGGCATCGAGGTGGACATCCTCGCGGACGGGTTGCTGGACCAGGACGAGCAGCTGCTGGCCCGCCTCGACGTGGTGGTCGGCTCGGTACACAGCGGCCTCAACGACGACCGCGCGAAGATGACCCGGCGGATGCTCGCCGCGATCGCCAACCCGCACCTGGACATCCTCGGGCACTGCACCGGGCGGATGGTGTCGTCTCGTCCGGCCGGGGTGACCGGGCCGGGCGACCGGGGGCACCGGGCGCGTACCCGCAAGGAGAGCGACTTCGACGCGGACGCCGTCTTCGCGGCCTGCGCGGAGCACGACGTCGCCGTCGAGATCAACTCCCGGCCCGAGCGGCAGGACCCGCCCAAGCGGTTGATCCGTCGCGCTCTGGAGGCCGGCTGCCGGTTCGCCATCAACACCGACGCGCACGCCCCCGGCCAGCTCGACTGGCAGCGGTTCGGCTGCGAACGCGCGGCCCTCTGCGGCGTCCCGGCGAATCGGGTGATCAACACCTGGAAGGCGGACCGCCTGGCCAAGTGGGCAGCCAGCCGCCGTTGAGCGGGCGGTAGGTCGCCGCGGTGGCGGTGTCCCGGAGGTCAGGACACCGCCAGCTCGCCGACCCGGCGGCCGGATCCGGCGATCCGCGCTGACCGCCGGACGGCGGGCTCGGCGGTCAGCGCGGGGCCGCGGGCTCGGCGGCTCGCACGGCGGGCGCGCCCACGGCCGTCCGGGGCCGGCGCCGGCCGAGCACGCCCTGGGCGACCGCGACGCCGAGGAGCACGACGAGCGCACCCACCGGCTGGTGCCAGTTCATCCGCTCGCCGAGGACCAGGGCGCCGATCAGCACGGCGAAGACCGGGATCAGGTACGTGACGGTGGAGGCGGTGCTCGCCCCGGCGAGCCGGATGTTGCGCAGGTTGATCACGAAGGCCAGCCCGGTGCCGAGCGCGCCGAGCGCCAGCACGCTGCCCACCACCCGGGCGGACAGGCCGGTCGGCACCGGCGGCGCCCCGGCCACCAGGGGCGCGACCACCGCGAGCTGCGCCGTCGCGACCAGCAGCTGTGCCGCCGACAGCGACAGACCGGAGTACGCGCTCCCCGCGATGAACTTCTTCTGGTACGGGATGGCCACGCCGTAGCAGGCCGCCGCTCCGAGGCACATGAGCTGGCCGGTGAAGTGCGACCCGCCCACGCCCTCCCAGACGCCGAGCACCACCAGCACGCCGGTGAAGCCCAGCGCCAGCCCGACCGCCCGCCGCACGGTCAGCCGCTCGGTGCGGAACACCAGCACCGCGAGCGGCAGCACGATCAGCGGCGTGGTCGCGTTCCAGATGCCGGCGAGCATCGACTCCACCCGCTGCTCGCCGAAGCCGAACAGGGTGAACGGCAGGGCGACGCCGAAGGCGGCGACCACCAGCAGGTGCGCCCAGACCCGGGGCTCGCGGGGCAGCCGGTCGCGCAGCACGGCCAGCACGACCAGCAGGGTCGCCGCGCCGGTGGCGACCCGGTAGAGGGTGAGGTGCAGCGGGTGCAGCTCGGTCACCCCCACCTTGATGAAGAGGAAGCTGGAACCCCAGATCGCGCCGAGTGCGAGAAAGCCGGGCAGCCAGCTCCGCAGGGCCGCCCGGTCAGGAGTCAAATCCGCTGTCACTCCTGACACTCTGCCGGAGGGATACGACGAAGTCCCGCGAAAATCGGACCCCGTGTCGACCGTCACGGCAACCCTCCGGCGACAGCCTCGCGGAGCGATCGTGAACACGGCAAACACCGTCGACAACGGGGTGCCGGCGTCACGTAGGGTCGCAGCGTGGGACGAATCGATGACCTCGCCAACCGGTACGTGGCCGACTGGGCCCCGCTGACCCCGACCGGCGCCACCTACGTCGGCATCGCCGGCTACGACGACCAGCTCGACGACCTCTCCCCCGAGGGGTACGCGGCCCGCGCCGACCTGGTCCGGCGCACCCTGGCCGACCTCGACGTGACCGAGCCGGACTCGGAGGCCGAGCGGACCGCCAAGGAGGCCATGCAGGAGCGCCTCGGGCTGGAACTCGCGCGCTACGAGGCCGGCGAGAGCAGCAGCGAGATCAACGTGATCGCCAGCGGGCTGCACGAGATCCGCATGGTCTTCGACCTCATGCCGACCGAGGGCGACGACGCCAAGGCCAACATCGCCACCCGGCTCAACCGCTTCCCCGCCGCCCTCGAGGGTTACAAGCGCACGCTGCGCGAGGCGGCCACCGCCGGCCACATCAGCTCCCAGGTGCAGCTGGTCGAGGTCGCCAAGCAGTGCGACATCTGGACCGACCCGAACGGCGACAACTTCTTCCACGGCCTGGCCGAGCGGCTCGGGGCCGACGGCGCGCTCGGCGCCGAACTGCGCAAGGGTGCCGCCGCGGCGACCGCGGCCACCGCCGAGTTCGGGCAGTTCCTCCGGAACGAACTGGCCCCGCAGGGCCGGCAGAAGCAGGCCGCCGGCCGGGAACGCTACGAGCTGGCCTCGCAGTACTTCCTCGGCGCGAAGGTCGACCTCGACGAGACGTACGCCTGGGGTTTCGCGGAGCTGGCCCGCCTGGAGTCCGAGATGCGGGCGGTGGCCGCCCGGATCGTCGGCCCGGGGGCGACCATCGACGACGCGGTCCGGGCGCTGGACGCCGACCCGGCGCGGACCATCCAGGGCAAGGAGGCGTTCCGGGACTGGATGCAGGCGCTCGCCGACAAGGCGATCAGCGAGCTGCACGGCACCCACTTCGACATCCCCGAGCAGGTCCGCCGGATCGAGTGCTGCCTCGCCCCGACCAGCGACGGCAGCATCTACTACACCGGCCCGAGCGAGGACTTCTCCCGGCCGGGCCGGATGTGGTGGGCGGTGCCGCAGGGCATCACCGACTTCTCCACCTGGCGTGAGGTGACCACCGTCTACCACGAGGGCGTGCCGGGCCACCACCTGCAGGTCGCCCAGACGGCCGTCCGCGCCGACCTGCTCAACCGCTGGCAGCGGCTGCTCTGCTGGGTCTCCGGGCACGGTGAGGGCTGGGCGCTCTACTCCGAGCGGCTGATGGACGAGCTGGGCTACCTGGAGGACCCGGGCGACAAGCTCGGCATGCTCGACGGGCAGGCGTTCCGGGCGGCCCGGGTGATCGTCGACATCGGCATGCACCTGGAGCTGGAGATCCCCCGGGACAACCCGTTCGGCTTCCACCCGGGCGAGCGCTGGACGCCGGAGCTGGGCTGGGAGTTCATGCGGGCGCACTGCCGGGTGCCGGACGAGAACCTGCGCTTCGAGCTCAACCGCTACCTGGGCTGGCCGGGGCAGGCGCCCGCGTACAAGGTGGGCGAGCGGATCTGGCTCCAGGCCCGGGAGGAGGCGAAGGCCCGCAAGGGCGCCGACTTCGACCTCAAGGAGTTCCACCGGCAGGCGCTCGACCTGGGCTCGCTGGGGCTCGACCCGCTGCGCCGGGCGCTGGCCCGGCTGTAGCGACGACCGACGGCCGGGAGTGGAGGAAGCCTCCGCTCCCGGCCGTTTCGCGTGTAAGGCCGGCTCAGACCAGGTCGAGCTTGAGCGTCGGCTTGGCGGTGAGCACGTTGCTGTCGACGAACGCCAGGTCGATCACCGGGTCGGTGAAGGTGAGCGGCACGGGCGAGGTGATCGGGAGGCCGTCCGGGAACGGCAGGTCCGGGGTGAGGGTGATCGGGATGCCCAGGAACCGCGCGGAGAACCGGGTGGTGTAGAAGGCGACGTCGCCCTGGACGGTGAGCTGGTCGGTGACCTTCCGCATCGTCTTGCCGGCCGGCCCGTCGGCCTGGAGGACGAAGTCGTCCGTCACGCCCTTGTCCATGGTGAACTTCAGGCACTTGAGCGTGCCGTCGGCGGTGGGCAGGTCGACGATCCCGTCGAAGTGCAACCCGGTCATGGTCACCTTGGAGCCGGTGAGCTTGGCGGGCTTGGCGGCGACCCGGGGCTGCCCCGGCTCGGCGGCGATCCGGGGGAGCGGCTTGCCGACCTCGACCGGCTTCGGCTTGGTCGGTGCCGGGCTGGCGCAGGGCTCGGCGTCCGGCTTCGTCGGCGCGGTCGGCCTCGCCGAGGTGCTGCTGCTCGGCGTCGGTGCCGCGCTGGTGGTGCTCTCGCTCGGACTGGGGCCGGTCGTGGTCACGGCTGGCAGCGGCTCCGCGGCGGCCGCCGGGTCATCCGTACTGGCCGGCGTGGGCGCGGTGCCGGCGTCGCCACCCGTGAAGAGACCGGTAATACCGTCGATGATGTTGGTCAGCAGGTTGCCGTCGGAGTCCTTATTCACCGCCGCCGCGCTCGGGCTCGGCGAAGCGGACGCCGAGGCCGTCGGGCTCGGCGCCGGCGAGCTGGCGGTCGGGCAGGCGGCGGGTGCGGCGACCGCCGGCTGGCCGCCGTGGAGCGCGATCAGGCCGACCGTGGAGACGGTGGCGAGCACCAGCAGGATTCCGTACAGCTTCGGGTCGCGGTGACCGGAGCCGGGCGGCGGCCCCGACGGGTCGACCGCCGGCAGCACGTGAGTGCGATCCGCCCCGGCCTCCGGCTCGGCCGGGGTCGACTCGCGCAGCGGGTTGCGCGGCGGCGGAAGGGTGTCGGTGAGCGGCCCGTCGGTCTCCTCCTCGCGCTGCCGGGGCAGCAGTTCGTCGATGAGGGCCGGCTCGTCCTCGGCCTCCTCGCCCTCCCGCGGCTCGTCGTCGACAGCCGGTCCGGGCTCCTCAGTGGTGGGCGCCGGACGGCCGGGCACCCAGGCGAAGCCGAGCGCGGCACCGGTGATGCCCAGCAGCATGCCGATGAAGAAGCCGCCGAAGTTGACCCCGATCAGCGAGTAGACCGCCGTCACCGCCGCGATGACCGAATAGAAGATCCGCTGCTGCGGGGTGAGCCACATGAGCAGGCCGCAGACCACCAGGATGGTGGGGATCAGCCAGGCGAGGAAGCCGGTCGGCCCCATCTTGAGCGTGAGGCCGGCCAGGGTCGCCTGGGTGGTGCCGAAGATCTCCACTCCGGCGAGCACGGTGAACAGGCCACCCCAGAACGGCCTGCTCCGCCGCCAGCGCCGGAAGCCGCGCCAGGCCCTGGTGATCCCTCCAGGTCGGGCGTGCTGCGCGTCCGCGGTCGTCACGTACTCCTCCTACGAGCGGTGCGGTGATACGAGGGGATGGCCGAACACGACGGGAGGTCCGCGGAGGGCGCGCCCTCCGCGGACCTCCCGGTCCGATCAGTAGAAGCACTCCTTGCCGGCGGCGTCGCCGAACGCGTACACCTTCAGCTTCAGGCCCTTGAGGTTGAAGGTGCCGGCCGTGGTGTAGCGGGCGACCTGCTCAAGACCCTTGATGGTCACGTGGTCCGCGCTCTGGCCGAAGGAGCCCTCCAGGGCGGCGGGGTTCAGGTCGGTGGCGTCCTGGCCGATCTTGATCTTGGTGAACGTCGCGTCGCCGGCGAGCGAATCCATCGCGATCAGCATGCCGTCGGCGGTCGCGGGCTCCTTGCCCTTGCCGGCCTCGATCCGGAGCACGACCGGCAGGTTGGGCAGGCTCGCGTTGACCGACTGGCAGAGGTTGTAGAGGTCCGCGTGGCCGATCTCGGAGAGCGCGACCGGCTGGGGCACCGTCTTGCCCTTCTCGTACACGACGCCGCCGTACTGCTTGAAGCCGTCGCCCTCGAGCCGGGTCGCGCCGACCTTGAACGCGGTGCCGGACACGGTGATGTTGGCGGCGATGGCGCCGTTGGCCATGCCGAAGACGATGCCGCCGGCGACGGCCGCAGCGGGGATCGCCATCGCGGCGAAGCGACGCCAGCGAGTGCCGCCACGCAGTTGGCGGTCTTCCGAATCCTTCACGGGGTCCTCCTCGAAGGGGATGACGTCACCGATCGCGGGAGCGCGACTCGGGACAAGGGGGAAAAGCGTGGGGCGCTCGCGGTGCCGTTGTGCCGACGGACCGCGCGGTTACGCGGATTGGATGCTCTCGCGAAGCGACAGAGCTCACAAGTACCTAGCTACTGACCGGTAACAGGCTCGCGATAACAAGATCATCCTTGGTTACCGGCGGTTAACATCGGGACGACCACCAGCCAGGGGCAAACCATCGCGATTACGACACGAAGGCAGAGAGGTCTCACCTGTGGTAGCGGTCACCGGTCTTCGTCACAGTTCGGTAACGGCCGGCTGACAAACCGCTGTGGATGATACGCCGGTCACCCGTCCGGCGGAACCGGCGGACCGTCCGGCGCGGTCAGCTCCGCCCGTTCAGCCACGACTCCAGCAGGTGGTGATCGATCGAATCGATCCGGCCCAACCGGCGCCCCTGCGCCAGCCGCGCCCGCAGTTCCGCCCGGCTGAACCAGCGGGCCGCCACCACTTCCTCACCGTCGACCCGTACCTCGGTCGAGGCCGCCGTGGCCCGGAACCCGACCATCAGCCCGGCCGGGAACGGCCACGCCTGCGACCCCTGGTACGCCATCCCGGTCACGGTCACCCCGGCCTCCTCGGCCAGTTCCCGGCGGACGGCGTCCTCCAGGCTCTCGCCGATCTCCACGAAACCGGCCAGCGTCGACCAGGAATCCTCGGCCGCGCCACGGTGCCGGGCCAGCAGACACCGGTCCGGCTCGCCGGGCGCCTCCACCAGTACGATGACCGCCGGCTCGATCCGGGGGAAGAGCACCCGCCCGCAGTCCGGGCCGGTGCAGGAGCGGACGTGCCCGCCGTCCCGGGCCGCCGTCGCCGCGCCGCAGCCCCCGCAGTACCGCTGGCCCCGGTGCCAGTGCAGCAGCCCCTTGGCGTACGCCTGCACGGCCGCCTCGGCCGGCGTCAGCCCACCCACCAGAGCCCGTACGTCCACCGCCTCCGCCGCGCCGGCCAACGCCAGCGCCTCCGACTCGGGCCGGCCGGAGAGGTCCACGGCGAAGACCGCCCGCCCCGCGTCCAGCCCGAGGAAGACCCTCTCGTCGGCGGCGGCGCGCAGCCCGGCCGCGTCGACGGCGGCGCACCGCACCGGTACCCGGTCCGCCGAGACCAGGCAGCGGTCCCGCCAGAACGGCAACACCACGCTCTCCCGGTCGGCCAGCCGCGCCTCGACCCATCCGGGATCGGCCCGCAGCCCACCCGCCCGGTCCAGCCACCCGCCGCCGTACGCCAGAGCCTGCTCATCGGTCCGCACCCGCACACCGTCCCACGGCCTCCGTCGGTGCGGGACCCCGGGGCTGATCGCCGCGACCCCGGCAACACGCCTCCCTCGCGCCCCCTGCCGCAGACTCCCGGCCGGCCCGAGCGTTGGTTACCGTAGGTGTCTTCCGGGTGGGGGGAGGGACCCCCACGTGGTACTCCTGATCGAGGTTCCTGTGACGCTGTACGGCGACAAACTGCCGCCCGCCGACGACCGGCCCACCGTGCGGGTCACCGCGGTGAACTGGCCGGACGACGAGCCGGAACCCACCGTCGCGCCGACACCCGACCGGCCCGGCGGCGGCCAGCGGTCCCGGCGGGGCCGGATGCTGCTGGCCGGCGGGATCGTCGCGGCCGTGCTCGTCGCCGGCACCGGTCTCGGCGCCTACGCGTACGCCGGGGACGTGCCCCGGGGCACCATGGTCCTCGGCGCCGAGCTGGGTGGCCGGAGCCGGGCCGAGGCGGTCCGGGCGCTGCGGGCCGAGCTGGACCGCCGGGCGGCCGCCCTGAACGCCCCGCTCACCGTCACCGTGGGCGAGAAGAAGACCGAGGTGAAACCGGCCGACGTCGGGCTCGCCATCGACGTGGACGCCACCGTGGCGGCGGCGGCCGCCGCCGAGGCGCACCCGGTGAGCCGGCTCGTCGGCTCCCGTACGGTCGACCCCGTGGTCACCGTCGACGCTGCCCGGCTGGACGCCACGCTGCGCCAGGCCCTAGGGGACCAGGGCCGGGAGATGACCATGCCGGCCATCATCTTCACCGGCACCACCCCGAAGCCCGTCTACCCGAAGCCGGCGCTGACGGTGGATTCGGCCGGCGCGGCCGACGTGGTGAAGGCGGGCTGGCTCGCCGGCAAGCCGGTGACCGTGCCGCTGGTCGAGAAGTGGCCGGCGACCAGCCGGGAGGAGGTCGACCGGCTCATCGCCGAGCTGGCCAAGCCCGCGGTGGCCGCCCCCGTCACGCTCTCCACCGACCGGGGCTCGATCAGCATCCCGCCCGCCGCCATCGCCAGCGGCCTGCGCTTCTCCGCCGACGACGCGGGCAAGCTGACCCCGCGCGTGGACGCGAAGCGGCTGCGTAGCGCCCTCGGCGACCGGCTGGCGAAGGTCGAGGTGGCGCCGAAGGACGCGGGCCTGACCATCAGCGGCGGCAAGCCGAAGGTGGTCCCCGGTCGGGCTGGACAGCAGGTCGACTCGGCCACGCTCAGCCGGGAACTGCTCGCCGTCCTACCGAAGGCGAACGGCCGCACGGTGACCGCCCAGTTGACGCCGGCCGAGCCGGAGCTGACCGAGGGGAAGCTGGCCGAGCTGGGCATCAAGGAACGGGTCTCCACCTTCACCACCCGGTTCCCGGGCGGCCTCTCCTCGCCGCGCAGCCAGAACATCGTGCAGGCGGCCAAGGACGTCGACGGCGCGATCGTGAAGCCGGGCGAGACGTTCTCGCTCAACAGCCACACCGGCGAGCGCGGATACGACCAGGGCTACCAGGACGCGCCGACCATCGTGAACGGCAAGCTGGTGCCGGGCGTGGGCGGCGGCGTCTCACAGTTCACCACGACGCTGTTCAACGCGACCTACTACGCGGGCCTCGAGGACGTCGAGCACAAGCCGCACTCGTTCTACTTCAGCCGCTACCCAGCGGTGATCGAGTCGACCATCTACTGGCCGCAGCTGGACTTCAAGTTCCGCAACAACACCCCGCACGGCGTCCTCATCGACACGTCCTACACGTCCAGCACGATCACCGTGTCGATCTGGAGCACCAAGATCTACGACAGCGTCACCACCGAGTACGGCCCACGCCGGAACATCACCCAGCCGAAGACGGTCTACCTGGACCCCGGCCCCAAGTGCATCTCCGCCGCAGGCAGCGTGGGCTTCGCCCAGGACGCGTACCGGGTCATCAAGAAGGACGGCAAGGTCGTCAAGCGGGAGAAGTTCAGCTGGCGCTACGACCCCGAGCCCCGCTTCATCTGCGGCACCAAGCCGGCCGACTGACGTCCGCCGAGGTCAGGCACGACAAATGCCCCGCCGGCCCGATCGCCGGCGGGGCATTCTCTTCGGGTACGCGTCAGGGCCGGGCCCCGGCCAACCCCTGCCGTACGCCGTCCGCGTCGCGGTCGGTCCCGTAGACCGGGGAGCCGGGCTGCTGCCGCCAGCTCTCGTCGAGCGAGCCAGCGTCCACCGGTTCGAAGCCCAACTCGTCGACCAGTTGCATGACCAACCGCTTGGCGTCCGGGTCGTCCCCGGCCACCGGCAGGGCGATCCGGTCCGGCGCACCGGCCGACCGGCCCAGGTCCATCAGATGCGCGGCCTGGATGTTGTTGAAGACCTTCACCACCCGGGCGCCCTTGAGGTGTTCCGCGGTCCACCGGCTGGAGCTGAGGCTCCGGTCGAGCAGCTCCCCGATGTCGCCGTCCCGCTGTGGGTAGTAGTTGTTCGCGTCGGCGACCAGGGCACCGTCGAAGAGGTCCGCCGGCAGGTCCGGTACGACCTTGACCGGCACGGCGAGGACGACCAGGTCGGCACCCTGCACGGTCTCCTCCAGCGTGCCCGCCATGGCACCGGTTTCCGCCGCGAGATCGCCCAGGCTCTGCGGCCCGCGCGAGTTGGTCACCACGACGTCGTGGCCGAGCGCCCGGAGGCGACGGGTGAGGGTGCCACCGATGTGGCCGGAGCCGATGATTCCGATGCGCATGGCCGCACTCCTCCCTTCCGCCGGCGCCCGGCGGTCAGTTCCCGGTCCCGCACCGACCGTACGAGACCCGGACGGCGGTACGCGCGGATTCACCGAAGCTCTCGGAGAACA